>NZ_JBHXWK010000004.1:0-645385 GCF_042671685.1 Streptomyces sp. NPDC127595 | reverse complement strand
TGGCGTTGCACTGGGCTGGGGCGGCTCTGCGTGGCGTTGCACTGGGCTGGGGCGGTGCTCGGCGTGGGTGGTGGGGGCGGGGGTTTTCTTCGCCCCCACCACCCACGCCCGTCCCTGGTTCCGGGGGGCTGCTGCCCCCAGACTCCCGCTTCGCGGTGAACGCGCTCGTCCTCAAACGCCGGACGGGCTGGATGGCGCCGGCCGGGCTGAAAGAGATTTGCGCTGGTCCGCAGGGGTGACGTACTGTTCAGATCAACGGCGCGGGGTGGAGCAGCTCGGTAGCTCGCTGGGCTCATAACCCAGAGGTCGCAGGTTCAAATCCTGTCCCCGCTACTGAAGACCGAAGGCCCGGAACCAATGGTTCCGGGCCTTCGGCGTGTTCGGTGGTCCGTGCCTGGTGTGTCTGCGGTTCGCTACGTCAGGCCGTCGCGCAGTTCGGGCACAGGCCGCGGTAGGTCACCTCGACGTCCGAGACCGTGAAGCCGAAGCGCTCCGAGTCGGGGAGATCGCTGAGCGGGTTGCCGTCCGGGTGGACGTCCCGGATCGCGCCGCACTGCGCGCAGACCAGGTGGTGGTGCGGACGGTGCGCGTTCGGGTCGTACCGCTTGGCGCGCTTGTCCGTCGCCACTTCCAGTACCTCGCCGAGTGAGACCAGCTCGCCCAGCGTGTTGTAGACGGTTGCCCGGGAGATCTCGGGCAGCTTGGCGACGGCGCGTGCGTGTACCTCGTCGGCCGTCAGGTGGACGTGATCGCCGTCGAGGACCTCAGCCACAACGCGCCGTTGCGAGGTCATCCGCCATCCGCGTCCGCGCAGTCGTTCCAACAGGTCGCTCATACGAACCAGCCTAACAGTAAGAGGAACAGATCCCGATCAGGTGTGACTTTGGAGTTTTACTTGATTTAGACATTGTCTAATGTAGGGTCTGATTTGGCTTTGCTGTTGGCCGAGGTACAGGACTTGCACCAATGACGCAGGAGGCGCACGTGACGCAGGGACCGCTTACGACGGAGGCCGGTGCGCCGGTGGCCGACAATCAGAACAGCGAGACGGCGGGCGTCGGCGGGCCCGTCCTCGTCCAGGATCAGGCGCTGCTGGAGAAGCTCGCGCACTTCAACCGTGAGCGGATCCCGGAGCGGATCGTCCACGCGCGTGGCGCCGGCGCGTACGGCACCTTCACGCTCACCCGTGATGTCTCGCGGTGGACCCGCGCCAAGTTCCTCTCCGAGGTCGGCAAGCAGACCGAGACCTTCCTGCGGTTCTCGACCGTGGCCGGCAACCTCGGTTCCGCGGACGCTGTCCGTGACCCCCGCGGCTTCGCGCTGAAGTTCTACACCGAGGAGGGCAACTACGACCTCGTCGGCAACAACACCCCGGTCTTCTTCATCAAGGACGCCATCAAGTTCCCCGACTTCATCCACACGCAGAAGCGCGACCCCTACACCGGATCGCAGGAAGCAGACAACGTCTGGGACTTCTGGGGGCTTTCGCCCGAGTCGACGCATCAGGTGACCTGGCTCTTCGGTGACCGTGGTATCCCGGCGACGCTGCGCCACATGAACGGCTACGGGTCCCACACGTACCAGTGGAACAACGAGGCCGGTGAAGTCTTCTGGGTCAAGTACCACTTCAAGACCGATCAAGGGATCAGGAACCTGACCACCGAGGAGGCTGTCCGTCTCTCCGGTGTCGATCCTGATTCGCACCAGCGCGATCTGCGTGAGGCCATCGAGCGCGGTGACTTTCCGTCCTGGACCGTGCAGGTGCAGATCATGCCGGCGGCCGAGGCTGCGCACTACCGCTTCAATCCGTTCGACCTCACCAAGGTGTGGCCGCACGAGGACTATCCGCCCGTCGAGATCGGCAGGCTCGAGCTGAACCGCAACCCGGAGAACATCTTCGCCGAGGTCGAGCAGAGCATCTTCTCTCCGGCGCACTTCGTGCCGGGCATCGGGCCCTCGCCCGACAAGATGCTTCAGGGACGGTTGTTCGCTTACGGCGACGCCCACCGCTATCGGGTCGGCGTCAACGCCGACCACCTGCCGGTGAACCGGCCGCACGCCACCGAGGCGCGCACCAACTCGCGTGACGGCTTGCTGTACGACGGCCGCCACAAGGGTACGAAGAACTATGAGCCCAACTCCTTCGGCGGGCCCGTCCAGACCGGCCGTCCGCTGTGGGTGTCGACCCCGGTCTCCGGCGGAACCGGCAACCACGAGGCTCCCCTTCACGCCGAGGACGACGACTTCGTGCAGGCGGGAAATCTGTACCGGCTGTTCTCCGAGGACGAGAAGGTCCGGCTGATCGAGAACCTGGCGGGGTTCATCGCCAAGGTCTCCCGGGACGACATCGCCGAGCGGGCGATCGACAACTTCCGGCGGGCGGACGGGGACTTCGGGAAGCGGCTGGAGGTTGCGGTTCAGGGGCTGCGGGGCTGACAGGCGGTAAGTGGTTCTGTTTGGGGTGGGCCGGGCCTCCTGGTTTCAGGGGGTCCGGCCCGTTTGCGCGGGCGGGGGGCTCAGACCTGGGCGGCGGGCTCAGACCTGTGCAGGAGGCTCAGGCCTGTGCGGGAGGCTCAGACCTGTGCGGGGGCTCGTCGGCGGGTCGGGGCCCAGCAGCGGATGATGTCGCGGACCGAGACAATGCCTACGGGGCCCGTTCCGTCGAGCACGATCAGGTGCCGGAAGCCGCCGTGCGACATGGCTGTCGCGGCTTCCTCCAGGGTCCAGGCGGGGGCGGCGAAGACGACGTCGGTGGTGGTGTGGCTGCCTGCGGTCTCGGTGTCGGGGTTCTGGCCGAGGGCCACCGAGTTGAGGATGTCGCGCTCGGTGAGGATTCCTAGTCCGCTGGAGTCCTCGTCGAGGACTACGGCCGCGCCGATGCGGCGCGCGGACATCAGGCGGGCCGCCTGGCGGAGGGTGTGTGCCGGGCCGATGGTGAGGACCACCGTGCTCATGGCGTCGCGGACGAGCATGGGCTGGAGCCACCTCCTTGGTGGATCGCTTGTCCTGTCGGGGTGCCGGTTGTTTGGCTGCGCCAGTTCTTCGGCGGGTGCCGATTCACTGGCTGGGGCGTCAAGTTCCGTGGCGAGCCGTCATGAGAAGTGATTCACATGTTCACAAGTGGGGGGACTCTCAGAGTCGCAGGTAAAAGGAGGGTCAACAAGGGGGCGCGTGCGGCGAGTTCGGGGCGCCCGGGGGGTTGCGCAGGAACCTCGGTTCAGTACCGCTGGTTCAGGTATCCCAGGAGTTCGTCGTGGAGGATGCCGTTCGATGCCGCCGCGTTGCCGCTGTGCGGGCCGGGGCGGCCGTCGAGGCCGGTGAAGGAGCCGCCCGCCTCGGTTACGATGATCGCGGTCGCCGCCATGTCCCAGAGCGACAGCTCGGGTTCGGCGCAGATGTCGACCGAGCCCTCGGCGACCATCATGTACGGCCAGAAGTCGCCGTAGCCGCGGGTGCGCCAGACGACCTTCGTGAGGTCGAGGAAGCCGTCGAGGCGGCCCTGGTTCTCCCAGCCGCTGAGGGACGAGTACGCGAAGGAGGCGTCCGCCATGTGGGAGACCCGGGAGACCCGGAGCGGGGAGGCCGAGGTGAGGCTGCGGCCCGTGTACGCGCCGTGGCCCTTCGCTGCCCACCAGCGGCGGCCCAGCGCGGGGGCGGAGACCACGCCGACGACCGGCTGGTAGCCGCCTTCGGCTGCCGCCATCAGGGAGATGAGGGTGGCCCAGACGGGGACGCCGCGTACGTAGTTCTTGGTGCCGTCGATCGGGTCGATCACCCAGCGGCGGGGGCCCGTGCCCTCGATGCCGTACTCCTCGCCGAGGATCGCGTCTCGCGGCCTTGCCCGCTGGAGCTGGCCGCGGATGAGTTCCTCGGCGGACTTGTCGGCCTCGCTCACCGGGGTCATGTCCGGCTTGGTCTCGACCTTCAGGTCGAGCGCCTTGAACCGGGCCATCGTCGCGGCGTCGGCGGCGTCCGCCAGGACGTGGGCGAGACGCAGGTCATCGTGATAGTCGGGCATGAGCGAACCGTATCTGCCTGCTCCTGGGGAGGGCTATACGGCCCGGGAGATCTTCGTGGGGGCGATGCGGGGTGGCGTGGGGTCGGCGCTCGGTTGGCGGTGTGCGTGTTTGTTCGTTCGTCTTTCCGCTGGGGGTGAGGCCGGGGCGCTTCCTCTTTTTCCGCCGGGGGTGGGTCGGGGGCGTTTCGCCTTCCCGCCATGGCTGGGTCGGTGCCGCGCCGGAGCCTCCGTCCTCGGTCTGGCGCGGAATCGGTTGCTTATTTAAGGGAGCGGTGTTGACGCGCCAGCCGCTGCGGGCGGAGGTTCCGGCGCGGCCCCTTGGGTGGGGTGGCGGGTGCGGGTGCGGGTGGGTCGGGGCTTGTCTCCGGCGGCCTTGGATCGTCTGGTGCGGCTCGGCTTCGCCGTCGTGTGTGTGGGGGCGTGCGGTGGGGGCGTGCGCCTCTGGGTTGTCGCGAACCCTTGACAGTGAACCTGTGCGCGTCAAATCTGAGCTGCGGAGCCGATCGCCCCTGGGAGGCGATGATGCCTGCAGCTCGGGAATCCCTTTTGGACGCCGCTTTTACGGCGCTCGCGCGTCATGCGTGGTCCGCGGTGCGGATGGTCGATGTGGCCGCCGTCGCCGGGGTGTCGCGACAGACGCTGTACAACGAGTTCGGGAGCAAGGAGGGGCTTGCGCGTGCCCTCGTACGGCGGGAGGCGGATGCCTATCTTGCGGGGGTCGAGCGGGCGTTGACCGCTCATGTGGACGCGCGGGAGCGGCTGGTCGCGACTGCTGAGTGGACCGCGTCGGCGGCGCGGAGCAATGTGCTCGTACGGGCTTTGCTGACCGGGTGCTGGAGTGAGCGGCTGCCTTCGCCGACGCTCTCGGCGGTGCCCTCGTCGTCCGCCGTGCCCGCGCAGCGGCGGGCGGACGGGCCGTTGCCCTCGCCCGCCGACTTCGTGGCGCTGGTTCGTGACCGGGCCGTCGCCTCGCTCGCCGCATCGAGGGCGGACACCGCCGAACTCGCCCGCTCCTGCGAACTGGTCGTGCGTCTGTCGCTGTCCTGTGTGGCGGCGCCTCCCGGTGAGGGAGGGCTGACCGATCTGGTGAGGGCTGCGCTGCCACCCGTTCATCGGCTCAGCGTCTAGAGCGGGGAGAAAGGGTGGGGAGGAGGGTCAGTGGGCCGAGCCTGACAGCTGTAGGCCGATTACTCCGACGATCACGAAGCTGATCGATACGAGCTTCAGGGTCGATACCAGGTCGCCCAGGAAGATCATGCCGTAGATGGCGGTGCCCGCCGCGCCGATGCCGGTCCACACCGCGTACGCGGGGCCGACGTCCAGCTTCTTCAGGGAGAGGGTCAGCAGGCCGAAGCTGCCCAGCGCGAAGATGCAGAACGCGACCGTGGGCCAGAGTCTGGTGAAGCCGTGCGAGAGCTTCAGGCAGACTGCGAAGCCGGTTTCCAGCAGCCCTGCCACAACGACCAGCAGCCATGCCATGGCTTGTCCTCCCACGTCCGAACGTCGACTGCTTGGTCTGGTGTGTGTGGTTCAGGTCAGCGGCTTTCCGGGGTGCACTCGGTGCGATTATGCATTTACCGACGTGGTACGGGCGCAAACAACGCGGAGGTCGTAGGGGGAACAAGCGGTGTCAGTCGCCGTCGTGCCGTTCCCTCGTCGCCAGCAGTCGGCGCAGCGAGTAGAGCCGGGCCGGGTCCGCGTGGCCGTCGGCCACCCACTGGTCCAGTGCGCAGTCCGGCTCGTCGTGGCTGCACGCGCGCGGGCAGCCCTCGGTGCCCGGTTCGAGGTCGGGGAAGGCCTTGATGACGCGGGAGGGGTCCACGTGGTGCAGGCCGAAGGAGCGGAGGCCCGGGGTGTCGATGACCCAGCCCGCGGCTTCGGGCAGAGGGATCGCTCGTGCCGAGGTCGTGGTGTGCCGGCCGCGGCCGGTGACGGCGTTGACGTGGCCGGTGATGCGGCGGCGGTCCCGTGAGACCAGCGCGTTGACCAGAGTTGTCTTGCCTACGCCCGAGTGGCCGATGAACGCCGTGATTTTGTTGTTGAGTTGCTCGCGTACGCGGTCTACGGCCTCGCCGTCCTCGAACTCCTCTCGGGTCGTCACGACGTACGGGATGTCCAAGTCGCCGTAGAGCTCCAGGAGTTTGTCCGGCGGAGCCAGGTCCGACTTCGTCAGGACGAGGAGGGGTGTCAGGCCGCCGTCGTACGCCGCCACCAGGCAGCGGTCGATCAGGCGCGGGCGGGGCTCGGGGTCGGCGAGGGCCGTGACGATGGCGAGTTGGTCGGCGTTGGCGACGACCACGCGCTCGTAGGGGTCGTCGTCGTCGGCCGTGCGGCGCAGGACCGAGGTGCGCGGCTCGATGCGGACGATGCGGGCCAGGGTGTCCTTGGCGCCGGACAGGTCACCGATGATGGCGACGCGGTCACCGACCACCGCTGCCTTGCGGCCCAGTTCGCGGGCCTTCACGGCCATCACGACGCGGTCGTCGACGAGACAGGTGAGCCGTCCTCGGTCGACGGTGAGGACCATGCCCTCCGAGGCGTCCTCGTGCTTGGGGCGGATGTTCGTACGGGGACGGTTGCCCTTGCGGTTCGGGCGGGTGGGGATGTCGTCCTCGTCGGGGTTCTTGCCGTAGCGGCGCATGATCGTGATCCGCCCGTCAGTTCCCGAGCATTCCGGTCCACAGATCGGGGAAGTCCGGGAGGGTCTTCGCCGTCGTCGCCACGTTCTCGATCTGTACGCCCTCCACCGCCAGGCCGATGATCGCGCCCGCGGTCGCCATGCGGTGGTCGTCGTAGGTGTGGAAGATGCCGCCGTGCAGTCGGCGCGGGCGGATGTGCAGGCCGTCGGCGGTCTCGGTGACGTCGCCGCCGAGTTCGTTGATCTCCTTGGTGAGCGCGGCCAGGCGGTCTGTCTCGTGGAGGCGGAGGTGGGCCACTCCGCGCAGGGTCGAGGGGGAGTCGGCGAGCGCCGCCACCGCCGCGATGCCCGGGGTCAGCTCGCCGACCTCGCTCAGGTCCACGTCGATGCCGTGGATGGTGCCCGAGCCGGTGAACTCCAGGCCCGCCTCGGTCAGTTCGCAGGAACCGCCCATTTCGGTGAAGATCTCCCGCAGCCTGTCGCCGGGCTGGGTGGTGTGCGAGGGCCAGTCGGGGACGACGACCTTGCCGCCGGTCACCAGGGCCGCCGCCAGGAACGGCTGCGCGTTGGACAGGTCAGGCTCGACGGTGAGGTCCCGGCCGAGCAGGGCGCCCGGCGTGACCCGCCAGACGTTCGGTTCGCCGCCCGACTCCGGGGTGTCCACCTGGGCGCCGACCGCTCGCAGCATGTCGACCGTCATACGGATGTGGGGGAGGGAGGGGAGGGAGGAGCCGGTGTGGCGGACCTCCACGCCCTGGTTGAAGCGCGGGCCTGAGAGGAGAAGGGCACTGACGAACTGCGAGGACGAGGATGCGTCGATCTCCACCGGGCCGCCGTCCAGGGCGCCGCCGCCGTGCACAGTGAGAGGAAGTGCGCCGCGGGCGTCGTCGTCGATGCGGGCGCCGAGCAGGCGCAGCGCGTCGATCACGCCGTTCAGCGGGCGCTCGTACGAACGCGGGTCGCCGTCGAAGCGGATGGGACCGTCGGCGAGCGCGGCGACCGGGGGCAGGAAGCGCATCACCGTGCCGGCGTTGCCGACGTCGACCGTGGCCGGGCCGTGCAGACCCGAAGGGATGACCCGCCATGCCTCGCCCGATCCGTCCGGACCTGCGGCGACCGTCGAGCTGGACGACACCGTCTCCTCGATGCCCACGCCCATCGCGCGCAGCGCGCCCGCCATCAGCAGGGTGTCGCGGGAGCGGAGCGGGCGGCGCAGCCAGCCGGGCTCGGAGGCGAGCGCGGCGAGGACGAGGGCGCGGTTGGTGACCGACTTGGACCCCGGCACGTGGACCGTCGCGTCGACGGCTCCGCTTGCGTGCGGGGCGGGCCAGAGGGCGGTGTGGGCGGGGTTAACGGTCATGCGCCCCACTTTAGTGGGGGTTCGCTGCGCTGGGTTTGGCCGGGGAACGGCCCCGCGCCGCCGAGTTCCCGGGCGTCACACCTCCAGGAGCCAGCGGCCCCCGCCTATCAAGGAGCACAGCGACACCGCGTGGAACAGGAACAGCCACAGGCCCGCCGGTACGTGCGTGAGGCGGGACAGCTGGTCCGCGTCCGAGTCGCCCGCGCCGCCGCGACTCCGCTTGGCCTGCAGTTCGAAGGCCGGGCGGACGCCTCCGACCAGCAGGAACCACACCACCGCGTACGCGAACGCCGCCTGGACCTGGGGGCCGGCGAGCCAGGACACCACCACGAAGGTGCCGCCGGTGAGTAGCACCGTGAGCGCGCCGTACGCATTGCGGATCATCACCAGCATCGCCACCAGGAGTGCTGTGGCCAGCCACAGCAGGGCGGTGATGTGGCCCGCGCCCAGCAGTGCGGCGCCGCCCAGGCCGAGCAGCGGGGGAGCGGTGTAGCCCGAGGCGGCGGTGAGGATCATGCCGAGCCCGGTGGGCTTGCCGCGGCTGACGGTGAGGCCGCTGGTGTCGGAGTGCAGCCGTATGCCGCTCAGGCTGCGGCCGGTCAGCAGGGCGACCAGACCGTGGCCGCCCTCGTGCGCGATGGTGATGGCGTTGCGGGAGAGCCGCCAGACGCCGTGCGGGACGGTCACGGCGAGGGCCGCGACGAGAGTGGCGATCACCACCCACAGATCGGGGTCCGGCTGGCTCCCGAAGATCTCGTCCCAGAGGCCTGACAGCGAGGTGGCTGCGGTGCTGTCCATTGTCGGCGGTGGCTCCCTCTGAGGTCGTGGAATCTGGCAGTGTGGCACGTATGTGCGGACGGTATGCAGCGAGTCGTAGCCCCGAGGATCTCGCAGGAATCTTTGAGATCGAGCAGTGGGAACCGGAGGAGGTTCTGGCCCCCGATTTCAACGTGGCCCCGACCAAAGAGGTCTACGCGGTTCTCGACCGTCCCGTTAAGGACGCCGGTACCCCGGAACCGGTTCGCCAGCTGCGCACACTCAAGTGGGGGCTCGTTCCGTCCTGGGCCAAGACGCCCGAGGGCGGCGCACGGATGATCAACGCGCGCGCCGAGACCGTGCACGAGAAGCCCTCGTATCGGCGGGCCTTCGCCGCCCGGCGTTGCATCATCCCCGCCGACGGCTACTACGAGTGGGTCACCGGCGCCGGTGAGCGGGATCTCGAGGTCGAGGGCAAGAAGAAGCGGGCTCGTAAGCAGCCGTATTTTGTGACGCCGGCCGACGGGTCGGTCTTCGCGATGGCCGGGCTGTACGAGTTCTGGCGGGACAAGACGCTGCCCGACGAGCATCCGCTGGCCTGGTGGGTGACGTGTTCCGTCATCACTACCGAGGCGGAGACCACGCCGCTCGCGGTCGCTCCTGGCGACGGGCCGCACGCGCTGGCCGACATCCATCCCCGTATGCCCCTGATGCTCACGCCGGATCGCTGGGACGCGTGGCTGGATCCCTCACGGACGGATATCGAGGACCTGCGGTCGCTGCTCGTTCCGCCTCCAGCTGGGTTGATGCGGGCCTATCCCGTCTCCACGGCGGTCAGCAATGTGCGGAACAACGGGCCGGAGCTGTTGAAGGAGCTGGAGGGGCCGGAAGAGGGCACACTCTTCTGACGTGAGCTCTGATGTGACTGAGGTCGTGGAAACCGACGCCGGTACCGCCCGCGTCACCTGGCACCAGGCGCCGGACGCGCGGCTTGTTCTTGCCGTCGGTCATGGGGCGGGTGGCGGGATCGAGGCGCGGGATCTTCAGGCGCTGGCGGCGGTGCTGCCCGCGCACGGGGTGAGCGTCGCGCTCGTCGAGCAGCCCTGGCGGGTGGCAGGTAAGAAAGTGGCGCCCGCGCCGAAGACGCTCGACGTGGGGTGGCGGGGGGTTTGGCCCACGCTGGCCGGGCCCGGACTTCCGGTGATCGCGGGCGGGCGCAGCGCCGGAGCTCGGGTGGCCTGTCGTACGGCGGTGGAGCTGGGGGCCGCTGCCGTACTGGCGCTCAGTTTCCCCTTGCACCCGCCGGGCCGGCCCGAGAAGTCGCGCGCCGACGAGCTGCTCGGCGCCGGGGTGCCCACCCTCGTCGTACAGGGCGGGAACGACCCGTTCGGGAAACCCGAGGAGTTCCCGGCGGGGTCGTACGAGCTCGTCGAGGTGCCGTACGGCGATCATGGCTTCGCGGTCCCGAAGCGGGCGCCGGTCGACCAGGACGAGGCCCTGAAGGTCATCACTGACAGTGTTGAGAAGTGGACCTCGTCACTCGGATAACCCCCGGGAATGTTGAGCGGCGGACCTCTGTTGACCGAATACAGACAGCACAGAGCGTGTGCTGGACCGTTCGTACGAGAGGAAGTCCGCCGCATGGGTTCGACCATCTGCCCGAGCCGCAACAGCAGCGCTGACCTGGACTGGACGGTGCTGCACGCGGGTAAGACCGCGCCTATTCGGGCGGCGGCGGGTGTCGATGTTCGTCTATCCTCCGATTCCAGTGGGACCGGTTTCGGTCTCGCTACGTCGCTGGAGGAGGTGGGTCCGGTCACTGGGACCGACGCAGGGACCGAACATGGCCAGGCGGACCAGCCCGAGGGCCAGGGCACGAGCGACGCGACCACGGAATCGTCCACGGAGCGCAGCGCGCGCTTCGAGCGGGACGCGCTCGAATTCCTCGACCAGATGTACTCGGCCGCGCTGCGCATGACGCGCAATCCGGCCGACGCCGAGGACCTGGTGCAGGAGACATACGCGAAGGCGTACGCGTCCTTCCACCAGTTCCGCGAAGGCACCAACCTCAAGGCGTGGCTCTACCGCATCCTCACCAACACCTTCATCAACTCGTACCGCAAGAAGCAGCGTGAGCCCCAGCGCAGTGCGGCCGAGGAGATCGAGGACTGGCAGCTGGCGCGCGCCGAGTCGCACATGTCGACGGGCCTGCGTTCGGCCGAGTCGCAGGCGCTCGACCACCTGCCCGACTCGGACGTCAAGTCGGCTTTGCAGGCGATCCCCGAGGAATTCCGGATCGCCGTCTATCTCGCGGACGTAGAGGGCTTTGCGTACAAGGAGATCGCCGACATCATGGGGACACCCATCGGCACGGTGATGTCCCGGCTGCACCGGGGCCGTCGTCAACTGCGCGGCATGCTCGAGGACTACGCGCGTGACCGCGGGCTGGTTCCGGCCGGTGCCGGAGAGTCGAACGAAGCGAAAGGCTCGGGCTCATGAGCTGCGGAGAGCCGCACGAGACGGACTGCAGTGAGGTACTCGACCATCTTTACGAGTTCCTCGACCACGAGATGCCGGACGCGGACTGCACCAAGTTCGAAGTGCATTTCGAGGAGTGCTCGCCGTGCCTGGAGAAGTACGGGCTCGAGCAGGCCGTGAAGAAGCTGGTCAAGCGGTGCTGCGGTCAGGACGATGTGCCGACCGATCTGCGCGCCAAGGTCATGGGCCGCATCGACCTGATCCGGTCCGGGCAGACCGTGCCCGAGCATGATGTGGCCGCCACGCCCCAGGAGTCCTGAGCCGCCGGCTCGGAGCAGTTCCCGCAGGGGTTCTCGTCACCCGAACGTGCTAATCCGTGGGCTCTGAGCCCACGGATTGGGCCGTTTGGTGTCCCCCGGCCTTTCCCGCCGCCCTAGGCTCCGGAGTTCTGGAGTCGGGGAGGGGACGAGGAGATGGGGTCGGTGCCGGCGTGGGCCCGTGTGTACGTGGCCTGTGCCGTTCTCGCTGCCCTGGCCTGCCTCGCCCCGCTGCCGGCCCTCCGGGTTCCCTGGTGGATCGTCGTGCTGCTCTCCGCGCTCTATGCCGGGTGCGAGCGGATCACCCTCCCGCGTGGACCGAAGACCGCGGGTGCGCCCGGCCGCGAGGCCCCCAAAGGGATGGGCACCTTTCTCCCCGTGCTGCTGGCCGGGGCCTTTCTGCTGCCGCCCCCGGCCGCCGCGCTCGTCGCGCTGCCGGGGGCTCTGTTCGCCCGGGTCGAGCAGCGGCCGCGGTGGCTGCGCCGGATCTGGCGGGCCGCGCAGCTCGCCGTCGCGATCTGGGCGGCCTCCCGGGTGCACTGGGCGCTGGGCGGCCGGGACGCCGTGGTCGCGCCCCACTTCCCGTATGCGCTCCTGCCCGCCGGGGCCGCGGTACTGACCTTCTGCCTCGTGCTCACCCTCCTCGACGGCGGCATTCTGGCGCTCGCCGAGCGGGTACCGGTGCGCGGCGCCTGGCGCGGGCTCTTTCCGCGCTCGCTCGCGCCCGTCGCCGTGCACGGGCTCGCGGGGTTGATGATGGCGGTGCTGTGGCGCAGTCCGTACGGGCCTGTCGCCGCGCTGCTCGTGCTGTTGCCGATGTACGTCTCCTGCTGGGTGTTCGCCCAGTACCACCGGGAGCGGGCGGCCCACCAGGCCACCATTCGCGCGCTCGTCCAGGCCGTCGACATCAAGGACGGGTACACGCGCGGGCACAGTGAGCGGGTCGGGCAGGCGTCGATGATGATCGCGCGGGAACTCGGCATGGACGACGAGCGGGTCGAGGTCCTCCGGTTCGCCGGGATCCTGCACGACGTGGGGAAGCTCGGGGTTCCCACCCGGTTGTTGCGGAAGGACGGGCCGCTGACCCCCGAGGAGCGGCGGGTGATCGAGCTGCATCCCGAGTACGGGCACGAGATGGTGCGGGGCATCGGGTTCCTGGGGGAGGCCCGGTCGGCGATCCTGCATCACCATGAGCGGCTGGACGGGAGCGGATACCCGTACGGGCTGATCGGGGCGCAGATTCCGGAGTTCGCCCGGGTGGTGGCCGTCGCGGACGCGTTCGACGCGATGACGTCCACGCGGTCCTATCGGCGGGCGCGGCCGGTGCCGGCGGCGCTGGAGGAGCTTGAGCGGTGTGCGGGGGCGCAGTTCGATCCGGGGATGGTGGGGGCGTTGACGCGGGCGCTCGGCCGGTACGGGTGGCATCCCGCCGTTACGGCGGACAGCCCCACGCCGCTTCGCGGCGGTGTTCACCCGCCGGCCGCGCCACCCGTTTCCAGCCGGATGGATGGGCACCCTGCAAACATCGGCCGGAGTGGCCCGTGAGTTTCCCACTCGCCCTGGCCCTCGCCCGTACCCTCGCTCTCCTCCTCGCCCTAGTCTCCCTTGCCTCCACCCTCTGGACCGGCGTCGAAGACCGCCCCACAGCCCTCGCCTTCGGCATCCTCATCGCCGTGGGTGAGCTCACCCGGTGGAGCGGCGCCGAGGAGCGGGAGTCCGCTCCGCTCGGGGCCGCGGGGGCGCTGTCGTACGCCCTGCTCGGGGAAAATGCCGGGCAGCCGACGCATCACGGCGTGCTCCAGGTCGTCGCGGTGGTCGCGGCGGCCGCTCTCCTGGGGTGTGTGCCGCATGTGGCCAGGGGGCACGGGCCGACCGCCGACCACCTCACGCGGCGGGTGCTCACCGTCGGATTCGCCGCCGTGTGCTTCCAACCGCTCTACAACCGGGGGCAGTTCCTGGAGTTGGGCGGTCCCGCGTACGCCCTGTTGCTGGTCGCGCTGCTGGTGCTCACCGCTCTGTGCGATGCCGTGCTCGCGGCGGCGATGGCGCATTCGCGGACCCGGTGGCCGTTCGGGCCGCTGCTGCGGGACGAGCTGCGGGCCATGCCGGGGATCGGATCCGCCGTGTGTGCGACGGGCGCCGTGATGGCGCTGGCCGTCGCGGTGGTCGGGCTCTGGGCGCTGCCCGTGTTCTCGCTGCCGCTGCTGCTCACGCAACTGTCCTTCCGGCGGTACGCCGCCGTCCGGGTCACCTACCGGCAGACCATCGCCTCGCTGGCCAGGGCGACCGAGATCGCGGGGTACACGCCGGCCGGGCACGCCCGGCGCGTGGCCGCGCTGAGCCGGGCCGTCGGGCGCGAGCTGGGACTTTCGGAACCCGACCTGACCGTGCTGGAGTACGCGGCGCTGATGCACGACATCGGACAGCTCAGCCTTCTCGACCCGGTTCCGGCCGGGGCCACCGCCGTGCTCCCCGCGGACGAACAGCGCCGGATAGCCCTGCTCGGCGGCGCCGTCGTACGGCAGACGGGCGTCGACGCGGAGGTGGCGGTGGTGGTGGAACGGCAGGCCGATCCGTACCGGGAGCAACCGGTCACCGCACGGATCGTGCGGGTCGTGAACGCATACGAGGAGATGGCCAGGGAAGCAGGGCCCACAGGCCCGCTCACCGCACTGGAGAAGCTGCGCCTGGGCACCGCCCGCGACTATCAGCCCGAGGTCGTGGAGTCGCTGGCCAGGGTCCTGCTGCAAAATCGGGGGGCCACGCGTGAGCCCGTCGGTTGAGGGCGGTGGCGGGAGACGGGCGGGCGGCCTTAGCCTGCCCCTGGCTGGGTAACCCATGGGTAATGAGCGGCCGTCCGACGGTACGTGGTTGGATGCGAGGAAGAGGGTGTTCGGGGGTATGGGCCGGCCCATAGCTGCGCTGTCCTCCGGGGACACTTCAGGGAACTTTTCGAGGGACCGGCAGGCGGGAATCGCAAGGAACTGGCAGGCGGGAATCGTGAGGATCTTCGGCAAGGGACGACACCGGCCCTCCGCCTCATGGCGGCAGGCCACCGACCGTGCGTTCACGCTGATCGGCGACGGACGGTACGAGGACGCGGGCGCGCTGCTGACGCGCGCCGCGGACCTGGAGCCGTGGCTGTCCGAGTCCTGGTTCAACCTGGCGCTGCTGCACAAGTTCCGGCACGACTGGGAGCAGGCGCGGGCGGCCGGACTCAGGGCCGTGGCCCTGCTCGACCGGGAGACGGGCGCACCTGACTGGTGGAACGTGGGCATTGCCGCGACCGCCCTCCAGGACTGGCCGCTGGCCCGCCGTGCCTGGCAGGCGTACGGGCTGCGGGTGCCCGGCGGCGCCGCCGTCTCCGGGGAGCCTGTGGGCATGGACCTCGGCAGCGCGGCCGTACGGCTGTCTCCCGAGGGCGAGGCCGAGGTCGTGTGGGGGCGGCGGCTCGATCCCGCCCGCATCGAGGTGCTGTCCATTCCGCTGCCGTCCTCCGGGCGGCGCTGGGGCGAGGTCGTCCTGCACGACGGGGTGCCGCACGGCGAGCGGACGACCGCCGCCGGGCACGCCTACCCGGTGTTCGACGAGATCGAGCTGTGGGCTCCGTCGCCCGTCCCCACCTGGGTGGTGCTGCTCGAAGCGGCCACCGAGGACGACCGGGACGCCCTGGAGCAGCTCGCTGCCGACGCCGGCTTCGCCGCCGAGGACTGGTCGTCATCCGTACGGCTGCTGTGCCGTATGTGTTCCGAGTCGCGCATGCCCTCCGACGAGGGCGACGGTGAGCATCTCGACCCGCACGACCACAGTGAGCCCGGCCATCCGGGGCCGCTGGGCCACCGCACCGACGGGCAGCTCTGGGTGCCCGAGCGCGAGTGCGGTCTTGCAGCGCCCGCCTCGCTGGTGCGGGGGCTGCTCGATGGCTGGGTCGCCGACAGCCCGGACAGCCGGGACTGGCGGGATCTGGAAGAGGTCTGCTGAGCGGTCGCCGAGGATCGCCGGAAAGTCACCTTGCCGTTCCCCGTAGGCTGTACCCGCAGATTTCAGGGATCCAGGAAGGCGTACGTCGGTCATGGCGCAGCAGGACACCGATCAGCAGCACGCGGGCGTGCTCCCCGTGGACGACGAGGGCTTCGTCCTCGACACCGAGGACTGCGAGGAGCGCGAGGCCGCCTACCGCGAGCGCGGCACCTCGCGGCCGATCACCGTCGTGGGGAACCCGGTGCTGCACAAGGAGTGCAGGGACGTCACCGAGTTCGGCGACGAGCTGGCGCAGCTGGTCGCCGACATGTTCGCCAGCCAGCACACCGCCGAGGGTGTGGGCCTGGCCGCGAACCAGATCGGCGTCGACCTGAAGGTGTTCGTGTACGACTGCCCGGACGACGACGGCAAGCGGCACACCGGCGTGGTCTGCAACCCCGTCCTCGTCGAACTGCCCGCCGAGCAGCGCCGTCTGGACGACAGCAACGAAGGCTGCCTCTCCGTACCCACCGCGTACGCCCCGCTCGCACGCCCCGACTACGCGGAGGTCACCGGGCAGGACGAGAAGGGCAATCCGATCAAGGTGCGCGGCACCGGCTACTTCTCGCGCTGCCTCCAGCACGAGACGGACCACCTGTACGGGTATCTGTACATCGACCGGCTCTCCAAGCGTGAACGCAAGGACGCGCTGCGGCAGATGGCCGAGAACGAGCCTCGCTACCCGATCGTGGCGAACGGCTGAGTGCGGCCCTGACACGAGCGTCTCAGCAGCCATGACGAGCGCCTGAGACGTTGTGGTGAACGTCTGAGACAGAAAATGTCAGCTGGTGCTCGCGATCTCTTGTGAGTCATCCCCATGGGTCTGCCTGCGTGGCGCCTGGGCAGGGACCTCCTGACCAGGCGCCGTTCGTATGTGCGTCGCACGTTCGATCCAATGTGCTCAACAAGTGATCCAGATTCAGTCATACAAGGGGAGATTCTCGGCACCATGGGGTAGTGAGTGGAGCAAATCCGTTCCCAGAACGGTCAGTTGTGGTGCTGAATGGGAAGTGCGGGGATACGCAACGGCGCACGCCCGGCACAGCGGGAGGGGCGTGGCGTCAACAGGCGGCTGAGAGGGGTTTGTTCGTGCATGCTTTCTCACAGAGCACTTCATCGACACCAACAGTGGTCGCGGTACCACCGGCGCTCTCTCTCCCGGTGATCGAGGCCGAGTTTCCCCGTCAACTCCACCCGTATTGGCCCAGGCTTCAGGAGAACACCCGGGTCTGGCTCCTCGAAAAACGGCTGATGCCGCCGAACAAGGTCGAGGAATATGCCGATGGCCTGTGCTACACGGACCTCATGGCGGGCTACTACATTGGCGCCCCCGACGAGGTCATGCAGGCGATAGCGGACTACAGCGCGTGGTTCTTCGTCTGGGACGACCGCCACGACCGCGATGTGATCCACGGCCGGCCGGGTGCCTGGCGGACGCTCAGGTTCCAATTGCACGCGGCCCTCGACTCACCCACGAACCATCTGCACCACGAGGATCCCCTGGTCGCGGGGTTCGCGGACAGCATGGTGCGGCTGTACTCGTTCCTCGGCGCGAAGTGGAACGAGCGGTTCGCACTCCACTTCCACGCGGTGATCGAGGCGTACGACCGGGAGTTCCACAACCGTACGTCCGGCACGGTTCCGACGGTCGCGGAGTACCTCGAACTCCGTCGGCTGACGTTCGCGCACTGGATCTGGACCGACCTTCTCGAACCCAGTGCGGGATGCGAACTCCCCACCTCGGTTCGGAATCACCCGGCATATCGGAAGGCCGCTCTGCTCAGCCAGGAATTCGCCGCCTGGTACAACGATCTGTGTTCGCTCCCCAAAGAAATAGCGGGCGATGAGGTCCACAATCTCGGAATCAGTCTCATTCACCATGAGGGGCTGACTCTCGAAGAGGCCGTCACGGAAGTCCGGCGACGCGTCGAGGAATGCATCATTGAATTCTCGGTCGCCGAGAAAGACGTATTACGGCTCGCGGACACTCTCGCGGACGGGACGGTGCAGGGCACGGAATCGAGCGTCGCCCTGAAGGCGTGCGTGGGCAATATGCGGAACTGGTTCAGTTCCGTGTACTGGTTCCACCACGAGTCCGGCCGGTACATGGTCGACAGCTGGGACGACCGCTCCACACCCCCGTACGTCAACAATGAAGCGGCAGGTGAGAAATGACCGTCGAGTCTGTGCGACCTGAGGTCCCCCGGACGCTGGAGCTGTCCACCCCACCCCTGGCGGGCGGCGGAGTGCCCGGTCTCGGCCACGGCTGGAAACTGGTCCGTGACCCGCTCGGCTTCCTGGCCCAGCTCCGCGACCACGGCGACGTCGTCCGGCTGAAGCTGGGCCCCAAGACCGTGTACGCGGTCACCACCCCCGAACTCACCGGGGCGCTGGCGCTCAGCCCCGACTACGAGATAGGCGGCCCGCTGTGGGAGTCCCTCGAAGGGCTCCTCGGCAAGAAGGGGGTCGCCACCGCCAACGGGCCGCAGCACCGACGCCAGCGGCGGACGATCCAGCCCGCGTTCCGGCTCGACATCATCCCCGAGTACGGGCCGATCATGGAGGAGGAGTCGCGTGCGTTCGCGGCTCGCTGGGAGGCAGGACGTGCCGTCGACTGCACGTCGGAGTCGTTCCGCGTCGCCGTCCGGATCGCGGCCCGCTGCCTGCTGCGCGGCCAGTTCATGGACGAGCGGGCCGAGCGGCTGAGCATCGCGCTCGCCACCGTCTTCCGTGGCATGTACCGGCGCATGGTCATCCCGGCGGGACCGCTCTATCGGCTGCCGCTTCCGGCCTACCGCAAATTCGATCGCGCATTGGCCGATTTGCACGCACTTGTCGACGAGATCATCGTCGAACGCCGTACATCTGGTCAAAAGCCGGACGATTTGCTGACAGCATTGCTGGAAGCGAAGGACGACAACGGCGACCCCATCGACGAACAGGAGATCCACGACCAAGTCGTCGCGATACTCACCCCCGGCAGCGAAACCATCGCGTCCACGGTGATGTGGCTGCTGCAAGTCCTCACCGCGTATCCGGAACAGGCGCGGCGGATCAGCGAGGAGGTCGAATCCGTCACGGGCGGCCGGCCTGTGGCATTCGGCGACGTCCGGAAGCTGTCGCACACGAACAATGTCGTCGTCGAGGCGATGCGTTTGCGTCCGGCCGTATGGATATTGACGCGGCGGGCGGTGACCGAAACCGAGCTGGGCGGCTATCGCATTCCGGCCGGTGCGGACATCGTCTACAGTCCGTACGCGGTCCAGCGAGACCCGCTGTCGTACGAGCGGCACCTCGATTTCGACCCCGACCGCTGGCTTCCGGAACGGTCCAAGGAGCTGCCGAAGTACGCGATGCGTCCGTTCAGCGTCGGCAACCGGAAGTGCCCGAGCGACCACTTCTCGATGGCCCAGCTGAGTCTCATCACGGCGACGGTCGCGTCCACGTGGCGCTTCGAGCAGGTGTCCGGCTCCAGTGACGCGACACGCGTCGGCATCACGCTGCGGCCGCACCGGCTGCTGCTGAAGGCCGTTCCGCGCTGACCCCGCGTCCGTACCGGCGCGCGTTCAGGCAGCCTGAGGGCCCCTGAACGTGCGCCGGTACGCCTGCGGGGTCGTCCCCAGACTCCGTACGAACTGATGGCGCAGGGCCGCCGCGTTCCCGAACCCCGTGCGGCCCGCGATCGCGTCCATCGTCTCGTCCGAGGCCTCCAGCAGGTCCTGGGCCAGCAGCACCCGTTGGCGCAGGATCCAGCGGTACGGCGTAGTGCCCGTCTCCTGCTGGAAGCGGCGTGCGAAGGTGCGGGGCGACATATGGGCGCGGGCCGCGAGCTGTTCGACGGTCACCTCCTCGTCGAGGTGGCGCTCCATCCACACCAGCACCTCGCCGACCGTGTCGCACTCGCTGCGCGGCAGCGGCCGCTCGATGTACTGGGCCTGGCCCCCGTCGCGGTGCGGCGGCACCACCATGCGCCGTGCGATGGCGTTGGCGACCTCCGGCCCGTGTTCCTTGCGCACGATGTGCAGACAGGCGTCGATCCCGGAGGCGGTGCCGGCCGAGGTGATCACCGGGTCCTCGTCGACGTACAGCACGTCCGGCTCGACGATCGCGCGCGGGTACTGGCGGGCGAGCATGTCGGCATGGTGCCAGTGCACGGCGCAGCGCCGTCCGTCCAGGAGCCCGGCCGCGCCGAGCACGAAGGCGCCGGAGCAGACACTGAGCACCCGGGCGCCTCTGTCCACCGCCCGGCGCAGCGCGTCGAGCAGCTCGGGCGGATAGTCGCGTACGGCGTAGGCGCTGCCGGCCGGTACGACGACCAGGTCGGCCTCGTCGAGGCGGTCCAGGCCGTACGGGGTGGAGATCGTCAGCCCGGGGACATGGGTGCTGAGCGTCGGGCCCTCGACCGAGACGACCGCGAAGTCGTACACGGGCAGCCCCTCGTCGCCGCGGTCGAGGCCGAACACCTCGCAGACGACGCCGAGTTCGAAGGGGTGTACGCCGTCGAGCAGCGCGACGGCCACGTTCTTCAGCATGTTTTCCAGTATGCCTCAGGAGTGGCAGTAATTCGAGGGTGTACGGCAGTCCTGCCACTGACTCCGGCGGGCGATCGGCGCGACAGTAGAGGACATGAACGCACTCACAGACACACTCACCGTCCTCGGAATCCTCCTGGTCCTGGCCCTTCCCGCACTGGTCGGATACGTCCACGAGTGGCGCGTCGACCGGCAGCTCAGGGCGGCGGCCGCGCAGCGGTCCGGCCCCGCCTCGGCCGGCCGCGGTCTGCGCGGACTCACGACGAACGATGTCGCGCGTGCGGCGTGAACGGCGACGAAAACGCGTCGTGAGCATCGACGAAAAAAGTGACCGCCCCCGGCCTCACGGCCCGGGGCGGTCACTGTTCAGTGGCCGTAACTAGAAGTCCTCGTCCAGATCGACGGTGCCTTCCACCGCCACCTGGTACGCGGACGCACGGCGCTCGAAGAAGTTGGTCAGCTCCTGGACGCCCTGGAGCTCCATGAACGAGAACGGGTTCTCCGAGCCGTACACCGGAGCGAAGCCCAGGCGCTGGAGGCGCTGGTCGGCCACACACTCCAGGTACTGGCGCATCGAGTCGGTGTTCATGCCCGGCAGGCCCTCACCGCACAGATCCCGCCCGAACTGCAGCTCGGCCTCGACGGCCTCCCGCAGCATGTCGGTCACCTGCTGCTGGAGCTGGTCGTCGAAGAGCTCCGGCTCCTCCTTGCGGACGGTGTCGACGACCTCGAACGCGAAGGACATGTGCATCGTCTCGTCGCGGAACACCCAGTTGGTGCCGGTCGCCAGGCCATGCAGGAGACCCCGGCTGCGGAACCAGTAGACGTACGCGAAGGCGCCGTAGAAGAAGAGGCCCTCGATGCACGCGGCGAAGCAGATCAGGTTCAGGAGGAAGCGGCGGCGGTCGGCCTTGGTCTCCAGGCGGTCCAGCTTCTCGACCTCGTTGATCCACTTGAAGCAGAACTCGGCCTTCTCGCGGATGGAGGGGATGTTCTCCACCGCGTCGAAAGCAGCCGCGCGGTCGTCCGGATCGGGCAGGTAGGTGTCAAGGAGCGTCAAGTAGAACTGGACGTGCACCGCTTCCTCGAAGAGCTGGCGGCTCAGGTACAGCCGCGCCTCGGGGGAGTTGATGTGCTTGTAGAGGGTCAGCACCAGGTTGTTCGCCACGATCGAGTCGCCCGTCGCGAAGAACGCGACCAGCCGGCCGATCATGTGCTGCTCGCCCTCCGACAGCTTCGCGAGGTCGGAGACGTCCGAGTGGAGGTCGACCTCCTCGACACTCCAGGTGTTCTTGATGGCGTCCCGGTAGCGCTCGTAGAAGTCCGGGTAGCGCATGGGGCGGAGGGTGAGTTCGAAGCCCGGGTCGAGAAGGTTCTTCTGGGGGGTGCTCACTGGCAGGCCTCGCATGATTCGGGGTTTTCGAGGGAGCAGGCGACGGCGTCCTCGTCGGGGGTCGCCTGGACGGGGATGGTCTTTTCGGGCTGGGCCTGCGCCTGCGCCGCGCGGGCGATGCGGGTCGCCGGGCGGGAACGCAGGTAGTACGTCGTCTTCAGGCCCGACTTCCAGGCGTACGCGTACATCGAGGAGAGCTTGCCGATGGTCGGCGTCTCCAGGAAGAGGTTCAGGGACTGCGCCTGGTCGAGGAACGGGGTGCGGGCCGCGGCCATGTCGATCAGGCCGCGCTGCGGGATCTCCCACGCCGTGCGGTACAGGTCGCGGACGTCCTGGGGGACCCAGGTGAAGCCCTGCACCGAGCCGTTGGACTCGCGCAGCGCCTCCCTCGTCTGCGCGTCCCACACGCCGAGCTGCTTCAACTCGGCCACCAGGTAGGAGTTGACCTGGAGGAACTCGCCGGAGAGCGTCTCGCGCTTGAACAGGTTCGACACCTGCGGCTCGATGCACTCGTAGACGCCCGCGATGGAGGCGATGGTGGCGGTGGGCGCGATGGCGAGGAGGAGCGAGTTGCGCATGCCGGTGGTGGCGATACGTTCCCGCAGGGCCGTCCAGCGCTCCGGCCAGGTCAGCTCGGTGTCGTAGTGGTCCGGGTGCAGGACACCCCTGGCGGTCCTTGTACGGGACCAGGCAGGCAGGGGTCCGTTGCGCTCCGCGAGGTCCGCGGACGCCTCGTACGCGGCGAGCATGACGCGCTCGGCGATACGGGTGGAGAGCGCCTTGGCCTCCGGTGAGTCGAAGGGCAGGCGCAGCTTGAAGAAGACGTCCTGGAGGCCCATCGCGCCGAGGCCGACCGGGCGCCACTTGGCGTTGGATCGGCCCGCCTGCTCGGTCGGGTAGAAGTTGATGTCGACGACCCGGTCCAGGAAGGTGACTGCGGTGCGGACTGTTTCGTCGAGGCGGTCCCAGTCGATGTCGCCGGCCGTCGTGTCGACGAACGCGCCCAGGTTCACCGAGCCCAGGTTGCAGACCGCCGTCTCGCCGTCGTCCGTGACCTCCAGGATCTCCGTGCAGAGGTTCGAGGAGTGGACCGTGTGGCCCGGCTCCGCCGTCTGGTTGGCGGTGCGGTTGGCGGCGTCCTTGAAGGTCATCCAGCCGTTGCCGGTCTGCGCGAGGGTACGCATCATGCGGCCGTAGAGGTCGCGGGCGGGGATGTTCTTCTTGGCGAGGCCCGCTTCTTCCGCCTTGCGGTAGGCCGCGTCGAACTCGTCGCCCCACAGGTCGACCAGTTCCGGCACGTCGGACGGGGAGAAGAGGGACCACAGCGCGTTTTCGTTCACCCGGCGCATGAACTCGTCCGGGATCCAGTGCGCCAGGTTCAGATTGTGCGTACGGCGGGCGTCCTCACCGGTGTTGTCGCGCAACTCCAGGAACTCCTCGATGTCGGAGTGCCAGGTCTCCAGGTAGACCGCCGCCGCGCCCTTGCGCCGGCCGCCCTGGTTCACCGCGGCGACCGAGGCGTCGAGGGTCTTCAGGAACGGGACGATGCCGTTGGAGTGCCCGTTCGTGCCGCGGATCAGTGAACCGCGGGAGCGGATACGGGAGTACGACAGGCCGATGCCGCCCGCGTGCTTCGAGAGGCGCGCGACCTGGTGGTAGCGGTCGTAGATGGAGTCCAGCTCGTCCAGCGGGGAGTCGAGGAGGTAGCAGGACGACATCTGGGGGTGGCGCGTACCGGAGTTGAAGAGGGTGGGGGAGGAGGGGAGGTAGTCGAGGCGGCTCATGAGCCGGTAGAGGGCCTCGACTTCGGTGAGGGCGCGCGTGGTGTCGTCCTCCGCCAGGCCGGACGCCACGCGCAGCATGAAGTGCTGGGGCGTCTCGATGACCTTGCGGGTGATCGGGTGGCGGAGGAGGTAGCGGCTGTGCAGCGTGCGCAGGCCGAAGTAGCCGAAGCGGTCGTCACCTTCAGTGTCGATCAGAGTGTTGAGGCGGGCCTTGTGCAGGCGTACGAAGTCCGCGGTGCGGTCCGCGATGAGGCCCTCGCGGTGGCCGACTGTGACCGAGTCGGAGAAGGTCCGCACGCCTTGTGAGGCGGCCTCGGCCGCGATGCTGATCGTCAGCAGTCGGGCGGCCAGTTTCGAGTAGACGGGGTCCTCGGAGATCAGGCCCGCCGCGGACTCGGTGGCCAGCTCGCGCAGTTCCGCGTTGTCCGCGCGTGCGGACCGGCCGCGCAGGGCGGCGGCGGCGACCCGGCCGGGGTCGGCGCCGGGGAGGTCGGCGGTGAGGTCCGTCAGGGTCCGCAGCAGTGCGGCACCGGGGCCGTCCGTCTCCACCGGGGCCTGCTGCGTAGTCGCTGAGGCCGGGTCGACTGGCGCGATGGTCACGTGGGGCTCTCCCTCGCTGGGCACGGGGCCTTGGGGAGGGCGGCGGGGCACACGAGCGCACGCCTTCTGACAGCGATGCGCCGCGTCCACCGGCCCATTCCGCGAGGCCCGGACGTCATGTCACCCGGGCCGGCCGGCCCGGGCACACTGTCGGCAGGTCCTCGGACTGGACTCCGTACGCGAACGAACGCGCATAAGTACACCGTTGCGGGACAGTTCCGGATTCACACCGGATTCCCCTGCGGCGACAGCGAGCATGAGCATACATCTTGTGCCGGGTCTCGGTAGTACCCCCACATGTTGTGTCGTGTCGGCTTCGGAGGGTGTCAGAGGGGCAACTCGTAGGTGAGGAGCAGGATGTCGTCCAGGTGGGGGACGGGGTTCCAGTCGCGCTGCGGGTTGCGGGTGAAGCCGAGGCGTTCGTAGATGCGGTGGGCCGTGTGCATGGTGCGCTGGGTGGAGAGAACGACGCGTTCGCAGCCGTCGGTGGTGCGGGCGCGGGCTATGCAGGCGCGGACGAGGGACTCGCCGGCTCCTCGGCCGCGGGCCGGGCGGGCGACGGCGAGCATGCGGATCTCGGCCTCGCCGGGGCGGGCGATGTCGGACATGGGGCCGCCGGCCGGTACGAAGGTCACGCCGCCGAGCAGTTGGCTGCCTTCGACGGCGACGAGCACCTCGGCGGCCGCTGCCCGTTTGGCGACGTCCCGTAGCTCGGCGAGGTATCCGTCGCTCTCGCCGAAGTCGAGCAGGCCGTCGCCCAGGTAGGCCTGCGCGGTGATCTCGCCGACGGTGTCGTAGTCCTCGGGGCGTGCCCGTCTGATGACGATGTCCATGGGGGGCAGTGTGCCGGAGGGTGCGGTCAGGGGGCTGCCGGATTTCGCCGCCGTCGTGGGTCGGGGCCGTACCGGAGCATCCGTCCTCGGTCTGGCGCGGAATCGTTTACCCAAGAGGGGAACGGCGTTGACGCGCCAGCCGCTGCGGGCGGACGTTCCGGCACGTCCCCTTCTGCCGGTGGGGCGTGGCAGCAGCCACCAGCAGCACGTCCGGGGGAGGTCTCAGCCGGGGGTACGGGTTTCAGCCCGTCCGGCGTTTGAGGAAGAGCGCGTTCAGCGTGATTGCGGGGGTCTGGGGGCGGCCCCCAGGTGCGGGATGGGTAGGGGCGGAGGGGGCGAGAACCCCCACGGCCCCTACCCGGTGGTCAGTGCGTTGTTCCCGCCGTGGCCGGCGGGAGTTCTACCTGTACGCCCTTGTCGCCGGCGTCTGCCGTGTAGTCCTCGGGGCTGGTCTCGTCGATGCCGTCGGGGGCGTTGAAGGCGCGGAGGGCGAAGGTGAGGACGACGGTCACCAGGACGTTCAGGACGAACGCCGTCAGGCCGATGTAGCCGATCTCGCCGATGCCGGGGATCTCCTTGGAGCTGCCGCCGAAGTGCTTCTGGGTGGGGGAGGCCACGCCGTACGCGGCGAGGGTGCCGTAGAGCATGCCGACGGCCCAGCCCGCGAGGAGGGCCCAGCGGTGGAACCAGCGGGTGAAGAGGCCGCCGACCAGGGCCGGGAAGGTCTGCAGGATCCAGATGCCGCCAAGGAGCTGGAAGTTGATGGCGACCGTCTTGTCCATGGTGAGGACGAAGACGAGGGCGCCGACCTTCACGAGGAGGGAGACCAGCTTGGAGACCTTGGTCTCCTGGGCGGGCGTCGCGTCCGGCTTGATGAAGTCCTTGTAGATGTTGCGGGTGAAGAGGTTCGCCGCCGCGATGGCCATGATGGCGGCGGGGACCAGGGCGCCGATGCCGATCGCCGCGAAGGCCACGCCCGCGAACCAGTCCGGGAACATGTTCTCGAAGAGCTGGGGGATGGCGAGTTGGGCGTTCTCCACCTTCACCCCGGCCGCGATCGCCATGAAGCCGAGCAGGGCCAGGAGGCCCAGCATGAGGGAGTACAGGGGGAGGATCGTGGTGTTGCGCCGGATCACCTCGCGGCTGCGGGAGGAGAGCGTCGCGGTGATCGAGTGCGGGTACATGAACAGGGCCAGCGCCGAGCCCAGGGCGAGGGTGGCGTACGTCCATTGGCCCGCTGCGGCCGGGACGGTTCCGCCCGCGCCGGCTGCCGTGTATTTGTCGTTCGCCGCCTTGAAGATCTCGTCGAAACCGCCCAGCTTGATCGGGATGTAGATGATGGCCACCGCGATCACGATGTAGATCAGGGTGTCCTTCACGAACGCGATCATGGCGGGGGCGCGGAGGCCCGAGGAGTAGGTGTATGCCGCGAGCACGCCGAAGGCGATCAGGAGGGGGAGGTCCTTGACGAACCAGTTGGTGTCGTCGCCGCCTCCTACGCCCATGACGTCCAGGACCGCCTGGATGCCTACCAGTTGGAGGGCGATGTACGGCATCGTGGCGAGGATGCCGGTGACCGCTACGGCGAGTGAAAGGCCCTTCGAGCCGAAGCGGCCTCTCACGAAGTCCGAGGTCGTCACATAGCCGTGCTTGTGCGACACCGACCAGAGGCGGGGGAGGAAGGTGAAGATCAGCGGGTAGACGAGGATCGTGTACGGCACGGCGAAGAAGCCGGCCGCGCCCGCCGCGTAGATCGCCGCCGGCACGGCCACGAAGGTGTACGCCGTGTAGAGGTCGCCGCCCAGCAGGAACCAGGTGACCCAGGTGCCGAACGACCGGCCGCCCAGGCCCCATTCGTCCAGGCTCTGCTCGTCGGCCGCCCTGCGCCAGCGTGCGGCGAGGAAGCCCATGACCGTGACGGCCAGGAAGAAGAAGATGAAGACGGCGAGTGCGACGCCGTTCACGCCGTCGTTCATGCTCCGGCACCCCTCTTGCGGGCGCGCTGGTCACGCTGCCACAGCTTGTACGCGGTCATGGTGAGGGCGGCCGAGATGAACACCCAGAGCATTTGGTACCAGTAGAAGAACGGGATCCCGATGAAGGCCGGGTCGGTCTTGGCGTACGAACCCACCCACAGCATCGCTACGAACGGCGCGAGCAGGCAGAGGCCGATCACCACCCGGACCGGTGTCACCACCGGTGGCTTCACTTCAGGCGCATCTGACATATGGCGGCTCCGTCCCCTCGCTGATCACCTGTGTAACGCGCAGGCAATCTAGGCGACGAAGTCCGGTAAGCGGAACCCCTGTCCGTATGTCAGTCTGCAAATGGCGTCCGGATAGCCGTATATGCGTCCTCAGCAGCAGCGGAACCCCTGCCGGGGGTCCTTCTCCTGGCGGTCCGTTCGCATCCGCTCGAACTCGCGCCGGGTGGGGAGGGGTGTGGCGGGGTGGTCTTCTCGGATGTGCGCGATATGGCGGTCGTATGCTGATTCGTCCGTCAATTCCCTTACATACCAACGGATTCCGTTAATCGCTTTGTGTAGCGCCGACCGCATCGCGTTCCTCCGCCCTCTCCTGTTTGGTCGGGATCAGGCCGGCCGGGGCGATGATCTTCGACTTCACGTACGGCGCCTCGGTCAGGGTGGAGAGCGCGGGGCGGCGGATGTGGCGGATGCAGACCCTGGCCGCGTCCGCGATCACGACGATGACCAGGACGGCCAGGACCGCCGCGAGGACGCCGTCCACCGTGGAGTTGGTGACGACCGTGTGCATGTCGTCCATGTTCTTGGCCGGTGACAGGACCTTGCCGGCGTCGATGCCGTCCTGGTACACCGAACGCTGCTTGAAGAAGCCCACGCGCGGGTCGCTGGAGAAGACCTTCTGCCAGCTCGCGGTGAGGGTGACGACCGCGTCCCAGAGGAGTGGAATCCCTGTCACCCAGGCCCACTTGAGGCGTCCGGACTTCACGAGGAGTGTGGTGCAGACCGCCAGGGCGACCGCGGCCAGGAGCTGGTTGGAGATACCGAAGATCGGGAAGAGCTGGTTGATGCCGCCCAGCGGTTCGTGGACGCCGACCCAGAGGAAGTAGCCCCACAGCGCGCACACGATGCCGCTGGTGATGACGAGGCCGGGCTTCCAGCTCACGTTCCTGAAGGGCCGGTAGACGTTGCCCAGCATGTCCTGGAGCATGAACCGGCCCACACGCGTGCCCGCGTCGAGGGCGGTCAGGATGAACAGTGCCTCGAACATGATGGCGAAGTGGTACCAGAAGGCGCGCAGACTCCCGCCTGTGACCTGGGAGAAGATCTCCGAGACGCCGAGGGCGAGAGTGGGTGCGCCGCCCGTGCGGGAGAGGAGGGTCGCTTCCTCCACCTGTTCGGCCGCCTTCGCCAGGTCCGCGGGTGAGATGGTGTAGCCGAAGTTCGCGACTGCTTGGGACGCGGATTCGACCGTGGTGCCGATGACCCCGGACGGCGCGTTCATCGCGAAGTACAGGCCCGGGTCGATGATGCTGGCCGCGACCAGCGCCATCACGGCGACCGACGACTCCATGAGCATGGAGCCGTATCCGATCATCCGGATCTGTGTCTCCTTCTGGATCATCTTCGGCGTCGTACCGCTGGAGATGAGCGAGTGGAAGCCCGACAGTGCGCCGCACGCGATGGTGATGAAGACGAACGGGAAGAGCGAGCCGGCGAAGACCGGGCCGTCGCCCCGCGAGGCGAAGTCCGTGACCGGGTCCATTTTGAGGGTGGGCAGCGCGATGACCACGCCGAGGGCGAGCAGCGCGATCGTGCCGATCTTCATGAAGGTGGAGAGGTAGTCGCGGGGCGCGAGGAGCATCCACACGGGGAGGATCGAGGCGATGAAGCCGTACGCCACCATCCAGATGACCAGGGTGGCGGGGGCGAGGGTGAAGGTGTCGGCCCAGGAGGACTCGGCGACCCAGCGGCCCGCGATCAGCGCGAGCAGGAGAAGTGCGACGCCGATCAGGGAGACTTCGGAGACCCGGCCAGGGCGCAGTACCCGCAGGTAGAAGCCCATCAGGAGGGCGATCGGGATGGTCATCGCGATCGAGAAGGTGCCCCACGGCGACTGTGCGAGCGCGTTGACGATGACCAGGGCGAGCACGCCGAGCAGGATGATCATGATGGCGAAGGTGGCGACCAGCGCGGCGGCCCCGCCGAACGGGCCGATCTCCTCGCGGGCCATCTGCCCCAGCGAACGGCCGTCGCGGCGCGTGGAGAAGAACAGGACGACCATGTCCTGCACCGCCCCCGCGAAGATCACGCCGACGATGATCCAGATGGTGCCGGGCAAGTAGCCCATCTGCGCGGCCAGTACGGGGCCGACGAGCGGGCCCGCCCCCGCGATCGCGGCGAAGTGGTGGCCGAGCAGTACGCGCCGGTCGGTCGGATGGAAGTCGATGCCGTCGTTGAGTCGCTCCGCCGGGGTCGCCCGGGTGCTGTCGAGCCTGAGCACCCGGTAGGCGATGAACTTCGAGTAGAAGCGATAGGCGATGGCGTACGAGCAGAGCGCGGCGGCGACCATCCAGGCGGCCGACACCTCCTCGCCCCGCGCGAGTGCGAGTACGGACCAGCCCGCGGCACCGACCAGCGCGACGAGGGTCCAGATGACGATGGATCGAGTGTTCGCGGTGCGCACCGGGTCGTCCTCCCGTCCATGCGATGACGGGAGGACCGTAGAACAGGAAGAGGAGCAGCGCTACACCTCCTGCGTCACCCCAAGTGGTTTATTCCTGGGGGTGCTTGATACCGGCTAGTCCTGGGAGAGCTTCATACCGACCAGTCCTGGGGGTGCGTGATAGCGGCTAGTCCTGCGGGCGCTTCAGGCGGGCCACGAACTTGTAGCGGTCTCCCCGGTACACCGACCGCACCCACTCCACCGGCTCGCCGTGTCTGTCGAGCGAGTGGCGGGAGAGCATCAGCATGGGCAGGCCGACGTCGGTGCCGAGCAGGCCGGCCTCGCGCGGGGTGGCCAGTGAGGTCTCGATGGTCTCCTCGGCCTCGGCGAGGTGGACGTCGTACACCTCGGCGAGCGCGGTGTAGAGGGAGGTGTACTTGACGAGCGACCTGCGCAGGGCGGGGAACCTCTTCGCGGACAGGTGGGTCGTCTCGATCGCCATCGGTTCGCCGCTCGCCAGGCGCAGTCGCTCGATGCGCAGGATGCGGCCGCCCGCGGTGATGTCGAGCAGGCCGGCGAGGGTCTCGTCGGCGGTGATGTAGCCGATGTCCAGGAGCTGGGAGGTGGGTTCGAGGCCCTGGGCGCGCATGTCCTCGGTGTACGAGGTGAGTTGGAGCGCCTGGGAGACCTTCGGCTTGGCGACGAACGTACCCTTGCCCTGGATGCGTTCGAGGCGGCCCTCGACGACGAGTTCCTGGAGGGCCTGACGGACGGTGGTGCGGGAGGTGTCGAACTCCGCGGCCAGGGTGCGTTCGGGCGGTACCGGGGTGCCCGGCGGGAGCGTCTCCGTCATGTCGAGCAGGTGTTTCTTCAGGCGGTAGTACTTGGGCACGCGCGCGGTACGGATGGGGGCCCCACCCTCGTTCTCCGCACTGCTGACGTCGGTGCTCATGTCCTGCCTTCCCGGCTCCGGTGCCGAAGCGACCGACATCCCGATCGGCCACGGCTCACATCGTGGCACGGCTTGCCGTGCGAGTATCCCCCCGCACGCTCCGTGATCCCCTCTTATACCCTCGGCGTTCATGGTTGGTCTAGTCCATCGGACGCGGACCGGTCGCGTGTACGCGTGAACGCGCCTGCCTGTTATGTCACTTACCTACTTAAAGGTCCCTGCGTATGTCGGTCCCATAACGTCCGACTGGACGGGCTTACACACCCTTGACACCCGTTCTAGGTCTAGGCCAAGCTCCCCGTACTGGTCTACACCATTGGTCCAGGTCCCAGCCCCACGGGCAGTACTCGGCGTGTGTCACGCGGTGGGCAGGGGGGATTGTGGCATCCCTGAGGAGGATGGCGTGAAGCGCAAGCTGATAGCCGCGATGGGTATCGCGGGCATGATGGTCTCCATCGTGGCGTGTGGGGGCGACGACGGCGACAGCGGCGACACCGGCGCCGACGGCTTCAAGGGCGAGACCCTGACCGTCTGGGCCATGGACGGCTCGACGCCTCCGAACTGGACCAAGGACCTGACGGCGGCCTTCGAGAAGCAGACCGGCGCCACGCTGAAGTTCGAGACGCAGCAGTGGAACGGTATCCAGCAGAAGATCACCACGGCGCTCTCCGAGGAGAACCCGCCGGACGTCATCGAGGTCGGTAACACCCAGACCCCCGCCTACGCGGCCACCGGAGGTCTCGCCGACCTGACGGACCTCAAGGCGGAGATCGGTACCGACTGGACCGAGACCATCAACGCGTCCTCCGTCTTCGACGGCAAGCAGTACGCGGCCCCGTGGTACGTCGTCAACCGCGTCGTCATCTACAACAAGAAGGTCTGGGCCGACGCCGGCATCACGGACACCCCGAAGACCCGCGACGAGTTCTTCACGGACCTCAAGGCGATCGACAGCAAGACGGACGCCGAGCCGCTCTACCTGCCGGGTCAGAACTGGTACTTCTTCGACGGCCTCACCATCGGCCAGGGTGCCGACCTGGTGAAGAAGGACGGCGACAAGTACGTCTCCAACCTCGCGGACCCGAAGGTCAGCGCGGCCATGGAGATCTACAAGGAGTACCAGTCCTTCTCCAAGGCTCCCAAGGACAAGGACGAGGCGACCCCGCAGCAGGCCGAGGTCTTCGCCAAGGGTGACGTCGGTGCCTTCATCGGCATGGGCTGGGAGGCCGGCACGGCCATCGCGGCCAACAAGGCCATCGAGAAGGACATCGGCTACTTCACCATCCCGGGTGAGACGGCCGCCAAGCCCGAGGGCGTCTTCCTCGGTGGCTCCAACCTCGCCGTGGCCGCGGGCAGCAAGAAGCAGGACCTCGCCAAGGAGTTCCTGAAGCTGGCCCTGTCCGACAAGTTCGAGGGCGCGCTCGCCAAGGAGAACGGCGTCACCCCGAACAAGGTGTCGCTCCTGCCCAACCTCGCGGACAACCCGGCCGCCGTGGCGGGCTCCCCGGCCGCGGCCGGTGGTGGCACCACGCCGCTGATCCCCGAGTGGGCCGCGGTGGAGAACGACCCGAACCCGATCAAGGCCTACATGACCGCCGTGCTCAACGGCAAGACGCCCGCCGAGGCGGCCGCACAGGTCGAGGACGAGATCAACAAGCGTCTCTCGCAGACGAGCTGATCGCCCGCGCGCGGGGCGCCCTCCCCACGGGGGCGCCCCGACGCCGTGGTGCATGACCAGTAGGGCCACAGAGAGATGGCGAGCATGTCAGTGCAGACCGAACGCGCGGACTCAGTCCCGGCGGCCGGGACAGGTAAATCCGACGTATCCCCACCGGGTGAGGGACAGAACCCGACGCGGAAGCGAGGCGGCGCGTCCGCCCCCTATCTGCTCCTGCTGCCCGCGTTGGCGGCGACCGCAGTGCTCCTCGGCTGGCCGTTGGTGAAGAACGGCATGCTGTCGTTCCAGAACCTCAACCCGCGGCAGTTGATCCTCCACCTCACCGAGTGGAACGGGATCGACAACTACCAAGAGGTGCTGTCCGGCTCCGAGTTCTGGAACGTCGCCGCGCGGACGGTTGTCTTCACCGCCGCCAACGTCGTCCTCATCATGGCGTTCGGCACCCTCACCGGCCTGCTCCTGGCCCGGCTCGGCAAGCGCATGAGACTGACGCTGCTGCTCGGACTGGTGCTGGCCTGGGCGATGCCCATGCTCGCGGCCACCACCGTGTACCAGTGGCTGTTCGCCCAGCGCTTCGGGGTCGTCAACTGGATCCTGGACAAGCTCGGCTGGCACTCCATGGCCGACTACAACTGGTTCGGCACCCAGTTCTCCACCTTCTTCGTGGTCACGCTGCTGATCGTCTGGCAGTCCATACCCTTCGTGGCGATCAACCTCTACGCCGCGACGACCACGATCCCCAAAGAGCTGTACGAGGCCGCCTCCCTGGACGGCGCCGGCGCCTGGAAGTCCTTCACCTCGGTGACCTTCCCCTTCCTGCGGCCGTTCCTCTGGGCCACGACCTTCCTCGAGGTCATCTGGGTCTTCAAGTCGTTCACCCAGATCTTCGCCCTGAACAAGGGCGGCCCCGACCGGCTCACCGAGACCCTGCCGATCTATGCCTTTGTCGAGGGCGTCGGCAACCAGCACTTCGGCATGGGGGCGGCGATCTCGTTCCTCACCATCCTGACGCTGCTGGCCCTGACCGCGTTCTACCTCCGGACCGTCATCAAGCAGGAGGACGACGAGCTGTGAAGAACTCCCTGATCAGCCGCCTGTGGCCGAACGCGACGGCGATCGTCCTCTTCGTGATCTTCGCCTTCCCCGTGTACTGGATGTTCGCCACGGCCTTCAAGCCGACCGGCGACATCATCTCCGAGACCCCCGTCTTCTTCCCGACCGACGCCACCCTTGAGCACTTCAAGGTGGCCATGGACGCGGACCACTTCTGGACGCTGGTCGGCAACTCCCTGACGGTCACGGTGTGTTCGGTGCTGCTGTCGCTCGTCATCGCACTGCTCGCGTCGTTCGCGCTCGCACGCATGCGGTTCAAGGGGAGGCGCGGCTTCATCCTCACGTTCATGGTCGCGCAGATGGCCCCCTGGGAGGTCATGGTCATCGCGGTCTACATGCTGGTGCGTGACGCCGACCTGCTGAACAGTCTGGTCCCGCTGACCCTCTTCTACATGATCATGGTGCTGCCCTTCACCATCCTGACGCTGCGCGGCTACGTCGCCGCCGTGCCGAAGGAGCTGGAGGAGTCGGCCATGGTCGACGGCTGCACCCGCACCCAGGCCTTCATCAAGGTGATCTTCCCGCTGCTCGCGCCCGGCCTGATGGCCACCTCGCTCTTCGGGTTCATCACCGCCTGGAACGAGTTCCCCATGGTCCTCATCCTCAACAAGGACATCGAGGCCCAGACCCTCCCGCTGTGGCTGAGCAGCTTCAAGACGGTCTTCGGGGACGACTGGGGGGCCACGATGGCGGCGTCCTCGCTCTTCGCCATTCCCATCCTGATCCTCTTCGTCTTCCTTCAGCGCAGGGCCGTCAGCGGCCTCACCGCAGGCGCTGTGAAGGGATAACGCCACCTGATGACGACACTCGCCAGTGGTACGGACACGCTCACGCGCGACGCGCTGACTGTCCTCCAGCCCGGCTTCACAGGCACCACCGCCCCCGACTGGCTGCTCCGGCACCTGGGAGAGGGCCTGGCCTCGGTCGGCCTGTTCAGCCGCAACATCGCCACACCCGACCAAGTCGCGGCCCTGACCGCCCAGTTGCGCGCCGAACGCGACGACGTGCTCGTCGCCATCGACGAGGAGAGCGGCGACGTCACCCGCCTGGAGGTCCACACCGGCTCCTCCTTCCCCGGCAACCACGCCCTGGGCGCGGTCGACGACGTCGCGCTGACCCGCGACGTCGCCTTCGAACTCGGCCGCCGCCTGGCCGCGTGCGGGGTGAACCTCAACTGGGCCCCGTCCGCGGACGTGAACTCGAACCCGGGCAACCCCGTGATCGGTGTACGTTCCTTCGGCGCCGACACCGACCTGGTGGCCCGGCACACGGCCGCCTACGTCACCGGCCTCCAGGCGGCGGGCGTCGCGGCCTGCACCAAGCACTTCCCGGGGCACGGCGACACGGCGGTCGACTCGCACCACGCGCTGCCGCGTATCGACGCCGATCTGTCGGTGCTCGACGCCCGCGACCTCGCGCCGTTCCGCGCCGCGATCGCCGCCGGCACCCGTGCGGTGATGAGCGCGCACATCCTGGTCCCGGCGCTCGATCCCGACCGCCCGGCCACGCTCTCCCCGCGCATCCTCCAGGGCCTGCTCCGCGAGGAACTCGGCTACGACGGTCTCATCGTCACCGACGGCATGGAGATGCAGGCCATCGCCGCCACCTACGGCATCCAGCGCGGCAGCGTCCTCGCCATCGCCGCGGGCGCCGACGCGATCTGCGTGGGCGGCGGCCTGTCGGACGACGACACCGTACGTCTCCTCCGCGACGCCCTCGTCTCGGCGGTGCGCTCCGGCGAACTCCCCGAGGAACGCCTCGCGGACGCGGCGGAGCGGGTACGGGCGCTCGCCCGGTGGACGGCCTCCGCGGCTGCTGCCGGATCGAGGACGGCCGCCGGCCCGGAAGGGCTTGCCGAGGTCGGACTCGTCGCCGCCCGCCGGGCGATCACCGTGACACGCAGTGAGACGTACGTCCCGGTCACCGAGGCGCCGTACATCGTCGCCCTCACCCCCGTCTTCAACATCGCCGTCGGCGACGAGACCCCCTGGGGTGTGACGGCGGAACTCAGCCGTCTGCTCCCGGGCACGGAGACCGGCAGCTTCGCCGGTGAGGACGCAGGGCCGGTGGCGCTCTCCGCCGCCGGCAGCCGTCGCATCGTCGCCGTCGTCCGCGACGAACACCGCCACCCCTGGATGTCGACGGCCCTCGACACCCTCCTCGCCGCTCGCCCCGACACCGTCGTGGTCGAGATGGGCGTACCTCAGGCCCCGCCGAGGGGCGCCCTCCACATCGCCACGCACGGCGCCGCGAACGTCTGCGGCCGGGCGGCGGCGGAGGTCATCGCGGGGCAGTAGCAGCCCCGCGGTTCCCCATATACGAAGGTGCCTGGCCGCTCACGGGGGCGGCCAGGTACCTTCGCGCATCTGCTTCCGGGCGACCGTGTAGCCGCGTCCGTACGGCTGCGACTGGGACCGTGTAGCCGCGTCCGTACGGCTGTGACTGCGCATCTGCGGCTGTGCTTCCGCGGCCGCGAGTTCCGTGTCCGCGCCCGAGCATTCCGTGTCCGCGCCCGAGCGTTCCGCGTCCGAACGTTCCGCGCCCGGGCGTTCGCGTTCCGCGCCCGGGCGGCCGCGACCGTGTATCCGTCCGCGTTCGTGCTCCGCGTGCGTCCGCGTGTCCGTGACCGGTCGCGGTGGGACCCCCTAAATACCCTGCCAGTCCGGCTTGTTGACGAAGGTGTGCCGGAAGTAGTCGGCGAGCTTCAGCTTGGACGCCGCCGCCTCGTCCACGACGACGGTGGCGTGCGGGTGGAGCTGGAGTGCCGAGGCCGGGCACACCGCGGCGACCGGCCCCTCCACGGTCGCCGCGACCGCGTCGGCCTTGCCCTCGCCCGTCGCGAGCAGCACCAGGTGCCGCGCCTCCAGGATCGTGCCGATGCCCTGCGTGATGACGTGGTGCGGCACCTGCTCGATGTCGCCCTCGAAGAACCGCGCGTTGTCGACGCGGGTCTGCTCGGTCAGCGTCTTGATCCGGGTCCGCGAGGCGAGCGAGGAGCACGGCTCGTTGAATCCGATGTGCCCGTCGGTACCGATCCCGAGCAGCTGGAGGTCGACTCCGCCCGCCGAGGCCAGCGCCGCGTCGTACGCCTCGCACGCGGCCCGTACGTCCTCGGCGGTGCCGTCCGGCCCCAGGAACGCGTCCAGGCCGAGCCCGAGCGGCTCCAGCACCTCACGCCGCAACACCGACCGGTACGACTCGGGATGGTCGGCCGGCAGCCCCACGTACTCGTCGAGCTGCGCTATCCGGGCACGCGAGGCGTCCACGGCACCGGAGCTCACCTTCGCCGCCAGCGCTTGGTAGATGGGCAGCGGAGTCGAGCCGGTGGCCACGCCGAGCAGAGCGTCGGGCTTGCTTCGGAGCAGCTCCGACATGGCTTCGGCGATCAGCTCGCCGCCCGCCTTGGCGTCCGGGACGATGACAACTTCCACGCTGGGCCTGCCGATCTGGAGAGGGGACTCGACTGGAATCCAAAGGGGGACTCATGTGGTATAGACCAATCTAGCAGAGCCTCGCCATCTCATCGTGTCGAACGCCTCCCGTTCCTGCACCCCGCCCCACCCCTTCGTCGAGCTGGCCGGACCCGGGGCCGGCCCTACGTCAGCGAACCCCCGGTCGCGTCCACCCAGCTGCCCGTCACCCAACGCCCCGCGTCCGAGGCCAGGAACGCCACCACATCCGCGACGTCCGCCGTTGTCCCCACCCTCCCCAGCGCCGATATCGACGCGGCCTGGGCCCATGCCTCCTCGCTCGCGTGCAGGAATCCGGCGTTGACGTCGGTGTCGATGATGCCCGGTGCCACCGAGTTCACGGTGATGCCCCGGGGGCCGAGGACCTTGGACAGATCGCGGGTGAAGACGTCGAGAGCGCCCTTCGTCATCGCGTACGCCATCTTGTCCGGCATGGCCGCGGTCCGCGCGAGCCCCGAGGAGATGTTGACGACCCGCCCGCCGTCCCGCAGCCTGCCGAGGCCGTGCTTGACGATGAAGTGGGGCGCCTTCACGTTCACCGCGAAGACCTTGTCGTACTCCTGCTCGTCTATCTCGCCGAGCGCCGCCGAGGTGCCGATCCCCGCGTTGTTCACCAGGATGTCCAGACCCTCCGCGTGCCGGTCGAAGGCCTCCCAGAGGGCCTCCGCGTCGCCCGGCCGACCCAGCTCCACTCCGATCGCGAACGCCGATCCGCCCGCTGCCTCGATCGCGGCGACGGTCTCTTTCGCCGCGGTCTCATTGCTGCCGTAGTGCACGGCCACCCGCGCACCGTCCCTCCCCAGCCGCTCGGCGATGCCCCGCCCGATGCCCCTGCTGCCGCCCGTGACGAGTGCCGTCCTGCCTGCAAGCACGCCCATGTCGGCGCCCCCCTTCGCATTTCGCTAGTGGTCGTTACAGAAAAAACCGTACAACAGCCCACCGACATTTCTCTAGCACCCGTTATAAAATCCATCCCATGGTGAGCAGGCAGCAGACCGAGCTGGACGACCCGACGGGCGGCGGCGTGGAGGCCGAGGCGACGGTCAAGGCGCCGGTCAGAGCGCCGGTCAAGCCGCGCGGCCGTCCCCGTTCCTTCGACCGCGAGACCGCGCTGGAGAAGGCGGTCCTCGCCTTCTGGGAGCACGGGTACGAGGCGACTTCCGTCGCCGACCTGACGCGCGTCATGGGCATCGGAGCCCCGAGTCTGTACGCCGCGTTCGGCGACAAGCGCTCGCTCTTCGACGAGGTCGTCCGCGAGTACGGCACGAAGTACGGCTCGTTCGGTGAGCGCGCCCTCGCCGAGGAGCCCACGGCCCGAGCCGCAGTGGAGCGGATGCTGCGCGAGGCCGCCGCCGAGTACACCGACCCGGGTCACCCGCACGGCTGTCTGGTCATCCACGCGGCCACCAACTGCACCTCGCCGGAGGTCGACGAATCCCTGCGCGAGCGGCGCAATGCCAACATCGCTGCATTCGAGAGTCGTATAAAGGCGGGGATCGCCGCAGGTGAGCTGCCTTCGAGTACCGACGCCTCGACACTCGCCCGGCACGTCGGGGCCATGATCCAGGGAATGTCCCAGCAGGCCCGCGACGGGGCCACCAAGGAGGAGCTGGAAGCCCTGGCCGAACTGGCGATGGCGATCTGGCCCCGCTCGTGATGCCCGGCGGGCTAGTCTGCGTGGTGGATGCTTGCGTATGTTGGATAAAGAGACAACAACAAACATCCGCCCGCGCATGGACACCGGCACCATGGACGCAGGAGCATGGTCTAGTCCACAATGAATGGGCAAGGCATTAAGAGCTTCAACTGAACAAGCCTCCGTCTTCCCCGCACAGGAAGGCGGACCGAGGAACCGGTGCTCTCTGCCCTGACTGCCCGGCTCCTCTCTTCGGCCGATCGGGACCGCACACCCCGTGGCCGTTGTTGCTCCGGGCTGCGGTGCCGGGAGGGCTGAGGGTCCCTCCCAGGCGCCGCGGCCCGCGGGTGTCTCCGGGCCCCGCCGGTGGCCTTGTGACCCGGCTGATTTCGGGGCTTGTCGTAAACGCCGGGTACGCTCGCACGTGTGCCCTCCATGAACGACCTCGTACGCCAGCACACCGCCCTCGGTGACTCCGACCTCGAGTGGCTGCATCTGCTGGTCTCGGAGTGGCAGTTGCTCTCCGACCTCTCCTTCGCCGACCTCGTCCTGTGGGTCCCCACGCGCGACGGCACCCGCTATGTGTCCGTGGCTCAGATGCGGCCCAACACCGGCCCCACCTCCTACCAGGACGACATGGTCGGCCACCTCGTCCCGCGCGGCCGCCGCCCCATGCTCGACATCGCGCTCGACGAGGGCCGGATCGTGCGCGAGGGCGACCCGGAGTGGCGGGAAGAGGTTCCCGTACGGGTCGAGTCCATTCCTGTACGGCGGGAAGGGCGCGTCCTCGGCGTCATCGCCCGCAACACCAACCTCCTCACCGTGCGCACCCCGAGCCGGCTGGAGCTGACGTACCTCCAAAGCGCGTCGGATCTCGCCCAGATGATCGCCGCAGGCTCCTTCCCGTTCCCGAACCAGCAGGTCGACATGGATGCCTCGCCGCGTGTCGGTGACGGGCTGATCAGGCTCGACGCGGACGGCATCGTCCAGTACGCATCTCCGAACGCGCTGTCCGCGTACCACCGCCTGGGTCTTGCCTCCGACCTGGTGGGCCACAACCTCGGCGTGACGAGTGCCGAACTCGCTCCGTCCCGCGGCCCGGTGGACGAGGCGCTGGCCAAGGTCGCCAGTGGCTGGGCGCCCCGCGAGTTCGAGATCGAGAGCGGGGAGGGGGTGATCCAGCTGCGCGCGATCCCGCTCAAGCCCAAGGGGACGCGCGTCGGTTCGCTGGTGCTGCTGCGTGATGTCACCGAACTGCGGCGCCGCGAGCGCGAGTTGATCACCAAGGACGCGACCATCCGGGAGATCCATCACCGGGTGAAGAACAACCTCCAGACGGTGGCGGCACTTCTGCGGCTGCAGGCCAGGAGGATCGAGTCGGACCGGGGCCGGGAGGCGCTGGAGGAGGCCGTACGCCGGGTCGGATCGATTGCGATCGTGCACGAGACGCTTTCCCAGAACCTGGACGAACGGGTGGAGTTCGACGAGATCGCCGACCGGGTGCTCGCCATGGTCGCCGAGATCTCGCCCGGCAAGGTCACCGGCCGGCGCACCGGCCGTTTCGGGATTCTGGACGCCGAGGTCGCGACCCCGCTCTCCATGGTCCTCACCGAAATCCTGCAGAACGCCCTGGAGCACGGCTTCCGTGAGGGTGACCGAGGCACGGTCGAGGTCTCGGCCGTCCGTGGCGGCAGCACCAAGGACGCCCGGCTGCTGGTCACCGTCCAGGACGACGGGGTCGGCCTCCCCGAGGGCTTCGACCCGCACCGCTCGGGAAACCTGGGCCTGCAGATCGTACGGACGCTGGTCGAGGGCGAGTTGGGCGGAACCTTCGACATGGTGGCGGCCCCGGAGCGCGGTACGCAGGTGATCCTCGACATCCCGGTGGTGGCGCACAAGTAGCGGGCGCCGACAGCGCAACCGACCAACACCTGCACGCAATCCACGCATACGCAAAGGCCGGTGGCAGCGCATGACAGTGGCCCCGGACCAATTGGTCCGGGGCCACTGTCAACGCTTTACGCTGCTATGCGCATTGGGGGTACTGCGCGCTGCGGCTCGGGGGCGGGAGAAGCGTACTCGCTGTACGCGCCGCCAAGCTCAGGCTCGTGCGGGGTGGTGCGTCAGGCGGAGGCCTGACGGGCTCGGTTGCGGGCGGCGCGGCGCTTCATCGCGCGACGCTCGTCCTCGCTGAGGCCACCCCAGACGCCGGAGTCCTGGCCGGACTCGAGCGCCCACTGCAGGCACTGCTCCATGACGGGGCAGCGGCGGCAGACGGCCTTGGCTTCCTCGATCTGCAGCAGCGCAGGACCGGTGTTGCCGATGGGGAAGAAGAGCTCGGGGTCTTCCTCGCGGCAAACGGCGTTGTGACGCCAGTCCATGGCTGCTACCTCTCCTTGGTATTACATGCACGTTGCTTGTGAATGTGAACGCTTTCACGAATCCCTCAACAAGTGAAGGGCCGAACGCCAGATGACCTGACGGGGTCCTGTGATTTGAGGAGGGGTTCTGGCTCTCTGTGGGGCCGATGCTGCGGGCCGTCCCGATCGCCACGTAGAGACTCGCAAACCTCAGCGGCGGATACAACCCCTTCTGGAAAGTTTTTTTTGATTCCTCGGTGTCGACTAGGTCACAGCCGTACTTCCATGGGGTGGACCCTGGTCTAAACGTTCGAGTGAAAGGACTTTGGGCCCTTCCGCTCACACAATCACACGCAGTGCACGGCGTACGCCTGTGAACGTCACGCTCGTACGCAGTCCGAGGTGGTCGCCGTCCATCTGGAGGGGGAGTGGCACCTTCGAATGCAAGGTGAAGTCCGTCAGATCGTGCAGGGACACCGCGTGCTTGCCATGGGGTCCGCGTTCGGGGGACGAAGTGAGCAACTGGGTGGCATACCGGGCAACAGAGGCGGTCGACATGCGGCTGAGGCCCAGTACGTCGAGTCCGGTATCGAACGAAGCCTTAGGTGAGGCGTACACCGGACGATTGCCGAGAAACGTCCATGGTGCCGTATTGCAGATTATGGACAGGATCAGATCGGTGACCGGGTCCTGGCCGGGACGCTCCAGGGTGATCGTTCCGTGCCTGCGATGAGGTTCGTCCAAAAACTGCCGTAGTACTTGGCGCAAATACAGCGCATGCGTGGAGCGCCTGCCCCGTTCGCGCTGCTGCTCGACCCGGCCGATCACGCCCGCGTCGAAGCCGAGGCCCGCACAGAAGGTGAACCAGCGGGAGGGCACCGACTCGTCCTCGGTGCCAGGGGTGCCGGCGGCGAGGCCCAGGCCGATCGTGCGCTCTCGCTCCTCGCGCAGCGCGTCCAGCAGGGCGCCGGTCGCCTCCACCGGCTCGTTGGGCAGGCCGAGGGCGCGGGCGAAGACATTGGTGGAGCCACCGGGGACCACCGCGAGGCGGGGCAGGCGGTCCGGGTCGGGACCACGGTGCAGGAGGCCGTTCACGACCTCGTTGACCGTTCCGTCGCCGCCGAGGGCGACGACCAGGTCTATGTCCTCGCTGTCGGCGGCCTGCCGGCCGAGGTCTCTGGCGTGCCCGCGGTACTCGGTGGTGACCGCTTCCAGCTTCATCTCGCTGGCGAGCGCGTGGATCAAGACGTCACGCGTGCGCGCACTTGTGGTGGTTGCCGCCGGATTGACCACGAGAAGTGCACGCATGCGATGCAGCGTACCCAGTCGGCGGTACTCGGCCCACGCCGAGTAGGGATCAAGTAAGAGTCCGGGCCGTGAGTCTGGCCACGTCGGGCGAGGGAACTGGGCTGCCGTGCGGGGGGCTGGCCGCGTCGGGCGGTGGGCCTGGACACGTCGGGACGTGGGCGCCGAAGGAGCGAGTGAGGAGTCCCGCGTCCCGTGCGATGCGGCCCCCGGGGCCCTGGGCCGGCCGGGGCCGCGGGCTACTCTTCAGGAGTGAGCCGTGAGCAGAATCCCACCCCTGAAGCCTCCACCGCAGAGCCCCGTCCCGGGCGGCTGACCGCCGCGGCGGCACTGACCGCGCTGGAGGGGCTCGCCTTGGCCGCGGGGGGTGTCTACCTGCTCGTACTCGGCCTGATGGGCGACCCGGACGACCGGCAGCAGGCCGTCACCGGCGGTGTGACGCTGCTGGTGCTCGCCCTGCTCCCGCTGCTGGCCACACGCGGACTGCTGCTTCGCCGCAGCTGGAGCCGGGGTCCCGCGGTGATCACCCAGATCATGGCGCTGCCCGTCGCCTACAACCTGCTCCAGGCCGACAGCGTGGCGATCCCCGCGGGCATCGCCCTGGCCGTCGTCGCGGTCGCGGCCCTGGTGCTGCTGGTGAACCCGGCGACGACCCGGGCACTGGGAATCCAAGGCCCGGGCGGCGTCCGGGAGGAGTAGCGGACCCCCCTAGGACCCCGCCGCGGTGGGGTCCTACTCCTCGACGAGCAGCTTCTCGCGGAGCTGGGCCAGGGTCCGGGCCAGCAGCCGGGAGACGTGCATCTGCGAGATGCCGACTTCCTGGGCGATCTGGGACTGCGTCATGTTGCCGAAGAAGCGCAGGAGCAGGATTCGCTTCTCGCGGGGCGGGAGGTCCTCGAGGAGCGGTTTGAGGGACTCGCGGTACTCGACGCCCTCCAGAGCTTCGTCCTCGGCGCCCAGGGTGTCCGCGACGGCCGGGGACTCGTCGTCGGTGTCGGGAACGTCCAGGGACAGCGTGGAGTACGCGTTGGCCGACTCCAGGCCCTCCAGGACCTCCTCCTCCGAGATGGCGAGCTTCTCGGCCAGCTCGTGAACCGTCGGAGACCGGCCGTGCTGCTGCGACAGCTCGGCTGTGGCCGTGGTGAGCGCCAGGCGCAGCTCCTGCAGACGGCGCGGCACGCGCACCGCCCAGCCCTTGTCACGGAAGTGCCGCTTGATCTCACCGACCACCGTCGGGGTCGCGTACGTCGAGAACTCGACGCCGCGCTCCGGGTCGAAGCGGTCCACCGACTTGATCAGGCCGATGGTGGCGACCTGAGTGAGGTCGTCCAGCGGCTCACCCCGGTTGCGGAAGCGGCGCGCGAGGTGCTCGACGAGCGGCAGATGCATGCGGACCAGCTGGTTGCGCAGCTCCGCGTACTCGGCGCTGCCGTCCTTGAGATTGCGCAGCTCGATGAACATCGTCCGTGCCCCGCTGCGGTCCCGGGGGTCGTGCCGGATCTGCTGGGCACTGGGCCCGTGCTGCGCGCCCTGCACGCTCTGCGCCTCCGGCTTGTCGTGCCGCTCGTGCTCGCTCATAGTCCCGCCCGTCACCATTCCCCGAGCTCCCGGCTCCGCTCGAGCAGGGGAGACGCCCAGCCGGCCTTCTTCGGGCGTGCTCGGCGCGGCACCCTCCGGTTCCCGTCGCCCGTCGCCCTGGCCGGAGAGCTTCTCCCGTTCGTCCACGTCGGCCGGCGCGGTCTCCTCGGACACCGCGCCGTCCTCCGGGTGCGGCCGGGCCTGCTCGGGAAAGCCGTCGACGACGCCGTCCGCCGTACGCCGCGGCCCGCCCACCAGCTCGGCGGGAAGCTCCCGTGTGCCGCGCTCTTCCTCCCGCACCGGCCCGTCCCCGTTCCTCACGCCGGCCCGGGTCCCGCGCCGCGCTGTTTGTAGAGGCTGATCGTCACGGTCTTGTCCTCGGCGACGGTGGACTCGACCTTGCCCGCGAGGGCGGAGAGGACGGTCCAGGCGAAGGTGTCACGCGCGGGGGCGTGACCGTCTGTAGTCGGGGCCGAGACCGTGACCTCCAGTGAGTCGTCGATGAGCCGGAAGACACAGCTGAGCACCGAACCGGGGACGGCCTGTTGCAACAGGATCGCGCAGGCCTCGTCCACCGCGATGCGCAGGTCCTCGATCTCGTCGAGGGTGAAGTCCAAACGGGCCGCGAGTCCGGCCGTGGCCGTACGCAGCACCGACAGGTAGGCGCCCGCGGCGGGCAGCCGGACTTCCACGAAGTCCTTGGTCGCGGGCTCGCCTGCGATCTGGGACACCCTCACCTCCATGGTGGTACAAGCTCTTTCAGGGGCCGAGGGTCGCCCCCCGGGGTAACGCGCTAGGTGGTTCAGCGGTGACGCTACCGCGCTCCCAAGTTTCCTGTCCCGGGGACCCCGCCCCTTGCTGTCACTCATAGTAAGCATATGAGTACGGACAGTGGCTAGGGGTCTGCGGCCCCAATTAGGAAGAGAACGCGCCGGGTTGACGTACCCAGGCGTCAGACGGTCGAACCGTCCGGATCGCGGGTCACACGCGCATGTGATCCGCGACCCCTGCCAGTATGCCGTCGACGCGGCGGTCGACGGGTCATACGAGTACGTGGTCGACGAAGCACCAACGCCAGTTCTCACCGGGCTCGAAGGTGCGCATGATCGGGTGCCCGGTGTCCTTGAAGTGCTGCGTCGCATGCCGCAGCGGAGAGGAGTCGCAACAGCCGACGTGCCCGCACGAGAGACAGAGGCGAAGCTGCACGAAGTGCGTGCCGGCGGCAAGGCACTCCAGACAGGTCTCGCTCAGGGGCTCGGGCTCGAGGTGCGGCAGCGCGTCCGCGTGCGTGCACTGTTTCATGATTGCCAGGTTACGTCGGGTGTGCGGGAAGTCGCGCGAAAACAGAGGGCGGGCGGAAGACGATGCACATTTTGCCACTGCTGTTGCTGGTCGCGGGGAGCGCGGCATGTGCGGCGGCCGCACGCCGCACCCCGGTGCCGGCACCGCTGCTGCTTGTCACCGTGGGCCTGATGATCTCTTACGTCCCCGGGGTGCCCGACTACGAACTCGACCCCGACGTCGTGCTCCCGCTGCTGCTCCCCCCGCTGCTGTATACGGCGGCCACCGACAGCTCGTACCTCGATCTGCGGGCGCAACTGCGACCCGTCGCCCTGTTGTCCGTCGGCTACGTCCTCTTCGCGACCCTGGTAGTCGGCTGGGTCGCCTACCTGCTCGTGCCGAGCCTGCCGCTGACCGCGGCACTGGTCCTGGGGGCGGTGGTGGCGCCGCCGGACGCGGTCGCGGCCACGGCGGTGGCGCGCCGGGTGGGGCTGCCCTCGCGGATCACCACGATCCTCCAGGGCGAGTCCCTGGTGAATGACGCGACCGCGATCACCGCCTACAAGGTGGCCATCGCCGCGGCGATCGGCGAGGGCGCGACCTGGGCGGGCGGCATCGGCGAGTTCCTGCTCGCGGCGGTCGGCGGCGTCGCGGTCGGACTCCTGATGATGGTGCCGCTCCACTGGCTGCGCACGCACCTGAGGGAGGCACTTCTCCAGAACACCCTCTCCTTGTTGATCCCTTTCGTCGCCTACGGGGTCGCCGAGCAGGTGCACGCCTCCGGAGTGCTCGCCGTGGTCGTCGTCGCCCTCTATCTCGGACACCGCTCCTGGGAGGTCGATTTCGCGACCCGGCTCCAGGAGGAGGCGGTGTGGAAGATGGTCGCCTTCGTCCTGGAGTCGGCGGTGTTCGCGCTGATCGGGCTGCAACTGCCGGTCGTCCTCGAGGGGCTTGGGGACTACCAGGGTGTCGATGCCGCCTGGTACGCGGTGGCCCTCTTCCTCGTCGTGGTCGCGACCCGGTTCGTGTGGGTGTATCCAGCGACCTTTCTGCCACGCATTTTCTCGGCACGCATCCGGAAACGGGAGGAGAACCCCACCTGGAAGGGGCCCTTCGTCATCGGCTGGGCCGGGATGCGGGGTGTGGTCTCGCTCGCCATCGCGTTCTCGATCCCGCGCACCGTGCACGGCGGTGAGCCCTTTCCGGACCGTAACCTCATTCTCTTCCTGACCTTCACAACGGTGATCGGGACGCTGGTCGTGCAGGGGCTGACGCTGCCCCCGCTGATCCGCCTCCTGAAGCTGCCGGGGCGCGACGCGCAGAGCGAGACGCTCGCCGAGGCCAACGCCCAGGCGCAGGCGTCCCGGGCCGCCGAACAACGCCTGGAGGAACTCCTCGAGGACGAACGCAACGCCCTGCCCCCACCGCTCGCCGACCGCCTCCGCGCGGTCCTGGAGCGCCGCCGCAACGCCGTCTGGGAGCGTCTCGGCGCGGTCAACCCGGTGACCGGCGAAACCGCCGACGACACCTACCGCCGGCTCTCCCGCGAGATGATCGGCGCCGAGCGCGAGGTCTTCGTACGGCTGAGGGACCTCCGCTACATCGACGACGAGATGCTGCGCACGCTGCTGCGCAGGCTGGACCTGGAGGAGGCGGCGGCCTTCCGGGAGACGACCTGAGCGGTCACGTTGACTGCCTGATTCAAGAGAGCGGTGCTCCTGTGATCACGGCTGCCACCGTCGTCCCGCGCGAGAAGGCGCCCTCGTCGGCCAGAGCGACAAGTCCGTACAGCATCTTGGCGACATAGAGACGTTCGACGGACAGGCCGTGGCGTTGCTCGAAGTCCTCGGCGAAGGTGTCGAGTTCGGGGGCGGTACGGGCGTAGCCGCCGAAATGGAAGCGTTCGTCGAGGGACCAGTCGCCGCGGCGGGCGCCGAAGGCGGCGACTTGGAGGGCCTCTATCCCGGCGCTCAGGAAGTCGCCCTTGAGGACTGGTATGCCCAAGGCGCGCTGGTCAGGGGCGAGCCCGGCGGCCAGGCCCGCCAGCGTGCCGCCGGTGCCGCAGGGCAGGGCGACGACGTCGGCGTGGCCGCGCAGCTCCTCGCCGAGCGCCCGGCAGCCGCGTACGGCAAGGGAGTTGCTGCCGCCCTCGGGCACGACGTACCCGTTCTCGGCGCCCAGCGCGCTCAGGATCCAGGCGAGTGTCTCCGGCTCGGACTTTCGGCGGTACGTCGATCTGTCGACGAAGTGCAGTCGCATGCCGTCGGCCGCGCACCGTGCGAGTGAGGGGTTGAGGGGGCGCTCGGACAGCTCTTGGCCGCGGACCACGCCGATGGTGGGGAACCCGAGCAGGCGGCCGGCTGCCGCGGTGGCCCGCAGGTGGTTCGAGTACGCCCCGCCAAAAGTGACCACCGTACGGCCCGCCGCCGCTGCCAGGTTCAGGGCCAGCTTCCGCCATTTGTTGCCGACCAGCTCCGGGTGGATCAGATCGTCCCGCTTGAGCACCAGCCGGACACCGTGGCGGTCGAAGCGGTCGTCGACGACGTCCTGCGAAGGTGAGGGGAGGCGGGGGCGCAGGACATTGAGGTCGAGCGGCGCTGCTTGGGGGGTGTGGGGGGTCGTGGGGGCGCTGCCGGCGCTGGGGATGTTAGTGGCGGTGGGGAGAGTGGCGGCGGTGGGGATGTCCGGGCGGGTCACCCTGCCATTGTCGGACATGCGTCCGGGGTGGGCCCATTGCCCATTCGTCGATGCCGGGCCTTCGGGTGGCCTTGGCAGGCCGGTGGGCGGGGTGTGGGCTAGGTTTCTGGAGGGGGCGGCGGTGTGCGTGCCGGGCCTTGGGAGGGACCGGCGGTGTGTGAGCTGGGTTTCTTGAGGGGCCGACTGTGTGCGAGCCGGGGCTTGGGAAGGACCGGCGGTGTGCGGGCGGCGGGCGAGCCGGGTCCATGGGCGGTAGCGGCCGGTTCGGCCGGGTGACGGCCGCCAGGCGGGCACAGGACGGGACCGGGCGAAAACCGCGGTGTGGGGCCGGGCGGGCGGCAGCCCTTCCGGGGGTGTGCCGCCGACGGGCTTCGGGGATTTCAGGTGTCCCGCCCGGCGCCGCGGTCACTTCAGCCGGTCGCGCACGCGCTCCCTCATGGAGTCCATCGTGAAGCCACGGGGGTCGATCTTGCCCGGTTGCCATTCCAGGTGGCCGATCACCGAGCGCTCCGTCCAGCCGTGGTGGCGGCAGATCGCGGCGGCGACCCTCTCGATCGTGTCGAGCTGGGCTTCGGGCCAGGGGTCCTCGCCGTTGCCGAGGTTCTCGCACTCGAAGCCGTAGAAGTGGCGGTTGCCGTCGGTGTTCGCCTCGTTGTCCGGCGGGAGCCGCTTCTCCGCGATCACGGCGCGGAGTACCTCGTCGTCGCCCAGGCCCGCGTGGTTGGCCCGGCCGTAGCCCACGAGGTGGACGACGCCGTCCTTGGTGATGACGCCGTGGCACAGCGGCCCGGGCAGCTCCGCGTAGCCGTCGCGGCAGAGCTCGACGGTGCGCTCGCTGCCCGAGGTCACCGTGTGATGGATCATCACGCCGTACACCGGACCCCACGGGCCCTTGTGATTGCGGTTGTGGCGCTCCCAGTCGCCGACCTCGACGACGGTGACGCCCGCCTCCCTGAGCCGGTCCAGGAAACCGCTCGCGGACATGGGTGGGGCCATGACCGCCCTCCTTCGCGCTGAACGCCGACCACCTGTCGCGGCCGTCTCCTACCGCCGCTTTGTACTCGGAACCCGGGGGCAGGGCCCAGTCGTTCGCACGGTGTGCGAGCCGATCCGGTCAGTGACGTGCGGTGATGTCCGGCGGTGAGCCGTGGCGCGAAGAGCGGCCCGGGATCAGGCGTGCAGGAAGCTGTCTCCGTGCGTCGCGATGTGGCTCTCCACTGCCTGCAGAGCCTGCTGCGTCGCCTGCGGGGAGCCGCTGCCGCGCCGCTCCGCCAAGTACGCGGCGCCCAGCTTCTTCAGCAGGTCGCCGCCGGCGCGCTGTGCCTGCACGTCGTCGATCTTCTGCTTGCCCTGGGTGAGCCCTCGCTGTGCCTGTTCTTTGGCGCGGTCCAGAAAGCCAGCCATGCCGATTCCCGTCCTCGTACGTCGAAACATGAGCCGATACGTCGATCGAAGCATCGGTCACAGCGTCAAACGTTTGACCAGATCTTGAAGTTCCCGACCGGCACAACCGCGCACTGTTTCGACCCGCTGGCGAAAAGCGGCCACCATTGCCCACTCGCCGGTGATCCATTCCCCCTCATTCGTGTAATAGCACCGGCACGCTGCGTGATGGAAGGCTTGCTCCCGCAGATCAGTGCACAACGGGAGGGCAATATTCATGTCGGTAGGCGAAGAGGTCCGCGCGGGTCAGGGCAAGCCGCAGCAGAGTCTCGGCACATCCGCCGCGCGGAACCTGGCCACCACCACCAAGTCCGCACCCCAGATGCAGGAGATCAGCTCGCGCTGGCTGCTGCGGATGCTTCCTTGGGTGAACGTGCAGGGTGGCACGTACCGCGTGAACCGGCGGCTCAGCTACTCCGTGGGCGACGGCCGCGTGACATTCGTGAAGACCGGTGACCGCGTCCAGGTCATCCCGGCAGAGCTCGGCGAACTGCCTGTGCTGCGGTCGTACGAGGATCAGGAGGTGCTCGGCGAGCTCGCTCAGCGCTGCCAGCAGCGGGAGTTCGCACCGGGGGAGGTGCTCGTCTCGTTCGGCAGCCCGTCCGACGAGGTGTTCCTGCTCGCGCACGGCAAGGTGGAGAAGACCGGCACAGGTCCCTACGGGGACGACGCGGTCCTCGGCGTCCTCGCCGACGGCGCCTACTTCGGGGAGCAGGCGCTCATCGACCCGGACGCCATCTGGGAGTACACGGCCCGCGCGGTCACCGGGTGCACCGTGCTCACGCTGCCCCGCAACGACCTCGAACAGGTCGCGGAGCGATCCGAGTCCCTGCGTGACCACCTCCAGTCGCTGCGCGCGATTCCGGAACAACGCGCCAACAAGTACGGAGAGAGGGAGATCGACCTCGCGGCCGGCCACACCGGAGAGCCGGACATCCCCGGCACCTTCGTGGACTACGACGCGGCGCCCCGCGAGTACGAACTGAGCATCGCCCAGACCGTGCTGCGCCTCCACACGCGCGTGGCCGATCTCTACAACCAGCCGATGAACCAGACGGAGCAGCAACTGCGGCTCACCGTAGAGGCGTTGAAGGAGCGCCAGGAGGACGAGCTCATCAACAACCGGGAGTTCGGGCTGCTCAACAACTGCGAGTACGACCAGCGGTTCCAGCCGCACGACGGCGTACCCGGCCCCGACGACCTCGACGAACTGCTCAGCCGCAGGCGGGGCACCAAGCTCCTCCTCGCCCACCCGCGCGCGATCTCCGCGATCGGCCGCGAGCTCAACAAGCGCGGACTGGTGCCGGAGACCATCGAGATGGCCGGCAACCGCATCCCGACCTGGCGCGGGGTGCCGATCTTCCCGTGCAACAAGATCCCGGTCAGCGACGCCCGTACGACCTCGATCATCGCCCTGCGTACCGGCGAGGCCGAACAGGGTGTCATCGGACTCCAGCAGGCCGGTATCCCGGACGAGATCGAGCCGAGCCTGTCGGTGCGTTTCATGGGCATCAACGAACAGGCGATCATCTCCTACCTGGTGACGGCGTACTACTCGGCCGCGGTTCTCGTGCCCGACGCCCTGGGAATCCTGGAGAACGTCGAGATCGGCCGCTGGCGGTGACGACCCCCACGCCGGGTGTTGTGTCCCCGCCCGGCCGGCCGGGTAGACCCGGTAGACCGCCGGTGCAGCAGAGTCCGGCCGAGAGTCTCGACAGGCGGAGCCCCATCGGGAGGCCCATGGAGGAGCAGGTGCGGCCGAGGCCGCCGCGGGGGCCGGGGGCACCCCGCTCGGGCGAGGGCGAAAGCGGGGGAGGGCTGGAAGCGGCGGCGATCCTGGAGCGTGCCCGGGAGTTGGTCGACCCCGAGTTGCGCAGGGCCATCGATTCGCTGCCCGGCTCGATACGCCGGATCGCGCTCTACCACTTCGGCTGGGAGCACGCGGACGGCACACCCGCGGCGGGCAACGCGGGCAAGGCGATCAGGCCCGCGCTGGTGCTCACCGCGGTCCGGGCGCTCGGCGGACAGCACGCGAGTGCCGTACGGGCGGCCGCCGCGGTGGAGTTGATCCACAACTTCACGCTGCTGCACGACGACGTGATGGACCGGGACACCACCCGCAGGCACCGGCCCACCGCCTGGACCGTGTTCGGCGACGCCGACGCGATCCTCGCGGGGGACGCCTTGCAGGCGCTGGCTCAGCGGCTGCTCGCCGAGGACCCGCACCCGGCGTCCGCGGCGGCTGCCGCCCGGCTCGCGTCCTGTGTCGTCGAGCTGTGCGAGGGGCAGCATGCGGACACCGCCATGGAGAAGCGGGGCCCCGACGAGGTCACCCTCGATGAGTGCCTCGCCATGGCGGAGGCCAAGACGGGCGCGTTGCTCGGCTGTGCCTGCGCGTTGGGGGCTCTTTACGCGGGGGCTGGGGATGAGGACGTGGAGGCGTTGGACGCGTTCGGCCGGGAGGCCGGGCTCGCCTTTCAGCTGATCGACGATGTGATCGGGATCTGGGGGGATCCGAGTCGCACCGGCAAGGCCGCGGGGGCGGACCTCATCGCTCGTAAGAAATCGCTGCCTGTGGTGGCCGCGCTCGCCTCCGGCGGGGCTGCGGCGGCCGAGCTTGCCTCGCTGTACGGGGTTCCTTATCAGGAAGGGGAGTTGGAGCGGACGGTGCTGGCGGTTGAGCGGGCGGGGGGTCGGGACTGGGCGCAGGTCCAGGCGGCTGACCGGATGTCCCGGGCGATGGATGAGCTGGCACGGGCTGTGCCTGATCCCGAGGCTGCGGGTGGGCTTCTCGCGCTGGCGGAGTTCGTGACGCGGCGCAGCAACTGACGGCGTCGGCGGGGTGGGTGGAGGTGCCGGTGCCCGCCGGTGTCTTCCGGGTCGCCGTAGCGTCCGTAGCCCCCGGAGTTCCCGGTTTCGTGCGGCACCTGACCGCCGTACGGTTCCGGGCTCCGGGCGGGTCCCGCACATCCCCACGGTGTGCGGGGCCTGTTTTTTCGCCCCCTCCGCCCCTGCCCGTCCCGTTCCTGGGGGCTCTGCCCCCAGACCCCCGTTCGCCCGAAGGGCTCGTCCTCAAACGCCGGACGGGCTGAAAATCTCCCGCCCGGCCAGGGGGGAACGCCGGGCGGGCTGAAAATCCCTCGCCCGGTCGGGATGGAAACGCCGGACGGGCTGAAAATCTCCCGCCCGGCCAGGGGGGAACGCCGGGCGGGCTGAAAATCCCTCGCCCGGTGGGGGACGGAAACTCCGGACGGGCTGAAAGATCTCCCCCGGGGAAAGTGCTCGGCGAGAGACGCTCCGCGCACTCTCCGGGCCAGGCGCTCCCTGAGTCAGGTATCCGGCACGATCGTCGTGACGATTCGTTCCACCGGGTCATCCGGGACGGTGACCTCCGGGAGGACGCCGTCCAGGACGCCTGGGAGGGTCAGGTGTTCCAGGAGTAGGCCGAGCATGGCGAGGTAGAGGGCGGTGACGGGTTCGTCGCTGCCGGGGAGGCCGGGCGCCCGCTCGGTATGCACGACCTGGAGAACCGGAGGTTCGACACGATCATCCAGGGCCGTGCCAGCTACGACATCGCACTGGACCTCGGCGTCGCCAGCCCGTACGCGCATCTGCGTGAGTACGTCGCCTCGCGCAGCCTCAAGGAGTCGCCCGACCCGCATGTCGAGATCATCGCGGACGGCGTCGTCGGGAGGGTTCGCGAACTCAAGGCCGGGGACGGCGAGTTCGGCAGCTGTCTGTGCGGCGGCTCGCAGCTCGCGGGCGCGCTGGTCGGCGAGGTGGACGAGTCGGTCATCAGGACGTACCCGGTGGTGCTGGGTTCCGGCATGCCGATGTTCGGCTCCGGTTCGCCGTGGACGAGTACGCGCTCGACCAGGTCCGCGTGTTCAAGAACGGGGTGCTGGTGAGGACGTACAGCAGGAAGCGCTGAACGGCCTTCCGCAATACCCTGAAGACATGGGCACCGATGAGTACGTTTGTTCTGCTTGCGGGCAGCCGGTCGCCACGGTCGTGAAGAGGCACAAGACCCTGGGCGCGTGGGTTCCCGTGTGGGTACCCGGACCTTGCCGGGACCCCGAGTGCAAGGCGTATGCCGACGAAGCCGAGGAGGAGCCCCGGGCCGCCGCTCGGCCCGCGGATCCCGTGACGAAAAAAACCTGATCGAGTCCGCGCGGCCGTGTAGAGAAACGCGGGCCGGCTCCGACGTCCCCTGTGGAAGCCGCCCGACACGGGCGGTCCGAACCACGGAAACCGAAGGAGCGGACTCATGAAGTACCTGGTGATGGTGCAGGGATCGCAGGCCGACTACGAGGCCCAGCGGGGCAAGCCCTCCCCTGGGTCGCCGGTCTGGAGCGAGCAGGAGATGCAGGCCATGTTCGCCTTCATGGGCGCGATCAACAACGACCTCTCCGAGTCCGGGGAGCTGCTCGACGCCCAGGGTCTGGCCGAGCCCGACCGGACTCGGCGGGTCACGGCAGACAAGGACGGCAAGCCCGTCATCACCGACGGGCCCTACGGCGAGAGCAAGGAGCTGATGGCCGGCTTCTGGATTCTGGAGTGCGAGAGCCTGGAGCGGGTCACGGAGATCGCCGCGCGCGTCGCCCAGTGCCCCGTTCCCGACGGGGCCACCGAGTACCCGGTGGTGATCCGGCCGATCCTGGACGGCGCAGGGGACATCTGAGCCGTATGGGTCAGCCCCGTCGTACGACCGAGGTCGAGGACCTGCTGCGCAGACACGCGCCGGGGGCCCTCGGCGCGCTTCTGCGTCGTTTTGGGCATTTCGACGCCGCCGAGGACGCCGTACAGGAGGCGCTGCTCGCGGCGGCCGGGCAGTGGGGGCGTGACGGCGTGCCCGACAATCCGCGTGGCTGGCTGATCAAGGTCGCCTCGCGGCGCCTGACGGACGCCCTGCGCAGTGAGGAGGCGCGGCGGCTGCGGGAGGAGAAGGCGGCGGCGCTCACGCCCCGGGACGAGTTCCTGGCGCCGCCGCCGGGGGCGTCCCGGGCGCCGAGCGAGGACGACACCCTCTCCCTCCTCTTCCTCTGCTGCCACCCGGAGCTGACCCCGCCCGGCCAGATCGCGCTCACCCTGCGCGCCGTCGGCGGTCTGACGACGGCGGAGATCGCCCGGGCGTATCTCGTGCCCGAGGCGACGATGGCGCAGCGGATCAGCCGGGCGAAGCAGCGGGTGCGGGGGACGGGATTCGGGCGCCCGGACAACTGGGAGGAACGGCTGCCCGCCGTTCTCCACACGCTCTACCTGATCTTCAACGAGGGCTATACGGCGACCTCCGGAGCGGCCCTCCAACGGGCCGAACTCGCTGGCGAGGCCGTCCGGTTGACCCGTACGGTCCGCCGGCTCCTCCCCGAGGACGGCGAGGTGGCGGGGCTGCTGGCGCTGATGCTGCTGACCGACGCCCGGCGCGCCGCGCGCACCGGTTCGCACGGCGAACTGGTCCCGCTCGACGAACAGGACCGCGGTCTGTGGGACAAGGCGGCGATCGAGGAGGGCGTGGCGCTGGTGACGGAGGCATTGTCGGTGTCACGGGGGAGCGCGGGGCCGTATCAGCTACGGGCGGCCATCGCCGCCGTGCACGACGAGGCGCCGTCGGCGGACGCCACGGACTGGCGCGAGATCCTCGGCCTGTACGACATCCTGGTCCGCCGGGTCCCCGGGCCCGTCGAGCGTCTCAACCGGGTGGTGGCGGTGGCCATGGTGCACGGGCCCCGGGCGGGACTCCTTGAACTGGACGGGCTGGAGGGTGAGTCGGCGCTCGGGCATCGGCTCGACGCCGTCCGTGGTCATCTGCTGGAGCGTGCGGGGGACCCGGCGGGGGCCCGTGCCGCCTACGAGGCGGCGGCCGGGAAGACCCTCAGCCTTCCCGAACAGCGCTATTTGCAGGTGCGGGCCGCCCGCCTGGGACCGTAGCGTTCGGGTATGGCTGACGAACCCCTCCTTCACCTCACCGAACGCTCCCTGTGGGACGCGGCGCGCGCGTCCGGCGCGTACGAGATGTCCACCCGTGGCCGGACCCTCCAGGAGGTGGGCTTCATCCACTGCTCGCTGCCCCACCAACTCCCGGGCGTGGCAGCGTTCTTGTACGGCTCCTACGCCGGGCCCGACGAGCTGGTGGTCCTGGTGATCGACGCCGAACGGCTCGGCGTCCCCCTGCGCTACGAGGCCGTGGAGGCCGGGGGCGAGGAGTTCCCGCACATCTACGGGCCGCTTCCGGTGGAGGCCGTCGTGGACGTCGAGGTGTGGAACTCCGGCCGCTGACGGACCGCTACCGCAGGCCGCCCGTCTCGGGATCGCGGGGCGTCAGGCAGTACGTGCCGCCCGACGGGTCCCGCATCACCGCCCAGCGGGCGCCCCGCCCGAGCAGGGTCGCGCCGAGAAGCTCGTGGCGGATACGGACCGCGTCGATGTCCGAGCAGGCGATGTCGATGTGGGCGGAGGTGGGGCGGGCGGAGCCGAGGCGTTGCAGGAGGATGCGGAGGGGGAGCTCGGCGGGCGGCCTGACCACGTGGAACTCCGGGAGCGCGCCCGGGTCGGACTCCCATCCGGTGAGGGCGCTCCAGAAGACGATCTCCGCCTCGTACACGCCGGGCGCCAGGTCGATACACACCTGGTCGACACGGCTGGTCACACCGGACGGCCCCTTGACCACCGGAGGCCGCGTCGACTCCCCGTGCCACGGCACCGCGCAGAACAACTGCCCACCGGGGGACCGCAGTACGGCCCACCCTCCGTGGTCCGCGACGATCTCGGCACCCAGCCGCAGTGCCGCCTCCACCAGCGCGCGTACGTCCTCGACGGCGAGGTCGAGATGCGCGCCCCCGGCGCCCGGCCCCGAGCCCGCGACACCCTGCGCCTTCACGCAAGCGTCGGCGGCCCCCTCGGGCAGCAGGGTCACGAACTCGCCCCGGTCGCCGCGCCGTTCGGACAGCTTGGTGCGCGTGACCGCGGCCCAGAAGTCGCAGGCCGCCGCGAACTTCTTCATCGGCCGGTCGACAAAGGCATAGGTCCACCGGATCGGCTCTGTCAGCCGGATCGGCTCCGTCATGGTGTCTTCTCTCCGATCAGGCCGTGCAACGACGTTGTCACGCGCGCGACGAACGCGTCCCGCGCGGTGGGGGAGAGGGTGTCCAGGGACAGATACGGGTTGAGATCCTCCAGCTCGACGAGGAGGAGCTCACCGCCGCGTGCCCGGCAGGCGTCCACGCGCTGGATCCCGTACGCGATGTCGTTCCAGTCGATGAACCGCTGCGCGAACTCCCGGTCCCGCTCGGTCGGTTCGTAGGGTTCCAGGGCCCACCGCTCGTCCGGGCGGGGCGCGTACAGCGCGTACTGGAGGGTGTGGTCGACGAAGTAGAAGGACACCTCGTACTCGAAGTCGACGCGTGGCTGGACGAGGACGTCGCCGTACACCGCCGGGTCGGTGAGCCGTTCGCGGGGCACGAACTCCAGCCCTATGGAGTCCGCTCCCAGCTTCGGTTTCACCACGTACGTGTCGACGTCCCCGAGCCGGCCGAGGTCCTCCGCGCGGTCGACGGTGGGGATCACCGGATAACCCGCCGCCGTGAGCGCCAGCAGGTATCCCTTCCCCGCCATGTCGCCCTTGCCCGAGAGCTGGTTGTAGACGCGTACGCCCTCCGCGGCCGCCCGCTCGCGGAACGCGTCGTGGTGCGCCTGGTAGTTCAGGACCGGTCCGCTGTTGCGTACGACCACCGCGTCGAAGGAGTTCATCAGCGCGGCGGCGTCCAGCGGGTGGCACACGGCGATGTCGAACTCCTCGCGCAGCCGGGAGGTGAGGAAGATGTCCTCGTCGCAGTACCGGCGGCCCTTGGCCGGATAGGCCAGGTCACTGACGTACAGGATGCTGGGGCGCGCGGACGGCATGGACTCTCCCGTTGGTGGTGATCAGCCGATGGTAGGCCCCGCGCCTCCGGGACCGGGCCGTCCGCGCGTCGGTCAGGCGCCGGGGGTGCGTGTGTTGAAGCGGAGGAGGTTGCCCGCCGGGTCGCGGAAGGCGCAGTCGCGGACGCCGTAGGGCTGGTCCATGGGCTCCTGGAGGACTTCCGCGCCGGAGGCCTGGACGCGGTCGAAGAGGGCGTCGCAGTCCGGCGTCGAGAAGATCACGCCGCGCAGCATGCCCTTCGCCAGGAGTTCGGCCATCGCCTGCTTGTCGGCGGGGGAGGCGTTCGGGTCGGCCGCGGGGGGCTCCAGGACGATCTCCACGTCCGGTTGCAGCGGCGAGCCGACGGTGACCCAGCGCATTCCCTCGAATCCGACGTCGTTACGGACCTCCAGACCAAGGACGTCACGGTAGAACGCGAGCGCCTTGTCGTGGTCGTCCACGGCGATGAAGCACTGGGACAGTTTCAGGTCATCCACGGGTCCAGTCATGGGGGCCACGCTAGGGCCTGTCCGGCGAATCAGGTCGGAGGAAATCGGCGCCGCCGCGTTGACGCAGGTGGGCGGGGGTTGGTGCGCCGAGCTGCAAGCCCTCGTCACCAGCGTGCCGGGACAGCACGCCTAGGGGCGGGTGCCCGGTTCCGCCTCCGGGCTGCGGTGGCGGGCCGGGCGGGTGAGGCGCTGGGCCACGCAGGACGGGATCGGGGCGCCGTGCTCGTGCGGCCGTGCACGGTAGGCGCTCGGGGTCTCACCGACCAGCTCCGTGAAACGGGAGCTGAACGAACCGAGCGACGTACAGCCCACGGCGAAGCACACCTCTGTGACCGTCAGCTCGCCGCGGCGCAGGAGGGCCTTCGCGCGCTCGATCCTGCGGGTCATCAGATAGGTGTACGGCGTCTCGCCGAAGGCCGCCCGGAAGCTCCGCTGGAAATGGCCGGGCGACATCAGCGCGGTGCGCGCGAGCTCCGCCATCTCCAGCGGCTCCGCGTACTCCCGGTCCATCCGGTCCCGGGCCCGGCGCAGCCGGACCAGATCCTCCACCACAGTCACCTCACCAGGATGGCATGGGGGACTGACAGGAGGGACTGGCAGCGGGGTACTGACAGGGGGTGCCGAGCGGATCCGCATGGTCGTGGTCCTGCGCGCGCCGGTTCTGTCCGACGAGGAACCGACAACGTGGCCCCGTACCGAGGCAATGCCGCCGAGCAGGGCCGCCTGCGTATCACCTCGCGGGCAAGTCCCTTGCCACGCCGGCCCTTTCGATCCAGATCACCGGCCGGCCCGAACTCATTGCACCGCTGGGAACAGGTCGATGCCTTCGTCCGACACGTCGGTTGCCGAGCCGTACCGCTTCACCGGGACGACCCGCAGGATTTCACAGGGCCGTACGACCACGATCGTCACGGGCGACGCGAGGCCTCTCTCGAATGAGGTGTGTGCGGTGCGGGTGGGCTCCGTTCCGAGGGGGTGCTGCTGTTTCTCGATGCGAAGGTGGTCGACCGTTCCGCTCACCAGGAGTTCGTACACGCGGATGAGTTCGCCGTCGTCCTCGTATCCGCTGCGGCTGGTGGAGAGCCTGCATTCGGAGTCGGAGAGCACCGTTAACGTCGCGTTGGACATGGCTCGCCCGGATGGAGAGGCCTGCGTCGGGTCGAAGCCGGCGATGCCTCCCGAGAGGTGCTCCGCACGCGTCCAGCGCAGGTCCGCGTCCTTGGTGGAGTAGTACAGCTCGCTCGCGACGAACCCGTCGTTCCTGCGGTGCAGAAGGAGCACGAATCCGAGATCGCCGTCGGTCCAGACGTCAGCGACGGCAGGACCGCCACCGAGGTCCACGGCGGATCGGTCCATGGTCTTGGCGTCTGCGGCATGTGGTCCTCGCTCGAGAGCCGCCGTCGCGATGTCCGACATCGGTATTCTCATTCTCAGCCTTGATGAATTCCTTCGGGGGGATGGCCATGACCGTAGGGCAGGTCTGTCACCCCGCCCCGGGGCAGCGAAAAGGACCCGGCCGGTTCTCCGGCCGGGTCCTTCCGTACGCAAGGATCCTGCTGACCCGCGAGGGTGCACCGCTCGCCGGTCATGGTGAACTGACGTGGTGCCAGGTCTTTTGAACTGGCTTGACGTCAGGCCTTCTTCGTCTCCCAGAAGATCTTGTCGATCTGGGCGATGTAGTCGAGCGCCTTCTGGCCCGTCGCCGGGTCGGTGGACGCCTTGGCGGCCGAGAGGGCCTTCAGGGTGTCGTTGACGAGCTGGTGAAGCTCCGGGTACTTCTCGAAGTGCGGGGGCTTGAAGTAGTCGCTCCAGAGCACCGAGACGTGGTGCTTGGCGAGCTCGGCGCGCTGCTCCTTGATGACGGTGCCACGCGTCTGGAAGTGCGGGTCGTCGTTGGCGGCCAGCTTTTCCTGGACGGCCTTTACCGACTCCGCCTCGATGCGGGCCTGGGCAGGGTCGTACACACCGCAGGGCAGGTCGCAGTGCGCGCTGACCTTGACCTTGGGGGCAAACAGGCGGGAGAGCATGCTGCTGTCCTTCCTCGTGATCGTCTTCTCAGGTGGGACATTACTCCGTAGGAGACGGGTTTTCGCGAGTGCCCCCATGGGCTTAGGACAAAAGTCCAGGGTGAGACTGGGACTCGTGGAGGATAGGACCGGGGAGGTGCCGGTGATGCCGGAGCTGTCGCAGGAGACCGAACGTGGGAGGGCCGTCCTGCCGTTTGGGGCGGCGGAGGTGACGGGGCCGTCCATGGTGCCCACGCTGCGTCACGGGGATCGGCTCGTCGTGCAGTACGGGGCGCGGGTCGGGCCCGGGGACGTCGTCGTACTGCGGCATCCGTTCCAGCAGGACCTGCTCGTCGTGAAGCGGGTCGCGGAGCGGCGTGAGGGCGGCTGGTGGGTGCTCGGCGACAACGCGTACGCCGGCGGGGACAGCACCGACTACGGCACCGTGCCCGAGGAACTCGTCCTCGGGAAGGTGCGGTTCCGGTACCGCCCGCTGCGCAGGGATCAGCGGTCGCCACTCGCGCTGGCGCGCTGGGTGCTCGGCGCCGCCAGGCCCGTGCTGTCCGACCGGTCCGCCTCCAGACGCTTGCGGGCGCGGTAGGCGGCCACGTTGGCGCGGGTCGCGCAGCGGTCCGAGCAGTAGCGCCGGGAGCGGTTGGTGGAGGTGTCCAGGTAGGCGTTGCGGCAGGGCGCTGCCTCGCACAGACCCAGGCGGTCGACGCCGTACTCCGTCAGGTGGAAGGCCAGCCCCATCGCCGCGATCGCCGCGTAGCCCGCTGTCGCGTTCGACGGGTGGTCCGCCAGGTGCATGTGCCACAGCGGGCGCCCGTCGTCGTCCCGGTAGTCGTGCCCGGAGATCTGCGGGCTCACCGGGAACTCCAGCAGGAGTGAGTTCAGCAGGTCCACGGCCAGCGTCTCGTTGCCGCCGTCGGCCGCCTCGAAGACCGCGCGCAGCCGGGCCCGCACCGAGCGGAAGCGCGTGACGTCCGCGTCCGTGGTCCGGCGGGCCGCCGAGGAGTTGCCCCCGAAGAGGTCACGGACGGCGTCCACCGAGGTCAGCGAGTCCTTGCCCCGGAGCGGCTCCTCGCTGTTGACGAGGCGTACCGCGTAATCCGAGTAATAGGCCAGTTCCACTTGTAGTCCTTACGAGGGCGCTCTATCGTCGTGGATGCGGACAAGTAACAGATGACTGTGCTTCAAGGGTATTACGGGCAGTGCCGGTATCACGCGGCCGAGCGAAGGGGCTTTCATGACCACCACCACCGGAACCGACTGGGGAGCCTGGCAGGAGAGCTGGGACCGGCAGCAGGAGTGGTACATGCCGGACCGTGAGGAGCGTTTCCGGGTGATGCTCGACATGGTGGAGGCCCTGGCCGGACCCGCGCCGCGAGTCCTCGACCTGGCCTGCGGCACCGGAACCATCACCGCCCGGCTGTTCGACCGCCTCCCGGGCGCCACCAGCACCGGCGTGGACCTCGACCCCGCGCTGCTCACCATCGCCGAGGGCACCTTCGCGGGCGACAACCGGGTCACCTTCGTCACGGCCGACCTCAAGGATCCCCAGTGGCCCGCCCGGCTGCCGTACGACTCGTACGACGCCGTCCTGACCGCCACGGCCCTGCACTGGCTGCACAGCGAACCCCTCGCGGCCCTCTACGGTCAGATCGCGGACCTCGTCCGCGACGGCGGTGTCTTCATGAACGCCGACCACATGATCGACGAGACCACGCCCCGGATCAACGCGGCGGACCGCGCGCAGCGGCACGCCCGTATGGATCAGGCCAAGGCGAAAGGCGTCCTCGACTGGGCCGAATGGTGGCAGCTGGCCGCCCAGGACCCCGTCCTCGCCGCGCCGACCGCCCGCCGCTTCGAGATCTACGGCGAGCACGCCGACGGCGACACCCCGTCCCCCGACTGGCACGCGCGCGTACTGCGCGAGAAGGGCTTCGGGGAGGCCCGCCCCGTGTGGCGCTCGCCGTCGGACGCGCTGGTGCTCGCGGTCAAGTAGCCACTGCGGTACGGGGGCTCACCGAAAGACCCAAGTGGTCACTCCCGTACGGAGGCTCGCGGAAAGACCTAAGTGGCCACTCCGGTACGGAGGCTCGCGGAAAGACTCAAGTGGCCACTCCGGTACGGAGGCTCGCGGAAAGACCCAAGTGGCACTCCGGTACGGAGACTCGCGGCGACTCATGCCGAAAGGGGCGGTACGGATATCCCGTACCGCCCCTTTCCGTACGTATCGCTAGAGCACCTTCGAGAGGAACGACTGCGTCCGCTCGTGCTGCGGGTTCGTCAGTACGTCGCGGGGGTTGCCGGCCTCGACGACCACGCCGCCGTCCATGAAGACCAGGGAATCGCCCACCTCGCGGGCGAAGCCCATCTCGTGGGTGACGACGATCATCGTCATGCCGGATTCGGCGAGGTCGCGCATGACGTCGAGGACGTCACCGACGAGCTCCGGGTCGAGCGCCGAGGTGGGCTCGTCGAAGAGCATCAGCTTGGGGTCCATCGCCAGCGCGCGGGCGATGGCGACACGCTGCTGCTGGCCGCCGGAGAGCTGCGAGGGGTAGGTCTTCGCCTTGTCGGCCAGGCCCACCCGCTCCAGGAGCTGGCCCGCGCGCTCCCGCGCCTGGGACCTGCTGACGCCCTTCACCTGGACCGGCGCCTCCATGACGTTCTCGAGCGCGGTCATGTGCGGGAACAGGTTGAAGCGCTGGAACACCATTCCGATGTCCCGCCGCTTCAGTGCGACCTCGCTGTCCTTGAGCTCGTGCAGCTTGTCGCCCTTCTGGCGGTAGCCGACCAGCTCACCGTCGACGTACAGGCGCCCGGCGTTGATCTTCTCGAGGTGGTTGATGCACCGCAGGAAGGTCGACTTGCCGGAGCCGGACGGGCCGATGAGGCAGAACACCTCGCCGGTGTTCACCTCCAGGTCGATGCCCTTGAGGACCTGGACGGGGCCGAAGGACTTGTGCACGCCTTCGGACTTCACCATGGCGGTCACTTCGAGCCCCTTTCACTGCCGAGCGCGAGCAGGTTCGCCCTGATCTTCTGCCAGGGGGTGTCCGGCAGACTGCGGAGGGAGCCGCGCGCGTAGTACCGCTCCAGGTAGTACTGGAAGACGCTGAACACGCTGGTCATGGCCAGGTACCAGATCGAGGCGACGAAGAGCATCTCCATCACCGCGTACGACGTGGAACCGATCGCCGAGGTCGAGCGCAGCAACTCGTTGTACGTGACCGCGTACACCAGCGACGAGGTCTTCAGCATGTTGATGAACTCGTTGCCGGTCGGCGGCACGATGACGCGCATCGCCTGCGGAATGACGATCCGGCGCAGGGTCTTGGTGTGGCTCATGCCCAGCGCGTGCGAGGCCTCCGTCTGGCCCTCGTCGACGGCCAGCAGGCCGGCCCGGCAGATCTCGGCCATGTACGCGGCCTCGTTCAGGCCGAGGCCCAACAGCGCGCACATGAACGGGGTCATGACGTCCGTCATCTCGTCCTTGTAGATCGGACCGAGGTTGAGGACGGGGAAGATCAGCGCCAGGTTGAACCAGAGCAGGAGCTGGACGTAGACCGGGGTGCCGCGGAAGAACCAGATGTACAGCCAGGCGACGCTGCTGGTCACCGGGTTCTTCGAGAGCCGCATCACCGCGAGCACGATGCCGAGGACGACACCCACGATCATGGCGAGCACGCTGATCAGCAGCGTGCGGCCGGCGCCCTGGACGACGCTGGACACGAAGAGCTGGTCGCCGACCGTGTGCCACTGGATGTTGCCCTGCGAGAACGCGTAGATGAGAGCCGCGAGGAGCGCGATGACGATGATGCCGCTGGCCCACCGGCCGTAGTGCGGGACCGGAATCGCCTTGATGGCCTCCGGACCGCCCGCGGGCACCGGGGACGGCGAAACCGTCTCTCCCGGGGGCGGGTTGTCCGAGGGGGACTTGTCGAACTTGTCAGTCACGTGACTGCCCTTCAGTGGTGCGCCGGGCTCACTTGCCGCCGTTGATCGCGGACTTGTCGATCGCGCCCGACTCCGCGCCCCACTTCTCCAGCACCTTCTGGTAGGAACCGTCCGCGATGATCGCGTCGACGGCTTCCTTCAGGACATCGCGGAGCTCGGTGTTCTTCTTGCTCAGCACGATGCCGAACGGTCCGGCGTCGTACTGCTCGCCGACGACCTCGAACGCGTTGCCGTTGTCCGCCTTGCGGGACAGGTCCAGGGCCACCGGGTAGTCGTTGATGCCGGCCACGGCACCGCCGGACTTCACCCGGGTCTGGGCCTCGGTGTCGTTCTCGAAGGACTCGATGTCGATGGCCTTCTTGCCGCCGTCCGTACACTTCTTGGACTGGTCCTTGAGGGCCTCTTCGTACGTGGTGCCGCGCTGCACGGCGGCCGTCTTGCCGCACAGGTCCTCGATGCCGTTGACGCCCTCGGGGTTGCCCTTCTTGACGTAGATGGCCGTGCCCGCGACGAAGTAGTCGACGAAGTCGACGCCCTCACCGAGCTTCTTGCCACTGTCGTCCAGGCCCTCCTGGCGCTGCTTGTTGTCCGTGATGGACGACATCGCGATGTCGTAGCGACCGGAGTTGACGGCGGTGATCAGGCCGTCGAAGGAGCCCGAGGTGAAGGTGAACTTCACGCCGAGCTGCTTGGCGAGCGCGTCGGCGATGTCCGGGTCGACGCCGACGATCTTGCCGTTCTCCACCGACTCCATGGGGGCGTACTCGGCGTTCGTGCCGACCTTGATGACGCCCGCGTCCTGGATCGCCTTCGGCAGCTTGGAGAACAGCGGAGCGCTGTTGGCCGACTCCGAGGAGCTGTCGCCTCCGTCGTTGCCCGTCTGGTCGCCGCAGCCGGCGAGCAGCAGGGCCCCCGCGACCGCGATCGCACCGACCGCGGCTGTCCGGGAGCGCATGGCGGTCGTACGACGGGTGGAGCTTGCGGTCATGTTGGGTCCTCCGGCGGATGAGTGAGGTGCCGATGGGTCGACGAGAACACACACCTTCGGGTGTCGCGACCTTGTGTGATTACGGCATCTTGCCATTCGGACGTCGTCATTCAGACGACCAGCTATGTCAAAATCGGATAACGGGTGACCCCCGAGCCCCCCGAGGTGTGTACATCGCGGCCGGATCTTGTGCGGGAACTGATCCTTCTGACCGGAAGATCTTCTGTGCATCTCAGGATGCGAGTGACAGCGGCCCCCGCACATGCGGCGCCATGTGGGCAAATCCTGTACTTGTCCACATATTCGGCCATGAGTCATGTCACCGGCGTGTGATCTTCCCGCCATGGACTCGCCGTCCACGCCGTCGGTCCGGTAGGAAGGTTCTTTACACCCCTCATCCGGGGCTCAGGGCGCGTGTGCGGCGCGCCCGTCGCGTATCGCCCGTACGCAACCACGGCGGCTGGGCCTGCGCGGTGCCCGCCCACCCCTCAATCAGGAGTGGTCACCCTCAAACATGAAGACTTAAGGGGTAAAACAAAGTGGCAGCGGAGATTGTCAATCCTCGCACCGCGCTCAGTGGTGACAGCAGTGGCAGCAGCGCCAGCAGCATCGACGGCGGTACGGATCAGGAGCGTGCGGGCGAGCCCCTCGGCTCCTTCGATGCCTTCGACCCCGCGTTCGCGCTGCACCGCGGCGGCAAGATGGCCGTGCAGGCCACCGTGCCCGTCCGTGACAAGGACGACCTTTCCCTCGCGTACACGCCCGGCGTCGCCAAGGTGTGCAGCGCGATCGCCGAGCGTCCGGAACTAGTCCACGACTACACGTGGAAGTCGTCCGTCGTCGCTGTGGTGACGGACGGTACGGCCGTCCTCGGACTCGGGGACATCGGCCCCGAGGCCTCCCTTCCGGTGATGGAGGGGAAGGCGATCCTCTTCAAGCAGTTCGGCGGGGTCGACGCCGTGCCGATCGCGCTCGCCTGCACCGGCGTCGACGAGATCGTCGAGACGGTGGTCCGGCTGGCGCCCTCCTTCGGGGGAGTGAACCTGGAGGACATCTCCGCGCCCCGGTGCTTCGAGATCGAGCGGAAACTCCAGGAGCGGCTGGACATCCCGGTCTTCCATGACGACCAGCACGGGACCGCCGTCGTGACGCTGGCGGCCCTGCGGAACGCCGCGAAGCTGACCGGGCGTGAGCTGGGTGATCTGCGTGCGGTGATCTCCGGTGCGGGTGCGGCCGGTGTCGCCATCGCCAAGTTCCTGCTCGAGGCCGGGCTCGGGGATGTCGCAGTCACGGACCGCAAGGGTGTCGTCTCCGCGGACCGCGACGACCTGACGGACGTCAAGCGTGAGCTGGCCGCGATCACCAACAAGGCGGGCATCTCCGGTTCACTGGAGTCCGCTCTGTCCGGCGCGGACGTCTTCATCGGTGTCTCCGGCGGTACGGTGCCGGAGCCGGCGGTGGCTTCCATGGCCGAGGGCGCGTTCGTGTTCGCCATGGCCAACCCGAACCCCGAGGTGCATCCGGAGATCGCCCACAAGTACGCGGCTGTCGTCGCGACCGGGCGGTCTGACTTCCCGAACCAGATCAACAACGTGCTGGCGTTCCCCGGGATCTTCGCGGGTGCCCTTCAGGTGCGGGCCTCCCGGATCACCGAGGGGATGAAGATCGCGGCGGCCGAGGCGTTGGCTGCGGTGGTCGGGGACGACCTTGCCGCGGACTATGTGATTCCCTCGCCGTTCGACGAGCGGGTGGCTCCGGCGGTTACCGCCGCGGTGGCCGCGGCTGCTCGGGGGGAGGGTGTGGCTCGGCGCTGAGGTGGGGGTGGGGTGGGGCGTGAGGGGTTTTTCGCCCCCTCCGCCCCTTCCCGTCCCTTGTTTCTGGGGGCTCCGCCCGCAGACCTACGTGTCGCGCTGGACGCGCCCGTCCTCAAACGCCGGACGGGCTGAACTCCTCCGCTGCGGGACGTGTGTCACAGGCTGACGTGGTTCCGTCGGGCGGGGGCGGAGCCTATCGTCAAGGTCATGTTCGCTGCCTACGCCGCCCGAATCGACCGTGACCAGCCGCTCAACGGCCTGGAGTTGGGGGAGCGCCCGGCCCCCGAGGAGAGGCCCGGCTGGACGACCGTGAATGTACGGGCCGCTTCCCTCAACCACCACGACCTGTGGTCGCTGCGCGGGGTCGGCCTGGCCGAGGACAAGCTGCCGATGATCCTCGGCTGCGACGCCGCCGGGATCGACGAGGACGGAAACGAGGTCGTGCTGCACTCCGTCATCGGGCAGACCGGGCACGGCGTCGGCCCCAAGGAGCCCCGTTCCATCCTCACCGAGCGCTACCAGGGCACCTTCGCGGAGCGCGTCTCCGTGCCCGCGTGGAACGTACTGCCGAAGCCCAGGGAGCTGTCGTTCGCGGAGGCCGCCTGCCTGCCCACCGCCTGGCTGACGGCGTACCGGATGCTCTTCACCAATGCGGGCGTGCGCCCCGGCGACTCCGTGCTCGTGCAGGGTGCCGGGGGTGGCGTGGCGACGGCCGCGATCGTGCTGGGGAAGGCCGCGGGGCTGCGGATGTTCGCGACCAGCCGCGACGAGGCCAAGCGGAAGAGGGCCGTCGAGCTGGGGGCCGTGGAGGCGCTCGAATCCGGGGCTCGGCTGCCGCAGCGGGTCGACGCGGTGATCGAGACGGTGGGGGCCGCCACCTGGTCGCACTCCATCAAGTCGCTGCGGCCCGGCGGCACGCTGGTCATCTCGGGTGCCACCAGCGGCGACCGGCCCTCGCACGCCGAACTGACCCGCGTCTTCTTCCTCGAGCTCAAGATCGTCGGCTCGACGATGGGTACCAAGGACGAGCTGGAGGACCTGCTGTCGTTCTGCGCCGCCACCGGTGTGCGGCCCGTCATCGATGAGGTGCTGCCGCTCGACCGGGCCCGCGAGGGGTTCGAACGGCTGGAGTCCGGCGACCAGTTCGGGAAGATCGTTCTCACTGTGGACTGACGGTCGTGTGCGGGGGTTTCGGTTGTGGCGGCGGCGGGCTCGGCTTTCCCGGGTCCGCCGTTTGCTTGTCAACTTTGATTGACGGATACCGGGTGTCAATGTAGGTTGACATCATGACCGAAGCAACGGATCTTGCCGAGCGCGCGGGTGATCGCGATCCGCGCATCGGGCTGCGGGCGGTTTCCGCGCTGCGGAGGCTGTTGGAGCAGTTGGAAGCGGTGCAGGTGCGCAGTGCGCGCAATCAGGGCTGGTCGTGGCAGGAGATCGCCGCGGAACTCGGAGTGACCAGGCAGGCCGTGCACAAGAAGTACGGGAGGCAGTGATGTTCGAGCGGTTCACGAAGGACGCGCGGGCCGTGGTCGAGGGGGCGGTCGGCCATTGCGAACGGGCGGGGGAGGGGCGGGTCGAGGAAGCGCACATGCTGCTCGCGCTCCTTGACCGGGAAGGCAGCCGGGGCTCGTTCGTCCTGGCATCGCTCGGACTGGTGGGGAAGCGTGACTCGGTCGTACGGGAACTCGCCGAGGCGCGGCGGCGCGGTGGGCTCTCCCGCGCGGACGCCGAGGCCCTCTCGGGGCTCGGTATCGACCTCTCGGAGATCGTCTCCCGGGTGGAAGAGGCGCACGGGGTGGGCGCGTTGGAGTCGGGGCGGCGGGGTGCAGGTGGGCGCCGGTCGCGGCGGCCCGGCTTCGCTCAGGGGGCCAAGGACGCGCTCACCCGGTCCCTGCGGATCGCTGTCGCTCATCAGGACCGGCACATCGGTGACGAGCACCTTCTGATGGCGCTCGCCTCGCGGCCCGGCGTCCCCGCCGAGGTGCTGGCCGATCATGGGGTGACGTACGCGGGGGTTGTGCGGGTGCTGTACGGGGGCGGGGACGGGGGCTGGGGCGGGGAGGTCAAGGCGGGGTGAGGTGTGGGCGGAGGGGCAGCTTCGCGCCCCGTCCGCCCCTGCCCGTCCCTGCCCGTCCCGTATTTGGGGCTCCCCCCCCAGATCCAGATACGCGTGCGTATCGCGTTGAACGCGCTCGTCCTCGCTCGCCGGACGGGCTAAGGGGCAGCCCTGCGCAATGCCGCCCCGATGTGTGCCGCCGCCGCCGACAGGTGGCGCCTGGTGTCGCGGAGTTGGTCCTCCGTCACGCCGTTGTCGCGGGCCGCGTCGCGGATGTCGTCGCGGAAGCGGTCCAGGAGGCGGTCGAGGTCGCGTGCCGGGTTGCCGGTGGAGTCCTCGTGGGCCCAGGAGGGTTCGTAGCCGGCGGGGAAGTCGTCCGGGGTGACTGTGTACTCCGGCTCCTTCGCCCTCGTCGCCGGCGCCTCCTTTGTCTCTCCTGTCGTCTTGGCTGGTGCGGCTGGTGCGGCTGGTGTGGTCGGTGTGGCTGATCCTGCTGATCCGGCAGTTTCTGCTGCCGTGTCCGTGCGGCCGAAGCCGAAGTCCTTGCCGAGGTCCTTCGCGAAGTCCTTGCCCAGATCCTTGCCGAAGTTCTTTCCGAACTCGCCGAACTCCTTGGCCAGTTCGGTCAGGCCCTCGCGGACGCCCGTCGGCCAGTCGCCCCGTGCGAAGTGGTCCTGGACCTGGTCCTGGACATGCTTGGCCATGCGCTGCATCTCCTCCTGGGCCTGGGCGCGGGCCCTCTCCTGGGCCTCCTTGGCCTGGCGGCGGGCACGCTGCGCCTCGTCGCGGGCGCGGCGGCTCTCGTCCTTCGCGCGGCGGGCCTGCTCCTTCCACTCCTGCTTGACGCGCCGCATCTCCTCCTTCGCGGCCCGCCACGACTCCTTGTCGAGGTTGTCGCCGAGGTCCCCGAACTCGCCCCGGGCGGCGTCGTGTTCCCTGGCCGCAGAGCCACTCGCGCCGGCCGAGCCGCCTCGCCGGGCCTCGGTGGCCGCCGCGCGCATCTCGCGTCGCAGGTCGCCTGCCGCGCCCCGTACGTCGGCACGGATCTCCGCCGCGAGCTCTGCCACCGACTCGCGGATCTCCAGCTCCAGATCGGCCAGCTCACCGCTGCGGTCGGCCAGTTCGGCGCGGCCCGCGTCCGTGATCGCGTACACCTTGCGGCCGCCCTCGGTCGTGTGCGTGACCAGGCCCTCGGTCTCCAGCTTCGCCAGCCGCGGGTAGACGGTGCCCGCCGACGGCGCGTACAGGCCCTGGAAGCGCTCCTCCAGGAGCCTGATCACTTCGTACCCGTGGCGCGGTGCCTCGTCCAGCAGCTTCAGGAGGTAGAGCCGAAGGCGGCCATGGGCGAAGACGGGAGCCATCTCAGAGCACCTTCTTGCTGGTCGGGGCGTCGGTCGGGGCGTCGGGCACGGTGTCGGGCACGGTCTCGGAGGATGAGGAGGCTTCGGTCGGGGTCGGGGTCGGGGTCGGGGTCGTTGTTGGGGCTGGGGCTGGGGCCGGGGTCGGGGTCGGCGTCGAGGTCGGCGTTGAGGTCGGCGTTGAGGTCTTGGGTGGGGCGTCCTGCGGGTCCTCGGGTGGCTCGTCCTCCGTCGGTGGCCTGCGCAGCAGGGCGATGGAACCGGAGACGGTCACCGCCTTCAGCTTGCCGTTGCCCGCGCCCAGCCGGCCGGTGATCTTCTTGGCGCCCCACTGCCCGCCGACCCGGAGGTCCTCGAAGGCGCTGGAGACGCTGCCGCTCGCGGTGTTCGCCTCCACCACCGCGTCCGCCGGGTGCGGGAGCCGGATGGCGATCTCGCCCGAGACGTTCGACAACTGGACGTCCGTCGGAGTGCCGGTGGCATCCAGGTCCACGATCATCGAGCCGCTCACCGACTCGGCCCGCACGGAAGAGCCCGAGCCCTCGACGACCGTCAGGTCACCGGAGACGGAGTTGAAGCGGAGGTCACCGGTGACGGCCTGGGCCTCCAGGTTCCCGGACACCGTGTCCACGCGGACCGGACCGGCGATGCGGACCAGCGTCGTGTCGCCTGTGACGCCCTTCACCTCGACCCGGCCGTCCGTCCCGGAGACCACGGCGGCGGCGCCGACCACCCCCAGCTCGACGCGGGTGTCCGCCGGGACGGCCAGTGAGACCACTGCGCTGCGGCGCCAGCCCTTGCGGTCGAGCCACTTGAGGAAGCCCTTCCAGGGCAGGTCCTCGTACGCCACCGTCAGCGTGCCGTCCTCCTGGGTCACCAGGAGTGGGGGACCCTCCAGCTCGGAGACTTCGAGCCGGGCGGAACCCTCATCGGTGCCTACGACGTTCACTGTTCCGTTGACCACGCGCACATGCAGGGCCGTCACGGGGGCGTCGAAGGTGAGCTTGCCGGGCTCTGCGACGGACCACTCGGACATGGTGCGACCTCCTCGACAGGATCGGGATGGGACGCGCCATATCGCGTCTTCCAAGTAACACGATATATCGCGGATATGGAAAGTCAAGACACCCGTTCTGATCCCGTTCTGGTGGTCTCCGGTGGTTTCCGGGTGGTCTCGTGGTGGTCTGCGGGCGGCCCTCCCGTGGGCAAAAGGGGCAAGTCGCTCGTGGGTGCGCCTACGGTGTGAACATGTCCTCGACGTCCGGCGAGCCCTCTGGCCGGTCCTCCGGCCGGACCCCAGGCGCCCTGCTCCTCTGCCGGGCGCGGCCCGAGGCCGTCGGGTCCGCCGCCCAGCTGCTGCGCGAGCCGATGCTGCTCACCGGGGCCGGTGCCGAGTGGAGTGTGCTGGTTCCGGAGGGCAGGCCCTGGCTGCACGGTGCCGAACCCGTCGACCGGGTGCTCACCGGCTGGGCCACCGCGCTCGCCGTCGGCGCCCCCTGGCCCGTACTGGCTCTCTGGTGGGACGCCGACCACAGTGGTTACACCCTCGCCTCGGGATTCCGCCGCACCGTCGGCTACGAGTGGCTGGCGAACGGTATCCCGGTCGGCGAGGACGAGGCGATGCGCACCTTCGCTACCCGCCTTGCTCTCGATCCCGTGCTGGACATGCAGTCCCTGGAGCGGCTGGCCGCACCCGACTCCGCCGCGGACGCCCGCGCGCGGATGCGCGGGCTGCTCGCCGTCCTCACGCGCGCGGGGGTGGCACTTCCGCCCGGGCTCAACCCGGGGGAGCCCATTGGAAAGCTCCGTGAGGTGGCCCGGGTCCAGCCCGGTGCCGAGCAGATCGAGTGGACGGGGTGGGCCGCCGCGGTCCGTGCGGAGCTCGACGTCGTGGAGGGCGGCAGTCTGGGACCCTGGCTGCGTGGTCCGAAGGCCCGCGCCCTGGCCGTGGCCCAGCTGGCCGCCGGTCTTCCGCTCACCGCCTGGGGTGTACGGCGGAGCAGTGGCGGCTGGACCGCCGCGGGGGCCCTGCTGGTGATCCACGGCGCGCTCGGGCTCGCGTACGACCGGCTGCGGGTGCGGGCCTTCGGCTGACACCAACGGCAGGGTTGGCCGACGCCCACGTGAGCCGACGCCCACGTGAGCCCACGCCCGCGTGAGCCGACGCCCGCGTGAGCCGACGCCCGCGTGGGACTACGCGAGCCGCACCTACTCGTCCTCGTCGTCCTCGTCGTCCAGCCGTGCCAGCCAGGTCGCCAGCCGCTCCACCGGAACCTCGAAGTCCGGGTTGAGATCGACAAACGTACGGAGCTGCTCGGCGAGCCACTCGAAGGTGACCTCTTCCTCGCCGCGCCGCTTCTCCAGTTCCTCGATGCCGCGGTCGGTGAAATACATGGATGGTGCTCCGTGAGTGAAGTGGCGGGCGGGAGTCTTCCCGTGCGGGAAGGCTGGGAAAAGGATAGGCGGGGGCGGGTGACGCCTGGAGGTCCTCTCGCGCGGCTGTCGGCCTGCCGCTAGCCTGCCGCAACGGGCCGGCGGGACCACGGGGGCGTGGGGGAACGGGGGATCGGGGGATGTCATGGGTGATGGAGTGACCCGTATCGCACGGATCGAACTGCCCGACGGGACACCGGTGTGGGCGAGGATTTCCGGCACCGAAGAGTTGGAGGAACCCTCGGGCGGGCTGTCGTACACGGACACGGGTTTCGGTGAGCGGATCGAGGCGCAGGTCGAGAGCCTGCAGTCCGTGATCACCGGCGTCGCGCGCTCGCTGGCCGCGCCGCTGCGTGCCGTCCGGCCCGATGAGGTCAGCGTCGAATTCGGGATCGAGCTGACGGCCAAGGCGGGCAAGGTGATCGGCCTCCTCGCGGACGGCGAGGCCAAGGCCGCCCTCACGGTCACCCTCACCTGGAACGGCGGCCCACCGGATCTCGACCTCGCCGATGGCACGAGCGGGTCGGCTGACCCTGCCCCCGTTGGTGGCGCCGGTGGACCGGCTGACCCTGCCCCTGCGCGTGGCCCCAGTGGGCTGACCGGCCCGACCTCGGCGGGCGGGACCGGTGGATCGGCTGACCCCGCCTCGGTGGGCGGGGCGAGTGGGTTGGCGGGCTCCGCCCGGGTGGGTGGCGCTGGTGGGCTGACTGGCTCGACCCTGGTGGGTGGGACCGGTGGGCGGGCCGATCCCACGCCGGTGGGCAGGACCGGCGGGTTGGCTGACCCCGCGCCGGTGGGCGGGGCGAGTGGGTTGGCGGGCTCCGCCCGGGTGGGTGGCGCTGGTGGGCTGACTGGCTCGACCCCGGTGGGCGGCACCGGCGGGTCGGCCGACCCCGCCCCGGTGGGCGGGACGAGCGGGTCGGCGGCCCCGGTCCCGGCGGGCGGGCCCGGTGGACTCACCGACCCGACCCCGGTGGGCGGTACCCGCGGACCGGTCGGCCCCGCCTCGGTAAGCGGCACCGGAGGCCCCCCGGTTCCTGGTCCGGGGGGCGCGTCTCCCGGCGCCCCGGCGCACGGTGGCGGCGCGGACGGTTCCGCCGGGGGCGGAGCATGACGGACGGGCACGCCCCGGGCGCGTCAGGAGGGCTCGGGAACGCTCACCGTGCGCTGCGTGATCTCGTGATGGCGGCGACGGTCCGCATCCATCGGGCGGGGGCCGGGTATGAACTGGACGAACCAGGCACGTTCCTCGGGAGCGGGTTCTTCATAGCTCCCAACTGGGTTCTCACCTGCGCGCATGTGGCGCTGAGCGGAGAGGGGGGCGAGGTGACCGTGGTGTACGAGACCGGACCGGGACGCGGTACCTCCGCCGTCGCCGGTGAGACGGCGTCAGCCCTCCCGGAACACGTCCGGCGTGCCGTGCGCGGCAGTTGGCCGGCTCCCGACCTCGCACTCGTGCGGCTGCGCGAGCCCGTCGACCACGACTGCGTCTATGTCACCGAGCGCCCGGCCGCCTACTACGGGGAGGCGATCGTCTTCTACTCCGGATGGTCCGTGGTGGGCGGGGAACTGCGCCGGCTGAACGGAACCTGCACCGTGCAGGGCACCCTCGGCGGCTGGTCCTCGGACGAGCAGACACGGCTGGGCGGCGATGTGCTGCCGCCCGGCGTCTCCGGCGGGCCGGTCGTCGACCCCGTGAGCGGTGCGGTCGTCGGCGTACTGAAGTCGCAGGCGGACCGGGGGCTGGGCGGCACGTCCACGGGCGTGGAGCAGTTGCGTTCCCTTCCCGTGCCACCGGAGAGGGCGCGGGCCGAGCACGACGATCCCTACCAGGCCGTCTTCCACGCCCATGACCGCTATCACCGGGACCGGCAGCGCCATCCCGACAACGACCGCGGCACCTGGGCGGACGTACAGAACCAGCTCGGCGCACGGCCGGGCCGTGCCCTCGACCCGGACGAGCGGACCCAGTTGCTCGGCCGGCTCGCCGACCTGCCGCCGCCGGTCAGCACCCCGGCCCTGCTGGACATCCTCGAATCCCTCCTCGGCGGCCGGGCCGCGATCCCGCACCCGGCCCCGCGCGCCTGGCGCGACGGACTCGGGGCGCTGTACGAGAGCCCCCGCCAGGACGGCGCCCTGGAACTCGTCCTGGACTACGCGATGCGGGTCCTGTCCGCCGAGCGTCCCTTCGTCACGCCCGGCACCCAGAGCGCGGAGCGCGCACTGTGGGCCTGGGTGCGGCAGACCTCGGAAGGCCGGGCGGGACCCGACTACCGCCGCCGGCTCGGCCGGCAGCGGATCGAGTGGCTCCAGGCACCGCGGCGCGAGGCGTCATTGCCGGACGCACAGCCGGCGCACGACGCGGCGCACGCCCCCGACCTCGCGCCGCACACCTTCGCCCTCCTCGAACTGGTCCAGCGGGGCTGGGAGCCGGACCGCTGCGACTGGCGGGTCTCCGTCGCCCGGCCGACCGGTGAAGTGGTGCGCGTCCGCGACGGTGAGCGCGCCCTGCTGTCCGGCCTGCCCGGCCCCCTCGGGGCACCGCTCGCCGAGGCCTTCAGGCAGTGCGACGAACCGGGACGGCCCGCCGTCCTCCAGGTCGCGCTGCCCCACCCGCTGCTCGGACTGGACGTCGACACCTGGCAGTTCGGACCGGGCGAGCCGCCGCTCGGTGCCCACCGGCCGGTGGTCGTGCGCTGCGCCGACCGGGAGCAGTTGCCCGACCTGGACGATCCCGTCGAATCCGGGAGTGAGAAGCTCCCCGCCCGTGAGGAGTACGACGGACGCGACGCCCGCTGGCACACCATCCACGCGCAGGGCGCGAAGGCCGAAGTCCTGGACTGCGAGGACGGATTGCGGGTACCCGTGCCACTCGCGCGGTCGCTGCGCGACCTGCCGCCCAGGACGGTGCCGGTGCTCTGCCGCTATGGAGACCGACGCTTCGAGGACGATCAGGTGGCGCTCGTACGGATCGTGCACGGCGGCTTCGGGGTCGCGCTGTGGCGGCGTTGGCGCGGTCAAACCGACGCTGTTTGCGGTGAGTTCCACCGTGGCGCGGACGACACCGTCGCGCGCGCGGGCAGCGCGGAGCGGCTCCCCGGACTCGTCCACGAACTGCGGGCGGGGCTGCGCGAGGGAAGACTGGAGACCTACTGGGCCGACGGAATCGCCCTGTTCTACGACGATCCGCGCCGGCCGCTGCCCGGTACCGGGGACCTGTTGGAGGCGCCATGACCGGAGCATCCGGCACCGGGTCGCACCGAGCCGGGAGGGTGACCGTCACGACCGGGCTGAACGGGGTGACTCCGACAGCCCCGATCGGGTGGTCGAAGAGGGTGACTGCGACTGTCCCGATCGGGTGGTCGAAGAGGGTGACTGCGACTGTCCCGATCGGGTGGCCGAACAGGGTGACTCCGACCGCCCCCACCAGGTGGCTGAGCTGGGCCCGTACGCGCCCAACCGGCCCGCCATGACTCGGCACTTGGCACTATCGAGGCCTCCCGAGGGTCGATACCGTGATGCACGTTCGACGGCTGCCGTGGTGGACGAGTGACGACGAGGACTGGGCAATGACCGAATCCAGCGAGTGGCTCATCTACCGGGGCGCCGGTGAACCTCACGAGGGCATAGACCGCCTCCCGGCCCCGCCTCCGTGGCGCGACTTCGCGAGCCGTGACGCCGCCGCCGCGGCCGAGCGGCTGACGAACGGCGACGGTTCCCAGGACCGCAGGCTGGGCGCGCACCGGCACCTGGCCGAACTGCACCGTCCGGGAGCCGAGGAACTCGAGATGATCAACGCGGCGCTCTATCTGCGCCGACCCCTCCTCGTCACCGGCAGCCCCGGCGCGGGCAAGAGCACACTCGCGCATTCCGTGGCGTACGAACTGGGCCTGGGCAATGTGCTCCGGTGGCCGATCGTCAGCCGCTCCACTCTCCAGGACGGCCTCTACCACTACGACGCGATCGCCCGGCTCCAGGACGTGCAGATCGCCGCGCCCCAGGGCGCCGATCCCGCGGCTCCCGGGGCCCCCGGCTCCGTCGAGGGCATCGGCAGCTACATCCGCCTCGGTCCCCTCGGCACCGCGCTGCTGCCGTCCGACACCCCGCGCGTGCTGCTCATCGACGAGCTGGACAAGAGCGACATCGACCTGCCCAATGATCTTCTCAACGTGCTGGAGGAAGGCGAGTTCGCGATCCCCGAGCTGGAGCGGGTCGCCGACCGGCTGCCCGGCGGCGAGGCGCAGGTGCTCACCGCGGACGGCACCAAGGCGTCGGTGCGGGACGGCCGGGTGCGCTGCCGTGCCTTCCCGTTCGTGGTGCTCACCAGCAACGGCGAGCGTGACTTCCCGGCGCCGCTGATGCGCCGCTGCATCCACCTGGAGCTCGGCCGGCCCGACCACCAGCGTCTCGCCACCTTCGTACGCGCCCACCTCGGCGACGAGGCCGCGCGCGCCGGAGACGACCTCATCACCCATTTCCTGGAACGCTCGCGCAGTGAACTCGTCGCCGCCGACCAGCTGTTGAACGCCATCTATCTCACCGACGCGGCCGCCCCGCCCAGCCGCGACCGTCTCGCGGACCTGCTCATCCAGCGGCTCGACCGCCCGAGGTGACGCGCTGATGCCAGACGCAGCGGCACGCCACGGACCCGTACCACCGACGCCACCCACGCGTCCGAGGCCACTCACGGCTCCGACACCACCCACACCTCCTGCGCCACCCATGCGTCCGAAACCACCCACGGCTCCGACACCACCCGCACCTCCTGCGCCACCCACACCTCCTACGCCTCCGAGTGGTGGCGCAGGCGTGCCCTCCGACGGTGATCCGATCGCCGAACTCGTCGCCCGCCTGCGGCAGATCGGGCTCGACCCGGATGCCGAGCAGCTGTGCGACACCCTCTGGCTGGCCCGCTGGGCCCGTCCGGCGCAAGCCGGCGACAGGGAGGAGGGGACGGTCGTGCCTTCCGGCGACCTGCCCACAGGTCGCGAAGGGGGCGGCGGCCGCGCGGGCCTCCGCGACACCTCCGCCGTCCCGCCCGGCGACCTGCCGGAGCCGGAACCGGCGACCGGGCAGGAACCGGAGCAGAGCGGGAGAGCGGACCGCCGCGTCGCGCTGTACGCCGTACCGCGGGAAGGGGTGTCGCCGACCCGGGGGCACGGCCGGGCCACGGCGCTGCCGGTCGGGGTCCCAGCCGCGCACGCGTTCCCTTCCCCACTCGAACTCCAGCGCGCGTTAAGGCCGTTGCAGGGCTACCGGACCGCCGCACCGCCGCTGCGCAGGACCCTCGACGAGACGGCGACCGCGGAGCTGAGCGCGCGGGCCGGCGGTCTCGTCCTGCCGGTGTTCCGCGGGGTGACCCGGGCCGACGCCGCTCTCCAACTGGTGATGGACGCCTCGTCGTCCATGCGGGTCTGGGACCGGATGTTCGCCGAACTGGAGCAGGTCTTCAGCCAGTTGGGAGCTTTCTGGGACATCCAGGTGAGTCATCTGCACGCCGGCCCCGGCGGCGCGCCCGCCGTCAGCCGCAGTCCGGAGGCGCACGCGGCTCCGCTGCACTCCGCGGACCGGCTGAGCGACCCCACGGGCCGCCGGATCACCCTCCTGGTAAGCGACTGCGCGGGCCCGCTGTGGCACAGCGGCCACGCCCACCGGCTGCTCCATCACCTGTCCCGGCAGGGCCCCGCCGCCGTACTCCAGCCCCTGCCGCAGCGCATGTGGAGCCGCACCCGACTGTCCGTCTCCTACGGTGAGTTGACGCGCGGCGAGGCGCTCGCCGGCGCGGCCACCCTGAAGGTACGGCTGCCGGCGGGTGCCCCGCCCGAGGCGCGTGCCGGTGCGCTTCCGGTGCCCGTGCTGCCGCCGGAACCCGCCGCGCTCGGGGCCTGGGCGCGGCTGCTGTCCGGAGCCGGGGCCGGCCCGGTGGCCGGAGCGGTCGGCTGGGTGCGCGCGGACCACGCACCCGCCCGGGCAGCCAGGCCCGGACGCACGCTGTCGGGCCTCGAACTGGTCAGCCGATTCCGCTCGACCGCCTCCCAGACGGCGGGCCGGCTGGCCGGCTATCTGGCGGCGGCGCCGCTCAGCCTGCCCGTGATGCAACTCGTCCAGCGGACCATGCTGCCCGACTCCGGGCCCTCCGAACTGGCCGAGGTGCTGCTCAGCGGTCTGCTCTCGCGTGCCAAGGAGGAGGAGTACGGCGCGGACGGCGCCCAGTGGTACGAGTTCGCGCCCGGCGTGCAGGAGGCCCTGCTGTCCCCGCTGGGCCGGGACGAGGCCATGCTCGTGCTCAAGCACTGTTCCGAGTACATCGAGAACCGCTTCGGCAAGGGCGGCCCGAACTTCCCCGCCCTGGCGCTCGCGCAGCTCGGCGATGGCGGTTCCGGCCGGCCGTACGCGCCCGGTGGCGGATACCCCGGCGAGAACGGCGACAACGGCGGCGCCACCCTCGTACCGCAGCCCTTCGCCGAGGTCGCCGCACGGGTATTGGAGCGCTTCATGCCGCTGCCGGAACACTTCGCGCTCTACAGCGGCCGGGGGCGGACGGGCGTCGTCGACGACCGGCCGACCCATACCGCGGTGATCCGTGCCCGCTCCCTCGTCGGACAGTTCGACACGGACGGCATGGTGCAGGACCTCATCGACGCCGTACAGCTCCTGCGCGGCGCCACGGAACACGAACGGCCCGCGGGGGCCGACCCGGAGCTGTGGGCCGAGTACGCCACCTGCGTGCTGCGGTTGTGGGAGGTACAGGGCGGCCCGGAGTTGCTCCGGGAGGCGGAGACGGCGGCCGAGCGGGCCGTCGCACACCCCCGGGCACTGCGCGAACGGGCGGCACTGGCAAGGGTGTTGCACGCCGCCGCCATCGACCGCAGGCGGCGCGGCGACAGGCGCGGCGCGCTCGACCTCCTGCAACGCGCCGACCGTGAGTACGCGGTGGCCTGCGCGGCGCCCGAACTGCTGACGGAGGAAGCGCTGGGGCTCACCCTGGAGCGGGTGCGCGCGCTGGAGGAGCAGTGGCGGCTCGGCGGCGACAGCGCGCTGCTGCAGGGCGCGGTCGGCATGCTGGAGGCGTTCGCGGACGCCTTTCCCGACCCGGGCGAACGCCCGCCCGTACTCCTGCTGGCCCACGGCCGCCTCCTGCTGCGCCTGTCCAGCGACACCGCCGACGACGAGCAGGCCCGGCTGTACGCGGAACAGGGCGCGCGCTCCCTGCACGACGCCCTCGAACCCGGCCCCGACCGCGTGCCCCCCGTCGAGGGCGAACCCTCCCGCGCCCGTGTCCGCGCCCTCCTCGACCTCATCGACGCGCTCCTCAGATCCGGCGACGCCCTGGACGACGCGCAGGCACGCGTCGACGAGGCACTCGGGCTGACCCGTGAACAGGGCCTGCGTGCCTTGCTGTTGGTGCGCGCCGGACGGATCAGGGCGGCGCGGTACGCCGAGTCGGGCGACCCGGCCGAACTGCGGGCGGCCGCCGAACGGTTCGAGGAGGCCGCCCGAGGCGTACCCCGGGACGCGCCGGCCCACGCGGACGTCCTCGCCGAGTGGGGCGACGTACTGCTGCGCCACGCGGCTCTGGACCACGGCCCCGGAGCGCGGGAGTCACTGTCTCGGGCCATCCGTGTACTGCGGGACTGCCGTACGGAAACCCCTTCGGGCAGTGGGGAGTTGGCGTACCGCCTGCTGCTGCTCGGCAGGGCGCTGATGTTGCGGCACCGCGACCGGGGCGATCGCGTCGATCTTCGCGAGGCCGAGCACCTCTTCGGCCTCGCGGCGGTGGAGGCGGGCGAACCGCTGATGGCCGCGCGCTGCTGGCTGGAGCTCGGGCAGGCCCACTTCGAGGCGTACCGGAGCCTGGGCCGGGCCGCCCGCCTCGACGAGGCCGTCGACGCCTTCCGCAGCGCGGCGGAGTCGGCGCGTGCCGCCGAGGAGGAGGCCGAGACCGACCGTCGGCGTCAGGAGGCCGTGGAGTCCGGTGCGCAGGCGCACCACTGGCGGGGTATGTCCTACGAGGCGGCGGCGCGTCCGCGTGCCGCACGCGAGGCGTACCGGTCGGCCCGGGCCGAGTGGTCCAGGCTGCCCGACGGCGCGGTGGCCACGGGTGAGCCGACCGCCCAGCAGACGGCACAGCGACTCGCTGAGCTGGAGTGACGAGTGACGAGTGACGAAAGACGCAAGACGAATGACAGGTGACGAATGACGAGTGATCAGTGACGAGTGGCAAGTAATCAGTGACGCGTGACAAGTAATCCGTGACGAGTGGCGGAGTGGCAGAAGAGGGGGAGGACATGGGAGTGCAGGGTGAGTCGCCGGGTTCGGGGGAGGACCTGCCGGATCTGCTGGAGCTGGATCTGGCGGCGCTGCGGACCGTGCAACATCCGGTGCTGGCCGAGGTGCTGGCCGAGCTGAGGGAACGGGCCGGACAGCCGAGTGAGATGCTCTGGGGCTTCAACAACGCCTTCTGAAGCGCCGCCGGGTGCGTGGAGGCGCGGTGTCACCGGAATGGTGAATCGGGCAATTCGCTTTCGCGGGGCGGTAGTTCCGGTCCGGCCGGTGGCCGAACAGGACAAGTTCCATCGCGCGGAGTTTGCGTCCGGTCTCCACGAGGGAATGCGGCTCTGTGCGGGCAGGGGGCCGTAGCGCGGACCGTACGTGGAGCACGGGCCGTACATCATGGGGGTGGCCGGAGTGTCTGAAGAGGTGACTCCTGGGGCCTCGGGTTCGGCGTGCGCCCCTTCGGCGGGATCGGTGGGGCGGGTGGGTCCGGCGGGGTCGGTGGTGACGCCGTTGCCGACGGCCTCGGAAGATTCCGTGACGCCTGTCCCTTCCGCTGCCTCTGTCACTTCCTCTGCCCGGGAACCGGAACTGTCGTTCCCCTTCCGGCAGTTCATCGTCAAGGTGCACGGCCGCTGCAACCTCGCCTGCACCTACTGCTACCTCTACGAGGGCCCCGACCACACCTGGCGAACCCGCCCCGCCGCGGCCCCGCCCGGCGTCCTGTCCCGCACCGCCTCCCGGATCGGCGAGCACGCGCGGGCTCATGGGCTGACGGCGGTGTCGCTCGTGCTGCACGGCGGCGAGCCCCTGCTCGCGGGTGCGGACACGCTCGGCCGCTTCGCCGATCTCGTCCGTGCCGAGGTCCCCGTCTCCTGCACGGTCCACGCCACCGTCCAGACCAACGCCACCCTCCTCACCGACGAGCGGCTCGACGTCCTCGCCCGGCACGGCATCCGTGTCGGCATCAGCCTCGACGGCGGCCTGCCCGAGCACAACACACGACGCCCCGACCACGCCGGACGCCCCTCCTGGCCCGCCGCCGCGCGCGGCACGCGCCTGATCGCCGACCGCCATCCGGGGACGTACGCCGGAATCCTGACGGTCGTGGACCCCCGTACCGACCCGGTCGAGCTGTACGAATCACTGCTCGGCCTGCGGCCACCCGCCCTCGATCTGCTGCTGCCGCACGGGAACTGGTCGGCGCCGCCGCCGAGTTGGGATTCCTCGGGTTCTGTCTACGGGGACTGGCTGTGCGCCGTCTTCGACCGCTGGTGGGATGCCGGCCGCCGGGAGACCCGCGTGCGCCTCTTCGAGGAGTGCGTCGCGCTGCTGCTCGGCATGCCGGCCGCCACCGAGTCGCTGGGCCTCGCGCCCTTCGACGCCGTCGTCGTGGAGACCGACGGGTCGATCGAGCAGGTCGACTCGCTCAAGTCCGCGTACGAGGGTGCCGCGCGGACCGGCCTCGACGTTTTCCGGCACACCTTCGACGCCGCGCTGCGCCACCCGGGCGTGGTGGCCCGGCAGGCGGGTGCCGCCTCGCTGGCCGCGGGCTGCCGTGCCTGTCCGCTGCTCTCCGTCTGCGGCGGCGGCAACTACGCGCATCGCTACCGCGCCGGACATGGCTTCGCCAACCCCTCGGTCTACTGCGCGGACCTGCAACGCTTCATCCGTCATGTGGCGGGGCGGCTCACGGGGGCCCTGTCTGTCCCCGCACCGGTGCCCGCACCCGTCCCCGCACCGGTCTTCGTCCCCGCCGCTTCCGAAGGAGGCGCTCCGTGATCCTGCCTGCGGTCCCCGAACGGGCCCTGCTGGAACTGGGCCGCACCGAAGGCGGCCCCGAGACTCTGCGGTTCCTTGTACGCGATCAGTACACGCGCCGCCTGCTGCTGCTCCGCGCGGTACTCGACGCGGCGGAGGCGGCGGACGCGGAGGTGTGCTCGCCGGGCGCGCGAGGGCGACTGCGCGAGGACTGGGCGTTGCTGGAGGAGGCGGAGGGGAGGTCGTACGGGGGTGCCGGGCCGTCAACCGCTTTCAACGGTACGAGTATTGGCTCGCAGGCGGGGAGTCAGGCGGGGCCCCAGGTTGGTCAATCAGGGCCGCACACCCGGAGTCAGCCAAGGCCCCCCGTACGATCGGCGGCCCCGGAAGAACCGCCTGAACCCGCCCTCTCCCCCTTCCGCGCCCGCCTCCTGCACCCCTTCCTCGGCCCCTGGGCACGCCACTGCCTGCGCGGGCTCGGCCCGGTGGCCGGGCGGCGCACCGAGCGGGACGCACGTGAACTGAGCCGGGATCTCGGCTACTTCGGCGCGCTGGCCGCCGTGTCAGCCGCCCGGGCCGGGGTCTCCTTCACCGTGCGGCTGACCTCGCGCGACGGGGTACTGACCCTGCCGTCACTCGGGGCGCTGCGGACGAACGCCCCCGGGGACGCACCGGTCGAGGTCGTTCACCGCAACCACAGGCTGACGTTCCGCCAAGGCGGCGAGGCGGACGTCGTCGTACAACTCCAGAGCGGCATCGGCGCATGGTCCGGCGCCGCCGCGTGGGCCCCGGCGTACGCGCTGCCGAGCCTGCTCCCCGATACCGCGCCCATACCGCTGGACGATCTCGACCCGTACCGCACGGTGCGCGACGGCCCCCGTCACCACGCGCTGAGCGGCCCGGTCACCCTCGACGACGCCGAACGCAAGCGCTGGCTGCACACTTGGTCGGGCACCGCGTCGGCCCTCGCGCTCGGGGGCGAGTACCGCCTTGAGGAGGCGGTGGCCCTGCTGCGGTGTCTGGTCCCGCTGTCCGCACCGCCCGGATCGGAGCCCGGCGGTCGCCCGGGCGGCAGTTGCAGCGGCACCCGGCGTGAGGCCTTCGGCGCGGTGCTCAGCACCACCCCGCCCACGGCGACGACCTTCGCGGCCACGCTGGTGCACGAACTGGCTCACGCGAAACTTTCTGCGCTCTGCGACATGCTGACGCTTCATCGTGCCGGCCCGCAGACACGCTACTTCGCTCCTTGGCGCGCCGACCCGCGCCCGTACGACGGTCTGCTCCAGGGAGCCTACTCCCACCTGGCGCTGGCGGACTTCTTCCAGCGCCGCGCCCTCGCCATCGCGCACCCGGCTCACCGGGACGCCGCGTGGGCCCAGCACGCTCGCTACCAGGAACAAGTCGGGGCCGTACTGCCGACACTCGTCGGATCGGACGATCTCACCGCACAGGGACGCCAGTTCGTCGATCAGATGGTCGCGGTGTACGAACGGCTCGCCGAGCATCCCGCGCCCCGTGGCCAGGCCGCCAGGGCGGAGGCTTACGTTAAGGCGGCGCGTGCCCTGTGGACACAACGTCATGCACCCGCCGAATGAAGGTCGATGAACCCACCCAATTGTCTCAGTGAACCAATCCACGCACCTGTGAACCCATCTCTTGTCCAAGGTCCCGGACGGCGGGCGATCTTTACGCCAAGATCGTCCCTTGGAGAGGGATCGCGGTGCGAGTGAAAGTCCGTCAGTGCCTATCGCCGGGCCGCGCCGACGTTCTACAATCACGCGCGGGTAGCCGTGCGGGGAGGCCGCTGCATGTCTGGAGCTCGTACGCCGGTCGGGCCGACCGAAAGGGAGGCCGAGAAGCAGACCGTCACGATCAGCTTCGCCGGTTTCAACCGGGCCTGGGCTGCCTGGATCGGGGACCGTCTGGAGCGGCGTGGCCAGCGCGTCGTGTACCAGCGCTGGGACTCCCCGGCCGAGGTACCCCTCGTGGATCTGCTGCGCGACCTCACGCTCGCCAAGGGCCGGATCCTGATCGTCGTCAGTGAGTGGTATTTCCAGCTCGGCCCGCGTACCCATGACGAGTGGAACACGGCACTGCGGGAGATCGTCGTGCCTGACCCGACGCGGTTCGCGGCCGTCTCGGTCACCACGAGCCAGCTGCCGTCCGCCGCCACCGTGCTCGGCGCGGTCGAGCTGAACAATATGGGCGCCGAAGAAGCCGAGCGCCGTGTCCTGGACCGCCTGGACCTACCGGCCGATCCCCTCCCCGGCTCCGCGGAGAGCGCCCGCCAGGGCCCGCGGTTCCCGGCGGCCATGCCCGAGGTGTGGGGTGGCGTCCCGCGCCGCAACACCCGTTTCACAGGCCGTGAGCCGCTCCTCAACGACGCCTACCACCTCCTTCAGAACGCCGAGCCGGGCGCAGGCGTGGTCACCCTGCACGGCATGTCGGGCGTGGGCAAGACCCAGCTGGCGGCCGAGTACGTGTACCGCTTCGGCTCCGAGTACGACGTGGTGTGGTGGGTCAACGCCGAGAAGCGGGTCACCTACCGCCGCCGACTCGCGGAACTGGCACCGCAGTTGGGGCTCACCACGGGCGCCGAGTACGGCGAACGGCTGCGTGCCGTAAGGGACTCGCTGCGCCGCGGCGACCCCTACGGACGGTGGCTGCTGATCCTGGACGGCGCGGACGAGCCCGACCAGATCTGGGACCTGCTGCCGACCGGTCCCGGCCACGTCCTCATCACCTCCCGGAACCCGGAGTGGACCGAGCACAACAGCAAGCTGCTGGAGGTGCCGGTCTACGAGCGGTACGAGTCGGTGGCCTTCATCCGCCGCCGCGCGCCCCGCCTCACCGAGCCCGAGGCCGACCTGCTGGCCGACGCCCTGGAAGACCTGCCCCTCCTCCTCGACCAGACGGCCGGCTGGCTCAATGACTCGGACCTGTCCGTACGGGAGTACATCGCTCTGCTGGATGGTGGCATCGACCAGGACGTCGTGAAGGTCTCCGCGGACTTCCCCGTTGCCTTCCAGACCGCCTGGTCGATACTGCTGAACAAGCTCAAGGACACCGTCCCGGAGTCCGTCGACCTGCTCCGCCTGTGCACCTTCTTCGCGCCCGGCTTCATCCCCGTACGCCTCCTGAAGGACATGCCGCACGACGACCTGCCCGAACAGATCGCCGGCCTCCTGAACGACCCGCTCCTGTGGAACAGGGCGGTCAACCAACTGCGCCAGTACTCGGTGGTCCGCCTGGAGTCACACGAGGTGACCCTCGACGAGGCCGTGTCTTCCGGCGAGTCCCTCTATCTGCACCGGATGGTTCACCAGATCGTGCACAAGGACATGCCGGACCAGGACCGCAAGGAATTCACCGACGTCGTACGGCGCGCCCTGGCGGCGGCCGATCCCAAGCGGCCGACGGACCCCGACCTGTGGAGCGGATACGCCGAGATCGTCCCGCACCTGAAATACGCGGACGTACTGGAGAGCACCGATCCGGCAGTTCAGCGTCTGGTCTTCAACTGCCTGCGCTACATGTACTTCTCCGGCGAGTACGCGGCGGGCATCAAGTTCGGCGAGCGGGCCATGGACGCCTGGCGCGACCTTCTCGGGGAGACGCATCCCCGGGTGTGGGAGCTCACGTACCACTACACCAACCTGCTGCGAGCGGTGGGCGACTACGTCAAGACGGAGGCCATCAGCCGCGCCGCTGTGGAGCATCTCCGGGAGGAGCGCGGTGCGGAGGACCTGGAGCACCTGCGCGCAGTCGGCGGGCTGGCCGCCGACCTGAGGGGGCTCGCGCGTTACGACGAGGCCTTGGAGGTCTCCGAGTGGATCTTCGCGGCCTACCGTGACCTCCTCGGTGAGCAGGACTCTCGCACCCTCAATGCACAGAACAACCTGGCCGTCTCGTTGCGGCATCTGGGGCGCTACGAAGCGGCCCTGGACATGGACCGGCGGACGCTGGAAGCGCGTCGGCTGCTGTTGCGGGCTCGGCATACGTGGACGCTGTACTCCGAGCTCTCCTACGCGACCGACCTGCGCCTCCTGGGGCGCTACACCGAGGCCGAGTCGGTCCAGGGGAAGAACGTGCGCGAGCACCGGCTCGTGATGGGTCCCGACAGTCCGCAGACCTTGGTCGCCGAGCACAATCTCGCTTTGTGCCACTACCGCAGCGGTGAGCGGGCGAGGGCAGGAGAGCTCTTCGCCCGGGTGCTGGAGCGTGGTGAGCGCGTACTGGGCGAGACGCACCCGTTTGCCCTGATCTTCGCCGCCGGCCAGAGCTGTTTCGCGCGGGAGCACGGTGACATCGACCAGGCGCGGGAGCTCAGTGAGTCGGTCGTCGCCCGGTACGAGGTGATGCTCACCGAGGGACACCCCTTCATCGCCGGAGCCCGCGCCAACCAGGCACTCATTTTGCGAAACGTGGGCGAGCGGGACCACGCGCACGTACTGACCGAGCAGGCGCTGGCCGAAATGACCGAGGCCGTCGGCGAGAGCCATCCCTGGACCCTCGGCTGCGCCGTGAACGCCGCTGCGCTGCGCAACCTCGTCGGCGACACCGAGTCGGCGGCGACGCTCAGCAGGGACACGGCCACCCGGGCCATCGAGGCGCTGGGCCGCACTCACCCGCTGACCCTGTCGGCCCGTATCGCCCACGCCGCGGATCTGCGCGGACTGAGGGAACGCCGCCAGGCCGAGAAGATCGAGGGAGAGGCACTTACGGACCTGGAGCAGACCTTGGGTCCCCAGCACGTCCACACCATCTCGGCCCGGTCCCGCAACCGGCCCTTCTGGGACTTCGAGCCCCAGACGACCTGACGCGGGACGGTGCGTCCCCGGTGCGCATAACCCTCCGCGCACCGGGGAATGACCCAGTTCTCTCTCAAGAGCCGCACAGCACAAGAGAGTTGAACCGGGGGGAACGCGTGGTGATCTTAGTGGGGCCTGTCCCCGAGGGCGCGGACGGACCGATCCCCGTCGAAGTCGACCCGGGCCTCGGCCCGACCGCCCTCGACGGTCTCGATCTCGTCTACGGCGACGAGGAGACCAGGGGCAACCCCGCCCAGCGCGTCGTCGAGGTCGCCCGCGATGCCTACACCGACGGTCTCGACCTGGCACGCCGGTGCGCCGCGCAGGCCGTACGGAGGTTCGGGGAACTCGGCGAGGAGCTGCGCCCCGACGAGATCGAGCTGCAGCTCTCCATCAAGGTCGACGCGGGTGTCGCGGCGCTGGTCAAGAGCGGCGCGGAGGCGCAGCTCCAGATCACCTTCCGATGGCAGACCTCCGGTGGTCCGGACGCGGCGGGGAGCGCGCCCGGAGCCGCCTCGTGAGCGGCACACCACCAGGGGTGTGGATCCTCCCGTACAGCCGAGTCGTCGGCCAGGACGACCTGAAGCTGGCACTGGAGCTCAACCATGTGCAGCCGCGCATCGGCGGTGTTCTCATCGCCGGGCAGCGCGGCACCGCCAAGTCCACGATCGTCCGGTCCTTCGCCCTGATGACGCGGGGCGAGCTGCCCGTCACCCTGCCCATCAACGCGACCGAGGACCGGGTCGTCGGTGGCTGGTGGCTCGATGCCCTGATGCGCGGCGAGACCCGCGAGCAGCCCGGGCTGCTGGAGGAGGCGCACGAGAAGGGACTGCTCTACGTCGACGAGGTGAACCTCCTGGAGGACCACGTCGTCAACATCATCCTCGATGTCGTCTCGACCGGAGTGCTGTCCGTGCAGCGCGAAGGGCTGGCCAGTGCCAAGCAGCTGGCCTTCGGGCTCGTCGGCACCATGAACCCCGAAGAGGGCGGGCTGCGGCCCCAGTTGCTCGACCGGTTCGGGCTCATGGTCAGCGCCGCGGACCTGGACACCGGAGCCCGGCGCCAAATGCTCCGTACCGTCCTCGACTTCGAGGCGGAGCGGACCCAGGGACCGTCCGAATGGCTGGCAGAGGCCATACGGGACAACACCACCGTCCTGGACCGTCTCGAAGCCGCGCGGCAGCGGCTCCCGCACGTGGAGGTGCCGGACGGTGTGCTGGGGCTGTGCGCCGAGGCGGCCGGGCGGCTCGACGCCGTCGGGCAGCGCGGCGAGATCGTCGCCATTCAGGCGGCTCGTGCCCTCGCCGCTCTGGACGGTGTCGCCGAGGTCGAGCCGCGGCACCTGCTGAGGGCCGTCCCGCTCGCCCTGCGCCATCGAAGGCCCGAGGCGACGCACGGCGGGACCTTCGACTGGCGGCCCGACGACCATGCCCTGATCAAGGACCTCTTCGAGGCCGGCTGAGCCCGCCCAATGACTCCCGAGACCCCGTCACCCGAACCGTCCGACGACGCGCGGCGGCTGGAACTTGCGTTCCGCTGTGCCGCTCTCGATCCGGGCCTCGGCGGCGTGCTCCTCTTCGACCTGGAACCCCGTCTGGTCGAACCGGTCTCCTGCCTTTTCGCCGCGATCCTCAGCGGTCCGGACGGCATGCCCGTCCCTCGGATCCCGCTCGGTGCGGCCACCCGCGAGGAGGATCTCTGGAGCCGTTCGCGGCTCGAACGGCACCTGGACGGCGTCGCGTTCACCATCGACCCAGGCCCGCTGCTCGACGACTCGGGGCCGCCGCCGCTGGCCGTGGTGCCGGACCTGACGACTCTCAGCGTCGCCGGTATGCGGGCGGCGGTGCAGCTCATCGGCTCCGAGGTCGTCAGCGTCGAACAGCCGGGGCTGCGCCTGGCGATCAGGCCGCAGGCGCGGTGGCTCGCGGTGTGCCGTTCGGAGGACGCGGGGCGGGTCACACCGCACCTGCTGGACCGGTTCGCGGTACGGCTCTCCGTGCCAGGACTGCGCGCCGTACCCGATGAGTGGACCCCCGAGCCGGCGCGCCCCACCGTCCTCGCTGCCGCCACGGACGAGGCCGTCGACCGCGTACCGGAGATCCTCGGGCCGGGAGCGGGACCGCGCAGAAGCCTGGCGCTCGCCCGGCTCGCACGGGCGCTCGCGACCCTCGGCGGGCAGCCGGAGGTCACCGCCCGGCACTGCGAGGAGGCGGCGCGGCTCATCGGGCTCCCCTTCACGGACTCGGCGCCGGTCGAGGACGGCGCGGACGGCGAAGCCCCGGCGCCGCTGCTCCCTCCGCTGCCACCTCGTGCCGTTGGCGGCCATCGCGGTGGGCGGCGCGAGCAGCGGCGCACCCCGGGCGAGGAGCAGCCGCTGCTGGCTCCCGGGGCGCCCGAAGGCGTCGGCCCCACGCCGGCTGCCACGCTGGGCATGCCCTACCCGGAGGACGAGGCGGCGCCCCTGCGTGAGTTCATGCCGCTGCGCAATCCCTGGCAGCGCCGCTCGGGTCCGGCTTCGACGCGCGGCCCCGTCGTGGGCACCCGGCGTGCCCGCGATCTCCGGGACCTGGCGCTCGTACGCACCGTGCGGGAAGCAGCCGTGCACCAGCGGATCCGGGGCAACACGCGGTTCACGGTCGCGCCCGTCGACCTGCACAGCCGCCTGCGCGCGCCCGCCCCCGAGCGGCTGCTGACCCTTCTCCTCGACCACACCTGCCGCGGTGACTGGGACTGGCAGGACGCGCTCACCCCGTTCCTCCAGTGGGCCTACACCGCGCGGGCCGCCGCCCATGTCATCGAGGTCGGCGGCGCCGACGCGGCCGACGAACTGCGCGCCGAGTCGTTCGCGGCGCGCGGTGTACTCGACCCGCGTGTCCTCGCCGCCCTGTACCGGGCGAAGGGGCGGGCCACGCCCCTCGCCCACGGGATCGAACAGGCCGCGCAGGTACTGCGCGCGGCGTTCCGCCGACAGGGCAGTGCCCTCGCGGAAGCCTGGCTGGTGGTGGTGACCGACGGCCGCGGCAATGTTCCGCTGCGGGCCAGCCACACCGGCCGGCTGCACGGGCCCGTCGCCGCCGCGGGCGTCGAGGACGGCCTCACGGCCGCCGCCCCCATCTCCGCCATGGACCGCAGCAGACTGCGGGTGGCGGTCGTCGACGCTGCCCGAAGTCCTTACGGGGACCTGCCGTTCGCGCTGGCGGAGAAGCTCGGCGCCACGGTCGTGGAGGGGCGGGTCCGCGATGGGAACTGACGAGCAGCGCGGCCCGCGGTGGCTGTCCGGGACCGGTTCCATGGGGCGGCGGGCGTCGCTCCCGGGCCTGAAGGAGGCGGCCCGCCGCGCCCCCGCCTCCGTACGCGGTCTCCGGCAGCCGCACCGGGCCGCGGCCGGCGTCGGAGGGGGCGTCTCCCACCCGTACCAGCGCCTCCAGGACGGCGACGCCGTGCTGTACGTCGTCCGCGCCCACGACAGCGACGGGCGCGACGCCTACCGGGTGAGCGGCTGGTGCGGCGAACTCAGCGTCCGCAGCGCGGCCGAATCCCCGCGCCTGAGCGCCCCCGGAGTCGGCCTCGGCAACGTACGAGGTGACGGCGAGTTCCCCGCGGACATCCTGCGCGGCATCCACCTCTGGTCGCAGAACCAGCCGGAACTGGGCCAGTGGTTCAACCGGATCCGCGCCCGGCACGGCGCCGCGCTTCGCCTCCTCATCTGGGACGACACGGGATACGAACTCCCCTGGGAACTCTTCCTGTTGCCCGCCGACCCCGGTCGCGGTGTGCCGGAAGCCTGGCTGGGGGCGCAGGTCGTGCTGTCCCGCTGGACGACCGTGCACGACACCCGCCACGACCTGCCGCGCGAACGCACCGACTGCCGTGGCCGCGTCCTCGGCTACCTCCACCACGAAATGGCCGACGACGGACGGGTGTTCAGGCCCTACGCGCACCAACTGCACGTCAGGATGACCCCCTTCCTCCAGACCCTCGACACACCCGGCGAACCCACCGGACTCGTCTACATGGGCTGCCACGGCACCTACGGCGACAGCGTCCCGCGCCTCACCCTCGGCAACCGCACCTGGGCGGAACTGGAGGGCCAGGCCATGGGGGCCCTGGGCGTCGACCGCTCCCTGGTGTGCCTGAACGCCTGCCACTCCGGGCGAGCGGTGCTCAACAGCGCCCAGGGAGAACACGCGCTGCGCGGCTTCGCCGAACTCTTCCTGCGCAAAGGGGCCGGAGGCTGCATCGTCACGGCCGGCCAGGTCGGTGACAAGGAAGCCCGAGCCCTGGTACGCGGCCTCGTCGAAGAGGTCGCCCGCCACCCGCATCTCCCCGTCACCCGGACCCTGCTGGCCTACCGGGCCCGCGCCGCCGAGGGGTTCGGCTCCCCGTCCGCCATCCCGCCGATCCGCGACGACGACGGCAAGGTGGACGAGACGGGCCAGAAACGGATCCTGCGGCTGCTCTACGCCTTCATGTTCCACTACTACGGCCACCCCCAGACCACGCTGCGACTCACGGCCCGGGAAGGGAAAGCGCGGTGACCACTCCGGAAGACCAGCAGCCCCTCCTCATCGAACCCGTCGTCGCCTGGCCGCACGAGGCCGAGACGGACTGCGACTACCTCGTCACCGTCGACCTGCACGGGCCGCTCCAGGCGACAGGCGCCGATGCCGTTGTCGATGCCGAATGGCCCTTCCCCGACGAGGAGTTCACCTTCACCATCGCCCTCGACGGCTCCCCGCACTTCGTCTGCACGGCACTCGACGAACCCAGCGTCGTCCTGCACCGGTTCGGCGGCACCTACGGACCGGCCGACTTCCAGGTCTCGACAGGCTCCATCCCCGGGCCCGCCTCACTGTGGCTGACGGTCAGCAACCAGTGGGGGGTGCCGGTCCGCAAGGCCGAACTCCGGTCGGTGATACGGGAACGGGGGCCGGGCCGGGCTCCGGCGTCACAACTGGCGGAGGTCGTACGGGCGCGGGCGTCCCGGCCCACCGCACCCAGGCCGACGCCGCGCGCACCGCGCCCCGTCGTCACCACCCGGCCGGAGCCCGTCCCCGAGCGGCACGACGGCCGGACCGTCACCATCAGCTACGCCGGCTTCAACCGGGCCTGGTCCGGATGGATCGCGGACCTGCTGGAGCGGCGCGGCCTGAGCGTCACACAGCAGCGCTGGGACCTGCCCGAGGGCCAGCCTGTGGCGAACGCGCTGCACGAGCTTCTGCTGGCTCCGGGTCAGGTACTGCTGGTCCTCAGCGAGTGGTACTTCCAACTGGGCCCGCGCAGCCACGCCGAATGGAACACCGCCCTGCGCGAGGTCGTCGCCCCGAACGCCGACCGCTTCGCGGCCGTCAGCATCACCTCGACGCCCGTTCCGTCCGCGGCCGTGGTCCTCGCACCGGCCGACCTGCGTGACGTGGACGCGGGCGAGGCCCGGCGGCGGCTGCTGGCCCGGGTCGGCCTCCCGACTGAGCCACTGCCGGACGACTCCGGCCGTTTCCGCCCACGGTTCCCCCTTGAACAGCCCGAGGTGTGGGGCGGGGTGCCACGCCGCAACGTCCGCTTCACCGGCCGGGAAACACAACTCGCCGAGGTGCGCCGCCTGTTCCAGGACACGGACTTCGCCGCGGTCGCCCTGCACGGCATGTCGGGTATCGGCAAGACACAACTGGCCATGGAGTACGTGTACCGGTTCAGCTCCGAGTACGACGTGGTTTGGTGGATCAACGCCGAGCAGCGGGTCACCTACCGGCAACAACTAGCCGGTCTGGCACCGAGGTTGAGGCTTTCCACCGGCGTCGAGTACGGCGAACGCATCCGTGCCGTGCGTCAGGCGCTCGACCGAGGCGAACCGTTCGGCCGCTGGCTGCTCGTCGCGGACGGCGCGGACGAGCCGGACCTGCTCTGGGACATGCTGCCCACCGGCCCGGGCGACGTACTGCTGACGACCCGCAACTCCGAGTGGGCACAACGCGGCGCCGCCCTGCTGGAAGTCCCGTTCTACGACCGCCGCGAATCCGTCGCCTTCATCCGCCGCCGGGCCCCCCGCCTCACCGAGGCCGAGGCCGACCAACTCGCTGAAGCTCTGGAGGACTTGCCGCTTCTGCTGGATCAGACCGCCGGCTGGCTGCGCGACTCGGACATGTCCGTCCAGGAATACATCGCCCTGCTGGCGGACGGCGCCGACCAGGACGTCATCTCGGTCTCCGCGGACTTTCCGCTCGCCTTTGAGACGGCCTGGGCGATCCTGCTGACCAGGTTGCGGGACACCGCCCCCGAATCCCTCGACCTGCTGCGCCTCTGCGCGTTCTTCTCCCCGGGCTCCATCCCCGTACGCCTCCTCAAGGGCATACCGGCGGTCGAACGCCCCGAATCCCTGGTCGGGTTGATGCACGACCCGGTGTTGTGGGACAGGACACTGGAGCGTTTGTCCCAGTACTCGGTGATCCGTCTGGAGTCACAAGGGGCGGCCCTCTACATGCACCGCATGGTTCACCAGGTCGTCCGCCAGGACATTCCCTGGGACGACGCCCAGGAGTTCGCGGCCGCGGTACGCCGCGCGCTCGTCGACGCGGTGCCCGGCAGGCCCGGCGACCCGGAGGCGTGGCCCGCGTACGCAGAGATCGTCCCGCACCTCGAGTACGCGGACGCGATGCACGACACCGACCAGGCCGTGCAGAAACTGGTCGTCGACTGTTTGCGCTATCTCTACCTCTCCGGTGAGTACGGCACCGGCCTCCACCTCGCCGAACTGGCCGTCTCCGCCTGGCAGTCACTCCTGGACCCCGACCACCCGCTGCTGTGGGACCTCGGCCACCACTACGCCAACCTGCTGCGCGCGGTCGGCGACTACCGGCACAGCGAGGCCGTCAGCCGTGCCGCCGCCGAGCGGCACGGGGCGGTCGGCGGCCATCGCGACGGCGAGTACCTGCGCGCCGCCGGCAGCCTCGCCGCGGACCTGCGGGCACTGGGCCGCTACGAGGAGGCGTACGGCCTGTCGCAGGAGGTCTGTGACGCGTACGAGGAACTCGCGGGTGACGAGAACCACCCGGACGTCCTCACGGCACGGAACAACCTGGCGGTGTCGCTGCGCCTGCTCGGTGACTATCGGCGCGCAGGGGACACCGACCGAAGCACCTTGGCAGCCCGCCGCAGGGTCCTGAGCCCTCGCCACCCATGGACTCTGTTCTCCGAAATCCACTACGCGACGGATCTGCGCCTGCTCGGCCGCACGGGGGAGGCCGTCTCGGTCCAGTTGCACAGCGCGGCCCTCCATCAGGCTGAGCTGGGTCCGGACCACCCGCAGACCCTGCGTGCGGAGCACAACCTGGCGTTGTGTCACTACCAGGCCGGGGACCTCACGCAGGCCGAGTCCCTGCTCACCTCGATCCTGATGCGCGCCGAGAGGGCAGTCGGCGAGGACGATCCGCTGAGCCTGATGTTCGCCGCCGCGCAAAGCTGTTTCGCACGGGAGCGTGGCGACCTCGAAGAGGCGCGGCGGCTCGGCGGGTTCGTGGCCGCCCACTATGAGCGGATGCTGGGCCCCGCACATCCCTACACCGCCGGAGCCCACGCCAACCAGGCCCTGATCCTGCGTGCCGTCGGCGAACAGGACGAGTTCCGCGCTCTTGCGGACCAGGCCTTCGACGACATGGCGCGGGCCGTGGGGCCCAGACACCCCTGGACACTCGGCTGCGCCCTCAACGCCTCGTCCGCAGCCGCGTTCACCGGAGACCATGAAGCGGCGCTCGCGATCAGCCGGGACACAGCTCCCAAGACCCGCGAAGTCCTCGGCCCCAGACACCCCCTGAGCCTGTCCGCCCTCATCGCCCTCGCCGCCGATCTACGGGCCTCGGGCGACCGGCCAGGGGCCGACAAGACGGAGGACGCCGCCCTACGCGATCTGGTGGCGACCCGGGGCGTCAACCATCCCGGCACCCGCGCCGCCCGCAACCGTCACCGCCCCCACTGGGACTTCGAACCCCTGACCACCTGACCGGCCCGATCGGCCCGATCGGCAAACGCCGAAGGCCCGGCCCCCCGAAAGGGAACCGGGCCTCCACCGTCGTACACAACCGAGTACGAAACCGTGTCGCGAGACCTACGCCTCGAACACCTCACGCACCAGCTGCTCCTGCTCCGCCTGGTGGCGCTTGGCGGAGCCCACGGCGGGCGAGGAGCCGGCCGGGCGGGAGATGCGCCGCAGGCGCTCGCCGTGCGGGATGTCCGCGCCGACCGCCAGGTCGAGGTGGTCGATCAGGTTGAGGGCGATGAAGGGCCACGCACCCTGGTTCGCCGGCTCCTCCTGGGCCCACAGGTACTTCTCGGCGTTCGGGTACTTGGCGATCTCCGCCTGGAGCTCGGCACCCGCGAGGGGGTACAGACGCTCGATGCGGATGATGGCCGTGTCCGTGCTGCCGCGCTTCGTACGCTCGGCCTCGAGGTCGTAGTACAGCTTGCCCGCGCAGAAGACGACCTTGCGGACCGCGGCGGCGTCGACGCTGTCGTCGCCGATGACCGGGCGGAAGCCGCCCGACGTGAACTCCTCCGTCTTCGACGCGGCGGCCTTGAGGCGCAGCATCGACTTCGGGGTGAAGACCACCAGCGGCTTGTGGTGCGGGTTGTGCACCTGCCACCGCAGGAGGTGGAAGTAGTTCGACGGGAGCGTCGGCTGGGCGACCGTCATGTTGTTCTGGGCGCACAGCTGGAGGAAGCGCTCGATACGGGCCGAGGAGTGGTCCGGACCCTGGCCCTCGTAGCCGTGGGGCAGCAGGAGGGTGACGCCGGACGTCTGGCCCCACTTCTGCTCGGCCGCCGAGATGTACTCGTCGACGACCGTCTGCGCGCCGTTGACGAAGTCGCCGAACTGCGCCTCCCACATCACCAGGGACTCGGGACGGGCCAGCGAGTAGCCGTACTCGAAGCCCATGACCGCGTACTCGGAGAGCAGGGAGTCGTAGACGTTGTAGCGCGCCTGGTCGTCCGAGAGGTACTGGAGCGGGGTGAAGTCCTCGCCCGTGCGGCGGTCGATCAGCACCGCGTGGCGCTGGCCGAAGGTGCCGCGGCGGGAGTCCTGGCCGGAGAGGCGGACCGGGGTGCCCTCGAGGAGCAGCGAGCCGATGGCGAGGGTCTCGCCCATGCCCCAGTCGATCGTGTCGTCCTCGATCATCGCCGCCCGGCGCTGCAGCTGCGGAAGCAGCCGCGGGTGGACGGTGACGTGGTCGGGGATGTTGACCTGGGACTCGGCGATGCGCTTGACGACCTCCTGGGAGATCGCGGTCGCCACGGCCACCGGGAACTCGGCCTGCACCTCCGGGACATGAGCCTCGGGAGCCTGCGAGATGGCCTCGCGGACCTCGGTGAAGACCTTCTCCAGCTGGCCCTGGAAGTCCTGGAGGGCTTGTTCGGCTTCCTCAAGGGTGATGTCGCCGCGGCCGATCAGGGACTCGGTGTACAGCTTGCGCACCGAGCGCTTCTTGTCGATCAGGTCGTACATCAGCGGCTGCGTGAACGCCGGGTTGTCGGACTCGTTGTGGCCCCGACGGCGGTAGCAGATCAGGTCGATGACGACGTCCTTGTTGAACGCCTGGCGGAACTCGAAGGCCAGCCGCGCGACGCGGACGACGGCCTCGGGGTCGTCGCCGTTCACGTGGAAGATCGGCGCCTCGATCATGCGGGCCACGTCGGTGGCGTACATGGAGGAGCGCGAGGACTCCGGGGCGGCGGTGAAGCCGACCTGGTTGTTGATGACGATGTGGACCGTACCGCCCGTGCGGTAGCCGCGCAGCTGCGACATGTTGAGCGTCTCGGCGACCACACCCTGGCCGGCGAAGGCCGCGTCACCGTGCAGGGCGACGGGCAGGACCGTGAAGTCCGTGCCGCCCTTGTTGATGATGTCCTGCTTGGCGCGGGCGATGCCCTCGATGATCGGGTCGACCGTCTCCAGGTGGGACGGGTTCGCGGCAAGCGAGACCTTGATCTGCTCGCCGTCCAGGCCCGTGAAGGTGCCGTTGGCGCCCAGGTGGTACTTCACGTCGCCGGAGCCGTGCATCGACTTCGGGTCGAGGTTGCCCTCGAACTCACGGAAGATCTGCGCGTACGACTTGCCGACGATGTTCGCAAGCACGTTCAGCCGGCCGCGGTGGGCCATACCGATGACGACCTCGTCCAGGCGCGACTCGGCGGCGCTGTCCAGGACGGCGTCGAGCAGCGGGATGACCGACTCGCCGCCCTCCAGGGAGAAGCGCTTCTGGCCGACGTACTTCGTCTGCAGGAAGGTCTCGAAGGCCTCCGCAGCGTTCAGCCGGCGCAGGATGCGCAGCTGCTCCTCGCGCTCCGGCTTGGAGTGCGAGCGCTCGATGCGGTCCTGGATCCACTTGCGCTGCTTCGGGTCCTGGATGTGCATGAACTCGACGCCGGTGGTGCGGCAGTACGAGTCACGCAGCACGCCGAGGATGTCGCGCAGCTTCATGAGGGACTTGCCGGCGAAGCCGCCGACCGCGAACTCGCGCTCCAGGTCCCACAGGGTGAGCCCGTGCTCGGTGATGTCCAGGTCGGGGTGCTTGCGCTGGCGGTACTCCAGCGGGTCGGTGTCGGCCATGACGTGGCCGCGGACCCGGTAGGAGTGGATCAGCTCGAAGACGCGGGCGGCCTTGGTGACGTCGTCGTCGTGCGAGGCGTCGATGTCCTTGAGCCAGCGGACCGGCTCGTAGGGGATGCGCAGGGCCTCGAAGACCTCGTCGAAGAAGCCGTTCTCGCCGAGGAGGAGGTTCGCGACGATCCGCAGGAACTCGCCGGAGGCGGCGCCCTGGATGACCCGGTGGTCGTAGGTCGACGTGAGCGTCATGACCTTCGAGATGCCGAGCTTGTTCAGGGTGTCCTGGGAGGTGCCCTGGAACTCCGCCGGGTAGTCCATCGAACCGACGCCCATGATGACCGACTGACCGGGCATCAGACGCGGGACCGAGTGGACGGTGCCGAGGCCGCCGGGGTTGGTCAGCGAGACCGTGACACCGGTGAAGTCGTCCATCGTCAGCTTGCCGTCACGGGCGCGGCGGACGATGTCCTCGTAGGCCTGCCAGAACTCGAAGAAGTTCAGCGTCTCGGCCTTCTTGATGCCCGCGACGACCAGCTGGCGGTCGCCGTTGGGCTTCACCAGGTCGATGGCGAGGCCGAAGTTGACGTGCTCCGGCTTGACCAGGGTCGGCTTGCCGTCCTTCTCCGTGAAGGAGTAGTTCATCGACGGCATGGCCTTGATGGCCTGCACCATCGCGTAGCCGATGAGGTGGGTGAAGGAGATCTTCCCGCCCCGGGCGCGCTTCAGGTGGTTGTTGATGACGATGCGGTTGTCGAAGAGCAGCTTCACCGGGACCGCGCGCACGGACGTGGCCGTGGGCACCTCCACCGAGGCGTTCATGTTCTTCGCGACCGCGGCGGCGGGGCCGCGCAGCGTCACGTACTCGGGACCGGCCGGAGCCTCGGTCGCGGGTGCGGCCTTGGCCTCGGCAGGCTTGGCGGCGGCCGGAGCGGCCTTCGCAGGAGCCGGAGCAGCGGCGGCGGGCTTCACCGGTGCCGGAGCCTGAGCCGGCGCCGGAGCGGGAGCCGGAGCAGCCGCCGGTGCGGCCTGAGCCTGCGGAGCCGCCTGGGCGGGAGCCGCCGGCGCTGCGGGAGCGGCCGGAGCTGCTGTGGTGGTCGCTGCGGCCCCCGCGGCCGCAGTACCCGCCGGAGCCGAGGCGGCAGCTGCGCCCGGCTTGTAATCGGCGAAGAAGTCCCACCAGGCTCGGTCTACCGAATTCGGGTCCTGGAGGTACTGCTGATAGATCTCATCGACGAGCCACTCATTGGGTCCGAACGCGGCAGCCGGGTTCTTCCCGGAGGCCTGCTCTTCGGTCGAGATGCTCGAGTTACTGGGGGACTGTGGCGACACGGCGGCAACCGCCCTCTTCCGCTTCTCACAAGGTGATGGACAGCGGGAATTAAGGCTACGCCTCCCTGGCCGGGAAGGTCAGGCCGGGCCTGCCCATCGTCGTGTAAGTCACATCGGAAAGTGTGTTTCGGGGGTGGAAATGGCGGGAAACAAGCGGGGTTCCGGCCTGGAGTGGGCATGGCGAAGTGCGCCGATCCGAGGCCGCGGCACGACTCACGTGGCCCTCTGCCTGATCACACGTGCCCGTCAGCGACGAACGTCGATGGATCTTCTGGCTCCGGTTCGAACTTTACGTCAACTTGGCAAAGAGGGAAGCCCTGGAAGGATGACCTGGATCCGGCAACCCCGCTCGGATTCGGCCACGCCGATGCGCCCGCCGTGCAGATCGACCGCCCAACGGGCGATGGCAAGCCCCAGACCCGTACCGCCGTCGCTGCCGGGACCGTGCGGCGCGGGGACCCCGCCGCGGTTGAACCGCTCGAAGACGCGGTGCCACTCCGACCTCGGAATGCCGGGACCCTCGTCCAGGATCTCCAGCGCGAGGGACTCCGGGTAGTCGCCGCGTCTGGCCCTGACGGTCACCCGGCCGTGTGGGGGACTGTGCTTGACGGCGTTGTCGATGAGGTTGGCGACGACCTGGTGGATCCGCTCCGGGTCCGCGTGCGCGGTCAGCTCGGGCGGTGACACGTCGAGGTGCAGATGGACGTCGGTGCGCGTGTGGCTGCCGGAGCCCGAGGCGATGCCCGCACGCGCCGAGGAGACCATGTTGGCCTCCTTCAGGACGCCCGACAGGTACGGCCACACCTCGAAGCGGCGCTGACGCAGCGGTACGACGCCGTTGTCCAGCCTGGACAGGTCGAGCAGCGTCTCCACGAGACGGCCGAGACGCTCCGTCTGCTTCAGCGCCGTACGCATGGTCTCGGGGTCGGCGGCGGAGACGCCGTCCACGACGTTCTCCAGGACCGCGCGCAGCCCCGCGATGGGGGTCCGCAGCTCGTGGGAGACGTTCGCCACGAGCTCCTTGCGCTGGCGGTCCTGGGCCTCCAGTTCGTCGGCCATCAGGTTGATCGTCTGGGCGAGGTCGCCCAGCTCGTCCCGGCGGTCGTCGCGCACGCGGCGGGTGTAGTCGCCGTGCGAGATGGACCGCGCGACGGCGTTCATCTCGTCGAGCGGGGCCGTGAGCGAATGCGCCACGAACTGCGTTATCAGCAGTGTGGCGATCATCGAGAAGACCGTGATGAAGCGCAGCTCGGTCTGCGTGCGCGCCGCGATGATGGACAGACCCGTGGTGATGAAGACCGAGACGACGACCAGGGTGCCGAGCTTGGTCTTGATCGAGAAGGGCCGTACGCCACCCCAGGGGCTCTCGCCCTTGGACCCGTCGAGACTCTTGGAACCGGCGAAACCGGAGCCCGCGTGTTCGCGCTCACGGCGTCCTGAGCCGGTGCTCCCGCGCTCCCCGAACCCGGGTCTCGCGCCCTTGCGGTCCCCGAACCCGCTCATCACATCAGCCCCCTCAAGAATGCCCCGGCCGAGGTCCGGCTCAGGGAGTCGGGGTCTCCAGGGCGTAGCCCACGCCGTGGACCGTACGGATCCGCTCGGCGCCGATCTTCCGGCGCAGCGCCTTGATGTGGCTGTCCACGGTCCGCGTACCGGAGGCGTCCGCCCAGTCCCAGACCTCGGCGAGCAGCTGCTCACGCGAGAGTACGGCCCGCGGGGTGTTCGCGAGGCATACGAGCAGGTCGAACTCGGTGGGCGTGAGGTGCACGTCCTCCGAGCGCACCCGAACCCGGCGCTGCGCGTGGTCGATCTCCAGCTCGCCGAGTCTGAGGATCCCGCTGCGCGGCGTCGAGGCGGCCACGACGGCACGCTCCACCCGGCGCAGCAGGACGTGCACGCGGGCGGCCAGCTCGCGCATGGAGAACGGTTTCGTCATGTAGTCGTCGGCGCCGACGCCCAGACCGACCAGCATGTCGGTCTCGTCGTCGCGCGCTGTGAGCATCAGCACCGGCACCGGGCGCTGGGCCTGCACACGGCGGCAGACCTCAAGACCGTCGAAGCCGGGCAGCATGATGTCGAGGATCAGCAGATCGGGCTGCCATGCCTCGGCGGTGTCGACGGCGGCCGGGCCGTCGCCCGCGGTTTGCACCAGGAATCCCTCGGCGCGCAGACGTGCCGCGATGGCGTCGACGATCGTCGGGTCGTCCTCGACGACCAGGACCCGTCGTTGAGCGCCGGGCGTCGCCGCCGCGCCGTTGTGGGAGGTGTGTGTCTGCTCCATCGCCCGCCCCTGAAGTGTGCTTTCCGGAATCCGTGGGGTGATCCCATGACTGCGCTTGACGCTTGAATGATCCGCGTCAGGCAAGCAGAGTACGGGCAGTCGCCGCGGCTCGGCTATCCAGGTCTTACCGCGAGATGGACGACGTCCGGAACGCCCCGGGCAACGGGGATCTCTTCGGTACGCACCCCCTTGAACCCGGCATTCCGGAGGGTTCCTTCAAATTCCGGAGAGGGTCGCGCCGACCACACCGCGAGTACCCCGCCGGGCCTCAACACCCTTGCGCAGCCTGTGAGTCCGGCCTCCGAGTAGAGGCTTTCGTTGCCCTCCGTGACCGTCCAGCCGGGTCCGTTGTCGATGTCCAGGCACAGCGCGTCGTATGTGTCGCAGATCTCATTGACGTAGGCGAGCAGATCCGCTTCGACGATCTCCGTGCGCGGGTCGGCGAGCGCCTCGGCCGACAACGGGGCCAGCGGCCCGCCGAGGTGCCAGTCGATCACCGCCGGCTCGCGCTCCACGACGGTGATACCCCCCAGCGCGGATCCGAGGCCGCGTGCGCGAGTGAGAACCCGACGCCGAGGCCGCCGATCAGCAGCCTCGGCTCCGCCCGCCCGTCCAGCGCGCCGTAGGCGGCGTCGACGAGCAGCCGCTCCGAACGGCCGTCGGAGGTGTCCATCAGGAAGCACCCGTTGGCGATGATCTGCAGCAGCGCGCCATGACGCCGCAGCACGACCTCGCCGTACGGGCCCTCGCGACGATCGATCACTGCGGGGGTGTCGTACGAGGTGACCATCGGCCCATCCTGGCAGCTCCGGGATGCCAGGCGGTCGAATTACCCCCGTTCCAGGGGGCGGAGCCGACACCTTCGCCGACGTGAGGAAGGCGACGTGGCCTCGGCCACGGAAGGCGGCTGCCCGCGGAGGTTCAGCCGACCCCGGTGAACTTCGCGCTCGTCAGCGGTGCCTCCACGCGCCAGCCGAGGGACTCGTACAGCGCCCGCCCGTCCGGTGTTCCGCCCAGTACGCCGGTCCTGGCGCCCTGTGCGACCGCCGCGCGCGTCACCGTGCCCATGACCAGTCGGCCGAGACCGCGCCTGCGGTGCTCCGGCGCCGTCTCGACCTGGTCGACGACCGCCGTCGCGCCGGTGGCCGCGATCTGGGCGCGCGCGGCCCAGGAGCCGTCCGGAGCGGTGACCAGGGCGCGGGTGACGCCGCCGTGCGCCCAGGTGCGCAGACGGTAGCCGTCGGGAGTGGCCACGGACGGGACGGCGGTGAGAGGGGCCGACATCAGGTACCCGGGCTGGGGGTCGATCCACCAGCCCTGACCGAGCCAGGGTCCGACGGTCGACGCCTCGGCGAACACCTTGAGCCACACCCCCGCTCCGGTCACCGAGTCGGCGACCTTCCGGACCACGGCCTCCTCGACAGCCCCGTTCGTCGCCCCGAGAACATGCCGGGTGACGTGCTCCGCCTGCCCCACATCGACCGAGCAACCCCAAGCCTCGACCACCGGCGGAGCCGCCCCACGCGAGAGGACCCAGCCGTCGACCCAGGCCCGTACGATCTCGTCCACCAGAACCCCTTGTAATGACTGCATGCGCTGAAGGAGTCTTACTTTAGCTACGGAGTCGGCGGGCTGGCCTGTGGCGGCGACCACACATAGGGGGTGGTCGTGGTGATGGCGTGGAATCCCAGGCGGCGCAGGATCGGGGCGCTGTCGTCGGAGGCGTCCACGTGCAGGAATCGGACGCCGCGGGCCGCGGCGAGGGCGGCGCGGGTGGCGACGAGGGCGCGGTAGATGCCCCGGCTCCGCCATCCGGGGAGCGTCGAGCCGCCCCACAGGCTCGCGAACTCGGTGTCCTCGCGGAAGACAAGCCAGGCCGCGGAGACCACTTCACCGTCCGCCTCGGCGACGAAGACGGCGATCTCGTCGGGGGCGGCCTCGACCCGGCCGATCAGGTCGTCGGCGAGCCAGCTCCAGTCGGCCTCCCACACCGCCGACTCCATCGCGGCGATCCGGTGCATGTCCACGTCCGCCGTGACCCGCCGCAGGACGACACCCGGCGGCACGACCGGCCGCCGTACGGCCGCCATTTCTTCCGCGAGTCCGACGACCACCGTCTCCTGCTCCTCGGGCACGAAGCCCGCGGCGCGCAGCCGCTCGGTGAGGCCGGCGGGGCGGTCGTGCCCCCGCGTCTTCCACTCCACCGCCTCACCGCGCCCGGCAAAGTACTCCCGCTGCCGGGCGATCAGACGGTCGAGTTCCGCCCCGCCCACCCCGAGATCACGCGGACCGCTGACCAGCCCGCGGAACTGCCCGACGATCCGCAGCAGCGGCCCGTCCTGTTCGTACGTGACCCCTGTCGGAGGGGTGGGAGGGGCGCCGCGCATCTGGTCGTCGTAGGCGGAGAGGAGGGGGTGGGTGTCTGTCACCCGGAAGACGGTACGGACCGTGCCGGCCGGGGCAACCGAATTAATATGCGAGCGGCGTCCCGGGCGGGGCTGGGTCAGGCGGTCAGCGGGGGCCGAAACCGCCGTACGGTCGCAGAGGGATGATCTGGAAGTCCGACATCTGCTTCTGCGCCAGGGGAAGGGCTGCCACCGCTGCTTCGGCGGCGGCGAGTGACTCGGCTTCGAGGAGGAAGCACGCGCCTCGCGTGTCGTCGCGCAACCAGATCTGGCGAAGTGCTCCGTCGGCGTAGAGCCCTCGGACCGTCTCGGTCTCCTGAGGCAGGACGGCCGCGAAGTCCTCGTCGCTGAACCGGTCGCTGTAGCGCTGGGTGATCACCATGAATTGCACCTGCGGAAGCTATCAAGGCGCCCGATCGCTGACAGCGAACACCCCCGGGGAACACCAGAGCGCTCACAAGCATTGAGTCCACATAGCTCAACTTGCTTGTCGAGAGGAAGATCATGGCTGCCGATACGACGTCCGCACCGCTCAACCTGCCCGTGCTGCCGCTCGACGACGAGGTCGTGCTGCCCGGAATGGTGGTTCCGCTGGACCTGAACGACACCGATGTGCGGGCCGCGGTGGAGGCCGCTCAGGCCGCCGCCCGCTCGACACCGGGGAAGCCGCAGGTGCTGCTGGTGCCGCGGATCGACGGGACGTACGCGGGCACGGGTGTGCTCGGGACGATTGAACAGGTCGGCCGCCTTGCCGACGGCGACCCGGGCGCGCTGATCCGCGGCCGCGGGCGCGTGAAGATCGGCGCGGGGACCACCGGTCCCGGTGCCGCGCTGTGGGTGGAGGGGACGCGCGTCGGTGAGACCGTGCCCGAGCCGCTGCCCGGCCACGTCACCGAACTGATCAAGGAATACAAGGCCCTGGCCACCAGCTGGCTGCGCAAGCGCGGCGCCTGGCAGGTCGTGGACCGCGTCACGGCGATCGACGACGTGTCCGCCCTTGCCGACAATTCCGGCTACTCACCTTTCCTCTCCACCGAACAGAAGGTGGAACTGCTGGAGACCGCGGATCCGATCGCTCGCCTGAAGCTCGCCACCGAGCAGCTCCGCGAGCACCTCGCCGAGCAGGATGTCGCCGAGTCCATCGCCAAGGACGTACAGGAAGGTGTCGACAAGCAGCAGCGCGAGTTCCTGCTGCGGCGCCAGCTCGATGCCGTGCGCAAGGAGCTCCGTGACCTCAAGGGGGAGGGCGGGGAGGACGAGAGCGACGACTACCGCTCCCGCGTCGAGGCCGCCGACCTTCCGGAGAACGTCCGCGAGGCCGCTCTCAAGGAGGTCGAGAAGCTGGAGCGCGCGAGCGACCAGTCGCCCGAGGGCTCCTGGATCCGGACCTGGCTCGACACCGTCCTGGAACTGCCGTGGAACGAACGCACCGAGGACGAGTACGACATCCAGGGCGCCAAGGCGATCCTCGACGCCGAGCACGCGGGCCTGGAGGACGTGAAGGAGCGGATCACCGAATACCTCGCCGTGCGCAAGCGGCGTGCCGAGCGTGGGCTCGGCGTGGTCGGCGGCCGTCGCGGCGGCGCCGTGCTCGCGCTCGTCGGACCTCCCGGCGTCGGCAAGACCTCGCTCGGCGAGTCCGTCGCGCACGCCATGGGCCGCAAGTTCGTCCGGGTCGCCCTGGGCGGCGTACGCGACGAGGCCGAGATCCGCGGACACCGGCGTACGTACGTCGGCGCGCTGCCCGGCCGGGTCGTCCGCGCCATCAAGGAGGCCGGGTCGATGAACCCGGTCGTGCTCCTGGACGAGATCGACAAGGTCGGCTCCGACTACCGAGGCGACCCCGCCGCAGCCCTCCTCGAAGTGCTCGACCCCGCCCAGAACCACACCTTCCGCGACCACTACCTGGAGGTTGAACTCGACCTCAGCGACGTCGTCTTCCTGGCGACCGCCAACGTCCTGGAAGCCATCCCGGAGGCCCTGCTCGACCGTATGGAGCTGGTCCGCCTCGACGGCTACACCGAGGACGAGAAGGTCGTCATCGCACGCGACCACCTGCTGCCGCGCCAGCTGGAGCGGGCCGGTCTGGAGAAGGACGAGGTCACGCTCGACGAGAGCGCGCTGCGCAGGCTCGCGGGGGAGTACACCCGGGAGGCGGGCGTACGGAACCTGGAGCGCGGCATTGCCCGGCTGCTCCGCAAGGTCGCCGCTCAGCACGAACTCGGTGAGCGGAAGCTGCCGTTCACGGTGACCGAGGACGATCTGCGCGGGCTCATCGGGCGTCCGCACCACGTGCCCGAGTCCGCCCAGGACCCGGCCGAGCGCCGTACGGCGGTCCCTGGTGTCGCGACGGGACTCGCCGTCACGGGTGCGGGAGGTGACGTCCTCTTCGTGGAGGCGTCGCTCGCCGACCCCGAGACGGGCGCGGCCGGTCTGACCCTCACCGGTCAGCTCGGTGACGTGATGAAGGAGTCGGCGCAGATCGCGCTGAGCTTCCTGCGCTCGCACGGAGCCGAACTGGAACTGCCGGTCGGCGACCTGAAGGACCGGGGCGTGCACATCCACTTCCCGGCCGGGGCCGTCCCCAAGGACGGTCCGAGCGCGGGCGTCACCATGACGACCGCCCTCGCGTCGCTGCTCAGCGGCCGGCTGGTCCGCACCGACGTCGCCATGACCGGCGAGGTCTCGCTCACCGGCCGTGTCCTGCCCATCGGCGGCGTCAAGCAGAAGCTGCTCGCCGCACACCGGGCCGGGGTCACGACGGTGATCATCCCGAAGCGCAACGAAGCCGACCTGGACGACGTCCCGGCCGAGGTCCTGGACAAGCTCGACGTCCACGCGGTGACGGATGTCCGCCAGGTGCTGGAGCTGGCACTCGCTCCGGCGACGAACGGCGCCACCGCGGAGGTTCCGGTGGCGGCGTGACGGACGCCATCGGTTGAGGAAGGCCCGGGCCCCGCGAGGGACCCGGGCCTTCCCATGCTCGATGCCGGCCGGTGTCACCCGTTGGCGAGTGCCACCACCCGGTCCAGCGCGCCGTTGAACTTGTTGTGGTCCCCGACCGTCGGACCCGACGACGTGTACTGCCACATCGTGTAGTAGCCCCAGCCGGCGGGCAGCGTGCCCACGGCGGTGGCGTAGCGGGCGACCCACAGCGGGTTGGCGGTGGCGAAACCGGCGTAGTTGCCGGTGCACTCCGTCCACCAGGTGGTCGCCGTGTAGATCACGGCGTCCCGCCCGGTGCGCGCCTTGTACTGGGTGAGGAAGCTGCTGATCCAGCTGACCATGGCGCTCTGCGTCTTGCCGTAGCAGGAGGCGCCGTACGGGTTCCACTCGATGTCGAGTACGCCGGGCAGCGTCCTGCCGTCCTTCGACCAGCCGCCTCCGTGGTCGACGAAGTAGTTGGCCTGGGTGGCGCCGGTCGTCGTGTCGGGGGTCGCGAAGTGGTACGCGCCGCGGATCATGCCGACGTTGTAGGAGCCGTTGTACTGCTGGGCGAAGTAGGGGTTCGTGTAGTACGTCCCTTCCGTCGCCTTGGCGTACGCCCATTTGACCCCGCTGCTCCACAGGGTGGACCAGGCGACGTTGCCCTGGTGGCTGCTGACGTCCACGCCTTCCGTCTGCGTGGCCCTGCTGTCGGCCGGGGTGCCGCCCTGGCCGTCGTGGGCGACTACGCCCATACCCAGGTGGGCCGAGCCGCGGGCGGGGACGTCGGCTGCCTGGGCCGGTACGGCGAGAAGGAGGGAGAAGGCGGCGAGCAGGATCCCGAACGCGGGAAGGCGCTTCGGGGTGTGCGAGCGGAGGAGCGTGCGGGATCTGTATCGGTGCGCGGGCATGTCGTGCCTCCGAGGAGATCGGTGGTGCACGGTGGTGCTCGGTGGGGGAGCGCCGGCGGCATGCGCCTGCCGCGGTGGGGGGTCAAGTCATCGTCGACTTGTTGTTTGCGTGGCGCAGGGGTCACATGCCATGCCGGGCAAATTCCTGCTGTGGGCATGCCACAGTTTGCCTGCCCTTGACGCTACGCACTTGGAAGACGGCGTGGGAAGAGGGCCCGGACGCTGCCGATGGTCTACGCCTGCGAAATACTGGCGGAGCTGCGGCGACGGCGATTTTTGGCAGAAACTTTCAGGATCGGGAAACCGAGTCAGGGGTGCTGACGTGCACGAGGACGCGAACGGCGACGGGCATCGCGGCGAACCCACGGCGTCAGGAAGTGGTGTGGACCAGGAATTCCCCTCGCTGGAACGCGAGTTGACGGTGTTCCTGCGGCGGGCCCGGGCCTCCTCGGGCGAGATGGCCCGGGCGGTCCATCCCGACCTGGAGTCCTCCGCGTACGGGCTCCTCATCCGGCTGGACGAGTGCGGCCGCCAGCGCGCCACGGAGCTCGCCGCCTACATCGGCGTCGGCAAGGCCACCATGTCCCGCCAGCTCCGCGCCCTGGAAGACCTCGGCCTCGTCGCCCGCGAGCCGGACCCCGCCGACGGCCGCGCCTGGCTCGTCCACCTCACGGAGGAGGGCCGGGTGCGCTTCCGCGCGGTGCGCGAGGCGCGGCGGGCGCGGTACGTCCGGCAGCTCAGCGGCTGGGACCCGCGGGAGGTGGCCGAACTGGCCCGGCTGCTGCACCAGCTGAACACCGGGATCGAGAAGTAGCCGGCCACGCGCGGAAGCGGCGCGGCACGCCTCGGTGACTCACCACTCCACGAACACCACCGTCGCGTCGTCGTGGGTCTTGCTCCGCCCCAGCCGCGCCCGCGTCTCCGCGTCCGCGGACTCCAGCGCCCGTACGCGGGTGACGAGGGCCTGCGCCCCCTCCTTCCGTACGAAGGTGAACAGGCCCGTCCAGTCCCCCTCCCGGAACTTCTCCACCCACCGCGTGGCACCGTCCGTCAGGGCGGCCAGCGCCCGGACGGAGGACCGGGGCACCGTCCCCGTCACCGCGCGCGAGGCCACCGAGGGATCCGCGGCGGCCGTGAAGAAGCCGCCCTCCTGGTTGCGCAGGGTCGCGTCGGTGCGGGCGGCGGAGGTGAGGGTCTCCCGGGGGACGCGGGAGAGGCGGTCGTCGAGGAGCGCGGTGACGGCGCCTTCGGGGGACTCCAGCAGCAGCGCGGAGTCCGACAGGACGAGGTACTCGACCTCCGCGGCGGACCAGCGGGCGAGGACGACGGTTGCCTGAGGTGTGCGGGGGTGAGAAAGGTCACAGGTCTCGGCGTGGGCCTCGGCCGTACGCGCGATCGAGCGGGAAAGGATCTCAGCCAGCGTCAGATCCCGGCAGGTAAGGGACAGTTCGGTCAGCGCGCCGCCCAGGCGGGAGGAGAACCAGGCGACGGAGTGCAGGCAGCCGTCGTCACCCGCGGGGGGTGTCACACCGTCCAGGACGACCAGCGCGCCCCCTTGTCCCGAGGCGGGAAGTCCGACCGATGCGAAGTCCTCATTGGGGCGGGCCGGGTCGCCGGGCTCCGAGACGAGTTCAGTACGCATCCGGCCAGTCTGCACGAGCCCTTCACAAGATCCACGAGAGGTCGGCATCGGTTGCCGAATGGGCGCGGATCAGCAGATCAGGAGCCGGGTTTGGCATGGAATGATCGACTCCGGCGAAGCGTGGCGGCGAATACTGCCAAAGCCCGTCGCTCACGTCCAACCAGCCCGCCGCGCAGGCGAACCGCAGGCCTCAGAGGGACTTGCCCGCCAACTCCCGTCCGATGTTCACTCCTTCGGGTGGCGGGCCGGATGATGCGGGACCACTGTCCACCGGCACTGGGAGGGTCGGGAACCGGTGGGGGCGCCCCCTGCTTGAGCGAGTCGAAAGCTCGGGGGAGAGCGAACACCCCAGTTGACGGAACGTCACCCGGGCACATGGGTACACGAGTCAGGAATGCGAGCACCGGTGCAGAAGACGCGGCCGAGGCGCACAGGCAAGCAGACGGCCTCCACGGAGGGCGCCGCTGGCGCCGCCGCCGACTCGGCGGGCAGGGGCCGAACCGCCCACGTACGCAATCGGCTGATTGTCGCCGTTGCGGTCGTCGCGGCCGCCATCGCCGGCGCAGGGGCACCCACGATCCTGACCGCCTCGGGTCAGTTGAACGACTCCCAGAACCTGGTGACGCTCGCGCAGCGCACCCAGCAGGCGCTGACCCTCGCGCACTCGCTGGCCGACGAGCGCGACGAGGTCACCTCGTACATCGCCGCGGGCCGCCCGAAGGACAAGGTGCCCTCGGAGCAGCGCGGCGCCCGGGTCGACCGGCAGGTCGAGGAGCTGCGGGCGGACGAGGACGCCCCGGCGTCCCTCCTCACGGACCTCGACGCCATCGCCTCGCTGCGCCGAGCGGCACTCACCGGCGCGAGCACAGCACTCGAAGCGCACCAGTCGTACTCGGGTGCCATCACCGAACTCCACGCCCTCGCCGAGGAACTGGCCGAGCAGGTGCCGCCCCGCGCGGGCTCCGGCGCGCACTCCCTCGCCGAGCTGGACTCCGCCGTCCAGCAGTCCGCCGCCGCCCGTGGACTGCTCCTCGCGGCCCTCAGCGTCCCGATCACCACCGAGACCACCACCGACCCCTACACGGGCCTGACGAGCACCACCAGCACCTCGTCGGAGGCGGACACCAAGCAGCGCGACGCGCTCAGCGCCGCCGCCCAGCAGGCCCGCCTCCGCTCGGACGCGGCCCTCGCCGAGTTCCGCGAGACGGCGCCCAAGGCCGACAAGACCTCGTACGACTCCACGGTCACCGGTCCCGACGTCACCGACGCCGACGAGTACCTCACGGACCTCACCGACCAGCCGACGCTCTCCGACGACGAACTCGACACCAGCACCGACAAGCTGGACACGGCGCTCTCCGCCCGCGTCGAGCTGATGCGCGGCGCCGAGGCGTCCCTCAACAGCCGCCGTATCAAGGACCTCGAAGCGCTGCGGGACGACGACGTCACCGCGCTGGAGATCCGCGTCGCGGCCATCGGCACGCTGCTGCTCGTCGCCGTCGGCGTCTCGATGGCCATGGCCCGCAGTCTCACCCGCCCGCTGTCCGTCCTGCGGCGCGGCTCCGCCCGTCTCGCCGCCGACCCGGGCACGGAGGAGCCGGTCAAGTTCACCGGCCGCAACGACGAGTTCGCCCAGGTCGTCCGCTCGGTGAACGCACTGCACGCGCACGCCGCCGAGCTCCACGAGCGGATCACCACCCTCGAAGGCGACCGCAAGCACCTCATCGGCCAGCGCCAGCTGATGGCCGACGAACGCGACAAGCTGCGCACCGAACTCGCCGCGGCCGCCGCCCACTTGGAGCAGGTGCGCGGCACCATCCACGGCACCTTCGTCAACCTGGCACTGCGCACCCTCGGCCTCGTCGAACGCCAACTCGGCATCATCGAGGGCCTGGAGGAGCGCGAGCAGGACCCCGACCGCCTCTCCACCCTCTTCAAGCTGGACCACTTCGCGACGGTCATGCGGCGCCACAGCGAGAACCTGCTCGTCCTCGCGGGCGCCGACCACGGCCAGCAGCACGCCGGTCCCGTCCCGCTCGTCGATGTCGTACGCGCCGCGGTCAGCGAGATAGAGCGGTACGAGCGGGTCCGCATCACCGCGCTGCCGCCGCACGCACACCTGGCCGGCTTCGCCGCGGACGACATCTCGCACCTGGTGTCCGAACTCCTGGAGAACGCCGCGTCGTTCTCGCCGCCCGACATGGCCGTGGAGGTCTCCGGCTGGCTCCTGGAAAACGGCGAGGTGATGCTCTCCGTGCAGGACGAGGGCATCGGCATGACCGCCGAGCGGATGAGCCTGCTCAACACCCGGCTCGCGGAGTTCGATCCCGACGACGCCTACGACCAGGAGGGCGGCGAGGGACTCGGGCTCGGCCTGTACGTGGTGGCCCGGCTCGCCCACCGGCACGGGGTACGCGTGCAGCTGCGCGAGCAGAAGCAGGGCGGTATCGCGGCCGTCGCGGTCCTCCCGAAGAGCCTCCTGGCCGCCTCCCCCTCCACGGCCGTACCCTCCGCCGCGCCGGCCACGGCCGGTGCCCCCTCCCTCACCCTTCCCGGCGCGGACGCCGAGGCCAACTCCAACGTCCTGCGCGGCCGTTCGACGCTCACGGCGCGGCCCCCGGCCGCGGACGTGGACCCGCTGATCGCGGCGGCGGAACGGACGGCGAGGGAGGCGGCCGCCGCAGAGGCGACTCCGGCACCGGAGGAGCCCCCGGCGGCCGACGAACCCGAGCCGACCCCCGAGACCACGATGGAGCTCCTGGTCCCGGTGCCCGGGCCCGACCCGGCCGAAGCACCGAGGGCAACCCTCCCCACCCAGTCCACATCCACCCCCGCCACCCCCACCGAAGACCCCTACGCCATCGGCCCCGACGCCCATGAGCGGACCGCGGACCTGGACGAGCCCGGCCGGGTCACCGACAAGGGCCTGCCCAAGCGGACGCCGAAGATCACCGAACCCGTGGCGGCCCCGCGGCCACGCACGGGCGGGGTGGACGCCGAGGCCCTGCGCCGCAGGCTCGGTGGCTTCCACCGGGGTGCGGAGGAGGGCCGCCGCGAGGTGGAGGCGGAGATCGCCGACCAGAACGCGCCCGCACATGGCGCGGGGTTGCACGCACAGGACGTAGAACCATCGGGGGGCACAGTCGAGGAGGCAAGCAGTTGACCGCGCCCAGTACCTTCGGCCTGAGCAGTGAAGCCCGTAACCTGCACTGGCTGTTGACGAACCTCGTCGAGGAGGTGCCCGGCCTTCTCTCGGTCGCGGTCGTCTCCTCCGACGGCTTGCTGCTGATTTCCTCCGACCCCGGAAGAAACGAGGAGGCACGGGAGTCGAGAGAGGCGCACCGTACGGGCCCCAAGGGATCCGCAGCCGACCTGGCCACCATCGTCTCCGGCATCGGCAGCCTCACCATCGGTGCCGCCAAGCTGATGGACGGCGGCGCCGTCAAGCAGACGATGGTCGCGATGGACGAGGGCAGCCTCTTCGTCATGTCGATCAGCGACGGCTCGCTGCTGGGTGTGCACGGCTCCCCGGACTGCGACATGAGCGTGGTGGCGTACCACATGGCGCTTTTCGTGGGACGCGCCGGCCATGTGCTGACCCCCGAACTCCGCATCGAACTCAGAAAGTCCCTGGAGACCGAGAGCGAGACCGAGACCCAGCCTGAACCGGAGATCGAGTCGACGGGGAGCGCCCGATGAGTAGTGGCAGCGGCAGTCGTTCACCCAAGCTCCCCGTCCGAGGCAGCGACCGCAAACCGGCCCGCGTACGCCCGTACTCGCTCACCGGGGGACGCACCCGCTTCGGTCACGTCCTGCTCGTGGAGACGTTCGTCGCGGCGCTCGAAGCCCCGGAAGAACGCCGGGAGTTGCCCAATGGCTCGCTGGAGACCCGGGTGATGCCCGAGATGCGGGCCATCGTCGAACTCTGCCGCCGGATGCGAACGGTGGCCGAGGTCGCAGCTCTCCTCAAGATGCCGCTCGGCGTGGTCCGGGTGCTTCTGAGCGACCTGGCGGACCAGGGAAAGATCCGTGTGTACGGAACCGGTCACGGCACGGGACAGCCGGACCGCGCTCTGCTGGAAAGGGTGCTGAATGGACTCCGTCGTCTCTGAGGGCGCGCCAAGAACCGCCTTCCCCAAGGCAGTTGACGAGCCTGACCCGGTAACTCCGCGGCTCCCCGATGCCGATGAGAACCTCCAGGCCTGGCAGACCGACCGCACCCGCGCCCCGATCGCGACGAAGATCGTGGTGGCGGGCGGTTTCGGCGTGGGCAAGACCACGCTCGTCACCGCGGTCTCCGAGATCACGCCTCTCCAGACGGAGGCGCTGATGACCCAGGCCAGCGAGGACACCGACGACCTCAGCGCGACGCCCGAGAAGCTGACCACCACCGTGGCCATGGACTTCGGCCGCATCACGCTCGACGACGACCTGGTCCTGTACCTCTTCGGCACGCCGGGCCAGCAGCGCTTCTGGTTCATGTGGGACGACCTGGTGCGCGGCGCGATCGGCGCGGTCGTCCTCGCCGACACCCGCCGCCTCACGGACTGCTTCCCGGCGCTCGACTACTTCGAGAGCTGCGGACTGCCGTACGTCGTCGCGGTCAACCACTTCGACGGCAGCCAGCGGTACGAGCCCGAGGACGTGCGCGAGGCCCTCACGATCCCCCCGCACATACCTGTCATGATCATGGACGCGCGCCGCCGGATCTCGGCCGTCGAGACCCTGCTGGCCCTGGTGGGCCACGCGCTCGCAGTCACGCCCGAATAGAGAAGCCCAGCCCCGAATCAGCGAAGCTCAGCCCCGATTCGGGGCGGCTCAGGGACGCCCAAGCCGTAGGAGACACCACCCGTATGCGGAAGATACTCGTCGTCGGAGCCGGCCAGTCCGGACTCCAGCTCGCCCTCGGCCTCCAGTCGCACGGGTACGAGGTCACCCTGATGTCGAACCGGACGGCGGACGAGATCCGCACCGGCCGCGTCATGTCGACGCAGTGCATGTTCGACACGGCACTCCAGCACGAGCGCGATCTCCAGCTGAACTTCTGGGAGTCCCAGGCCCCGAAGATCGAAGGACTCGGCGTCTCGGTGGCGGCCCCCGGCTCCTTCGACCCGGGCCCCTCGCAGCGTGCGATCGACTGGGTGGGCCAGCTCGACGGGTACGCGCAGTCGGTGGACCAGCGCGTGAAGATGGCCGGCTGGATGGAGACGTTCGCCCAGCGCGGCGGCCAGCTCGTCATCCATGGCGCGGCGGTCTCCGACCTCGACTACTTCGCCCGTACGTACGACCTGGTGATGGTGTCCGCGGGCAAGGGCGAGCTGGTGTCCATGTTCGGCCGGGACGCCTCCCGTTCCCCGTACCAGGAGCCGCAGCGCGCGCTCGCGGTGTCGTACGTCCACGGTCTGGGCCCGCGCCCGGAGCACCCGGAGTACGAGGCGGTCCGCTGCAACCTGGTCCCCGGTGTCGGTGAACTCTTCATCATGCCGACCCTCACCACCTCCGGCCACGCCGACATCCTCTTCTGGGAGGGCATACCCGGCGGCCCGCTGGACGTCTTCCGCGGCGTCAAGGACCCGGACGAACACCTCTCCCTGACCCTGGAACTCATGGAGCGGTTCACGCCGTGGGAGTACGCGCGGGCCACCAAGACCGAACTGACCGACGCCCAGGCCACGTTGTCCGGCCGCTACGCCCCCACCGTCCGCAACCCGATCGGCCGCCTCCCCGGCGGCGGTCTGGTCCTGGGCGTCGCGGACGTCGTCGTCGCCAACGACCCGATCACCGGCCAGGGTTCCAACTCCGCCTCCAAGTGCGCCGCGGCGTACCTCGCCTCGATCGTCGAGCACGGGGAGAAGGAGTTCGACGAGACCTGGATGCGGGCGACGTTCGACCGCTACTGGGACACGGCCCAGCACGTGACGAAGTGGACGAACGCCATGCTGGGCGCCCCGCCGGAGCACGTCCTGAACCTCATCGGAGCCGCAGGCCAACTCCCGCCGGTGGCCGACCGCTTCGCGAACGGGTTCAACGACCCGGCCGACTTCGAGAACTTCTTCTACGAGCCGGAGAAGACGGAGGCGTACCTCGCCTCGGTCGCAGGGGCCTGAGCGATTTCCCCCCGGGTGCGGGCGGCCTGTGGCTGGGCGCGCAGTTCCCCGCGCCCCTTATGAGGTGCCATGAGGTCCTATGAGGCGCTGTACCCGGTGTCCGACCCCTCCATGGCACCCTCCGGAAGCCTGGGCGGCGTGTACTGCTCCTGGGAGTTGGTTCCCGGATCGGGGCGTACGGCACCCAGCACCGGGTTGGCGGCAATGGGCGAGACCTTGATCTTCGTCCCGGGCCGCGGAGCCTGCACCACCACCCCGTCGCCCAGGTAGAGGGCGACGTGGGTGGCCTCAGGGAAGTAGATCACCAGGTCGCCCGGCCGCAGGTCGCTCAGCGGAATGTGCGGCAGCTTGGCCCACTGCTCCTGGCTGGTCCGGGGGATGGGCCGCCCGGCATTCTCCCAGGCCTGCGAGGTCAGCCCCGAGCAGTCGTAGGACGTAGGCCCCTCCGCACCCCATTCATACGGCTTCCCGATCTGCCCGACGGCGTACCGCAGGGCCTCCTCACCCTCCCGTGAGGGCCGCCGCACACCGCTGCTGAGCGCACCAGAGGCCATGAACTTCTTCTGCGCCGCGGCCTCCCCCGACTTCTCGAACTCGGCCAGCTCCGCAAGCTGATCGACGGTCAGCGAAGCAAGCAGCTCCTCGACATCCTCCAGCCGACCGCGCACATCATCCCGGGCCTTCTTCTGCCGCTCGGCAAGGGTGAGCTGACCGTCCAGAGCCTTGCGAGCCTCGCGCGCAAGACCGTCGAAGCGCTTCTCGTTCCCCACCACCCGCTCCACGGTCTCGGCCCGCTCAAGAGAGAGCTGCCGGATCACATGACCCTGGTCGAGCGCGTGCTGCGGATCACGGGCGAGCAGGAGTTGTACGTACGAGGAGATCTCGGTCCTGCCCTGGTACTGCTGCCGCGCGAGCCGTCCCGCGGCGTCGCGGCTGTCGTGCAGCGAGAGGCGGGCCTTGGCCAGGTTCCCGTCCAGCCGGACGACCTCGGCCCGCTGCTTCTTCAGTTTCTCCTCGGTCGCGTTGTACGTCTCGGTGGCGCGTTCGGCGTCCCGATAAAGCCGCTGAAGATCCGTCAGCAACGAGGCGACAGACCGCGAGCCAGGCTCCGGGGGAGCGGGAACAGCGGAAGCAGCCGGCGAGAACGCCACCAGCGCGCCGGCGGTCACGCCCGTAACGGCCGCCGTACAGACCAGACGCAGAAGCCTTCCTGACACGTCATCACCTCCGGTGCGGGGGTGGTCCGTCCACCTCTCACCGGAAGGATCGAGCGCGCGCATCCCGGGCGCGCGCCGGGTGGTCGGTTCGGCCGAAGAAGGTCACTCGTCAGCGTTGACACCCGGCGTGCCGCCGGACTTGGACCACGGCCACCTGCCCCCGCGCCGCACGTTCCCTTCAGGGTCGTACTCATACCGCCACCCCTGATGCAGCAGCCCGAGCCGCCCATTCGTCCTCGCCGGTACGCGCCGGTACACGAGCACGTTGGGCGGCCCGCCACCCGCATCCGGAACCGGAACCCGATAAACCTTGGGCGGATGCCCGGTGACCCCGAGCAGCACAGGCAGCACCCGCCCGTCCAGCGGCCCACCGACAAAGGGAGTGTCTTCGCTCTTCACCGCACCAGTGTCACAAAAACAATCGTCACAACAGCCGCGCGGCATCGCCGATCACGGGGAGCACCCGCCGCGCCAACGAACCCACGACCCCGCCCCCCGTCTCCCCGGCGAGCGCGCTCTTCACCACGGCAGCGGTCTGCGGATCCCGCCCGGCAGTGGCCACAACCGCGACCACGAACTGCTCGACCAGCCAGTCCCGCAACTCGTCCAGCGGCGGTTCCTTCCCCTCGTCGAGCCAGATGAGGGAAGCGGCCTCCACGGCGGTGATCCACATCCGTACGGTCATCCGCAGCCTCAGCCCCGGGTCCCGCACAGCCAGATGATCAAGAATGTGCTGGGCGGCGGCCCGCCGAACCCCGTCCACGATGGCCGTGGTCCGAGACGTCTCCACGACACTGCCGCCCTGCAACAGGGCACTGAACCCGGCGTCATGCTGATCGACGAACGCCAGATACCGGTCGAGCGCCCGCGACAGCCGCTCCGTCAGCGCCCCCTCCGGAGGCTCCGCGAAACAGTGCTCCAGCTCCTCCGCCGCAGACCTCAGCGCAGCCTCGTACAACTGCTGCTTCCCGCCCGGAAAGTACCGGTACACGAGCGGCCGCGACACCCCCGCCGCCTCCGCCACATCATCGAGCGACACCTCCTCGGGCGCCCGCTGAGCAAAGAGCGACAACGCCGCCTCAAGCAACTGACTACGCCGCTCCTCGACACTGAGCCGACGGTAAGCGGGGGTGGGAGCCGCGGAGGTCATGCCGGGCAGCGTAACCGCCCCACCCAAGAACGAGCCCACACTGCCCCCACCCACTACCGAAAGCCGAAGCCGAAGCCAAAGGCGGCGCGGCGGCGGGACGGAGCGCCGACGATGGGGGCGCCGTCCCCCACGCACCCGCAGCCGCCGAAGCACGGAAGGGGCCGTGTCGGTACATCAAATGCCCGCATCCGGACGGATCCCATCCCAACGGCACCTTGCATCCCGACAGTCGATCCGTCCGGATGCGGGCGGATGTACCGGCGCGCCCCCGACCCACCCCCCGGCGGCAGGCACCACCGCCCGGACCGGACCGGACTGGACTCGGACTCAGGCCAGCAGCCCCGACGCCTTCCACAACCGCCGCCCCGCCCCCCGCAGCACCCCGATGTCATCCAGGAACTCGGTCAACCGCTTCGCCCCGGTCTGCATCACGTCCCGCCGATGCCCACTCGCCCGAACCTGAGCCACCGCCTCACGCCTGTCGAGCCCGACATTCGTATAGACCGAGGGATTGACGAACGCGACGGAGAAGACGCGGGCGAATTCACCCGAGGTCACCCGGGTGAACTCCTGCGACCACCGAGGCGCCGTCACCATCTGCCGCCGCAGTTCCTCCCGGGCATACCGCACATGCCGCGCCTCCTCCACGACGTGGATACGCGTCACCCCTCGTACGAGCGTCTGCACCCGCTCGTCCGGGAACGTCAACCGCTGCATCCAGTCAAGGATCTCCTCACCGAGCAGCGTCGCGGTGAAGGAGCCCGGAGTAGTGGAAACGGTCTTGAACAGGCGTCCAAGATTCGAGTGCAGACGACTCACCGGGTAGTACGGCGTCCCGCCCCGGGTGATCAGCCGAGCGAACATCTTTGAATGCCGGCACTCGTCCTCGATCTCGGTCAGCGCGTACCGCACATGTGCACTGGTCGCGGCCTTGTCGTAGATGTGCCGCACCAGCAGCTGCATCAGAATGATCTCGAACCAGATCCCCAGCGCCGCCAGCGCCGCGGCCTCATGCTGCGACAGAGCCATCCGCTGCTCCTCGCCCATCCGCCGCCACAGCGGGGTGTCGTACAGCGAAACCAGCTCCGGCGGCCAGAACCACTTGCCGTCCTCGAACGGCGCGTCCCAGTCGAGCTCCTTGTCCGGGTCGAAGGAGTGCTTGGCGGAGGAGTCGAGCAGCCGCTCGGCCACCTGCTCCCGGTCCTTGAGCAGCCCGAGCGCGTCGCGCAGACCACCGATTCCGCCTTCGGCCATTGCTGTCCCCATCCAAGTCGTACCGGATCGCCATGAGTTACCGGCGGGCACAACTTATGAGACTGCGTGTCAGCAAGCCCGTCAATACCTCTCACGCGACTTGTTGACGACACGTCTACCCGGATGAACCGGTGCTCTGAGGCCCCGGAGCGGACACGGCAAGGCCGGCCCGTGGAAGGAAGCACCACGAGCCGGCCGGGTAATTCAGATCATCAAGCGCGCCGACTGCCGTCGACGACCTGCTCACCACCACCGTCGGTGCCGCTGTCGACACTGCGCGACTGGTCGATGTCCACGCTCTTGCCGCAACGGTTGTTGTTCGCTTCCTGGTCGCTGGAGGTCGTGGCCGAGCCGCCCTCGCCACCCGTGGCGGTGCCGTCCTCGGAAGGAGTGCTGGTCCCGGTGCCGCCGGCGCCGGTCTCGCCGCCCGCCCCACCGAGTCCCAGACTCCCGAGGACCTCTCCGAGGAGCCCACTCCCGCCGGGCGTGGCGACGAGGCTCAGGTTGACGGGGTTGTTGCAGAAGGTCGACACGGGACCGACGTCGTGCGGCGCGGCCCCTGCCTCGCCGCCGAGTCCGAGGGATCCGAGCGTGAGTACACACACGGCTGCGAAACGGTAGGTCAACTTCATGGGTCCTGCCTCGCGTTGAACGGTGGTCTGGCCTGCCACCCCGATGGGCGGACGCCGCAGTCTTTGCGCCCCACCGGGTGCGCAGACCTGGCCGCCTCGCACGTTTGCCCCCGATTCACCCCTATGCCACCGAGAAATCGGCAATACAGCCCTGTAGGGACCGCTAGAGCACCAGGCCCGTCGAAGCCCCCGCCCGGCAACCCGTTCCCGCAAGCACCACCTAGGCGCCCTCGGCGGGAAACGATTTCCGCAAGGTGAACGCGTATGCGGTCGGCCCGTGCTCACGCAGGTGAAGTATCCGCTCCTCGGCCTCCGCCGCCGTGGGACGGTGGCCGGCCGGAACCCACCACATGACCGACATCGCCTCCTCCACCCGCTCGAACCAGTCACGCCGCCGGGCCAGCATCTCGCGGTGCTGCCCCTGGTACATGAAGGCCGTCAGGGCGTTCGAGTCCCGCCACGTGGACATGTTCAGGATCAGCCACTCGTCGCCGAAGACGGCCACGTCCGTCGCGTTGCCGGAGTCGCTCTGTAACCGCCAGACGAACCCGTCCGCCGCGTCGGCGTCGGCGTTCACGGGGTCGAGTGCTTCGACGAAGTCCTTCAACTGCGGGGAATCCAAAGGGGCTTTGAGCCGGGCGATGTTGACCTGGGCGAGTTCGTACGCGATGTCAGTCATGAACCGAACGATAGGTCGGCCCAAAAGAACACCGCACCCCCATTCTCACGATCCGAACGCCACCCCCAACCGCTCCCAGCCGAAGCACCGCCTCCACGACATCCCAAGCACCGCCTCCACGACAGCCGAAGCACCTCCTCCACGACAGCCGAAGCACCGCCTCCACGACATCCCAAGCACCGCCTCCACGACAGCCCAAGCACCGCCTCCATGACGCCCAAGCCCACCTCCATCACAGCCCAAGCACCGCCTCCATCACCGCTTTGGCGATAGGTGCCGCATCCCCACCCCCGCTGATGTTCCCCCGCTCCGCCGCCGCATCCTCGACGACGACCGCGACGGCCACCGACGCCCCCATGGAGTCGTCGGCCTCGGCCCAGGAGATGAACCAGGCATACGGCGTACCGGCGTTGCCGATGCCGTGCTGGGCGGTGCCGGTCTTGCCGCCCACGGCGGCGCCGGGGATGGCGGCGTTCGTGCCGGTGCCCTCCGTCACCACATCCGTCATCAGCTCACGCAACCGCAGCGCGGTGGAGGGATTCATCGCCTGATGCAGAGTCCTGGGCCCGTTGGTGGACACCGTGGCGCCACCGCGAGTGGTCGTCTTCGCCACCAGATAGGGCGACTTGACGGCGCCGCCACCCGCGACGGCCGCCGAGATCATCGCCATCTGAAGAGGCGTGGCCCGGGTGTCGAACTGCCCGATGGAGGACAGCGCAAGCTGGGCACGGTCCAACCGCATATCGAAGTTGGACGGCGCGACAGCGAACGGAATCCTCAACTTCCGGTCGTTGAAGCCGAAGTTCGCCGCCGTGCGCGTCATGTTCTCCAGCCCCACATCCACGCCCAGTTTCGCGAAGACGGTGTTGCAGGACCACTCGAAGGCATACCGCAGCGAAGCGTTCTCGCAGCCCTCGATCTCGTTCGTGAGCGTCGTAGTCGTACCCGGCAGGGTGTACGGGTTCGGTGAGTCGGTCGGCATGTCGACATCTGTCACCACACCCGCGTCCAGCGCCGCCGCGGCCGTGACGACCTTGAAGGTCGACCCCGGCGGATACGTCTGCCGGATCGCCCGGTTGAGCATCGGCTTGCTCTCGTCCCCGTTGAGCCGCGCCCAGGCCTCCTCCACCGCCGGGCCCGTCCCGGACAGCACCTCGGGGTCGTAGGACGGCGTCGACACCAGCGCGAGGATCTTCCCGGTGGACGGCTCGATCGCGGCCACCGCGCCCCGCCGCGAGCCGAGCCCTTCGTACGCCGCCTGCTGTGCGGCCGGGTCGAGGGTGGTGAGGACCTTGCCGCCGGGGTTCTGGGAGCGCGTGAAGTCGTTCCAAAGGGGGAACGGGGCGAGCATCGGGTCACTGCCGGACAGGATGCCGTCCTCGGCGCCCTCCAGGAACGCGGTCCCGTACACCTGCGAGGCGAAGCCGGTGACGGGCGCGTACAACGGCCCGTTCTTGTACGTCCGTTCATAGCGGAGCTGCTCGCCGCTGTCCTTGGAGCCGGTGACGGGCCTGCCGCCGACCAGCACGTCACCGCGCGGCTGCCCGTAACGGGCGATCGGATGGCGGCGGTTGGCGGGATTGTCGTCGTACGACCGGGCCTGGAAGACCTGGACGCGGGTGGCGTTGACGAGCAGAGCGACAAGCAGCACCGCGCACAGGGCGGCAGCTCTACGGATGTAGCGCGTCACAACGCAACGACCTCCCGATGGCTCACGGCGCCCCCGTCCCGTCGTACTGCCCTCGCGCCGAGTCACTGATCCGGATCAGCAGCGCCACGATGATCCAGTTGGTGACGACGGAGGAGCCGCCCTGGGCGAGGAACGGCATCGCCATGCCGGTGAGGGGGATCAGCCCGGTCACCCCGCCCGCGATGACGAAGACCTGGAGCGCCACGATCGAGGCGAGCCCGATCGCGAGGAGCCGTCCGAAGGGGTCGCGCAGGGAGAGGCCGGCCCGGTAGCCGCGCTCGACGAGAAGGGCGTACAGCAGAAAGATCGCGGACAGGCCGATCAGGCCCAGTTCCTCGCCCGCCGTCGCCAGGATGAAGTCCGACTTGGCGGCGAAGCCGATGAGGATGGAGTGGCCGAGCCCGAGGCCCGTGCCGAGCATCCCGCCGGCGGCGAACGCGAAGAGGGACTGGGCGAGCTGGTTGGGGCCCTCGCCCGCCTCGATCGAGGCGAAGGGGTTCAGCCAGTCCTCCACCCGGCTGTGGACGTGCGGTTCGAGCCAGCCGACGGCCACCGCGCCCACGCAGGCGAGCAGCAGGCCCACCGCGATCCAGCCGGTGCGGCCGGTGGCGACGTACAGCAGGATCACGAACAGGCCGAAGAACAGCAGTGACGTACCCAGGTCCCGCTCCAGCACCAGGACGCCCACACTCAGCAGCCAGATCGCGACGATCGGTCCGAGGACGCGCCCGGTGGGGAGCTGGAGCCGCTTGAACCGCCAGATCTGGCGGCCGGTGTACGCGAGCGCGTTGCGGTTGGCGGCGAGGTAGCCGGCGAAGAAGAGCGCGAGCAGTACCTTCGCGAACTCGCCCGGCTGGATGGAGAATCCGGCGATCCGGATCCAGATGCGGGCGCCGTTCACGGCGGGGAAGAAGATCGGCAGGGTCAGCAGGACGAGCGCGGTGACGACGGAGACGTACGTGTAGCGCTGCAGGACTCGGTGGTCGCGCAGGAAGAGCACGACCGCGGTGAAGAGCGCGACGCCGAGCGTCGACCAGATGAGCTGGGCGGGGGCCGCCTGGTCGCGCGGGGTCTCCAGGTCGAGCCGGTAGATCAGCACCAGGCCCAGGCCGTTGAGGAGTACGGCGATGGGGAGCAGCAGCGGATCGGCGTACGGCGCCCGGAAGCGCACCGCGAAATGCGCGAGGAGCGCGAGCACGCCGAGCCCGGCGCCGTAACCGGCGGCGCCGGGCGGGACGGTGCCGTTCTTCGCGAGACCGACTGCGCAGTAGCCGTACACGCTGAGCAGGACGGCGAGGACGATGAGGGTGAACTCGATGCCACGGCGCCTGGGCAGGCGTACAGCGGGGGCGGGCGGGTCCGCCGCCACGGTCGTTCCGGACATTCCGGGCTGGATCATGTCCGGAACGTAGCAAGCGGCGATCCTGATGTCCCGTCATATAGTGATAAACGGGCTGTTCCGGTGTACGTTGCGCGCCTCACGCGTCGTACACGCCTTGAGTACCTTGAGCACCTGGTGCGGGCTCAGCACCAGCGAGGAGCCGGCCCGATGTTGTCGATGTAGCGCGCGGCGCCCCACGCCCAGGTGCCGTCGGTGAGCTGGTACCAGAGGCGGTTGCCGTCGACGGACTGGCCGGAGGTCTTGCAGAAGATGTGCACGACCTCGCCGTACCTCGCGACGCGCAGCACCCGGCTGCCACGGTTCGGCGCGGTACGCAGGGCCAGCCCGCCGCGCGCGGAGATGCGGCCCTTGTAGCGGCGGGGGTTGTTGTCGCGGCCGTCGTCCCGGCCGTTCTCCCAGTCGCGGCCGTCGTCGTCCCTGCCGCCGTCCTCCCAGTCCCGGCCGTCGTCGTCATCCCGTCCGGAGTCCCCGTTGTCCCACTCGCGGCTGTCGCCGCTCCCGGGGTCCCAGTCTTCGTCGGCGAGGGCGGGGGTGGCGCCGGCGAGCGCGATGAGGCTGCCGGCGGCGAGAGTTATGGCGAGGCGGGTGTACGTCGACCGCAGTGGCTTGGGGGACATGGGGACTCCTCCAGGAGGGGGGCGAAACTGACTAATCGCCACATTAGGAGGGGGTCGGGATGCGCGCAGTTCACGATGCGCCATCGGGGCTTCGGGGGAGCGCGGAGCCTCTCGGCTCTCGGGGCGCCTTAGAGGCCATCAGGGTGAGGAGGCCGTGGGGGCCGACGGGACTGAGGGGCTTGAGGAGCCTGATGGGTCTGATGGGTCTGATGGGTCTGAGGAGCATGATGGGCCTGGGGGGTCTGAGGAAGCGTCAGGGTCGCCACCGCGCCGCCGTCGGGAGCGTTGGCGAACGCCAGCCGCGCACCCAGCACCTCCGCCTGGCCGAGCGCGATCGTCAGCCCGAGTCCATGCCCCCTCGCACCGCCTTCCGTACGGAACCGCTGCGGCCCGTGCTCCACGAGGTACTCCGGATAGCCGTCACCGTGGTCCCGCACGGTGACGACCGGGCCGTCGACCGTCAGCACCACGGGCCCCCGACCGTGCTTGTGCGCATTGGCCACCAGGTTCCCGAGCACCCGCTCGAGCCGGCGCCGGTCGGTCTCCACGCGCGTATCCCGTACGACCCGTACCTCGGTAGGGGCACCCGACGCGCGCACCACCCGCTCGGCCAGCGGAACCAGCGGCTCCCAGTCCAGGTCGAGGCGCTCGCTGCGCGCGTCGAGGCGGGAGATCTCCAGCAGATCCTCGGTGAGGGTGCGCAGCGCGGCGACCCGGTCGCGGACCAGCTCGGTCGGGCGCCCCGGCGGCAGCAGTTCGGCCGCCGCGTGCAGCCCGGTCAGCGGGGTCCGCAGCTCGTGCGCCACATCCGCGGTGAACCGCTGCTCGCTCAACAGCTTGCCCTGCAACGACGCCGCCATGGAGTCGAGGGCCGCGGCGACGGCGGCCACCTCGTCCTGGCGGCGGGCGGGGGGCCGAGCGCGCGGGGTGTCCGTACGGCGGCCGGTGTCGACGGCGCGAGGGCCGTCGACACCACGAGGGTCCAGTTCCAGGACACCGCGAGGGTCCACGACCGTACGAGCATCCACGACCGCACGAGCATCCGCGACCGCACGGGGATCCATGACCGCACGGGGATCCACGACCGTACGAGGATCCACGACCGTACGAGGATCGTTGACGCGCGCGTCCAGGTCACCCGCGCTGATCCGCCGCGCCACCTGCGCCGTCGCGTGCAGCCGCCGTGTCACCCGGGTCATCGCGAACGCTCCCACCAGCAGCGTCGCGCCGATCGCCAGCGCCGAGGACCAGACGATCGCGCGGTCCAGCGCCTCGATGGCGTGGGCGCCCTGCGAGTAGTCGAACTGGACGGCGAGCGCCCGCCCGCCGTCGGCCGGCCCGGCCGCCCACATCGTGGGGCGCCGGTCCTGGTCGTCGCTGACCATCGTGCCGCGCCGCCCGTCCGCCGCCAGCTCGCGCAACTGCTCGGGCAGCCCGGGGAGATCGACGCCCGCGCTCGGCGGCAGCCGGTCCCCCGCCTCGTACGCCGTCGTCGCCTCGGTGAGCCGGTCGAGCGCGCGGTCGCGCGCCTCACCCACGGTCTGGTCGGACACCGAGACGTGCACGAGGATGCCGAGGAGGGCGGCGAGACCGCAGCACATCACCGTGATGAAGGCGGCGGCCTTCCAGGTCAGGGTGGCGGTCCACTGGGGAAGGCGCTGGAGCAGCTGCTGAAGGGGGCGTCTCATGAGGCACTCGGGGAGGCGCTCGGCGTCGAGGTGGGGGACGGGGCGGAGGTGGGGGTGGGGTCGCCGACCCGCAGGATCTCGTCGCGCGTCGCCAGCATCGCGTGCTGGTGGGTGTCCCAGGACCAGACCGTGCGGTACTCGTAGCCGGGCAGGGTGGACGCCGCCCGGACGATCAGGTCGCGGCCCGCGAACTCGACGCCGATCACGGAGTCCGTGGTGTTCATGACCTGGACCAGCTGGTGCCTCTCGAAGGTGTAGACCCGCACGGTCAACTGGTCCTCGGGCAGCGTGAAGGCAAGGACCAGGTCGTCCTTCCCGTCGCCGGTGAGATCGCGGTAGTACGCCTGGAGTACCGGGCAGCCCTTGCCCCGCGCGCCGGACGGGCCTGTGCAGTCCCCGAGCCGCTCGGCGGTCTCCGGGTACAGCGCCGTCTTGCCGGTGTACTCGTCAGCATGGGCGGCGACCTGAGCCTTGAGCACCGCGACCGGGTCCACCTCGCGGATGTCGTCGTGCGCGGCCTCGATGCCCTTGACGACCTCGGTGTCCGCCTCGCCGTAGTCGAGCGCGGGCGTTGTGGCGGGCGTCAGCGTGGGCCACAGCCGGGACGGGCCCACGGCGGTGGGTGTCGCGCCCGCTCCGCGCAGCTCACCCTGGTCCCCGCAGCCTGCCAGCGCGAGCAGCGGGACCGCGGCGAGCAGGGCGAAAGCCCTGGGTACGCGGCGGGCCGTGACTGCGCGGCGGTCGTGGGTCACTGCGCTCCTGCGAAGGGGAGGGGAGGCGAGAGGCTCGCCCCGCACACCTTATTCGTAGGGAAGTCCTTTTATTGGCAGGGAAGTCCTGTTTGTTCATCCCTTTGCTCAGTCCTCTTGCCCACCGGCACTGGGACGCCGGGCCCCGTCGGGCTTCTCAGGGCTCCGCGAGCTCCTCAAGAAGCCGGGCCGTGCTGAGCCCGGCCCGCAGGTACTCCACGAACAGTTCGTTGTGCAGCGCCCACGGCGAGCGCCGGCTCCGTATCAGCCGTATCGCCTCGTCCGCGGTGTGTCCGGCGCGCATGAGTGCGTGCCCGACCACCAGCCCGGAGCGGTTGTAGCCGTGAAAACAGCGGACCAGGACCCGGCGCCCGTCCTCCAGCGCGTCGTCGGCGGCCTGCGCGAGACGTATGACGCCCGCGAGCTGCGTACCGTCGAGGGGCCCGTCCGGGACCGGCCACACATGGTGCTCGACGCCCGGGTCCGGCCCGTGCCCGGGAAGCCGCAGCAGGGTCAGGACCAGGTCGAACTCATCGTGTACGACGGCGAACTCCGGGTCCCCGGACCGCCCAGCGAACGCGTGCCCGCCCATCCACAGGCCGGGCACGATCTCGTTCCACGGGCTGTCCGGGGCCGGCACATCCGATGGTCTTCTGCGGGTCCGCAACGGCGCCTCCCACCAACTCCCCCAACTGCTCACAAAGGTAACCGGGTTCTTGCCCCTGGAGCACCCCGCCTGTTCCCATGGTCATGGGGTGATGGTGCATGAACGGACTGCGCGTCATACCGACCTGGCGGCACGGCCAGGAGCGGCTGTACGTCTGTCTGACCGACGGGAGGAACGTCGCCTGGTACGACAGGGAGTCGGCCAGGGTCAACCTGCTCAGCGAGGACCGCAGAGAGGACGTGCTCGACGCGCTCGGCCCGTTCCTGACCGGCCCGGTGACGGTGGGGCCGCCACCGGTCCCGACCCCCGCGGAGCTGGCCCGCCTCACCCTCCACCCGGACGACGACCTGGCCCCGAACCGCCCCGGCGAGGCGCTGGTGATCGCCCTCGACCGCGACCCGGGCCCGGCCCGCCGCCTCCGCCCCGACCCGCGGCGCCGCGCGCTCGCCGCCGAGCAGGCCGTGGGGGAGGCCCTCGACCACCTGGAGGGCGCGGGCTGGCACACCCTGCACTCCCTCCCGCTCCCGGGCGGCGACCGCCTCCACCACCTGGTCATCGGCCCCGGCGGCCTCTTCTCCGTACGGGCCCTGTACGCCCGTAAACAGCGCGTCCTGGTGGCCGACCCGATGGTCACCGTCGGCCGCCGCGAGCCGCACCCCCTGCTCCGCCGCGTCCGCGCCGACGCCGACCGAGCCTCGTACGCCCTCACAGCCGAGGTCCACCCCGTCCTCGCCCTGGCAGGCCCGGCCACCCTGAACATCACCGCCCCACTCCGCAACCTCCGAATCCTCCAGGACACAGACCTCGCGACCTTGTCCCGCCACGGCGGAGTCCTGAAACCGGCAGACGTGGAGGCGCTGCACGCGATGGCGAGGGACCGGCATACGTGGACAAGGGTATGAACATTCCCTGATAGCCCGTCCGGCGTTTGAGGACGAGGCCGTCCAGGCCGAAGGGGGGTCTGGGGGCGCAGCCCCCAGGTACGGGACGGGTAGGGGCGGAGGGGGCGAAAAAACGCACTCCACTCACACCGCCGGCAGCGCACTGGCCTGACCGAGATCAAGCAGCGGCCCCAACAGATCCCCGTACTCCTCCACCCGCGCAGCGACATCCGCCGCCAGAAACGCCAGTTGGGAAGCGGATCGGCACGCCGAGACCTCCCCCCACGTAACCGGCGCCGACACCGTCGGCTCCGCCCGCGCCCGCAGCGTGTACGGAGCCGCCGTGGTCTTCCGCGCAGCGTTCTGACTCCAGTCCACAAACACCTTCCCCGCCCGCAACGTCCGCGTCATCCGGTGCACAACAAGCCCCGGCAGCACCCTCTCCGCCTCCACGGCCAGCCCCTTGGCGTACTCCGTCACCCGCCCGGAGGGCGTCGGCTCCAGCCCCGCCAACAGATGCAACCCTTTCGACCCGGACGTCTTGGCGTACGCCTCGATCCCGTCCGCGGCGAGCCGCTCCCGCAGCCACAGCGCGACCTCGCAGCACTCGACGACGGTCGCCGGCGCCCCCGGGTCGAGGTCGAAGACAAGCCGGTCCGCCTCGCCCGGCGCCCCGATGAGCCATTGGGGTGTGTGGAACTCGGTGACGAGGTTCGCCGCCCACATCAGACTCGCCAGGTCCTGGATCAGCACCATCCGCGCCGGCCCCTCCGACCGCGGCACCTCGGCGGTGGTGACCCACTCGGGCGTACCGGGCGGCACGTTCTTGGCGAAGAACACCTGGCCGTCGGGCCCGTCCGGATAGCGCAGGAAGGACACCGGCCGGTCCCGGAGGTGAGGCAGCAGTACGTCGGCGGTCGTCGCGTAGTAGTGCAGCACCTCGCCCTTGGTGAAGCCGGTCGCCGGATAGAGGACCTTCTCCAGATTGCTGAGTGCGAGCCTTCGCCCCTCCACCACGGTGATAGGCGTCATACGATGACAATCTCACCAAAAGCTAAAGATATGTCTGAAAACGTATGCAACCGAGTGGAAGGTGCTGCACGTGCGATCCATATGGAACGGCGCTATCTCCTTCGGCCTGGTCAGCATCCCGATCAAGCTGGTGAACGCCACGGAGAGCCACTCGGTCTCCTTCCGCCAGATCCACCTCGACGACGGCGGCCGGATCCGCTACCGCAAGTTCTGCGAGGCGGAGGACCGCGAGGTCACGTCCGGGGAGATCGGCAAGGCGTACGAGGACGCGGACGGCACACTGATCCCGATCACGGACGAGGATCTGGCCCAGCTGCCCATCCCGACCGCCAAGACGATCGAGATCGTGGCCTTCGTGCCGGCCGACCGGATCGACCCGCTCCAGATGGACACGGCGTACTACCTGTCCGCGAACGGCGTCCCCGCCGCCAAGCCGTACACCCTCCTGCGCGAAGCCCTGAAACGCAGCCAGAAGGTCGCCATCGCGAAGTTCGCCCTCCGCGGCCGGGAGCGCCTGGGCATGCTCCGTGTCGTCGACGACGTCATCGCCATGCACGGCCTGCTCTGGCCGGACGAGATCCGCGCCCCGCAGGACGTGGCCCCGGACACCGCCGTCACCGTCCGGGACAAGGAACTGGACCTGGCGGACGCCCTGATGGACACCCTCGGCGAGGTCGACCTCGCCGACCTGCACGACGACTACCGCGAGGCTGTGGACGAACTCATCGCGGCCAAGGCCTCCGGCGTGGAGGCCCCCGCCACCCCCACCGGCGAGAAGACCGGCGGCAAGGTGCTCGACCTGATGGCCGCCCTGGAGAAGAGCGTGCGCGCGGCCAAGGAATCCCGGGGCGAGAGCGAGGAAAGCACCGAGGCCGGGGAGTCCGCCGAGACCGGCGAAGCCGCCGAGGTCACCCGGCTCGGGGCAGCCCGTACGGCCCCCAAGGAAGTCGGCGGAAAGAAGTCGACGGCGAAAAAGTCGGCAGCGAAGAAGACCACGGCGAAGAAGACGACAACGAAGGCCGCTTCGAAGTCGCCGACGAAGGCGACATCGAAGCAGTCGGCCACCAAGTCGACTGCCCAGACCGCCGCCGGTAAGAAGACCACGGCGGCGAAGAAGACCACGGCGAAAAATCCCCCCGCGGCAAAGAAGGCGTCCCCCCGAAAGCGCGCATCCGCCTGAAGCACGAGCGTCCTCAGCGCACGAGCCCCCTCAGGGCACGAGTCTCCTCAGGGCACGAGCCTCCTCAGCGCACGAGTCTCCTCAGAGCACGAGCCTCCTCAGAGCACACGCCCCCTCAAGCACACGCCCCTTCAAAGCACGCGCCCGCCTGAGAGCAGGCCTCCCACCCCGGGGGAAATACGCCCGACCGAATCACCCAACCCGTCGAAGCGCCAACACCGCGTTGTGGCCGCCGAATCCGAATGAATTGCTGAGGGCGAGGTCGCCGAGCGCGGGCAGTGGCCGCGGACTTTTGGTCACCACGTCCAGTTCGATGGCGTCGTCCTGTTCCTCACAGCCGATGGTCGGCGGAATGAGGCCGTGGTGGAGAGTGAGCACGGCGGCGACGGCCTCCACCCCGCCCGCGGCGCCCTGCAGATGACCGAGGTGCCCCTTGAGCGCGGTGACGGGGACGCTCCCGCCGAGCACGGCCCGCAGCGCACCCGCCTCGGCGAGGTCACCGTCGGAGGTCGCGGTGGCATGGGCGTTGACGTGCACGACGTCCACGACATGCGCGCCGGCGTCCCGTACGGCCCGCCGCATCGCGAGGGCGACACCCTTGCCGGACGGATCGGGCGCGGCCATGTGGTGAGCGTCGGCGGACAGTCCCCATCCGGCGGCCTCGCAGTAGATCCGGGCGCCACGGGCCCGCGCGTGTTCCTCGGCCTCCAGCAGCAGGAAGCCGGCCCCCTCGCCGTTGACGAAGCCGTCGCGGTCCTTCGCGAACGGCCGCGAAGGGCTGGTGGACCCGAGGGCGTGGGTGGACAGTGCGCGCATCGCGGCGAACGAGGCCATGATCGCCGGGGTGACCACGGCTTCCGCGCCGCCGGCCAGGGCGATGTCGACATGCCCGTACCGGATGCGGTCGATGGCCTGCCCGATGGCCTCGGTGCCGGACGCGCAGGCGCTGCTCACGGTGCGGGCCTCGCCGGTGATCCGCAGCGCGAGCGACACCTGCGAGGCGGCCTGCGAGGGCACGGTCATCGGCGTGGTGAGGGGTGACACGGCGCGCGGCCCCTTGTCCCGCAGCTGCCGGTCACCGCCGACGAGCACGGAGGCATCCCCGAGGATGGCGCCGACGCTGACCCCGACGCGCTCGGGTTCGAGCCCGCTCTCGACCGTCCCGGCCACATCCAGACCGCCGTCCTGCCAGGCCTCCCGCGCGGCGATCACGGCGAACTGCGCGGCCCGGTTCATCCGCCGGGCCTGCGGCCGGGGCAGCAGCCCCGCGGGATCCACGGGAACACTCCCCGCGGTCCGCACGGGTAGCCCGTCGAACTCCGCACCCTCCAACTCCGTTATCCCGCAACGCCCTTCGACCAGCCCCTGCCAGAGTTCGTCCACGCCCACCCCGAGCGGCGTCATGGCCCCGAGCCCGGTCACGACGACCCGCCGTGGCCGCGCGGAACCGGGGCCCGCGCTCGCCCGCGGCCGCGGAAGATGCCGTACGACATGCCCCTCCGCGACTTCCCGCGCGACCCGTTCCCGCAGCCCTGAGTCCGACACCGGCTCCTCGTCCCGGCTCTCCAGGTGCCGGTACCACTGCCCCCACCGGCGGCTGTACGACTCCTCGACAGCCCCGGGGTCGACGGCGCGCAGCGAGGTGACCTGATCCCCGTCCCTGAATTCCACCGTCTCCAGATCGGTGGAACTGATCTCAGGAATCCCGGCGACATCCATCCGCCGGCACCCCACCGTCACTTGGTGATCCCGCCGGAACACCCGCTCGTGATCACTTCCCCCGAGAGGCGGCCGCAGGGCCAGCCGAATGGTCCGCGGGCTCTCGGGCAGGGTGTGCATCACCACGTACCACTTGTCCGCCGCCACGTCCTCTTCCGACAGGGCGAGGAGATCACCGGGAATCACTTCGGCGACCGTGACGGGGTGGGGCTGCACGGGGACGTCGGAAGAATTTCGCATACGAGCGGAAGCTTTCTTTGCCGGTTGGATAGGAAATGTCCAGCCCAACTGTCAGCGACAAACAACCGCTTGCCTAGACGTATCCACCCTTATTGTGCGCAATGTCACCCGAGGCAATGTCACCCGAAATGCGACGGTGCTCCTCCGGAGAAAGCGCGGGAGCGGGACCGGCTGAAGAGGCCGGGAAAGCGTCACAGATTCCGACGCGCCGTCAGAGAAGCCGGGCCTCGCGGCTGTTGGATCCGGCCTGTCGGGTGGGGCCGGACGGAGTCCGCCTGTCGGCCACCCGATCGACCGGACCGGGATGTCCGATTTATTCGGTAATCATAGATCTTGTCCACGTCATTCCGTGGTGGAACCCGGTCGGTCGGTCCGGCCCCGCTGAGGCGAGGTCGTCTTCGATTGAGGCGAGGTCGTCTTCGATTGAGGCGAGGTCGTCTTCGATGGAGACGGACAGGGGCACACTGCCTGGCGCGGTCCTCGCGCCCATCCGCTCAGCTGCCAACTCGGCCCCGGGTCACCGGCATTGTGGTTGGACGACAAGCTGAGAGATCTCGGCACTAGTCTGATCCTCACTGAACAGCTTTTCGAGGCACGGCACATGGGAAAGGTGACCCGCGATGTCCCCGAGCCCCGGCGATCTGGAGTCCATAGGCGGCTATGCCCTGGTCGAACGGCTCGGCAGCGGCGGAATGGGCGTCGTCTATCTGGGCCGCTCGGACTCGGGGCGGCGGGTCGCGGTCAAGGTCGTGCACGCGCAGTACGCCCAGAACGAGGAGTTCCGGACGCGCTTCCGGCAGGAGGTCGCGGCGGTCCGCCGGGTGAGCGGGGCGTTCACGGCCCCCGTGGTGGACGCCGATCCGGATGCCGAACAGCCGTGGATGGCGACGCTGTACGTGCCGGGCCGCACGCTGGCGGACACCGTGAACACGGACGGTCCGCTGCGCGGAGGCCGGTTGCGCGTGCTGGCGCTGGGCCTGGTCGAGGCGCTGCGGGACATCCACCGGGTGGGCGTGGTGCACCGTGACCTGAAGCCGAGCAACGTCCTGATGGCCGAAGACGGCCCCCGCGTCATCGACTTCGGCATCTCGCACGCCGTCGACAACCAGGCCCTCACCGTGACCGGGCGGCTGATCGGCACGCCGCCGTTCATGTCGCCGGAGCAGTTCGCCTCGCCCCGCGATGTCACGGCCGCCTCGGACGTGTTCTCGCTGGGGTCGCTGCTGGTGTACGCGGCCACGGGCAGCCGTCCCTTCGACGGAAGCAGCCCGTACTTGACGGGCTATCAGGTGATGTACGAGGCACCGGCCCTGGACGCCGTCGCCGAACCGCTCCGGAGTATCGCCGAACGCTGCCTGGACAAGGACCCGGCCGCCCGGCCCGACCTCGCCGAACTGCAGCGTCTGCTCCGGACGTTGCCGGGTGCCGTTGAGCCGGACGTGTCGGCCAGGCCAGGCGTGCCCGGTGTGCTGGGCGGGCCGGGAGCGGCCGGCTCGGCGGGAACCAGCCGCCAGGTTTCCCCTGAGCGCCCCGTTCCGCCGGGCCTGCTCACCGCCGGCGGGGCGGGGGAGACGGACAGCACCCACCCAGGTCACAGACGTCGGGGGCGGCGCATCATCGTCAGCGTCGCCGCGGCCGTGGTCGTCGCCGGCCTGACCGTCGCGGTGGTGAGATCCGGGTCGGACCAGGGCAGCGCCTCCGCGGCTGCGGGCACGGGAACGGGAACGGGAACAGGCAAGGCCACGGGTGCGAGTGCGGTGACGCCACCGCCGAAGCATGTGCGGTGGGACTACCAGGTCGGCGGCACGTACACCCCGCCGACCGGAGTGGAGGTGGTCAGCCGCAGCCACGAGGACGCGCCCGCGCCGGGTGTCTACAACATCTGCAACTTCAACGCCTTCCAGGCGCAGGAGGACGCGGAGGATGACTGGGACCCCGACCTGCTGCTGCGCGACGCCGACGGGAAGGTCGTCTACGACAAGGACTGGGGCGAGGCGGTCCTGGACGTACGTACCGCCGCCAAGCGGAAGCGCATCGCCGCCAAGGTGAACACCTGGATCGACCAATGCGCGGAGAAGGGCTACAAGGCCGTCGAGCCCGACAACTACGACACCTTCACCCGCTTCCCGGACTACCTCACGGCCACCCAGGCCAAGGCGTTCATGAAACTGCTGTCGGCGCACGCCCACGAGAAGGGCCTGGCCGTGGCCCAGAAGAACACCCTCGAGCTCGTCCCCGACCGCGCGTCCGTAGGCCTGGACTTCGCCGTGGTGGAGGAGTGCGGCGAGTGGAACGAATGCGGTGAGTTCGCCGAGGCCTTCGACAACAACGTGCTCGTGGTCGAGTACGCGGCGAAGGGTCTGTCCACGGTGTGCGCCGACTGGAGCACCACTCTGAGCATCGTCCGCCGCGACCAGCTGGTCCTGCCCAAGGGCACGAACGGCTACCTCCGCGAGACCTGCTGACCCAGGCCCCATCTGCATGCCCGGGGTCGCCCGGTCCGGACCGCGGACGCCTCGGAACCCCGCGTGGCTCCGAACGAGTGGACTTCGCCGAACGCGTGCCCGAGGGAGACCTCCGCCCAGGGGCCGGATGGTGACGTTGCGACCTCAGCCCCTGACCTGGAAGAGGCGCCCCCGCATGCGACGTACCCCCTCCCGCCGTGTTTTCGCCGCCACCCTGCTCGTGGCGGCCGTTCTGGCTCCGATGACAGCGATTCCCGCTACGGCCGTCAGCGCGTCGGCGGCAGTCGCCCGACATGACAGGGGCGACGAACACCCGCCGGAGCTCGATCACAAACTGACCGCCAGACTGGACGCGGCCATCGAGAAGGTCCGCCGGCAGGCCGATATCCCCGGCGTCGTCGTCGGACTCTGGATGCCGGGCAAGGGAAGCTACGTCCGTGCGACCGGCGTCGCCGACACCGCCACCGGCGAGCCGATGACCACCGACAAGTTCTTCCGGATCGGCAGCGAGACCAAAACCTTCACGGTCACCGCGCTGCTCCAGCTCGTCGACGAGGGTCGCATCGGCCTGGACGACCCGATCTCCGCCTACGTCGACGGAGTGCCCGGCGGTGACGGGATCACGCTGAGGCAGCTGGCCGAGATGCGCAGCGGGTTGTTCCCGTACAGCGCCGACGACGACTTCGTGCACGACCTGCTGAGCGACCCGAGCCGCTCGTTCACCCCGCAGGAGGTGCTCGCGTACGGCTTCAAGCACGCGAACACCTTCGAGCCGGGGACGGCGTTCCAGTACTCCAACAGCAACCTCGTACTCCTCGGCCTGGTCATCGAGAAGGTCACCGGCCACCGCCTCGCGCGCGTCATCGAGAGGCAGGTGCTCCGGCCGGCCCACCTGCGCCACACGCTCCTCCCGTCGGGCGCCGAGTTCCCCGAACCGCACCCGCGCGGCTACACCAACCAGACGCTGAGCGGCGAGGTCGCCGACTCCACGGACTGGAACCCCAGTTGGGGCTGGGCGGCCGGCGCGATGATCTCGAACCTGCACGACCTGCGCCGCTGGGCGAAGATCGTAGCCACCGGCGAGCTCCTCAGCCCCGAAACCCAGGCGGAGCGACTCAAGACACTCCCAACCGGCTTTCCCGGCCTGAGCTACGGACTCGGCATCTTCAAATCCGGCGGCTGGATCGGCCACAACGGCTCCATCCCCGGCTACGAGACCGTGACCGTCTACCTGCCGTCCCAACACGCCACCTTGGTAATCATGATCAACACAGACATCACCACCGAGGGCCAGGAACCATCCTCCCTACTCGCCCGAGCCATCACCGAAATCGCGACCCCGAAGAACGTCTACGACCGTCCGGTCCCCACCCGCTAGACGACCAGGCCACTTGACCCACCGGGCGCCTGCCGCGCCCGGGCCCCTCGCCCCGTACCCCCAATAGCCGGATGGGGTGCGCACTCCGCCCCCCGCCCTCGCCCAGGGGTTCATCCCCGGCGACGGGGGGCGAGTCCCGTCCCCCATTCAAGAGGGGGGGGCGAGGCGAGTCGCGTACTGCCTGCGGCGGGACCCCACCGGCGAGCGGCCCGGTTTACCGGGGTGGACCTTCGGTTGTCGTGTCCGAGCCTCTGGGGCCACGCCCAGGGGATTTCCGTCGCTTGTCCTGCCCGTCAAGCAGAACGTGTGGCTTGAGCCAGTTCAGAGGCGAGCAGGCGCTCAAGGCTCCTCCGCTCGCTGTCGAGCGTAGCCAGCATTCGCGTACGAGTGTGCTCGAAGTCGGGCTCGACCTCGACGCCGAGGTCATGGCGCAGAGCGACCTGCAACAGATACACCCCGTCGGACAGCGGGCGGCTGAACCAGTCTTTGGCCCGGTCGTACGACCCATCTGGGTCAGGTCTGGTCGGCAGCTGCTTTACGACGGAATACCCGACTCCGAGCGCCCTGTTGAGAGTTGAGGCGATCTGATGGACGTCCTTCGGTAGTGCCATCTGCGCCAAAGAGTATTGCTCTGACCAGGCTTCTTTGGCCGTGTCGAGGACTGCTTGCTCGATGCCTTCACCACGCTCGGCTGCCAGGACCGCGTCCCGGGCGGCAACTCGGTAAGCGCGAGCCGTCGCGTTCAGTCGGGCATAGAGATCCCGCCTGGCTTCCTGCGCTCGGTCGTCGCGGTCCTCTGCGCGTTCGCGATCGGCACGCTGGGTTTGCTCTCGGGTGGCGCGCTGGCTGAGCACCGCCCCGCCCAGAGTTCCGCCCAGGGTTCCTCCGACGCTGATGAGCGCGACGGCAAGCGTGGTCACATCCACGAGATCCCCCAACTCGTCCATTCAATCTGCCCGCGGACAGCCCCTGAAGACGACACGACGCCTCCAGCAACGCTCAGGCTCCCCGCCCGCGGCACGGTCCAAGACCGGGACGACGATAACGAAGAGTGGGCCCACCTGACTCCAATGAGTCTCATCACCTGCGGGAATGCTCCAAGATCCCGTCCACAGCTCGTCCACGGACCCCGACATACGGCCGCTTCGGGCGGCATCCGCCTGCACAAACGCCAAGACCCCGTCCCCAGCGAAAGCGCTGATGGCGGGGTCCTCGGGCACCTTATGCGGGGTGCCCCCGGCAGGATTCGAACCTGCGCACACGGCTCCGGAGCACAATCAGAGTTCGACTTGCGAACGGCCTCTGAACAGGGGGTCCCTTGATCCCGAGAGGTGGGCAGTGGCTCCGTGTATCGCAGATAGTGCGTATCAGGTGGGGGTGGGTCCGTAGTGGGGCCAGGGTGCGTGCATGGGAGGCGGCCTAGATCGGAAGTCGCCTCCGGCTCCTGCGATTGAGAGGTCGGCTTCGCCGACGGGCTGCAACACTGGGGGGCTGTCGTGCGAGGGGGTGCCTGAATCCGAGCGGAACCGCCAGACTCGGTCTGATGCTCGGAGGCGGGGTTCCTCACTGCCAATGGGCATGTCACCTTTGCATCATGATGGCCGACTTACCGGTACGTATCGTCGATGGACGTGTAGTAACGGAACCCGGGCTCGGAGCGGTGGCGATGGTGTGGCTCCCCTTGAACGGGCAAGTCGTCGCCAAGATCCCGCCTCGGAAGGGCAACCGCCGTTGGCTGCACGAGACATTGGGCATTCGCTCCCCGGAGTTCAACGGCGACCGATGGAACCTGCCACGCAGCAGCCTCGTGCGGCTGGTGACGGCGGCGGTCGACCGGTACGGGTTCATCGTGCTCTACCGAGATATGTCGAGGCTGTCGCAATGCACCAGGGCATGTCTGGAAGCAACAGGCGCTGAATGCCAGTGCTCATGTCTGGGGCAGCATCACGGACAGGATGCCGCAGGCTGGTTCGAGCGTGTCGGCGATGCAGTGGTGGCCGAGCAAGGCGAGTGCACCCGTACTGCGGTCGTCTACGGCGCGAGAGGGAGCGACGCGGACGCGGTGGTGTATCACGGTGAGCTGGCCGGTGAGCACTACCGGGTCGATCCTGCCGGCCGACGGAACTGGCCGACCGCTGCACAGTTCATGTGCGCGAGCTGCATGACCGTGCGGGCGAGCGTATGGGATCACTGCCACACGCACGGCTTTGTACGCGCGCCGTTGTGCAATCGCTGCAACACCCGCTACTGGCGTGGATGGCGACCCAAGCACGGCCGAACAACGCACAGCCGCAACCTCGACGACAGCTATTACCGCTGGTGCCCCGAGCGCGCCGATGAGCGGAGACGGTGCAGCGCATAGCAGCGCTTCGAGGTACCGCGGCGGTTCTCCGAGAGAGTTACGCCATTCGACGAACAGACTGTCCTATGCAGGTGGAGCGACACCCCCCTGAGTGTTACAGCCGCTTTGGCCGTATGGCTCGGAAAGTCGCACTTCCATCTCTCTCTGCTGTTTGTGGGAGTGAGGGGTGTAATCAGATGTTTTGGAAGGGGTGGATCGGTCTGATGTGTGAGCCAATCGATCAATTTCGGTCACTTGAGCTGAACTTGCCACACACATAGTCGCTGACGCCGAAACTGACTGTCAGTAGGCAGCAGTACGATCTGTCGCGCCTACCGGGGACATCGGACGTAGCGTCGCGCTCGTGCGCGGGGGGATGAGGGAGGGACCGCGTGACAGGGATCGCGGCGAAGGTTCAGCACTCGACGCAGCTCAGGAAGCCTCTGACGGCTCTGATCAATCAAGGCTGTAGGCCGGTCGGCGGAATCTTCCGACTGGACTACGACTCAGCGGTGGTCCTTACCGACGATTTTAAGAAGCATGAGGCTGGCGGCGTCCCTCGGGGTGGCTTTCTGCTTGCAGTGGCCGGGGACAGCACGGAGGCTGGGTTCATCCTTGAAGATCAAGAGATCATCTTGCTCCGCGTTCGTGGTACTGCGCCGCTTCCCAACGAGTCTGAGCTCATTCAAACCCGGCTTGCCGTCGTACGCGACGCTGGTGCCTCGGGAGTTGACTTTGATGACGTCACGGACGTCCTGACGCGGAACGAGCTCCAGCAGTCTGCCTTCGACTGTGAGGTTTTGGGAACCTTCTATACCGAGACAGACGCACGAGATGCGCGAGTCGAATATGGCGCCGATATCGACAATGTTGTTGTCTCTGCTCGATATCAGGTATTCCTGCCGTCGACTGACGTCCTGTCGTGGCTAGCTTCATACCCAGCGGCCGCCGACGAACGCGATTCCCTCGCCATTGGCAAGGTCCGGTTCGCTGCCACGCGGCGTAAGGCGCTGATTGCTGGCACCGACCAGGCGGACGTTCGCATTGACGTTTCGGACTTCGTTGGGCGCAAGACCGCAGTATTTGGTATGACCAGGACAGGTAAGTCCAACACCATCAAGACGCTTGCGACAGCCGTTCACCGATACGCCTCTGAGCATCAGCGTTCAATAGGCCAACTCATCTTCGACCCTCAAGGTGAGTATGCAAACGTCAATCGGCAGGACGGTACGGGGCTCCGCTTGCTGGGCGATGATGATCGGACCGTGAGAATCTACAAGGTTGTTCCAGATCCGAGCGATTCCCGCGAGAAGACACTTCGACTAAACTTCTATGACCGCGACGTGCTGGAGGCGGCGTGGAGCCTTGTAAGCGACGCGACCGCGCAGGTAAACACTAACTACGCCAAGAGCTTTCGCTCCGCAGACCTGACTGAACCAGACCGTCAGGACTTCAGCGCCCATAACCGTTGGGGCTGGGCGCTCGTAGCCTTCTATGGGTTGCTCGCCAAATGTGGCTTCACAACCCCTCGCTTCCCGGCGCTCAACGTTGCTCTGCCCCAGGACAAGGCTGATGCTTTCCTGAAGGAAAACCCGAATGCCATTGCGCCGGCCGGGAGGGGCAAGTATGCCGTCAATTCGCCTACCGCTGCACTAGCTCTTGCTAACTGGGTGGGTAAGCGATCCGCCGAGTTTCCGAAGTGGCACGACGAGAACTCGCGTTTCCCGGATATCTTTGGGGTCTATGAATACACGGGTGTAACGTCAGCCATCAGGACGATTCGGCCATTTCACGGCGCCGAGTCGGCAGGAGACGTAGCGGAACTCCTCTGGCAGGACATGGTCGCGGGTCGTCTATCGATTGTTGACCTGTCAAGTGGTAATGAGCTTGTCGCCAAGGTCATGTCGGAGCGGATTGTTACACACTTGCTCAATAAGGCGGGTGAGCGGTTCCGAGAGGATTCGGACCCGCTGGAAATGCAGATCGTAGTAGAGGAAGCTCACAACCTGTTTGAGCGTGGAGGACGGGAAGTGGCTGACGACCCTTGGGTGCGACTTTCCAAGGAAGCTGCAAAATATAAGATGGGGTTGATCTACGCCACGCAAGAGGTTACGTCTGTTGACAAGCGCATCTTGTCCAACACGTCTAACTGGCTAGTGGCGCACTTGAACTCTGATCACGAAACCCGCGAGCTTTCCCACTACTACGACTTCAAGGTATGGGCTCCGAGCATTATTCGTGCAGAAGACGTGGGCTTCGTCCGTATGAAGACGTATTCGGGGAAGTACATCGTCCCTGCACAGATTGCTAAGTTTGACCATGCAATGGTCAACGAGGCTCGCAAGGCGGCTGGCCTTGCCGATATTTCAGCGGCAGAAAGCGACGGGTAACCCATGCCGTACTCCGGAGAGAAGGCCTCTCGCCTCGGTCATGTGGACACCGTCCGAAACGAAGCGGTGAAGGCCGCTTTGCAACGGTGGGAGATAACCAGCTCCAGGCCCAACAGCAAGGACGAGATCGAAAGTTTGTGTCTTCCCCTGGAAGGCCTACCTCGCGTGGGTGACCCGGAAGATGTCGACTTTTCGATCACAGTTGACGGATCAGATACTGAGGTTGAGGCCACGCGCGACCATCCGACCGTCAAGGTTGGCTACCTGAGGGTAGCTGGCTCAATGGTGCAGCTCGACGCTTTCCGTGCCCTGGCTGTTGAGCGCTACATCGACCCCCGCGCTGTTCGAAAGTCGCAAACAGAGTACGCTTTCGACGTTGCGCTGCCCGGGTCGCAACTCGTGCGACCTGGAATGAGTGGGGTCGATACCTGGCGAAGTGAGCTCGACGCTTTTCTCATGAGCTCTCGGTTCGACTCCAGTACCACCATGACTCTGGCTGACGGCCTTCTCGCGCTGTACGGAACCCGAAAAGCTCGTGCGGAACGTATTCCTCTCCGAGTGTGTCCCAACTGCGGTGAATCCGCCCCGAATGGAGCACAGCTCACCGTGGCAGCGAGTGGTGGTAGTTGTCCATCTTGCGGCGGCGCGCTGTACCTTTCTGACGCGCTTCGCACGCATGAAGAGTACAACGTCGAAGGATCCAACTTCACACCCATGGGCCGTGTGATGAGCGTGGCTGAGCGGCTGATGACCTTGTGCTACCTGAACTTTTTCGCGGATTCGGCTCCTGAGGTCCTCCGGCATACGATTTTTGTCACTGATGGGCCTCTCGCATTGCACGGTCCACTGGCACCACTCAAGCGACGTTTCGTGGAGCACCTTGGAGATCTCGCTAGTTGGTGCAAGGCTCAGGACCTAGTTGCTCCGCTGATGGTCGGGATTGAGAAGAGCGGAGCATTCGTAGAACACGCCGAGCAGATCGCTGACTGGATTCCTGTTGGCCACGCGATGCGTCTGACTAACGACTACATCAATCGGATCTCGGGCCGGTCAGAGAGTAACCACTACGGGGTGGATGAGTTCTACGGACGGAGATTCATCTATCGCACCCAGGCCGGCGACCCACTGGTGATCACGGTGCCTGCGGCGCCCGGAGTCAGTCCTTACGATGGCAGCAGCGCTGCTGAGGGCTGGGACGCGTACCCGACGCTTCGTCTGATTTGCGAGGTGCTGGACTCGTTGCGAACCCGTATGTACCAACATGCGGTCATTCCGGTGGCGTTGGCGCACTCCGCGGCAGCGCTCCCGCTCGGAGTTGGTCGTTCGGTTCTGACCATGATGGCTCAGCAGAACATTCCGGGGCTTAAGCTTGACATGCAGGCGGTACAGCCACCGACCTACTTCAAGAGGTAGTGCCATGTACCAAGTGGCGGCGCTATCAGGCAGAATACAAGCATGTCCACCCTGACAGAGCCGATCGCGGCCACTGCAACCGATGAGCTGGCGCGAACTGCTGCGCTCTTGGGTACAGGTGACGCGATCAACGGCCATGAAAAGGCGATTACCGCGGACTTGGCCTCAGTGGATCACGGTCTTGCACGCGGGCGCTACCAATCTCCCCTTCGTTACCCAGGCGCCAAGTCTGCACTTGCTCCTGTGATCGCGCGAGTGATCACTTCAGCGAAGCAGTCACGCGAGGTCCCTGAGATCAATTTGCTCGTGGAGCCCTTTGCGGGGGGAGCCTCTGCCTCATTGCGGATGATCGGCGACGGTACCGTTGATCGCATCCTACTCGCCGACGCCGATCCGCTCGTCACTGCTTTTTGGCAGGTTGCAGCCGAGGATACAGAGCGGCTGGTGGACCGTATGTACGATGAGTGGAATCGCTTTGTGAAGTTCGGAGGTCCTACTGCTGTCGAACGATGGGACTATTGGAGGAATTGGAAGCCGCCAGCCGATATGGCGCCGCGCAACCGTCGCCTTGCGGCTGCTATGCAATGCCTTTTCCTAAATCGAACTACTTTCTCGGGGATTTTGCACGGAAAAGCTGGGCCTATTGGCGGCCGAGCGCAAGAAAGCAAATATCCCATCGGGTGTCGATGGAATGCAGAAGCCCTTGCCGAGCGCGTTCGTTACGTTGGCCACCTGTACGATATCGGGCGACTTGTCGATGTCTGGCGTAAGGACTGGAGGCGTACGCTCGATGATGTTCCGGAGCGGTATCCGCAACTGCTTCCGTCACGGGTGATCGCCTATCTAGACCCACCGTACATTGATAAGTCATCACTGCTGTACAGAACTTCCTTTGACCCACGAGGTGGCTACGGCAGTTCTGGGGTAGTAGATTCAGGAAAGGGTGCGGAATTTCTGCATCTCGGCCTCGCTCATTACCTTAGGACTAAGGCTCAGTTCAGGTGGCTGCTGAGCTACGATAATCACCCATCGCTTACTGATAGTGCATGGCTATACGCGCATGACCGTATGAATCCCTTGGAATCTGACCGAGTGGATCTAGGGGTGCGGCGTTGGCGTATCACTAAGAGGCTTGTAAGCACGCGATATTCGGCGGCTGGCAAGGTTGGGAAGCGTGCTGCTGACGAGCTCCTAATCACGACACTTCCCCCGTCAACAGTACCAATTGATGATCATCTTCGCGTGCTGCCATAACTAGCTGCACGGCCGTCTGCGACCGGACAGCCCGGACACCCGCGCTGAGAGCTGTCCGGCCCGTTTATGCAGGTGAGAGCTCTAACCGGACAGCCGGACACGTGGGACACTCCTGTTCGTCGATGCGCTGCGCGGCATGGTGGCACTCTTGACAGCGAGCATCGGGCGGAACGAGAGGAGCTGAAGTGCCGGAAGCCAGCCCGCGTGGAACCTACTTGGTCATCGCGGAGGCGCTGCGAAGCGAGATCGAAGCGGGAGCGGGCAGTGGTGCTCTGCCGTCTGAGGCTGAGCTCATGGATGTGCATGGCGTCTCCCGCAACACGATCCGTCGTGCCCTCAAAGTTCTCGAAGCCGACAGTGTTGTTGAGTCGGCGCCCGGCATCGGGTGGCGCGTCGTTCGGGGTGGCGATCGTCGGTCTCTCGCGGAACGGATGACCGATGTGATCAAGGAGGACTCGCTTTCAGTGGGCGACGCGTACCCGTCTGAGGCGAAACTGTGCGAACGGTTCGGAGCGTCGCGCACCGCGGTGCGCCGGGTTCTGGCCCAGATGGAGGGGCACGGACTACTTGCCACAGTCCACGGCAAGGGGCGGACAGTACGCGCTCTCCCAGCTCCCGCGGTTCGGCCGTAGCCTTGGCCGTCATGGGACTGACTGAGTGGGCGTACTCGCTCTCCGAATCGCTGCTGTCTGATCCGCTCCCGCGTCGGTGGGCTCATTCGCTGGGGGTTGCCGAGCGCGCTCGCTCCCTTAGGTCGATCCTGGGTGCCGATGCAGAGTTGCTTGAAGCCGCCGCAGTGCTTCACGACATCGGGTACTCGCCAGCCATCGCCACCACGGGCTTTCACCCGCTGGACGGTGCGCGGTTCCTCCGGGACCAGGAGAGGGCAGACGAGCGGGTCGTTCGTCTCGTGGCTCACCACTCTTGCGCCCTGTTGGAAGCCGAGGAGCGCGGACTGAGGCAAGAGCTTGAGGGGGAGTTCGAGCTGGAGCGCCCGGACCTGGTGGACGCCCTGCTGTACTGCGACATGACGACGACCCCCGACGGTAGGCAGACCATGCCGGCCGAGAGGCTGGACGAGATTGTGCAGCGGTACGGACCTGACACGATTGTCGGGCGGTTCATTCAGCGCGCGGCTCCTGAGATCCACGCAGCGGCGAAGCGCATTGAGGACCGGTTGGTGCAGGTCTCTGTCGACGGTTAGCCGATGTGGGGCTGGTGCCGCGATTCGTCGAGACCATGCCGGATGCGGAGCATCATCGACGGGTGAATGTCCAGTCCATCGAGGTCCGTTGGGGCAACCCAGCGGACCTCTTTTGATTCGCTACTCGTACGCAGAGAGCCGCCAACGGGGCGGGCCCGGAAGCAGATGGAGAACTGTTGCCGGACCTCTCCGTCGTCGTACGCCAGCACGTGTTCAGGGTCGGTGTAGAGCCCCACGATGCTGTCTACCTCAATATCAATGCCGGTCTCTTCCGCGACTTCACGGACGACAGTTTCCCCGATGCGCTCGCCGATGTCGTGGCCACCGCCGGGCAGTGCCCACAGGTCGTTGTCTGTCTTGTGGATGAGTAGCAACCGCCCCGCGTCGTCTCGTACGACCGCAGTGACCGAGGGCACCACCGAGTTGGCTTGAGGAGCGTTCGGGTCGCGGAAGTAGTCGATGCGGCTCATCAGGCAGTGCCTTCCCAATCGGCAGGGGAGGAGATCGGGCGGGCCGATTCCCAGACCTTCTCAACGCTCTCAGCGTAGGCGTCGAAGAGTTCACCGCCGGGCACGCGTCGCAGGTGCAGCACGGGGGCCATGTAGGCGCCGACGCCGTAGAGGTGCCCGTTCGCCAGCATCTCGTCATCGGCTCGGTAGATCGAGTTGTAGAGGGTCGTGCCGTGCAGCCGAAACTCCACCCCAGGGAGGCCGAAGAGCGGGCCGTAGTTGATGAGGGCGTTTCGGATCTTGCCTGCCATCGCCGCGCCGATCCCTTCGTCCTCGCCGCGGACCGCAACGGCTGGCGCCGTGGGCTCTCCAAGGATGAGGCGGATGGGCACTCCGTCGGCTGACTTCTCTTTCACGATGCGGTGGAACGTCGCGTCTTCCGTGAGCCAGAACCCGGAGTACACCAACAGGTCAAACTGACGGGTCGCCTTGGAGTAGAGGTTCGTCCAGAGGGTTTGCATCACGACGGACCTATGTGGATAGAGCCTGACCAGCTCCGCGTTGCCAGAGGCGGTGACCTCGGCTGATGTGCGTTCATCTGGCCACAGGTATGACACCTCGCACTTCAGCAGGGAGGCTGTCGCGTACTGGAAGCGGCGATAGGGCTTGCGTTCTGGCTCGTTGATCCAGCGTTCGACCGTCTTGGATGCGACTCCGAGCCGCTGGGCGACCTCATCAAGGGTCAAGCCCAAGTCCACTATCGCGCCGCGCAGTCGCTCGTTCGACACGCCAACCTCCGGCCAGATGGGACGACTTGGTACGACTTCACGCTAGCTAAGGACGACCCAGGTCGTACAGGCGCGAAGTCGAGTGTCGCCGTCGGAGAAGCCAGTCTCTAGGCATGTCGAGCGGAGGGGCTCGCAGAACTTCGAACAGCCGAAGGGCTTGACGGGGCTAACCCCTCTCTCCATTATGAGGAACACGTAATACATGTACCTCAGTGTGGTGCAACGGAGCGTAGTCCCCGGGGTCCGCACTGTCCTGAGCACGTGTGTGTCCGTCGGCGGGACTCCCCAGCAAGGTCGCCTGTCGCCGGACCTCTCCCTGTCCCATCGACGCAGGAGAACGTCCATGCGTACGTACATCGGCCATCAACAAGCCACCTCTGCAGAGGACTTCGCGGAACTGGCACTCGGTACCCCGGTCGAGCTGTGGCTCGGAGTCAAGGGCGAGACGGACGAAGAGCGAGCGGCGCGCGAGGACGCGGCGCGCGACATCCTCGCCGACGACCCGAGCCTTCCCGACGACCTGATCCGTATGGCCGCGGAGGTCATCGAGGAGAACCCGGACCTGTTCGACGTGGTCCCGCTGGCTCGCCCGGCCCGTCGTCGCGCGGCACGTAAGGGGGTGGCGGCGTGAGGACGCTGGCCCCCACCGCTGAGGAACTGTCCGATCACACGGGCAAGCCGCGCCCGTACATCCAGATGCCGCTGAGCTACGACCAGGCCCGGTTGGGCATGGCGTTCCACGAAGCCGGTCACGCCGTGCTGTCCCTGGCCTACGGCATGCGCGTCTTTACGAGCGAGGTGATCGCCTGGGAGTCGCCTGCCGGCCGGTGGGCGGTCACTGGCAACACCGCCTGGCAGGGGCAGGACACCGACGTCTGGCAGTTCGCCGCACAGTGCGCGGCCGGACCGTTGGTGCACGTGCAGTACCTCATGGTCTACGGGCTGTGGACCCCCGAGCGTGCTGCCGCGTGCGAGGCCGATCATGACCGTGAGTTGGCCGTCGACATGCTCGCCCGCCACGGGTTTCGGCTCGGTCGCGACCACGTCCCCGAGGGCGGGAAGTCCTGGGGAATGGTGCGCGGCATGGCCCGCCGCAAGGTCTCCCATCTGTGGCGCGAGATCCGCACCGTGGCCCACGCCATGAACGAGCGCGACATCCTCACCGGCGACGAGATCGCCGCCCTGACCGGTTTGGTCAATCCGCCGGCGGGGGGTGCGTCATGACGACGCAGGCCATTGAGCGTCCGGCGGTGCCGCGGCTCGCCGGTAAGGAGAAGGTTCTCCTCGGTCTTGCCGTGGTCCTGGGGGTCGGCGTCGGCGGGATGGGGTTGATCGCGTCCTTCGACACGGTCTCGGCAGCCGGAGCCCGTTGGGGCTTCGCCACTCCGGAGATGCTGCCGATCGGCATCGACGCGGCCATTCCGGCTTTCACCCTGGTGAATCTGCTGTTGATCCGGATGGACATGCCGCTGAGCTGGGTGCGCTTTGTGCCCTGGTTCCTCACCGGTGTCACGTGCTGGCTCAACGTCGCGGCCGGACAGTCGCTGTCCGCGAAGCTGGCGCACGGCACGATGCCGCTGCTGTGGGTAGTGCTGTCCGAGGTGGCCGCGCACGTCTACGCTTCCCGGATCGGTGCGGTGACCGGACGCCGGATGGAGAAGATCCGCCGCTCCCGTTGGCTGCTCGCCCCACTGTCCACGTTCGCCCTGTGGCGCCGGATGACGTTGTGGGAGGTCACCTCCTACGCCGACGCGCTCGGCAGGGAGCGTGAGCGGCAGCTGGCCCGCGCGGAGCTCCGGGAGCGGCACGGTCGCCGGTGGCGCTCCAAGACGCCCCGCCCAGAACGTGTGCTGTTGAAGCTGGGTGAACTCACCCCGCAGAGCGACGGCACGACACCCGTACCGCCGCGGGCCGCGGAGCCGTCGAAGCCGGACGCGCCCAAGGCGCCCCGTAAGCGCGCCACCACCAAGGCCAAGGCCAAGACCGCCAAGGTGACGCGGACCCCTACGGAATTGCTCGCCGAGGCGCGCGAGAAGACCGCGGCCTGGACGGATGACGCGATCAACGCCGAAGCGATCCGCACCACGCTGCATTGCTCGGCAGCGAACTCCCGTGTCCTGCGGGACCTGCTGTTGGGCGAGCGCGCGGACGGCCGGCGCCTGCACCCGATCGGCGACACCGACACCGACACCGACACCGGCGAGGGGGCGGCGGCATGAGCACCCTGACCACGGCCCTGCTGTACGGCGCGCCCGGGGCGGCGGGATGGGCGGTCCACGTGTGGTGGCTGCGCGCTCGCCTGCACACTGCACGCCGGGACCCGCTCACCGGCCTGCGCACCCGCGACAGTTTCACCCGCTGCGCCACGGTGCTGCTGAAGGACCCGCGTGCGGTGGTGGTCCTGGCCGACGTCGACCAGTTCAAGCAGATCAACGACACCCACGGCCACGCCGCAGGTGACGTGCTGCTGAAGGCGACCGCCGATCGGCTCGCTCACCACATCGGCCGTTTCGGAGTGGTGGGCCGGCTCGGGGGCGATGAGTTCGCCGCCGTGCTGCTCGATGAACACGGCGCCGTGGCCGACCTGCTCGCCGTGCTGCGCGGCGTACTCGCCCGGCCGGTCGAGGGCGAGGACCCGGCAGTGCACACCACGGTCTCACTCGGCTGGGTCCGCGCCACGGACTTCCCCGCCGATGACCTGTCCGGGCTGATGCGGCGGGCGGATGAGGCGATGTACGCGGCCAAGCAGGCTCGTGCCGGACTGCGCCGCGCGGGTCTGGGTCGGCTGTTCGCGACCGTCACCGGACGCCGCTCCGGCCGCGCCGGTGCCCGCACGGCGGCCCCGAGCGTGGGGGCGGCGGTCTGATGTCCGCGGTGTTCGGTAAGTGCTACGACCCGGCCGGCACCCTGCACGGCATTCCCACCTACCCGTGGCGCCTGGCCCCCGACGGCCTGTCGACCCGCCGACAGCTCCGGGCCCGGGGACTGCGGCCGGGGGGTCAGCCGATCGCGGCTCAGGTGATGCGGGCCAACCGACGGGCCGGAGGCGTGCGGGTCGCGTACCTCTACCGCGTCGACCGCGCCAAGCCGGTCCGGCCGATGACGTCCCGTAAGTGGGGCGCGCTCGCGCTGGCGATGCTCGCCCGCCGCACCTGCCCCCGCTGCCGGATCGATGTCGGCTACTGCATTCCCACCTCGTACGGAATCTGTGGCCTGTGCATCGCCACCGAGGAACAGCGCGCCACCTGACCAGGCAGAGGGCCCCGGCATTCACGGCCGTGAGGGCGCCGGATCGAATCCGGCCCGGGGCACGCACGAACCGCACCACACGGGCCCGACCGCTCACCTCCACAGCGTTCGGCCGGGCCCACCTCCCGCAGATCCGGAAGGAAGTCTCAGTGAAGCACCCCGACGACGACAACGAACTGTTCAACCGTCTGGAAGCCGAAATGACCGACCCGCCCGCCCCTGCCGGGGGCGAGGTGGTCGACCTCGGCAAGGCCCGCACCGCGCGCGACGGGTCGCCCGACTCGACAGCCGACCCGTCGGCCGACTCCCGGCCGTCGAAGTCGGCCGACCCGGAGCCGACCGAGTCGCCCGACGCACGGTCGACCCTGGTCGACAGCGCCGTGCCCACCGTGTCCGGCCCCGGCGTCATCGACCGCATCAAGAACTCCAAGCGACTGGACGTCTTCCCGGCGTGGCTGAAGTCGCGCACTGAGTTCAAGGAAGCGCTCGGCTGGCTTGCCGGACACGCCTGGCACACGGTCGCCTTCCACACGGTCCGCGTCCCGGTCGTCTACCTGCCCAAACTCGTCTGGCGCGCCCCGCGCGGCGCGCTCAACACCCTGGGCAGGATCGGCCGTTGGGCCGTGGACGCCGAGGGCGAGGCTCTGCGCCAGTACACCGCCACCAATGAGCAGGTGGACGAGTACCTGAAGCTCTCCCGGCAGCGGGACCGGCGTGTCCGACTGCGGATGATCCTCACCATCCTCGGCAGCATCTTCGCCCTGGGCGTGGGCCTGTTCCTCGTGTTCGGTGCGGAGCCGATGACGCAGGTCATCGTCGTCATCGTGGCCGTGCTCGGCTGCGGGTGGGCCGGGGCGCCGGCGGATGCGCCGCTCGCCACCCGCGCGGTCATCAAGACCGAGGTACAGAAGCTGACCAGCGACATCGTGGTCAAGGCCATGGCCTCCATCGGCATCGGCCAGATCGCCAGTGCCGTGGCCAAGGGCCAGGACGGCATCAAGTTCGTCTCACCCATCACCCGCGAGGGTCCGGGCTGGCGCGCGGACATCGACCTGCCGCTCGGGGTCACGGTCGCGGACGTGGCCGACAGGCGCTCCCGGCTCGCCTCCGGCTTGCGCCGACCGCTGGGGTGCGTGTGGCCGGACGCCGACCCTGACGAGCACGAGGGGCGCCTGATCCTGTGGGTGGGGGACCGGGACCTGTCCAAGACCGGCATCGTCAAGTGGCAGTTGGCAAACGCCCGTCGGCACGACATCTTCAAGCGGAACCCGTTCGGCATCGACCCGCGGGGACGTGCTCAGTCGGTGCCGATGATCCAGCACAACATCCTGGTCGGATCGCTGCCCGGCCAGGGCAAGACCGCCTCCGTGCGGGTGCTGGCCTGTGGTGCGGCGCTGGATCCGTCGGTGGAACTGTGGCTGCACGAGAACAAGGGCACCGGCGACCTGGACTCGCTCGAATGCGTCAGTCACCGGTTCGTGTCCGGCATCGACGACGACTCGATCAAGTACGCGGCGGATTCGCTGAAGCTGCTGCGTGCCGAGGTCATGCGGCGTGCGGGCGTGATCAAGAAGCTGCCGCGGGACCTGTGCCCGGACAAGCGCATCACCCGCGCGATTGCCGACAAGCGCTCGTTGAAGCTGTGGCCGCTGGTCGGCGTGTTCGACGAGTGCCAGAACCTGTTCGCGCACCCCAAGTACGGCAAAGGGGCAGGTGACGACGCCGAGTTCATCATCAAGCTCGGTCGCGCCCTGGGGGTCATCCTCGTACTGGCCACGCAGCGCCCGGACAAGGACTCGCTGCCCACGGGGATCAGCGGCAACGTGTCCATCCGCTTCGCGCTCAAGGTCGCGGGCCAGACCGAGAACGACATGATCCTGGGCACGTCGGCGTACAAGAACGGCGTGCGCGCCACCTCCTTCCGTCCGGAGATCGACGCCGGTAACGGCTACCTCGCCGGCGCGACCGCGCTGCCGGTCGTGGTGCGCACCGCCTACCTGGACGACAACGCCACCCACGCCATCGCTCAGCGCGCGCATGCGCTGCGCAAGGCAGAGGGCACGCTGTCCGGGCACGCGCTGGGGGAGGACGCCGAGAGCACCTCGGGCCCGTCGTACGACCTGCTCGCCGATGTCGCCGCGGTCGTACCGCCCTCGGAGAACCGGGTGTGGAACGAGCGGATCGCCGCCCGGCTCGCCGAGCTGCGGCCGGAGGTCTACGGCGGCTGGAAGGGCGAGAACGTCACCTCCGCGCTCAAGCCGCACGGCATCAAGACCACCGGCGTGGCCGGGACCACCGACGACGGAGAGCGCACCACCCGCCGCGGCATCGCCCGCGACGACCTCACCGCAGCGATTGCGGAGCGTGACGGAAACCGGGGTGCCGCCTAGCCCCGGACGGCTGCTACCGGTAGCGGGCTCACCTGCTACCGGTAGCAGCCCCGCTAGCACCCCAAATGACACCCCATCTGCGATCTAGCGGATAGCACCCCACCTGCGAAAACCCCGGATACCGGCCTGGAGGGACCCTGATGACCCCCATAGCCCTTGCTGCCGCCTTCCTGCTCATCATCACACTGTGTTACGCAACTGTGTGTGCGGGGAGCCCGTTCGGCACCTGCCGCAAGTGCAACGGCTTCGGCTTCGCCACCACCACCGACCGCAAGGGACGGCCGAAGCGAGGCAAGCGCTGCCGCCGCTGCAAGGGCCGCGGCAAGCGCGTCCGCATCGGCCGCTGGCTCTTCAACCGCGCCCAGCGGATCTACCGCGAAGGCACCCACTGACCCGAAAGGAGGTCACCGGCATGGCCGTGACCATCTCCCTCGCCCTGCTCTTCGGCTTCGTGCTGTTCATGCTGCTGCGCTCCAAGACCCTCGGAGCGGGCTCGGCGTTCGTCGCCGTGATGTTCGGCTTCTATCTCGCCGACAGCGGCGCCGCCACCACCGTCAACGAACTCATGAGCGCCGTGGTCACCGCGCTCCCTGACCTGTAGGAGCACCCGGTGAACGAACAGATCGTGGCGCGCCACTGGCTCGCCCTCATCGCCCCCAAAACGGCACCGGTGCTGGCCACGTCCACGGTGCTGATCCTGGCCCGGATCTGGAACGCCAACGGCGCCGAACACTCCCTCGGCAATGCCGTGTTGATGACCGCGCTGTCCCTCGCCGCCGCGGCGGCCGGCGCTTGCGCGAGCGTCGGCCGCGCCGGAGACCCCGTCATCGCCGGAACCGCGTTCGCCGCCTCCGGCGGGCTCGCCCTCGCCGGAGTCGCCGGATACGCCGACGGCATCTCGCTGCCCCTGCTGCTGTGGGTCCTTGCCACCGCTGTCACGTACGGGCTCGCCGCCCGGTACTGGCGCGACGACCGTCGCACACGCGTGGCGTTCGAGCGGCACGTGAGCGACCGGCGCGAGGAACGCGCCCACATCGAGCGTGTCGAGACCATCCGCGGTACGACACAGATCGAGGTGGCCCGCACCGGCGCCGCCTACGCCGAACAGCTCGCCGCCGCGCTCACCGCCCGCGCGATGCTGCCCGGCTTCGACCCCACCGCGCTGGATGCGGCGGGCCTGCCGGAGCTACCGACGCACCACCGCGCCGCATGAACGCGGGTGCGGTGCGCCTGCTGATCTGGCGTGAGGCCCTGCACTTCGACCGGTTCGAAGACCTGCCCTGCGCCCTGTGCCGCAAGCCCACGCCGATGCGCTCGCACGCCGACGAGCCCGTCCACAAGGTGTGTGCAGAGCGGTGGAACCACACCCACCCCGACGCACCCCGCCACCACGCCGGAAGTCGTGATCTCGGCACCCACCGCTTCCACGACGACGCCCCCACCTCCAGCAAGACCAACGTGCGACACCTGCCCGAGCGGACCGCACCCGCCTCCCTGCCCTTCCAACTCACCGCCCTTGAAAGGAAGTCCGCATGAGCACCGCTCTGTGGCCAGCGACCCACCGCATCGCCACCACCCTCAACGAGGCCAACGGCACCGACGACAAAGAGATCTCCGCACGCCTGCTGAAAGTGACGGAGGAAGCAGGAGAGGCCGCCGCCGCATACATCGGGATGACGGGCCAGAACCCCCGCAAGGGCATCACGCACAGCCCCGCGGACGTGGCCGACGAACTCTGCGACGTCATCATCGCCGCCACCGTCGCCCTCCACTCCTTCACCGACGTTGCCCCCGCCGTGCTGGACGCCAAGCTGCATGCCGCAACGCGACGCCTGCACGAAACCGAGGTGTGGCTGACGGCCTGGCCGGCACCGAAGAACGCCTACGCCACCGCCCCCGACGTCACCGAAGAGATCGCATGGACCGCAGCAGCGGCCAGGACAGTGATCACCCACTCACAGGACGACGACGTGAGCCGTGAGTACTGGCTGCGCAAAGCCGCAGTGCTGGACCGCATCGTCCTGAGCTACGAGGCCGACGGCATCCCCAACGGCAGCGACGACATCGCAGCCAATGCCGCCCGGCAGCTCATCACAGCCGACCAGGAAGGCCACGGCGACTACTACGGCGACCCGTACGGGCCCGACGACCCGGCCACCATCGCCCACCCGCGCGGCTACGTCCGCCAGGAATACGCCCGTTGGGCCAAGAACCAGTAGCAACGCCGCGGCGGCGGGACTCCCCAGCAAGGTCGCCCGCCGCCGCGGTTCTCCCTGCCCATCCGAAGACAGAACAGGAGAACCCCAGGATGCCGTACCCCGACGGCCCTGCCCAGCTCGCCTCAGCGCTTGACGCAGCGTCGCGAGACTGGCACGTCTTCCCTCTCGTGCCTGGTGACAAGCGCCCCGCCATCTCCGCATGGGAACAGCACGCCACCACCGACCGCGAGCGCATCACCCGATGCTGGTCACGCGCCGCGTACAACGTCGGTATCGCCGCCGGACCTTCCGGCCTGGTCATCATCGACTTGGACCGGCCCAAGCACGCCACCGACACCCCGCCGGCCGACTGGGCCGAGCACGGGGTCACGGAGGGAGCCGACGTGCTCGCCGTGCTCTGCGAGCGCCACGGTCAGCCCTTCCCCGCCGACACGTACACGGTCCGCACCTGGAGCGGCGGTACGCACCTGTACTTCGCCGCGCCCGAGGGCGAGCCTCTGCGCAACACCGCAGGGGACAGCGCCCGAGGACTTGGCTGGAAGGTCGACACCCGAGCCGTGGGCGGACTCGTTGTCGCCGCGGGAAGCACCTTCGCCGGACGCCCGTACGAGGTGGCCCACCACGCCCCTACGGCGCCGTTGCCGGGCTGGCTAGCCGAACTCCTTCGGCCCGCCCCGCTGCCGCCACAGAAGCCCATCAGGGTCGCCCTCGCCGGTCGCGGACGCCGTGCGGCCTTCCTACGGTCCGCGGTCAACGGGGAAGTGGCACGGGTCGCCGAGTCCGGAGAGGACCAGCACAACAACGCGCTGTACATCGCCTCGGTAGCTCTCGGACAGCTCGTTGCCGGGGGAGAGCTGAGCGAAGCCGACGTGACCGGCTGGCTGTTGACCGCTGCTCTCCAAGTAGGCCAGGGCGAGCGCGAGGCGCGCCGCACTGTTGCCTCCGGGCTCAGGGCCGGGGCACGGCGCCCCAGGACGGTCGCGGCATGAGCGCCAACCCGATCCCGCCCCTGCATCTGTACTCCGTGCCCAGCGACCCTCAGCCTTCAGCAGCGGCACCGCCGAAGCGAGAGCGCCCGCGGACCGCGTGGACAGCGGATCAGCTCATGGCCACGGAGTTCCCCGAGCCGAAGTGGGCCGTGCCCGGCATCCTCGCCGAAGGCGTGAGCTTGCTCGCTGGACCGCCCAAGGTTGGTAAGTCGTGGTTGTCCCTCGGGCTCGCCCTCGCGGTCGCGGCCGGAGGACAGGCGTTCGACTCCGTGCCCGTCCAGGGCGGACCGGTCCTCTACCTGGCCTTGGAAGACACCCCGCGCCGCCTTCAGAGCCGCATGGGCAAGCTCCTGGGAGGAGAGCCGGCGCCTGCCGGTTTGACCCTGGTCACCGAGTGCCCGCCCTTCCCCCAGGGCGGCACAGAGGCCATCGCCCAGTGGCTGGACCGCAACCCCGATGCGCGCATGGTCGTCATCGACGTGTTCGCCAAAATGCGCGGACAGGCCCCGCAAGGCGTGTCGGCGTACGACGCCGACTATGTGTCCGTCAGCTACGCGAAACGACTCGCGGATCACTACAGCGTGGCTGTCGTCCTCGTCCACCACGTCCGAAAGGCAGCCTCCGAGGACTTCCTGACGGAGGTCTCCGGGACCAACGGCATCGCGGGCGCCGCAGACGCCACGCTCGTACTGAAGCGGGCCCGCGGGCAGGCAGACGGCATCCTGCACGTCACCGGCCGCGACGTGGACGAAGCCGAGTACGCGCTTCAGTTCCAATCCGCCTCCGGAGCCTGGCACTTGCTGGACGGCCCCGTGACCGACCACACCGTCGGGGACACCCGCGCCGCGATCCTGCGCTACGTCCGCGCTCACCCCGGAGCGAAGCCCAAGGACATGGCGGGCGAGCTGTCGCAGGTCGACATCGACACGATCCGCCGGACGTGCTCCCGCATGGCCGAAGCGGGACAGCTCACCAGGGACGGCAGCGGCCGGTACTACTCGGACACCGAGACCCGGACACAGGGCCTACCGGAGGTGTCCGGACTGTCCGGCTGTCCGGTTACTCCATCTGACCAGCACGAACAACCCGGACAGTCGGAATCGGAGCTGTCCGGGCTGTCCGGGTCGACCGAGGCCGAAGGGACGGCGGTATGAGTTCCCGCGCGCTGGAGGAGAAGTTGACCGTCGCGGAGGTCATCACTGATCTGAAGGTGGCTCCGTCGACGTTCTACCGGTGGCGCCAACTTGGGAAGGGCCCGCGCTCGATCAAGCTGCCGAACGGAGACGTCCGCATCCGCAGGTCCGAATACGAGCGTTGGCTTGCGGAGCGGGAGGACGCCGCGTGAGCACGACCGATGATGCCTCGCCTCTCCGTCCGCACGGGGAGGCAAGGCCGGGGTACTCCCTCGACGTCCGGCTGTGGAAGGTCACCAGGGTTGACCGGAAGGCGCGCCCGTATCAACTCCGCTGGGTTGTAGGCGGGAAGGTGAGCAGCGCGACGTTCGCCACGTCGGCACTCGCCGATAACCGACGCTCGGAGTTGCGGCAGGCCATGCGCCGGGGCGAGGCGTTCGAGATCGCAAGCGGACAGCCTGAGTCCGAAGTCCGCGCGGCGACAACGGCGGTTGAGGTTAGGCCGTCGTTGCGGTGGTTCGAGTTCTGCCGGAAGTACGTCGCTGGGCGGTGGCGCATGAGCGCCGCCAAGACCCGTGAGGGCATGGCGGACGGTCTCGCGGCTGTGGCGCTGGCCATGGTGAAGCGAGGCGAGAACACCCCGGAGGACAAGTACTTGCGTCTGGCGTTCCGGTGGGCGATTGTCCCCGCAAACGCGGGACACGAGCCGCCAGCCGAACTCAAGGCCGCGTACGAGTGGCTCACGAAGGAGGACCGTCCAGTTGTCGACCTGGTCGACCTTGAGGTGTTCGAGGACGTGCTGTACCGCCTGAGCTACCGGCTGGACGGCACCCCGGCGGCGGGGGAGACGCATAGACGGCGGCGGCGCGCCTTGAACACGGCCCTCGAACACGCAGTCGCAGCCAAGGAACTCCCCGAGAACCCGCTCCATGGAGCCCGTGGGAAGCGCATGGGCTCCGGTGGGGTGGTGGACCGCCGTGTGCTCGTAAACGCCGTACAGGGGCGCCAGTTGCTCGCCGCCGTCTCTTACGTCGGCTCGTGGGACCGCAGCCGCGGGCGGCGCCTGGTGGCGTTCTATGCGGTGCTCTACTACGCGGGGCTCAGGCCCGCTGAGGCGGTCGGGCTGAGGCTCTCTGACTGTCACCTACCGGAGAAGGGTTGGGGCACGTTGACGCTGCGGGAGACGCGCCCTGTCTCGGGCAAGCAGTGGACCGACTCCGGGGAGCGGCACGACCGCCGGGGCCTGAAGGCGCGTGAGTCCGACACCGACCGCCCGGTCCCCATCCCGCCCGTCCTGGTCGTCATCCTCCGGGCCCACCTGAACTATTTCGGGACCGCCAAGGAGGGGCGCGTGTTCGGAAATGAGCGCGGGGGAGTCGTCGGCTCATCCACGTACTGGCGCGTGTGGGAGGAAGCGAGACTGTTCGCCCTCCCGCCGGACCGCGTCGAATCGCCGCTCGCCGGGCGCCCGTACGACCTGCGGCACGCATGCATCACGCGGTGGCTGAACGCCGGGGTCCCGATCGCTGAGGTAGCCCGGCGAGTCGGCAACTCGCCCGAGGTGATTCACCGCCGCTACCACGGCTGCATCGATGGCCACGAGGAAGCGGCCAACGCGAAAATCACAAAGGCGCTGGAAGAGGACGGCGATACGGGTTGGTGAAGTTGCTGATCATCATGGCGGTTCAGCGCAAACTCACGTACGCCCACTGGTGGTGCCCTCCTCTCCCGCGCTGTCGCCCGGCCCAAGTCCAGCGGCGTACGGCGAACCGCAGTTTCCCTGTCGGGCCGCCAGTTCGGGCAACGGCTGCACAGCGAGGGGTGGTCGACAGTTCGAGTGTCCGGCGTAGTAGGCGCCGCGTCCTTGGGCGTGCTGGCGTTTACTTTCCGTACTGGATATTGATATGGGAATGTCGGCCGGGCCTCCGTTCGGCCAACCTCCGCAGAGTGTCGAATGAAAGAACGCCGTTTAGCTCAATGGGAAGCTCGGCTTCCCGCACAGCTGCCATCGCTACTTCGTGAAGCTTCTGCGCGAGGTTCCCCGTGAGATCTTTGGCACTTTGCTCCCGGAACGCATCTAGGTTGTCGAGTTTTTGCCGCAGACTCCTAAGGTGATGCTTCGTATCATCTGCTCCACGGATTCGTTCCATCAAGACGTAGCAGGTCTCCGTGAGGCCGACCGTAGACCCTCCGCCCGTTTGCCCTTTCAACCGATCCGCCGCTTTCGCAAGACTTACAAGCGCGTATCCAGCTCGATATGCATCCAACTCGAAGCCCACTCTGTCATCGAGCGCGAGAGCTGCAAGTCCCGCAGCGGTCTGAGGGTGCGCTTGGCGCATTGAAATCGAGAAATCGTTTAGGAATGCTCTGATGGCACCCCCGAAGTCAACGTAGTCAGACACGGTGGGAGCCAATCCCTGAGCCAAGACTAGAGATCGGTTGTCGTCTTCACGCCGCAGAACTGACATCAGGGTGACCTTGGCTTCCAGGAGTCCGTCGCTTCCTTCAATGGCTCCCACTGCTGCCCATACGGATTCTTGGAGGGAAAGGCTTGGGCTCTGACACAACAGGTAGGCGTCCTTGTGTCCGTCTTCTTCTGATCTCCCATCCGCGACCCTGATCTCGCCACCTGCTCTGCCAACGAGTTTGTAGATTTTCTCGGCGTTGCCATCCTTGCGTAGAATGTCGACTACGGTCGCGGCAATTGCAGAGTGCCGAGAATAGACGCGATCTCCAGCGAAGGTGACCGCCGCCTCGCGACCGAGCGTTTTCAGAATTTTACCGTCGGCGAATACAGGGTCCAAGCCTCCCATTCTGGCGATCACCGATCGACTGGCCCCTCTACCTGTATTCCCATTCTTGTCGAGAGCGTTCTGCATCACGCAGATCCCGGAAAATACGTCACCGATGCTGATTTCGTCAGTGAGCTTAGTCTCCCGCAGCTTTCTCAAGAGGTCCTCGACGCGGTCGCCTAGCTGGGACCCGTAGCGGACGTCGAGCACAGCACCGAAAAGAGTGTTGCTCTCCGCAGCCATATCGCCAGCCGACGATAGGAGGCGCTCTGAAGCGGTCTCTCGTTGATGTTGTCTATCCTCGGTAGGGGGCAACAGTCCCATACGCTCCCAGGCCGTAGCGATTTCCTCGGAATCCTCGCGCGTGATTCCATGGAACAGAACGTCACTGATGCGTGGCCGCAATTGAAGCCCCGCCCCCTGCCACCATAGCCGGTCATGGCTGGTCAGCAGGAATACGAGGCCGGAGTCCTTAGCGCCCCAGAGCCCCTGGGTGGCGGCGAGATCGTCGCCGACAAGATCGGCTTCGTCAATACAAATGACGGTACGGGGACCGCAGACATCTTGCACATGGCGCAGCCCTGCTTCGGTAATAGGGGGCGCACCTGGCTCGCGCCAGAGGAAATTCCAGTCGGTGCGAGCAGCCGCGACCTTCATGGCAACTTGCCGGGCTGCTAGTGACTTCCCCTCCCCAAGAGGGCCGATGGCGACGACACCGCCTCCGGACCCGCTGTCGAGTCGATGGCACAATTCTCGCTCCAGCTCAATTGTCGAGCTAAGAGTCGGCCAACGGCCGGGCACTGCATCGACCCAGCCTGGCTGGTGTCCATCAGCGAATGGGGCGGGATTATATTCAGTTCCAGAAGCTTGAACTGGCACTCTGGAGTAGCCGTTGGGAGTGGCCATGGCCGTCTCCTGAGCTTCGCCTTCTTGCTTCTCAAGCAAGTCACTAAAGAGAGTGTGGCCGTTTACGTCTAGGTAAAGGGTGAAGCCAGGAGCACCCACTAGCTCGCGCAGTACGCCCTGACCGATTGCCTTGGCTGGTTCCTTCTCATAGGCGGCCCAAAGGACTTCGGCTTGCAAGGCATCTGCTTCGTTAAGAACGCGGCTGCGCAGGCTTTTCATGAAGCCATCAAGCCACCCGCTGTATCCGACTACCAAGACAACGGAGTCGGTTAGTAGGGCCTGCAGCACGCGGTCAAGCTTGGGTCTGTCGGCAATGATCCTCGCTGGCACGTTGCTCGTTGCCGAACCAGTCCAATAGCCGTGAATGTGCAGGACGGGCTGGGAGATGAATTCTCGCATCTGATCGAGGGTGGGGGAAGAGTCGATGGGAACCGGGAGAGGCTCAGCGCTGATCCCCGCTTGATGCAATGCGATTTCGATGAGCGGATCGAAATTTGTAGTGATAACTGGGCCGCGGACTCCTCCATCCAATCCAGCAAAGAACTCGGCGAAGTGTTTATATCCCGTGGGAATTGACCAGGACCCGGACCTGACGTACTCGCGACACTGGGCCTCATTACGAGCGACGTTGGCAACTTCCCCAGGAGGCACATCGTTGCAGGCTCGTAGGACTGCAGTCCGGATAGCACGCATCACCGCCTTCTCACCGGCCTGCCGGGTCAAAATGGCGGCAGCACCCTGGTACTTGTGGCCGGGATCAGAAATAGCGCTGATTGCGCTGTCGTACTTATCGCGTCCTTGTGGTGGTACCTGCTCGCGAAAGATTCCGGTCAGTTCTGTTACGTTCGGAAGGATCTCACTGCTGATGCCTGAGCCAAAGACGGTGACAAGACGGCGATCAGCTTCCTCAGCGAGTACCTGGAGCCGGATTCTGAGGTCAGACATGTCACCGAAATCGATGGGTTCCATGGAACACATCCAATCATCGGAACAAGACAGACGCAGCTCTTCTGAGGCTTGTGAAGCTGGACGTGAAGGCTCTGGCCGGACACAGTCTGACGCGGTGTCCTGTGACTCTGACGCCCTGGTAGGTGGTTCGCTTGCTCGACCGTTAGCCCCTGTAGCCGCACAGGGCGCGTTGTGAGATGGAAGGAGCACCACAGGCAAGCCTCCTATCGCCAGGCGGTCGGCCCCGGACGAACGCGCATGGCCCGAGGCCTCCGGTTGGCGGCATCACTGAGCTATTTCAGCTTGGCCACCGATCGAGTGATGACGTCGGTGTCCGCAACGCACGAGGCTCCCGTGCCGTTGAGGGAGGTGTTCGAAGTCTCAACTCGTCGGCGCAGGAGCCTCGTTGGTTGCCTATCCTGCCGCACTCGACCTGCCCCATGCCCTGGTCGAGTGGGTCACGATGCTCATCGTCACCCGCGAGGGTGACCGCCGTTGCAAGCTCCGGCCGCACCAACGTGCCCTGGTCGGCCTGGTGTACCTACGCAAACACGACACCCTCGCCCAACTCGCAGCCGGTTTCGGCATTTCCATCGGCACGGCTCACGCCTACACGGCAGCCGTCATCGCCTTGCTTGCCGACCGCGCACCTGGGCTCCTGCGGAGCCTGCGCGAAGCCGACCCCGACTACGTCCTGCTGGACGGCACCCTCGCGGAGTGCGACCGGGTCGGCGACAGCCGGGCTGACTTCTCCCAAAAACACCGACGCCACGGCGTGAACGTACAGGTGGTGACCGATCCAGCAGGACGCCTGCTGTGGATCTCGCCCGCCCTGCCCGGCCGCGCCCACGACCTGACCGCGGCCCGCACCCACCGGATCATCCGGATCTGCGAACGCCAGGGCATCCCCATCCTCGCGGACCGCGCCTACATCGGAGCCGGCCCATGGGTGACAACACCACGCAAGCGCCCACCAGGCCACGACCTCACGCCAACCGAGCAAACCGTCAACCGAGCACTGTCCGCAGCACGGGCACCGGTCGAGCGCGGTGTCGCACGGCTCAAGTCGTGGCGGATCTTCCGCAAGGCTCGATGCAGCCCGAATCGAATGACGTCAATCGCCGCAGCCGTCCTCACCCTGGAGCGGCAACGCTGAAAACGCTCACTGCTGCTGGGGGTGACTCGGCTGACCTGCCGTTGGTCGGTGAGTGGCTCGGCGCGCCGACGGCCGAGGGGCGGCCCGCCTCAATCGGCGGAGGACCCGCGGTGGCGTTCGAGGCCTGGATCGTCTGCGAGGACGAGTTCGGCTCCTCGATGACGCCGCCGTTGCCCGCGCATGGGCCAGGCTCGGACAGACGTCCGTGATCCGGCGTGGCAGTCATCGCCAGTCAGCATTGGCTGCCCCAAAGGTCATGCGTTGCCGGACGAGACGGACCTTTACGCCTGGCGCGCTGCGCACGGGTTCGAGCCTGCGGAGTAGGGCGTGAGGGCAAGGCGGCCTCAGCGTGTCGGAGGCGTATCGCGTGTATCGGAGATAGTGCGCGAACAGTGAGAGAGAACGAGAAAGAGCGGGAGTCAGTGAGACTGACTCCCGCTCTCTCATGTCGGCATCCGCCCAGCTCAGCGCCTTGTTCTTGCTGGCTGTGTGGCGAGTGCCCCCGGCAGGATTCGAACCTGCGCACACGGCTCCGGAGGCCGTTGCTCTATCCCCTGAGCTACGGGGGCGTGTCGGGCGCTTGGTGTGCGGCGACGGGTAGAACCCTACCAGCTCTTTTGGGGGTGACCGGCATGGGTTTCGGTGGGGGAGGGGTGGGGTGTTGTCGGGGGAGTGGAGGGTTCCGGGTGGGGTGGCGGTGGGTCGTCCGCACGGGGCGGAAGTGGGGAAAACCCGGACGCGGCGGTGGGTGCGGACCTACCCTCAAGTTGTGCCAGGCGCGTCGGGCCGGGTGCTTGTTGTAGACGACAACAAGGTCATCCGGCAGCTGATCAGGGTCAACCTTGAGCTGGAGGGTCTCGAGGTCGTGACCGCAGCCGATGGTGCCGAATGCCTGGACGTCGTGCATCAGGTGCGGCCCGATGTGGTGACCCTCGATGTGGTCATGCCTCGGCTGGACGGCCTGCGCACCGCCGCTCGCCTTCGGGCCGACCCGCGGACCCGGAACCTTCCCCTCGCCATCGTCAGCGCCTGCACTCAGTACGAGGTCGAGAGCGGACTCGATGTCGGCGTCGACGCCTTCCTTGCCAAGCCCTTCGAGCCTGCCGAACTCGTAAAGCTTGTACGGCAGTTGATGGAGCGTCGGGGGAGTGGCGGTGGTGACGGTGGCAGCGGTGTTGGTGGCGGTAGCACCGGGGCCGCCTTCCCGGGTGTCTTCGGTGCCGAGGAAGCCGAGCGTGCCGAGCGCGCTGGACGTGCCGGTCACTGACCCGTCAAGTCCCGACCAGTCGATTCTCTGGCTCATCAATCTCCGACCAGTCGATCCCTGGCCGGTCAATTCCTGACCAGTCGATCCCGGGCCGATCAATCCCCGGCTCGTCAATCCCTGGCACGTGAGCCACTGAAGCATCAGTTACCCGCGGGCCGTCCACGGGTCATTTCCGGGCCGCGGGGATGGGCTTGGACAGCGTCTGGCGTCGCGTCACCAGCCGTGTCATCCCGGTTCCAACAGCGCCCCCGACAGCCCCGGGTTCCCAGGCCCTCGTCGGCGCCCTCGCCCCCACCCCGCTCGTCCACATCCCGGACCACCCCCAAACCGACTCGCCTACCCACCCCCCTCCTCCCCTAGGCTTGTCCCGTGACCCCCGTCGAGCTCTCCCGTACCGTGCTGGGCGCGGTGCGTCGTGCTGTGGACGAGGGGGAGCTGAGCGTGGTGGTGCCGGAACGGGCCGTGGTGACGGTGCCGGGGGCCGGGGGGTGTGGGGACTACGCCACTAGCATCGCGTTGCAGCTGGCCCGGCCGGCCGGGCGGGCGCCGCGGCAGGTCGCCGAGATTCTGCGGCCGCATCTCAGCGATGCGCCCGGTGTCGCGGGCGTCGCGATCACCGGACCCGGATTCCTTAACATCAGCCTCGACCAGGCCGCCGTCGCCCGCACGCTCGTGTCCGAGATCCTGCGACAAGGCAGCCGGTACGGGGATGGAGACGCCCTCGCCGGGCAGGTCATCGAGCTGCGCGTGCCGTACGACCTCCGTGCCGAGGTCGTCGCCGACACGCTCGTACGGATCATCGCCACCCAGGGTGGCCGCGCCCAGGTACGGCACGCCGAGCCGGTCGGCCTCCGGCCCGTTCCCGCCCCCGAGGATCTAGCCTCCCTCGGCCCCGACGCCGCCCGCTGGGCCCTGCTCCACTCCGCACCCCATGACCGGCCCCGGATCACCGCGGACCACCTCGTCCAGCGCGAGACGAACCCCCTCTTCCGTATCCGGTACGCCTACGCCCGCACCCGCGCCCTCAGCCGCAACGCCGCGAGCCTGGGCGTCGACAGCGCTGTCGCGGACGTACCCCCAGCGACTGGCGCCGCAGACGCACCCCAAGCGTCAGAACTCCTCACCGCCCTCGCCGAGTACCCCCGCGCCCTCGGCGCCGCCGCCACCCACCACGCCCCGGACCGGCTTGCCCGGCATCTCGTCACGATCGCCGATGCGGTCCTCGACTTTCAGCACACAGTGCTGCCGCTCGGTGACGAGAAACCCTCGGCCGCCCACCGGGCCCGGCTGGCGCTTGCCGAAGCCGCCGGGGCGGTGCTGGCCGGCGGCCTGTCCCTGCTCGGCATCAGCGCACCCGAATACCTCTGAAACAGCAGATGACAGAGCTGACGACACCGCAGATGACTCAGCCGACGACGCTGTCGATGACACCGCAGACGACACAGTAGAAAGCCCACAGACATGAGCCGTTCCGCACATCCCGCCGGGCCCCGTCACGCCGACGTCCTGACCGAGGGGCACTACACCGCTCCGCCCGCGGATCTCAACGCCCTCGACCCGAAGGTCTGGGCGCAGACCGTCACCCGTAACGGCGACGGAGTCGTCAGTGTCGGCGGGATCGATGTGGCCACGCTCGCGGAGGAGTTCGGCACCCCCGCCTACTTCATCGACGAGGCCGACTTCCGGGCGCGGGCGCGCGCCTGGCGTACCGCATTCGGGCATGACGCCGACGTCTTCTACGCCGGAAAGGCGTTCCTGTCCCGGGCCGTCGTGCGCTGGCTGGACGAGGAGGGGCTCAATCTGGACGTGTGCTCCGGTGGGGAGCTCGCCACCGCCCTCTCCGCCGGTATGCCCGCCGACCGCATCGCCCTGCACGGCAACAACAAGTCCACCGAAGAGATCACCAGGGCTGTCGAGAGCGGCGTCGGACGTATCGTCCTCGACTCCTTCCAGGAGATCGTCCGCGTCGCCCACATCGCGCAGTCCCTCGGCAAGCGGCAGCGGGTGCAGATCCGGGTGACGGTGGGCGTGGAGGCGCACACCCACGAGTTCATCGCCACGGCGCACGAGGACCAGAAGTTCGGGATCCCGCTGGCCGGCGGCCAGGCCGCGGAGGCCGCGCGCCGTGCCCTCCAGCTCGACGGTCTCGAGCTCATCGGCATCCACAGCCACATCGGCTCGCAGATCTTCGACACCTCGGGGTTCGAGGTGGCCGCCCACCGCGTCATCGGACTGCTCAAGCAGATCCGCGACGAGCACGGTGTCGAGCTGCCCGAGATCGACCTCGGCGGCGGCCTCGGAATCGCGTACACCAGCGAGGACGACCCGCGCGAGCCGCACGAGATCGCCAAGGCGCTGACCGAGATCGTCACCCGAGAGTGCGACGCCGCCAGGCTGCGGACGCCGCGGATCTCCGTGGAGCCCGGGCGCGCCATCGTGGGTCCGACCGCCTTCACCCTCTACGAGGTCGGCACCATCAAGCCGCTCGACGGGCTCCGGACGTACGTCTCCGTCGACGGAGGCATGTCCGACAACATCCGGACGGCGTTGTACGACGCGGAGTACAGCGTCGCCCTCGTCTCCCGTACGAGTGACGCCGAGCCCATGCTCGTCCGGGTCGTCGGCAAGCACTGCGAGAGCGGCGACATCGTGGTGCGGGACGCGTTCCTGCCCGCCGACCTGGCGCCCGGTGACCTCATCGCCGTCCCCGCCACCGGTGCCTACTGCCGGTCCATGGCCAGCAACTACAACCACGCACTCCGCCCGCCGGTCGTCGCCGTGCACGACGGCGAGGCCCGGGTGATCGTCCGCCGTGAAACGGAGGAGGACCTGCTCCGCCTTGATGTCGGCTGAGACCCGGCGACCGAGCGTCGCCGACTCAGCCGCCGCCGGCCGAGCGACGGCGGCTGAGAGACGCCGAACGAGCGACATCGGCCAAGAGAGACGCCGGTCGACAAGCGTCGGCAGGGGTGGAAGATCTCCGGTCTTCCACCCCCGTAGAAATGAAATGGACGTCTCACGATCCGGACATGGGATAGAAAGTCCCGTCCGGTGAGTGAGACTGGTCCAACCGTGACGTAACAGGAAACGAGGTCGGATGATGCGTACGCGTCCGCTGAAGGTGGCGCTGCTGGGCTGTGGGGTAGTCGGCTCAGAGGTGGCGCGCATCATGACGACGCACGCCGACGATCTCGCCGCCAGGATCGGGGCCCCGGTGGAGCTGGCCGGCGTCGCCGTGCGCCGCCCCGCCAAGGTCCGTGAGGGCATCGACCCCGGCCTCATCACCACCGACGCCACCGCGCTCGTCAAACGGGGCGACATCGACGTCGTCGTCGAGGTCATCGGCGGTATCGAGCCCGCTCGTACGCTCATCACCACCGCCTTCGAGCACGGCGCCTCCGTCGTCTCCGCGAACAAGGCGCTGCTCGCCCAGGACGGTGCCGCGCTGCACGCCGCCGCCGAGGAGCAGGGCAAGGACCTCTATTACGAGGCCGCGGTCGCCGGCGCCATCCCGCTCATCCGGCCGCTGCGCGAGTCCCTCGCCGGCGACAAGATCAACCGCGTGATGGGCATCGTCAACGGCACCACCAACTTCATCCTCGACAAGATGGACTCGACCGGCGCCGGCTATCAGGAGGCGCTCGACGAGGCCACCGCGCTGGGATACGCCGAGGCCGACCCCACCGCCGACGTCGAGGGCTTCGACGCCGCCGCCAAGGCCGCGATCCTCGCCGGAATCTCCTTCCACACACGCGTGCGCCTCGACGACGTGTACCGCGAGGGCATGACCGAGGTCACCGCCTCCGACTTCGCCTCGGCGAAGGCGATGGGCTGCACCATCAAACTGCTCGCCATCTGCGAGCGGGCCGCCGACGGCGAGTCCGTCACCGCGCGCGTGCACCCGGCCATGATTCCGCTGAGCCACCCGCTCGCCTCCGTGCGCGGTGCGTACAACGCGGTCTTCGTCGAGTCGGACGCCGCCGGGCAGCTGATGTTCTACGGGCCGGGCGCCGGAGGCGCGCCGACGGCGTCCGCCGTGCTCGGCGACCTCGTGGCCGTCTGTCGCAACAAGCTCAGCGGCTCGACCGGGCCCGGCGACTCCGCGTACACCCAACTGCCCGTCTCCTCCATGGGCGAGGTCGTGACGCGCTACCACATCAGCCTCGACGTGGCCGACAAACCGGGTGTTCTCGCCCAGGTGGCCACCGTCTTCGCCGAGCACGGGGTGTCCATCGATACCGTGCGCCAGCAAGGGCGACCAGACGGAGGCGGCGAGGCCTCCCTCGTCGTCGTCACCCATCGTGCGTCCGACGCGTCCCTGCACGGGACCGTCGAGGCGCTGCGCAGCCTCGACACCGTGCGGGGTGTCGCCAGCATCATGCGGGTTGAAGGAGAGTAACCAGCAATGACGACCCACCAGTGGCGCGGAATCATCGAGGAGTACCGGGACCGGCTGCCGGTATCCGGCAGCACGCCGGTCGTGACGCTCCGGGAGGGCGGCACGCCGCTCGTGCCCGCGCAGGTGCTCTCCGAGCGCACCGGGTGCGAGGTCCACCTGAAGGTGGAGGGCGCCAACCCGACCGGGTCCTTCAAGGACCGCGGTATGACCATGGCCATCTCCAAGGCCAAGGAGGAGGGCGCGAAGGCCGTCATCTGCGCCTCCACCGGCAACACGTCAGCGAGCGCCGCCGCCTATGCCGTACGCGCCGGGATGGTCTGTGCCGTTCTGGTGCCGCAGGGCAAGATCGCGATCGGCAAGATGGGCCAGGCCCTCGTGCACGGCGCGAAGATCCTCCAGGTCGACGGCAACTTCGACGACTGTCTGACGCTGGCGCGCGCGCTGTCCGACAACTACCCGGTGGCGCTGGTCAATTCGGTCAACCCGGTGCGCATCGAGGGCCAGAAGACCGCCGCGTTCGAGATCGTGGACATGCTCGGCGACGCGCCCGACATCCACGTCCTGCCGGTGGGGAACGCGGGCAACATCACCGCGTACTGGAAGGGGTACAAGGAGTACGCCGCCGACGGCATCGCCAAGCAGACCCCGCGCATGTGGGGATTTCAGGCCTCCGGTTCCGCCCCGATCGTGCGCGGCGAGGTCGTCAAGGACCCCTCCACCATCGCCACCGCGATCCGTATCGGCAACCCGGCTTCCTGGCAGTTCGCGCTCGCCGCCCGGGACGAGTCGGGCGGGTTCATCGACGAGGTGACGGACCGTGAGATCCTGCGCGCCTACCGCCTGTTGGCCGCGCAGGAGGGCGTTTTCGTCGAGCCCGCGTCGGCCGCGTCCGTCGCCGGTCTGCTGAAGGCGGCCGAGCAGGGCAAGGTCGACCCGGGCCAGACGATCGTCTGCACGGTAACCGGGAACGGGCTCAAGGATCCGGACTGGGCCGTCGCAGGTGCTCCGCAGCCGGTGACCGTCCCGGTGGACGCCGTCGCGGCCGCCGAGAAGCTCGGTCTCGCCTAACGAGCGTTGTGGTTTCGCGTAGACGGAGAGTCTCGCGTAAACGGAGAACACCCGACGAGACACCCGACGGGGGGTGCACAGGGGGCTTACGACACGCATCGTGCGCCTCCTGTGCGCCCTATGTCGCCACAGAACCTGTCTTCGATAGGCTGTACTGAACCCGCCCGCCGCATATGCCGCGGTGCCGCCCTCGTTGTGGCCTTCGGGTGTTGACGTACGCGTCAGGTTCGTAGCGCAAGCCGTCCCACATCCCTATCGCCAGTCGCCTCACATCCGTACCGCCAGTTGCTCCACCAGCCGTATCGCATGACGCTCCACCAGCTGTATCGCATGACGCCCCACAGCCGTATCGCAAGACACCCCACGCACGTAACGCACGTTTTCGAGAATCTCGTACATCACGCAGCTCAAGGAGAGTCATCGAGCGATGGCCGGTCCAGCCTTCCGCGCCGCCGCCGTCCGGGTGCGCGTCCCCGCCACCAGCGCCAATCTCGGGCCGGGCTTCGACGCCTTCGGCCTGTCACTGGGGCTGTACGACGACGTGGTCGTCCGGGTGGCGGACGCCGGGCTGCACATCGACATCGCGGGTGAGGGCAGTGAGACGCTGCCGCGCGACGAGGGTCATCTCCTCGTACGTTCCCTGCGCACCGCCTTCGACCTGCTGGGCGGACAGCCGCGCGGCCTTGAGATCGTCTGCGCCAATCGCATCCCGCACGGCCGGGGCCTCGGTTCCTCGTCGGCGGCCATCTGCGCCGGCATCGTCGCCGCGCGGGCGGTGACCATAGGCGGGGACGCGAAACTCGACGACACGGCCCTGCTTGAGCTCGCCACCGAGATCGAGGGGCACCCCGACAACGTCGCGGCCTGTCTGCTCGGCGGATTCACGCTCTCCTGGATGGAGACCGGCGCGGCGCGGGCGATCAGGATGGAGCCCGCCGATTCCATCGTTCCGGTGGTTTTCGTACCGGGAAAGCCGGTCCTCACCGAGACCGCGCGCGGTCTGCTTCCACGCACCGTGCCGCATGTCGACGCCGCGGCCAACGCGGGCCGCGCGGCACTGCTCGTCGAGGCCCTCACCCGGCGTCCCGACCTGCTGCTGCCCGCCACCGAGGACCGTCTGCACCAGGAGTACCGCGCCCCGGCCATGCCCGAGAGCATCGCGCTGGTGGAGCGGCTGCGGGGTGACGGCATCCCCGCGGTGATCTCCGGCGCGGGCCCCACGGTGCTGGCCCTCGCTGACGGGGCGTCGGCCGACAAAATCGCCGACCTCGCAGGTCAGGGGTGGGCTGCCAATCGTCTGGACCTCGACGCCACGGGAGCGAGCGTGTTGCCGCTCGCACCCTCCGGTGTCAATTAGAAGCGCGCGGTTACCGGATTTCGAGAGGGGGAATGTTTGTTGGATCCGGTAGTGTTAATCTCAAGTCTGCACCCGACCTCACCATGGCGAGGTGCTTCGCGTCCCCGTCCGGGACACCCATTCTTCCGGGAGCCTCCCAAACTGCTTTGTGCCATGCATTGGGTGCTATGTGCTGAGCAGTGTTGAGCACGCTCCGGAACCGGCGTGACCGAGCCGATGACACCGCAATTCAGTGCCACGGCTCCGGAATCGTCATCACCAGTTATGTCTTCCGCCGCGTTGGCGGACCACCGCCCCGGCACGGTCCGTACCAAAAGGACCAAATCCGGACAGCAAAACCGGTCGCCGTGCCAGACAGGCCGACGTCCGCTCCAGGGAAGGACCCTTCGTGAGCGACACCACCGATCTGATGGGCGCACGTGTCGAGGAGACCGCTGCCGCGCCCGCCACGGACGCCTCAGCGGCGCCTGCCTCCGGTGCAGGCTCCCGGCGGCGCCGCGGTACCGGCCTTGACGGCATGGTGCTGGCAGAGCTTCAGCAGGTCGCGTCCGGCCTCGGTATCAGGGGCACCGCGCGGATGCGCAAGAGCCAGCTGATCGAGGTCATCAAGGAGGCGCAGGCCGGGGGAGGCGGCGCGTCGGCGAAGGCCGATGCCATTGCCGAGACCAAGCCGAAGCGCCGGGCCACCTCGAAGGCCCGTACGGGCGTTGAGGCCGCCGAGGCCGAGGCCAAGGCCGAGCAGCCCGCCGCCGAGAAGGCCGTTGCCCCGCAGCAGATCGACATTCCCGGCCAGCCCGCCGGTGGCCCCTCCCGCGCGAGTGAGGCCGAGGACGCCCCCGTGGGCGAGCGTCGCCGTCGCCGGGCCGTTGCCGAGGCCGGCAGCCCCGAGACGGTCACCGCCGAGGCGAAGAGCGAGTCGAAGACGGAGACCCTGGTCGAGGCCAAGCCCGACGCGGGTGACGGCGACGGCCGGCAGGGCCGCCGTGACCGTCGTGACCGCGACCGTGGTGGCCGTGACCGCGACCGCCGGGCCGGCAAGACCGACGAGCAGCAGAGCCAGGGCCAGAGCGGTCAGGGTGGCCAGGGTCAGGGCGGCGGTCAGCAGCGCCAGGACCGCCAGGACCGTCAGCAGCAGAGCCAGGGCGGCGGCCGTCAGGACCGTCAGGACCGTCAGCAGCGTGACAACGGCCCTCAGGACGACGACGAGTTCGGCGATGGACGGCGCGGCCGTCGCGGCCGTTACCGGGACCGTCGTGGCCGTCGTGGCCGCGAGGACTTCGGCCCGAACGAGCCGCAGGTCGCCGACGACGACGTGCTGATCCCGGTCGCGGGAATCCTCGACATCCTCGACAACTACGCGTTCATCCGTACGTCCGGCTACCTGCCGGGTCCGAACGACGTGTACGTCTCCCTCGCCCAGGTCCGTAAGAACGGTCTGCGCAAGGGTGACCACGTCACGGGCGCCGTCCGCCAGCCCAAGGACGGCGAGCGCCGCGAGAAGTTCAACGCGCTGGTCCGCCTCGACTCCGCGAACGGCATGGCCGCCGAATCCGGCCGTGGCCGCCCGGAGTTCAACAAGCTGACGCCCCTTTACCCGCAGGACCGGCTCCGTCTGGAGACCGACCCGGGTGTGCTGACGACCCGCATCATCGACCTCGTCGCGCCGATCGGTAAGGGCCAGCGTGGTCTGATCGTGGCCCCGCCGAAGACCGGCAAGACCATGATCCTGCAGGCGGTCGCCAACGCGATCACCGTCAACAACCCCGAGTGCCACCTGATGGTCGTCCTGGTCGACGAGCGTCCGGAAGAGGTCACCGACATGCAGCGGTCGGTGAAGGGCGAGGTCATCTCCTCGACCTTCGACCGCCCGGCCGAGGACCACACCACGGTCGCCGAGCTCGCCATCGAGCGCGCGAAGCGTCTGGTGGAGCTGGGTCACGACGTTGTCGTACTGCTCGACTCGATCACGCGTCTGGGCCGTGCGTACAACCTCGCCGCCCCCGCCTCCGGCCGCATCCTGTCCGGTGGTGTCGACTCGACCGCGCTGTACCCGCCGAAGCGCTTCTTCGGTGCCGCGCGCAACATCGAGGACGGCGGCTCGCTGACCATCCTGGCCACCGCGCTCGTCGACACCGGCTCGCGCATGGACGAGGTGATCTTCGAGGAGTTCAAGGGCACCGGCAACATGGAGCTCAAGCTCGACCGGAAGCTCGCCGACAAGCGCATCTTCCCGGCGGTCGACGTCGACCCGTCGGGCACGCGTAAGGAAGAGATCCTCCTCAACGCGGAGGAGCTCGCCATCGTCTGGAAGCTGCGCCGGGTGCTGCACGCGCTCGACTCGCAGCAGGCCATCGAGCTGCTGCTGGACAAGATGAAGCAGACGAAGTCCAACGCCGAGTTCCTGATGCAGATCGCGAAGACGACGCCGGGCAACGGCGGCAACGACTGATCCGGATCCCGTGGAGTCCGAGGGCCGCCCCCGTCACACCGGTGACGGGGGCGGCCCTTTGCGTGCGACCGGCCGGCAGGTGACCGGCGAGATCTTTGCCACAGGAGCCGGGGTCGGCGCCGATCCCGAGCGGCACGGCCAATTCGGCTGAAATCGCAGGTGAGCGGGGTTCCCTCGCACTCACCTGTGACTCACTGTGCCCGTGGACCCACAGCTTGGGCACAGAGCGTCGTGCAACCCTTGCCCGAGTTTCCCCGTCTGACCGTACGGAGTGACCATGGAGCTGAATGTGTCACGCCGACCGGGCCTGAGCCTGAAAGCAGGGGGTAACCGACCCGAACAAGGACTGAGGAGCACATGCCTGCCGAGAGCACGCCGGAACCCGGCATACCCGGGGAGTCCGGCACCAGCGCCCCGCGCCACCGCGCGAAGGGCCGCCGCCGCAAGGCCCGCAGCAAGCGCCGCAAGGGCCTGCTGATCACGGCCTGGGTCGCGGCGGGCATCGTCGTGCTGGGGGGCACCGGCGCCGGATACCTGTACTTCAAGCTCAACGGCAACATCAAGAGCGTCGACATCAACCAGGTCCTGGGCACGGACCGGCCGGAGAAGGTCGACAACGGCTCCGAGAACATCCTGGTCCTGGGCTCCGACACCCGCTCCGGCTCCAATGAGAAGCTGGGCGGCGGCACCGACGACGGCAGCGCCCGCTCGGACACCGCGATGGTCGTGCACGTGTACGAGGGCCACAAGTCGGCGAGTGTGGTCTCCATACCCCGCGACACACTCGTCGAGCGCCCCTCCTGCACCGACGCCAACGGCGTCACGCACGACGCGGCCTCCCAGGTCATGTTCAACTCCGCGTACTCCACGGGTGGCGCCGCCTGCGCGGTGAAGACCGTCGAGTCCATGAGCGGGATCCGCATGGACCACTACATCGAGGTCGACTTCAGCGGCTTCCAGAAGCTCATCGACGACCTGGGCGGCGTGAAGATCACCACCACCCAGGACATCAACGACCCCGACAGCCATCTGAACCTGAAGGCCGGCACCCACACCCTCGACGGCGAGCAGGCGCTCGGCCTGGTCCGCACCCGGCACGGCGTCGGCGACGGCTCCGACCTCGGCCGGATCCAGCTCCAGCAGGCGTTCATCAAGGCACTGATGAACCAGGTCAAGAGCATCGGCCTGCTGACCAGCCCGACCAAGCTTCTCGAACTCGCCGACACCGCCACCAGCGCCATCACCACCGACTCCGACCTGAAGTCCGTCAACGACCTGGTGTCCTTCGCGAGCGGCCTCAAGGGCATCAGCTCCTCGAAGATGACCATGGTGACGATGCCGGTCCAGTACGACAGCGCGAACGCCAACCGTGTGCTCGTCGACGAGGCCAAGGCCAAGCTGGTGTGGGACGCCCTGAAGAACGACCAGGTGATCCCGAAGTCGGCCACCGAGGGAACCGCCACGGGCTCTGCGAAGGACGTCGTCACCGCGGGCTGACGGGCATGGGGAAGCTCAGGGAAGCGTCGCCGAGCGGCACCGGAAGGGGCTGGGAAGCGTCGCCGAGCGGCGCCGGAAGGGGCTGGGAAGCGTCGACCCAGCGGCACCGGAAGGCTCAGGGAATAGATCATGGCGTCCCCCGGTTTTGGGGGATGCGGCCAGTCCTGGCAGACTGGTACGTCGGCTCCGGTTCACGCACCCGCAATCCGCGGCTGCGACCCGGCGCCCTCCCGAAACTAGGAGACACCTTGAAGCGCGACATCCACCCCGAGTACGTCGAGACGCAGGTCAGCTGCACCTGTGGCGCGTCGTTCACCACCCGCAGCACGATCTCCAGCGGCACCGTCCGTGCCGAGGTCTGCTCCGAGTGCCACCCGTTCTACACGGGCAAGCAGAAGATCCTCGACACCGGTGGCCGCGTGGCCCGCTTCGAGGCCCGCTTCGGCAAGGCTGCCGCTGCCAAGAAGTAGCGACCTCACAGCGCCGGTCTTCGGTGCCCCCTGCACGGGGGCGCCGGGACCGGCGCTTTGCGGTGCAGCCCCCATTCGTTTTATCTACGTCCCCGAGCCCATCATGGAGCCGGGGGCAGCCCATTGGAGCCGGAGATGTTCGAGGCGGTCGAGGAACTGATCGGCGAGCACGCCGATCTGGAGAAGAAGCTCGCTGACCCGTCGGTCCACGCCGACCAGGCCAACGCGCGCAAGCTCAACAAGCGCTACGCGGAGCTGACCCCGATCGTCGCGACGTACCGCTCCTGGAAGCAGACCGGGGACGACATCGAGACGGCGAAGGAGTTCGTCGCCGACGACCCGGACTTCGCCGCCGAGGTCAAGGAGCTGGAGAAGCAGCGCGAGGAGCTGACGGAGAAACTCCGGCTGCTGCTGGTCCCGCGCGACCCCAGCGACGACAAGGACGTCATCCTCGAGATCAAGGCCGGCGCGGGTGGCGACGAGTCGGCGCTCTTCGCCGGTGACCTGCTGCGCATGTACCTGCGCTACGCCGAGCGCGTCGGCTGGAAGACCGAGATCATCGATGCCACCGAGTCCGAGCTCGGCGGCTACAAGGACGTCCAGGTCGCCGTGAAGACCAAGGGCGGCAACGGCGCGACCGAGCCCGGCCAGGGTGTCTGGGCGCGGCTGAAGTACGAGGGCGGGGTGCACCGCGTACAGCGCGTGCCGTCGACCGAGTCGCAGGGCCGCATCCACACCTCCGCCGCCGGTGTGCTGGTCACGCCCGAGGCCGAGGAGGTCGACGTCGAGATCCACGCCAACGACCTGCGTATCGACGTCTACCGCTCCTCGGGTCCCGGCGGCCAGTCCGTCAACACCACCGACTCCGCGGTGCGCATCACGCACATTCCCACCGGAGTCGTCGCCTCCTGCCAGAACGAGAAGAGCCAGCTGCAGAACAAGGAGCAGGCGATGCGTATCCTGCGCTCCAGGCTCCTCGCGGCGGCGCAGGAGGAAGCGGAACGGGAGGCCGCGGACGTCCGCCGCAGCCAGGTCCGCACCGTCGACCGCTCCGAGAAGATCCGTACGTACAACTTCCCGGAGAATCGCATCTCGGACCACCGTGTCGGCTTCAAGGCGTACAACTTGGATCAGGTCCTCGACGGCGACCTGGACGCGATGATCCAGGCCTGCGTCGACGCGGACTCGGCCGCGAAGCTCGCCGCCGCGTAAGTCGAACAAAGCTGTGTAGAGCCCCACCAAAGCTGTGTAGAGCCCCACCGACCTTCACGACAACAGCTCAGCCCGGAGGACCAGCGTGAACCTGCTGCTCGCGGAAGTGGCCCAGGCCACCCAGCGGCTGGCCGACGCCGGCGTGCCCTCGCCGCGTAATGACGCGGAGGAGCTCGCCGCCTTCGTGCACGGCGTGAAGCGGGGCGAGCTGCACACCGTCAAGGACACCGACTTCGACGCCCGTTACTGGGAGGTGACCGCGCGCCGCGAGGCGCGCGAGCCGCTCCAGCACATCACCGGACGCGCCTACTTCCGGTATCTGGAACTCCAGGTCGGGCCAGGGGTGTTCGTGCCGCGCCCGGAGACCGAGTCCGTCGTCGGCTGGGCCATAGACGCCGTACGCGCCATGGATGTCGTGGAGCCGCTGATCGTCGACCTGTGCACGGGCTCCGGCGCCATCGCGCTCGCCCTCGCGCAGGAGGTCCCGCGCTCCCGTGTGCACGCCGTGGAGCTGTCCGAGGACGCCCTTCAGTGGACCCGCAAGAACGTCGCGGGCTCCAGGGTCGACCTGCGCCAGGGAGACGCCCTGGAGGCCTTTCCCGACCTCGACGGCCATGTCGACCTGGTCGTCTCCAATCCGCCGTACATCCCGCTCACGGAATGGGAGTACGTCCAGCCGGAGGCACGGGACTACGATCCCGAACTCGCCCTGTTCTCGGGCGAGGACGGCCTCGACCTGATCCGTGGCATCGAGCGCACCGCGCACCGACTCCTGCGGCCCGGCGGTGTCGTCGTCATCGAGCACGCCGACACCCAGGGCGGGCAGGTGCCGTGGATCTTCACCGAGGAGCGGGGCTGGGCCGACGCGGCCGACCACCCGGACCTCAACAACCGGCCGCGGTTCGCGACCGCCCGCAAGGCGATGCCGTGAGCACGCGCATCGAGTTCCCCAGGCAGCAGTACGTGTACGAGGAGGACCGCTAAATGGCACGGCGATACGACACCAACGACGCGACCGACCGCACCACCGGTCTGCGCGAAGCCGCGTCCGCCGTCCGCCGCGGCGAGCTGGTCGTCCTCCCGACCGACACGGTGTACGGCATCGGCGCCGACGCGTTCTCCTCCGACGCCGTCGCCGATCTCCTCGACGCCAAGGGCCGGGGCCGCAACATGCCCACCCCTGTCCTCATCGGCTCCCCGAACACTCTGCACGGCCTGGTCACGGACTTCTCCGAGATGGCCTGGGAGCTGGTCGACGCGTTCTGGCCGGGTGCGCTCACCCTCGTCGCCAAGCACCAGCCGTCCCTCCAGTGGGACCTGGGGGACACCCGTGGCACCGTCGCCGTACGCATGCCGCTGCACCCCGTCGCCATCGAACTGCTCACCGAGGTCGGCCCGATGGCCGTCTCCTCCGCCAACCTCACGGGTCACCCCTCGCCGGAGGACTGTGACGCCGCGCAGGAGATGCTCGGCGACTCCATCTCGGTCTACCTGGACGGCGGCCCGACCCCCGGCATCGTCCCCTCCTCGATCGTCGACGTGACCGGCAAGGTGCCCGTGCTGCTGCGCGAGGGGGCACTGTCGGCCGAGGAGCTGCGGAAGGTCGTACCCGACCTCGAGGTGGCGAATTGACAGCCCCTGACGCGGGGCGTGGCATAGGCACGGGGATCACGGGGGCCAACGGTTCTCCCAGGGGGTCCTTCCGCATCCTCCACGTCAGCACCGGCAATGTGTGCCGCTCGCCGATCACCGAGCGGCTGACCCGCCATGCCCTCGCGGACCGGCTCGGCGACCCCCTGTGGGGCGGTCTCATCGTGGAGAGCGCGGGCACCTGGGGGCACGAGGGTGCACCCATGGAGACCAACGCCGCCACGGTCCTCACCGACTACGGCGCGGACCCCTCCGGCTTCGTCGGCCGTGAACTCCTCGACGACCACGTCATCCGCGCCGACCTGGTCCTCACCGCCACCCGCGACCACCGCGCCCAGGTCATCTCCATGGGCCACTCGGCGGGCCTGCGCACCTTCACCCTGAAGGAGTTCACCCGGCTCGTACGGGCCATAGACCCCGCGACGCTCCCACCCCTGGAGGAGGGAGTGGTCGAGCGCGCACGCGCCCTGGTACGGGCCGCGGCGGCTCTACGCGGGTGGCTCCTGGCCCCCACCGCGGAGGCGGACGAGGTCTTCGACCCCTACGGCGCCCCGCTGCCGTTCTTCCGCTCGATCGGGGACGAGATCAATGAGGCGCTGGATCCGGTGGTGACGGCGCTGACGGGCGTACCTACCCGGACGTGATCCGGCCGCGACCGGGACGGACGGAGTCCGGCGCAAGGACGTACCTACCCGGACGTGACACCGGGCGACCCACCGGTCCCGGTTCTACATTGGACTTAGCACCCCCATGCCGAGGTCCGGAGTCCACCATGCCGGTCACACGAACGCTGGAAGCGGATGTTCTGCGTCGGCAGGACCCGGAGCTCGCCGAGATCCTGATCGGGGAGCTGGAGCGGCAGTCGACGACGCTGCAGCTCATCGCGGCCGAGAACTTCACCTCGCCGGCCGTGCTGGCCGCACTCGGGTCGCCGCTGGCCAACAAGTACGCCGAGGGGTATCCGGGCGCCCGCCACCACGGCGGCTGCGAGATCGTGGACGTCGCCGAACGGGTCGCCGTGGACCGGGCGAAGGCGCTCTTCGGCGCCGAACACGCCAACGTGCAGTCCCACTCGGGGAGTTCGGCGGTCCTCGCCGCGTACGCCGCCCTGCTGCGCCCCGGTGACACCGTCCTGGCGATGGGGCTGCCCTTCGGCGGCCACCTCACGCACGGGTCGCCCGCGAACTTCTCCGGAAGGTGGTTCGACTTCGTCGGGTACGGCGTCGAGGCGGAGACCGGGCTCATCGACTACGAGCAGGTGCGCGCGCTGGCCCGTACGCACCGCCCGAAGGCCATCGTCTGCGGATCCATCTCCTACCCCCGGCACATCGATTACGCACTGTTCAGGGAGATCGCCGACGAAGTGGGCGCCTATCTCATCGCCGACGCCGCCCATCCCATCGGGCTCGTCGCCGGGGGAGCGGCGCCCAATCCGGTGCCGTACGCCGACGTGGTCTGCGCCACCACCCACAAGGTGCTCCGGGGCCCGCGCGGCGGCATGATCCTGTGCGGCGGCGAGCTGGCCGAGCGCGTCGACCGGGCCGTCTTCCCGTTCACCCAGGGCGGCGCTCAGATGCACACGATCGCGGCCAAGGCCGTCGCGTTCGGCGAGGCGGCGACCCCCGCCTTCACGGCGTACGCCCATCAGGTCGTCGCCAACGCCCGGGTGCTCGCCGGGGCGCTGGACGCGGAAGGGCTCGCGATCACCACCGGCGGCACCGACACCCACCTGCTCACCGCCGACAGCACGCCCCTCGGCGTCGACGGGCGCACCGCCCGCGGACGTCTCGCCGCCGCCGGGATGGTCCTCGACACCTGCGCGCTGCCGCACGGGGACGCGCGTGGGCTGCGGCTGGGGACGGCGGCGCTGACCACGCAGGGGATGGGGGAGGCGGAGATGGCGCGGGTGGCCGTACTCTTCGCGAGTGTGCTGCGGGACGAGACGGACGCGAAGACGGTTCGTGAAGAAGTCAGGGAGCTGACCAGCAGTTTTCCGCCGTATCCCGGCTGATGTGGGGTAGACGGAACCTCGTGCACAGCCACTCGTGCAACCATCGTCGCTACCCGGAAGTCCCCAACCATATGCGTGCATCGATAAGGTGTGGGGCTCAGATGGCCAGCGAGACCTGTGGGGAAGCCTGTGCGTGAATACCTGCTGACGCTCTGCGTGACGGCCGCGGTGACGTATCTGCTGACAGGGCCGGTGCGGAAGTTCGCGATCGTGGCCGGAGCCATGCCGGAAATCCGCGCGCGCGACGTGCACCGAGAACCGACCCCGCGGCTCGGCGGCATCGCGATGTTCTTCGGACTGTGCGCGGGCCTGCTGGTCGCGGACCACCTGGAGAACCTCAGCGACGTCTTCGCGAACTCCAACGAGCCGCGTGCCCTGCTCTCCGGGGCGGCGCTGATCTGGCTGATCGGTGTCCTGGACGACAAGTTCGAGATCGACGCCCTGATCAAGCTGGGCGGCCAGATGATCGCGGCCGGTGTGATGGTCGTGCAGGGTCTGACGATCCTGTGGCTGCCCATCCCGGGCGTCGGCCTGGTGGCGCTCACCTCGTGGCAGGGCACCCTGCTCACCGTCGCCCTGGTCGTCATCACCATCAACGCCGTGAACTTCGTGGACGGCCTGGACGGTCTGGCCGCCGGAGTGGTGTGCATCGCGTCCGCCGCGTTCTTCCTGTACGCGTACCGCATCTGGTACAGCTACGGAATCGAGGCCGCCGCCCCCGCCACGCTTTTCGCGGCGATCCTGATGGGCATGTGCCTGGGCTTCCTGCCGCACAACATGCACCCCGCGCGGATCTTCATGGGCGACTCCGGCTCAATGCTCATCGGGCTCGTGCTGGCCGGCGGCGCCATCTCCATCACCGGGCAGATCGACCCCGACGTGATGAACCTGTTCTCCGGGTCCGAGCGGAACACCGTGCACCAGACGGTGCCGGTCTTCATCCCGCTGGTGCTGCCGCTGACGATCATCGCGATCCCGGCCGCCGACCTGGTCCTCGCCATCGTGCGGCGCACCTGGCGCGGACAGTCCCCGTTCGCCGCCGACCGCGGGCACCTGCACCACCGCCTCCTGGAGGTCGGGCACTCGCACAGCCGCGCGGTCATGATCATGTACTTCTGGTCGGCGCTGATCTCCTTCGGCGCCCTCGCGTACTCGGTCAACTCCGGTGCCATGTGGATCGTGCTCGGGATCATGGGGCTCAGCGCGGTCGGTCTCGTGCTGCTCCTGCTGCCGCGCTTCACGCCGCGTACCCCGCGTTGGGCCGAGAGCTTCGTGCCGCCGCGCTATCGCCGTAGCAAGGTCGTAGCCGCCCTTCCGGAGGCGGCGGAGGCTGTGCCGGCTGTGGCGTACGAGGCAGGCGTTCTCGCCGAGGGGGACGGCGCGCAGGAGCACCGGACTCCGGTTGCCGTCGGAGTCTCAGGAGTCAACGGGGCGACGGCACTTGGCGCTCGTTCGCGCTTCCTGGATCGGCGTAAAGCCGAGTCGTCGCGCTGACGCCAAAGTAAGAATCTTGCAAGAGGTTCACACCTCCGCGCTTCGGCAAACTGTCCCAATACCAGACAAGTTGGCTCGCTGAATGCACAGACGCGCACCTTCACTCTCATGTGTGACAGCGAGCACACCAACCAGGTAAAGACCTCATCAAATAGTTTGTGATACGGTTCACGAGAACCCGGGACGGAGCCGAAGGACCCGAGAGAGACGGTCCCTTGGCGTGAGGTTCTCTCTCAGCCCGGGATTACGCTCGTCCATGACGACACCCTGCCCCCCTTAGCAAGCGGAGTTGCCGCCATGCCGTCCAATGACGCCCGGATTCTCCTTCAGGCCGCTGTGCCCACAGCTGCCGTCGGCGCGATTGCCGCCGTCGTCAGTGGTGTGGTCGCCGGTGGCAAGGGAGCAATTGGGGCGGTCGTCGCGACGCTGGTCGTGATCCTCTTCATGGGCATCGGGCTCTACGTTCTGCAGCGCACTGCCAAATCGCTTCCGCACTTGTTCCAGGCGATGGGTCTGATGCTCTATACGGCACAGATTCTTCTGCTGTTCATCTTTGTCGCGGCGTTCAAGAACACGACGCTGTTCAACCCCAAAGCCTTCGCGATCACGCTTGTCGCCACCACGCTCGCGTGGATCGGTGCCCAGGCGCGTGCCTACATGAAGGCCAAGATCCTCTACGTCGAACCCGAGTCCTCGAAGGGCGACAAGCCCGAAAAGACGGGGCACTCGTCGTGAGGGGTAGGGCCGGGATAAGCGAGCGTAGGAACCCCTGCTATCGTCCGGTGCCAACTGCGGCATCGCGGGCGCGGGCATCTGAGCTGACGCCTGCTCAAACGCGAGGCTTGATGCCCCACAGCCGCCCCCACATCCGTTACACCAGTCCAGTGCCGAACCGCGGCTGCGCGCCGCGCCGACACAACGAGGTTGCCGTACCTATGCGCCACGCTGAAGGAGCCCGCGGTGAGTGCTGACCCGACGCAGGTGCTCGCCTTTGAGACCGACTGTCACATCTTCGATGGCTGTGGCTTCCCCGCTCCCGGCCTGCACTCGTTCCTGTTCGAGCCCCTCGTGGGCGATGCGGACAGCAGCGTCTATTTCAACAAGACGATGCTGCTGGCGCTGCTCGGCTCGGTGATCGTCGTCGGCTTCTTCTGGGCCGCCTTCCGTAAGCCGCAGGTCGTTCCGGGCAAGCTGCAGATGGTCGCCGAGTCGGGCTACGACTTCATCCGCCGCGGTGTCGTCTACGAAACGATCGGCAAGAAGGAAGGCGAGAAGTACGTACCCCTGGTCGTCTCGCTCTTCTTCTTCATCTGGATGATGAACCTCTGGTCGATCGTTCCGGTCGCCCAGTTCCCGGTGACGTCGATCATCGCGTACCCCGCGGTACTTGCCGGGATCGTCTACATCCTGTGGGTCTCGCTGACCTTCAAGCGACACGGATTCGTCGGCGCGTTCAAGAACTTCTCCGGCTACGACAAGTCGCTGGGCCCGGTTCTTCCGCTGGCGATGGGCATCGAGCTGCTTTCGAACCTGATCGTCCGGCCGTTCACGCATGCGGTACGACTGTTCGCGAACATGTTCGCGGGTCACACCCTGCTGCTGCTGTTCACGATCGCCAGCTGGTACCTGCTCAACGGCATCGGGATCGCCTACGCGGGCGTCTCGTTCGTCATGGTGCTTGTCATGACGGCGTTCGAGCTGTTCATCCAGGCCCTGCAGGCCTATGTCTTCGTGCTTCTGACCTGCACCTTCATCCAGGGCGCGCTCGCCGAGCACCACTGAGCAACCCCCCTGTAAAACCCCCAAAGCGTCCGGTGGCCAACCTCCGCCGGTCCGTACAGAGAAGGAAGAATCAGCATGGCTGCCACTGAGACCCTCGCCGCTGTCTCCGGCTCCCTCGGCTCCATCGGCTACGGCCTCGCCGCCATCGGCCCTGGCGTCGGCGTCGGCATCATCTTCGGCAACGGCACCCAGGCCCTCGCCCGTCAGCCCGAGGCTGCCGGTCTGATCCGCGCCAACCAGATCCTCGGCTTCGCCTTCTGTGAGGCGCTCGCCCTCATCGGTCTGGTCATGCCGTTCGTCTACGGCGTCTGATCGTCGGATCCACGACAGCCCACTAGACGAAAGGCACTGATATGAGCCAGCTGCTCACTGTCGCGGCCGAGGAGTTGGAAAACCCCCTCGTCCCGCCGATTCCCGAGCTTGTCATCGGCCTGATCGCCTTCGTCATCGTCTTCGGCTTCCTCGCCAAGAAGCTTCTCCCGAACATCAACAAGGTTCTGGAGCAGCGTCGCGAGGCCATCGAGGGCGGTATCGAGAAGGCCGAGGCCGCTCAGACCGAGGCCCAGAGCGTGCTCCAGCAGTACAAGGATCAGCTCGCCGAAGCCCGGCACGAGGCCGCGCGACTGCGCCAGGAGGCGCAGGAGCAGGGCGCCACGCTCATCGCCGAGATGCGCGCGGAAGGCCAGCGGCAGCGTGAGGAAATCATCGCCGCCGGTCACACGCAGATCGAGGCGGACCGCAAGGCCGCGGCGCAGGCGCTGCGTCAGGACGTCGGCCAGCTGGCCACCGCCCTGGCCGGCAAGCTCGTCGGCGAGTCCCTGGAGGACCACGCCCGGCAGAGCCGCACCATCGACCGCTTCCTCGACGAGCTCGAGGAGAAGGCCGAGGCGGCTCGATGACAGCGCACGGAGCGAGCCGCGAGGCAACCGCAGCCGCACGTGAGCGTCTCGACGCGCTGACGGACAACACGTCCGTGGACGCGGCGCAGCTCGCGGACGAGCTGGCCGCGGTCACCGCGCTGCTCCACCGCGAGGTGTCGCTGCGACGGGTCCTGACCGACCCGTCGCAGCCCGGAGAGGCCAAGGCCGAGCTGGCCGGACGCCTGTTCGGCAGCCAGGTCAGCGGGTCGACCGCCGATCTGGTGGCCGGTCTGGTGCGCTCGCGCTGGTCGCAGTCGCGCGACCTCGTGGACGCCCTCGAAGAGCTGGCAAGCCTCGCCGACCTCACGTCGGCGCAGCAGGCCGGCCGCCTCGACAACGTCGAGGACGAGCTGTTCCGCTTCGGCCGGATCGTCTCTTCGAACACCGAGCTGCGCGCCGCGCTGACCGACCGCGCCGCGACGACCGCGGCCAAGAGCGAGCTGCTGCGCAGCCTGCTCGGCGGCCGGGCGGACGTGACGACCGAACGTCTGGTGACGCGCCTTGTGACCGCACCTCGTGGACGTAGCCTGGAAGCGGGACTCGAGTCCCTGTCCAGGCTCGCCGCCGAGCGTCGCGAGCGCATGGTCGCCGTCGTCACCTCCGCGGTTCCGCTGAGCGACGGACAGAAGCAGCGCCTCGGCGCCGCTCTGGCGAAGCTCTACGGCCGTCAGATGCACCTCAACCTCGACGTGGACCCCGAGGTCCTCGGCGGGATCCAGGTGCAGGTCGGCGACGAGATCATCAACGGTTCGATCGCGGACCGTCTCGCGGACGCCAGCCGCCGCATGGCCGGCTGACCCCAACTTCATACGCAGTACGTACCTACGGCCCTCGTTGGGCCGTGCAGAGGATTCACCTCTTTACAGGGGGGAGTCCCCATCCCCCCAAGTGAAACTTCGGGCCCAACAAGGAGAGCAGGGAACCCAGATGGCGGAGCTCACGATCCGGCCGGAGGAGATCCGGGACGCGCTGGAGAACTTCGTCCAGTCGTACAAGCCGGACGCGGCCTCGCGCGAGGAGGTCGGTACGGTCACCGTCGCCGGCGACGGTATTGCCAAGATCGAGGGCCTTCCCTCGGCGATGGCGAACGAACTGCTGAAGTTCGAGGACGGAACCCTCGGCCTCGCGCTGAACCTGGAAGAGCGCGAGATCGGTGCGGTCGTCCTCGGCGAGTTCAGCGGTATCGAGGAGGGCCAGCCGGTGCAGCGCACCGGTGAGGTGCTGTCCGTCGCCGTGGGCGAGGGCTACCTCGGCCGCGTCGTCGACCCGCTCGGCAACCCGATCGACGGCCTCGGCGAGATCGAGACCAGCGGACGCCGCGCCCTTGAGCTGCAGGCTCCGGGCGTCATGATCCGCAAGTCGGTGCACGAGCCGATGGAGACGGGCTACAAGGCCGTCGACGCGATGACCCCGATCGGCCGTGGCCAGCGTCAGCTGGTCATCGGTGACCGTCAGACCGGCAAGACCGCGCTGGCCGTCGACACGATCATCAACCAGCGCGACAACTGGCGCTCGGGCGACACCAAGAAGCAGGTCCGCTGCATCTACGTCGCCATCGGTCAGAAGGGTTCGACCATCGCCTCCGTGCGTGGCGCCCTCGAAGAGGCCGGCGCGCTGGAGTACACGACCATCGTCGCCGCCCCGGCGTCCGACCCGGCCGGCTTCAAGTACCTTGCGCCGTACACCGGTTCGGCCATCGGCCAGCAGTGGATGTACGAGGGCAAGCACGTCCTCATCATCTTCGACGACCTCTCGAAGCAGGCCGACGCCTACCGCGCCGTGTCCCTGCTGCTCCGCCGTCCGCCGGGGCGCGAGGCCTACCCCGGTGACGTCTTCTACCTGCACTCCCGTCTCCTTGAGCGCTGCGCGAAGCTCTCCGACGAGCTGGGCGCCGGTTCGATGACCGGTCTGCCGATCGTCGAGACCAAGGCGAACGACGTGTCGGCGTTCATCCCGACCAACGTCATCTCCATCACCGACGGCCAGTGCTTCCTGGAGTCGGACCTGTTCAACGCCGGTCAGCGCCCCGCGCTGAACGTCGGTATCTCGGTCTCCCGCGTCGGTGGCTCCGCCCAGCACAAGGCGATGCGCCAGGTGTCCGGCCGGCTCCGTCTCGACCTCGCCCAGTACCGCGAGCTGGAGGCGTTCGCCGCCTTCGGTTCCGACCTGGACGCGGCGTCGAAGGCGCAGTTGGAGCGCGGTCAGCGCCTGGTCGAGCTGCTCAAGCAGCCTCAGTACCAGCCGATGGCCACCGAGGACCAGGTCGTCTCCGTCTGGGCCGCCACCACCGGCAAGATGGACGAGGTCCCGGTCTCCGACATCCGCCGCTTCGAGACGGAGCTCCTGGAGTACCTGCACCGCAAGGAGCAGGGCCTCATGACCTCCATCAAGGAGGGCGCGAAGATGTCGGACGACACTCTGACGGCCATCGCCGACGCCATCGCGGAGTTCAAGAAGCAGTTCGAGACCTCGGACGGCAAGCTTCTCGGCGAAGACGCTCCGGCCGCCGCGGCCAAGTGACGACGGAAGGGACCTGACTCATGGGAGCCCAGCTCCGGGTCTACAAGCGTCGTATCAAGTCCGTCACCGCGACCAAGAAGATCACCAAGGCGATGGAGATGATCGCCGCCTCGCGTGTCGTCAAGGCGCAGCGCAAGGTGGCGGCCTCCGCACCGTACGCGACCGAGCTCATCCGCGCGGTCACGGCGGTCGGCACCGGCTCGAACACCAAGCACCCGCTGACCACGGAGGCGGAGACGGCGACCCGCTCCGCGGTGCTGCTCCTCACGAGCGACCGCGGACTGGCCGGCGCCTTCAACTCCAACGCCATCAAGGCCGCCGAGCTGCTGACGGCGCGCCTTGAGGCGGAGGGCAAGGAGGTCGACACGTACATCGTCGGCCGCCGTGGTCTGGCCCACTACAACTTCCGCGAGCGCAAGGTCGTGGAATCGTGGTCGGGCTTCACCGACGAGCCCACCTACGCGGACGCGAAGAAGGTCGCGGGTCCGCTGATCGAGGCCATCGAGAAGGAGACGGCGGACGGCGGCGTGGACGAACTCCACATCGTCTACACCGAGTTCGTCTCGATGATGACGCAGAACGCGGTCGACAGCCGACTGCTGCCGCTGCGCCTCGAAGAGGTTGCGGAGGAGGCGCCCAAGGGCGAGATCCTTCCGCTGTACGAGTTCGAGCCGTCGGCCGAGGACGTCCTTGACGCCCTGCTGCCGCGGTACGTCGAGAGCCGTATCTACAACGCGCTGCTCCAGTCGGCTGCCTCCAAGCACGCCGCCACCCGCCGCGCGATGAAGTCGGCGACCGACAACGCGGGAGACCTGATCACCACGCTCTCCCGTCTTGCCAACGCGGCCCGCCAGGCCGAAATCACCCAGGAAATCAGCGAGATCGTCGGTGGCTCCGCAGCCCTGGCCGACGCGACCGCGGGGAGTGACAAGTAATGACGACGACAGTTGAGACGGCCGTTGCCACGGGCCGCGTCGCCCGGGTCATCGGCCCGGTCGTCGACGTGGAATTCCCCGTCGACGCGATGCCGGAGATCTACAACGCCCTTCACGTCGAGGTGGCCGACCCGGCCAACGCCGGCGAGAAGAAGATCCTGACCCTGGAGGTCGCCCAGCACCTGGGTGACGGCCTGGTCCGCACCATCTCCATGCAGCCCACCGACGGCCTGGTCCGCCAGGCCGCGGTCACCGACACGGGCACGGGCATCTCCGTCCCGGTCGGCGACTTCACCAAGGGCAAGGTGTTCAACACCCTCGGCGAGGTGCTGAACTCCGACGAGAAGTACACGGGCGAGCGCTGGACCATCCACCGCAAGGCCCCGCGCTTCGACGAGCTCGAGTCGAAGACCGAGATGTTCGAGACCGGCGTCAAGGTCATCGACCTTCTCACCCCGTACGTCAAGGGTGGAAAGATCGGTCTGTTCGGCGGTGCCGGTGTCGGCAAGACGGTGCTCATCCAGGAGATGATCTACCGCGTCGCCAACAACCACGACGGTGTCTCCGTGTTCGCCGGTGTCGGCGAGCGCACCCGTGAGGGCAACGACCTCATCGAGGAGATGTCCGAGTCCGGCGTCATCGACAAGACGGCGCTTGTCTTCGGTCAGATGGACGAGCCCCCGGGCACCCGTCTCCGTGTCGCCCTTGCCGGTCTGACCATGGCGGAGTACTTCCGCGATGTGCAGAAGCAGGACGTGCTGTTCTTCATCGACAACATCTTCCGCTTCACGCAGGCCGGTTCCGAGGTCTCGACCCTGCTCGGCCGTATGCCCTCCGCGGTGGGTTACCAGCCGAACCTGGCCGACGAGATGGGTCTCCTCCAGGAGCGCATCACCTCGACCCGTGGTCACTCGATCACCTCGATGCAGGCGATCTACGTCCCCGCGGACGACCTGACCGACCCGGCCCCGGCCACCACCTTCGCCCACCTCGACGCGACGACGGTTCTCTCCCGTCCGATCTCCGAGAAGGGCATCTACCCGGCCGTGGACCCGCTGGACTCCACGTCCCGCATCCTGGACCCCCGCTACATCGCGGCGGACCACTACGCGGCCGCGATGCGCGTCAAGTCGGTTCTGCAGAAGTACAAGGACCTTCAGGACATCATCGCGATCCTCGGTATCGACGAGCTGGGCGAGGAGGACAAGCTCACCGTCCACCGCGCCCGTCGCGTGGAGCGCTTCCTGTCCCAGAACACCCACGTCGCCAAGCAGTTCACCGGCGTCGACGGTTCGGACGTACCGCTGGAGGAGTCGATCACGGCCTTCAACGCGATCATCGACGGCGAGTACGACCACTTCCCGGAGCAGGCGTTCTTCCTCTGCGGTGGCATTGAGGACCTCAAGAAGAACGCCAAGGAGCTCGGCGTCTCCTGAACGGTCTCTTAACCGAGTACTGCTTCTTGGTGAGGGGGCGGGGTCGCACCTCGCGGGGTGCGTCCCGTCCCCTCATGTACGCCTACTAGACTTTGACCCAACACCCGGCGGCAAAGCCGGGTGGTGACCCGAGGAGCCCACCTTGGCTGCTGAGCTGCATGTCGAGCTCGTCGCCGCGGACCGCAGTGTCTGGTCCGGCGAGGCCACCCTGGTCGTCGCGCGTACCACGTCCGGCGACATCGGCGTCATGCCCGGTCACCAGCCGCTGCTCGGTGTGCTGGAGTCGGGCCCGGTGACCATCCGTACGAGTGATGGTGGAACGGTCGTCGCAGCGGTGCACGGCGGTTTCATCTCGTTCGCGGACAACAAGCTCTCGCTGCTGGCCGAGATCGCCGAGCTGTCGGACGAGATCGACGTCCAGCGCGTGGAGCGCGAGCTCGAGCGCGCGAAGGCGGAGGGCGACGCTTCCGCCGAGCGTCGCGCGGACGTCCGTCTGCGAGCGGTGTCGACGAGCTGAAACCAGCGCGCGACAAGAAGTGACTCAGCCGCGGCCAGGACCGGAGCTTGCTCCGGACCGGGTCGCGGCTGAGGCGATGCGGGTGCTTTTTTCCGTTTCATTACCTGCTTTACCTAGGAGACGAGGAGGTCGGTGTCGATGGTCCTCGCTCTGACTGTGTGCGGGTTGGTAGTCGCGTTCGTGGTGATCGGGCTGTTCGTCTTCGGCCTCCGCCGTCGGCTGATCCAGCGTTCCGGCGGAACCTTCGACTGCAGCCTGCGCTGGGACGTCCCCGAGAAACCCGACACCAACGGCAAGGGCTGGGGCTACGGCGTCGCCCGCTACAACAGCGACCGCATCGAGTGGTATCGCGTCTTCTCCTACGCCCCCCGCCCGCGCCGCGTCCTGGAACGCTCGGCGATCGAGGTGGCCGGACGGCGTGCCCCGGAGGGCGAGGAGGAGATGGCGCTGCTCTCCGACGCGATCATCCTCGCCTGTCTGCACAGGGGTACGCGTCTCGAACTGGCGATGAGCGAAGACGCGCTGACCGGTTTTCTCGCGTGGCTGGAAGCAGCCCCGCCCGGTCAGCGCGTCAATGTCGCCTGACTTACTGCTTACTCAACTTGCTTAGCCGAGACCGTTCTTGATGGCGGTCACGAGTTCGCCGTTCGCGGTGTCACCGCTGAACTCCCAGAAGAACGCGCCACCCAGGCCCTGGGAGTTGGCCCAGGCCATCTTCGTACCGATGGTCGCCGGGGTGTCGTAGCTCCACCAGTTGTTGCCGCAGAACGCGTACGCCGTGCCGGCGATGGTGCCGGTGGACGGGCAGGACGTCTTGAGGACCTTGTAGTCCTCGATGCCCGCCTCGTACGTGCCCGGTGCCGCGCCGGTCGCCGTGCCACCCGGAGTGGACTGGGTGACCCCCGTCCAGCCGCGGCCGTAGAAGCCGATGCCGAGCAGCAGCTTGTTGGACGGCACGCCCTTCGACTTGAGCTTGGCGATCGCGTCGGCCGAGTTGAAGCCGGCCGTCGGGATGCCGGTGTACGAGGTCAGCGGGGAGTGCGGAGCGGTCGGGCCCGTGGGGTTGAAGGCGCCGAAGTAGTCGTACGTCATCACGTTGTACCAGTTGAGGTACTGCGCGGCGCCGCCGTAGTCGGCCGCGTCGATCTTGCCGCCGGAGGAGCCGTCGGCGGTGATGGCCGCGGTCACCAGGTAGTTGCTGCCGAACTCCGTGCGCAGCGCCGAGGTCAGCGTCTTGAAGGAGCTGAAGCCGGAGGTGTCACAGGTCAGGCCGCAGGCGTTGGGGTACTCCCAGTCGATGTCGATGCCGTCGAAGACATCGGCCCAGCGCGGGTCCTCGACCAGGGCCTTGCAGGACTGGGCGAAGGCGGTGGGGTTGGCCGCGGCCTGGGCGAAGCCGCCCGAGTAGGTCCAGCCGCCGAACGACCAGAGCACCTTGATGTTCGGGTACTTGGCCTTCAGCTCGCGCAGCTGGTTGAAGTTGCCGCGCAGCGCCTGGTCCCAGGTGTCGGCCACGCCGCTGACGGAGTCGGCGGCGGTGAACGCCTTGTCGGTGGCGGCGTAGGAGTCGCTCATCACGCACTGCCCGTTCGTGACGTTCCCGAACGAGTAGTTGATGTGCGTGATCTTCGACGCGGAGCCGGACGTGTCCAGGTTCTTGACCTGGTAGTTGCGGCCGTAGATGCCCCACTCGGTGAAGTAGCCGAGGTTGACCTTGCCGCCGGTCGGCGGGGTGGTGGTGCCGCCGGTGGTGGTCACGGAGACCGCGCCGCTCGCCGGACCGGTCTGGTCGGCGGTGTCACGGGCCTTGACCGTGTACGAGTAGGTGGTGCCGGCGGTCAGGCCGGTGTTCGAGTACGAGGTGCCGGTCACCGTCGCGACCGTGGCGCCGTCGCGCAGGACGTCGTAGTTCTTGATGCCCTTGTCGTCGGTGGCCGCGGACCAGGACAGGTTCACCGAGGTGTTGGTGATGGCGGACGCGGTCGGGGTGCCGGGCGCGGAGGGCAGCGCGTCGCCGGGGACCGGCGGCGGCGTGGTGCCGCCGTCACAGGAGCCGCCGTTGATGAGGCAGTTGGAGGGGGCGCCGGTGCCGGCTCCGTTGAAGCCGAAGGAGACGGAGGCGCCGGCCGCGAGGGTGCCGTTGTAGGACTTGTTCTTCGCGGTCCAGTGGGTGCCGGAGGAGGTGACGTCGGCCTCCCAGGCTGAGGTCACGGACGTACCGGAGGGGAAGTCCCACTCGACCGTCCACGAACTGATGCTCGTGGTCCCGGTGTTCTTGACGGTCCACTTGCCTTCGAAGCCGGTGCCCCAGTCCTGGGTCTTGGCGTACGTGGCGGTGGCGCTGGTGGCTGCCTGGGCGGGGCTCGCGAGGCCGACCATGGCGGCGAACGGGAGCAGCAGGGTGGTGAGTCCTGCCACGGCTCTCTGTCTGGCTCGGTGTCTGAAGCGCATCCGCGGTCCTCCGGGGGATTTTGATGAGGTGCGCAGGACAATAGAAAGGTCTGGACCATAGGTCAATAGGTCCAGACCACTGAAGCGGATGCGCGCGGTTACTTGTTACACGCCCAACTCCTGAGCCAGCACCGCCGCTTGGATCCGGCTGCGTAGTTGCAGCTTAGCCAGGAGGCGGCTGACGTGCGTCTTCACCGTCGCCTCCGCCATGTCGAGACGGGTGGCGATCTCCGCGTTGGACATCCCCTCGCCGAGGCAGGAGAGCACCTCGCGTTCCCGCCGGGTGAGGGCTTCGAGGACCGCCGGGTCGGGTCCTGGACCCCGTACGGGCTTCGCGGCGAACTCGGCGATCAGCCGGCGGGTGACCGCGGGGGAGATGAGCCCCTCGCCGCGCGCGACCGTGCGGACCGCTTCGATGAGGGCGCGCGCCTCGGTGTTCTTCAGCAGGAACCCGGAGGCACCCGCGCGCAGCGCCCCGAAGACGTACTCGTCGAGGTCGAAGGTGGTGAGGACGAGTACGTCGGCCAGCTGCCCGTCGACGACCTGACGGGTGGCCGAGACGCCGTCGAGCCGGGGCATCTGGACGTCCATCAGGACCAGATCCGGCCGGAGTTGACGGGCGAGCGCGACCGCCTGCTCGCCGTCCGCGGCCTCGCCGACCACCTCGATGTCGGGCGCGCTGCGCAGGATGAGGACGAGTCCGGCCCGTACGGCGGACTGGTCCTCGGCGACGAGCACGCGGATCATTCGCTTCCTCCATGGGTTTGCCGGGTTCTGTGGGCGAGCGGCAGGGTGACGCGCACGGTCCAGACCTTGACCGCGCCGCTGCCCTCGGGGCCCGCCTCGAACGTGCCGTCCAGCAGGGCGACCCGCTCCTCCATGCCGACCAGACCGGCCCCCGAGCCGGGCGCGCGGGGCCCGTCCCGGTCACCGTACGGGCTGGTCACCCGCACGGTGAGGGAGCCGTCGAGCTGGGCCACGGTGACGGTGACGCGGCCGGCGGCGGCATGCTTGAGTGCGTTGGTCAGCGACTCCTGGACGATTCGGTACGCGGCGAGCTCGACCGGGGCGGGGAGCCTGGCCTCGTGGGTCGCGTCGAGGGTGACGTCGAGCCCGTTGGTGCGGGCCCCCTCCGTCAGGGCTTCGAGGCCGTCGAGGGTGGGAGCGGCTGAGGGCTCCAGGTCGCCGCTCTCGTCGCGCAGGATCCCGATCAGCCGGCGCATCTCGGCGAGGCCCTCGACGCTGTTCTCGCGGATCACGGCGAGGGCGTCCTTCGAGGTCTTCGGGTCGTCGAGGGAGAGCGCGGCCGTGGAGTGGATGGCGATCGCGGAGAGGTGGTTGGCGACCATGTCGTGCAACTCCCGTGCCATCCGCGCCCGTTCGGCCGTGACCGCCTGGGTCCGGTCGATCTCCGCGAGCAGGGCCGTCTGTTCGGCGCGCAGGCGCTCCGCGACGGCGGTGTCACGGTGGTTGCGGACGATCCAGCCGGTTACGGCCGGGGTGAAGGTCACCAGCCCGGTGAACACCCCGATCAGCAGGGCCTCCGGCTTTCGCCAGGCCGCGACGGGCCACACGGTGAGAACCACCGTGAACAGACCGGTGATCCGCGGAAGGCGCCGCGCCATGCCGAGCGAGCCGTACAGCACCGCCGCGTACATCAGGTCCGTGAACATCACGAGGGTGGCCAGGCTGCCACGGGTCACCAGGTCGGCGGCGATGGCGAGGGTGCCGGTGATCAGGGCGGTGCGCGGGCGGGTCCGGCGCAGCAGCTCACAGCCGGCGGTGACGACGAGCGGAAGGAGGACCGCCCACGTCCGGTCGACGAGGACGATCGGGTCGTCCCGCGTGCGGCTGTAGAGACCTACGCCCCACAGGAGGAGTCCGCCGAGCAGGCCCCCGGCGGCGATGCGGATGTCGTCGCGGTGCGGGCGGGGGAGTGTCACGGCCATGACTCCATCCAACACGGACCGTGGCCCCGTCGCCTGATCCTGCGGGACGGTCCACGGCTACATCGAAGGGTGCAGTCCGACTTCGTCACAGCCGGCACTGTGTACACGAGAGGCGGTACACTCGCGGCATGGATGAGTCCGTATCCGTGCGCGAAGCCCGTGCCAGTCTCGCGAAGCTCCTGGACCAGGCCCAGGAGGGGGAGCCCACTGTCATCACCCGCGGTGGTACGCCGGTCGCTGCGATCGTGCCCATAGAGGAGTACGAGGCGCTGGAGGAAGCCGCCGACGAGCTCCTTGCCCGCAAGGCCCTGCGGACTCTGGCCGGGGAGGGCGCCGAGCCGCGCGCAACCATGGCTGACGTGCTCGCCGACATCTTTGGCCCCACCGGCCAGGGCGTGGCGTGAAGTACGCCTTCGAGTTCACCGCCGCCGCGCGCCGCCAACTCCGCACCATCGACCAGACGACCGCCCTGCGCATCCTCCACGCGCTCAGTCGCCTCGGTGACGATCCCTATCGCGATGACGCGGACGTCAAGAAGCTGTCCGGGCACGACGATCTGTACCGCCTGCGCGTCGGCATGTACCGGATCGCCTACACCATCGACGACGGAAAGTTGATCATCCTCGTCGTCGAGGTCGGGCACCGCAGGGACATCTACCGGCGGCTCTGACCGCCGACCGTGCCGAGTACTCCGTCAGCGCTCCCCGCCCGGGACCCAGAGCACGTCCCCGACCTCCTTGTTCGCCGTCCTGGCAAGGATGAAGAGCAGGTCCGACAGCCGGTTGAGGTAGGTCGCGGTGAGCGGGTTCATGACCTCCCCGTGGACCTCAAGCGCTGTCCACGTGGACCGCTCGGCCCGTCGTACGACCGTGCACGCCTGGTGCAGCAGAGCCGCGCCGGGCGTGCCGCCGGGCAGGATGAATGAGCGGAGCTTCTCCAGCTCGCCGTTGAAGCGGTCGCAGTCCGCCTCCAGCTTGTCGATGTAGAACTGCTCGACCCGCAGCGGCGGGAACTCGGGCTTTTCGACCACGGGCGTCGCCAGATCCGCGCCCACGTCGAACAGGTCGTTCTGCACACGGACGAGAACCGCGACGACCTCCTCGTCGAGCCCGCCGAGCGCGATCGCCGTCCCGACTGCAGCATTCGCCTCATTGGCGTCCGCGTACGCCGAGATCCGCAGGTCGGTCTTGGCGACCCGGCTCATGTCGCCGAGAGCGGTGGTGCCCTGGTCGCCGGTCCTGGTGTAGATGCGCGTCAGATTGACCATGGGACCAGCGTAGTTACGCCCCGGCGTTCCGGCGGCCAGGTGTGCTCCACGCGCGCCCGACAGGGCAGCCGGAAGGCGCTCAACTACGCGCCGCGGGACGCTGGGTGAGCCATCCGGTGTGATGTCCGTCTGTTGAGACGTGACGCGCATTACTAAGCGGTCACACGGGCCCTCACGAGCGCTAAGGTCCGCCGGAGAGGCAACTTGAACAGCGTGTTAAGGGGAGTCGGAGTGGCACGGAAGCTGGCCGTCATCGGGGCCGGACTCATGGGGTCCGGTATCGCCCAGGTCTCCGCGCAGGCGGGCTGGGACGTCGTCCTGCGCGATGTCACCGACGAGGCGCTGAAGCGTGGCACCGACGGCATCAGGGCCTCGTACGACAAGTTCGTGAGCAAGGGCAAGCTGGAAGGCGCGGACGCGGACGCCGCGCTGGCCCGCATCACGGCCACCACCGACCTGGACGCCGCCGCCGACGCGGACATCGTCGTGGAGGCGGTCTTCGAGAAGCTGGAGGTCAAGCACGAGATCTTCCGGACGCTCGACAGGATCGTCCGGGACGACACCGTGCTCGCCTCCAACACCTCCGCGATCCCGATCACGAAGATCGCGGCGGCGACCGACCACCCGGAGCGGGTCGTCGGCGTGCACTTCTTCTCGCCGGTGCCGATGATGCAGCTCGTCGAGCTGGTCCGCGGCTACAAGACGAGCGACGAAACCCTCGCCACCGCGCGGGAGTTCGCCGAGTCCGTCGGCAAGACCTGCATCGTCGTCAACCGCGACGTGGCCGGCTTCGTGACGACCCGTCTCATCTCGGCGCTCGTCGTCGAGGCGACGAAGCTGTACGAGTCGGGCGTGGCCAGCGCCGAGGACATCGACCTCGCCTGCAAGCTGGGCTTCGGCCACGCCATGGGACCCCTGGCCACCGCCGACCTCACGGGCGTCGACATCCTGCTGCACGCCACGAGCAACATCTACACCGAGACCCAGGACGAGAAGTTCGCGCCGCCCGAGCTGATGCGCCGGATGGTTGACGCCGGTGACATCGGGCGCAAGAGCGGGCAGGGCTTCTACAAGCACTGAAGATCAAGTACCACCCGTCGTCAGCCGGCACCGAAACCGCACGTTCCTCTGGGGTGTCACCCCTTGAGGTGAATTCGGTATCGGTTCGCTTACAAGCAGCAACCACACTGCCCTTCGGGCAGTCAGACGGGGCACAGACAGACGCGGAGTACGAGAAGCACTCTCGGGGAGCGCATATGTACATCAGGGGCGACCACGCCGAGCTGGTCGTCGGGGGCCGCCTCGACGTACGCAGCGCGGCGGACGCCCGCACGGTCCTGCACTCGGCCGTCGACGACGGAGCCGGCGACCTGGTGCTCGACCTGTCCGAGCTGGACTCCTGGGACGCCACCGGACTCGGTGTCATCATGGGAGCCCACCGGCGCGCCGGGCGGTGCGGCCGGCGGCTCGTACTGCGCGACGTGCCACCGCAGATGCAGCGCCTCCTCGTCGCCACCAGACTGCACCGGATCCTGGCAATCGAGGGCGGCATCGGCGTGGAGTCACTGCCCCGGGTGTGAGCCGCGGACGGTGCGTACGGCATCACGCGCACAATCCTCACGAAGCTGTGACGTCTCGGACGGCGCGGTACCCCGGCCGTTCGTAGATACTGTGCGAAGGTTTAGGGTTCGCCTGCCTGCTGACTGAAACCCTGGAGCAGGCACCGGACCAGAAGCGACAGCGCAGTGTGCAGCAAGGCCGGGAGGGGCCCGAGTGCGCCGGAAGTCCGGCGACACCACCCGCACACGACGCTTTTGGGGGGCTTGGAACATGGACCCGAACAACCGCGGACCCGAAGAGTACGGCCATGACGACGACGGCCAGGCGCCTCGCTCGCGCCCGGCCCGCGAGCCGCTCACGACCGACTTCGGCCAGCACTCACCCACGCTCGCCCGCACGGTTCAGCTCGTCTCGGGCGACTTCCTGCTCACGGTCAACCCCGTCGACGGCAGCGAGATAGAAGCCTGCCCGCCGGGGGAGCGGCCACCGCGACCGGTGAAGTACGGCGCCACGGACCGCGCCGAACTGAGCCGCGCGACCCAGCCGCCCATCCCGCCCGGCCCCGCCCAGCCACGCCTGCCGCTCCTGGAGCGCCAGGAGGAGCGCGAGCGGCTCGTACGCCTCCTCGCGCGCGGTCGCTCCGTACGGCTCACCGGAGCCCCCGGCTCGGGCCGCAGCAGCCTGCTCGACGCCGTTGCCGACGACTGTGCGGACCTCGCACCGGACGGTGTCGTACGCCTCTCCGGGTACCGGCGCACGGCGAGCGATCTGCTCCACGACCTCTTCACAGCCGTCTACGAAGCACCCCTGTACCGGCCGGAACGGGATGAACTGCTCCGGCTCGTCAACGAGATCGGCGCGGTCGTCGTCCTCGACGACGTGGAGTTCGGCGGCGCCGCGCTCGACGAGCTGCTCGATGCCACCCCCGAGTGCGCCTTCGTGATCGCCGCGACGCCCGACGTACCCGCGCCGAGCGCCGACGCCCTCCTGGAAGAGGTGTTCCTCGGCGGCTTCGACCGCAGTGGCAGCCTCGAACTCCTGGAGCGGGCCGTCGGACGCGTGCTGACCGAGGAGGAGTCGAACTGGGCGGGCGACCTCTGGTTCGAGTCCGAAGGCCTGCCGCTGCGCTTCATGCAGGCAGGGGCACTGCTGCGGCAGCGTGACCAGCTCAGCGCCAGCGCGGGCGCCGTCGACGAGTTCGGCGTCTTCCAGGACGTGCCGGTCGACGCCCCCTTCGAGGCGGCCGACCACGACCAGGTGCCGCTTCCGTCGCTCGCCGAGGGCGCCGCGCCCGCCTCGCTGCTCGCCTCCCGGCTCAGCGAGTCGGCCCGCGCCACCCTGCGGTTCGCGATCGCGCTGGGCGGCGAGGTGCCGCACCAGGCGCATCTGCCCGCGCTCGTGGGAGACACCCACGCCGACGCCGCCCTCGCCGAACTGGCGGGCTGCGCGCTGGTCTCCCCGGTCGGCCCCCGCTACCGCCTCGCGGCCGGTGTGCAGGCCCAGCTCGAGGCCGCCGGATACGCGGACCACGCCGAGGAACAGGCGCTCGCGGCAGCCCGGCACTACACCTGGTGGGCCGGTCATCCCTCGGTGACCCCGGAGCGGGTCTGCGCCGAGGCCGACGCCCTGCTCGCCGCGCTCACCGTCCTGGTCCCGCTCACCACGCCCCCGCTCGACGAGCAGGACGAGAGCATCGCCGTACAGCTCGCGCGTACGGCCGCGCCCGCTTTCGCCGGCGGCCTGCACTGGAGCGCCTGGGAGCGCGCGCTGCGCTCCGGCGCCGAGGCATCCCGGCTCTCCGGCGAGGTGTCCGAACAGGCCTACTTCCACCACGAGTTGGGCATCCTCGCACTCTGCGGCGGCCAGTTGGACCGGGCCCGCGCGGAGCTGGAGGCCTCCATCGGGCTGCGCGGCGCCCTCGCCGACAAGCGCGGTACGGTCGCGGGCCGCCGCGCCCTCGCTCTGGTCACCGACCGCTCCGGAGGTGTCCTGGCACTCACCGGTACGGCCGCCGGTGAGGAGGTGTCCGAGTCGCGGTACGAGGAGTCTGCGTCGCCTCCGGGTGGCGTACCGGCCGCCTTCCTCGCCGAACGGTCGGGCGAGCCCTCGACGTTGGTCACCCACCGCTCCGGGCCGGGCCCCGATCACAAGCGCGCCGGCATCGCGAGCCGCCTCGTGAGCGGCACCCGGCGCAATCTGGTGGCCGCGGGCTCGGGCGTACTGCTCGTCGCCGTCCTGGGCACCGTGGTGACACTCGGCGCGACCTCGGACGGCAGCACCGGAGCCCCGGCCGAGCAGGTCGGCGTCAATCCGTCGGCCAGTCAGGGCGCCGACGACGACAGCCTGGGCGCGGACAAGGCGAAGAAGGGCGACAGCGACTCCGGTACGGGATCCGTGAGCACGCCGACGGATCCGGGGCCCGACGGGACGTACGGGACTTCGGACGATCCGACGCCGCCGGAGACGGCGGAGCCGTCGGACGGGCCGAGCGGCACGCAGGGCACCGGCAGCCCGTCGACGTCGCCGCCCAAGCCGTCCACGAAGCCGCCGACGAGCAAGCCGCCGACGACTCCGACGCCGTCAGGCAGCACGACTTCCGAGCCACCGTCGCCGTCGGAAACTCCGACGACGCCCCCAAGTTCCAGCACGTCGCCGTCGCCGACCACCTCGGACTCCGCCAGCGGCCCCGCCTCCAGCGCCCCCGAGACCGTCATCAGCAGCGCTCCCGCGAGCAGCAGTGAAGCCGGGTCGCCCAGTGGCCCGGTGATCTGAGGTACGGAGTACGCGAGAGGGCCGGGTCCGTCTTCGGACCCGGCCCTCTCTGCTTGCCGTCGTGCGGTCAGAACAGGCGCAGTTTGTCGTCCTCGATGCCGCGCAGCGCGTTGTAGTCCAGGACCGTGCAGCCGATGCCGCGGTCGGTGGCGAGGACGCGGGCCTGCGGCTTGATCTCCTGGGCGGCGAAGATGCCGCGGACCGGCGCGAGGTGCGGGTCGCGGTTCAACAGCTCCAGATAGCGCGTCAGTTGCTCCACACCGTCGATCTCGCCGCGCCGCTTGATCTCGATGGCGACGGTCCCGCCCTCGGCGTCCCGGCAGAGGATGTCGACGGGGCCGATGGCCGTCATGTACTCGCGCCGGATCAGCGAGTAGCCCTCGCCGAGGGTCTCGATGCGGTCCGCGAGGAGCTCCTGAAGGTGCGCTTCCACGCCGTCCTTGATCAGACCGGGGTCTACACCGAGTTCGTGCGAGGAATCGTGGAGGATCTCCTCCATCGTGATGATGAGCTTCTCGCCCGCTTTGTTGATGACGGTCCAGACGCCCTCCTCCTCCCCGGAACCCTCCTTCAGAGTGCAGGGCGGCGACATCCAGTTGAGGGGCTTGTAGGCCCGGTCGTCCGCGTGGATCGAGACGCTGCCGTCCGCCTTCACGAGGATGAGGCGAGGGGCTGACGGGAGATGGGCGGTGAGCCGGCCCGCGTAGTCGACGGAGCAGCGGGCAATGACGAGACGCATGGTCCGCAACGCTACTCGACGGGCAGTGGTCCACGCGATTCGCCCTGGAAGACGCCTGTTCGGTCGTGGCTGATTGTGTGCCTAGTGAGAGTTCGCTATGTGCGCATTCTCCTGGTGCCGTCACCGTACGTTGCTTACCGTATAAACAGGAGGTCGCGATGCGTGTACTCAGCGTGTTCGATATCGCGAACTCCCTTCCCTGTCCGGCAACCCCCGAGGTATGGGGGTGCGAGAGGAGAACTCATGTCGCTCGACGTCTCACCGGCCCTACTCGAACGGGCCGAGCGAGGCGAGGTCGACGAAGCGGAATTCGTCGACTGCGTCCGGACCTCCCTGCCCTACGCATGGGAGATGATCAGCTCCCTGGTGGCCCAGCTGAAGGTGGACGGCGGGAACTTCGCCGACAACCAGACGCCGCCGCCGGACGAGCAGGCGCGTGGCCAGCTGCTGCGTGCGCTCGCGAGTGACGCGATACGCGGCGCGCTGCAGCGGCACTTCGGAGTGCGGCTTGCCTTCCAGAACTGCCACCGGGTGGCGGTGTTCCCACTGGACAACTCGGTGGACGACACGCTGGCACGTTTCACCTCGGTCCGCAGCCAACTGCTGAACCAGTCACCGGAGTTCCGGGACTGCTGACGCGGTAGCCGCATTGCTTGCCGCTCCGTACGCGGGAGGTGTTTCTGTACGGGGCGGCGAGCTCCCGCGCATCCGGTTCGTCGACCGGCCTGTACCGGGCCTGTTGACCCGGGGGCGCCGGCCTTCGGGTGGTCACCGGAGCTGGGGGAGTACCTCGGCGCCGAGCCGTCGTACGTTCTCCTCGGTGGCCGCCAGATCTCCCGAACCCTCCACGAGCAGGGCGAAGCGTGAGATGCCGGTGCGTTCCGAAGTCGCCGCCAGCCGGTCGGCGCACAGCCTGGGGGTGCCCACCGGGTGCAGCCCGCAGAGCAGTTCGGTGTACGCCAGGGGGTCCCGCATCGAGCGGGCGCGGTCGTCGACCGTCACATGGGCGTCAAGCCCCTGCTTCAGCCAGCCCGGCATCGACTTGAGGAGCGTCTCGGTGGCGTCGGTGCGGCGGTCCGCGATCTGACAGACCCCGGCCGACACATGCGCCGCCGCGGCGATCTCGTCGGCGGGCCGTCCGGCGACTCGCGCGAACTGCCGCCAAAGGGCCACCATTTCGGCCTTCTCCTCGTCCCCGACATGCATCCCGAGGAGCATCGGCAGCCCGCGCTCGGCGGCGAGCCGCACGCTCGAAGGTGACGTACAGGCGACGACCACCTCGGGGCCCGGCGCGCAGTCCAGCGCCTCCGACGGCCTGGGTACGACGGCGACTTCACGGAAATCGAACCGCTCCCCGGTGCCCGCGACGGACGGCTCGCGCAACCAGCGCATCAGCAGTTCGAGCGATTCCGGGAACCCCTGCTCGTACGCCGCGAGACCCGAGCCGAAGACCTCCAGGTCGACCCAGGGGCCGCCGCGCCCCACGCCCAGCGAGAACCGTCCCCCGGACGTCACATGCAGCAGCGCCGCCTGCTCGCCGAGGGCCACGGGGTGCACGGTCGGCAGCACACTCACCGCGGTGCCGACACGGATCCGCTGCGTACGGCCGAGCAGCAGCGCCGCCAGGGTGATCGCCGACGGGCAGGTGCCGTACGGCACGAAGTGGTGCTCGGCCAGCCAGACCGAGTCGAGTCCGGCCTCCTCGGCGACCTCGGCCGACCGCACCGCGCGGTGCAAGGCCTCCCCCTGGCCCTGCCCCGGGAACTGGGCGGCCAGTACAAAACTTCCAACGCGCATCGTACTTTTCCTGCTTCCTTGGCTCCGACGCGGAGCTCCCCCACTCGGCATAACCGTCCGACACGTGCCGAAGACACGGCCTCTCGGAGAGATTTGCGGATTGTCTGCAAAATCGGCCGAACGGAGGGCGATCTGTGTGGGTTGGTGGAGTACGTGTACCCCTGTGTGTGCCGCGTAGGCTGGACTTGGCCCTGCTCCCTGTATAGCTCCGTGAGGTGTCCTGTGTCCCCGCGTCGCAACCGTCCGAAGGACGCCGGCTCGTCCGGCCCGAGCCCGTCCCCGGACGACGGCGGCCGCTACGGCGGCTTCCAGTCCACGGAGAGCTGGCAGGGCGAGGAATGGAGCGTGCGCCATGTCGCGGGCGCGAGTGCCGAGGGCAAGACCTACCGCTGCCCGGGCTGCGACCAGATGATCCCCTCCGGCATCCCGCACGTGGTGGCCTGGCCCGAGCACTCGGGCGTCGACGACCGCCGCCACTGGCACAAGTCCTGCTGGAACGCGAAGGACCGCCGCACCTCGCGGGTGCAGCGGTCCCGTAACGCGCCCAGGTTCTAGGCGACTTCACCACCCCGGTCAGACGTCCCGGCGCTCCAGGAGCACGAACGCTCCGGCGATCGCCGCCGCCGTCACCACGGCGAGCAGGCCGAGCTGCGGGCCGCCCGTGCCGTTCTCGTTGTCCAGGTGGAAGATCTTGGCGAGGGCGTTGGGAGCGTTGTAGTCCAGCATCTTCTCGCCGATCGTCCGCAGGCTCTCGGACATCAGCAGGAACGCGGGCATGATCGCGGGCACCAGTACGAGGCCGAGCATCGCGGTGATCGCGCCGGCCGAGTGACGGAGCATCGAGCCGACCGCGAGGGCGAGGGTGCCGAGCAGCGAGACGTACAGCGCGCCCATCACCACCGTGCCGCCCCAGGAGACCTCCGAGGAGCCGCCGTGCACCCCGGAGGTGAACAGGCCGACGATGCCGATCGCGAAGGCCGACACGGCGAACGCCACGGCGAAGAAGATGATCAGCTTCGCGGTGAGCACCCGGTGGCGCTGCGGCGAGGCCGTGAACGTCGTACGGATCATGCCCGTGCCGTACTCGGACGAGACCACCAGGACGCCCAGGGTGATCAGGCAGATCTGCCCGAGGATCAGCCCGAAGAAGGCCGGGATCGTGTACGGGACATCGCCGAAGTCCTCGTCGGTGGTCTGGATGGCGACCAGGAAGCCGATGCCGACGACCAGGAGCAGGAAGACACCGAGCGTCCACATCGTGGAGCGCACCGACTTGATCTTCGTCCACTCGGAGGCGAGCGCGTGCCCCAGGTGAGTGGGCGTGACCGGGATCGGCGAGGTGTACGAACTGCCTTGCGCCGCCTGCCAGTCGGGTGCGGCCTGCTGCGGCATCGGGGGCTGGGGCGTGCTCATCGGGCGTCCTCGGGCTTGGTCAGGTCGGGGGCGGCGGCCGGCGCAGGGGGAGCCTGGGGCGCGGCCTGGGCATAAGGGTTGGCGGCCGGGGCACCGGGGGCGCCAGGAGCGCCGTACGGGCCCGGCTGAGGCGCACCGGGAGCGGCAGGGGCGGCGTACGGTCCCGGCGCGCCCTGCGGCATGGCGAACGGCTGCCCGCCCTGCTGGGGCGGCGGCGGCGCGTACCAGCCCGGCTGGCCCTGACCGGGCACCGGCATCTGCGGCGGCGGCATCGCTCCCGGCGGCAACTGCTGCTGGAGCCCGGCCTTCTGGTCGATGGTCGAGCGGTAGTCGACGGCGCCCTGCGTCATCCGCATGTACGCCTCCTCCAGGGAGGCCTGGTGCGGCGAGAGCTCCCACAGCCGTACGTCGGCGGAGTGCGCGAGGTCGCTGATCTGCGGCAGCCGCAGGCCCATCACGCGCAGCGCGCCGTCCTGCTCGGGCAGCACCTGGCCGCCCGCCTCGGTCAGTGCGGCGGTCAGCTTCTCGCGCTGCTGCGGCTCGGTGTCCGGGGTGCGGACCCGGGCGAAGTCGGCGGAGTTGTGCGAGATGAAGTCCTTGATGTTGCTGTCCGCGAGCAGTTGCCCGCGGCCGATCACGATCAAGTGGTCGGCGGTCAGCGCCATCTCGCTCATCAGGTGCGAGGAGACGAAGACCGTACGGCCTTCCGCCGCGAGGGACTTCATCAGGTTGCGGACCCAGAGGATGCCCTCGGGGTCGAGGCCGTTGACCGGCTCGTCGAAGAGCAGCACCTGCGGGTCGCCGAGCAGTGCGGCCGCGATACCGAGGCGCTGGCCCATGCCGAGCGAGAAGCCCTTGGAGCGCTTTCTGGCCACCTCCTGGAGGCCCACCACGCCCAGGACCTCGTCCACCCGGCGGGCCGGGATACCGGACAGCTGGGCGAGGCAGAGGAGGTGGTTGCGGGCGTGCCGGCCGCCGTGCACGGCCTTGGCGTCGAGGAGCGCACCGACCTGTCGGGGTGCGTTCGGCAGCTTGCGGTAGGGGAAGCCGCCGATCGTCACCTGCCCGGAGCTGGGGTTGTCGAGGCCGAGGATCATCCGCATCGTCGTCGACTTGCCCGAGCCGTTGGGCCCGAGGAAGCCGGTGACGGCACCCGGCCTCACCTGGAAGGAAAGGTTGTACACGGCTGTCTTGGCGCCATAGCGCTTCGTCAGGCCGACTGCCTCGATCATGCTCCGCACCCATCGAAAGGTTCTGGACGTCTCGGACGTCGGGGCACACGCCCCCGTAAGGGTTAGGAGGATATCGGTGCGCTGACGGTTCCCATCAAAAGAAAGTAAAACACTGCAGGTCAAGCCGGTTCCTTGGCAGGTACGCGTCTGGCCTGGTCAGAGGCGGAAACGGAATCTTCCCCTGCTGGAACGGGAGGAGCGGGCCGGATGCGGAAGGGACCATTCCGTCGTGCGAAGGAAGCGCCGGGCCCGCCTCACCGAATGCTCACGCCCGGTACGGAAGCGAGTCGTGCAGCGGCGGCAGGTCGTCGTACAGGCGCAGCTCGGCCGATTCGTCGACGTACGGCAGGAAGTCGGTCTGCGGCAGCACCCAGCCCTCCTTGCCGAAGAGCAACGTGCCCTGCTCGCGCAGGGAGCGGTCGGCTCCGGCGCGCCGCACCCAGGTCGCCGGGTCGGGCCCGAGCAGCTCGCGCAGCCGGGGGGAGTCGGCGAGCAGCGCCGCGAGCAGCGCGGACTGGTCACCGCCGCCGGGGCGCGGCCGGCCGGTCGCTGGGTCGGCGAGCACGCCGTGCGCACTGAAGTAGATGTACGCGGCGCCGAGCCGCTCCCCGGACGGCATGGTCATCTCGAAGGCGTCGCCCGGGAGTATCGCCCGCCGGTAGTCCGGGAACTCGGTGTCGTCGACCGCCTTGAGCTGCGTCGAGTCGAGCCAGGTGACGACGAGCGTGGTCGACGCGTCCCGGTCGACGTACGGCGTCCCCGCCACGTAGCCCGCGGGGCTGATGTGCCCCGAGCAGCCGACGCCGATGCCGCGCACCCCGACCGGCACCATCGGCACGGTCGCCGGAATGCCCAGCCGGGTGAGCTTGTGGGCGACCTGGCCGGGGGAGGCGTTCGAACCGACGGCGATGACCGGGTGGCGGCGCCCGGCGGCGACCTGGCCGAGGCCGGCGAGGGCCTCGTCGAGGCGCTGCGACTCCTCCCGCTCCTCCACGTACCACTCGCCGAGCCGCAGCGGCCGTACGCCGAGATGGAGCAGCTCGCCCCCGGTCAGCAGGGACGGCTCGGTGGTGGGGCGGCCCGGATACGTGAGCGGCTGCTTGGCCGGCACGTCGTCCAGGCCCAGCGCCTGGAGGCTTCGGTCCTTCATCGTCACGGTGACGCCCTTCGGGGGTGGTCGCGCGATACAGACACAGCTTTCCACGCGAGGTCTACCCGGGACGGGCCCAGGTCTTGCCCACCGGAATGGGGTTGGCCGGAACGGACACCGGGAATCATGCCGTCCCATTGTACGAGTGGGAACGAAGTCTGTTACGGGGTATGTGAGTTGAGCTTGCTGAGAAGTGGGCCGGGCCGCTGGGGGCAGCCGGGGCGGGACCGGCCGCATCCGCGCTTCCGTACGTCTGTTCGCTGGTGGATCGCCGGACGCACCGTCCACGCCCTGCTCCTGATGACGCTCGGTGCGCTGGCCGGCCTCTCCGTCGCCGTCGCGGCGCTGTGGACGGTGACGGAGCACTCGCCCAGGTCCATGGCGGATCGCTTCTCGGACAAGGAGCGGCTCTTCGACCTCAGCCTCACGGTGCTGCGCGCCTGCGTCGGGACCGACAACCTCGAACCCGAGGTGGACAGCACCGCGCACCAGTTACTCGCCACACTCTCCTCGGTCACCGGGGCCATGGTGCCCGCGGTGCTCCTCGGGATCGTGCTCATCAAGCTGTTCGCGCTGCGGCCGTTCGTCTGGCGGCGCCGGGCCAGCGTCTCGCACGCCTGGACCGCCGACTTTCCCGGCTACTCACGGGACCACGCGGACAGCGACGACGCGATCATCGCCGTCCGCTTCTACAACCGCTTCGACAACCTCTCGGTGGTGGACCTGCGGGCCCGTGTCCATCTGCGCTACCTGGAGCGGTCACCGCACGACGGCAGTCTGGTCATCTACAAGCAGTGGCTGAAGGTACTGGACGCGAACGGGGAGCTGGCCGATGAGCGGTCCTGGCTGGCGGTCGAGCGCGGGGCGCCCTTCACCGTGTGGATACCGGTGGACGCGCCGGTGTCCGAGCTGCCGTTCCGGCACATCCAGGGCAAGGACCTGTCCGGGTCGTACGGCGTGAAGCTGCTCGTGCGGCTGACGGCGCGGACCGTGGGCCTGGGCACCGAGGTCGCCGACGAGCGGTGGTTCGACCTGGCGGGCGGCGACTTCGAGCTCGGCCGTTTCGTGCCGCTCCAGCCGGACCTGGACAAGGACGTATGGCGCTGGGAGGGGTGGACGGACTTCGACGGGGTGCTGGAGGCCCGGCCGGGGAGCGCGGGCCCTGGGCAGCTCTCCCGTCCGGACGCCGAGGACCCGGACAGGGTGCGTCCCTCCCGCACGGACGCCGACGACCCCGTGGGTCCCTCCCGCACGGACGCCGACGACCCCGTGGGTCCCTCCCGTCCGGACGGCGGGACCCCTACGCGTCCCGCTTCTTGAGCAGCACGTACCCCCCGATCACGGCCACCGCCACCCACGCCACCATGATCGCGAGGCCGCCCCAGGGGCCGTACGGAGTGTCGTCGTCGATCGGGGTCACGACCTGCATGATCTTGCTGCCGGCCTGGTCGGGGAGGTACTGGCCGATCTTCTTGGTGGCGGAGACGTTGCCGAGGATGTTGGAGATCAGGAAGAAGAACGGCATCAGGATGCCGAGGGAGAGCATCGGGCTGCGCAGCATCGTCGCGACGCCCATCGAGAAGACGGCGATGAGGGTCATGTAGAGGCCGCCGCCGATGACCGCGCGCAGCACACCGGGGTCGCCGATCGACGCCTTGTGCGAGCCGAGCATCGCCTGGCCCAGGAAGAAGGCGACGAAGCTGGTGATGATGCCGACGACGAAGGAGAGGACCGTCGCCACCGCGATCTTGCTGAAGAGGAACGTGCCGCGCTGCGGGACGGCCGCGAGCGAGGTGCGGATCATGCCGGTGCTGTACTCGTTCGAGACGACCAGCACCCCGAACACGATCATCGCGAGCTGACCGAGACTCATACCCGCGAAGCTGATGAACGTCGGGTCGAAGGACAGCTTGTCGTTCTCGCTCAGATTGTCGAAGTCGTTCTTCGACAGGAGCGAGATCAGAATGCCGAGGGCGACCGTGACGACCGCGGCGAGACCGAGCGTCCAGATGGTGGACGCGACAGAGCGGATCTTGGTCCACTCCGACTGCAGGACCTGCGTCGCCGCCATGTCAGCCCCTCTTCCAGTCGCTGCCCCATTGCTGCTGGGGCGGTGGTGGCGGGGTCCCCGGGTGCGCCGGGTCGAGTACACCGGCGTCCGGGCTCGGGGTGTCCGAGTGCGCGTGGTACTCCACCGACTCGGCGGTGAGCTGCATGAACGCTTCCTCCAGGGAGGCCTGTTGGGGACTGAGTTCGTGCAGCACGAGCTGGTGCCGCGCGGCCAGCTCCCCGATGTGCTCCGACTTGGAGCCGTCCACCTCCAGCGTGCCGCCGCCCGTCTCGACGACGGTGATCCCGGCGCCGTGCAGCACGTCGAGGAAGCGCTCGCGCTGGGGAGTGCGGATCCGGACGTACGACCGTGAGTTCTGCTGGATGAAGTCCGCCATGGAGGTGTCGGCGAGCAGCCGGCCCTGGCCGATGACGACTAGGTGGTCCGCGGTAAGCGCCATCTCGCTCATCAGGTGACTCGACACGAAGACCGTACGGCCCTGCGCCGCGAGGGACTTCATGAGATTGCGGATCCAGTGGATGCCCTCGGGGTCGAGCCCGTTGACCGGCTCGTCGAACATCAGGATCCGCGGATCGCCGAGCAGCGCGCCCGCGATACCGAGCCGCTGGCCCATGCCGAGCGAGAACCCTTTGGCCTTCTTCTTCGCGACCGCGGTCAGCCCGACCGTGTCAAGGACCTCGTGGACCCGCGCCTTGGGGATGCCGTTGCTCTGCGCGAGACAGAGAAGGTGGTTGAAGGCGCTGCGGCCGCCGTGCATGGCCTTGGCGTCGAGGAGGGCGCCGATGTACTTCAGCGGTTCCCTGAGACCGTCGTAGTGCTGACCGTCGATCCGCACGTCGCCCGCGGTGGGCCGGTCGAGCCCGAGCATCATCCGCATGGTCGTGGACTTGCCGGCGCCGTTGGGGCCGAGGAAGCCCGTCACGATCCCCGGTCTGACGGCGAACGTGAGGTTGTTGACCGCCACCTTGTCGCCGTACCGCTTGGTCAGCCCCTCGAGCTCGATCATGCGGCCACGCTAAGACGGGGGTTGCCGCGGTGCCACTTGGGCGAGCGGGTTTTTGCCGCTTGTTCACCGATCCCCGGCCGGCGCGTCGGCGTGGGTTCGACGACGGCCCCCTACTCCCCAGAAATCGGGCGCGGGTATGACGACGGCCCGCACTCTCCAGCAAGTGGGCGCGAGTACGACGACGGCCCGCACTCCCCGGAAGAGGAGATGCGGGCCGTCGTCGATACGAGCAACTGCCGGGACGTCAGGAACTACCGGGACTGCTGAGCCGGTACCCCACGCGAGATCGGCTCGTCGTCGGCCGGCGAGGTGGCGGCGGCCACCGCGGCGCCCGTGAGCGTCGCGAGCATCTCGCGGACGTTCGTGAGCTGGGCGTTGATCGAGTCGCGGCGGTTCGTCAGAGCCGCCAGCTCGCGCTCGGATTCCGAGCGGATGCGGTCGGCCTTGGCGTTCGCGTCGGCCACGATGTCCTCGGCCTGGCGCTGAGCCGTCTCCACCGTCTGACGGGCGCGGCGCTCGGCATCCGTGCGCAGCTTCTCGGCCTCCAGGCGGAGCTGCTCCGCGCGGTGCTCGATCTCCGCGAGACGCTTCTCGGCCTTGGCCTGACGGGAAGCCAGGTCACGCTCGGACTGCTCACGCCGCTTGGCGAGGTTCGTCTCGAAGTCGGCGGCGGCCTGCGCGGCCTTCGCGCGGGTCTCCTCGAAGAGGGCGTCCGCCTCCTCGCGCTTGGACTGCGCGTCCTTCGTCGCCTCCTGGCGAAGCTGGGAAGCGTCGCCCTTGGCCTTCTCGAGGATCCGGACGCCCTCGTCCTCCGCCTTGGCCTTGCGGTCCGCAGCGAACGATTCTGCGTCGTTGCGGACCTGCTGGGCCGCCGACTCGGCGAGCTCGCGGTGCTGCTCGGAAGCGCGCCGGGCCTCCTCTCGCAGGTCCTTCGCCTCCTCCTCGGCGAGGCGGAGGATCTTCTCGACACGCGCGCCGAGACCGGCGTACGACGGCTCTGCGTCGCTGACCTGGGCCTGGGCGTTCTGCGTTTCGAGGTGGAGCTCCTCGATGCGCTTTTCAAGAGCAGTGATACGGGCCAGAGCGCTGTCACGGTCGGAGACGAGCTTCGAAATGCGTTCGTCCACCTGAGCGCGGTCGTACCCACGCCGCACAAGCTCGAAGCCGTAGGGGGAAGTGTCGCTCATGGGGTTCCTGTCGAATGAGACCGGTGAGGTGATAGGGGGAATCCTAGGGGTCAAAGCGGTGTGTCATCGAGCGGATACGTGTTTGATCTGGAGAATGACACTCCTTTTGGGTGGCTACCTGTCGGAGCGCTTGCCAGAGCCTGTGTCAAAGGTCCCTACAAAGCATGGAATCAACGCCTATCGCCAGGCCCTGTCGTCAAATTCCCGTCTGCCCCGCGACGCCATGCTCGCCCTCTCGCCGCACCGGGCGCAAACCCGAGTACGTCCAGTACGAGGGTCCACGCCCGGCACGCCGAGAGCACGCACCTACTGCGACACAAGCTGCTACCGCAGCGGGCGCGAGGCCGCCCTCCGGGCGACGACGGGACTTTGACGACAGGACCTAGCCCTCTGACACCTTGCCACCCGAACGAGTCGCACCCGCGGCAGCGCCGGCCTTGACGGCACCGTCCTTGTTGCCCGACGGGGCCTCAAAGGATTCCAACGCCTCAAGCACGTCCTGGACACGGGAGATCTCCGCATTGATGTCCTCACGCCGCCGCACCAGGACCTCGAGCTCGCGCTTGCCCTCGTCGACCGTGCGCTTCGCCTCCTGCTCGGCGTCGGCCTTGATCTTCTGAGCCTCGGCGACGAGCGAGTTCTTCTTCTGCTCGGCCTCCTTGAGGAGCCCCTCCGCCTTGCGTACGGCGGCGATCCGCACCTTGCTCGCCTCCGAATTGGCCTCCGACACCAGGTCCTTGGCCTTCGCCTCGGCCTTGGCGAGCGACTCCTCGGCGGCCTTGATGAGCGCGTCGCACCGGTCGCCCGCCGCCCGCATCGTCTCCGCCGACTCGCGGCGGGCCCGCGCGTGCAGCGACTCGATCTCGGTGGTGATCCGGTCGCGCAGCTCCTCCGCGCGCTCCCTTATCGCGGTCGCGTCCCGACGCGCGCCGACCAGCAGCTCGTCGGCGTCCCTGCGGGCCCGCTCCACCCGGGAGTTGCCCTCGACCGTTGCCTCGGAGATGAGCCGCTCCGCTTCGTTGCGGGCCGCGCCGACCATGCTGTCGGCCTGTTCCTCGGCGTCCGCCGTGGTCTTCTGCGCGGTCTGCTGGGACTCCGAGAGCAGCTTGTCGACCTCCGACGCCGTCTCCGAGATGAGGGTGTCGACCTGCTCGGCCGCCTCGGAGCGCCGCTTGTTGGCCTCTTTGCGCGCCTCGTCCGTCGTCCGCTCCGCCTCTTCGCGCGCGGCCGACGTGACCCGCTCGGCCTCCGCCTCGGCCTCGGACTTGAGGCGCTCCGCCTCGGCGCGGATCCGCTCGCTGTGCTGCTGCGCGGAGCCGACCGTCGCCGCGGCCTCGGCGCGCAGCCGCTCCGCGTCGCCGGTCGCGTCCGAGATGAGGCGCTCGGCCTTGTCCACCGATTCCGTACGGACCCGCTCGGCCTCGGCGTTCGTCTCCACCGTGAGCCGCTCCGCCTCGGACCGGGCCTCGTTGATCAGCGTGTCCGCCTGCGTGGCGGCGTCCGAACGGATCCGGTTCGCGTCCTCGCGGGCCTCGCCCCGGGTACGTGAAGCGTCCTGCTCGGCGTTGGCGATGACGTCCGACGACTCGGTGCGGACGCGCTGGGCGTGCTCGGCGGCCTCCGAACGCAGCCGCTCGGACTCGGCGATCGCATCCGAAACCGTGCGCTCCGCCAGTGCCTTGGCGGCCTCCGACGACTCGGACGCCTCCCGCCGGACCCGGCCCGCGTCCTCGCTGGCCCGCTCCCGCTCCGCGTACGCGTCGGCGCGGACCCGGTCGGCCTCCGCCTGCGCCTCGGTCCGCACCCGGTCCGCCGCGTGCTCGGCGGCGGACCTGAGACCGGTGATCTCCTCCTGAGCCTGCTCGTGCAGCCCGGCCACCGAGTCGCGCACCTGCTGCGCGGTCTGCTCGGCGTTCGAGACCATCTCGGTCGCCCGCCGGTCGGCCTCCTCGACCAGCCGTACGGCCTCGGCCTGGGCCTCCTCCACCCGCTTGCGCGCGGAAGCCAGCAGCTCCTCGCTCTGCTCGCGGGCCCGCTCACGCTCCTGGTCGGCCTCCTGGCGCGCCGAACCGAGAAGCTCCTCGGCCTCGCGGCGGCGCCGTGCGGCCTCCTCCTGCGCGGCGGCCAGCGCCTCGGCGGCCTCGACCGCAAGACGCTCGGCCGCGGCCTGTGCCTCCGCCCGTACCCGGTCCGCGCTGTCCTGCGCCTCCGACTTCAGCCGCTCGGCCTCCGCCGCGGCATCCGAACGCAGGCGTACGGCGATGTTCTCGCCCTCGGCCCGGGACGCGGACGCGTCCGCCGCGGCCTCGTCGCGCAGCCGCTCGGCCTCCGCCTCGGCCTGCGCCTGGAGCGTACGGATCCGCTCGGCGGACTCCGAACGCAGCCGGTCCGTCTCCTCGGCGGCCTCACGGCGCAGCCGCTCGGCCTCCGCGCGGGCCTCGCCGAGCGCCTGCTCAGCGGAGGCGACCCGCTGTTCGGCCTCGGTGTGCAGCCGGGCCAGCCCCTCGGCGGCCTCCTCGCGGCGGGCCGCTATGGCCCGCTCGGTCTCCTCGCGCAGCGCCTCGGCGGCCCGCTCGGCGTCCGCCCTGACGCTCTCGGCCTGCTCCTCGGCCTCCGTGCGGTGCCGCTCGGCTTCCGTGCGGGTGCGCTCCAGGGTGTCCTCGGCCTGCCGGCGCAAGGTTGTGGCGCGCTCGATGGCCTCGGTGCGGACCCGCTGGCTGTCGGTCGTGGCGACCGACCGCTGCTCGTCGGCGTCCGCCTTGGCCTTGGAGAGCAGTTCCTCGGCGGTCTTGGCCGCCTCCTCGATCTGCTGGACGGCCTCGCGCCTGGCCTCGCTGCGGATCCGCTCGCCCTCGGCGTTGGCGTCGCCGCGCAGCTGCTCGGCCTCGCCGCGCAGCCGGCGCGCCTCCTCCTGGAGCTCGACCGTCTTGGCGCGGTACTCCTTGGTGTCGTCCTTCGCCGTGCCCTTGAGCTGCTCGGCGATGTCGTGCGCCTCGGCACGCAGCCGGTCCGCCTCGGCCTCGGCCTTGCTGCGGATCCGCTCGGCCTCCTCGGTGGCGGCCTTGGTGGTCGACTGGGCTTCCTCGGACGCCCTGTTCAGGACCTCCTCGGCGGTACGGGCCGCCTTGGCGAGCTGGGACGCGGTCTCCTCGGCGGTGAGACTGCGCGCGTTCTCCTCGGCCTCCGCGACGATCTTCTCGGCCTTGGCCTTGGCCTCCGCGACGACCTGCTCGGCGTCGGCCTTGGTGGTCTCGGCCTCCTGACTGGCCTCGTTGACCAGCCGGGCGACCTGCTCCTTCGCAGTCCGCGTGCGCTGCTCGTTCGTCGACTCGGCGGTGGCCAGGGCCTTGGCCGCGGCCTCCTTCGCCTCGGCGAGGGTCTTCTCCGCCTCGGCCCGCGCCTCCCGCAGCGCCGCCTCGGCCTCGGCCGCGCGCTGCTCGGCGGTCCGGTTCAGCTCGGTGGCCTGACGGCGGGCGGAGTCCGACTCGGTCGCCGTGGAGCTGCGGAGCTGCTCGGCGTGGTCGGTGGCCTCCTGGGCCTGGGTGGACGCCGCGTTCAGCAGCCGCTCGGCGTCCGTGCGGGCCCGGCGCAGCAGCGCCTCGGCCTCGGCGCGGGCCGACTCGGCGTCGGCGTTCAGCCGCTGGCGGGCCTCGGCGGCGACCCGCTCGGCCTCCGCGCGGGCGGCGGCCAGCGCCTGGTCGGCCTCGGCGCGCGACTCCTCCAGGAGCCGGCGGGCCTGCTGCTCGGTGCGGGCGCGCAGCTGCTCCGCCCACGCCACGTTCTCGTTGACATGCGACTCGACGGTCTGCCGGCGCTCGCCCAGCTCCTGGTCCAGCTGCTGGCGACGGGTGACCGCCTCCTGGTGCAGCTCCGCCTGGAGACGGGCGGCCTGCTCGGCGTGCTCCTGGAGGATGCGCTGGGTCTGCGCGCGGGCCTGACTCATCTCGCGCTCGGCGTCGGCGCGCAACTGGTCGGCCTGGATCTGCGCATTACGAAGGAGCTGCTCGGCCTGGTAGCCGAGGTCACCGCCGTCGTAGGCAGGCCGGGTCGCCAGACTGCGGCGCGCCTCGTGCAGCTTGGCGCGCAGCACCTCGACTTGATAGCCGAGGTCCTCGGCGTGCTGGACGGCCTTCTCCCGCTCGGTCTTCAGCCGCTCCATCTCGGCCTCGAACCGAGAGAGGTGGTCGACGTCAGCCGCCGGCTCTCGCTCCTGGCGTTCGTAGCCCCGCACTGCGCGGTCCCATCCGTCCCCTGGTCGCAAGTCTCTCCAAACGAGCTCCGTCCATCCGCCGAACGGGGCCCCCGGGGAATGGTGTCAGATCACCGGCGGAGCATGGGCCGCTGCCCGGACGCTCGTCCCGCCTGTCCCCCGAAAACCTGGACCCCGGCCCTCGAATCCCAATGAGTAAGGACCCGGACCGCCCCGCTGAGGCGGCGGCCGTCCCCAACCCTACCGGCCCATATGTACGAGGGTCAGTGCTCAGGTGACTCAACAGGCGCCGAAGTCACCAGTTCTGTCAGCACGCCATGGCAATCCTTTGGATGCAGGAACGTGATCCGGGATCCCATCGACCCGATCCGGGGCTCGTCGTACAGCACCCGTACGCCCTTGTCCTTGATGTCGGCGGCGTCGGCGTCCACGTCCGCGGTGCCGAAAGCGATGTGATGGACGCCCTCGCCGTTCTTCGCGAGCCACTTCGCGACGGTGGAGTCCTCGCGGGTGGGTTCGAGGAGCTGGAGGTAGGAAGCACCGCCGTCGGAGGTGCCGTTGATCCTGATCATGGCCTCCCGGACACCCTGCTCCTCGTTGATCTCGGAGTGGAAGACCTCGAAGCCGTATGTGGCCCGGTAGAACTCGACGGTCTTGTCGAGGTCGAAACAGGCGATCCCGATGTGGTCGATTCGCGTCAGCATGGAGTCAGTGCAGCGCTCCTGAGGTGGTTACGCAACGTGCGCGCGATCACACTCCACGCCGGATGACGGGTGGCCTACCGCTCAGTACATTCAAAGTAAACCCTCGTTCACTCCTCAGCTGTGCAGCTGGAAGGGGATCGCACCTCATGTCAGGAACGAACAGCAGTACCTCGGTGATCGTCGCGGGCGCCCGTACGCCCATGGGACGGTTGCTGGGCTCGCTGAAGTCCTTCTCCGGGGCAGACCTCGGCGGCTTCGCGATCAAGGCCGCCCTCGACCGTGCGGGTATCGGCGGCGACCAGGTGCAGTACGTGATCATGGGCCAGGTGCTCCAGGCCGGGGCAGGGCAGATCCCGGCACGCCAGGCCGCGGTCAAGGCGGGCATTCCGATGAGCGTCCCGGCGCTCACCATCAACAAGGTCTGTCTCTCGGGCCTCGACGCCATCGCACTCGCCGACCAGCTCATCCGTGCAGGTGAGTTCGAGATCGTCGTCGCGGGCGGCCAGGAATCCATGACGAACGCGCCCCACCTCCTCCCGAAGTCCCGTGAGGGCTACAAGTACGGCGCGATCGAGATGCTCGACGCCATGGCGTACGACGGCCTCACCGACGCCTTCGAGAACGTCGCCATGGGCGAGTCGACGGAGCGGCACAACACCCGGCTCGGCATCGTGCGCCCCGAGCAGGACGCGGTGGCGGCCCTCTCGCACCAGCGCGCCGCCGCCGCCCAGAAGGACGGCGTCTTCGCGGCGGAGATCACGCCGGTGGAGATTCCGCAGCGCAAGGGCGAGCCCGTCGTCTTCAGCGAGGACGAGGGCATCCGCGCCGAGACCACGGCGGAGTCGCTGGGCAAGCTGCGCCCGGCCTTCACCAAGGACGGCACGATCACGGCCGGCACCTCGTCCCAGATCTCGGACGGCGCCGCCGCCGTCGTGGTCATGAGCAAGGCGAAGGCACTGGAGCTGGGCCTCGACTGGATCGCCGAGATCGGCGCCCACGGGAACGTCGCGGGGCCGGACAACTCCCTCCAGTCACAGCCCTCCAACGCCATCCTGCACGCCCTGAAGAAGGAGGGCCTGGACGTCTCGGACCTCGACCTGATCGAGATCAACGAGGCCTTCGCGGCCGTCGCCGTGCAGTCAATGAAGGACCTCGGGGTGTCCACCGACAAGGTGAACGTCAACGGCGGAGCCATTGCCCTGGGTCACCCGATCGGGATGTCCGGCGCACGGCTCGTCCTGCACCTCGCCCTCGAACTGAAGCGGCGGGGCGGCGGTGTCGGCGCCGCCGCGCTGTGCGGTGGCGGCGGGCAGGGTGACGCGCTGATCGTGCGGGTACCCAAGGGCTGACACACGCTTTTCGCCTACGCCTAGTGAACGGAGCTGTGATGGAGGACGTCGCCTCGCTGGTGGCCCAGGCCAGAGAAGGCCGGCCGCGGGCCGTGGCCAGGCTGATCTCCCTGGTGGAGGGGGCGTCCGAGCAGCTCCGCGAGGTGATGGCGGCGCTGGCACCGCTCGCCGGCAACGCGTACGTCGTCGGCCTCACGGGGTCGCCGGGCGTGGGCAAGTCGACGGCCACGTCGGCGCTCGTGACGGCCTACCGGAAGCAGGGCAGGCGGGTCGGCGTCCTCGCCGTCGACCCCTCCTCGCCGTTCTCCGGAGGCGCGCTGCTCGGTGACCGCGTGCGGATGTCCGAGCACGCCTCCGACCCCGGGGTGTACATCCGCTCCATGGCGACCCGGGGCCACCTCGGCGGACTCGCCTGGTCGGCGCCCCAGGCGATCCGTGTCCTGGACGCCGCCGGCTGCGACGTGATCCTTGTCGAGACGGTCGGCGTCGGCCAGTCCGAGGTCGAGATCGCGTCCCAGGCCGATACCTCGGTCGTCCTCCTCGCCCCCGGCATGGGCGACGGCATCCAGGCGGCCAAGGCCGGAATCCTGGAGATCGGCGACGTGTACGTCGTCAACAAGGCCGACCGGGACGGGGCCGACGCCACCGCCCGCGAGCTGAACCACATGCTCGGCCTCGGTGAGTCCCGCGGGCCCGGTGACTGGCGCCCGCCGATTGTCAAGACCGTCGCCGCGCGGGGGGAGGGCATCGACGAGGTCGTCGAGGCGCTGGAGAAGCACCGGGCGTGGATGGAGGAGCACGGAGTACTCCTCGAACGCCGCCGCGCCCGGGCCTCCAAGGAGGTCGAGACGATCGCCGTCACCACTCTCCGCCAACGCATCGGCGACCTTCACGGCGACCGCCGCCTCAGCGCCCTCGCGGAGCGCATCGTGGCGGGCGAGCTCGATCCCTATCGGGCGGCGGATTCCCTGGTGGAGGGTCTGAGGGAGGGCTGAGGTTCGGCGTTTTTCGCCCCCTCCGCCCCTTCCCGTCCCTTGCTTCCTGGGAGCTGCTGCCCCCAGACCCCCGCTGTCGCGCTGAACGCGCTCGTCCTCAAACGCCGGACGGGCTGAAACGCTCTAGCGCGGGACGGGCTGAAGATTTCTAGCTCCGGCCGGGGAAAGATTCAGCCCCTCCGGCGTTTGAGGAGAGGGGGTCCAGGGGGCAGCGCCCCCTGGCGGGGTCTGGGGCGGAGCCCCAGGAACAAGGGACGGGTAGGGGCGGAGGGGGCGAAAACACTCCTGGTCAACCCCCCGCACCCGCTGTTAAGTTAAGCCGCATGTTCCTCTTCATGGCGTAGGGCCCGCAGACACCCGCGACCTACAAGCAGCAGCGGCCCCGCTGCCTCCCGTTGAGGAACATTTCGCATGTCTGCGCCCACCCCGCGGCCCTCGTACGCCGCAGTCCTCCGCATCCCCCACACCCGCCGCACCTTCACCACCGTCCTGATCGGCAGACTGTCGTACGGCATGGTCTCCGTGGCCATGCTGCTGACGGTGACCCGGGCGACCGGGTCGTACGCCGTGGCCGGCACGGTCCTGGCGCTGTTCGGTGCCATGAGCGTGTTCCTGTCGCCCGCGAGAGCGGCCCTGATCGACCAATACGGCCCCCGCCGTGCCCTCATCCCCATGGCCTCGCTCTACGCGACGCTGCTCGGAGCCTTCGCGGCGACCGCCTGGCGCCCGGATGCACCGCCGGCGGTACTCGGCGCGCTGGCCGTGGCGGCGGGCGCCTGCACGCCCCCGCTCGGCCCCACGATGCGCGCAGTCTGGGGCGAAGTCGTCGAGGACCGGCGGCTGCTGCAACGGGCGTACAGCCTGGACGGCGTGGCGGAGGAGATCCTCTTCGTCTCGGGGCCACTGCTGGTGGGCGGGGTGGTGCAGCTCGCACCGCCGGCCGCCGCCGTCGCGCTCAGTGCCGTGCTGGTGTGGACGGGGACGCTCGGGTTCGTCCTGTCGCCGGTGGTGGCGGGCGTACGGCCCGCTGCGGTGAAGGCCGAGCGGTCCCGGGCGGCCCGGTTGCGCGGCGGCCGTGCCCTCGCACAGCCCGTCGTCGTCGCGGCGGGCGTCGGGCTGGCGCTCGGCGCCCTCGACCTGCTGGTCATGGCCTTCGCCGGGCAGCGTCACCACGGGGACGACGTGGTGGCCTGGGTGCTCGCCGCCTTGTCGGCGGGCAGCGCGCTGGGCGGGCTGTTGAACGGCGCCGTCGACTGGCGTACGTCCGCGAAGACGCGGCTGCCGCTGATGGCCGGCGGCGTGGGACTCGCCCTGCTGGCCGCCGGACTGGCGCCGGGCCTGGGCACCCTGACCGTCGCGGTGGCCTGCGCCGGCTTCTTCGTGGCCCCGGCGCTGACCACGTCGTACCTGATCGCGGACGAGGCCGCGCCGCCCGGTTTCCGCACTCAGGCGGGCGCCTGGGTCAACACCGCCGTGAACGCGGGCAGTTCGGCCGGTGCGGCGGGCGTGGGCCTGCTGGTCGGCCGGCTGTCCCTGGCATGGTGCTTCGCGGTCGCGGGCGGCATGGCCATGGTGGCCGGTCTGGCCTCGGTACGAGGTGCGGGCGCCGCGTCCGCCGTCCCGTGCCCCCAGGGCGTGCACATGGATTCGGCGAAGGCCGACCCCGTCTGATCGGCCCCCGCGCCCCGCGAGGGGCGCGGGGGGCCCTCGGACCAGCTCGCCCTCGGACCAGCTCGGCCCACGGTCGAGGACGGATCTCCCGCCCGAGCGTTACGGCTTGCCCCGCTGTCCCCGCAGATGTTCCGCGATCGGCGTCAGTGTCTTGTGGAGTTCCTCCAGCGCCTCCGGCGACAGCAGGTCCATGAAGTGGCGCCGGACGGACGCCACATGGTGCGGGGCGACCTTCCGCATCGTCTCCAGGCCGTGGTCGGTGAGGACCGCGAACAGCCCCCGGCGGTCGGACTCGCAGTTCTCCCGGCGCACCAGATCCGCGTTCTCCATGCGCGTGATCTGGTGCGAGAGGCGGCTCTTGGACTGGAGGGTGGCGGACGCGAGGTCGCTCATCCGCATCCGAACGCCCTCCGACTCGGAGAGGTTCACGAGGATCTCGTAGTCGTTCATGGTCAGGCCGAACGGTTGCAGGTCCCTCTCGAGCTGGTAGGTCAACAGCCTGTTGACCTCCAGGTGGGTGCGCCAGGCACACTGCTCCGCATTGGTCAGCCAGCGCGTGGCCGTCTCGGTCTCCATAAGTGAAGTCTACCTAAAATGTTGAAAGGCGAACTAGTGAGGGTGTGTGACTACGCGCACGCGTTCGATGTCACACTCCGCAGACTACCGCTCACAGCCCGAAGCGACGCTGGAGGTCTCCCAGCTGTCCGGGAAGGCGCGGTGCGCCTGCCTGCTGTCCGTGCTGGCCGGGTACCCCGCTCGCGCCCGGTACTCCCGCCTGCTGCGGGACCGCTCCCGTGGCCTGCTCGGCCATGAGGGTTTCGGTGGACTGGAGCAGCACCGTGCCGGCCCCCACGAACTCGAACTGGTGCTCTTCTCCCGAGGCTCCGCCGATGCCCGTCATCGCACGTAGGCCGCCCATTACACCTGTCATGTACCCGTGGTCGTAGTGGTGGCACGGGGAGGGGCAGTCCGCCCAGCCGACCAGGGCCTGTGGGTCGACCCGGATCGGGGGTTCCATGAACACCACCGGACCGTTCGAGGCGGCCACAAACTTGCCCGTTCCGATAAGGGTCAGGAAACCCGGCACGATCGACTGCTTGAGAGCGAGAGTTGGCTGAAAAGCGAGCAGATTGCCGGAGCGAATGGTCAGGTTGCCGTCTTCCAGATCGTACGAATTCACGTCGAAGGCCCGGTCGGCGAGCAGCATCTTGCCCGAGCCCTCCGCCACGACCCAGTCGCTCGCGTGCAGAGGCGAATGGAATGACGTACGGACAAGTCGGTCCAGCCGGCCGTGTCCGATGCCGTTGAAGTCGATCGTCCCGTAGTAGGCGATCATCTTGCCCTTCTGCAGGAACCACTGGCTCCCCTTGAGCTCCACGCAGAAGGTGTAGTTGTTCACGTTGTCGTCGACCGGCAGTGTCATCGGGTCGTACACGGTCGGCCCCGAAGCTCCGTATCCGCTCACAGCTTCTCCTCCGAGGCCTGGACGTACACCGCGCCGTTGCCGCTCAGCTCCAGCTGGAACGCCTCGCCCGAGCCGCGGCCCACCATGTCGCGCCAGCCCAGCGCGGTGGACAACTTGTTGCGTACGTCGCCGTGGTGCGCGACGTACGCCTGCGGGTCGACGTGGACCGGGCGCTGCGGGGTGATCGGGATCTCGAACACGCCGCCGTGCGCCATGACGGCCACCGCGCCGTGCCCCTTCAGGGTGGTCGTGAAGAGCCCCTGGCCGGTCACCTGACCGCGCACCATGCCCATCACCCCGCCCTGCGAGCCCATGAACATCGTGCCCTGCTGGAGTGCGCCGTCGAAGGCGAGCAGCCGGTCCGCCTCCACATACAGGGTGTCGCCGGTGAGGCCGATCACCTGGATGTGGTGGCCGCCGTGCCCGAAGAGCACCGTGCCGGAGCCCTCGACGGTCATCAGCGGGGTCGCTTCGTTCGCCAGGCGGCGGCCGAGCATCGACATCACCCCGCCCTGGCCGCCCTGGATATTGGGCGTGAAGGACACGTCGCCCTTGTAGGCGAGCATCGCCCCGCGCTGGCTGAACATCCGCTGGCCGGGCAGCACGGTGGCCTCGACCATCTTCGAGTTGATCTCACGGAAGGGCATGTCACACATCCCCCGCGATCGTGTTCCGCTCGCTGGGCTGTACGTACACCAGGCCGTCGCCCTCGAAGCGGATCTGGAAGGCCTCGCCGCCGCCCTCGCCCAGGAAGGTGCGGAACGTCACACCCGACTGGAAGGACTGCCGCACATTGCCCTGGTGCGCGATGTACGCGCCCGGGTCGACGGTCAGGGGGTACTGCGCGCTCACCCGCAGCACCACCGCCGGGCCGTCCGACATGATCGCCGCCTGGCCGTGGCCCTCGACGGTCGTCGTGAACAGACCGTTGCCCTGAGTGGCCCCGCGCATGCCCGTGAACGAGGTGCCGGTACGCAGCCCGGCATCCGTCACCAGCAGATTGCTCGACTCGACGTACAGCTTGTCCCCCTGGAGATTCACGAGGTTGATCTCGGAAGCCCGGTCCGCGAACCAGCAGGTCCCGTGCCCCTTCACCTCCATCACCGTCATCTGCTCACCGGTGAGCCGCCGGGTCACCATCCCCCGTACGCCCTCACCGCCGCCGCTCATCTTCTTGAAGGCCATCTGGCCGTCGTACGCCACCATCGAGCCGTTCTTCGCCTTTACGGCATCCCCGGTCATGTCGACGGCGAGCACCTTGCTGCCTTGAAGTCGGAACATCGCCACGCTGTGAAGGTATCCGCCGGGTGCGGTCCGCCAAAAGGGCCTACGGGTGGATCTCGTCCCTGATCGGACCCCTAGGGGTCCGGGGGTTCCGGGAGTGAGCCGCCCCGCACCCCCCGCCGGGACGGCCGGAACCCGGGTGCCACAATGGCCCGGACGCTTGTGCCTGGGTTCACAAAGCGACGTTCCTGCCGAAAGCGCGACTCCCACCGAAGGTGACCCGTGGACATTAAGACCGCCAGCGCCCTCCGCCGCCTCCGTCTGGTCTCGGCCCCCGAGGCGATCTCCTTCCTCCTCCTGCTCGTCTGCTCGGTGCTGAAGCGGACCACGGACTTCAACGCGGTGCCCGTCATGGGCGCGGTCCACGGCATCCTCTTCATCCTGTACGTGATCTTCTGGGCGGACGCCTGGAACCGCACCAAGTGGGGCCCGGGGACCGCGGCCCTCTACTTCGTCCTGTCCGTCCTGCCCACCGGTGGCTTCTTCGCCGAGCGCAAGCTGCGGCACGAGGCCGAGAACGCGGTGATCGCCTCCCGCGCCCGGCGCGAGGGCGTGGTGAAGACGTCATGATCGTCGCCTTCTCCGTGACACCGCTGGGTGTCGGCGAGGACGTGGGGGAGTACGTCGCCGACGCCGTCCGGGTCGTACGCGAATCGGGGCTGCCCAACCACACCGACGCGATGTTCACCTCGATCGAGGGCGAGTGGGACGAGGTGATGGCCGTGGTCAAGCGCGCCGTCGCCGTCGTCGAGGAGCGCGCCCCGCGCGTCTCAGTCGTTCTGAAGGCGGACATCCGTCCCGGTGTGACGGACGGTCTGACGTCCAAGGTCGAGACGGTGGAACGCCACTTGTCCGCGTAGACCTCACGCAGCCGAACCCCACTTGTCCGCCTAGACCTCACGCAGCCGAACCCCGGTTGTCCGCGTGGGCCTCACGCAGCCGAACCCCGGTCCTTCTGGGCCGGGGTTCTGTCGTGTCCGGTCCGGCCGGGTCGATTACCCCTTCGGACGCGCCCAGTTCGACACGCCACCAAATCTCCACTTGTGTATGGGTATCGGCTCGTTCGATCACCGGACAAGTTCAATCACTGGAGGGCGCTGTGCGGCCCGAGGGCTACGACTACGACACCTACAGCCGTCTCGCCGGACCGCTCACGCAGCCGTCCGCCTCGGCGTACCAGGTGCAGTACACCAAGCTCCTCTCGCGAGAGCCGCACCGAATACGCGCCGTCCTGCTGATGACCTTCGCGCCGATCCTCACGGGTGTACTCCTCGTCTACCTGGTCTGGCCGAGCCACTGGGTGGAGCGCGAAGGCGGCGCACGCTGGCTGGTCGGGCTCGACATCGCGATGCTCATAGCCATCGGCCTGATCGAGCTGTTCATGGTCGTCAACGTGATCAGCATCGCGCACGCCACGATGGTGGCGCGGGACCCGATACCCGTCGAGGCCCAGGAAGGGACCCGGGTCGCCTTCCTCACCACGTACGTGCCCGGCAAGGAACCCCTCGCCATGGTCCGCGCGACCCTCGAAGGCGCGGTCGCGGTCACCCACACCGGACCCGTGGACGTCTGGCTCCTCGACGAGGGCAACGACGAGCAGGCCAAGGCGCTCTGCGCGGAACTCGGCGTCCGGCACTTCACCCGGTTCGGTGTCCCGGAGTGGAACCGCGACAAGGGCGTCCACAAGGCCCGTACCAAACACGGCAACTACAACGCGTGGATCGCGATGCACGGCAAGGAGTACGACTTCTTCGCCTCCGTCGACACCGACCACGTCCCGCTCCCCAACTTCCTTGAGCGGATGATGGGTTACTTCCGGGACCCGAACGTCGCCTTCGTCGTCGGACCGCAGGTCTACGGCAACTACGAGAACCCCGTCACCAAGGCGGCGGAGTCGCAGCAGTTCCTCTTCCACGCGCTGATCCAGCGCGCCGGCAACTGCTACCGCGCGCCCATGTTCGTCGGCACCAACAACGTCGTACGCGTCGCGGCCGTCCGTCAGATCGGCGGCCTGTACGACTCCATCACCGAGGACATGGCCACCGGGTTCGAGCTGCACCGCCACAAGAACCCGAAGACCGGCAGGCACTGGCGGTCCGTCTACACCCCGGACGTGCTCGCCGTCGGTGAGGGGCCCGCCTCCTGGACGGACTTCTTCACCCAGCAGCTGCGCTGGTCGCGGGGGACGTACGAGACGCTGTTCAAGCAGTACTGGAAGGCGCCGTTCACGATGCCTCCCGGCCGCCTGTTCTCGTACACCATGATGCTCGTCTACTACCCGATGACGGCCGTCAACTGGCTGCTGGGCATCATGAGTTGCTTCCTCTTCCTGTGGTTCGGCGCATCCGGTACGCAGGTCGCCGCGTCGGTCTGGCTGATGCTCTACAGCGACGCGGCCGCCCTCCAGATCGGCCTCTACCTCTGGAACCGGCGGCACAACGTCTCCCCGCACGAACCCGAAGGCTCCGGCGGCCTCGCGGGGATGGCGATGTCGGCGCTCTCCGCGCCCATCTACCTGAAGTCGCTGGGCGAGGCCCTGATCCGCCGTCCCAGCCGCTTCGTGGTCACCCCCAAGGGCGGCGAGACGAACCCCGACCGGCTGCTGACCTTCCGTATTCACCTCACGTGGGCGGCGCTCCTCGGCATCTCACTCGCCGCGTCGGTCGTGCTCGACCACACCCACGCGGCCATGCGCACCTGGGCGGTGCTGGCCATGGGGATCTCACTCGCCCCGGTCGGGGTGTGGGTCTCCACGCTGCTCAAGGAACGCAGGGCCCGGCCGCTGCCCCACGTGACGACCGCACGGATCACCGAGGCCGTCGAACCCGCCCTCGCGACCAGCGGCAGTACGGCCGCGGTCACCAGCTCGACGACAGGAGGCAACTAGGCCATGGCCTACCAGCCCTCGCAGAAGACGAAGAAGACCGTGCTGGGCATCGGCGGCATAGTCGTGCTCGCCGGCCTCAACGCCCCCGCCGCGCTCGGTTTCGCCAGCGAGAAGTACTACGAGTACAAGATCGCGCAGCCCGGCTACAAGGCGAAGTACGGCTCCTGGAGCCACCTCGACATCCCCGACGACTACCGCACCAACGCCATCCACGCCGCACTGCTGCACACCGGCAAGGTGCTGATCGTCGCCGGTTCGGGGAACGAGAAGCGGAAATTCGACAAGGGCTCGTTCGACACCGTCCTGTGGGACCCGACGACGGACACCTTCAAGAAGATCCCGACCCCCGACGACTTCTTCTGCTCGGGGCACGCCCAACTCCCCAGCGGCAGAATGCTGGTGGCCGGTGGCACCGCCCGCTACGAACTGCTCGAAGGCGAGGTCGAGCGGGCCGGCGGCGGTATGCGGGTGAAGAACGAGAACCCCGACAAGGCGGTCCTCCTGAAGAAGGGCACCCGCTTCCGCTCACCCGCCGGCGTCGAGTACGTCAGCAAGGTCGACGTCACGATCCCCAAGGCCAAGCGCACGCAGAAGGTCACGTACAACCGCGCGGGCGTCATGCAGCCCTGGAAGACCAAGATCGTCGCGAGCGAGACCCGCGTCTTCGTGGAGGCCACCGAGGAAGGCCCGACCTCGGCCACCGACAGGCAGGCCCAGTACGAGATCGTCGGCCTGAAGGGCAAGGACGCGGACAACACGTACGGCCTCTCCGAGAAGATCACCCTTGAGAAGCAGGACTTCCAAGGGATCAGAGCCGCCTATGAGTTCGACCCGACGGCCGAGAAGTACATCCCCGTCGACCCCATGCAGAAGGCCCGCTGGTACCCGACGCTCGTCGGGCTCGACGACGGGCGGGTGCTCGCCGTCTCAGGCCTCGACGACGTCGGTGTGATCGATCCCGGCGACAACGAGATCTACGACCCGAAGACGAAGAAGTGGACGCCAGGCCCCAAGCGTTACTTCCCCACCTACCCCGCGCTGTTCCTCACCAAGGGCGGCAAGCTCTTCTACCCGGCGTCCAACGCCGGTTACGGACCTGCCGAGATGGGCCGCGAGCCCGGCATCTGGGACCTGAAGACCAACAAGTTCGAGAAGGTCCCCGGACTGCGCGACCCGGACGAGACGGAGACCTCCGCCTCGCTGCTGCTGCCGCCCGCGCAGGACCAGAAGGTGATGATCCTCGGCGGCGGAGGCGTCGGCGAGTCCAAGAAGTCGACCCCGCGCACCGCCGTCGTCGACCTCAAGAAGGGCAGCCCGTCCTTCGAGGACGGCCCCAACCTCCCCCAGGGCACCCGGTACTTGAACAGCGTGATCATGCCGGACGACTCCGTCTTCACCACCAACGGCTCCGAGGACTACCGCGGCCGCAGTGCCAGCAACATCCTCAAGGCGCAGTTCTACGACCCCAAGGGCAACGCCTTCCGTGAGGCCGCCTCCCCGAAGGTCGGCCGCAACTACCACTCCGAGGCCCTGCTGCTGCCCGACGGCCGCGTCGCCACCTTCGGCTCCGACCCGCTCTTCGACGACCAGCAGAACACCAAGCTGGGCCACTTCGAGCAGCGCATGGAGATCTTCACCCCGCCCGCCCTGCACAAGAACGGCAAGAACCGCCCGGTGCTGGGAGAGGGCCCGGACGTTCTCGACAGCAAGCGGCGCGCGACCTTCGCGACCGAGCACCCGGAGCGCGTGGTGAACGCCCGGCTGATGCGCCCGAGCGCGGTCACCCACACGACGGACGTCGAGCAGCGCTCCATCGAACTCGGCCTCACCAAGACCAAGAACTCGGTCACCGTGGACGTACCGAGTGACCGGGCGCTGGTGCCGCCGGGCTGGTACATGCTGTTCGTGACGGACGGGGAGGGGACGCCGTCGGAGGCGAAGTGGATCCAGGTGCGGTGAACCGCCCTGCCGTGCCTACGACTTGGAGTTGCGGGCCAGGCTCAGCGCGTACTCCGGCCACCACTGACCGGCGTCCGGGCCGCCCTCGCAGGTGCCGTCCGACTCCCCGGGCCGTTTGATCCACAGATAGGCGTCCAGGGCGGGCTCGCCCGTCTCGGTGGTCGGCCGGGTGCCCAGTGCCCGGCCCGACGGGTTGCACCAGACACCGGGCAGCGGCCCGTTGCCGTTGCGGCTGGAGTCGATGACGAAGTGCTTGCCGCCGAGGTCCTGGGAGAGATGGAGGCCGTACGCCTTCGTCACAGCGTCCGTCTGGAAGTTGGAGACGTTCAGCGCGAAGCCGTCCGCGTTCTCGATGCCGGCCCGCTTCAAGGGGTCCACCAGCTTCCACGGCTCCTGGATCCAGGACGGGTTGCCCGCGTCCAGGTACACCTGGGTGTGCGGCTGCTGTTTCAGCCGGACGATCGCCTCGCCGAGCAACTGCTCGCGCTCGGCGTGGTATTCGCCCGGAGTGCAGCCGTCCACGATGTGCGCGACCGCGTCGGGCTCCAGCACCACCAGGGCCTTGCTGTCGCCGAGCGCGTCCGCGAACTTCCCGATCCAGGCCCGGTAGGCGTCCGCGTCGGGGGCCCCGCCCGCCGAGTGCTGGCCGCAGTCCCGGTGCGGGATGTTGTACGCGACGAACAGCGCCGTCCGCCCCTCCTGGGATGCCGACGTGGCCGCGGACGTGACCGCGGGGGCCGGGTCGATCTCGCCGGCCGGCCACAGCGCGACGGGCTGCCCGGCGATCCGCTCCAGCAGTTCGGCGTCCGCGGTGCGGCCCTGCCGCTCCCACAGCTGGATCTGCTCGGCGGCGGAACCGGCCGGATCGACCCAGAAGGGCGAGGCCGGCGCGGGGCTCGCCTTCTTGGTGGCGGCGCCGGCGACGGACGCCTCGTCGACGCCCGGCGCGGACGAGCAGCCCGCCGCGAGCCCGAGCACCGCGAGTGCCGCGAAGGTACGGATCAGCCGGGACATCCTGCCCCCTTGGGCGAAGGTGACTATCGGTGACGATTCGTCAGCAATCGTTGCATAGGGCGCTTAGTCGACATGGATACGACACCGGGGCGGCGGGGTTCGGCGGCCGGCCGGCAGGTGGTCCGGCGCGATGTCCGGGCGCTGTTCCGCCGGGCGTTCAGGGTCGCGGACCGAAAGGCGAGACAGGGCTGACCACGATGTGACCGGCCGGTAAGGTCTTTGGCGTGTCGAAGCCGCTCAGCCTTGCCTTTGATCCCATCGCCCGTGCCGACGAGCACTGGAAGCAGCGGTGGGGCTCGGTGCCGTCCATGTCGGCGATCACCTCGATCATGCGCGCGCACCAGATCCTGCTCGCCGAGGTGGACGCGGTGGTCAAGCCGTACGGGCTGACGTTCGCGCGGTACGAGGCGCTGGTGCTGCTCACGTTCTCCAAGGCGGGCGAGCTGCCGATGTCCAAGATCGGCGAGCGGCTCATGGTGCATCCGACGTCCGTGACGAACACCGTGGACCGGCTGGTGAGGTCGGGGCTCGTCGACAAGCGCCCCAATCCGAACGACGGGCGCGGCACGCTCGCCTCCATCACCGAGAAGGGGCGCGAGGTCTGCGACGCGGCCACCGAGGACCTGATGGCGATGGACTTCGGGCTCGGCGCGTACGACGCCGAGGAGTGCGCGGAGATCTTCGCGATGCTGAGGCCGCTGCGGGTCGCCGCGCGTGACTTCGACGACGAGTAGGGCGAGGAGCAGGACGCGGTCGTAGGTGCGGAAGGGCCCCCTCCGTTACGAGCCGGGGGCGCCCGAAGATCGCCCGAAACCGGTGGTTACGCTCGTCTCCATGAAGAAAAGCGTGCTGACCCGCTATCGCGTCATGGCCTACGTCACCGGTGTGCTGCTGGTCCTGCTGTGCCTGTGCATGATCGGCAAGTATGTCCTCGACATCGACGGAGCGACCGACGCCACCCGCGTCGTGTCCATCGCGCACGGCTGGCTGTACGTCGTGTACCTGATCTTCGCCTTCGACCTGGGCTCCAAGGCGAAGTGGCCGGTCGCCAAGCAGCTGTGGGTGCTGCTGGCCGGGACCGTTCCGACGGCCGCGTTCTTCGTGGAGCGCCGGATCTCGCGTGAGCTCGCGGACAAGGTCGCGGACGACTCTCCTGTGGTCGCCAAGGCGTAATCGCGTCATCCCTGCCGCCGTACGGGCAACCTGCGGCGGTCAGCCATCGACATTTACTAGGACGTCCTAGTAAATTCGAAGGTATGGACGCTGACGCCATCGAAGAGGGCCGCCGACGCTGGCAGGCCCGGTACGACACCGCGCGTAAGCGCGACGCAGACTTCACCACGCTCTCCGGTGATCCGGTGGGGCCGGTGTACGGGCCCCGGCCGGGAGACACGTACGAGGGCTTCGAGCGGATCGGGTGGCCGGGGGAGTACCCCTTCACTCGCGGCCTCCACGCGACCGGCTACCGAGGGCGTACGTGGACCATCCGGCAGTTCGCCGGTTTCGGGAACGCCGAGCAGACCAACGAGCGCTACAAGAAGATCCTCGCCAACGGTGGCGGGGGCCTGTCCGTGGCCTTCGACATGCCCACGCTCATGGGGCGCGACTCCGACGACCCGCGCGCGCTCGGCGAGGTCGGGCACTGCGGGGTCGCGATCGACTCGGCGGCCGACATGGAGGTCCTCTTCCAGGACATCCCGCTCGGTGACGTCACGACATCGATGACGATCAGCGGTCCCGCGGTCCCGGTCTTCTGCATGTACCTGGTCGCGGCCGAGCGGCAGGGAGTCGATCCGGCGCTGCTCAACGGCACGCTCCAGACCGACATCTTCAAGGAGTACATCGCGCAGAAGGAGTGGCTCTTCCAGCCCGAGCCGCACCTGCGCCTCATCGGCGACCTGATGGAGCACTGCGCGGCGAGCATCCCCGCGTACAAGCCCCTGTCCGTCTCCGGCTACCACATCCGCGAGGCCGGCTCCACGGCCGCACAGGAGCTCGCCTACACGCTCGCCGACGGATTCGGGTACGTCGAACTGGGCCTCTCCCGCGGCCTCGACGTGGACGTCTTCGCACCCGGCCTGAGCTTCTTCTTCGACGCGCACCTCGACTTCTTCGAGGAGATCGCCAAGTTCCGGGCGGCGCGCCGGATCTGGGCACGCTGGATGCGCGATGTGTACGGCGCCACCTCCGACAAGGCGCAGTGGCTGCGCTTCCACACGCAGACGGCCGGGGTCTCGCTGACCGCTCAGCAGCCGTACAACAACGTGGTGCGTACGGCGGTGGAGGCGCTGTCGGCGATCCTGGGCGGCACCAACTCGCTGCACACGAACGCCCTGGACGAGACCCTCGCGCTGCCGTCGGAGCAGGCCGCGGAGATCGCCCTGCGTACGCAGCAGGTGCTGATGGAGGAGACGGGCGTCGCCAACGTGGCCGACCCGCTGGGCGGTTCCTGGTACGTCGAGCAGCTCACGGACCGGATCGAGGCGGACGCCGAGAAGATCTTCGAGCAGATCAGGGAGCGGGGGCTGCGCGCCCACCCGGACGGACAGCACCCGATCGGTCCGATCACCTCCGGCATCCTCCGCGGCATCGAGGACGGCTGGTTCACCGGCGAGATCGCCGAGTCCGCCTTCCAGTACCAGCGGTCCCTGGAGAAGGGCGACAAGCGCGTCGTCGGCGTGAACGTCCACCACGGCTCCGTCACCGGAGACCTGGAGATCCTCCGGGTCAGCCACGAGGTGGAACGGGATCAGGTACGGGAGCTCGCGGGGCGGAAGGCCGGGCGGGACGACGCGGCGGTGCGCGGCGCGCTGGAGACCATGCTCGCCGCGGCGCGCGACGGGTCCAACATGATCGCGCCCATGCTGGACGCGGTACGGGCGGAGGCCACGCTCGGAGAGATCTGCGGAGTGCTTCGGGACGAGTGGGGTGTGTACACGGAGCCGCCGGGCTTCTGACCCTCGTCGCACAACGCGACGGGAACTGCGACGCGACGTGCAGCAGCCACGTGACGAGGGGCAGCCCACACGACCAAGTACAGCCCACACGACCAAGCACAGCCCACTCGACCAAGCACAGCCCACTCGACCAAGTACAGCCACGGCCGCTCCCCGGCGCCGGTCACCGGTGCGGAGAGCGGCCGTAGGTAGTCGTACTCATGACCCGGCGCCACGCGGGCGGGACCATGGACCGGAACCGCGGGCCGGGATGGTGCCGGCGGGGCAACTGGGGGGACGGCATGGGGAAGTTTCTGGTGAGCGTGTGCGCTGTGTTCGCGACGGTCGGAGCACTCGTGCTCGCGTACGCGGTGGGGGCGCCGCTGTCCGTGGTGCTGGGGGCCGCGGCGGGGGTGGTGAGCCTGCTCTGGCTGCTCGTTCTGCTGACGGTGCCGTGGAATCTCTACTTCCGCGCCCACTCGGTGCTCGGCGAGATCGCGGTGAGCCGGGAGAAGGGGCTGGAGGTCTCGCAGGAGCGGGACGCCGAGGCCGAGAGGATCGCACGTGTGATGCTGCGGGTCGCCATCGCCGGGCACTTGGTGACGGCGGGGCTCGTCGTCGCGGTCACCGCCGCCACGGGCAACGCCACCGGCTACTGGATCGCCGGGTTCTTCCTGCTGAGCACGGTCTTCCGGCCCGCGGGCGCCTACTTCGCACAACTGCGGCGACGCCTCGGCACCCTGCTCAAGGACGTGAAGTACCCCCGCGACGACGTGGTGGAGCTGCGGCGGAATGTCACGCGGCTGTTGGCGGGCGTCCGGTCGCTGGAGGAGAAGACCGAGGAGCAGTACCGCTCTCTCGCCGAACTGCGGCGCACGGTCGATGCGTTGGGCGTCTCGGTGTACGAACGCGCCGACGACGCCGACCGCAAGATCACCGCGCTGGGCCGGGAGTTCGAGGCCACGGTGAACCGGCTCACCAACAACGAGGAGATCATCACGGGGCTGAAGGCGTTTCTGCGGCTGCTGCGGGCGGGGGATGTGGTGGAAGCGGCGGGCGGCCGGTCGGCAAAGGGGGCCCTCTGACATAAGGGCCTCCCTGTCAGGGTCTGGCTACTCCGGTTCCGCCGCGCCGGCGAGGCCCAGCAGCAGTACCCGGGTGAAGCCGCGTACCCACTCCTCGTCCGCGGGTTCCGCGCTCACCAGGGTGCGGTGGACCACCGCACCCGCGACCATGTCGAAGATGAGGTCGACGGTGCGGGCGGCTGATTCGGGGTCGGGCTCCGGGGGGAGTTCGCCGCGGAGCTGGGCGCGGGCGCGGCCTTCCAGGACCAGGCACTTCTGGCGGTCGACGATGGAGGCGCGGATGCGTTCGCGCAGGGGCTCGTCGCGGGTTGATTCCGCCACCACTGCCATGAGGGCGGTCTTGGCCTCCGGGCGGGACAGGATCGCCGCGAACTGGAGGACCACACCCTCGATGTCGGCGGCCAGGCTGCCGCGGTCGGGGAGTTCGAGTTCGTCGAAGAGTTCGGCGACCGCGTCGACCACGAGCTCGTTCTTGCCCGCCCAGCGGCGGTAGAGGGTCGTTTTGGCGACGCCCGCCCGGGTGGCGACGTCCCCCAACGTGAGCTTGGACCAGCCCAGTTCGACCAGTACCGCCCGCGTCGCGGCCAGGATCGCGGCGTCCGCGGCGGCGCTGCGCGGACGTCCCGTACGGGAGGCGGAAATGCGACTCTGCATGTCAGCGACCATATCCGGCCGACCTCTGGAGTCCAGGTGCCCGCTGTGGCCGTATCCGGCGTTTATCCGAAAGCCGTGAGGGAGATCACCGGAGAAGGGCGTACACCAGGGCCTTCCGGCAGTTACGCTACGACCTGTAGCGAAAGCTCGAACGCGGCGACAACCGCACTGGTGCCAGGTGGGGACCCGGCGCCCGGCAGGACCGGTCAGGACGCAATCAGGCTGGCTTTCACAACGCTTTTCACACGCGTGCGCGGAGGGGGGAAGATGTACTCATGCAGCCACGGAACATGTCCATGAGCGGAGTCGTCGACCTCGCCGCGGTGAAGGCGGCCCAGGAGGCCAAGGCCAAGGCGGAGCAGGCGCGCGCCGAAGCGGCCAGGCAGGGTGGCGGGGGTGGGAGCGGGGGCGTTTCCCCCGCCAGCCTTGTCATCGATGTCGACGAGGCGGGGTTCGAGCGCGATGTCCTGCAGCGCTCCACCGAGGTCCCGGTCGTCCTCGACTTCTGGGCCGAGTGGTGCGAGCCGTGCAAGCAGCTCAGCCCGGTGCTCGAGCGGCTGGCCGTCGAGTACAACGGACGCTTCGTTCTCGCCAAGATCGACGTCGACGCCAATCAGATGCTGATGCAGCAGTTCGGGATCCAGGGGATCCCGGCCGTCTTCGCGGTGGTCGCCGGCCAGGCGCTGCCGCTCTTCCAGGGCGCGGCGGGCGAGGCCCAGATCCGCGGGACCCTCGATCAGCTCGTGCAGGTCGCCGAGGAGCGCTTCGGGCTGACCGGCCTGGTCGTCGACCCGGACGCCGAGCCCGGCAGTGCCCCCGCGGCGGCCCCCGAGATTCCGGCCGGACCGCACGACGCGCTCCTCGAAGCCGCCGTGCAGGCCCTGGACGCGGGCGACTTCGGCGGCGCGGTACAGGCCTACAAGAACGTGCTGAGTGACGACCCGGGTAACACGGAGGCCAAACTGGGTCTCGCCCAGGCCGAGTTGCTCCACCGCGTCGCGGGCGCCGACCCCCAGCAGGTCCGCAAGGACGCCGCGGAGAAGCCGGGCGACGTGCAGGCGCAGATCGCCGCCGCCGACCTGGACCTCGTGGGCGGGCATGTCGAGGACGCCTTCGGCCGCCTCACCGACACGGTGGCACGCACGGCGGGCGACGACCGGGATGCCGTACGGCTGCGGCTGCTGGAGCTCTTCGAGGTGGTCGGCGCCGACGACCCTCGGGTGATCGCGGCGCGCAGGGCGCTGGCGCGGGCGCTGTTCTGACCAGTACCGCGGCGGGTTCGCTGACCTGTTGCTAAACGTCCGGACACGTGATGCCCGGGTGAAACATGTGCCGGTGGGGAGAGAAGTGGCCGCGCTTTACCAAATCTTGGTAAACGCGGCCGCTGTTACTTGGAGTAAGCCAGGGGCGTTGATCTGTCGGATTCTGTCCGAGGATCAACCGGTGTGCCACCTGCCTTGACGCCACCCTGTGTTGTTGACCGATACCCGCGGGTCGTTGTTCGGTTATCCGCCCGTTACTAGCCAGTAACGAACCCCCTTGCGGGGGCGGCGAGAATGCACCAACATCGGCGACGCTCGGTCCATTCCCCCCTACCTCGACAGCCAATCGGGTCAAGGGGTTTTCTGGGTCCCCACCGAGTAGGGCCGACGGCAGTGGCGCCGGCCCTTGGACAGGGGGGTCTTTGCCCATCGGCGGAGCCTGTCCAGCAGGTTGTGCGTGATGTGCGTCAGGCGCGACCAGTGGTTGTCGCTCGGGGGTGATCGTCAGTGATTCGGGCACGGTAAGCGCCTGAAAGTACGGGCGCTCTCCTTCCCGAGGACGTAGCACTTCTCCCATCCCTGCCCGGCTGAGCCGCTATCACGGGGCAGTCAGGGCCAGGAGATGTACGTCCGAGAAGGAGGAAATATGGAGTCCCAGGTGCGTGGCGGGACAAGATGGAAGCGGTTTGCTGTGGTCATGGTGCCCAGCGTCGCCGCGGCCGCCGCGATCGGCGTCGGGCTCGCGCAGGGTGCGCTCGCCGCGTCGTTCAGCGTTTCCGGCCAGGAGTTCAAGGTCAAGGCCGGGCATCTCGAGGGCCAGGGCTTTTCCCAGTACGGCGCGATCGACACCGGCTACACGTCGACCGACGGCAAGACCAAGACGACCCGCGCCGTGGCTGTCTCGTCGTTCAAGACCGCCCAGATCACGAACATGTGCCAGTCGGTCAAGACGGAGATTCCCCTCATAGGGAAGACGATCTACCTCCGTCTCGAAGCGGGCCCGGACGCTGACCACAAGGTCGAAGCCGAGAATCTCTACATCGATGTTGCCCAGCTCGACGCCGACGCGACCTTCAAGGGTATGGAGATCGGCGTCGCGGTGCAGGACCAGAGCAAGGGTCCTGCTGTGAGGAAGGGTGACGGCGTGCTGCCGGGCGGCTTCGCCCAGCAGGCGGACTCGGCCGACCTCACGGGCGTCGAGCAGACGGCGTGGGCGACCACGGCCGGCACCTTCAAGCTCAGCGGCCTGAAGATGCGTCTCGGTACGAGCGCCTCGATGGAGTGCTTCTGACGGTTTCCGTCGCAGTGGTGTCGTTGAGCGGCTGAGCCGCTCAAGGGGGGCGGGGGAGTTGTCGCTTCCCCGCCCCGCGCACACCCGCCCGATGCCTCGCACCGGGAGCTTTCGCCCATACTTTCCGGCTTCACCACCCCACGGCCGAGCCGGTACGTACTTCCACCGGACCCAGGGAGCTTTTTTCCATGAGTGCCGAGACTCCGGTCCAGAGCGCCGGGACTTTCACCCGCGCGCGTCTGCGATTCCGTGACTGGCGGGGTAACCGGCCGTTCTGGGCCGGTCTGTTCACCCTGCTCGGCGGGGTGCCGATCGCCTACTTCCCGTACGCCACCTTCAAGCTGGGCAGCATGTCGCTCGCCATGGCGACCACCGCGGGTGCCGGCTCACTGATCATCGGTGTTCTGCTGGTCACGCTGGGCCTGACCATGTGGTTCCAGTCGGCTACACGTGTCTTCGCCGGTGTTGCCGCGATCGTCCTTGGCCTCGTGTCCCTGGTGGTCTCCAACATCGGCGGATTCATTGTCGGCTTCGTGCTCTCGCTGATCGGCGGCGCGCTCTCCGTGTCCTGGATGCCCAGTGACGGGTCGGCCGACGGCGCGAAGACCAAGCGGTCGGGGAAGCACGGCCCGGCGGGGAGCCCGAACGACGGAACCGCTCCCGCCGACAGCGACCCCGGTGTTCCGGCCGACGCGGGCGCGCCGGAGCCGGGTCACCAGCTGACCGAGAGCGCCGGAGCCGACAACGGCAGCGGCAACGGCGGGGGGTACCGTGCCGACTGACGAGGTGTCCCAGGACGACTCCGCGGCCAAGCCCCGTACGAGAACGGGGCCGCGGCACGCCGCCCCGAAGAAGCCGCTGTCCACCAGGTTCCACGTGCCGGCGGGCAAGGCCGTGGCCTTCGCGGCGATGCCGACCGCGGTCCTCATGGGCATAGGTTTCACGCCGACTCTCGCGAACGCCGACGACCAGCCGAGCACCTCGAAGAGTCTGACGGCCGAGGAGTACCAGGCTTGCGTCGAGCTCCTGGACGGCGAGGACGCGTCTGCCAGCCCGACGCCCTCCGCCTCCGCTTCGGCGAGCGCCTCCGAGTCCGCTGACGAGACCGAGCCGAGCCCTTCGGCCACACCGTCCTCGGATGCGGGCGAGACCCCTTCGTCGGATTCAGGTTCCGACGACGAGGTCGCGCCCACGCCTTCGGCGTCCGCGAGCAAGACGGCCGAGAGCAACGGCAGTGAGGCCGGCGCGGCCACGCCCACACCCTCGGAGTCCGAGAGCAGCAGCAACCCGCTGGACCCGCTGGGCATCGGCGATGCCATCAAGGACATCCTCACGCCCGACGAGCCGGAGAGCGCGACGCCCGCGCCGTCCGCCACGCCCTCGGCGACCGCGACTGAGGACACCTCGGGCAGCTCCGACACCGCCCCGGACACGGCCGAGAAGCCCGACGAGCCGACGAAGGACACCACCGACACTTCGGCCTCCAAGACGGCCGAGGACAGCGCGGAGGCGTCCAAGGAGCCCGCCGACGAGGCCACTTCATCCGCCAGCCCCAGCTCCAGCCCCAGCCCGTCCGCGAGCGCAAGCACGGACGCGGCGGACTGCCCGGTCTCCACCGACGCAGAGGGCAATGTCGACAACCCGGTCATCCTGCCCGACGACCCCTGGTACCTCAACGCCAGCTCGCTGCTGCTCAAGGGTGCCGACTACCAGGGCGTCGTGGAGGTGAAGACCGCCAACGGCACGGTCAAGAAGGTTCTGAAGTACGTGATCTCCGGCGGCACCGACATCGGCGATCTGCACCAGACGGTGATCGACAAGCGCGCCGGCAAGACCTACCACGTGCAGGCGGGCAAGGGTACGACGTCCACCATCACCGATGGTGACACGGTCATGTACACCGAGAGCATCTCCGGCAAGCTGTTCGGGCTGATACCGATCACGTTCGACCCGGAGCACCCTCCGCCGCTGAACATTCCCCTGATCTACTTCACCGACGTGAAGGTCACGCAGGCCGGCCAGTTCGGCGGCACGCTGACCATACCCAGCATGCATACGTACCAGGACTGAGCACGCCCAGGCCCATCCGGGAGCCGCAACACGCTGAGGGCGCCCCCTGCAACAGGGGGCGCCCTCAGCGTCGTACAGTCACCAGCAACGTCAGACCGTGCGGGCGCTCTCGCCCAAGTGGTGCACCCGGACCATGTTCGTCGTACCCGGGACGCCAGGAGGCGAGCCCGCGGTCATGATGACGACGTCGCCGTCGTTGAAGACGTTGAGCTTCTGGAGTTCCTGGTCGACGAGGTCGACCATTTCGTCGGTGGTGTGGATGAAGGGGACGACGTAGGACTCGACGCCCCAGCTCAGGGTGAGCTGGTTGCGAGTGCCCTCGTCCGTGGTGAAGGCGAGGATCGGCTGGGAGGCGCGGTAGCGCGAGAGGCGGCGGGCGGTGTCGCCGGACTTGGTGAAGGCGACCAGGCCCTTGCCGCCGAGGAAGTCGGCGATCTCGCAGGCGGCGCGGGCGACCGAACCGCCCTGCGTGCGCGGCTTCTTGCCGGGGACCAGGGGCTGGAGACCCTTGGAGAGGAGCTCCTCCTCGGCCGCCACGACGATCCTCGACATCGTCTTGACCGTCTCGATCGGGTACGCGCCCACCGACGACTCGGCGGACAGCATGACCGCGTCGGCGCCGTCGAGGATCGCGTTGGCGACGTCGGACGCCTCGGCGCGCGTCGGGCGGGAGTTGGTGATCATCGACTCCATCATCTGGGTCGCGACGATCACCGGCTTGGCGTTACGGCGGCAGAGCTCCACGAGGCGCTTCTGCACCATCGGGACCTTCTCCAGCGGGTACTCGACGGCCAGGTCGCCACGGGCCACCATGACGGAGTCGAACGCCGCGACGACGCCCTCCATGTTCTCGACCGCCTGCGGCTTCTCCACCTTGGCGATGACGGGGACCCGGCGACCCTCCTCGTCCATCACCTTGTGGACGTCGTTCACGTCGTGGGCGTCACGCACGAAGGACAGGGCGACCATGTCGCAGCCCATCCGCAGGGCGAAGCGCAGGTCCTCGACGTCCTTCTCGGACAGCGCGGGCACGTTCACGGCCGTACCCGGCAGGTTGATGCCCTTGTGGTCGGAGATCACGCCGCCTTCGACGACGATCGTCTTGACCCGGGGGCCGTCGACCTCGACGACCCTCAGCTCGACGTTGCCGTCGTTGATGAGGATCTGGTCGCCCTTGGAGACGTCGCCGGGCAGACCCTTGTAGGTCGTGCCGCAGATCGACTTGTCACCCGGAACGTCCTCGGTGGTGATGGTGAACTCGTCACCACGCACCAGCTCGACGGGTCCCTCGGCGAAGGTCTCCAGGCGGATCTTGGGCCCCTGGAGGTCGGCGAGCACACCGATGGCCTTGCCGGTCTCTTCCGAGGCGGCCCGGACACGGTCGTACCGGCCCTGGTGATCGGCGTGCGTGCCGTGGCTGAAGTTGAAGCGGGCCACGTTCATGCCGGCCTCGATCAGCGCGACGAGCTGCTCGTGGGAGTCGACCGCGGGGCCGAGAGTACAGACGATTTTCGAACGGCGCATAGGGCGATCCTATCGGTTTGTTTCGCTGCGGAATATTCCGTCTGGCGGAAGATACAAATGGGCGGACGGGCGCTCAGGCGTATCTCTTGCCGGACGCAGGCAATCTCTCGCGGACGCAGACATATCTCTCACGGGCGCGGACATCTGTCTTGCGGTCGCAGTCGTGTCTCTCACGGGCGCAGGCATCTCTCCTGCGGTCGCAGTCGTATCTCTCGCTGACTCTCTCGCTGACTCAGACATATCTCTCTCGGGCTCACGCATTGCTCTCTCCGACCAGCGCGTACGTCTGTGTCGCAATCTCCATTTCCTCGTCCGTCGGCACCACGGCGACCGCGACGCGCGCGTACTGCGGCGAGATGAGCCTGGGCCCATCCGCTCGTACGGCGTTCAGGTCGCCGTCGACCGCCAGGCCCAGCTCCTCCAGGCCGGCGATCGCCGCCTCGCGCACCGGGGCGGCGTTCTCCCCCACTCCGGCGGTGAAGGCGATGGCGTCCACCCGGCCGAGGACCGCGTAGTAGGCGCCGATGTACTTCTTCAAGCGGTGGATGTAGATGTCGAAGGCGAGCTGGGCCTGCTCGTCACCCTCGTCGACACGACGGCGGATCTCGCGCATGTCGTTGTCGCCGCACAGGCCGATCAGGCCGCTCTTCTTGTTGAGCAAAGTGTCGATCTCGTCGGTGGACAAACCCCCAACGCGCATCAAATGGAAGATGACCGCCGGATCCATGTCTCCGGAGCGTGTACCCATCACCAGTCCCTCCAGAGGCGTGAGCCCCATCGAGGTGTCCACGCACCGGCCGCCCCGCACCGCGGAGGCGGACGCCCCGTTGCCGAGGTGCAGCACGATGACGTTCACCTCCTCCGGCGCTCTGCCCAGGAGCTTCGCGGTCTCCCGGGACACGTACGCGTGCGAGGTGCCGTGGAAGCCGTAGCGGCGGATGCGGTAATCGTCGGCGGTCTTCACGTCGATCGCGTAGCGCGCCGCTGACTCCGGCATCGTCGTGTGGAACGCGGTGTCGAAGACGGCGACCTGGGGGAGGTCGGGACGCAGTGCCCTGGCGGTACGGATGCCGGTGAGGTTGGCCGGGTTGTGCAGCGGGGCCACCGGGATCAGCCGCTCGATCTCGGCGAGCACGGCCTCGTCGATGACGGTGGGATCGGTGAACAGCTTCCCGCCGTGCACGACCCGGTGCCCGATCGCGAGCAGCTCGGGGGAGTCGAGTCCGAGCCCGTCCCGGGCCAGCTCGTCGGCGACCGCCTTGAGCGCGGCGGCGTGGTCGGGGATCGGCGTGACGGTCTCGCGGGTCTCCCCGCCGAGCAGCGGGGTGTGCTTGAGGCGGCTTGTCTCCTCGCCGATGCGCTCGACGAGTCCCACCGCCAGCCGGCTGCTGTCCCGCATGTCGAGCAGCTGGTACTTCACCGACGAGGAGCCGGAGTTGAGGACGAGGACGCGGGTGGCGCTCACTGGGCGGTTGCCTTCTCGCTCGGGCTCTGGGCCTGGATCGCCGTGATGGCGACGGTGTTCACGATGTCCTGGACGAGCGCGCCGCGTGACAGGTCGTTGACGGGCTTGCGCAGGCCCTGGAGGACCGGGCCTACCGCGATCGCTCCGGCCGAACGCTGCACGGCCTTATAGGTGTTGTTGCCGGTGTTGAGGTCCGGGAAGATCAGCACGGACGCCTGCCCGGCGACCTCCGACTCCGGCAGCTTGGTGGCCGCGACGGTCGGTTCGACGGCCGCGTCATACTGGATCGGCCCCTCGATCCGCAGCTCGGGGCGGCGCAGCCGCACCAGCTCGGTGGCCTCGCGCACCTTGTCGACATCGGCGCCCGTACCGGACGTACCCGTCGAGTACGACAGCATCGCGATCCGCGGTTCGACGCCGAACTGCTCGGCGGTGGCGGCCGACTGGATGGCGATGTCGCAGAGCTGCTCGGCGTTCGGGTCCGGGTTGACCGCGCAGTCGCCGTAGACGAGGACCTTGTCGGCGAGGCACATGAAGAAGACGGAGGACACGATCTTCGTGTCCGGCTTGGTCTTGATGATCTCGAAGGCGGGCCGGATGGTGGCGGCGGTGGAGTGCACGCAGCCCGACACCATGCCGTCGGCGAGGCCCTCCTGCACCATCAGCGTCCCGAAGTAGTTCACGTCGGCGACGACGTCGTACGCGAGCTCGACGCTCACGCCCCGGTGGGCGCGGAGTTGGGCGTACTTCTCCGCGAAGCGGTCGCGCAGTTCGGAGGTCGCCGGGTCGATGAGCTGGGTGGAACCGAGGTCGATGCCGAGGTCGGCGGCCTTCTTGCGGATCTGGTCGAGGGGGCCGAGCAGCGTCAGGTCGCACACACCCCGGCGCAGCAGCACCTCGGCGGCGTGCAGGACGCGCTCCTCGGTGCCCTCCGGCAGCACGACACGGCGCTTGTCGGAGCGGGCCTGCTCCAGGAGTTTGTGCTCGAACATCATGGGCGTGAGGCGGTCGCTGCTCGGCGCGGAGACGCGCTTGAGGAGGTCGCCGGTGTCCACGTACCGCTCGAAGAGGCCGAGCGCGGTCTCCGCCTTCCTCGGCGTGGCGGCGTTCAACTTGCCTTCCAGACCGAAGAGTTCGGTCGCGGTGGGGAAGGAGTTGCCGGCCACCGAGACGACCGGGGTGCCGGGCGCGAGGCGGGCCGCGAGGGTGAGGATCTCGTCGGTGGGCCGCTCGTTCAGGGTGAGCAGTACGCCGGCGATGGGCGGGGTGCCCGCGCTGTGCGCGGCGAGCGAGCCGATGACAAGGTCGGCGCGGTCGCCGGGGGTGACGACCAGACAGCCGGGGGTCAGGGCGTTGAGGAAGTTCGGCAGCATCGCGCCGCCGAAGACGAAGTCGAGCGCGTCACGCGCGAGGCCCGCGCTGTCGCCGAGGAGCACCGTGCCGCCGAGGAACTGGGTGATCTGCGCGACGGTGGGCGCGGAGAGCGCGGGCTCGTCCGGGAGTACGTAACTGGGCACCGGAAGACGGCTGTCGAGCCGCTCGTGTATCCCGGCGCGGTCGGCGGGGGCGACCCGGTTCACGATCATCGCGAGGACGTCGCAGCCGAGTCCGTCGTACGCGCGATAGGCGTTGCGTGTCTCGGCGCGCACCGACTCCGAGGTCTGGCCCCGGCCGCCGACGACCGGGATGACGGACGCGCCGAACTCGTTCGCCAGGCGGGCGTTGAGCGCCAGCTCGTCCGGGAACTGTGTGTCGGCGAAGTCGGTACCGAGGACGAGGACGACGTCGTAGTCACGGGCGACGAGGTGAAAACGGTCGACCAGGGTGGACACCAGCTCGTCCGTGCCTCGCTCGGCCTGGAGCGCGGACGCCTCGTGGTAGTCCATGCCGTAGACCGTCGCCGGGTCCTGGGCGAGGCGGTAGCGGGCACGCAGCAGTTCGAAGAGCCGGTCCGGACCGTCGTGCACGAGCGGACGGAACACCCCCACCCGGTCGACCTGGCGGGTCAGGAGTTCCATGACTCCCAGCTCGACGACCTGGCGGCCGTCGCCGCGGTCGATCCCGGTCACGTACACGCTGCGCGTCACGCGTGCTCTCCATCCCGTTCGTCTCGTTGTCGTCTCCTTTTCGGGAGACGGTTCTCAGCGGTTCCGGCGGTGTATCTCAGCGGTTCTCGCGGTGTTCCTCAGCGGTTCCCGCAGTGTTTTTTGGGGCTCGGCGAATGGCCCACTAAGGTGGGCAGGAGCCTCTTGACAATACCTCTGTGGGTGGCTAAGGCGCCCGCCAGGAAGAACGTCCTGGTGGGGCGTGCGGAAGCGACGATGCCCTTCGCGCCGTGAAAGAATCGAACCGGCTCACACGTACCGGCAGCGAGCAGGAGAAACAGCACGATGCGCATCGGAGTTCTCACCGCAGGCGGCGACTGTCCTGGCCTGAACGCAGTGATCCGATCGGTCGTGCACCGAGCGGTCACCAACTTCGGCGACGAGGTCATCGGCTTCGAGGACGGCTACGCAGGCCTGCTCGAGGGCCGCTACCGCCCCCTCGACCTCGACGCGGTCAGCGGCATCCTCGCCCGCGGCGGCACCATCCTCGGCTCCTCCCGTCTGCAGCGCGACCGGCTCCGGGAGGCCTGCGAGAACGCGCAGGACATGGCCCGTGAGTTCGGCATCGACGTGCTCATCCCGATCGGCGGCGAGGGCACGCTGACCGCCGCCCGGATGCTCTCGGACTCCGGAGGCCTCCCCGTCGTCGGCGTCCCGAAGACCATCGACAACGACATCTCGGGCACGGACCGGACCTTCGGCTTCGACACGGCGGTGGGCGTCGCCACCGAGGCGATGGACCGGCTGAAGACCACCGCCGAGTCCCACCAGCGCGTGATGGTCGTCGAGGTCATGGGCAGGCACGCCGGCTGGATCGCCCTGGAGTCCGGCATGGCGGCCGGCGCCCACGGCATCTGCCTGCCCGAGCGCCCCTTCGACCCGGCCGACCTGGTCGCGATGGTCGAGGAACGCTTCGCACGCGGCAAGAAGTTCGCCGTCGTCTGCGTCGCCGAGGGCGCGCACCCCGCCGAGGGCACCATGGACTACGGCCACGGCGCGATCGACAAGTTCGGCCACGAGCGCTTCCAGGGCATCGGCACGGCCCTCGCGTACGAGCTGGAGCGGCGCCTCGGCAAGGAGGCCAAGCCGGTCATCCTCGGCCACATCCAGCGCGGCGGAACACCGACCGCGTACGACCGCGTACTCGCCACCCGCTTCGGCTGGCACGCCGTCGAGGCCGCCCACCGCGGCGAGTTCGGCCGGATGACGGCCCTGCGCGGCACCGAGATCGAGATGGTGCCGCTGGCGGACGCGACCGCCGAGCTGAAGACGGTGCCGAAGGACCGGATGGACGAGGCGGAGTCGGTGTTCTAGAGGTCACCCTCGCCCTTCGCGACTTGCGCTTCAGTACGTGGTTCTCTGGACCATCGCCCAGAAGTGGTCGACGATCCGGTCCAGGAATTCCTGGCCCGATTCGCCGGCGTCGGTGGCGGCCGAGCCGTCACCCCAGCTCAGCGAAGCGACCATCTGCCCCTGGTAGTCGGTGTGCATCTCCTGGAGGACGTCCTCCAGGAGGCGCCGGTCCAGGGGCACCATCTTGCCGACCGGACGTGCGTACGCCTGCCAGCGCGTCGTCACCGCTCTGCGCAGGAGTTCGGCGAGCTTGTCGTCGCGCCCCGTCACCGTGACGAAGTCGCGCAGCGAGAGGTCGAGAACCTCGGCGAGCGTGGCCGACTGCCGCTCGTTGCCGCGCCACTCGCCGGACTCCTCCATCCGCTGGTACGCGAGGAGTTCGAGGCCGACAGAGCGCGCGAGGTCTTCGGTGGCGAGGCCGCGTGCGACGCGGTGCTCGCGCAATGTCCTTGGCGCGCCGATGAGTTCACCCTGCGAGCACCACAACACGCCCGCGAGCGCGGTGAGTTCGGGAGCGCTCGGCTCGGCCAGCCCGCGCTCCCAGGCGGCGACCAGATCCGGGGTGACGTAGGGAAGTCCGTACGACGCTCTCATCCCGTACGCGACATGCTCGGGCCCCATTCCTAGCGCGGCCCGCAGTCTGCGGGCCGCCGGGGCGTTGAAGGGCGGAGTGGGCTGATGGGCCTGCGGTCGGTGCACGCGGTCAAAGTATGGGCCGGAGGCGGCGGTGACTACGGTCTGTTCGGCCACAATCACAGATTGTAGGAACATACGGTTTCGGCCGTCGACCCCGTGGGTGGCCGTTTATGTGTCAGGCGGTTTCAGGGTGGTTGCCGGGACCCGTGGTGCCGTGGGACAGCGGAGTGGGGGACAGCGCGGTGTCCTCCTCGCCGGGTTCCAGGAGGGTGTCGGCGGGGCCGACGATGAGCGGGTCGGTGACACCGACCGCCTCGGGGTCCTTGTCGGCGTAGTCGACGCGCGAGAGCAGACCGCGCATGGCTTCCAGCCGGGCGCGCCGTTTGTCGTTGCTTTTGACGACCGTCCACGGGGCGTGTTCCGTGTCCGTGGCGCGGAACATGTCGACCTTCGCCTCGGTGTAGTCGTCCCACAGGTCCAGCGACGCGAGGTCGGTGGGGGAGAGCTTCCACCGGCGCACCGGGTCGACCTGCCGGATGGCGAAGCGGGTGCGCTGCTCGGAGCGTGACACGGAGAACCAGAACTTCACCAGCAGGATCCCGTCGTCGACGAGCATCCGCTCGAAGGCCGGGCACTGCCTGAAGAACAGTTCCCACTCCTCCTTCGAGCAGTAGCCCATCACCCGCTCCACGCCGACGCGGTTGTACCAGGAGCGGTCGAAGAAGACGATCTCTCCCGCCGTCGGCAGATGCGCGATGTACCGCTGGAAGTACCACTGACCGCTCTCCCGGTCGTTGGGTTTGTCCAGGGCGACCACCCGTGCGCCGCGGGGGTTGAGCCGCTCGGTGAAGCGCTGGATGGTGCCGCCCTTGCCGGCCGCGTCACGCCCCTCGCATACGACGACCACGCGTGCGCCGGTGTCCTTGACCCAGCGCTGGAGCTTGAGCATCTCTATCTGCAAAACGCGTTTTTCCCGCTCGTACCTTTTGCGGCTGACCTTGCGGTCATAGGGATGGTTCTCCCGCCAGGTCTTGATGGGCCGCCCGGTCTCGTCCAGGACGATCGGCTGCTCGCGTCGGGTGGCGTCGATGGTGAGACCGTCCAGCAGCCGCTCCCCGTCGATGCCGTCCCCCTCGGGGCTGTCCCTCGTGGTGCCGTTCATTCGCGGTCAGAAGGGCATGCGGCCGCGGGTGCGGCGGCCGGCCGAGCCGCTGCGGCCGACGGCACGCGAACTGCTCTGGAAGGGCTTGCTGAGCAGCCGGCCCAGGAAACCGGGCGCCTTGCCGCCGGCCCGGGCTCCGGCGCCGAGCGAACGCTGCGTGCCGCGCTCGGGGTGGCGGGAGAAACGGGGGACGAGGAAGGCCAGTACGGCCAAGACCACACATACGGCGACGATGGCGACGATCAGCATCAGTGGACTCCTTCGGTTGGTGGGACGGGTTGGCCCGATGGGATGGCCCGACGGGTTGGCCCGATGGGTTGTTCCGCCGGTTGTTCCGACCTGAGACGGGTGCCCTGTTGTGCCGTCCCTATGTGATCCGGATGTGATCCGGACGTGAACCGGCATGATCCGGACGCGGGCTACAGGAACCGGCGGATGGGGGCCACGGACGCCTCCCACAGCCGCTGCGCTGCGGAGCGGCGTTTCCAGCGGTCCTTCTCGATCCGCTCGCTGACGCGCAGGTCCTCGTCGAAGTGTCCGTCGAGGGTGGCGGTGAACTCCTCGTCCATGACGGCGAGCATGACTTCCTCGTCGTGGTCGAGGGAGCGGCGGTTGAGGTTGGTGGAGCCGACCAGGGCCGCGACCCTGTCGATGGTGATGACCTTGGCGTGCATCATCGTCGGCTGGTACTGGAAGATGCGCACCCCGCAGGCGAGCAGGTCCTCGTAGTGGTGCTGGCCGGCCAACTGGCAGACGCGCTTGTCGGTATGGGGGCCGGGCAGCAGGATCTCCACCTCGACACCGCGCCGGGCGGCCGAGCACAGCAGGTCGACGAAGTGGGCGTCGGGGGCGAAGTAGGCGGTGGCCAGGCGCAGTCGCTCCTGGGCGGACTCGATCACGACCCGCAGGAGGGTCTGCATGTCCTGCCAGCCGATGCTGGCCGAACCGCGGATGACCTGGACCACGGCGTCGCCTTCGGAGGCGTGCTCGGCGAAGCGGTCGCGGGTGTCGAAGAGGGTGTCGTGGCACTCCGCCCAGTTCTGCGCGAAGGCGGCGGCGATGCCGTCCACGGCGGGTCCGCGCACCCGGGCGTGGGTGTCGCGCCACTCGTGTTCGTTACGGGCGTCACCGCACCACTCCTCGGCGATGCCCACCCCGCCGGTGAACGCGGTCTCCTCGTCCACGACCAGCACCTTGCGATGGCAGCGGTGGTTCTGCTTGAAGGGCGAGAGATACAAGGGCTTGCGGAACCAGGCCACTTCGGCCCCGGCCTCTTCCATCATCTCCAGCAGGTCCTGCTCGATCAGCCGGCTGCCGAAGCCGTCGAGGAGCAGGCGCACCCGCACACCGTCGCGGGCCCGCTCGGCCAGCGCGGTCGCGAACTGGCGGGCTATCTCCCCGCGCCAGTACACGAACGTCATCATGTCCACGGTGTACCGGGCGCCGCGGATGCTCTCCAGCATCGCCGCGAAGATCTCGTCCCCGTTGCGCAGCACCGTCAGGGAGTTGCCCTCCGTGGCGGCGATGCCGATCAGCCGCTCCAGGCGACGCCGCAGCCGCTGTTTGTTCTCGGCGGAGGACAGCTTGTTCTCCGCCGGGGACAGCCGCGGGGTGGCGGTGACCCCGGGCCCTTCCGTCTCACTGAGTGTGCTGGTCACGGCGCTCCCTGCCGGTAGAAGTAGAACGGTGGCGGCGGACCCTATAACCCCGAACAGCAGAATCAAACCCGGAAATCGGTATGCATGATCGTTCAGGGGTAGGGCACATGATTGTCCGGAGGTTGATAATCATGGTTCCCCTGCTTCTTGTTCTTCTTCTCGCTCTCATCCTTTTCGGTGCGGGCTTCGCACTGAAAGCACTGTGGTGGATAGCAGTGATTGTTCTCGTGGTGTGGGTGTTGGGGTTCGTCCTCAGGCCCGCGGCCGGCGGCGGAGGTAAGCGCAGCCGCTGGTACCGCTGGTAGACGGCGGTTTCACGCGCAGCAGGACGAGGGCTCGGCGCGCAAATGACCGTGGCTGAAAAGCCCGGGTAGTGCGCCGCTCCCGACGGACCGCACGGATTTCAACCAGATTTCCTGTGCATGGCGGGGACCGGATCGGGAACCCGCCTCCCGTCAGCAAAGACACCGGCGCTCACCAGCGTCCGGAGTAATTCTGTACAGCTGAACGAAGGGACTTATCGTGACGGACATGTGGGGTTACCAGCCGACGTCGGGTTACCAGGCGGGCCTGGATCTGACGGGCTTCAAGGTGGAGGCGACCGACGGCCACATCGGCAAGGTCGACAAGTACTCCGAGGAGGTCGGCTCCGCCTACATCGTCGTCGACACCGGTGTGTGGATCTTCGGCAAGCACGTGCTGCTGCCGGCCGGCACCATCACCAGCGTGGACACGACCGACAAGAAGGTCTTCGTCGGCCGTACCAAGGAAGAGATCAAGAACTCCCCGGAGTTCGACAAGGACAAGCACATCGGGGATGCGGGCTACCACGAGCAGGTCGGTGGCTACTACGGCACCCCGCGCGACTGACATCCGATTCAGACGCCACCAGCACGCGGCGTCGGCCGGCTCCTCAGGGGGTCGGCCGACGCCGCGTTTCCTTTCTTGGTTCCTGTCCGGAGTGGCCGGCCCCCTCGCGCATCGCTCGGAGCAGGCGCAGGGGCGCTCGGCGGATCAGGCCGCGGACAGGAGCCAGCCGATACGCAGTTCTTCCGCACCCGGACGGAATGTCCGCATCAACTCTGCACGCTCGGGATCGTTCTCGGGCAGGTTGTCGGCGAGGAGGGCCTGCGAGGCGACTGTCTGGGGCCGGGCGCCGAGCGCGGCGCGCAGATGGAGTGAGCGGCGCAGCATCGCGATCCGCTCCGCGGGCTCCTTGTGCGGTGCGAGGTGCCGGATGATGTAGGACTCGAAGTAGCCGTCGCCGGTCCTCGTCGCGATCTCGAGAGCCGTCTCGTAGCGTGGGAGGGCGCCGGCTGGGTCCTCGTCGATGTTGTCCAGCAGGACGGCCCAGTGGTACTCGGCCCAGGCACGCTGCTTCTCGTCGCCGCTCTCGGCGGCCGCGCGGTAGCCGGCCTCGGCCGTGGCGCGGTCGTCGGCGCGCGGGTCGCGCCGGAACAGCAGGCGGCTGTAGGCCAGTCGGCCGGTGAGCAGGTGCCGGGTCGGCGATGCGGGATCGAGTGCCGCGACCGCCTTCTCGGCCTCCTCGTGACCCTCGATCCGGAAGAACCAGCGGTCGACGGCGATCTCCGCGCGCAGTTCGGGCTCGGCGTCCGGGTCCAAGGCGGCGAGCGCGGCGTCCCACTCCCCGAGCAGCTGCAGGCGGCGGGCCACGTAGGTGTCATCAGATAGCATGGCGCCTACGTTAAGAAGCGGCGAGGTAGGTGGTCAAGTGCAATACGGTGACTACATTGGGAACGTGACGCGGTTGGCCGTGGAGCTGGCCAATACCGGGACCCTCGACCAACAGGGCGAACTGGTCGGCGCGTTCTTCGCGGAGCACGAGATCACTCCGCCGCCGGGCGGCGACTACGGCGAGCTGCCGGACCTCGTGCGCATGGCGCTGGCGCAGTCCGTCGACTGCGCTGCCCCTGACGCCGTGCACCGGCTGCTGCGCGACTATCCGCCGGAAATGCACCTGTCCGACCATGACGGCCTCGGCGGCTGGCACATCCACTTCAGCCGCAACGGCAGCCCGGCCAAGCGCTGGCTCGGCCAGCTGATCGCCGCCAAGCTCGCCCTGGTCGCCGCCGGGGATCCGGCGGTGACACTGGGCCGGTGCGCCGCGGCCGGGTGCGGGAACTTCTTCGCGGACCAGTCACGGAACCGAACGCGCCGGTTCTGCTCCAACGCGTGCGCGAGCCGGACGACGGTCGCGGCCTATCGGGCCCGGGCGGCGAAAAACTCCTAGCAGAGTTCCCGCCCCCTTAGAGGAGGTGGTCGGCCTTTCCGGCCTTGATGTCCCGGATGAGGGTGCGGAGGGCTTCGCGGGCGTCGGTGAGGCAGTGGTCTTCCTGGCCGGCGATGGCTGGGGGTTCGGGGAGGCCCGGGAGCCCGGGGGTGGGACGCGGATGTGGGCGGTGTTGCCCTGGCGGGGGGCTCGGGAGTATTCGGGGGCAGGAGGAGCTGGCGTCCTCACCCCTTGACCGCCCCGCCCAGAGCGAACCCCCCGCCCAACCGCTTGGCCACCAGCACATACAGCAAGATCACCGGCGTCGAGTAGATGATTGAGAACGCCGCCAACTGGCCGTAGACCACGGTCCCTCGGTTCCCGAAGAATTCGTTGATGCTCACCGACGCGGGCATCTGGTCCGGGGTGAGCAGCAGCATGAAGGGGACGAAGAAGTTGCCCCACATCATCACGAACGAGAACACCGTGACCACGGCGACGCCCGGACCCATCAGCGGCAGCACGATCCGGAGCAGGGACTGGAATGACGACGCCCCGTCCGTCCACGCGGCCTCCTCCAGCTCCTTCGGGACCCCGTCCATGAAGTTCTTCATCAGCCAGATGGCGAAGGGCAGTTGGGAGGCCGCGAAGAAGAAGATGGTGCCCTGCATGGTGTCGATCAGGTTCACCTGGACGAACAGGGCGTACACCGGCACCATGATGGCCGTGATCGGCAGACTCGTCGCGAACAGGATGGTCAGCAGGAAAGGCCGGTTCAGCCGCGACCGGAAACGGGACAGCGGATAGGCGGCGAGCGTCGAGCAGATCACCGTCAGCAGCGTTCCGCCCCCGCAGAGGATCAGGCTGTTGAGCAGCGGGGTGAAGGTGATGTCCGGTTTCAGGACCGCGTCGAAGTTGTCCAGCGTGAGGCTGTCGGGGACCTGCACCCGCAGGCCGGCGTCCGGGTCGAGCGCGGAGAGGACCACCCACGCCAGCGGCAGTGCGAACGCGGCGGCCAGGGCGAGGAGTCCGGCGTCCGCAGCCAGCCGCCGGGTGGACCGACGCCGCGACCTGAGGGGCGTACGCGCAAGTTGAATCGCCATTTCAGACCTCCGTCCGCAGCAGGCGCATGTACACGAGCGAGAACAGTGAGCCGACGACCAGGAGCAGCAACGCCACCGCCGTCCCGTACCCGATCATGCTTTTCTGGAAGGCCTGTTCGTACATGAACAGGGGGAGGGTCTGGCTCTTTCCGCTCGGGTCATCACCCAGATCAGCCCGAAGACGGAGAGCGTCTGCAAGGTGTTGAGCATGAGATTCGTGCCGATGGAGCGGCGGATCATCGGGAGCGTGATGTGCCACATCCGCCGCCAGCCTCCCGCCCCGTCCACCTCCGCCGCCTCCGTGATCTCCTTCGGGATCTCGTTCAGCGCGGCGGAGTAGACGAGCATCGAGAAGGCCGTGCCCCGCCACACGTTCGCGAACGACACCGCCAGGATGGGGAGGGTGAACAGCCAGTTCTGGCTGGGCAGATGGAGCCAGTCGAGGATGGCGTTCAATGTGCCCTCCCGCCGGAAGAAGGCGTACAGCAGGAACCCCGCGACCACCTCCGGCAGCACCCACGCCGTGATGACGATCCCGCCCACCACCGTCCGTACCGGCTTCGACGCCCGTTGCATCAGTGCGGCCAGTGCCAGCCCCAGCGTGTTCTGCCCGACCAGCGACGACAGCACCGTGAACACCAGCGTGAGCCATACCGCGTTCAGGAACGCGTCGTCCTGGAACGCCGCCCGGAAGTTGTCGAAGCCGACGAACGACGAGTGGGCCTGGCCCGTCAACTGCAGGTCCGTGAAGGCGATGTAGGCGCAGTAGCCGATCGGGCCCGCGAGGAAGAGGACGAGCAGGATGAGGGCGGGGGAGACCGGGAGCGCCCGGACGAGGGAGCGGCGGAGGCCTCCCCGGCGGGGGGAGACGACCTTCGTACCCGCGCCCGGGGGTCGGACCTGGGGTGCCACCGGCGTACTCACGCTCACTTCGTGATCACTTGGTCGTCGGTGGCCGTCTTGAGTTCCTCGTCGTACCCCTTCGCCGCGTCCTGAACCGAACTGTCGCCCGTCGTCACGCCCTCCATGGCCTCCTGGATGGCGGTCGAGACCTTCGGGTACGCCGGGTACGCGGGCCGGTAGTGCGTGCTCGCGACCAGGTCCGTGAAGAACTTGATGCCGGGCTGCGCGTCCACGTACGCGGGGTCGGCGGCGACGTCCTTGCGCACCGCGATACCGGAATTGGCGATGTACCACTTCTGGGCGTTCGCCTTGGTCTGCATGGTCTCGATGAACTTGAAGGCCAGGTCCGGGTTGGACGCCTTCGACGGGATCGACCAGGTCCAGCCGCCGGACATGCTCACCTTGCCGGGAGCCTGGCCGTTCTGCGTCGGCATGTACGCGAGACCGAGTTTGTCGGACCACTCGGGCCATTCGTGGCCCGACCCCGCCAGCCAGTCCTGCGGGAGCCAGCTTCCGTCGAGGTTGATGCCGAGCTTGCCCTCGGGCAGCAGTTCACCGCGGACCCGGGTGGGGAAGTTGGGGTCGAGGGCGTCGGAGACCTCCGGGCCCAGCTTCTCCTTGAAGACCGTCTCCACGAAGGCGAGGGAGTCCTTGAAGGGCTGGCTGCCGGCGATCCACTTCTTGGACGCCGTGTCGTACAGGGGGTCAGTCGTTCCGTCCCCCGTCCCGTACAGCAGCATCTCGAAGCCCTGCATGGTGGCGGCCTCTCCGGCGGGCTTGCCCGTGTAGACGTTCAGGGGCGTGACGCCGGGGACCTTCTCCTTGATCGTGCGGGCCGCGTCGAGAACCTCGTCCCAGTTCTTCGGCTGCCAGTCGCTCGGCAGGCCCGCCTTCTTGAAGATCGCCTTGTCGAACCAGAGCCCCCGGGTGTCCGTCCCGTCCGGAACGCCGTACGTCTTCCCGTCCTCGGCCTTGGCCGCCGTCTTGGCCGTGTCGATGAACTGGTCCCAGTCCGGCCACTTGTCGAGGTAGGCGTCCAGGGGCTTCAAGTAGCCGCTGGTGATGTCCGAGTTGATGAGGAAGGTGTCCTCGTAGACCAGGTCGGGAGCGGTCTTCGGGGACCGCAGCATCTGCTGGACCTTGGTGTAGTACTCGGAGTCCGGTGCCTTGATCGGAACCAGCTCGACCTTCTTGCCGGGGTTGGCCTTCTCGAACTCCTTCTTCATCTCGCCCAGATAGGTGTCCATCACCTTGATCGAGTTGTCCGTGGACTGTTTGAACGAGATCTTCACGGTGTCGGGGTCGCTGCCGGACCCTGATCCGCAGGCCGTGAGTGTGGTCGCGGTGAGCAACGCGACGAGGAGAAGTGGGGCGGCGGTGGGGCGCACGGGCACGACCTCCTACTGACCGACATCGTTGTCGGCCACGACTTGTCTGCCCGGCGAACGTAAGAGGCGGGAGTATGTCAGGTCAATGACCTTGCACTGGCTGGTCAAGTCGCGACAGGGCTCCTGGTGTTGTCCACTGCGGGGGCGCCGGCGGCGGCCGGGCTCGCGATACGGGTCGAGTCGTACGCGCAACCTTCGTCCCCCGCCGTGGGTCCACCTCGTACGAGGTGGACGGGCCACGCTGGGGGGCGCATGACGTCGTACGACGGGGATCGCGGGTTTGTCGAGCGTGTGCGCCGGTTCTTCTGGTTTCCACGAGGGGAGTTGCGAGAGGCCGTGCCGATCCGGCCCCTTGTCTGGAGCTGGTTCTTCTTCGCGGCAGCGGGGGCGGGGATCGTGGCCGTCGGTTGGACGGAGTTCGTGGACCTCATCGTTCTCTGGACCGTGTTGGCGATGGTCGACGACGTCACCAAAGGTGTGCGGAACCGCTGGCCGGCCTTCACGACCGCTCTGCTGGTCCTCTGGTCCGTCGGCAGGCTGGTGCGCCGGGGAACGCCCGCACCGGCCGACCCCGACTGGGCCGACTACCCCGCCCTCGTGTGCGGGAGCCTGGCAGCCCTCGTGGTGTTCGCCGCGATCACGCACGTACGACCTCGTCGCGGAAGCCGTTCCGAAGGCCGTCCACCCGGCTAGGCCCTAACCCTTCACCCAGCGGTACTGCAGCTCCGGCCGTCCCACCTGGCCGTACTGCGGGGCCCGTGCCGCCCGCCCCGACTCCACCAGGTGTTCGAGGTAGCGCCGGGCGGTGATCCGGGAGATGCCGACCAGCTCGGCGATCCCGGCGGCGGTGAGGCCCTCGCCGCAGTCCCGCAGGGTGACGGTGACGCGTTCGAGGGTCGGGGCGCTCAGACCCTTTGGGAGCGCGGCCGGGCCCGGGGCGCGCAGGGTGGCCAGGGCGCGGTCCACCTCGTCCTGGCCGCTCGCCTCGCCCGCCGCCGCGTGGAACTCCGCGTACCGGATCAGCCGGTCACGCAGCGTGGCGAAGGTGAAGGGCTTCAGGACGTACTGGACGACCCCGAGCGACACACCCTCCCGTACGACCGCCAGGTCCCTCGCCGACGTCACCGCTATCACGTCCGCGTGATAGCCGGCGGCGCGCAGCGAACGGGCGAGCTGCAGGCCGTGCGCGTCCGGCAGGTGCAGATCGAGCAGCAGCAGATCCACCGGCGTACGGTCCAGCGCGCGCCGCGCCTCCGCGCCCGTGTGCGCCTTGCCGACGGCGACGAAGCCGGGCACACGGCCGACGTACATGACGTGGGCGTCGGCGGCGACCGGGTCGTCCTCGACGACGAGTACGCGGATGGGGTCGGTCGTCATACGTCGCCTCCAGGCAAGGCGGGCTGGGCGGGGTGGACGGTCTGGACGGTCTGGGTGGGCTGGACGGTCTGGGTGGATTGGGTGGTTGAGGCGGACGGGGTGGTTGGGGTGGTCTTGGCGAACTGGGCGGTCGGGGCGGTCTGGGCGGGCTCGGGTTGGTCGTCCTGGTGGCGGGTCGGGGCGGTCTTGGCGGGCTTGGGCTGGTCGTCCTGGTGTCGGGTCGGCGCGGTCGACGCGTCGGCACGGGCGAATGCCGCGGTCGGTACCTCGACCCCGGACGTCGCGGTCGGTGCGTTGCTCGGGGCGGGTGTCGCGGCCGATGTCTCAACCTCGGGTGCTGTGGCGGGTGCTTCGGACCCGGGTGTCGTGGCGGGTGCCCAAGCCGCAGGTGTCGTGGCGGGTGCCGCGGCCCCCGGCACCGCGGTGGATGTCTCAGTCCCGGGTGTCGCGGTCGATGTCTCAACCTCGGGTGTCGTGGCGGGTGCCCCAGCTCCGGGTGTCGCGGCCGATGTCTCAACCTCGGGTGCTGCGGCGGGTGCCTCAACGTCGGGTGCTGTGGCGGGTGCTTCGGCCCCGGGTGTCGTGGCGGGTGCCCAAGCCGCAGGTGTCGTGGCGGGTGCCGCGGCCCCCGACGCCGCGGTGGATGCCTCAGTCCCGGGTGTCGCGGTCGATGCCTCAACTTCGGGCGCCGTGATGGGTGCCCCAGCTCCGGATGCCGAGGCAGGTGACCCGGCCCCCGGCGCCGTGGCGGATGCCCCGGCCCCCGACGCACCGGTGGATGCCCCGGCCCCCGGCGTCGCGGCCCCCCGGGTCGAGGACACCGGCGTCGAGGACACCGTAGGCAACGGCAGCCGGGCCTCGAACTCTGCCCCGCCCCCGGCGGCCGCCGCCACTGTCAAGGTGCCGTCGTGCCTGCTCACGGCCTGGCGTACGAGAGCCAGGCCCAGGCCCCGGCCGCCGGGCCCCGACGGCTTGGTCGACCAGCCGCGCTGGAAGACCGCCTCCGCGTGGGCGGGGTCGACCCCCGCACCGGTGTCGGCGACCCGCAGCACCAGCCCGTCGTCGTCCGTGAACGCCGTTACCGTGACCCGCGCGCCCACCGTCCCCTGTGCCGCGTCCACCGCGTTGTCGATGAGATTTCCCAGGACCGTGACCAGGTCGCGGGCGGACAGCGAGTCCGGCAGGAGTCCGTCGTCGATGGCGCTGTCCTGGGAGACCACCAGCTCCACACCCCGCTCGTTGGCCTGCGCGGCCTTGCCGAGCAGCAGGGCGGCGAGCACCGGTTCGCTGACCGCCGCGACCACCTGGTCGGTGAGGGTCTGGGCCAGCTCCAGTTCCGCCGTGGCGAAGTCGACGGCCTCCTCGGCGCGGCCCAGCTCGATGAGGGACACCACCGTGTGGAGGCGGTTCGCGGCCTCGTGCGCCTGTGAGCGCAGCGCCAGGGTGAAGCCGCGCTCCGAGTCCAGCTCGCCCATCAGGGACTGGAGTTCGGTCACGTCGCGCAGGGTCACGACGGTGCCGCGGCGGTCGCCGCCGGAGACGGGGGAGGTGTTCATCACGAGGACGCGGTTCGCGGTCAGGTGCACCTCGTCCACCCGTGGCTCGGCCGACAGCAGCGCACCCGTCAGCGGTGCGGGCAGCCCGAGCTCGGCCACCGAAAGGCCGACCACATCGCCGTCCACGCCCAGCAGCTCTCGCCCGCCGTCGTTGATCAGCGCCACCTTGAACTGTCCGTCCAGCATCAGCAGACCCTCGCGTACGGCGTGCAGCGCGGCCTGGTGGTAGTCGTGCATGTGGCTCAGCTCGGCCGCGTTCATCCCGTGGGTGGAGCGGCGCAGCCGGGCGTTGATGACGTACGTCCCGAGACCGCCCAGGGCCAGGGCGCCCGCCGCGACCCCGAGGAGCGCCGTCACCTGGTCCTGCACGCGGGCGGTGATCACCTCGACCTTGATGCCGGCGCTGACCAGGCCGATGATCCTGCCGTTGTCCCAGATGGGTACCACCGCGCGGACGGACGGACCCAGCGTGCCCGTGTACGTCTCCGTGAAGGCCTTGCCCTTCAGAGCGGGGCCGATGTTGCCGAGGAAGTGCTTGCCTATCAGCGTCTCGTCGGGGTGGGTCCAGCGGATGCCGTCCGTGTTCATGATGGTGACGAAGTCGACGTCCGTGTCCTCCTGCACATGGAGGGCGTACGGCTGGAGGGTCTTCGTCGGGTCGGTGGTGTGGATCGCCTCGCGTACCGAAGGGGAGTCCGCGACCGAGCCGGCCACGGCCATGGCCTGGCGTCCCGCGGCCTCCTCGGCCTGGCCGCGGTCGCTGACGTAGCTGAACAGCGCGTACCCGACGACGAGCACCGCGATCAGCACGGCCTGCATGCCGAAGAGCTGACCGGCGAGGCTGCGGGGTTTGGGGACGCGGGGCAGGCGCATGGCTAACAGTCTCCCTCCACGTATAAGTGTGAACTAAATGAACGGAAGGGTGACCGCCCTCACAAGGCGGGAGATAGTCACCGCATCCCCTGGGAGTGCGCCTCCAGGGCAGGCCGGGAGTCCGTCTCCCGGATCCACCCGGGAATCCGCCTCCCGGTTCTGGAGGCGCGACTTCCGGATCCCCGGTCGTGAGCCGCACGCCGGGTTCCGCCGGTCGTGAGCCGCACGCCGGATGATGCCGACGACGTCGTCAAGGAGGGCAGCCGTGGCCAGCACCCCGCAAACCGCACCTGCCGCACCCGCCGTAAAGCGGGACCGCACCCACTATCTCTACATCGCCGTGATCGGCGCCGTGATCGTCGGTATCGCCGTCGGGCTGCTCGCTCCCGACTTCGCGGTCGAGCTCAAGCCCATCGGCACCGGCTTCGTGAACCTCATCAAGATGATGATCTCCCCCATCATCTTCTGCACGATCGTGCTGGGCATCGGTTCCGTACGCAAGGCCGCCAAGGTCGGCGCCGTCGGCGGTATCGCACTCGGATACTTCCTGGTCATGTCGCTGGTGGCACTCAGCATCGGCCTGGTCGTCGGCAACATCCTGGACCCGGGCACGGGCCTCCAGGTGACCGACGCGGTCAAGGAAGCCGGTCAGGGCCAGGTGTCGGCCGAGGCGCTGCCGCCGGTCGACTTCGTGCTGTCGATCATCCCGACCACGATGGTCTCCGCCTTCACCGAGGGCCAGGTCCTGCAGACCCTCCTCGTGGCGCTGCTCGCCGGGTTCGCGCTGCAGGCCATGGGATCGGCCGGCCAGCCCGTGCTGCGCGGTGTCGAGCACATCCAGCGGCTCGTCTTCCGCATCCTCGGCATGGTGATGTGGGCGGCCCCGCTCGGCGCCTTCGGCGCGATCGCCGCCGTCGTCGGTTCCGCCGGGGTGGACGCGCTCAAGAGCCTGGCCGTCCTGATGCTGGGCTTCTACGCCACCTGCTTCCTCTTCGTCTTCATCGTGCTCGGCACGCTGCTGCGCGTCGTCGCGGGTCTGAACATCCTCACGCTCTTCAAGTACCTGGGCCGTGAGTTCCTGCTGATCCTGTCCACCTCCTCCTCCGAGTCCGCCCTCCCGCGGGTCATCGCGAAGATGGAGCACCTGGGCGTGAGCAAGTCGGTGGTCGGCATCACCATCCCGACCGGCTACTCCTTCAACCTCGACGGCACCATGATCTACATGACCATGGCCTCGCTCTACATCGCCGACGCGATGGGCACCCCGATGTCGCTCGGGGAGCAGATCCCGCTGCTGCTCTTCCTGCTCGTCGCCTCGAAGGGCGCGGCGGGTGTCAGCGGCGCCGGTCTCGCCACGCTGGCCGGCGGTCTGCAGTCGCACAAGCCCGCCCTCGTGGACGGCGTCGGCCTCATCGTCGGCATCGACCGCTTCATGAGCGAGGCGCGCGCCCTGACGAACTTCGCGGGCAACTCGGTCGCCACCGTCCTGATCGGCACCTGGACGAAGGAGATCGACACGGACCGCGTGAACCGCGTCCTCGCCGGTGAGTTCCCGTTCGACGAGACGACCCTGCTGGACGACGACGAGAACGGCGCGGCTCCGGCCGACGCGGAGGTCCCGGAGCAGGGCGGCGAGAAGGAACTCGCCAAGGCATAAGCCTCGCGGGTGCCCTCCTGAACGGGGCGCCCGCGAACCGGGGACCGGGACATCCCCTCCCCAGAACGCCGAGCGGCCAGGCCATCCCCCGTAGCCTGGCCGCTCGGTGCGTCCACGGACGCCGTGAGCCGCAGGCCGTGAGTGGGAAGCCGTAGGCCGGCAGCCGTGAGCGGGATGCCGTAGGGCGGCAGCCTTGAGCCGCAGGCCGTGAGCGGGATGCCGTAGGGCGGCAGCCTTGAGCCGCAGGCCGTGAGCGGGATGCCGTAGGGCGGCAGCCTTGAGCCGCAGGCCGTGAGTGGGAAGCCGTAGGGCGGCAGCCTTGAGCCGCAGGCCGTGAGCGGGATGCCGTAGGGCGGCAGCCTTGAGCCGCAGGCCGTGAGCGGGATGCCGCAGGCCGTGAGCGGGATGCCGCAGGCCGGAAGCCGTGAGCCGCAGGCCGTGAGCGGGATGCCGTAGGCCGGAAGCCGTGAGCCGCAGGCCGTGAGTGGGAAGCCGTAGGCCGGAAGCCGTGAGCGGGATGCCGTAGGCCGGAAGCCGCGACCTCAGTCGCTCAGCTTCGCCACCAGCTCGGTGGCGTGTGAGGCTGGTACGCCCGCCGAGGTCAGCAACGTGACCGCGGCGGAGGGGCCCGCCTCTTCCGGTGCCAGCAGGCCGTGGTTCACCGCCTCCATGAGGGCGAACAGCATCTGCTCGTGTACGTGGGCGAGCACGGTCGCGGGCAGCGGGGACTCGAACACCCCCTGTTCCAGGCCGCATCGGAGCACCTCCACGGCGGCCCCGCGGACGGGCGCGAGCCGGTCACGGATGCCCTGCACCGTGACACTGCGCTGCGCGAGCCCGACGAGCAGCCGGTAGCGGTCGGCGACCTCCCAGCAGGCGAGCGTCGAACGGACCAGCGACTCCAGCGGATCCTCGACGCCTTCGCGCCCGGCCATGTGCGCTGCCTCCACCGCGTCCACGGCGGCGTCGAACAGCGTGTAGATCAGCGCCTCACGGCTCGGGAAATGCCCGTACACCGTGCGCCGTACGACACCCGCGGCTCGCGCGATCTGGTCGATGGACGCGTCGGGATCACGCAACAGCTCCGTGAGCGCGACATCGAGAATGCGGCGGCGGTTCACGTCTGCGCGGCTGGGGGCCTCCGCGTGGCCGGAGATTTCCGTGGTCATGACGGCCATTGTGCCTGGCCATGGGGAAAGCCCTTGCCCCCTCCACAAGGGCTCCACCAATTGCCCTGGTCAGCGCAACGGCGCATAGCTCGCGCCCCTGGTGCCCATGGCTCGTGAATTGCGCGAATACGGCCAGGCAGCCGTCCCCGGCTTTATCCGAACTGTCCGGGCTGGTAGTCGCCGGCGGGCTGCTGGATCATGACATTCCCGCGGTTGAAGGCGTTGATGAGGGAGATGGTGCACACCAGGGCGGCGAGCTGCTCCTCGTCGTAGTGCTTGGCGGCGTTCGCCCAGGCCTCGTCCGTGACGCCGCCGGCCGCGTCGGCGATCCGGGTGCCCTGCTCCGCCAGCTCCAGGGCGGCGCGCTCGGCATCGGTGAACACCGTGGCCTCGCGCCAGGCGGCGACCAGGTTCAGGCGCGTCCAGGTCTCTCCGGCGTGCACGGCGTCCTTGCTGTGCATGTCGGTGCAGAAGCCGCAGCCGTTGATCTGACTGGCGCGGAGCTTCACGAGTTCCTGTGTCGAGGCCGGCACCGTCGAGTCCGCGAGCACCCTGCCGGCGGCGACGAGGTGCTTCCCGAACTTGGCCGCGACCGGGTTGGTGAAGACGTTCAACCGAGCTTCCATGGTGTGCTCCTGCCGTCGTTTGCGGATACACCCCTTTGACGAGACGGCCCGGCCGGTTGTGACATGCGTGGATGTGACGTGGGTCTCCCGAAAGCCGCCGCCGACCCCGGAACGGCCCCCGGATTCCGCCCATGCGCGTGTGAACCTCTGAACGTCCTTGCCTTGACGTCGGCGTCAAGGATTACCGTCGCGGTATGCGAATCGGCGAGCTGGCCGTGCGCGCCGGGACGACCACGCGGACTCTGCGGTACTACGAGTCCCGGGGGCTGTTGCCCGCGCGGCGGGGTGAGAACGGGTACCGGACCTACGACGAGGACGATCTGCGGCTGCTGCAGCAGATCAGGACCTTGCAGGACTTCGGGTTCGACCTGGAGGAGACGCGGCCCTTCGTGGAGTGTCTGCGGGCCGGGCACCCGGAGGGCGACTCGTGCCCCGCGTCCCTCGCGGTCTACCGGCGCAAGCTCGGTGAACTCGACGCGGTGATCGACGAGTTGGTCGCGGTGCGGGCGACGGTCGGCGAGCAGCTGGCGCGGGCGGAGCGGGCGCGGGACGAGCTGGCGGCCGACGCAGGGGTTCCGGGTGGCCCGGAACCCGTGTGCGAACTGGGAGGGCGGACACGGTGAGCAAGGCAGCGGGTGTGGCCGAGGTGACGGACGAGGACTTCGAGGCGGAGGTGATCGGGGCGGAGCTGCCCGTGCCGGTGGAGTTCACCGCCGACTGGTGCCCGCCGTGCCGGCAGATGGCGCCGGTGCTGACCGCCCTCGCCGCCGAGGAGGGCGACCGGCTCAAGGTCGTACAGCTGGATGTGGACACCAACCCGCACACCACGCTTGCGTACGGGGTGCTGTCGATGCCCACCTTCATGGTGTTCCGTGGCGGTGAGCCGGTGAAGTCGATGGTGGGGTCCCGGCCCAAGCGACGGCTTCTGGAGGAGCTCTCCGAGGTGATGTAGCCCCGCACCGCGGAATCGGCCACACGACGACCGGCCACCCGACAACCAGTCACCCCACACAAGAAATCCCCCGAGCAATTGCGCTCGGGGGATTTCCTTGCGTATATTTAATGGTTCGCGACTTCAAGGGCGTTGAGTCGCGGAGAAGTTCACTGAGCACAGTGTATCCGGCCGGGAGTGGAATTGTCAAACAGGGGCTCAAACACAGAATCCACCACAGGTTTTATCGACGATGAATTGCGCATTGAGCAGGAATTCATCGACGGGGTGTACACACGCGTGGACGCGCTGCGCGGTGTCACGGAGGCCGCCGTCGTGGACGCCCTCGGGCAGGGCAACACCCCCATGCAGGCGCGGCTGGAGCGGGACGTGCTCGTCGCCGAGCGCTCGGGGCTGCTGGCCGCGCTGAACGCCGTGGACGGTTCGCTCTGCTTCGGCCGTATCGACCTCACCTCCGGCATCAGCCACCACATCGGCCGTATCGGCATCCGCGCCGACGACACCGAGCGCACCCCGATCCTCATCGACTGGCGGGCCCCCGTCGCCCGCCCCTTCTACCTGGCCACCGGTCATACATCGATGGGCCTGCGGCGGCGCCGGCACATCACCACCGACGGCCGGCAGGTCACCGACCTGCACGACGAGATCCTCGACCTCGGCGACCACGAACGCACCGGTCACGAGGACCCGAGCGGCGACGCGGTGCTCCTCGCCGCACTGAACTCGGCGCGCACCGGCCGCATGAGCGACATCGTGCAGACCATCCAGGCCGAGCAGGACCAGATCATCCGCGCGCCCCACCAGGGTGTGCTGGTGGTCGAGGGCGGCCCCGGCACCGGCAAGACGGCGGTCGCGCTGCACCGGGCCGCCTATCTGCTGTACGAGTACCGGGAGTTGCTCGCCAAGCGAGCCGTCCTGATCGTCGGGCCCAACCCCGCCTTCCTCGGCTACATCGGCGAGGTGCTGCCCGCGCTGGGCGAGACCGGTGTGCTGCTCGCGACCGTCGGGGAACTGTTCCCCGGCGTGAAGGCGACCGCCACCGACCTGCCCGAAGCGGCCGCCGTGAAGGGGCGCGCCGACATGGCCGACGTACTCGCCGCCGTCGCACGCGATCGGCAGGGCCTTCCCGACCCCGTCATCGCCATCGAGCACGACCGCGACATCCTGATGCTCGACGCCGGGCTCGTGCGGGTCGCCCGTGAACGCACCCGCGAGGCGCAGCTGCCGCACAACGTGGCGCGCGAGTACTTCGAGGGCCACATCCTCAACACGCTCACCGACATGCTGGCCGAGCGCATCGGCACGGATCCCTTCGACGGGTCGAACCTCCTCGACGCCAGCGACATCACGCAGATCCGTGACGACCTGGCCGAGAACCCCGAAGTCTGGGGCGCCATCGAGCAGTTGTGGCCCCGGCTGACCCCGCAGCGGCTGGTCGCGGACTTCCTCGCCGAGCCCGACGGGTATCTGCCGGCCGACGACGCGAACGCCGTCCGGCGGGAGATCACCCGCGAGTGGACCACCGCGGACGTGCCGCTCCTCGACGAGGCCGCCGAACTGCTCGGCGAGGACGACCGGGTGGCCCGGGCCCTCGCCGACCAGGAGCGACGCAGTCAAGTCGCCTACGCGCAGGGTGTGTTGGACGTGTCCTACGCCTCCCGTACATACGAGTTCGAGGACATGGACGAAGAGGATTCCGAAGTCCTCTCCGCGCACAACATCATCGACGCCGAGCGGATGGCCGAGCGGCACGAGGAGGACGACCACCGCAGTGCCGCCGAGCGGGCGGCGGGCGACCGTACCTGGGCGTTCGGGCACATCATCGTGGACGAGGCGCAGGAGTTGTCACCCATGGCCTGGCGGCTGCTCATGCGGCGGAGTCCCACGCGGTCGATGACGCTCGTCGGCGACCCCGCGCAGACCTCCGAGGCGGGCGGGGTCGGATCCTGGGAGGAGATCCTCTCCCCCTATGTCGAGGACCGGTGGGACCACGCCCGCCTCGCGGTCAACTACCGGACTCCGTCCGAGATCATGGACCTTGCGGCGGGGGTGCTGCGGGCGGAGCATTCTGGGTTCGAGCCGCCGCGGTCCGTGCGGAGTACTGGCGTACGGCCGTGGGTGCGGGCTGTGTCCGACGACCTGCCCGGCGCTGTTGCCAAGGCCGTCGCCGAGTTGGAGCCTGCGGAGGGGCGGCTTGCGGTGATTGCGCCTCGGGGGCTGCACGGTGCCCTTGCCGGGCGGCTGGACGGGGTGACGGCGGGGGAGTCGCCCGATCTGACCCGTGCGGTGGTGCTTCTCGACCCTCGGCAGGCCAAGGGGCTGGAGTTCGACTCGGTGTTGGTGGTGGAGCCTGGGGCGTTCGGAACGAGCGATCTGTATGTGGCGCTGACTCGGGCCACGCAGGCGTTGGGGGTGCTTTATAGCGGGGAGCTGCCTGAGGGGTTGGTGCGAGGGGTGGGGGTGGCGTAAGAGTATTTCGCCCCCTCCGCCCCTGCCCGTCCCTTGTTCCTGGGGGCTGCCGCCCCCAGACCCCCGCTCTCGGCCTGGACGGCCTCGTCCTCAAACGCCGGACGGGCTAAAAGATCTCTAGCGCCGGCCGGGGAAATCTTCAGCCCCTCCGGCGTTTGAGGAGCGGGGGTTTGGGGGCGGAGCCCCCAAGGGACGGGAATGGGCAGGGGCGGAGGGGGCGAAGAAGGCTTTAGGCGGGTCGGAGCCAGATGGTTGCCAGTGGGGGGAGGGTGAGTTGGATGCTGGCGGGGCGGCCGTGGGCGGGGTGGGGTTCGGGTTTGACGGGGTCGGGGTTGGTGACGTTGCTGCCGCCGTAGTGGGCGGTGTCGGTGTTGAGGATTTCGTGCCAGGCGGGGATGTCGTCGGGGATGCCGAGGCGGTAGTTGTGGCGGACGACGGGGGAGAAGTGGGAGACGGCCAGGAGGGGGGTGCCGTCGGTGTCGTAGCGGAGGAAGGCGAAGACGTTGTCGTCGGCGGCGTCGCCGGCGACCCAGGCGAAGCCCGCCGGGTCGGTGTCCAGCTGCCACAGCGCGGGTTCGCGCTGGTAGGTGGTGTTGAGGTCGCGGACGAGGTCGCGGACGCCGCGGTGGTCGGGTTCGGCGCTGTAGGCGGGGTCGAGGAGCCACCAGTCGGGTCCGTGGGTTTCGGACCATTCGGCGCCCTGGGCGAATTCCTGGCCCATGAAGAGGAGTTGTTTGCCGGGGTGGGCCCACATGAAGCCGAGGTAGGCGCGGAGGGTGGCGCGTTGTTGCCACCAGTCGCCCGGCATCTTGGATACCAGTGACCGTTTGCCGTGGACGACTTCGTCGTGCGAGATGGGCAGGACGTAGTTCTCGCTGTAGGCGTACACCATGGAGAAGGTCATCTCGTGATGGTGGTAACGGCGGTGCACCGGCTTGTGTTTCACGTAGTCCAGCGAGTCGTGCATCCAGCCCATGTTCCATTTGAGGCCGAAGCCGAGCCCGCCGAAGCCGCCGGGTCCGATGTGGTGCGTGGCCCGTGTCACGCCGTCCCAGGCCGTCGACTCCTCGGCGATGGTGATGACGCCGGGGTTGCGGCGGTAGACGGTGGCGTTCATTTCCTGGAGGAAGGCGACGGCGTCGGGGTTTTCGCGGCCGCCGTGTTCGTTGGGGGTCCACTGGCCGGGTTCGCGGGAGTAGTCGAGGTAGAGCATGGAGGCGACGGCGTCGACGCGGAGGCCGTCGATGTGGAATTCCTCGCACCAGTAGACGGCGTTGGCGACGAGGAAGTTGCGGACCTCGCGTCGTCCGTAGTCGAACTCCAGGGTGCCCCAGTCGGGATGGGCCGCGCGCAGCGGATCCTCGTGCTCGTAGAGGGGGCGGCCGTCGAATTCGGCCAGGGCCCAGTCGTCGCGGGGGAAGTGGGCGGGGACCCAGTCCATGAGGACGCCGATGCCGGCCCGGTGGAGGGCGTCGACGAGGTGTTTGAAGTCGTCGGGGGTGCCCAGGCGGGCGGTGGGGGCGTAGAAGCCGGTGACCTGGTAGCCCCAGGAGCCCCCGAAGGGATGCTCCGCCACCGGCATCAGCTCCACATGTGTGAAGCCCAGGTCGGCGACGTAGGCGGGGAGTTGCTCGGCGAGCTGGCGGTAGGTGAGTCCCGGGCGCCAGGAAGCCAGGTGGATCTCGTAGACGGAGAACGGCGCCTCGTGCACGGGACGTGAGGCACGGGTCGCCATCCATGCGGAGTCGTCCCACACGTACGACGAGGACGTCACGATCGAGGACGTCTTGGGCGGCACCTCGGCACGCCGGGCCATCGGGTCCGCGCGGAGCGTGTGTGAACCGTCGGCTCGCGTGATGTCGAACTTGTAGAGCTCGCCGTCGCCGATCGCGGGCACGAACAGTTCCCACACCCCGGAGGACCCGAGCGACCGCATCGGATACGCCGTGCCGTCCCAGAAGTTGAAGGTGCCGGCCACCCGGACACCACGCGCGTTCGGCGCCCAGACCGTGAAGCGCGTGCCGGTCACGCCCTGGTGGACCATCGGCTCCGCGCCGAGCGCCCGCCACAGCTGCTCGTGGCGTCCCTCGCCGAACAGATGCAGGTCGAGCTCGCCGATCGCGGGCAGGAAACGGTACGCGTCCTCAGTGTCCTGGACCGTCCCCTCGTACGAGACGAGCAGGCGGTACGACGACGGCACGCCGCGCAATGGCAGCAGGCCCGAGAAAAAACCGTCCCCGTCGTCCTGGAGCTCTGCCCGCAGCTCGTCCGTCACGACGGTCACCGCCAGCGCGTACGGGCGGAAGGTCCGGAAGGCCACGCCACCTGGCACGGGATGGGCCCCGAGCACCCCGTGCGGATCGTGGTGCGTGCCGTTGAGCAGCCGCTCGCGGTCGCCGGGGTGCACACCCGCGAACACGGGAGCGCTGTCGGCGGCGGGCAGCGGATCCGCCTCCCGAGACTTCTTCGAACCCTTGCCGGTCTTGCCGGCCTTGGCGGCCTTCTTGTCATCGGCCTTCTTGGCATCAACCGTCGCGGCATCGGTCGTCTTGGGCGTTTTGGCCGTCGCCTCCCCCTCGGCCGCGGCCTTCTTCTTCGCGCCGGTCTTCTTCGGACTGTCGTCGGACGAGGGACGGGGCGTCACGGGCAGGGCCTCCTGGAAACGATGAGGGGCGGGGGGAACGGTCAGGGGGCGGTGGCGTCCGCCGCGAGTCGGCGCACCGCCGCCAGCGGTACGGGGAGCCAGTCGGGACGGTGCCGGGCCTCGTACACGACTTCGTACACCGCCTTGTCCGTCTCGTAGGCGCGCAGCAGTACGGGGTCGGTGCGCGGGTCGGCTCCGGTGACCTCGGCGTAACCGGTGCAGTACGCGGCCCGGCAGGTGTCGGCCCAGCCGGGTGTCAGGGGATGGTGCGAGTGGGCCGCATAGTCGAAGGAGCGGAGCATGCCCGCGATGTCACGCGCCGGGGGCTGCGGCATCCGGCGTTCGGCGAGCGGCTTCGACGGCTCGCCCTCGAAGTCGATCAGCGACCACTCCCCGGACGGCGAACGCAGGCACTGTCCGAGGTGCAGATCGCCGTGGATGCGCTGCGCGGTCCAGGCGGCGCCCTCGGCGGCCAGGTCGGCCAGCGCCTCGAAGGCGGTGCGAAGCCCGGGAGCGTACGGCCGCAGCGCCGGTACCGCCTGCGCGGCCGCGTCCAGGCGCTGGGTCATTCCGTCGACGAGCGGCTTCATCTGCGCGTGGCCCAGCGTGACGGTGGGCAGCGCCCGGGCCAGCGCCGTGTGCACCTCGGCGGTGGCGCGGCCCAGTGCCCGTGCCTCGGCGCCGAAGTCCGTGCCCTTGGCCAGTTCGCGCAGCGCCAGCTCCCAGCCGTCACTCGCACCGCGCACGAAGGGCTGCAGAACACCCAGCGTGTACGTCTCCTCACCCAGTTCCGCGAGCATCCACGCCACCGGCGCCGGCACCCGCGCGCAGCCCTCCCGGGACAGCAGCAGCGGCAGCTCCAGGTCCGGGTTGGTGCCGGGCACGATCCGGCGCAACAGCTTGAGAATGAACGTATCTCCGTAGACGACGGACGAGTTCGACTGCTCGGACGTGATCAGCCGCGGCACCAGGCCGTCCCGGAGAAGCTGGCCCCGGCTCTCCCCGCGGCCGTCGCGCTCGAAGCGCAGGTCACCGATCTGGGCCCGGGTGCGCAGGGCCTCCAGGAGTACGTCGGCGGGGCGCGCGTCGTGCAGCGCCTCGTACACCGTGAAGCCGGCCAGTGGCCCTTCCTCCAGGTGCCCGATCAGTGCGGGTGCGAGCCTCGGTGGCAGTGCCTCGCGGACGCCTATCAGGAGCTGGTAGCAGTCGCTCGGGTGCGGGAGCGCGCCCTGTGCCGGGGTGAGCGGCTGATGGGCGCGCACCAGGAGGTGGAGCAGGCCGAGGGGACCGGTCGTCGGCAGCAGTTCCGTGGCCGACACCAGCGAGAACCCGGTCACCGGACGGCCCTTGCCCGCGAACCAGCGCTGCCGCGGCAGCCACTCCCGCAGGAGCGGATCGAGGGACGCGAGCAGCTCGGGGCGTGCGGCCGGGGCGGAGTGGGCGACCGGGGCCGAGGCAGAGTGGGTTGCTGCTTCCGACATGGCGTCGCGTCCTTTCCCCGGATACCGAGGGACCGTGGGATCCGGAGGTCCGGAGACCCTGGACCCGGAGACCCTGTGAGGCCGGGGGAGTCGGGGTGTTACTCATGCGTGCCCAGGGCGGGGCGGAGGAAACCGCCCCGCCTCAGTTCTAGACCGCGTCCTTGCGGAGCCGGAACCAGTAGAAGCCATGACCTGCGAGCGTGAGCAGATACGGCAGGTCACCGATGGCTGGGAAGCGTACCCCGCCGATCAGCTCGACGGGATGCCTCCCGTTGAACGTGCTCAGGTCCAGTTCCGTTGGTTGTGCGAAGCGGGAGAAGTTGTGGACGCACAGGACGAGATCGTCCTTGTATTCGCGGAGGAAGGCGATGACGGCGGGGTTGGAGGAGGGGAGTTCTGTGTAGGAGCCGAGGCCGAAGGCCATGTTCTGTTTGCGGATCTCGATCATGCGGCGGGTCCAGTGCAGCAGTGACGAGGGGGAGGACATGGCGGCTTCGACGTTGGTGACCTGGTAGCCGTAGACGGGGTCCATGATCGTGGGGAGGAAGAGGCGGCCGGGGTCGCAGGAGGAGAAGCCTGCGTTGCGGTCGGGGGTCCATTGCATGGGGGTGCGGACGGCGTCGCGGTCGCCGAGCCAGATGTTGTCGCCCATGCCGATCTCGTCGCCGTAGTAGAGGATCGGGCTGCCGGGGAGGGAGAGCAGCAGGGCGGTGAAGAGTTCGATCTGGTTGCGGTCGTTGTCGAGCAGTGTCGCGAGGCGGCGGCGGATGCCGATGTTGGCGCGCATGCGGGGGTCTTTGGCGTATTCCGCGTACATGTAGTCGCGTTCCTCGTCGGTGACCATTTCGAGGGTGAGCTCGTCGTGGTTGCGCAGGAAGATGCCCCATTGGCAGCCCGACGGGATGGCGGGGGTCTTCGCGAGGATTTCGGAGACGGGGTAGCGCGATTCGCGGCGTACGGCCATGAAGATGCGGGGCATGACGGGGAAGTGGAAGGCCATGTGGCATTCGTCGCCGCCGGCGGAGTAGTCGCCGAAGTAGTCGACGACGTCCTCGGGCCACTGGTTCGCCTCCGCCAACAGCACCGTGTCCGGGTAGTGCGTGTCGATGTCCTTGCGGACCCGCTTGAGGAACTCGTGCGTTGCCGGAAGGTTTTCGCAGTTCGTTCCCTCGACCTGGTACAGGTAGGGCACCGCGTCGAGCCGGAAGCCGTCGATACCCAGGTCCAGCCAGAAACGCAGCGCGCTGGTGATCTCCTCCTGCACGGCCGGGTTCTCGTAGTTCAGATCCGGTTGGTGGGAGAAGAAGCGGTGCCAGTAGTACTGCTTGCGGACGGGGTCGAAGGTCCAGTTGGAGGCTTCGGTGTCGACGAAGATGATGCGGGCGTCCTGGTACTGCTTGTCGTCGTCGGCCCAGACGTAGTAGTCGCCGTAGGGGCCGTCGGGGTTGGCGCGTGACTCCTGGAACCAGGGGTGCTGGTCGCTGGTGTGGTTCATGACGAAGTCGATGATCACGCGCATGCCGCGCTGGTGGGCGGCGTCGACGAACTCCACGAAGTCGGCGAGGTCACCGAATTCGGGCAGGACGGCGGTGTAGTCGGAGACGTCGTAGCCGCCGTCGCGCAGCGGGGATTTGAAGAAGGGGGGAAGCCAGAGGCAGTCCACGCCCAGCCATTGGAGGTAGTCCAGCTTCGCGGTGAGGCCTTTGAGGTCGCCGATTCCGTCGCCGTTGCTGTCCTGGAAGGAGCGGACCAGGACCTCGTAGAAGACGGCGCGTTTGAACCACTCGGGATCGCGGTCCTTGGCCGGGGTGTCCTCGAACGTGTCCGGGACGGGCTCGTTGACGATCATGTGGTGGGTGACCCTCCGATCTGCGGTGAGGACGGTCGCAGGACGGTGAGTATGTGCGCGGGACTATGCCCTGGCTCAAGACGCACATAATTCGCCCTGCCCCAGTAGTAGGTCTCGCCGGTGAGCTCGTCGCGCACCGGCACGGACTCGTGCCAGTCCAGGCCGAGCTGTGGCATGTCCAACGAGACCGTCGCCTCCTGGGTGTGGTGGGGGTCGAGGTTGACCACAACCACAACCGTGTTCGAACCGCCTGTGTCCGTGGCGTCCTTGGGGTCCGAGAAGGACTTCGAGTACGCGATCACCGACTCCTGGTCCGTGTGGTGGAAGTGGAGGTCGCGCAACTGACGAAGGGCCGGACTGCGCCGCCTGATCGCGTTGAGCCTGCCCAGCAAAGGCGCGATGCTACGACCCTCACGCTCCGCCGACTCCCAGTCACGCGGCCGGAGTTGGTACTTCTCGGAGTTCAGATACTCCTCGCTTCCGTCGCGCAGCGGGGTGTTCTCGCAGAGTTCGAAACCGCTGTACACGCCCCACGTCGGCGACAGCGTCGCGGCGAGCACGGCCCGCAGCTCGAAGGCCGGGCGTCCGCCGTGCTGGAGGAACTCATGCAGGATGTCCGGGGTGTTGACGAAGAAGTTGGGCCGCATGTACGCGGCCGCCTCGCCCGACAGCTCGGTCAGGTATTCGGTCAGCTCCTGCTTGGTGTTGCGCCAGGTGAAGTAGGTGTACGACTGCTGGAAACCGGTCTTCGCCAGCGTGTGCATCATCGCGGGCCGGGTGAACGCCTCCGCCAGGAAGATCACGTCCGGGTCGGTGCGGTTGATGTCCGCGATCACCTGTTCCCAGAACACCACCGGTTTCGTGTGCGGGTTGTCGACGCGGAAGATCCGTACGCCATGGCTCATCCAGTAACGCAGCACCCGCAGCGTCTCCTGGACCAGGCCCGGCATGTCCTTGTCGAAGGCGATCGGGTAGATGTCCTGGTACTTCTTCGGAGGGTTCTCGGCGTACGCGATCGTGCCGTCCGGGCGGTGGTGGAACCACTCCGGATGCTTCTGCACCCACGGATGGTCCGGTGAGCACTGGAGGGCGAAGTCGAGGGCCACTTCGAGACGCAGGTCCGCCGCCCGGCGTACGAACGCGTCGAAGTCTTCGATCGTGCCGAGGTCCGGATGGACGGCGTCGTGCCCGCCCGCCGGGGAGCCGATCGCCCAGGGCACGCCGACGTCCTCCGAGGTCGCGGACAGCGTGTTGTTGGGACCCTTGCGGAAGGTGTCGCCGATGGGGTGGATCGGCGGCAGGTAGACGACGTCGAAGCCCATCTCCGCGATGGCGGGCAGGCGTTCGGCGGCGGTACGGAACGTGCCGTGCGGTCGCTCGGGCGTGCCCTCGGAGCGCGGGAAGAACTCGTACCAGGAGCCGTACAGGGCCCGCTCGCGCTCCACCTTCAGGGGCAACGGCTCGGAGGACGTGACGAGTTCGCGCAGCGGATGACGGGCGAGGATCCGGTCCACCTCGGGGGTGAGGGCGGCGGCGAGGCGGGCCGAGGCGGGGCGTTCCACGTCGCGCAGCGCGGCGGCTGCCGTGCGGAGGGTGTCCCGGCGTCCCTTGCTCTTCGGCACCCCGGTGGCCGCCCGCTCGTACAGGCGCGCGCCCTCCTCCAGGACCAGTTCGGTGTCGATACCGGCCGGGATCTTGATCCCCGCGTGCCGGCGCCAGGTGGAGACGGGGTCGCCCCAGGCCTCCACCGTGTACGTCCAGTGGCCCTCTTTCCCGGCGGCCACCTTGGCGCCCCAGCGGTCGGTGCCGGGGGCCAGCTCGCGCATCGGGGTCCAGGGGCCTGTGCGGCCCTCCGGGTCACGCAGCACGACGTTCGCGGCGACCGCGTCATGCCCCTCGCGGAAGACCGTGGCCGAGACCTCGAAGGCCTCACCGACCACGGCCTTGGCGGGCCATCGGCCGTGGTCGACGATCGGGTGGACGTCGAGGAGGGGGATGCGGCCGATGGCTGTGCCGGGCGCGGGGGCCGTGGAGGCCGCGGTGATTCCGGCAGGTGGTGCGACGGGCGTGGTGGAGGGCGGGACCGAGGCGACGACGGTTTCCGTGGTCCTGGCCGGTGCCGCAGGTGCCACGGGCGCCGTCGGCACCGTCGTCTCTTCCGTCTCCGGAGTCGCGGCGGTCCTGCTGCCCGTGCCGGTCCGAACCTGGGTCCCGGCCTCGGTCCCGGTCTCCGCGGAGGGTTTCTCCGGCGTGCGGCGACCGGCGTCGGCCCTGCCTATCGAGGGTGTGTCGGAGGTGGTCGTCGGGGGTGGCGACGTGTGGTGCGTGGCGGGCATGACCGCTCCTGTCCGCGTCAACGTGGGTGGGCGGATGAGGGTGTGGAGGGGTGAGGTCTGCGAGGTGTACCGGGGGAGCCTTCCCACCCTATTCGGGTGGGCAACCGGCACTTTGTTAACTACTCACGCGTATGTCTACACACAAGTCCGGCCTCGTCCGGAGGGGGCGAGGCCGGTGCCTGTTCCTGCAGCGTGCTAGGAGGTACCGACCTGGAGCAACCTGTTCGGGGAACCCGGACCCGCGCCCGAGATCTTCCCCGGAACCGCTTTTTTAACCAGGGCTTTGCCCACCTGCGCCGGGGTGGCCCTGACGTGGTCGGCGAGATAGAGCGCGGCCGCGCCCGCGACGTGCGGGCTCGCCATCGACGTACCGGAGAAGGTCGCCTTCCCCGTGTCACTGGCGTACGACGCCGAGGTGATCGCCACGCCCGGTGCGAACAGGTCGAGCGAGGCCCCGGTGTTCGAGAAGCCCGCCCGTGCGTCCGTCCTGTCGCCGGCGCCCACGGTGAGGGCCTGCTCGACCCGGGCGGGGGAGTAGAGACCGGCCGGCAGCCCGTCGTTGCCGGCCGCGATCGCGTACGTCACTCCGGAGGCGATGGAGTTGCGTACGGCGGCATCGAGCTGCGCGTTGGCGTATCCGCCGAGGCTGATGTTGGCGACCGCCGGTTTCTTCGCGTGCCTGGTCACCCAGTCAATGCCCGCGATGACCTGCGCGGTCGTGCCCGAGCCTTCGTTGTCCAGGACGCGGACGGCGACGACCTTGGCCTTCTTGGCGACGCCGTACTTGGTGCCCGCGAGGGTGCCGGCGACATGCGTGCCGTGTCCGTTGCCGTCCTTGGCGGTCCTGTCGTTTCCGACGAAGTCCCAGCCGTAGCTCGCCCGGCCGCCGAAGTCCTTGTGCGTGATCCGGATTCCGGTGTCGATCACGTACGCCGTCACGCCCTTGCCCGCCGATCCGGGCCAGGTGTAGTCGCCGTCGAGCGGCAGGCTCGGCTGGTCGATACGGTCGAGGCCCCAGGAAGGCGGGTTCGCCTGGCCGTCGGCCATCACTCTGGTGTCCTGGACGACCGAGGCCACGCGGGAGTCCGCCGCGAGCCGCCGGGCCTGCTTCTCGTCGGCCTCCACCGCGTAGCCGTTGAGCGCCGTGCCGTACGTGTGGCTGATTCTCGCCCCGTACTTCTCGGCGATGCCCTTGCCCGTCGCGGACCGAGCGCTCGTTCCCCCCTCGATTCCGCCCCCGGGTCTTTCCTTGAGCGTCACTATGTAGCTTCCGCCGACGGAACCGGGAGCACCGGCGCCGACTATCTGCCCCTCCGGGGCGGCGTGCGCGGGCAGGGTGATGGCCGAAAGCACCGCGGCCGTCGCGACCGCGGTGAGACCTCCCGCCCAGCGCAGACGCCTGTGTCTCGTCTGTGCCATGCCTTGAATTCCCCTCCTCGACGGCGCACTCCGGCCGGTACCGGTCCGACGCGGACCGAGGTCGGCGGGTACGCCCTTGGCAGCCTCTCGTGCGGTGTGAAGCACCACAAGGCCGCACAGGTGGGCGGAATCGGCCATACCGGCCATGAGAGACACGTGAAAGTTGCGGCGAATTTCCGCCGAAGTAACCAGGGGAGTGATCGCCGACGGCCCGGTTCCCGCGGACCTCGATGCGCCGTAGTTGCGGAGGCACCCTCGCCGCTACCGTCGTGGGTGACGAAGGGCGCACAAGGACGTGCGTCCCCTGTTGGCGCACGTCCTGCTTCCGTTCTCCTGCCGCTTCCGTCCTCCGTTACGTCCTTTGTGAAGTGAAGGTGGCATCAGTGAAGGCAATCCGTAGGTTCACCGTCCGGCCCGTACTCCCCGAAGCCCTTCACCCGCTCAGTGACCTGGCGCGTAACCTGCGCTGGTCCTGGCATGCCGAGACCCGTGATCTCTTCCAGTCCGTCGACCCCGAGCGCTGGGCCGCCTCCGACGGCGACCCCGTACGGCTGCTCGGCAGTGTGTCGCCCGGGCGTCTCGCAGAGCTCACCGAGGACCGGCGTTTTCTGCGCCGGCTCGCCGCGGTCGCCGACGATCTGCGCGACTACGTGACCGGTGACCGCTGGTACCAGACCCAGACGGCGACCCCCGAACTGCCGGCCGCCATCGCCTACTTCTCGCCCGAGTTCGGCATCACGGCCGCGCTGCCGCAGTACTCAGGGGGTCTCGGCATCCTCGCGGGCGATCACCTGAAGGCTGCCAGTGACCTGGGTGTTCCGCTGATCGGCGTGGGACTGCTCTACCGGCACGGCTATTTCCGGCAGTCCCTCTCCCGGGACGGCTGGCAGCAGGAGCACTATCCGGTCCTGGACCCGAACGAACTGCCGGTGGCGCCGCTGCGCGAGGGCGACGGCTCGCCGGCCCAGGTCTCGCTGGCCCTCCCCGGCGGGCGCGCGCTGCGGGCCCGGATCTGGCTGGCGCAGGTCGGCCGGGTGCCGCTGCTGCTGCTCGACTCCGACGTGGAGGAGAACGACCTCGGGGAACGCGGGGTGACCGACCGGCTGTACGGCGGCGGCAGCGAGCACCGGCTGCTGCAGGAGATGCTGCTCGGCATAGGAGGGGTGCGCGCGGTACGGACGTACTGCCGGCTGACGGGCCATGCGCGGCCCGAGGTGTTCCATACGAACGAGGGGCACGCGGGGTTCCTCGGTCTGGAGCGGATCGCCGAACTCGCCGACGAGGGAATGGACTTCGAGGCATCCCTTGAGGCGGTCAGGGCCGGCACGGTCTTCACGACCCACACCCCCGTGCCCGCCGGGATCGACCGCTTCGACCGCGAGCTGGTCGCCCGCCACTTCGGCCCGGACGCCGAACTCCCGCGCATCGACGTGGAACGCGTCCTGGGCCTGGGCATGGAGACCTACCCCGGAGGCGAGCCGAACCTCTTCAACATGGCGGTGATGGGGCTGCGCCTCGGCCAACGCGCCAATGGCGTCTCGCTGTTGCACGGACACGTCAGCCGGGAGATGTTCTCGGGCCTGTGGCCGGGCTTCGACCCGGACGAGGTGCCGATCACCTCGGTGACCAACGGCGTGCACGCGCCGACCTGGGTGGCGCCGGAGGTCTTCCGGCTCGGTGCCCGGCAGATCGGCGCCCAGCGCGCCGAGGACGCGATGACGGTCGGCGGCTCGGAGCGCTGGGACGCCGTGGCCGACATCGCGGACCAGGAGATCTTCGATCTGCGGCGCGTCCTGCGCGAGCAACTGGTGGTGGAGGTACGTGAGCGGCTGCACGCGTCCTGGCGGCAGCGCGGCGCCGGCAGTGCCGAACTGGGCTGGATCGACGGCGTGTTGGACCCCGACGTCCTCACCATCGGCTTCGCGCGGCGCGTCCCCTCGTACAAACGCCTGACCCTGATGCTGCGCGACCGCGACCGGCTGATGGACCTGCTGCTGCACCCCGAGCGGCCGATCCAGATCGTCATCGCGGGCAAGGCGCACCCGGCAGACGACGGTGGTAAACGCCTGATCCAGGAACTCGTCCGGTTCGCGGACGACCCGCGGGTGCGCCACCGCATCGTGTTCCTGCCCGACTACGGAATGGCGATGGCGCAGAAGCTGTACCCGGGCTGCGACATCTGGCTCAACAATCCGCTGCGTCCGCTGGAGGCGTGCGGGACGAGCGGCATGAAGGCCGCGCTCAACGGCTGCCTCAACCTGTCCGTCCTGGACGGCTGGTGGGACGAGTGGTTCCAGCCCGACTTCGGCTGGGCGATCCCGACGGCCGACGGCACGGCGACGGATGACGACCGCCGTGACGACCTGGAGGCCGCGGCGCTCTACGACCTGCTGGAGCAGCGCGTCACCCCGCGCTTCTACGAGCGCGGCCAGGGCGGCCTGCCCGACCGCTGGATCGAGATGGTCCGCCAGACGCTGACCCACCTCGGCCCGAAGGTCCTCGCGGGCCGGATGGTCCGCGAGTACGTGGAACGGCTGTACGCCCCCGCCGCCCGCGCCCACCGCTCCCTCACCCCGGACACCGCCCGCGAACTGGCCGGCTGGAAGTCCCGCGTCCGCTCGGCCTGGCCCCACGTCACCGTCGACCACGTCGAGGCCGCCTCCGCCACGACCACCGCCGAACTCGGCACCACCCTCTCCCTCCACGTCCGCGTCGCCCTCGGCGACCTCACCCCCGACGACGTCGAGGTCCAGGCCGTCGCGGGCCGCGTCGACTCCGACGACCGCATCGCCGACGCGGTGTCCGTACCCCTGAAACCGGCGGGCGGCCCGGACGGGGAGGGGCGCTGGTCGTACGAGGGCCCACTGTCCCTGGACCGGACGGGGCCTTTCGGCTATACGGTGCGGATCCTGCCCACGCATCGACTCCTCGCCTCGGGCGCGGAGTTGGGGCTTGTGGCGGTTCCTTCGGAGGAACTGGTGGAGGGGGCGGGGGTGTTGATGAGGTGAGCGGCCGGCCCCCGGCCGGGGGTGCTAACCGGGTGCGGCTCAGATCTGCTCGAACGGAGGTGCTCAGCCGGTGCGCCTCAGATCTGTTCGAACGGGGCGCAGAGCCTCCGCAGCACCTTTCCGCACCGCTTGGCGTACGCGTGCTGGAACCCTCGTGTCGCCGGGCCGCCGGCTCGGGCGTACCACGTGGCGGCGCGGCTGAAGGCGGTGATGGTGAGCCAGACGGTGCCGTCGCCGGTGCGGGTGATGATGAAGGCTTCCTCGCCGGACTCCGGGTGGCCGGGGAGGGTGCCGTACGCCCAGGCGGTGCGGCGGTACTCCTCGACCGTCCAGACGACGCGGCAGGGGGCCTTGATCGGGCCGATGCCGACGATCACGTCGACGCCGGGGGCCGCTTTCGCCGCGTCGGAGGTGATGGTGACGCCGCTCAGCTCGCGGTGCATCTCCCAGGTCATGAGGGCCTCGGAGGCACGCCGGAAGACGGCTTCGCCCTCGCCGATCCTGGTGCGGACGTGCAGCCGGTGGAAGCCCGGGGGGCAGCGGTCCTCGCGGGTCGCGCCCACGTCCTCGTACGTGTAGGGCATGGGGCACAGCGTAGGGCGGTACCCGGAGTTGCCTTCTCTCCGGGTACCGCCCAGTCCGCTTTACGTCATCAGGCTACGTTGACCGCGGTCCACGCCGCCGCCACCGTCGCGTACTCGGTGCTCGTGGAGCCGTACAGCGCCGAGGCCGCGGACAGGGTCGCCGTGCGGGCGCCCGCGTAGTTGGTCGACGACGTCATGTACTGGGTCAGGGCCTTGTACCAGATCTGTACGGCCTTGGCCCGGCCGATGCCGGTGATCGTGGAGCCGTTGTACGTCGGGGAGTTGTAGCTCACCCCGTTGATCGTCTTCGCGCCGCTGCCCTCGCTCAGCAGGTAGAAGAAGTGGTTCGCCGGACCGGACGAGTAGTGGACGTCCAGGTTCTTCAGCGTCGAGGACCAGTAGTTGGCCGACGCGCCGTCCTTGCTCGGCTGGTCCTGGTAGCGCAGCGGGGTGCCGTTGCCGTTGATGTTGATCTTCTCGCCGATGAGGTAGTCACCGACGTCCGAGGAGTTGTTCGCGTAGAACTCGACCGCCGTGCCGAAGATGTCGGAGGTGGCCTCGTTCAGACCGCCGGACTCGCCGCTGTAGGTGAGGCCCGCGGTGTTGGCGGTGACGCCGTGGGTCATCTCGTGGCCCGCGACGTCCAGCGAGGTCAGCGGCTTGGTGTTGCCGGAACCGTCGCCGTACGTCATGCAGAAGCAGCTGTCGGACCAGAAGGCGTTGACGTACGCGTTGCCGTAGTGGACGCGCGAGTACGCGGCGACGCCGTTGTTCTTGATGCCGAGGCGGTTGAAGGTGTTCTTGTAGAAGTCCCAGGTCGTCTGGGCGCCGTACGCGGCGTCGACGGCCGCGGTCTGGTCGGTGCCCGAGCTGGAGGCCACGCCGGTGCCCCAGGTGTCGTCCGCGTCGGTGAACAGGGTGCCGGTGCCCGAGGTGGCGCGGTTCAGGTTGTACGTCTTGTGGCTGCCGCGCGAGGTGTCGGTCAGCTGGTAGGTCGAGCCCGACAGCGTGGTGCCGAGGGTGACCGTGCCCGAGTACAGGCTCTTGCCGGTGCCGGTCTCGATGCCCTGGTACTCGTAGAGCTTCTTGCCGGTGGCCGCGTCGGTGATGACGTGCAGCTCGTTCGGGGTGCCGTCCTCCTGGAGGCCGCCGACGACCGTCTCGTACGCGAGGACGGGGGTGCCGTCCGCCGCCCAGATCACCTTGCGGGGGGCCTGGGAGGCCTCGGTCTTCTCCGAGCCGGCCGCCTGGGCGGCGGTCACGGCCTGCGTCTCGGCCTTCGAGGCGGTGACGGCCGGCGTGAGGGAGGCCACCTTGATGGTCGCCTTCGTCGCCTTGGTGACGCTCTCGGTCTTGCCGGACGCGCTCTCGTGGACGACCAGGTCGCCGCCGAGGACCGGGAGTCCGTCGTACGTGCGCTCGTAGCGCGTGTGGACCGTGCCGTCCGCGTCCTGGCTGACGTCTCTGACGACCAGCTTCTCCTTGGCGCCGAGGCCTATCTCGTCGGCGGTCTCCGGAGTCGCCGCCTGCGCCTCCTGGATGAGCGAGGTGCGGGCCGCGTTGGACAGCTGGATCTGGGCGCCGGGGAGGGTCGGCTTGGCCGCGGGGGCCGCCGACGTGTCGGCGGAGGCACCGGTGGTCATACCGGTGGCGAGCAGGGCTCCGGCCGCGACAGCGGTGGCGATGGCCAGAGTGGTGCGCTTGTGACGCGCGTAGAGGGGGGTCACGCGAACTCCTTTGTGGGGCGACCGGACGGCATGGGGTGTCCGAACGGAAGGTGAAGTTGCGGTACGGGTGAGCCGTGCGGTGGAAGAGTGGCATCCAGGGCGCGTACATGTCAGGAGGTCTCATAAATCTTGGCCGGAAAGCGTCCATTGGATGAAGATCACCGTGCGCGATGGGGGCGCGGTCTCCGTAAAGGAGGCGTCAAAGCAAACTCCGGACCAGGCAAAAGAGGGCGCCGCCCCGGGGAGTTGAACCTCCGGGACGGCGCCCTGTCTGTGGCGGACCCTTTACGGGAACGTCAGTTTCCAGCTGTTGATGTAGCCGGTGTCGATGGCCGCGTTGTCCTGGACCCTCAACTGCCAGGTGCCGTTGGCGACTTCGGAGGAAGCGTTCACCGTGTACGTGGTGTTCAGGTTGTCCGTGCTCCCGCCGGTGCCGTACGCCTTGAGCGTGTACGCCGTTCCGTCGGGGGCGACCAACTGGACCTGGAGGTCACCGATGTAGGTGTGCACGATGTCGACGGCCACCGCGAGGTTCGCCGGCGCGTTGCCGGTACGCCCGGTGACGGAGATCGGCGAGGTGACGGCCGCTCCGTTGTCCGGAATCGATACGTCGGCCGTGTTCTCGAACGAGGTACCGCCACCGCCGCCACCGCCGGGCCGCGCGCCGACCGCGACGCCCGCCCAGGCGTTCTGCACCGCCAGGTACTCGGCGCTCGTGGTGCCGTACAGCTCACCCGCCACCGCGAGCGTGCCGGTGCGCGCCGCAGCGTAGTTGGTGGTCGTCGTGAACTTCGTGGTGAGCGCCTTGAACCAGATCTGCTCGGCCTTCGCCCGGCCTATTCCGGTGACCGGGAGCCCGTCGGCGGTCGGCGAGTTGTACGAGACGCCGTTGATGGTCTTGGCGCCGCTGCCCTCGCTCAGCAGATAGAAGAAGTGGTTCGCCGGGCCCGAGGAGTAGTGGACGTCGATCGAACCGATCCCCGAGTACCAACTGTCCTTGGACGCGCCGTCCTTGCTCGGCTGGTCCTGGTAGCGCAGCGGGGTGCCGTTGCCGTTGATGTTGATCTCTTCGCCGATGAGGTAGTCACCGACGTCGGAGGAGTTGGCCGCGTAGAACTCGACCGCGCTGCCGAAGATGTCAGAGGTGGCCTCGTTCAGGCCGCCGGACTCGCCGCTGTAGACGAGGCCCGCCGTGTTCGCGGTGACGCCGTGCGTCATCTCGTGGGCGGCCACGTCGATCGAGGTGAGCGGGTTGGCGTTGTTGGACCCGTCGCCGTACGTCATGCAGAAGCAGCTGTCGGACCAGAAGGCGTTGACGTAGTTGTTGCCGTAGTGGACGCGCGAGTAAGCGCCCACGCCGTCGCCCTTGATGCCGGTGCGGCCCTGCACGTTCTTGTAGTAGTCCCAGGTCAGCGCGGCGCCGTAGTGGGCGTCGGCGCCGGCCGACTCCAGGTTGGACGCGAGGCCGTTGCCCCAGATGTCGTCGGGGCCCGAGAAGAGCGTGCCGGTGCCGGAGGTGGCGCGGTTCAGGTTGTACGTCTTGTGGGCGCCGCGTGCCCCGTCGGTGAGGTTGTACGTCGTGCCGGACTGCGTGGTGCCGAGCGTGACCGTGCCGGAGTACACCGTGTTGCCGGTGCCGGTCTCGATGGCCTCCCACTCGTACAGCTTCGCGCCGGTGGTGGCGTCCGTGACGACGTGCAGCTCCTGCGGGGTGCCGTCGTGCTGGAAGCCGCCGATGACCGTCTCCCAGGCCACCGTGGGCGTGCCGCTCGCGGCCCAGACGACCTTGCGGGGCGCTCGGTTGACGTCGGGGCTCTTGGCCTTCTCCGCCTTGGCGGCCGCCAGCGCCTGCTTCTCGGCCTTGGCGGCGGGCAGCGCGGCGGCCGTCGTCGCCGGCTTGATGGTGGACCGGGTGGCCTTGGTGACGCCCTCGGTCGCGCCGGACTTGGCGGTGTCGACGACCAGGTCGCCGCCGAGGACCGGGAGTCCGTCGTACGTGCGCTCGTAGCGCGTGTGGACCGTGCCGTCCGCGTCCTTGACGACGTCACGGACGACGAGCTTCTCCTTGGCACCGAGGCCCAGGCCGTCGGCGGTCTCCGCCTTGACCGCCTCGGCGTCGCGGATCAGCGCGGCGCGCTGTGCGGGGGAGAGTTTCACGCTGAGGGCGCCCGGGTTGACCTTGCCCGCAGCCGACGGTGCCTTCTCCGGGGCGGCGGTGGCGGCGCCCGACTGGACGGCCGTGGCGATCAGGGCGGCGACGCCCGCGAGGGCGACGGCTGCGGCTCGGCGCCGCGTGGTGCGGGAGGTGGAGCTGTGGGAGGTGCGTCTGTGAGGGGAGCTGCTTCTCAACACTGACTCCTTCTGCGTGGCCGCGGGTCGCACGGCCAGGGGAGACCGGACGCAGGGTGACCGTCCGGGCAGAACAGGGCTGTACGCGGAACCAGGTGCGGGTGCAGGTGCGGAGGTGCTGTGGCACGACACAGCGGTGTTGCCCGTGGTGCTGTGGGGTTGCTGTGAAGTGGCCGTGGGAAGAGTTGCAGGCGAATGCCCTGTCTGTCAGGACCGCGTCAAGGAATTGGCTGGAAATGGTTCGTTGTCCGGATGGTCATGTTCGGTATACGGATCGTTGGTCGAGCCGGGCGGACGCCGTGCCGGCCGTTCAGGAGTCGGTCGTTCGGAGCCGGCCGCGAGCACGAAAACCGGTGGTTTCTGAAGCGGGGCGTTCGGGGCGGGCCGGGAGCGCGGAAGCCGGTCGCTCGGGAGCCGGTGGTCTCCGAAGCGGAGTGTTCGGAGTCGGCGGCGAGTTCGGAGCTCTGCCGCGGTGAGCGAAGGGGCTGGTCTCGCGGGGGGTTCAGAGGCTGGTTTCGGGAATGGCCTCCAATGCCTGCCCCCACTGCGGGTACTTGGCGACCTTCGCCAGATGCATCGCCATGATCTTCTCGCCGAGGCCGGGGTCCGAGTCGTCGGAGAGGCGGACGGCCGACAGCTTCGCGATCCGGGGGAGAATCAACCAGTCGCCGTCCAGGTGTACTTGGTCGTGCATGTACCGCTCCAGCGCGGCGAGGTCCTCCACCCCCACGCAGTACGTGTGCGTGTAACCGCTCGCCGGATCGCCGAGATCCTGGCCCACCACCCCGAACGAGGCCGACTCGACGGTCGAGGTCCGCCTCATCGCTGCCAGTACCTCGGCCTTCTCCTCCTCGGTCGTGCCGTCCCTGAAGCTGAACCGCAGGATGTTGACGATCACTGGAACTCCCTTGGGGATGCTCGACAAATCTGAACCGGCTAGTTCAATTTAACGGTCTGAGTGGTTCAGTACAAGGCGGTATCCTGCGCAGGTGACAACGACAACTCGGGCCCCGCGAGGGCGAATCGACAAGCGGAAGGCGATCCTGGACGCCGCCTTCGCCGTCTTCGCGCGTCGGGGTTACGCGAACACCTGCGTGCAGGAGATCGCCGAGGAGGCGGGCGTCGCCAAGCCGACCGTCTACAACCACCTCAGCGACAAGGAGAACCTGTTCCGGCATGCGATGGAGGCCGCGGCGGATGCGGTGTCGGCCGAGAACCTCGCCGTCGTCGAGCGGCTGCGCGACCCCGGCGACGACCTGCCCGCGGCCCTGGAGGACGCGTCGTACCGGCTGCTCCAGGTGTGCTGCGGCGAACGGGCCCGTGCGCTGCGCTGGCTGACGTACTCACAGGTCGGCGGCTTCCCCGACCTGATCGAGGCGGTCCAGGGCCGCACCTCGCAGCGTGTCGCCGAGGCCCTCGCGGACCGGCTGGCCCGGCTCTCCCTCGCCGGGCGGCTGCGCACGTGCGACCCGGCGCAGGCCGCGGAACAGCTCCTCGCGCTGCTTACCGGTCCCATGGAGGCTCGCACCCGGCTCGGCACCCGCAAGGCCTCCGCCGCCGAGACGCGCGCGGTGGCGCGCGCGGCGGTGGACACCTTCCTGCGGGCCTATGCGGTCAGGTAGGGCCTGTGCGGCTAGTAGGTATGGCCCGCGCGGTCAAGTAGGGCTTGTGCCGTCGGGTAAGGCCTGCGCGGTCGGGTAAGGCCTTTGCGGTCAGGTAAGGCTTGCGCGGTCAAGTGGGGGAGGGGTGCTCGCCGTGCCACGAGTGCCACAGCGCCGCGTACGCGCCGTCGGCCGCCACGAGGTCGTCGTGCGTGCCGAGTTCGGTCAGCCGGCCGTCCTCCATCACCGCCACCCGGTCCGCGTCGTGCGCGGTGTGCAGCCGGTGCGCGATGGCGATGACCGTGCGCCCTTCGAGTACGGCGGCCAGCGCGCGCTCCGTGTGGCGGGCGGTCGCCGGGTCGAGGAGCGCCGTGGCCTCGTCGAGGATGAGGGTGTGCGGGTCCGCCAACACGACGCGGGCGAGGGCGAGTTGCTGGGCCCGCGAGCCGTCCGTGGGATGCCGGTCGGCGCCCAGTTCGGTGGCCAGGCCCTCCGGCAGCTCCCCGGCCCAGTCGTCGGCGCCGACCGCCGCGAGGGCCGCCCACAACTGCGCGTCGGTGGCCGCCGGTTCGGCGATCAGCAGATTGTCGCGGACCGTGCCCAGGAACACGTGGTGCTCCTGGGTGACGAGGACGACCTGCCGCCGCAGCTGCTCGGGGTCGAGGCCGACGATCGGCACCCGTCCCACCGTCACCGAGCCGGAGCGCGGCGCGTCGACCCCCGCGAGCAGCCTGCTCAGGGTGGTTTTCCCGGCGCCGGACGGGCCGACCACGGCCAGTCGCTCCCCGGGCCGCACGGTCAGGTTCACCCCGCGCAGCACCTCGCCTCCGCGGTCGTACGAGTAGCGCACGTCCGTCACGTCGATCCGGTCGTCCAGCGGCAGGGGCGAGCCGGCCGACGAGCCGGCCCGCGGGGCCCGGGCAAGGCCCTCCACCCGGGCGAAGGACGCACTGCTGCTCTGCAACTGCTCAACCCGGTTCAGGATCGTGTCCAGCGGGTCGACGAGCTGCATCAGATACAGCGCAGCCGACACCACCGCACCCAGGCTCATCGCACCCCGCGCGTGCAGCGCGCCGCCCATCAGCAGCACGCCGACCACCGGGACGATGTACGAGATCTCCACCAGCGGGAAGAACACGTTGCGCAGGAACAGCGTCCGCATCCGGGTCACGCGCAGAGTCTCGATCGCGTCCCGGCTCGCGGCGGTCCGGCGCCGCTGCAGCCCGAAGGCCTCGACCGTGCGGGCGCCCTCGGCGGTGGCCGCGAGGATCTCCGCGACCTCCGACGTCGCGGCGCCCTCGGCGAGATAGGCGGTACGCGCCCGGCGCAGATACCAGCGCGTGGCGAACCAGATGCCGGTAAGGCCCAGCACCCCGCAGCAGCCGAGCAGCGGGTCCAGGAAGAAGACCGCGCCCAGGATGAACAGCGACTGGACCGAGCAGATGAGCAGCTCGGGCCCGGCGTCGCGCAAGGTGGTGCCCACCATGGCGACATCCGAGGTGCCACGGGCCGTCAGATCGCCCGTACCGGCCCGCTCCACCACCGACGCGGGCAGCGCCAGCGCCCGTTCGACGAACTCCTCGCGCACCCGCGCCAGCGTCCGCTCCCCGAAACGGTGTCCCACATAGCGGGCAGTCCGCGCCAGCAGCAACTGCGCCAGCGCGCACACCAGGATGACGAGCGCCAGCCGGTCCACGACGTCGACCCCGCCACCGGCCCGCACGTCGTCGATGATCCGGCCGAGCAGCCAGGGCCCGACCAGACCGGCAGCCGCGGCCAGTGCGTTGAGCGCGAGTACGACGGTGAAGGCGCGCCCGTCCGCCCGGACCAGCCGGACCGAGGCCCGGCGTACGTCGGCCTGCTCGGCCACGGGCAGATGCGCGCTCATCGCACGGCCTCCTCATCCTGTACGTCGGGGTCGCGGGCCGCGAGATCGTCGGCGTCGGCGTCGGGGTCGGCGTCGGGGTCGCGGGCCACGAGGTCGTCGGGGTCGGGGTCGCGGGCCGCAAGGTCGTCTACGTCTACGTCTACGTCTACGTCTGCGTCGGCGTCGCGGGCCGCGAGATCCTCTACGTCCGCGTCGCGGGCCGCGAGATCGTCCGCGTCGCGGGCCACGAGCGCCCGGTACTCCGGCTCGTCGTCGAGGAGTTGACGGTGGCTGCCCGTGGCGGCGACCTTGCCGTCCACCAGGTAGGACACGGTGTCCACCTGGTCGAGCACGAGGGGTGACGTGCTGGTCACCACTGTCGTACGGCCCTGCCGCGCGGCCCGCAGCCGGGCGGCGACGGTCGCCTCGGTGTGGGCGTCGAGAGCCGAGGTGGGTTCGACCGCGAGCAGCACCTCGGGTTCGGCCAGGAGCGCCCGCACCAGGCGTATCCGCTGCCGCTGGCCCCCGGAGAGGCTGCGGCCCTGCGCGTCGACCAACGAGTCCAGCCCGTCCGGCAGCCCGAGGACGATGTCGTCCGCCGCGGCGGCGTGGACGGCCCCCGAGACGGCCGCCGCGTCGTGGTCACGACGGCCGGAGACCAACTCGCGCAGCGTGCCCGCGAAGAGGTCGGCCTCGTTGTCCGCGACCAGGATCCGCGCCCGCACCTGCGCCAGGGGGATCTCGTCGAGGCGTACGCCGCCCCAGGTCGCCGCCGAATCCGCGTACCGGCCGAGCCGGTCGACCACGACGGCAGAGTCCCCGGGGCGGGCGCCGACCAGCGCCGTCAGCTTTCCCGGCGCCACCTGAACGCCCGACTCCGGATCGCGGAGCGTGGCCGGGTCCGCCGGAGCGTCCCGGGTGTCGCCGGTATCGGCCAGCGGCTCCAGCGCCAGGAACCGTACGACCCGCCGGGCCGCCACCAGCCCCCGGCTCAACTGATAACCGCACTCGATGAAGAACGCCACCGGCATCACCAGGACCGCGACATAGCCGTACACGGACACCAACTCGCCGATGCTGATGGACCCCTGAGCGGCCAGCCGGGCCGCCAGCCAGGTCACCACGGCGAGGAACACCGTCGGCAGCCCGAGGCCGAGCGCCTGGATCCAGCTGGTCACCGCCCCGACCCGGTACCCCTGCGCCCGCAGGTCCTGCGAGTCGCGGCGGAAGGAGTCGGCGAACAGCCCTTTGCCACCAAGGCCGTTGAGGACGCGCAAGCCGCCCGCCAGGTCGCCGATCCGGGCGGTCAGCACAGCCTGTCGCTCGCGGTACTCGGTCTCCGCGCCCTGCAGCCGCCCCATCATCGGTCCGAGGAGTACGGCGATGAGCGGCATCCCGAGCAGGATGACCGCGGACAGTTGCACCGAGACCGACAGCAGCAGCGCGGCCACCACGCCGTAGGTGATGACAGCGGCGACGCCGGGACCGACGGCGGTCAGGGACACGGCGATCGTCTGGACGTCGCCGACCCCGATCGTGACGACCTCCCCCGCCCCCACCTGTCGCGACAGCGCGCCACCCAGCCGGGTCGCCTGCGCCAGCACGACCTTGACCGTACGGAAGTTGGCGTCCATCCGGAGCTGGGTCATCGTGCGGTGCCGCAGCACGGCCAGCAGGGCGTTGAACACCCCCGCCCCCAGCAGCGCGGCGGCCCAGCCCAGTAGCGCTGCCCGGTCACCCGGCTCCAGACCGTCGTCGATCGCGCGCGACAGCAGATACGGCGTCAGCGCGAGGAGTCCCATCCACACACTGGCCAGCAGCGCTCCCGCCACCGACCGGCCCGCCTGTCTGGTGCACAGCCACCACAGGTACCGGCCGCCGCTACGACGGTCGGGCGTGCCTGGATCCTCGTACGCGTCGATCATCCGCTCCCACTCTCCGGCTCAGGTCCTGCGACGGGCTGTCTGACGGGCTATACGAGGCTGTCCCGCCATGCCCGGTGCAGATCCGCGAACCTGCCGGTGTCGGCGACGAGCCGGTCCGGTGTGCCGTCCTCGACCACCCGCCCCTGTTCCATCACCAGCACCCGGTCGGCGATCGCCACCGTGGAGAGCCGGTGCGCGATGACCACCGCGGTGCGGCCGCGCAGGACCGTCAACATGGCGCGCTGGACCGCGCGTTCACCCGGCACGTCCAGCGAGCTGGTCGCCTCGTCGAGGATGAGGACCGCCGGGTCGGCGAGCAACGCCCGTGCGAAGGCGACCAGTTGGCGCTGTCCCGCCGAGATACGGCCGCCGCGCTTGCGTACATCCGTGTCGTAGCCCTCGGGCAGGGAGCTGATGAAGTCGTGGGCGCCGATCGCCTTCGCGGCGCGCTCGATGTCCTCACGGCTCGCGTCCGGGCGGCCGATGGCGATGTTCTCGGCGACCGTGCCGGAGAACAGGAACGCCTCCTGCGTCACCATCACCACCCCGCGCCGCAGTTCGGGCACGGACAGCTCTCGCAGGTCGACGCCGTCCAGCAGGACCCGGCCGTCCGAAGGGTCGTAGAAGCGGGCCAGCAGCTTGGCGAGCGTCGATTTGCCCGCTCCCGTCGAGCCGACCACCGCCACTGTCTGACCGGCCGGCAGGGTGAGGTCGAAGGTGGGCAGGATCTCCCCGCCGGTGCGGTACGCGAAGCGGACGCCGTCGAAGACGACCTCGCGGCCCGGGTGTTCGGACGCGAGAGCGGGCAGCTCCTTCGGCTCGGCAGGCTCCGGCACGGAGGGGACCTGGGCCAGCAGGCCCGCGATCTTCTCCAGGGAGGCCGCCGCCGACTGGTAGGAGTTGAGGAACATGCCCAGGCGGTCGATCGGGTCGTACAGCCGGCGCAGATACAGCACCGCCGCGGCCAGCACACCCAGCGCGAGCGAGCCAGAGGCCACTCGGTAGGCGCCCCACAGCACCATGCCCGCGACCGCCGTGTTGGCGACCAGCCGGGAGCCGATGACATAGCGCGCCATCTCCAGAATGGCGTTGCCGTTCGTCCGCTCGTGGTGCCGGTTGAGTGTCCTGAACTCCGCGTCGTTGCCGGCCTCCCGGCGGAACGCGCGCACCGGGCGGATGCCGTTCATCGTCTCCGCGAACTTCACGATCACGGCGGCGATCGCCGTCGAACGGATCGCGAAAATACGGCCCGCGCGGTGCTGGTAGAGACGGATCAGCAGATACAGCGGCACGAAGGACGCCACCGCCAGCGCGCCCAGGCCCAGGTCGAGCCAGAGCAGCATCGCCGCGATGTAGACGAAGGACAGGATGACCGTGACGAGCTCCTGCAGACCCTCGCTGAGCAGTTCGCGCAGTGACTCGACGTCCGTCGTGGAACGGGAGATCAGCCGGCCCGAGGTGTAGCGCTCGTGGAAGTCGACGCTGAGCGCCTGGGCGTGCCGGAAGATACGGCCGCGCAGGTCCAGCAGCACGTCCTGGTTGACGCGGGCGGAGGCCAGGATGAAGGCGTACTGGAGCGCGCCGGAGGCCACCGAACAGAGCAGGTAGGCGACGGCCACCGCGATCAGCGGGCCGTTGTCGTCGCTCCGGAACGCCGGTACGGCACGGTCGATGGCGTACGCGACGAGCAACGGGCCCGCCTGGACCGCGGCCTGCTGGAGCAGAAGCAGTACGGAGGTCAGGATCACGCGGGCTCTGAGCGGGGCGAGCAGGGAGCGCAGGAGCGCGGCCGTCGCGCCCGGGGGTGTGGGGAGGGTGTCGCGGTCGAAGGGATCCGTGGACTGCGAGGGCTCTTCCGCGTCCTCCGCGGGCCTGCCCTTGCGTCGCCCGTCCTTGCGTCGCCCGTCCTTGCCCGGCGCGGTCGTCGTCTGCGCCGTCATCGGTCGTCCTCCTGGGTGCCTTCGGTGCCTTCGGCGCCCTCGGTTCCTGACATCAGGTGGGCGTACTCGGCGTTCGTGCGCAGCAGTTCGTGGTGGGTGCCGACCGCGGTGATACGGCCGCCGGAGAGCAGGGCGACCCGGTCCGCGAGCAGGACGGTGGACGGGCGGTGCGCCACGATCAGCGCGGTCGTCTCCGCGAGTACGCGGCGCAGTGCCGCCTCGACCGCGGCCTCCGTGTGGACGTCCAGGGCCGACAGGGGGTCGTCGAGGACGAGGAAGCGGGGGTTGCCGACGACCGCTCTCGCGAGGGCGAGCCGCTGCCGCTGGCCGCCGGACAGGCTCAGGCCCTGCTCGCCGACCTGGGTGTCCGTGCCCTGCGGCAGCGCGTGCGTGAAGTCCGCCTGCGCGACGGCGAGCGCCCGGTCCAACTCCGCCGCGCCCGCCGTGTCCTCGGCCCCCATCAGTACGTTCTCCCCGACGCTCGCCGAGAAGAGGGTGGGTTCCTCGAAGGCCATGGCCACGCGTGTGCGGAGTTCCTCGCGCGGCATCGTCGCGATGTCCTCGCCGTCCAGCGTGATCCTGCCCGAGGTCACCTCGTGGAGACGGGGGATGAGAGCGGTGAGCGTGGTCTTTCCGGTGCCGGTCGCTCCTACCAGGGCCATGCTCTCGCCGGGGCGGATGTGCAGGTCGATGCGGTCGAGGATGGGTGGGGTGTCGGAGGGGGCGTCGGGGTAGCGGAAGCGGACGCTGTGGAACTGGAGGCCGCCGGTGCCCCCTTCCGCCTGTTCGCGGTGTGTGGCGGTCTCTGTCTCCGCTTCCTCGTCCATCACCTCGAAGTACCGTTCCGTGGCTGTCGCCGCCTCCTGGCTCATGGCGAGGAGGAAGCCGATCGAGTCGACGGGCCAGCGCAGGGCGAGGGCGGTGGAGAGGAAAGCCACCAGCGTGCCCGCGGAGAGGTGGCCGTCGGCGACCTGGATGGTGCCAAGGACGAGGGCGGCGCCGATGGCGAGTTCGGGGAGAGTGACGATGACGGCCCAGATGGAGGCGAGGAGCCGGGCCTTGGCGAGTTCCGTGCCGCGCAGGGTGCGGGACAGCTCGCGGAAGGCGCGGGCCTGACTGCGATGGCGCCCGAAGCCCTTGATGATGCGGATGCCGAGCACGCTCTCCTCGACGACCGTCGTCAGGTCACCGACCTGGTCCTGCGACCGCCGGGCGATCTCCGAGTACCGCCGCTCGAAGAGCCAGCAGACGATGATCACCGGGACTGCGGGAGCGAGCAGCACCAGTCCCAGCGTCCACTCCTGGGCCAGCATGATGGCCACGCCCGCGAGGATCGTCACGGAGTTGACCAGCAGGAAGGTCAGCGGGAAGGCCAGGAACATGCGCAGCAGCATCAGGTCGGTGGTGCCCCGGGACAGCAGCTGCCCGGAGGCCCAGCGGTCGTGGAACGCGATCGGCAGCCGCTGCAGATGCCGGTACAGATCCGCCCGCATCGCCGCCTCGACCCCGGCCAGCGGCCGCGCCACCAGCCACCGCCGCAGCCCGAACAGCCCGGCCTCGGCGATTCCGAGCAGCAGCAGATACAGCGCGCCGAGCCAGACACCCCGGGTGTCGTGGCCGGCCACGGGACCGTCCACCATCCACTTCATGACGAGCGGGAACACGAGCCCCGTGAGGGACGCGAGGACCGCGACGAACGCCGCGGTGAACAGCCGCGCCCGCACCGGCCGCACGTACGGCCACAGGCGCAGCAGGCTGCGTACGGTCGAACGGTCGGCGCGTTCATGGGGCTCGGCACGGTCCTCGGTACCGGCCTGATCCTTGGTCACTGCATCTGTTGTGGACATCAGTGGGGAGCCTACGGTTCGGCACTGACAGAGCCCACCGAGTTTTGGCCGTACCGGGATCGGTCGCAGGTCTTACGACCTGCGCTGTTCGAGGGGTCGTAGCACGCGGTCAACCGATCGGTTGATGCCTCTTCGAGCGCCTTGGCCGATACCCGGGGCGCCCGCTCGCCGGAACCCTGGGTGTCATGACCGTCATCGAAGTCACCGACCTGTGTAAGTCCTACGGCGGCCGGCCCGTGGTCGACGGGGTCTCCTTCGCCGTCGAGGAGGGCGAGATCTTCGGAATCCTCGGCCCGAACGGCGCGGGCAAGACCACCACCGTCGAGTGTGTCGAGGGCCTGCGTGTCCCCGACGCCGGCCGCGTCCGTGTCACCGGCCTCGACCCCGTCGCCGACCACGCGCGTGTGGCGCGGGTACTCGGCGCGCAGCTTCAGGAGAGCGAGCTCCAGGCCAAGCTGACCGTCCGCGAGGCGCTGGAGCTGTACGCCGCGTTCCACGAGAAGCCGGCCGACTGGCGACCACTGGCCGAGCGCCTCGGTCTGACCGACAGGCTGAACTCCCGGTTCGGCAGACTCTCCGGTGGCCAGAAGCAGCGCCTGTTCATCGCGCTCGCCCTGATCGGCAACCCCCGGATCGTGGTGCTCGACGAACTGACCACCGGCCTCGACCCGCGTGCCCGCCGGGACACCTGGGAACTCATCGAGGACATCCGAGCGAACGGCGTCACCGTCCTGCTGGTCACGCATTTCATGGAGGAGGCGCAACGCCTGTGCGACCGGATCGCCGTGATCGACCAGGGGCGGGTGGCCGCCCTGGACACCCCGTCCGGTCTGATCCGCCGCTCGGCGGGCGCGACCGTCATCTCCTTCACACCGTCCCTGCCGCTGGACGACGGTGACCTCGACGCGCTGCCCGCGCTCGCGTCGGTCGAGCACAAGGACGGGCGTATCACGCTCTCCGGCACTGACGAGACCGTCAACGCCGTCATCACCCTCCTAGCCCAGCACCGCATCACGGCCCGCCAACTCCGTGTCACCGACGCCACCTTGGACGACGCGTTCCTCGATCTCACCAAAGGCGTCACGACGGGCTCCGCGCAGGACGCCACGAAGGAGGCAGCCGCATGAGCACAGCCCTCGTCGACACCGCCGTACTGAAGACCGAGGTCCGGCTCCTGCGCCGGGAGCCCGGCAGCCTCTTCTGGATCCTGCTGTTCCCGACCCTGCTGCTGGTGATCCTTGGCTCCATCCCGTCCTTCCGCGAACCCGAGACCGGTCTGGGCGGGCTGCGGACCGTCGACGCCTACGTCCCGGTGGCCGTCCTGCTCGGCCTGATCGTCGGCGGGATCCAGGCCATGCCCCAGACCCTCACCGGCTACCGTGAGCGCGGCATCCCGCGCCGGATGTCCACGACACCGGTCCGGCCCGTCGCCCTGCTCTCCGCCCAGATGCTGGTCTACGGCGGTGCCGCGCTGGCGTCCGCGCTGCTCGCCCTCGCGGTCGGCCGGCTCGCCTTCGACGTGACGCTGCCCGAGCAGCCCTTCGGATACGTCCTCGCGCTCGTCCTGACCGTCCTGGCCGCCCTCGCACTGGGCGCGGTGATCTCCGCGCTGTCCCGGACGACGAAGATCGCGGGTGCCGTCGGGTCCGCCGTGTTCTTCCCGGCGATGTTCTGCGCCGGTGTGTGGATGCCGGTGCAGGCCATGCCGGACGTGCTGGCCCGCGTCGTCGGTTACACGCCGTTCGGCGCGGCGGCGCAGGCGCTGAACCAGGCGGCGGCGGGGGACTGGCCGGGGTGGGACCACCTCGGCGTGCTGGCGGCCTGGACCGTCCTGCTCACGGCCGGCGCCGGGCGCTGGTTCCGCTGGGAGTAGGAGAGGGGGGTAGGAGCGCCGTGCAGACTGGGTGCATGACCGCGGCGGACACACGGATCGAGCGGCGCTGGGAGCAGGTGCACACCTGGGGGCCGTACGGGCTGCTCGGCATCGGTGCCCTCCTCGCGGCCGTCAGCAGCGAACTGATCGGTTCCCCCGGCGAGTGGTACGCGGCCGGGGGCCTGGTCCTCGCCGCGATCGTGCTCCAGCTCTGGTGGAACGGTACCCGCTCCCGCAGGGCCGGGCGCGGCCGGATCCCGTCCCGGGCCGGGACGGCGTACTACGTCGTCCGCTGGGCGATCGCCTTCGCGCTCACCTGGATCAACCCGTTCTTCGCGTTCTACGCGGCCACCGGCTACATGGACGCCGATGAGCTGATCCCGGGCATGTGGCGACGGCTCGGGCTGTTCGCCAGCGCGATCACCGTGGCCGGCGCGCAGTCCGGCGGGCTGCCGCCGAAGAGCGTGCCCCAGTGGATCGGGTTCGCCGGGCTCCTGGTCGCCAACTCCGCCCTGCAGACGGTGGTCGCCCATCTCACCGAGCAGGAGGAGCAGCGCTCCCACCAGCGGGCCGAGACCATCTCCGAACTCGAACGCACCAACACGGCACTCCAACAAGCCCTCGACGAGAACGCCGCCCTGCACGCCCAGCTCCTCGTCCAGGCAAGGGAGGCCGGGGTCGCCGACGAACGCCGGCGGCTGGCCGCCGAGATCCACGACACCATCGCGCAGGGCCTGACCGGCATCATCGCCCAGCTCCAGGTCGTCGCGAACGCACCCGGCCTGGACATCGCGCGCACCCACCTCGACCGTGCAGCCGACCTGGCCCGGCACAGTCTCGGCGAGGCCCGCCGCTCCGTGCAGAACCTCGCCCCCGTGGCGCTGGAGAACGACGGATTGCCCGACGCACTGAAGAACACGGTCGCCGAATGGGGCGAACGCACCGGCGTACGCGCCGAGTTCACCGTCACCGGCCCGGCCGAGCAGCTCCACGACGAGGTCTCCGCGACCCTCCTGCGCATCGCCCAGGAAGCCCTGTCCAACACCGCCCGGCACGCCCGCGCCGCCCGCGTCGGCGTCACCCTGACCTTCCTGGGCGACGAGGTCATCCTCGACATCCGCGACGACGGCCGCGGCTTCGACCCCCTCACCGGCCGGGAGCGCACCGGCACCGGCGGCTTCGGCCTCGACGGCATGCGCGCCCGCGCGGAACGCATCGCGGGCCACCTCACCGTCGAGTCGGAGCCGGGCCTCGGCACCGCCTTGTCGGCTCGCGTACCTTTGGTCCGCCATGACCCATGACACGCCGCCCCATGCCGCACCGATCTCACTCCTGATCGTCGACGACCATCCCGTCGTACGGGACGGCCTGCGCGGCATGTTCGAGTCGGTACCCGGGTTCACCGTGCTCGGCGAGGCCGCCGACGGGGTCGAGGCCCTCGAACTCGCCGCCTCCCTGGACCCCGACGTGATTCTGATGGACCTGCGCATGCCGGGGGGCGGCGGTGTCGAGGCGATCGCCCGGCTCACCCACTCCGGCGCCCGCGCCAAGGTCCTCGTCCTGACCACGTACGACACCGACTCCGACACCTTGCCGGCGATCGAGGCGGGCGCGACGGGCTATCTGCTGAAGGACGCCCCGCGCGACGAACTCTTCAACGCCGTCCGTGCGGCGGCGCAGGGCCGCACCGTCCTCTCCCCGGCCGTCGCCTCCCGCCTGGTCTCCGCGGTCCGCAATCCCAGGACACCCGGCCAGGAGCCGCTCTCCTCGCGCGAGCGCGAGGTGCTGGCCCTGGTCGCCAAGGGCACCTCCAACCACGAGATCGCCCGCGTCCTGTTCATCAGCGAGGCCACGGTCAAGACCCACCTCACCCACCTGTACGCCAAACTCGGCGTCAAGGACCGGGCAGCAGCGGTGGCGGTGGCGTACGACCGGGGGATCCTCGGCTAGGGCCCCATGGCCCCTCACCCGACCACCCGCAGCAACAACACCGCCCGGGCCGGCACAGTAATCTCAACCCCCGCCCGATGCACCACCCCCGGCGCCTCCCCCTGTTCCTCGACCGACGTATCGACCACCACCTCGTACCGCGAGGCCCAGGGCGGCCCCGGGAGGACGAAGCTCACCGGCCGGTCCCCGGCGTGCAGCACGGCGAGGAAGCTGTCGTCGACGACGGGTACCCCGCGCGCGTCGCGGCCGGGGATGTCCCGCCCGGACAGATACATCCCCAGCGTCGCGGCGGGCGCGTACCAGTCTCGCTCGGTCATCTCCGTGCCGCGCGCGGTGAACCACGCGAGGTCCCGCAGGCCGTCCACGGAGTGCGCCCGCCCGGAGAAGAACGCCCGTCGCCGCAGCACCGGATGCTCGTGCCGCAACGCGATCAGCCGTGACGTCAGCTCGAACAGCGCCCGCCAGTGCGGATCGTCGAGATTCGACCAGTCGACCCAACTGACCTCGTTGTCCTGGCAGTAGGCGTTGTTGCTCCCCCGCTGGGTGCGCCCGAACTCGTCCCCGGCGACCAGCATCGGGACTCCGGTCGACAGCAGCAGACTCGTCAGCAGGTTGCGCAACTGCCGGCGCCGCAGGGCCCGTACGCGCTCGTCGTCCGTCTCTCCCTCGACCCCGCAGTTCCAGGCGCGGTTGTCGTCTGTGCCGTCCCGGTTCCCCTCGCCGTTCGCCTCGTTGTGCTTGCGCTCGTACGAGACGAGGTCCCGCAGGGTGAAACCGTCGTGCGCGGTCACGAAGTTCACCGAGGCGTACGGACGGCGCCCGCCCCAGGCGTAAAGGTCACTCGATCCCGAGAGGCGGTATCCGAGATCCCGCACATCCGGCAGCGCTCCCCGCCAGAAGTCCCGTACGGCGTTGCGATAGCGGTCGTTCCACTCCGTCCACAGGGGTGGGAAGGCGCCCACCTGGTATCCGCCGGAACCCACATCCCAGGGCTCCGCGATCAGCTTCACCCGGCGCAGCACCGGATCCTGCGCGATGACCGCGAGGAAGGGCGACAGCATGTCGACGTCGTGCATGGACCGGGCGAGGGCCGCGGCGAGATCGAAACGGAAGCCGTCGATCCCCATTTCGGTCACCCAGTAGCGCAGCGAGTCCGTGATCAGCCGCAGCACATGCGGCTGCACCACATGGAGCGTGTTGCCGCAGCCCGTGTAGTCCGTGTAGCGCCGGGCGTCGGACTGAAGCCGGTAGTACCCGCGGTTGTCGATACCGCGCAGCGACAGCATGGGCCCCAACTCGCCCGCTTCCGCCGTGTGGTTGTAGACGACGTCGAGGATCACCTCGATTCCGGCGGTGTGCAGCGCCCGTACCATCCGTTTGAACTCGCCGACCTGCTGGCCGGTGGTGCCGAAGGCGGCGTAACCGGCGTGCGGGGCGAAATAGCCGATCGAGTTGTAGCCCCAGTAGTTCTTCAGACCCTTGCGCAGCAGATGGTCCTCGTGCGCGAACTGGTGCACCGGCAGCAGCTCCACGGCCGTCACGCCCAGCCGCACCAAATGGTCGATGGCGGCGGGGTGTGCAAGGCCGGCGTACGTGCCCCGGAGTTCCTCCGGAATCCCGGGGTGCAGCCGGGTGAACCCGCGCACATGCAGCTCGTAGATCACCGAGTCCGCCCACGGGGTCTTCGGACGGTGGTCGTCCGACCAGTCCTCGTCGTCGTGGACGACGACGCCCTTGGGGACGTACGGAGCCGAGTCCCGGTCGTCGCGCACGGTGTCCGCGACATGCTGCTGGGGCCAGTCGCGGACGTGCCCGTACACCTCGGGCGGCAGGCTGAAGTCGCCGTCCACCGCGCGGGCGTACGGGTCAAGGAGGAGTTTCGCCGGGTTCCAGCGGGCGCCCGTCCAGGGGTCCCAGCGGCCGTGCACGCGAAAGCCGTAACGGCGGCCGGGGAGCACTCCGGGCACGAAGCCGTGCCAGATCTCGTGGGTGAGCTCGGTCAGCGGGGCCCGGATCTCGGCGCCCTCCTCGTCGAAGAGGCACAGCTCGACGGCCTCCGCGCCGCCCGCCCACAGCGCGAAGTTGGTGCCCGTGACGCCGTCCGGGCCGACGCGGAAGCGCGCTCCCAGCGGGGTCGGGGCGCCCGGCCACACGGACACGGCGGGCGCCGCCCGCGCAGCGCCGTTCACCACAGGGGCGGGCTGCGCGGGCACGATGTGGCCCGTGGCATGCCCCTCCTGTACTGCCTCCTGCTCGGGTGCGCTCGACACCGGTCAGCCTCCCGCGGCTCGATGGAACGCAGCGAAAAGGGGCGTGTGGCGTCCCGGCCACCGTCCCCCCGTCGTGTCGTCCTCCCCACTGTTCTGCCCAGCGCTTGGCTCGCACTCACGTTTCCCCGGAGGGGCGCAGTCGTTGGGCCCCCTGTGAAGCACGTAAAGACACGCGCGCGGCGCGCAGGGGCCGCGCTGGCCGCCGCACTGACCTGGGCCGGACTGCTGGCGGGAGCCTCCGCCTGCACCTCGAACGGGATGGACGAGGTACTCGGCAAACCGCCGTCACCCGAAGATGTCATCCGCGTCTCGCCCGACGACAACAGCAAAGCCGTCCGCCCCGACGAGACACTCCAGGTCCGGGTGGACAGCGGACGCCTGGAGTCCGTGCGGGTCGTCAAGGAGCAGGACGCGCAGGAGGCCTCGGTGCCGGGCCGCATCTCCGAGGACGGACTGCGCTGGCTGCCCCACGACGAGGGGCTCGCGCTCGCCGCCAGGTACACCGTCGACGTGGTGGCCGTCGACGGGTACGGGCGCCGCTCGGCCCGGCACACGACGTTCACGACGTACGTCCCCGAAGAGCGGTTCATCGGATACGTCACCCCGGAGAACCGCTCCACCGTCGGCACCGGAATGATCATCTCCCTGGAGTTCAACCGGGAGATCGAGAACCGGGCCGCCGTCGAACGCGCGGTCCAGGTGAACGCGAAGCCGGCGGTGGAGATCCGTCCGCACTGGTTCGGCAAGGACCGCCTGGACTTCCGGCCCGAGAGGTACTGGAAGCCGGGCACGGAGGTCACGGTCACCCTGGGGCTGCGGGACGTCGAGGCGGCCCCGGGCGTGTACGGGCTCCAGTACAAGACCTTCTCGTTCACGGTCGGCCGCAGCCAGGTCAGCCTTGTCGACGCCGCCGCCCACACCATGGACGTACGCCGCGACGGCGAGCTCCTCGCCACCGTGCCCATCACCGCGGGCGCCCCCAAGAGCACGACGTACAACGGGAAGATGGTGGTCACCGAGATGCTCGAGGTGACCCGGATGAACGGCGCCACGGTCGGCTTCAAGAAGGCCAACGGCAAGGGCGAGTACGACATCCCGGACGTCCCGCACGCCATGCGCCTCACCGACTCCGGGACCTTCCTGCACGGCAACTACTGGGCGGACGGCGTCTTCGGCAACACCAACGTCAGTCACGGCTGCGTCGGTCTGAAGGACGTGAAGGGCGGCGGCTCGGACACCCCGGCGGGCTGGTTCTTCGACCGCAGCCTCATCGGAGACGTCGTCGAGGTCGTCAACAGCAAGGACAAACAGGTCGCTCCCGACAACGGGCTCGGCGGGTGGAACCTGAACTGGAATCAGTGGAAGGCGGGCGGCGCGGTGAAGTAGGACGACAAAGGGGGTACGCGTACGGACCCCCGGCCCGGCCCCCGGCTCGCCCCCCACACGGCCCAAGTTGGGACTGAACGGTGACACTCCGGGGCAGCCATCGCTTCCGGCCGTGTGATTAATTAGCGCGATACGCGCGTGGGACGCGCTGGGGTGCGGGCCTGACCAGGCCGTGCGAGGGGAGAAAGAACTTGAACGGGCGACCGATATCGGGGCCGTCGGTTGGACCGCGGACACACAGACGCAAGGGGATCCTGGCACTGCTGCCGGTGGTGCTGTTGCTCGCCGTGACCGCGTGCGGCGGGGGAGGGGACTCGGACTCCGGGTCCGGGGACGGAAAGGGCAAGAGCACCGGGAGTTCGGCGACGGCGGACACGAAGATCTCGCAGGCCGTCGTGACCATCGCCCCGAAGGACGGTGCGGGCGATGTGGCCACCAGCGGCGCGCTCAAGGTGAGCGCGGCCAAGGGCAAGCTGACCGAGGTCACCGTCGAGGACACCAAGGGCAACGATGTCGAAGGTGAGATAACGGGCGGGGGCACCACCTGGACGCCCTCGACGCACCTCGCCTCCGCCACCAAGTACAAGGTCCACGCGGTGGCCGAGGACTCCGGCGGCCGTGAGGCGGCCGAGGAGTCCGCGTTCACCACGCTGACCCCGAAGAACACCTTCGTCGGCATCTTCACGCCCGAGGACGGCTCCAAGGTCGGCGTGGGAATGCCCTTCTCGGTCAACTTCACCCGGGGCATCACGCACCCGGAGGACGTCGAGAAGGCGATCACCGTCAAGACCGAGCCGGCGGTCGACGTGGAAGGCCACTGGTTCGGCAACGACCGCCTCGACTTCCGTCCCGAGGAGTACTGGAAGGCCGGTACGAAGGTGACGGTGGAGCTCAACCTCGACGGTGTCGAGGGGCGGCCCGGTGTCTACGGCAGCCAGGCCAAGACCGTGTCGTTCACGATCGGCCGCAGCCAGGTCTCCACCGTCGACGTCAAGACCAAGACGATGACGGTCAAGCGGGACGGCAAGACCATCAAGACCATCCCGGTGACCACCGGCAAGCCCGGCTACGACACCTGGAACGGCCAGATGGTCATCACCGACCGTCTCGAAGTGACCCGTATGAACGGTGAGACGGTCGGCTACGCCGGCGAGTACGACATCAAGGACGTACCGCACGCCCAGCGTCTGACCACCTCCGGCACCTTCATCCACGGCAACTACTGGGGCGGCGACGCCTTCGGCAACTACAACGCCAGCCACGGCTGCATCGGCCTGAAGGACGTCCGCGGTGGCTACGACGGCAAGGTGGCCGCGGCCTGGTTCTTCAACCAGTCGATGACCGGTGACGTGGTGGTCGTGAAGAACTCCAACGACAGGACCGTCGACCCGGACAACGGCCTCAACGGCTGGAACATGTCCTGGGAGAAGTGGAAGGCGTAGGTTCCTTCCGGGTTTCCCTCGGGGTTTCCTCCCAGATTTGCTCCCGGGTCTTCTTCCGGCGTACGGGCCCGGTGTGCTGTGACTCAGCACACCGGGCCCATTGTCGTTAACCGCCGCTAACCTGCTGCCATGACTGTGCATCTTGAAGTTGCCGAGGGCGTCGGCACCATCCGGCTCGACCGTCCGCCGATGAACGCGCTGGACGTCGCCACGCAGGACCGCCTCAAGGAACTCGCCGAGGAGGCCACCGCCCGGGACGACGTGCGCACGGTGGTGCTGTACGGCGGAGAGAAGGTGTTCGCGGCGGGCGCGGACATCAAGGAGATGCAGGCCATGGACCACGCGGCGATGGTCGTACGGTCCCGGGCCCTCCAGGACTCCTTCACCGCCGTCGCCCGCATCCCCAAGCCGGTCGTCGCGGCGGTCACCGGGTACGCGCTGGGCGGGGGCTGCGAGTTGGCGCTGTGCGCGGACTACCGCATCGCCGGCGAGAACGCGAAGCTCGGCCAGCCGGAGATCCTGCTCGGCGTGATCCCCGGGGCGGGCGGCACCCAGCGGCTGTCCCGGCTGATCGGCCCCTCGCGGGCGAAGGACCTGATCTTCACCGGGCGGATGGTGAAGGCCGACGAGGCGCTGTCGCTGGGCCTGGTGGACCGGGTGGTCCCCGCCGAGGAGGTGTACGCCCAGGCGCACGCGTGGGCCGCGCGGCTGGCGCAGGGACCCGCGATCGCGCTGCGTGCCGCGAAGGAGTCCATCGACGCGGGTCTTGAGACCGACATCGACACCGGGCTCGCGATCGAACGCAACTGGTTCGCCGGGCTGTTCGCGACGGAGGACCGGGAGCGGGGGATGCGGAGCTTCGTGGAGGACGGGCCGGGGAAGGCGAAGTTCCGCTAGATCCGCCACCGCGAGTTCGCCAGAACTCGCGGAACAACTTCGGCTGATCCACTTGCAGTTGACAGGGTGTCTTACCCGGTGTCCCCCGAAGGGCTGGATTATGCGAACCTTAAGGCAACCTTAAGGCTGCCTTGTCGGGGGAGGTCGGACATTGCCCTCAAGCGGGCAGTTCTGGCAGGTCAGATGGGCTGTGGCGAGCACCGAACTGCCCGTGGCATATGCCGATCAGATCCTGCGGAACAGGTGGTTCCGCGGGGCGTATTCCTTCGGAACGGCCCCGAAGGGGGCTCTGGGCCGCCATGATGGGGGCATGGCGGGGCTGGAAGGTATCGAACCGCCGCGGCGGCACGGGAGTGCGACCGCGGCGCGCTGGACGCCTGCGGTCGAGGACGAACAGGCGCTCAAGGCCGTCGAGTTGTTCGGCAACCCGGTCGAGGCGGAGGTGCCGCTGCCGTCCCGCCCGGAGTCCGCGGCCACCGCGCGGCGGCTCACCCAGGTCGTCGTCCTGAGGCACTGGGGGCTCTCGCCGAAGATGACGGAAGACGCCGTTTTATTGGTCTCCGAACTCGTCGGCAACGCCGTACGGCACACCGGCGCCCGTGTCTTCGGGCTCCGTATGCGCCGCCGCCGGGGATGGATCCGTATCGAGATCCGCGATCCCTCGCGCGGCCTTCCCTGTCTGATGCCGGTCCACGAGATGGACCTGAGCGGCCGTGGTCTCTTCCTCGTCGACAAGCTCTCCGACCGCTGGGGCGTCGATCTGCTGCCCCGCGGCAAGACCACCTGGTTCGAAATGCGCGTCGCCGACCGCTGATCCCGCCCGCCCTGACCGCTGATCACTCCCCCCGCCCCGGCCGTGCGAGAGCCCCGGCCGCTCGGCGACCGGGGCTCCCGGAGTGCCGCGGAACGAATCGGGGTGTGAACCGCGACACCGGCGACAACCGTGGCCCGGGTCAATGGGTGGAGGTCGCACCGCCGACTATCGCAGACGTGGGTGACTGATCCAAAGGCCCCTCGCGCCCCGCACGCCCCTCATCTCCCGCCCTGCGACCCGCCCCCCAATAGGTGCAATCGCCTCTTTTCCCTGCAACTCGCCTTAAATAGTGCGGGTGACCACGCCCGATCACCCTCCACAGCAGCCCCCGGAAGCAAGCTCCGCACGCGCGGCGCCGGACCGGCGGGTGGTGCTGCGTTCGGGCCTCGCACTCGCGGCCGGGACGATCGGGACGGTCGGGGTTGCCGGGGCGGTCGGAGTCGTCGGGGCGGTCGTCGCCGGATGCTCCGCGACCGGGGCCGTCGCGCACCCGGCGGCAGCGACGCGCACTCGCGGTGCATCCCCGACCGATCGCACTCGCAGCGCGTCCCCAGTTGCGCCCACGCACAGTGCACCCTCGGGCGCCCCGGCCCGCAGCGCACTCCCGGCCGCCGCGCCCGCGCCCCGCCGCTTCCCCGGCCGGCCCGTGGAGATCGTCCACGGCCCCCGCACCCACCCCCGAGTCGCCCTCACCTTCCACGGCCAGGGCGACCCCGCCATCGCCAGGGCGGTCCTCGACGAGGCCGAGAAGGGCGGTGCCCATGTCACCGTGCTCGCCGTGGGGAGCTGGCTCGACGAGCATCCCGACATGGCGCGGCGCATCCTCGACGGCGGCCACGACCTCGGCAACCACACCCTCCGGCACCTCGACATCAACGCGCTGTCCGAGGCGGAGGCGGACGCGGAGATCCGGGGCTGCGCGGAGCGGCTGCGCCGGCTGACCGGCTCCATCGGCACCTGGTTCAGACCGTCCCGTACCGCCCACGCCTCCCCGCTGGTCGCACGCCTCGCCCGCGGCGCGGGCTACCCGCATGTCCTCTCCTACGACGTCGACCCGCTCGACTTCACCTCGCCGGGCGCAGCCACCGTCACTCGCAGGATCACCGGCGAGATCCGCAACGGATCCGTGGTGAGCCTGCACTTCGGGTACGCGGACACCGTCGCCGCGCTGCCCGCCGTCCTCGAAGACCTGAACCGCCGCGGCTTTCGCGCGGTCACCACCACGGAGTTGCTGAGCTGATGCACCGGAACCTTACGAAGCGCGTCCTGGTCGCGGGCGCCGCCCTTGCCGTCCTCGCCGCCTGCGGCACCCAGTCCAGGCACCACGCGAACGAGGCCCTCGGCACCAAGGGCGCCGCCGAGCCCGTCCCGCCCAGGAAACCGCCGGCCGCCCAGGGCCTGCCCGGCATGCCGCCCGTGCTCGACCCGAAGGACGTCTACGCCGCCGACCGCCCCGGCAAGCTCTCCCCGGTGGTCAAGGACTTCCCGTCCCGCGTCTACGTCCCCAACACCGGGTCCGACACCGTCTCGGTCATCGACCCGAAGACGTACAAGGTCATCGACACCCTCCATGTCGGCCGCCAGCCCCAACACGTCGTCCCCTCCTGGGACATGAAGACGCTCTGGGTCAACAACAACCGCGGCCACACGCTCACCCCCATCGACCCGAGGACGGGGAAGGTGGGCAAGGAGGTCGAGGTGCACGACCCGTACAACCTCTACTTCACGCCGAACGGCAAGTACTCCGTCGTCATGGCCTCCCTCGACCGCGAACTGGTCTTCCGCGACGCGCACACCATGAAGCGGATCAAGACCGAACCGGTCGGCTGCTACGGCGTCAACCACGCCGACTTCTCCGCCGACGGGCGCTACTTCATCGTCTCCTGCGAGTTCAGCGGCGAACTGCTCAAGGTCGACACCGAGAGGATGAAGGTGATCGGGCAGCAAAAGCTCCCCTTCGACGGCGCGATGCCGCAGGACGTCAAGATCTCGCCGGACGGCAAGAAGTTCTACATCGCCGACATGATGGCCCACGGCATGTGGGTCCTGGACGGCGACAAGTTCACCGAGCCCACCCTCCTGCCCACCGGCAAGGGCTGCCACGGCCTATACGTCAGCCGCGACTCGCGCGAGATGTACATCTCCAACCGCGGCGAGGGCTCCGTCTCCGTCTTCGACTTCACCCGGAACAAGCTGACCAAGAAGTGGCACCTGCCCGACGGCGGCAGCCCCGACATGGGCGGCGTCTCGGCCGACGGCAAGGTCCTTTGGCTGTCCGGGCGTTACAACGCCGAGGTGTACGCCATCGACACCCGCACCGGCGTCCAGCTCGCCCGCATCCCGGTCGGCAGCGGCCCGCACGGCCTCGCGGTATACCCGCAGCCGGGCCGCTACTCGCTCGGCCACACCGGCATCTTCCGCTGACCCGACCAAGCGGCAGTCGTACGAGGTTCGGTGTGCGGTGGTCCGAGGCCGAGGCCGAGGCCGAGGTTCGGTGCGCGGTGGTCCGAGGCCGAGGTTCGGTGTGCGGTGGTCCGGCGCTGGAGTTCGGTGCGCGGTGGCCCCGCGCTGGGTTCAGTGCGCGGTGATCCCGCGCTGGGTTCAGTGCGCGGTGAGCAGCGCCTCCGCGCCCACCGGGACGTAACCGGCCGCCTGGAACGCCCGCAGACTGCGGGCGTTCCCCGGTGACAACTGGGCCCACACCGGCTCGCCCCCGCCGAGTTGTCGCGCCGCCGCGGCCAGCGCACGCCCCAGCCCCCGATGCCGGGCGCCCTCGTCCACCTCCACCGCGGCCTCCAGCCGCCCGGCGACCCCGCGCCCCAGGATGACCACCCCACCGTCGGCGGCCCAGACCCGTACCTCGTCGCGGTGCTTGAGGGCGCGGGCCACCCGGTGATGCTCGGGATCGGCGACCTCGGTCAGCGCGAGCGGCGGGTCACCCGGGAGCGGCGCGGCGACGGCGAGCAGGTCGATCGTGTCGTTCGAGCGCGCCGTCCGGTCCATGAACGCGGCGAGGAACCGCGGGTTCATCGTCGCGGCGAGCGCGTCACAGTCGGTCCGGGCCAAGGTGTCGCGCACCCACTCCTCGTCCTCGTCGGTGAAGACGACGGAGTGCGCGGTGAAGGCGAGGACCCCGGCGTCGCGGTGGGAGTGCTGGCGTACGACGGTCGTGCCGCCGTCGGCCGGCGGGAAGACGCCCCGCGCCGCCGCGTCCAGAATGTCCCGCAGAGTGTCAGCCACGACGCCCCGTCCCTCTCACTTGAGTCTCCACCCACTGGAAGGCCCAGACTCCCAGACATGATCGAAGACGGCACCGGACTGTTCACCATCGGAGAGCTCGCCCGGAGCACGGGTCTGTCGGTGCGCACCATCCGCTACTGGTCGGACGAGGGCGCGCTGCCCCCGGTGGCCCGTTCGGCGGGTGGCTACCGGCTGTACGACGCCGCCTCCGTGGCCCGCCTCCAACTCATCCGTACGTTGCGGGAGTTGGGCCTCGGACTGAACGACGTACGCCGTGTCCTGGCGGGCGAGACCACGGTCGCGGAGGTCGCGGCCACACACGTCGCCGCACTGGACGCGCAGATCCGATCCCTGAAGGTGACCCGGGCGGTGCTGTCGACCGTGGCGCGACGCGGCTCGACCGCGGAGGAGATGACCCTGATGAACAAGCTGGCGCGGCTGTCGGCCGCCGAACGGCGGCGGATCACCGACGACTTCATGGAGGAGACCTTCGCGGGCCTCGACACCGCCGACCCCGACATCCGTACCCGGATGCGGTTCGGCATCGCCGAGCTGCCCGAGGACCCCACGCCCGCGCAGGTGGACGCCTGGGTCGAACTGGCGGAAATGTTGCAGGACCTGGGCTTCCGCGCGCGTATGCGGCAGATGATCGAGTTCAACGCGGCGGACCGGGGGACGATGGAGCGGGCCGGCACCTCCCTGTGGTTCATGAGCCGACTGGTGCAGCTCGCCGTCGAGGCACGGGAACGGGGCGTCGCCCCCGAGTCGCCCGAGGCCGAGGAGGTGCTGGCCGCGCTGCTGGGCAACGCCGACCGGGCCGTCGTACTGGAACGCATGGAGTCTGCCGCGCAGCTGGAAGTGGCCCGCTTCCGGGAGCTGAACGCGCTGGTCCGGGGTACGGAGCCGCTGTCCGCGCACCGTGAGGAGTTCGCCTGGGTGGTCGCCGCACTGCGCGCCCGGACGGCCGGTTAATCTGACCTCCGTACACATGGCGGTAATGCACTACGAAGGGGCGGACCGGTGGCGGACATCGAGGAAGCACGCAAGCATTTCGAGCGGATCGACACGGACGGGGACGGGTTCATCACCGCTGCCGAGTTCAAGACGGCCCTCGCCCAGGGCGGGGACTGGAACGTCACCGAGACGGTCGCGGAGGCCGTGATCGCCAGCCGTGACCTCAACGGCGACAAGCTCCTGTCGTTCGAGGAGTTCTGGGCCCACCTCAACAAGTGAGCCATGCGCAGAGGGGCGTCGCCGTGTTGCGGGGGCGCCCCTCCTGCATGCGCTGCCGAGCCGGGCCACTCGTTCGCCGTAGCCGGCGGAATAGCGGGTCCGGCCCCTGCGGTTGATGATCTGTGTCAGGAGCATCCACCCCAGAAGGGTCTGTCTCATGAAGATCGGCATCATCGGCGCGGGCAACATCGGCGGCAACCTCACCCGGCGTCTCACCACCCTCGGCCACGACGTCTCCGTCGCGAACTCCCGCGGCCCGGAGACCCTCGCCGCCCTGGCGGAGGAGACCGGCGCGACAGCCGTGAAGGTCGAGGACGCGGCGCGCGGAGCCGAGATCGTCGTGATCACGATCCCCGTGAAGGCGGTGCCGGACCTGCCGTCCGGTCTGCTCGACGAGGCGGCGGACGGGGTCACGGTCATCGACACCGGGAACTACTACCCGCAGCAGCGCGACGGCAGGATCGCCGCCATCGAGGACGACGGCCTCACCGAGAGCCGCTGGACGGCCCAGCAGATCGGCCACCCCGTCATCAAGGCCTTCAACGGCATCTACGCCCAGAACCTCCTGGACCTCCCCCGCCCGGCGGGCGCCGCCGACCGCATCGCCCTCCCGGTCGCCGGCGACGACGAGACCGCCAAGCGCGTCGTCCGCGCCCTCATCGACGAACTCGGCTTCGACACCGTGGACGCCGGCGGCCTCGACGACTCCTGGCGCCAGCAGCCCGGCACCCCCGTGTATGGCCTCGCGGAGGACACCGCCGCGGTCACGAAGGCCCTGGCCGACGCGTCACCGGAACGCCAGGCGGACTTCCGCGGCTGACGGGGCCTGGGAGGGGGGACGGGGAGGTCAGCCGGCCTTGGCCCAAGTCCGTAGCGCCGTCTTGGTGCTGAAGTCGGCGACGTTCTTGTCCAGAGGATCGTCGGTGTACTGGTGGAAGCGCCACTTCGCCTTGATACGGGGCTTGCCGGCCGTCACGTAGTCGGCGATCCACAGGCCGTCCCCCGCGTACGAGGTGCTGTCGACGTTGAGCCAGAAATTGCGGTTGCAGTAGAGCAGGACCCGGTGGTTCGGGCGGAGTTCCTTCACCTTGCGGATGAAGCGGTCCTTCTCGGCGTTGCTCGCGTGGGTGCCGTCGCCGGTCGTCTCCCAGTCGACGACGAGGAGGTCGCCCGCCTTCTCCGGGGCCTTGCTGAGGAAGTACTCGGCCTGGGCGGTGATGTTGCCGGGCCACAGGAAGTGGTAGAAGCCGACTACGCATTCGGCGTCGCGGGCCGTCTTCACCTGCGCGGTGAGCTTGGGATTGACGTACGAACGGCCTTCCGTCGCCTTGATGAAGACGAAGGAGAGACCGTCGGTGTCGTACGCCGACGTCTGGTAGGCGCTGACGTCGATGCCTCGCAGCATGTGGGGCCTCCGGGCGGTGGGGGACTGGAGGGGCAACTCCAGCGTTCCCCCTGGGCGGCCCGTCACCCCTGTTCACACCGTCGCGCCGGTCTGCCGGCCCCTACGGCGCCAACCCGGCGGTGAGGTCTCAGCCGTCCACCTCGTACTGCCCGACCTCCAGGAAGTAGCGCAACTCCTCCGGGGTGCCGTCCAGTGCCTGCTCCGCCGCCGCGCGCAGGGCGTCGCTGATGCCGGGACGGGCGAGGATCGCCGCGACGGCCACGCGATCGTCCTCGGCCTGGGCGAGCCGACGGCCGGTCTCCAGGAAGTAGGTCCTGTCCGCGGCGGTGCCGTCGAGAGCCTTCCCGGCTTCCCTGCGTACGGCCTTGCCGGTGGCGGGGTCGGCCAGGATCGTGGCGATGGCGACGGAGTTGTCCTCGTCCTGAGCGATCCAGCGGCCGGTCTGCAGGAAGTAGCTCCTGTCCGCGGCGGTGCCGTCGAGAGCCTTCCCGGCCTCCCTGCGCACGGCCTGGCCGGTGGCGGGATCGGCCAGGATTCTGGCTATCGCGACAGCGTTGTCCTCGTCGGTCGGTTCCGTCGCGGCCGACGAGGTGACGGGTGCGGACGCCGATGCGGTGGCCGTGGCGAAGGACGGCGTGGAGAGCAGCAGGGCCGGGGCCAGCGCGCTCGCGGCCACGACCAGTGCCGTACGGGTCAGTCTCATGTTCTTGTCCCCCCATGGGTCGAGAGTCGCCGACTGTTCTTCGTCAGCGACGAGATCATTTCAGGGGACTACCCCGCTCCACAGGCCCGGAACCGGCATCTTTCACGAGCAGTTCACCGAACTCACCGGCGCGAATCCGGCCCGCCCCGCGCACCGGAACCTGCTCCGGCCCGCGGACGACGGAGCACGGCTGCCCGAGCGACCGGCCAAGGAGTTCCGAGGCACGCCGCCGGTCCGGGGCACAAGGCGGCTCTCCCTTGCCTGGCGCATTGGTCTATTCCACACTGGCGTCGGCCGAAGCCTCCGCGGAGTCGGCCGCGCACCGATCGTAAGGCCGCCGCCGGTCAGCATCGACGGGTCGCGGTCATCGGACCAGGGGGATGCCATGTCGGAGATGACGTCGGTCGCGGGGCTTGTCCGAGGGGGTCCGGCGTGCGAGCCGGGCCCGTTGGGCGCACGGCTCCGGTCGTTTCGCAGACGGGCCGGGCTGAGCCAGGAGGTGACCGCCTCCCGGGCCGGGATCAGCACCAGGGCGCTGCGCGACATCGAGCGGGGCCGGGTCCAGCGGCCCCAGTCGCACACCCTCCGGTGCCTGGCCGACGTGCTGGGGCTGACGGGCGGCGAGCTTGCGGAACTGCGGGCCGCCGCCCGCACCGGGCCACCGCGCGGTGTCGGCCGGCCGCGCCTGCTGATCCTCGGCCCGCTCTCCCTCCAGCGCGGCCGGACCCCCGTCCCGGTCACCAGCCCGATGCTGCGCCGCCTGCTCGGGCTGCTTGCGCTCAGACACCCCGAACCCTCCCCCCAGCAGGAGATCGCCGACACCCTCTGGCCGTCGGGGCCGCCCAGCTCCCACCAGAGCCTGATCCACACCTACGTCAGCCAGGTCCGCCAGTTGCTTGATCCGGGCGGCCCGCGCACCGTCCCGCCGCCGACCGTCGTCCGGACGCCCACCGGCTACCTGTTGCAGGCCTCACGGAACCAGATCGACCTCGGCCACTTCGACGAACTGCTGGCCCAGGCGAAGCGCGTGCACCGCGCGCCGGACCCGGGGGCCGCGTACGAGTCGTTGACGCAGGCCCTGCAGTGGTGGCGGGGGCCGGTGCTCGCGGACGCGGAACCGGTGCTCCGCCGGCATCCGGCCGCGGTGGCGGCCAACGAGCGGCGGGTCAAGGCGGTGCTGCTGCACGCCGACGCGGCGTTGCTACTGCGCCGGCCCGAGGAGGCCGTCCCGGTGCTGTGGGACATGGTGAACACCGAGCCGCTGCACGAGGGTCTGCACGCCCGGCTGATCCTCACCCTCGCCAGCCGCGGGGAGCAGGCCGCCGCGCTCAACGTGTTCAGCCGCCTGCGCGACCGGCTCGACGAGGAACTGGGCATCGCACCCAGCGCGGAGGTCCGCGACGCCCACCTGCGGGTGCTGCGCCAGCAACTCCCTGGTGCGGGGCGGCCCGAGCATCTTGCGTCGGCCGACTACTACGCGTCGGCCGACTACCCGGCGCGGGGCGGCTATCCCGCGTCGGCCGGTCACGCCGCGCAGGGTGGCTACTCTGCGCCGGCCAGTTATTCCGCGCCGGTCGGATACCCCGTATCGGTCGGCTATCCCGCGTCGGCCGGTCATGCCGCTCAGGGCGGCCACTCCGCGCCCGCCGACCGGACGGAGCCGGTCGATGGCGTGAAGCCGTCCGGCCTCGCGGAGCGCGCGGTCGCGATGGAGCCGGTCGATCGCAGGGGGCCGTCCGCCCCGATGATGCCCGCCGCCCGTACGAAGCTGGCCGACGGTTTGGAGCCGTCCGGTCCCGCGGAGCGTGCCGTCCCGATGGAGCTGGTCGATGGCGTGAGGCTGGTCGACCGTGTGGAGCCCGCTGCCCCGACGATGCCGGCCGCCCGCGCGGTGCTGGCCGACGGTTTGGAGCCGTCCGGTCCCGCGGAGCGTGCCGTCCCGATGGAGCTGGTCGATGGCGTGAGGCTGGTCGACCGTGTGGAGCCCGCTGCCCCGACGATGCCGGCCGCCCGTACGGTGCTGGCCGACGGCTTGGAGCCGTCCGGTCCCGCGGAGCGTGCTGTCCCCATGGAGCTGGTCGACCGCGTGAGGCCGGTCGACCCTGTGGAGCCCGCCGCCCCGACGATGCCGGCCGCCCGTACGGTGCTGGCCGACGGCTTGGAGCCGTCCGGCCCTGCGGAGCGTGCCGTCCCGACGGAGCTGGTCGACCGCGTGAGGCTGGTCGACCGTGCGGAGCCCGCCGCCCCGACGATGCCGGCCGCCCGCACGGTGCTGGCCGACGGCTTGGAGCCGTCCGGTCCCGCGGAACGTGCCGTCCCGACGGAGCTGGTCGACCGCGTGAGGCTGGTCGACCGTGCGGAGCCCGCCGCCCCGACGAAGCCGGCCGCCCGTACGAAGCTGGCCGACGGCATGGAGCCGTCCGGCATGCCGTCGGCCGGCATGGCGTCGGCCGGCATGGCGTCGGCCGGCATGGCGTCGGCCGGCCCCACGGAGCCGGCCGTCCACCCCGCGCCGACCGCCCGCACGGCGCCCCCCGGCCCCCACCCCGTCCAACTCCCCGCCAGGTCCGCCTTCTACGTCGGACGGCGGTGCCAGATGCGGGAGCTGGACGTCCTCGTCTCGTCCGACCCGGCGCGCCGGTCGCATGTGGTGGCCGTGGTGGGCGCGCCCGGCGTCGGCAAGACCGCGCTCGCCGCGCACTGGGCGCAGGCGCGGCGCGTGCACTTCGTGGACGGGCAGCTCTTCGTCGACCTGCGTGGTCACTCCCCGCTGCCGACGCTGCGCCCCCGTGACGTCCTGGCGCAGTTCCTCCGGGCACTGGGCGCTCCGCCCGACCAACTGCCCACGGACGAGGACGAGGCCGCGGCGCTGTACCGCACGCTGCTCGCCGACAAGCGGATGCTGATCGTGCTGGACAACGCGCGCGACGCCGAGCAGGTCAGGCCGCTCATCCCGGGCGCCCGGGGCTGCGCGGTGGTGATCACCAGTCGCAGCCAGCTCGCCGGGCTGGTCGCGAGCGACGGCGCCCACCAGCTCCGGCTGGACGTGCTCGATCCGGACGAGGCCCGCCAACTGCTGGGCAGCATCGTCGGCGAGAGCCGGGTCGCGGCCGAGGAAGAGGCGGCCCGCAGACTCGTACGGCTGTGCGGTGGCCTGCCGTCGGCCATCCGGATCGCCGGTGCCGACCTGCTGACCCGCAAGGCCGAAATCGCCGAGTACTGCGCCGAGTTGGCGGGTGACGACATGCTCGGCCGACCGCACATCGAAGGGGACCGGCGCTCGCCGGTGCGGGCCGCCCTCGGCCTCTCCTACCGCGCGCTCCCGGCCGCGGCCCAGCGGATGTTCCGGCTCCTCAGCCTGATGCCCGGCCCGGACGTCACCGCGGACGGCGCCGCGGCGCTGGCGGACTCGACCTCGGCCGAAGCAGCCCGACTGCTGGTGAGCCTGACGGACGCGGATCTGGTGCAGGAACGGGCGGCCGGCCGGTTCGGGCCGCACGACCTGTTGCGCTCCTACGCCCGCGAGCTGGTCAGCCGACAGGAGGCGTACGCCGCCCGGCAGCGGCTCTTCGACTGGTACCTCTACCACGCCGATGCAGCGGCCCGACTGCTCCACCGGCCGCAGCCCGCGGCGGCCCCGTCCGCCGGTACGGTGCCCTCGGCCGCGCTGGTCCTCGCGGGCCACGGCCAGGCCTCGGAGTGGCTGGACAGCGAGCGGGAGAACCTGGTCGGCGCGGTCCTCCAGGCGTCCGGCGCGGGCTTCACCACCGTCGCCTGGCGGCTGGCGGAGACCCTGCACGGCCATCTCTCGGTGGGGAAGTACACCGGCGACTGCCTCAAGGTCGCGACCGCCGGCCTGTTCGCCGCCGTTGCCGACGGCGAGCCGGAGGCCCAGGCCGCCGCTCAGTTGCGCCGCGCCGAATGCCACTGGGCGCTGGCGAACAACGCGGAGGCCCTTGAGCTGTTCGGCAGTGCGCTGGAGCTCGCGCGGCAGGCCGGCTGGCTCGACGGGCAGGTACTGGCGCTGCGTCGCATCGCCGCGGCGCACCAGAAGAACGGCGCGATGCGGTCTGCTTACGACCACCTCTCCCAGGCTCGTGAACTCACCCGGCGCGGCAACGGTTCGGAGACCGCCGCCGATGTCACCAACCTGGGGCTGATCTGCTGGAAGCTCGGCCGGCTGAACGAGGCCGCCGAGCACTTCTCCCACGTGGCCCAGCTCTTCCGCGACCTCAACTCGGCTGGTGGGAAACGAACTCGCCCACCGGCCTGGGGAGCGACGACCGTACGCCGGGACGTCCCGGGGACGCGATCCGGGAGCTCGACGAGAGCCTGCCGCTCCACCTGAGCCCGCGGGCAGTCGTGCGCGCGCGAGGCGGAGGTTCGGGACGCTCGAAGGCCGTGGGCTCGAGGTACCTTGCCCGCGCACGGATGAACTCGAGCTTTGTCGTGCCCCCGACCCGACCGGGCGGCACGACAACTGCTCCGGCAATTGCACCAGTTCTGCCGGTTCCAGTGGGCGGATCGGCGGCGACCGGCAGAACCACAGGTCAGCGCCGGTGCGTTCGGCCGGGATAGGCATCCCGGTGGCCTCCCCGCCCTCTGGTCCGGCTGTAGGGGCCCGACCAGGCCGCCTCCGTAGGCTGGTCGCACCGCAAGGCCGTTCCCCGTGCCGATTCATGAGGTGACACGTTGCAACAGCTCACGGTGCCGTTCGCCGCCGACCGTGCGGGGCGTTCCGGGCCCCTCTCCTTCGGTCCCGCCAACATCATCCACGCGCTCAGAGTGAGGTGACGATGGAATCCGCGGCACAGACCTCAGGTCAGGAAGCCCAACGGTCCGCCGAGGTGGACGAGTTCGTCGTCACCTTCTACGAACGCACCATCGGACGTGCGGACTTCAGCCCGTCCGGGATCGCCGAGGAGCTCGGCGTCCCGCAGCGGCGCGCCGACCAGGCGGTCGACGTGCTGCGCGAACTGCGCCTGGTCAAGCCGGCGGACGGCGGCACGGACCGGCTGGTCGCGGTCAGCCCGGAGGTCGCCCAGGTGGAACTGCTGGTCCCCCTGGAACGGGAGATCTTCGACAGTCGTCGCCGACTCGCCGGATTCAAGGGGCAGTTGAGCTCCTTCGTGGCCGCGTTCCAGAAGCAGGCCAGGACCCGCGCCGAGCCGGTGGTGATCACCGACGACCGGCAGGAGATCGAACTACGGCTGCTGGAGGCCGCACAGGGCTGCACCACCGAGGTCCTGGTGATGCAGCCCTGTGTGGCCCACGAGACCCGCGAGCTGCGGCTGGCCCGTCCACTGGTGCTTGAGGCGCTGCGGCGCGGCGCCCGGGGGCGGATCCTCTACCCCCACACCGCCCGCGGCGACTCCGACACCCGCGCGCACATCGGTGAACTCCTGCCGGCCGGTGGGCAGGTGCGCACCACCAAGGAGGTGCGCGACCGCTTCCTGGTCTTCGACCGGAAGACAGCTTTCATCCCGGCCGGTGAGGGCGAGGCGATCGCCGTCGTCTACGAGGAGGCGGTCGCCGCCTTCCTGGCCGGGCTGCACGCCCGGGTCTGGGAGTCGGCGTTCGACGTCGACTCCGGCGCGGCCGGTTATGCCGGGACCCTGGAGGACCTGAAGGCGACCCTGCTCGACCTGCTGGCCTCCGGGGCCAAGGACGAGGTGATCGCACGGCGGGTCGGCATGTCCGAGCGGACCTTCCGCCGCCATGTGGCCACGATCATGCAGGACCTGTCGGCCACCAGCCGCTTCCAGGCCGGCGTACTGGCCGCCCGCACCGGCCTGGTCGACCTTGCCCTGAGGAGCGCCGCATGAGCCGGTCCGACCAACTAACGGGTCGCGCGCATGAGCCTGTCCGGCCACTCGCGGTTCGCGCGCATGAGCCGGTTCGGCCAGCCCGAGGGGAGCGTCCAATGGGCTGCTTCGACCAACCCTTGGGAAGCGTCCAATGGGCCGCGTCAACCAACGCGTGGGGAGCGTCTGATGAGCCGCTTCGGCCCACCTGTGGGGGAGCGTCCAATGGGCCGCGTCAACCAACGCGTGGGGAGCGTCTGATGAGCCGCTTCGACCCACCCGTGGGGGAGCGTCCAATGGGCTGCTTCAACCAACTCGTGGGGAGCGCCTGATGAGCCGCTTCAACCAAACCGTGGGGAGCGCCCGATGAGCCGCCTCCACCAACCCGTGGGGAGCCCCGCATGAGCCGTTTCGTCCACCTCGCGTACACCTCCGCGGTGCGCGAGGTCCAGCAAGAGATGGGCAGTGCCACGGCGGCCGACCGCCAACTGCGGGCGCCGAGCGAGGGGGCCGATCCGCTCACCGGCGCCGAGGCCGACTTCATCGGCGGCCTCGACGGCTTCCTGTTCGCCAGTGTGAGCGAGACCGGCTGGCCGTACATCCAGTTCCGGGGCGGCCCGGCGGGCTTCGTGCACGTCCTGGACGAGCGCACCCTCGGCTATCTGTCCGTCCGGGGCAACCGTCAGTACATCACCACCGGCAACCTGCGCGGCGACGACCGGGTCGCGCTCTTCTTCATCGACCACGCCCGCCAGACCCGCCTCAAGGTGTTCGGCCACGCGACCGCCGTGCCGGCCGGCGACGACCCCGCGCTCGCCGAGCGGCTGAACTCGCCCCGCAGCGAGGGCACGGTCGAACACCTCATCACCATCCAGGTCGAGGCGTACGCCTGGAACTGCCCCAACCACATCACCCCCCGCTTCAGCCAACGCGAAGTCGACGACGCCCTGGCCCCGGTCCGCGACCGCATGGCGCGGCTGGAGCAGGAGAACGCCGCCCTGCGCGCGGAACTCGCTGCGCGCCACGAAGCATCCGGCAGGGCTGCGCACTGACCGAATTCGGCAGCCGGTTTCGGGCGTTGAGAAACCTGTGCGGGAATCCCTACTGTGGGAACCGCAAAGAGACCCCGAAGCGAACGGAGACATCGCGCGATGGTCAGCGATGTAATCGACCGAAACGACCGGTTCCGGGGAATCCTGGACCGACTCGCCAGCAAAGCGATCGACGACTACTACAACCCGTACCGGCTCTTCGAGTGGCCGGATCAACTCCCCGAGGATATGTGGTGGATGAGCCCCGAGCTCACCACCACGTACGGGACGGAATGGGCCGAGAAGCTCACTCCGCAACAGCTCCACACGCTTTCCAAACATGAGAGCATCAATTTCTACAGCCTGAATGTGCACGGTATCCGGGAGCTGCTCATCGAGGTGGTCGGCCGGATCCACACCGCCGGTTTTGAAACACCGTCGGAATTCTTCCACCATTTCATCGGTGAGGAGAATGAGCACATGTGGTTCTTCGCCGAATTCTGCCTCCGTTACGGCAAGAAGATCTACCGGCAGCCGGCCGGTGCGGAGACGACGGGCCCGGGTGCGTCCGGTTCCGCGGCCAAGATCCAGAGCCTGCTGGTGTTCGCCCGCATCCTGATCTTCGAGGAGCTGGTCGACCACTTCAACTCGCAGATGGGCGAGGACGAGCGGCTGCACGAGACGATCCGCGGCATCAACCGGATCCACCACCAGGACGAGTCCCGGCACATCGCCTTCGGCCGCGAACTGGTCGACCTGCTGTACCAGGACCTGAAGGAGACCGCCACCGAGCAGGAGCTTGCCGACATCTCCACCTACCTGCGCCGGTACCTGAAGCACAGCTTCGACTCCCTCTACAACCCGCAGGTCTACCGCGACGCCGGCCTGGAGCGCCCGCACGAGCTGCGCCGCGCCCTGCTGGACTCGCCGGCCCGGGCCGCGGCCGAGCTGCGCACCTTCCGCAAGACCGCCAAGTTCCTCGAGAGGACGGGACTCATCCGATGAGCCGCCCGACGACGAACCGCCCTACGGCGAATCTCGCAACGACGAACCGCCTCACCGGAAGCGACGGTTCACCCGCACTGGCCATCCTCGGGCCGCAGGCCACCCGGCTCGTCAGGGAGCTCGACCGGGTCTTCACCGACTGGGGCCTCGCGGCCGGCGCCGAGGAGATCAGCGCCCCACCGCTCTTCCCGGTGACAGACCTGGAGAAGTTCGACGTCTACACCAACTTCCCGCACCTCGCCTGGGTGGCCGGTTCACTGGACCTGACGGGCGATCAGTTCAAGCCGGTGGAGGGCCGGTTCGGCCCCGGCGCGGTGACCGAGGCACGATACGGACTGCCGCACGCCACCTGCTATGGCGCGTACCTCTTCCACGAGGGCGGCCAGGTCGCCGACGACACCCTGGTGACCCTGGTCAACCGCTGCTTCCGGAACGAGGACCACTACGACGGGCTGCGCCGCCTCGCCAGCTTCCAGATGCGCGAGATCGTCGCACTCGGCTCCTACGAGCACACCCAGCAGGTGCTGGCCGGCTTCACCGAGCGGATCCAGTCCTTCGCCGCCGGGCTCGGGATCGGCCTCGGCAAGGTACCGGCCGGCGACCCGTTCTTCCGCAACGACAACGGCCGCGCGCTGCTGCAGAAGCTCAGCCCGGTCAAGTACGAGTTCCAGTACGGGGAGTTGGCGATCGCCTCGGTCAACACCCACCGCAACTTCTTCGGCGAGCGGTGCGGTATCCGGCTGGCGTCCGGCGAGCATGCCTACACATCCTGTGTGGCCTTCGGTCTTGAGCGCTGGCTCGCCGTCCTGACCGAGCACTTCGACGAAGATCTCGACGCCGCGCAGGCCGCCGTACGCGCCGCTGCCGCCGAAGTGCCGTGACGCAGCCGCGGATCGGCGTCGACCTCGTGCCGCTCTCCCGGGTCCGCGAGCTGCTGGACCCCGGCATCGGGCCGGTGCTCAGCCGGTTCCTCTCCGCCGAGGAACTGACCGTGTCCCGGACGCCGGACGGCGCACCCGACCAGGCCGGGATCGCCGGACGGCTGGCCGCCAAGGAGGCCGTCTTCAAACTTCTCGGCGCCGTCGGAAGGCCGGTGCCCTGGCAGGGCATCGAGGTCCTGCGCGGTCCCGGCGGCCGGCCCGGGGTCCGACTCTCCGGTGGAGTCGCCGAGTTGGCACGCGACGCCGGTCTCGGCCCGATCGACGTCAGCATCAGCCACGACGGTGACTTCGCGATCGCCGTCGCGGCCGCCACCAGCTCGCTCGACCACACCAGCTTGCCCGACCACACCAGCTCGCCGAATCACTCCGCCTCGCTCGACCCCACCGCCTCGCTCGATCACCACCTCTGATCCGAAGGGAATGCCGTGAGCGCCGCAGGTATCGACAAGGTCCGGGACTGGATCCTCGGCCGTCACCCCGAACGCACCGAGCTCGCCGCCGACGTCGACCTCATCGAGAGCCGGCTGGTCGACTCGCTCGCCTTCGTCGAACTCGTCTACACCATCGAGGACGCCGCAGGCATCGAGGTCGACTTCGACAACATCGACATCGAGGACTTCCAGACCCTGGCGACCATCGAGAAGGCGTTCTTCGCCTGATCCCGAGGGGGGATCTTCACCATGGATGCAGTCTCGTACACCGCACAGTGGATGGCCGCGGCCCGCGCCCAGGAGTCCGAGCGGGAGGACGCGCTGTTCGTCGACCCGCTCGCCCGCGAACTGGCCGCGCCCAGGGGCTTCGAGCTGATCGAGCGCTACGCCGGCGGCGGCCTGCTGCCGTTCATCTCCATCAGGACCAGGTTCCTTGACGATGCCATCCGGGACGTCCTCGCCGAGAGCGGGATCCAGCAGGTGGTGCTGATAGCGGCGGGCATGGACACCCGGGCGTTCCGGCTCGACTGGCCGGACGGCACCGAGGTCTACGAGGTCGACCACGCCCTGCTGATCGCCGAGAAGCGCCGCCGGCTGGATGCGCTCGGGGCCGAGCCGCGCGTCGACCGGCGCGAGGTTTCCGCCGACCTCACCCAGGACTGGCTGCCCTTCCTGGAGGCAGCGGGCTTCGACCGCGAACGCCCGACCCTGTGGGTGGCCGAGGCGCTCACCTTCTTCCTCACCGAGGAGCAGGCCGCCGGACTACTGCGCCTGCTCGCCTCCGCCTCGGCCCCCGGCAGCCACCTGGCCTTCGACATCCTGGGACGCGCCCTGCTGCGCAGCCCGTTCTCGAAGGCATTCCTGGACACCCTCGCCGCCGACGGCACACCGTGGATCTTCGGCTCCGACGAGCCCGAGGAGTTCCTGACGGCGAACGGCTGGAAGACCACCGACCTGCGCGAGCCCGGCCAGCCAGGCGCCGGTGAGGGCCGCTGGCCGTACGAGGTTCAGCCGAGGAACCGCCGTGGCGCCAACCGGCTGTGGCTGATCCGCGCCGAGATAGCGACGTCCTGATGAGCAGTCCGACCGCCGAACGCCGGATCACCCTGGAGCGGATCGAGTCGTACCTGCCCGAGCGGAGCGTGCGGATCGAGGAGCTGGGCGAGCTTCTTGGCCTGCGCCGGGCCGAACTCGGCGTGTTCCGCAAGTTCTACGGCCTGGACACGCTCCGCTTCGACCCCGAGCTCTCGCTGCTCGACCTGCTGCGGCCCGCCGCCCGCGAGGCCCTGGCCACCCTGCCTGAGGGCGGCCAGGTCGACTACCTGGCCTACGCCCACACCACCCAGGCGGTGGCCCCGGCCGACGTGGACATCGCCCAGGTGGTCCGCGACGACCTCGGTCTCACCCGCACCGAGGCGTTCGGCCTCAGCCACCAGGCCTGCGTCAGCAGCCTGGGCGCCATCGAAGTACTCGGCGAACTGCTCCGCGCGGAGGGTGCCGAGGGCTCGTACGCCCTGATGGTCACCGGAGAGCGGGCGTACTCGCCGATCGTCCAGCACGTGCCCAACACCGCGATCATGGCCGACGCCTCGGCGTCCTGCCTGATCACCCTGGACGGTGACGGCGACGTGGTCAGGTCCTTCGCCACCCGGACGCTCGGCGAGTACGCCCAGTGGCTGGAGCTGACCCCCGAGCAGAACACCGAGTTCGGGGAGCAGTACGGCAGCAGGATCGCCGAGGTCATCCACCAGGCCCTGACAGAGGCCGGGTTGACGCTCGACGAGGTCGACCTGGTGATCCCGCACAACGTCAACAAGCTGGCCTGGCGGCAGACCATCAAGGAGCTGGAGGTGGCGCCGGAGAAGGTCTTCCTGGACAACGTCCCGCGCTACAGCCACACTTTCGCCTCCGACGTCTTCGTCAACTACACGACCCTGCGCGACGCCGGCCGCCTGGTGGACGGCGCGCACTACCTGCTGGTCTCCGTCGGTCTCGGCGCCACCTTCGGCGCGATGGTGATCACCCACCGTGCGGCGGCGGGTGATGCCGGATGAACCGTCAGGAACTGCTGGTCACCATCGAGAAGGCGCTCAGCGAGGTCCTGGAGCGGCCGATCACCGGGCTCAAGGAGGAGACCGCACTCTTCGACGAACTGCAGCTCACCTCCCTCGCCGTGCTGGGGTTGCTGATGACCGTCGAGGAGGCGACCGGGATCTCGGTCGATCCGGAGGAGCTCGACATCGACCATCTGCGGACGATGGGGTCCTTCGCGGACTACGTCGAGGCCGCGCTCCGCGAGGAAGAGGGGCCGTCATGAGCGGGCTCGCCGTGCTCGGCGAAGACGAAGGAGACGTCATGAGCGGGCTCGCAGTCCGGGCCGCAGAAGAGGAGACGTCATGAACGGACTTGCAGTCCGGGCCGCAGAAGAGGGGACGTCATGAGCGGACTCGCCGTCCGGGCCGCGGCGGCGGTGCGCTCGCCGCAGGGCCGGGCACCGGGCGGCAGCCCGGCCGCGCTCGACTACTACCGCGACCTGCTCACTCCCTTCGGTGAGAAGCCGGACGAGGAGCTGCTGAGCCGCGGCTCGCACGTCCACCACCGGGACCTCGCGGACCTGCTCGTGGCCGACGACGGTGTCGGCGGGAGCCGGCCGGAGCTGCTGATCGTCACCCACGCCCTTCCGGACGTGGTGCCGTTCACCGCCGTCTCGCCCTACCTGACCGACCGCCTCGGCGGCCGTGCGGCCAACTTCGCGATCGGCCAACAGGGCCTGGCCGCACCTTTCACCGCGCTGCGGATCGCCTCGGCGTACCACCGGGCTGGGCGGGCCGCGGAGGTCGTGCTGGCGGTGCTGGAACAGACCACGCTGCCGACGGCCTTCCCGCTGGTCCAGGAGACCCCGCTGGTCGACTCGGCCGCGGCGCTGGTCCTCGGGGACTCGGCCGAGGCCGGCCTGCGGTTCGTCCGGGCGCACTCGGCCGGTTCGACGGCAGCCGTCCTCGGCGAGGGCGCTGCGGGCCGGGACCTCGGGGAGGACGGCACGCTGCTGGTGCTCGGCCCCTGGGTCACCGAGGACATCCCGGAGCGCACCGCGGTGCACCGGGTGGCCCCGGGCAGCTACTGCACCAGCCTCTGGCTGGAGCTGGCCGACCACTGGCAGGAGTGGCAGCAGACCTACCGGCGGATCGTGCTGTGCGACACCGACCCGCTCTCCGGCCGCAGTCACGCGGCGCTCTTCGCGAACGGGGAGGGGTAACTCCGCGGGGGCCGGTCGCGGCGGGCGGGCCGAACTCGCCCCGAGGGCCGAGGCGTTCTCAGCCGACCACGACCACGACCACGACCGCCACCGCGTGACCGCTACCGCGCGGGCGCCTCCGCGTGACCTCCACCGCACGTCCGCCCCCGCGCGGGCGCCCGGTCGGAGACGCATGCGGGCCGGCCGTACGCACTGGGCCCGGGCGGCCAGCCGGTTCGCCGCGTTCGGTCCCGCTGCGACAGACATCGGACGAGGTAATCGAAGGGAAGGTGGGAAGACGATGACCACGGCTGAGGCGCGGACCATCAGGCTGGACTCCGCGAGGGCCGGGACCGGCCCGGCGACCTGGGGGCAGCGGGCGATCTGGGGGGTCGTCACCCGGCTCGGAGACGACGCCCCCCGGTACAACCTGCCGGTCGACCTCCCCGTATCGCCACCCCGCCCGGTGTCCCGCGTACTGGCGGACCTGACGGAGCTGCTGCTGCTCCACGACAGCCTGCACACCAGGTTCCTGCCGACCGGCGAGGACGGTCTGGAGCAGGTCGTCGACGGCAGCGGCGAGCTTCCGGTCGAGATCCGGACGTGCTCGGCCGAGCAGGCTCCGGAAGTCAGCGCCGGTCTGCTCAAGGAGCTGGCCGGGCGCTCCTTCGACCACACACGGGAGTGGCCCCTGAGGGTCGGCCTGGTGGAGAGCGAAGGCTTGGTCCACCGGCTGGTGCTGGCCGGGGCGCACACCGGTATGGACTACTGGGGTCTTGGCCGGCTGCTCCGCGACCTGGAGTCGATCGAAGCGGGGGAGACCGCCGAGTCGCTGCGCCTGGCACGCCCCGCACTTCAGCCCCTGGAGGGTGCCGAGCTCCAGGCATCGCCGCTCGGCCGGCGCCGGGACGAGGCGGCCCGCCGCTACTGGATCGAGCAACTGACCTCGGGACCCCGGCAGATATTCCTCCGCCCCGCGGCGCCGGAACTCGCGGCCGATCCGAACCGGCTGTTCCCCAACGCGCTGCTCCGCTCGCCCGCGCTCGCGATCGCCGTCGGGAAGGTGGCGGCGGAACTCGAGGTGAGCGACGCCGCGGTGCTGCTGGGCGCGGTCTCCCACCAGTTGGCCAGGATGTCCGGGAGCAGCGACGTGCTGTTCCAGGTGGTGGTGGGCAACCGCTTCCAGCCGGCCGCCGCCGCGGCGGTGAGCACTGTGGCACAGGAGGCCCTGTTCCGACTCACGGACGCGGACCGGGACTTCGCGGACGCGGTACGGCGGACCCGGTCCGTCGCGTTCAGCGCGTTCCGGCACGCCGCGTACGACAAGTGGGCGCTCGACCGTGAGGTGGCGCAACTGGTCGAGAAGGGCGAGGCGGCCGACCACTCGTACTGGTGGAACGACACCCGCGACCCCGGCGTCGGGCCGTTCGACACCGTCGAGAAACCACGGGCCGCGCTGGGCGAGCTGATCGGCCGGACCGAGCTGACCTGGCCGACGCAGTTCCCGGCCCGTAAGAACGTCTCGATGGCGGTGGACGCGCTGACCGCCCCGGGCGCCCTGGACCTCGCCATGACCGCCGACCCGGCGGTCATCAGCCGCGAGGGGATGGAGCAGTTCCTTCGCGGGGTCGAGCGGCTGGTCGTCGCCGAGGCGATCGCTCTGGGGGACTGATGAGCAAGCGATACGCGGGAATCGCCTGGACGGGCGAGGGCTACCGGGTCGAGATACTGGACGGCGTGGGGCACCGGGTGGTGGAGCCGAGCGGCTGGGGCGGCGCCCAGGTCGCCGAACTCATCGCCTGGCTACGGGACTTGGAAGACGGGGCGCCGGCCGTGGTCCTGGACAGTACCAACGGCCTCCTCGACGGCCCGATGACCGCGGCCGGTCTGGAGGTGTACCGCGCGGATCCCTGGCTGCTGCCGCCGCGGCCACGGTTCGGCTCCGTCCCGGCCGGACAGCTGGCGGAGCAGGCCCGGGCCGCGCCCGGCGCGCTGGCCCGGGTGACCGCCGAGGGAGGCACCCTCACCGGCCGCGCCGAGGAGTACTTCGAAGGCGTGCGGCGCGGCGAGCCGATCCTGGCGGCGCTGACAGCGGCGGGCCGCTGCTTCGAGCACGGCCGCCGGGACACCCCACGGGTCGCGCTCACCTTCGACGACGGACCCGACCCGGTGCACACCCGCCAGGTGCTGGAGATCCTGGACCGCTACGGAGCCCGGGCCACCTTTTTCTGCGTGGGTCACCATGTCGCCGCACTGCCCGACCTGGTACGCCGGATCGCCGCGGCCGGCCACGAGGTGGGCAACCACTCCTGGTCGCACCCCTTCCTGTTCGACCTGACGCCGGACCAACTGCGCGAGCAGATCGACCGTACGGCGGAGGTGGTGGACCGGGTGACCGGCACGGCTCCGACCCGGTTCCGGCCGCCGTACGGCGCCCTGAGCCCCGAGGTGCTGGACGCCCTTGAGGGCCATGCGACCAGCCTGACGATGTGGGACGTGGACACCCGCGACTGGTCGAGGCCGGGGCCGGAGCGGATCGCCGCGACCGTCCTGGAGGCCGCCGGACCCGGCTCGGTGGTGCTGATGCACGAGGGCGCCGGCGATCGCGGCCAGACCGTGCAGGCCCTTCCGTCGATCGTCGAGGGCCTGCTCGAACGCGGCCTGGAACTGGTCCCCGTGGCGGAACTGCCCGCACCCACCGGCACCGACGGCACCGACGGCACCGACGGCACCGACGGCACCGACGGCACCGACGGCACCGACGGCGCGGACGGGACCGACGGAACGGACGGAACGGACGGCACGCGGTCGCTCGACCGATGACGATCACGATCAACGACCGAAGGACTGAAGGACTATGGAAGAACGCTTGGCGGATCACCCGGCGGCGGTGGCGTCCCCGCAGACGAAGGACGGGCCCGGCGGGGCGCCCTCGCCGGGGGAGCCGGCGATCTGGTCCCGTAACTTCCGGTACTACTTCGTCGCCCGCAGCGCGGGTCTGCTCAGCTGGGCCATGCTGCCGGTCGCGGTCGCGGCGGGTCTGCTCAGCGGCGGGTACGGCCTGAGCACCGCGGGATACTCGATGGCCTTCCTGGTCGCCCCGTTCGCCGGCCTGGTCCTGTTCGGCGGGGTGCTCGCCGACCGGTTCACCGCCCGCCGGATGATGATCATCGCGGATCTGGCCAACCTCACCGCCCACGTGCTGCTCGCCCTCCTCTTCATCCATGGCATCGACCATCTCTGGCAGCTCTACGGGCTGTTGGTGGTGGCCGGTACCGCCAACGCGCTGTTCCAGCCGGGCGCCTCCTCCACCGTCCCGCTGGTGTCCCGGGACGTGCAGGGCGCCAACGGGGTGCTGCGCACGTCCGAGGCGATCACCGGCCTCGGCGGCCCGGCACTGGCCGGCACCCTGGTCGGGTTCGGGTCCACCGGCTGGGTGATGGTGATCTCCGCCGTCGCCTACGGGACCAGTGCGATCTGCCTGTTCGCGCTCCGGCTCGGAGTGGTGCCCGCCCCGCCCGCCGGCGAGAGCCTGTGGCGCAACCTCGTGGTCGGCTGGCAGGAGTTCCGCTCCCGCAGCTGGCTCTGGGGCGTCATCCTGATCTGGATGTTCTACGCGGTGCTCTCCTGGGGCCCGCAGCTCTCGGTGGCCGCCGGCGTCATCGTGCCGGAGCACGGCGCGAGCGCCTTCGGCCTGGTCAATGCCGCGTTGGGCGCCGGCACCGTCGCCGGTGGTCTGCTGGCGATCCGCTACAAGCCCGAACGGCCGCTCGCCGCCGGGGCCGTGGCGATGATGGCCTACCCGCTCTACCCGCTGGGCATCGTGCTCGGCTGGCCGGTCTGGATGCTCGCCGCCGCCCAGGTCGCGGTCGGGGTCGGGATCGGCGTCTGGGGCGTCATGTGGGCCACGAGCGTCCAGACCCAGGTGCCGGGCGAGGTACTCAACCGCGTCCACGCCTACGAGGTCGCGGGCTCCGTCGGTATGTATCCGATCGGCAGCGCGCTGGCCGGCCCCGCCGTCGACGCGTTCGGCACCGACGAGGTGCTCATGGTGGGAGTCGTCGTCGCCTTCCTCACCGCCGCCGCCCTCCTGGCCGCCCGTCCGATCCGCAGCCTGCGCCGGGCACCGGAGCGCGCCTGAATGACACCGGACCGGACCGGGGCCGACCCGCAGAAACCGATGGTCGGCCCCGGATGCCCTCGCTCCTCGGTCCGGGCCGGGGCCGGCCTTTGGGCAAGCCGACGGCTGGTCCTGGATGCTCTCGGTCTCCTCGGTCCGGGCGGGGGCCGGCCTTTGGGCAAGCCGACGGCCGGCCCTGGATGCTCTCGGTCTCCTCGGTCCGGGCCGGGGCCGACCCTTCGGCAAGCCGACGGCCGGCCCTGGATGCTCTCGGTCTCGTCGATCCGGAGGTCGGCCTTGCCCGAGCGCACCCGGCCGTCCGCACCCTGGCCATCCGTGCGCGACCGACCGCCACCACTGCCCGCCGAGGTGTCCCGATGAGCGCGTCGACGGTGCGGTGGGAAACACGGCTGCGCACGGCAGCCGAGGGCGTGCACTACCTGGTCGCCCGGAACGAGGAGATCCTGGAGACGCTGCCCGTCGCAGCGATGGACCAGGCGGCGGCTTCGGACCTGCCGCCGTGGCGCGCCGTGGAGCACGCCGCTTCACGGACCCTGCTGCGGGCCCTGCTCCGGGAGATCGGCGAGGACATCCGGGCCGGGCCCGTCGCCGCACGCCGGAGTGGCCGGCCGTACCTGCCCGACCGTCCCGGCCTGGGCGTGAGCCTCTCGCACTCCTCCGGCTGGGCCGCCGCGGCCGTCGGCCGGGACCGCGACGTCGGTATCGACGTACAGATCCCGTCCCGCGTCAGCGACCGGATGCTGCGGTTCTGCTGCTCGCCCGAAGACGCCGAAACCCTGGCCCTCCTGCCCGAGGACAGGCGCCGGCGTGAGTTCGCCTGGATCTTCACCGCCAAGGAGGCCTGCGTGAAGGCCGTCGGCACGGGCCTCTCCGGCCGCCCCTGGATCGTCCCGGTGACCCTCGGACAGCGGACCGGCCACTGGGAGCACGTCCACTGGTCCGCCCCTCGCCACCGCCGGCCGGTACCGCTCAGCTGCGCCTGGACGGAGCGGCCGGCCCGGGACGGAGAAAGCGAAGCCTGAAGCCTGCGCCGGCCGGCATCAGGCAGTGGGTTGCCTTGATGACGAGGGTGACCAGGGCGTGACCGTCCCCCCCACCGGCAAGGCCCTGGCTCACCGTGCGTGTCAGGCCGAGGTGCTGCTGCGCCGGGCGTAGGCGCGGGCGGCGCGGGCGCGGTCGCCGCAGCGGGTGGAGCACCAGTGGCGCCGTCCGTGGGTGCGCAGGAGGAACCGGTCGCAGGGTGCGGACCCGCAGGCGGCGAGGAGTTCGGCGTCGGGGCCGGTGAGCAGGTCGGCGGCGTCGGCGGCGAGGGTCGCCAGGGCATGGTTGACGGCCTGGTCGGTGGGGTGGGCCTGGATTCGGTGCAGCCCCTGTGCTCCGTCCCAGGCGAGGAGGGGCGCGGTGGGGGCGGCCTTGAGTGCCTCGTTCGCTGCCGCGAGAGATTCCTGAGGTGGGGCGGTGCCGTCGACGCGGGCCGCGAACAGGGCCCGCACATGGCCGCGGAGGGTCCGCATCCGCTGTGCGCACACCTCGTACAGCCGCACGTCGGGCGAGGTCAGGTCGTGGGTGGCGAGCCAGCGCATCGCGGATTCCGGGGTGTCGAGCAGGTCGTAGCTCTGGCCGGCGGCCAGGGTCGAGGCGGTGTCGGCGAAGTCCAGGGAGCGGTAGCGGTCGGCACCCGGAGCCGGGGGGAGGACGGTCCGTGTGATGTCGGCAGCGGCGGCGGTCTCTTTCACGTCCTCATGGTATCGCTTGCATTTTTCCGTGATGCCCACCTAGTCTGACGTCACGGAAAATACGGAACTTGTCCGTGAGAAACGAGGTTTTGGCATGTCCCAGCACGGCGCCGCTCAGTTCCCGGTCCGCGTCCTCGGAGGCCCCACCGCCCTCTTCGAGTACGGCGGCCTGCACTTCCTGACCGACCCGACCTTCGACGGCCCCGGTGACTACCACGCGCCCGGCCCGACGCTGACCAAGACCGCCCCCTCCATCGCCACCCCCGCTGACCTGGGCCCCCTCGACGTGGTCCTGCTCTCGCACGATCAGCACGCCGACAACCTCGACACCTCCGGTCGCGCCCTGCTTGCCGACGTCCCGCTCGTCCTCACCACGCCTGGCGGTGGCAAGCGCCTTGGTGCGAAGGCCAAGGGCCTGGCCGACTGGGAGTCCGTCGAGCTGGACCGGCCCGGCGGCGGCACGATCACCGTCACCGGCGTCCCCGCCGTCCACGGGCCGGGTCCGCGCGAGGAGGTCGAGCCGCTCACCGGACAGGTCGTCGGTTTCGTCCTGGCCGGCGAGGGTCTGCCCACGGTCTACGTCAGTGGTGACAATGCCTCCCTCGAAGCGGTCGGGGAGATCGCCGAGCGGTTCTCCCCGGTGGACACCGCCCTCCTCTTCGCCGGAGCCCCCCGATTCCCCGTGCTTTTCGACGGCGGACTGCTCGTTCTGGACAGCGCCCAGGCCGCCCGGGCCACCCGGATTCTCGGCGCCCGCCGAGTCGTTCCCGTCCATCACGACAGCTGGGCCCACTTCACCGAGGGCCGCGACGAGCTGGAGGCCGCTTTCGCCGCCGCCGGTCTGACCGACCGTCTGGACCGTGACTGGATCCAGCGAGCCTGAGCTGAGGGATCTGCCGGGGATCCGGGGGATCCGGGGATCCCCGGCAGATCCGGGGATTCCGGGGGTGCGGGGTCGTTTAGCGGATGCGGGAACAATTCGCACGGCCATCTCGTCAGAATCGCACCATCGGGTGATCTGATTAGTTGCCGGTAGGCGAGATCGCGGGCGGGATTCCGACGCTCTCCCCGGCCCTTCGCTTACGTAATGCATATGCTCTGAGCTGCGCATATTCTTGATCATTCGCCCCGGTGGTGGGGGGTGATGCCATGCTCCTGATTCCGTCGGATGGGCCCACGTGGGCCTCTTGTTAAACAGACTGTAAGCCTCGTCGTTGGATCAGGGGGTGATATACCTCTGGGCGATGGGGGCGCGGGAATCGGGGGATCCGCGTATACGCGGTTGCATTCACTTCTGGCACGGTCGTGTCCGCAAGTAGGCAATTCTGCGCAATTTCTATCACTATCTGATCGAAATCTGATCCACTGCTATACCGTGCCGCACCGAACTGCGGCGCCGGGGGGAGTTCATCATGCGTCGCATGCTGTGGAAAGCCGGTGTGTGCGGCAGCGCTGCCGCGCTCACACTCGTCACCTCGCCCATAGCGGCGAGAGCGGCCACGCTGGAGCCGAGGATCGACCTGAAGGTGCTCGTCGTCGATGACGGAGGTCCCGCCACCGGGGCCATCACCGCCGAACTCGACTCGGCGGGTACCCCGTACACCAGGGTCGACCTCGCCGACAGCGGGCGGCCGCAGATCAACGCCACCTTCCTCAGCGACACCGTCAGCGGCCGGCCCAGGGCCAAGTACCAGGCCGTCGTACTGCCGAACGACAACCCGTTCGGAGCCGGCTCCGCCGAGATGACGGCCCTCGCGACCTTCGAGCGGACCTTCGGCATCCGGCAGGCCGACGCCTACACCTACGCCAGGCCCGAGGTCGGCCTGAACTACGCGCAGGCGCCCGGGTACATCGGCTCGCTCGACGGCGCCACCGCCCAGGTGACGTCCGCCGGAAAGGCCGGCCCCTTCGGCTACCTCGACGGGAACGTCCCCTTCGAGGACAACGCGCCCGACGTGTCCGAGAGTTACGGCTATCTGGCCGTGCCGCTCGCCCAACAGCAGGCCGGGGCCACGTTCACCAGTTATGTGGACGCCCCGATCCCGGGCAGCTCCGCGCGCGGCTCGCTCGTCGGCGAGTACGCCCACGACGGGCGCCGGGAACTGGTCGTCAACTTCGTCTACAACCAGTACCAGGAGCAGTACCGGCTGCTCAGCCGGGGCATCGTCGAGTGGCTGACCCAAGGCATCCACCTGGGCGCCGACCGCAACTACTTCGCGGTCCACGTCGACGACGTCCTCCTCGGCGACGACCGGTGGAACACCTCGCTCAACTGCACCCCGGGAGACGTGGACTGCGCCCCGGGCGGGGGTGCCACCCCCGACCCGATCCGGATGACGGCCGCGGACGCCCAGTACGTCAAGCAGTGGTCCGCCGCCCACGGGCTCACCCTGGACATGGTGTTCAACGGCGGCGGCAGCGAGGACTACAAGGCGGAACACGGCGGCGCCGACCCGACGGCGGCCCAGCTCATCGCCGACAAGAGCGCCTTCCGCTGGGTCAACCACACCTACCTGCACCCGTTCCTGGGCTGCGTCCAGGACGTCAGCGTGGTGCCGTGGAAGTGCTCCACCGACGCGAGCGGAAAGATCCAGTGGGTCAGCCAGGCCGACATCACCTCGCAGATCACCCAGAACCGTACCTGGGCGAGCGGCAAGGGCCTCGCCCTCGACAACACGGAACTGGTCACCGGTGAGCACTCCGGGATGAAGGTGCTGCCACAGCAGCCCGCTGACAACCCCAACCTGGGCCCGTCCCTGACCGCCACCGGGGTGAAGTGGCTGGCCAGCGACAACTCCCGGGACCCGCAGCAGCGCCAGATCGGCTCCGCCCTCACCGCGCCGCGCTTCCCGATGAACGTCTACTACAACGTGGGCCGCGCGACCGAGGAAGTGGACGAGTACAACTTCATCTACACCAGCAGGGCCGACGGCGGCAGCGGCGTCTGCGAGGGCTCCTCGACCACCACCTGCCTGAGCGCTCCGCTGGACCCCCAGACCGGCTACACGTCGTACATCGTCCCCCTGGAGAGCCGCATCGCCCTCGGGCACGCGCTCTCCAACGACCCCCGGCCGGTGTACATGCATCAGTCGAACCTCGCCGAGGACCGCATCGCCTACCCGGTGCTGGACAAGATCCTGGGCGACTACACCAGCCTCTACGCCGCCAACACCCCGCTGGTCAATCTGCGGCTGAAGGACATCGGGACCGAGCTCAAGTACCGCGCCGCCTGGACCGCCGCAGTGAAGAACAACCAGGTCACCGCCTATCGGATCGGCAACACGGTCACCATCAGCTCGCCGAGCGGTACCCAGACCGGCGCGACGATGCCCGCCGGCACCGTCCAGAAGCAGCTGATCGGCAGCACCGCCTTCGGCACGGAATACGCCGGTCAGCTGTCCGGCTGGACCACCCCCGGCCTGCTGCAGGCCTCGGTCACCCTGCAACTGACCACGCAGGCCACGCCCGCGGTTCCCGCCGTCACCGGCACCGCGAAGGCAGCCGCACCGGCGCCCGCGCTGCGTGTGCCCAGCGGTGTGGCCGACCCCGTCCCGGCAGGTCCCGGCGACACCGTCCGTCGCAAGCGCTGACCGTGACCAGCGGGCGCGACCAGCACGGCGGGCACCACCGTCCCAGCGGGCCGAACAGGCACAACAGGACACGGGGACACAGGGATACGGGACCTTGGCAGGGACAGAACGCACCATGTCGGCATTCAGGGACACACCGCCGTTCGGCATCGCCAGGGCCGGCGCGGCCATCGACACCGGCGCGACCCGCGTCACCATGCTCACCGAGGGCACCTACCCGCACAGCCACGGCGGAGTGAGCGTCTGGTGCGACCAGCTCATCCACGGCATGCCCGACGTGGACTTCCAGGTACTCGCGGTCACGAGTGACGGCCGCGAGCCCCTCACCTGGGAGACGCCCGCGCACGTCAGCAAGGTGGTCTCCATACCCACTTGGGGACCGACGCCGACCGGCCGCGCACCGCGTGGCCGACGGCTGCGGGGCTTCCTCGACACCTACGAGATGTTCCTGCTGGCCCTCCTCGATCCTGGTCCCGGTCCCGGCTCCTACATCGGCCCCAGCACCCTGGAGCGCTTCTCCGCAGGGCTGTACGCCCTCGCGGCACGGGCCCGGTACGGGGAACTGACGGCGGCACTGCGCACCGAGGAGGCGCTACGCACCCTGGCCGCCGTCTGGAACCGTCGGGGCATACCCACCCGTGCCGCCCGGCCGACCATGCACGACGTACTGACCGCGACCGACCTGCTGGAACACGCCCTGCGCCCGCTGGCGGCCGACCCACCAGGGCACGGCATCACCCACGCCGTCAGCGGCGGACTCGCGGCCCTCCCCGGACTGCTGGCCCGGCACCTGCACGGCACGCCCCTGCTGCTCACCGAACACGGCGTCTACCTGCGTGAGCGCTACCTCGGTTACGTCGCCGGCGGCTACCGCTGGCCGGTGAAGGCACTGCTGCTCGGCTTCTTCCGGCTGCTGGCACAGGAGACCTACGCCCGCGCCGCGCTCGTCACGCCGGGAAACCACTACAACCGACGCTGGGAGGAACGTGGCGGCACCGCACCCGACAAGATCCGTACCGTCTACAACGGCGTGGACCCCGGGGCCTTTCCTCCCGCCGGTCCGGAACCGGAGACCCCCACGCTGGCCTGGGCGGGGCGGGTCGATCCCATCAAGGACCTGGAAACGCTGATCCGGGCCTTCGCCCTGGTACGCCGGGAGATTCCCCAGGCGCGGTTGCGGCTGTTCGGCGGCACACCCAGTGGCGGCCAGGCCTACCGAGAACGCTGCCAGGCTCTCAGCCGGGAGCTGGGCATCGCCGAGGCGGTGGTCTTCGAGGGCCGGGTGGAGGACATCCGCGACGCCTACGCGGCGGGCACCGTGGTCATGCTCTCCAGCATCAGTGAGGGCTTCCCCTTCACTCTCATCGAGGCCATGTCCTGCGGCCGGGCCACCGTCTCCACCGACGTCGGCGGGGTTCGCGAGGCGGTGGGCGACGCCGGACTCGTCGTACCACCGCGCGAACCTGAGGCGATGGCACGGGCAGCCCTGGAACTGCTGCGCGCGCCGGCCCGCCGGGCCCGGATGGGCGAGGCCGCACGGCTGAGGGTCATCGAACAGTTCACGCTCCGGCACACCATCGACTCCTTCCGGGAGATCTACGGCGCGCTGGCAGCGGGCGAGTACCGGACGCGCCCGGCCGAGGACCCGGCGCCGCGCGCCCGACTGGCCGGAGGTGAGTGGTGACCCGGTACGGCGACGACCGAACCGTATTGCTGCGCCTGCCGACCCCGCCGCAGCGGCCGGCCTGGGCCGACGACCCGCTCGACGAGCTCGCCGAACGGCTGTCGGACGTGTGCGGGGCCGCCGTCCACCCGGACGAGATAGCGGCGGTGCTGGAGGCCGACGGACTGACGCACGAACAGATCACCACCCGCTACTCGCGACGAGACCTGTTCGCTGTCGCCGAGGAGCTGTACGCCAGGGTGCCGCGCCGTTTCCCGGACCCCGGACCGGGGTCCGACCCGTGGCGGGCCGGCCCGCGGCGGTGCCTGCTGCGCGGGATGCTCTTCGGCCTGCCGGGGCTGGCCTACCTCCTGGGCGCGGGGCTGCTGCCCGGCCGGGTCGCCGGGCTCGCCGCCTCGGCACTCGTGGCCTGGGCCTGGAACCAGGCACTGGCCCACCGCGCCTATGTACGGCTCGCCTCGGGCGGCCCGCGGGCGGCCGCGCGGTGCCTGCTGCTCGGGGCTCCGGCCGGAGTGACGGCAGCGACGGCGGCCGCACTGGCCGTCTCGGGGGCGGGCGCCGTCTCGGCCTTCGCGGCGGGAGAGGCGCTCTACCTGGCGGCGGCCACGGCGCTGCTCGTTCTGGGACGCGAACAGCACCTGCTGATCGCGCTCCTGCCGACGGCGGCCGGGGCGGCCTGCATACCGCTGTGGCGCCCCGGCCCGGCGACGGTCGCCGTACTGCTGCTGGCCACCGTCGCAGCGGCGGCACTGTCGGCGGTACGGGAGATCGTACGGTCGCTGCGCACCACAGGCTCCGCGGCGCTGAGCACCGCCCGGCTCACCGCCTCCGTCCCGTACGGCCTGTTCGGCCTGGCCGGCGGGGCGCTGACGCTGATGGCCCCGGCGGCGGGCAGGCCCGCCGCCGTCGTGCTGACGCTGAGCATGGGCGTGGCCGAGTGGCTGCTCTACCGCTACCGGAGCCTGACACTCACCGCTCTGCGGCACAGCCGGACCCCCCGGGGTTTCCGGCTCCGGGCGGCCGGCGTGCTCGCCCTGTGCCTGACCGCGTACCTCGCGGTGCTCGCCGCCCCGGCACTGGTCACCGGGGTGCCGACGCTGCCGCTGCTGTCCCTCGGCGCGGCGCTCTGGGTCGCCCTGCTGCTCCAGGCGGCCGGAATCGCCTGGCCGTCCGCCGTGGCCTGCCTCGCCGCCGCCGTGGCCGAGACGGCCCTGTCGGGCGGGGCATACCGGACCCCGGCTCTGCTCAGCCCGGCGACCGCCGAATTGGCGGCCTGCGGCTGCGCGACTGCGGTGCTCCTGGCGGTCGCGTACACCCGGATGGGCAGCATCACGGCCCACCGCTGACCAGACCCCGGCAACCGGTAGTCCTGCGACGCCCTGGCCCTACATCCGGCACAGGCAGTAACCCCGGTAACGCCGTGACCCCATGCGGGCCCGACCGATCCAGATTCATCAGGCCGACCGATTCAGATTCAGATCTCATCAGAGGAGACAGACCCGTGACCGAATCCGGACCCGTAGCCGTCACCGGAGCGGAGGGCTTCATCGGCTCGCACCTGGTCGAGGCGCTCGTCGCCGCCGGGCACCGGGTGCGCGCGATGGCCCAGTACAACTCCTTCTCCTCCTACGGCTGGCTGGAGACCCTGCCGCAGGACGTGATGGACAGTGTCGAGGTCGTCCTCGGCGACGTACGCGACCCCGGCTCGGTGGACCGGCTGCTGACCGGCACGGAGGCCGTCTACCACCTGGCGGCGCTGATCGCGATCCCGTACTCCTACCAGGCCCCGCACAGTTACGTGGACACCAACGTCACCGGCACCCTCAACATCCTGGAGACGGTCCGCCGTCTCGACATCCCGCGCCTGGTGCACACCTCCACCAGCGAGACGTACGGCACGGCCCAGACGGTGCCGATCACCGAGGACCACCCGATCAACACCCAGTCCCCGTACGCGGCTTCGAAGGCGGGCGGTGACCGGCTGGCCGACAGCTACCACGCGAGCTTCGGCACCCAGGTGGTCACCCTGCGGCCGTTCAACACCTTCGGGCCGCGCCAGTCCATGCGGGCGGTGATCCCGACCGTGATCGGGCAGGTCGCGGCCGGGGAACGGACCCCCACCCTGGGCGATCTGCGGCCCACCCGGGACTTCACCTTCGCCAAGGACACCGCGCAGGCGTTCCTCGCGGTGGGCACCGCGCCCGCCGAGGCCGTCGTGGGCAGGACGTTCAACGCCGGTACGGGCGGCGAGATCTCGGTCGGTGACCTGGTCACCCTGATCGGCAAGCTGATGGCAGCCGACCTGGAGGTCCGCGAGGACGCGCAGCGCATCCGCCCCGCCGGATCGGAGGTGATGCGGCTGGTCTGCGACGCCTCCCGGCTGCGCGCCGCCACCGGCTGGGCGCCCGCCCACAGCCTCGAAGAGGGTCTGGAGGCGACCATCGGCTTCTTCCGCGACCCGGCGAACCTCGCCCGCTACAAGACGAACGTCTACAACATCTGACGACTCGTCCCATGCCGCGCCGACGGCCGACCGGCCGACCGTCGACCGACCACTCGACCAACCAACCAACCAACCGACCGACCGACCGACAAAGGAGTCCGCCATGCACGCAGTCATCCTGGCCGGAGGCAAGGGTGTCCGGCTGCGGCCGTACACCACCGCCCTGCCCAAGCCGCTCGTACCCATCGGCGACCAGCACGCGATCCTGGAGATCGTGATGCGACAGCTCGCCAACTCGGGATTCACCAGTTGCACCATCGCCATCGGGCACCTCGGCCACATCATCCGGGCCTACGTCGGCGACGGCTCCCAGTGGGGTATGCGCGTCGACTACTCGACCGAGGACAGCCCGTTGGGCACCATGGGCCCGCTGCTGACCATGCTCGACCGGCTGCCCGAACACTTCCTCGTCATGAACGGCGACATCCTCACCGACCTCGACTTCGGCGCCGTACTGCGCGGTCACCAGGACGACGGCGCGCCGCTCACCATCGCCACGTACTGCCGCAAGGTCAGGATCGACTTCGGCGTTCTCACCACCGACAGCAGGCAGGTCGTCGGTTTCACCGAGAAGCCGACCCTGGACTACCGGGTGTCCATGGGCGTCTACGGGCTCTCCCGGTCCACCCTGGACGGCTACATCCCTGGACTGCCGCTCGGCTTCGACGAACTGGTCCTTGACCTGCTGCGCGCCGAAACCCCGCCCGCCGCCTACGAGTTCGACGGCTACTGGCTGGACATCGGCCGCCCGGACGACTACGACCGGGCGAACGCCGAGTTCTCCACCTACCGCGACCTGCTGCTGAAGGGAGCGTGACCTGATGCGCATCCTCGTCCTGGGCTCCACGGGGTTCCTGGGCCGGCACATCACAGAGCACCTACGCGCGCTGTCCGGCGTCCAGGTGCTCCGCGCCGGCCGCTCCCCGGTCGCCGACCTGCGGGTCGACCTCACCACCGCCGCGGTCCCCGCTCTCGCCGCCGACCTGCACGCGCTGGCCCCGGACGCCGTCGTCAACTGCGCCGGCGCCGTCGGAGGCGGCCCGCTTCTGCTGGCGGAGACCAACGCCCGAGGGCCAGCCGTGCTGTGCGAGGCCCTGACCGCGGCCGGCATCCCGGTACGCCTGGTCCATCTCGGATCCGCAGGCGAGTACGGGACGACCGCAGGGCAGCCGCTCGGCGAGGACTCCGCCACCTGTCCGCAGGGCGCGTACGGGGCCACCAAACTGGCGGGTTCGCTGACCGTCGTCGAGGCGGCGCTGGACGCCGTCGTCCTGCGGGTATTCAACCCGGTCGGGCCGGGCTCGCCCGGCACCAGCCTGCCCGGGCGGCTCGCCGACGAACTGCTGCGCGTCGGGCCGGACGGCGCGGTGCGGGTCGGTGACCTGGCTGCGTACCGCGACTTCGTCGACGTACGGGATGTGGCCCGTGCCGCTGCCCTCGCCACCACCGCGCCCGGCCCGCTGCCCCGCATCCTCAACATCGCCGGCGGCAGCGCCACCCGGGTCCGCAAGGTCGCGGAAGGCCTGGCCGGGATCAGCGGATTCCGCGGCCGAATCGACGAGAACGGTACCGGTTCTCAGCGCTCGTCAGCCATCTCCTGGCAGCAGGCGGACATCACAGCCGCCGCCAAGGCTCTGGGCTGGCACCCCGAACGTACCCTCGCCACCTCGCTCGCCGACCTGTGGACCGCACGCACCGGCGCACCCCAGGCCCGGGCATGACACGGCCGACTGCTCGTTCCGCTGTAGCGGTGCGGGCGTCGGTTACTTCTCCCAGCCGACCGTCTCCGGGAGCGGGCTGTAGAAGATGGTCGCGCCGACGTTGGCGAGGCCCTTCTTCACGGCGTAGGTCGAGGGGCCGCTGAACAGCGGGAGGAAGGCGTACTCCTGGAGCGCCTTCTGCTCGACCTTGTCGACCGCCGCGGCCTGCTCGTCGAGGTCGGCGATCTCGGTGGTGGCGATGATCTCCTTGTCCAGGGCTGGCGTACCCGACCCGGTGATGTTGGAGTCACGGTCCGAGCAGTAGAAGTCGCACAGGTAGCGGGCACCGAACGGGTCCATGGAGCGGTTCCCGGACAGGAAGAGGTCGAAGCTGCGGTCGCTGAGGATCTTGGAGAAGTCCGCCTCGTCGGCCTTCTTGATGACGAGATGGACACCGGCAGGCTTCAGCATCGCGGCGAACGCGTTGGCGATGGCCTTGTCCAGCGGATCGTCGCCGATGAGCGTGTAGCCGACTTCGAGCTTCTTGCCGTCCTTGACGCGGATGCCGTCCTCCCCGGGCTTCCAACCCGCTGCGTCGAGCGCCTCCTTGGCCTCGTCCGGCGCGTACTTCAGCACGGCCGAGACATTGTCCTGATAGCCCTTCTGGAAGCTGTACAGCACGGCCGAACCGGGCAGCGGCTCCTTGTAGTCGAGGCCCTGGAACTGGATCTTCGCGATCTGCGTGCGGTCGACGGTCTCCTCGATGGCCTTGCGGACGGCCGGCTCCGAGAGGACCGAGGACTTCGTGTTGAAGTAGAGCGAGTACTCGAAGGGGCTGCCGCCGCTGCGGATCTCCGTGCCCGCGAGCCCCTTGACCTGCTTGAGGCTCTCCGCGTCAACGGCGGAGACGTAGTCGAGCTGACCGTTCTTGAAGGCGTTGACCGCGGCGGTCGACTCCAGGTTGACGTAGATGCGCTTGTCGAGTTTGCCCTTCTTGCCCCACCACTTCGGGTTGCGGACGAAGGTGATGTTGCCCGAGTGGGTGTCCCATGTGCCGACCGTGTACGGACCCGCACCCCACTCCGGGTGTGCCGTCTTGACGTACGCGTTGTTGAAGTTGTCGACCGTGGCGGCCTTGGGGTTGAGGAAGGTCTTGAACAGGGCCGACCAGGCGGCGTTGGCGCCCTTGAAGTTGATGACGGCCTGCTTGGCGTTTGTGCCCTGCTCGACCGAGGTGATCTGGTCGTATCCGTTCGTGGAGGCGGTGGCGTAGTCCTTGTTCGAGCCGTTGTTGGCCTTCCACGTGGCCTCGATCGCGGTCCAGTCGATCGGTGTGCCGTCGTTGAAGACGGCCTTCGGGTTGATCGTCAGAGTGACCTTCTGGTTGCCGCCCTCGACGGAGACCTTCACGTCGCTGTAGTAGTCCGGGTTGTACTGCACCTCACCGGTCGGGGAGTACGTGATCGCGTCAGCGTTGTACCAGGCCCAGACCCGGGCTGCGGTCAACGTGGAATTGACGTTGAACGGGTTGCCCTGGTCGTCGAAGGTTCCGACGGTGGTGTAGGTGCCGCCGTCCTTGAGATTGTCGTACGGCTGGGGGTCGTAATCGGCTGCGCTCGATGCCGCCTTGGGGGTGTTCTTCGTGTCCGAGCCAGCCGCGTTGTTCGTCGAGGAGGACTCGCACGCGGTGGCGGTGACGGAGATGGCTGCGATGAGGGCGAGAGGCAGAGCCAGTCTTGCGCGCATGGCGAATGGTTCCTTCTGGTTTCTGGTTCGGTGGAGTGAACGTGGGCGGTGCGTCGTGAGCGGGGGATCCTGGTCGCGGGCCGGCCGGCGGTGCTGGGGGAACTTCGGGCCGGGTGCTCAGACGGCGTGGCAGGCGTACCGGTGGCCGGGGTGCCCGTCCACCTGGGTCGGCCCGGGGCGTTCTGTGCGACAGCGCTGACGCACGGCCTCGTCGGTGATGCGGTACAGAGGGCAGCGGTCGACGAAGACACAGCCCGCGGGTGGCCGGGCGGCGCTCGGCTGCTCACCCTCCAGCACGACGCGTTCACGGGTGCGTTCCCGCTGTGGGTCGGGCACCGGAATCGCCGACAGCAGCGCCCGGGTGTACGGGTGTCTCGGATCGGAGAAGATCGTCTCGGTGTCCCCGCTCTCGACGATGTGCCCCAGATACATCACCGCGATGTGATCGGAGATGTACCGGACGACGGCGAGGTCATGGGCGACCACGAGGTAGGCGAGCCCGAGTTCGCGCTTGAGCCGCGCCAGCAGTCTGATCACCCCGGCCTGCACCGACACGTCCAGGGCCGAGAGCGGTTCGTCGAGAGCCAGCAGCTTCGGCTCGGTCGCCAGGGCGCGGGCGATGCCGACCCGCTGGCGCTGACCGCCGGAGAGAGCGGCCGGGAAACGGTCACTCACCAAGGCGTCCAGACCGACCAGCGTCAGGAGTTCGTGGACACGGGAGCGGATCGACTCGCGATCCCGCCCGATGGCCTGCAAGGGTTCGGCGAGCAGCTGGAAGACGGGCAGCCGCGGGTCCAGGGCCTCCAACGGGTCCTGCATGACGATCTGTACGTCCTGCCGCAACTCGCGTAGCCGCGCGGCGGAACCGACCGTGCCGACATCGGTACCGGCGATCTCGATCCGCCCGCCTTCGGGCCGCCTGAGCCGGAGAATCTCCAACAGCGTCGTGGTCTTGCCGCTGCCCGACTCGCCCACCAGTCCCAGGGTCTCCCCGGCACGCAGCTCGAAGCTCACCCGGTTGACGGCGTGCAGTGTGCCGACCCGGCGTTTGAGGAGGGCGCCCTTGGTGACCGGGAAGGTCTTGACGAGGTCCTCGACACGGAGCACCACATCGCCGACCTCGGCGCGGTCGGAGCCGGTCCGCGGGTCGACGGGCGCGACGTCGTCGGCGTAGGCGGCGGGGTCCAGCGATCCGTCGGCTGTCTCGTCGGCGCGCAGGCAGGCCACGTGCCCGTGCCCGGTGATCTCACGCAGCTCGGGTTCGTCGGTGCGGCACGCTTCGAGGGCGACGGCGCAGCGGCTCGCGAAAGGGCAGCCGCCCGGGAGACCCACCAGGGTCGGCGGCTCCCCGCCGATCGGGACCAGGGGCCGGTGGACCCCACCGTCCACGGTCGGCACGGCCGCGAGCAGCCGCGCGGTGTACGGCATCGTCGGCCGCCGGAACAGTTCCTCGACGCCCGCCCGTTCCACGAACCGGCCCGCGTACATGACGGCGACGTCGTCCGCGTGGCCGGCGACCACCCCGAGGTCGTGGGTGATGAGGACGAGGCCGGCACCGGTCTCGTTCTGCGCCAGTCGCAGGACGTCGAGTATCTGTGCCTGCACGGTGACGTCGAGGGCGGTGGTGGGCTCGTCGGCGACGAGGACGGACGGCTTGTTGGCGATCGCCATGGCGATGACGACGCGCTGCCGCATGCCGCCGGAGAACTCGTGGGGGAAGGACCTGGCCCGGTTGCGCGGGTCGGGAATGCCGACGAGATCGAGCAGCTCGACGGCCTGGTCCCAGGCGGCCCGCTTCGTCAGGTCCTGGTGGACGCGCAGGGCGTCGGAGAGCAGTCTGCCCACGGAGAAGATCGGGGTGAGCGCGGAGAGCGGGTCCTGGAAGACCATGCCGATGGAGTTGCCCCGCAGCTCGGACAGTGCCTTGTCGCCGAGGCCGATCAAGTCGCGTCCGCCGAGCAGCACTTGCCCCCGCAGGTCGGCGGAGGGCGGCAGCAGGCCCATGATTCCCATGGCGGTGGCCGACTTGCCCGAGCCGGACTCGCCGACGATGCCGAGGGTCCGGCCCGGCAGGAGGTCGAAGCTGACGCCGCGTACCGCCTCGACGGGGCCGGCCTCGGAGGGAAAGGAGATCCGCAGGTCCCGTACCGAGAGCACGGGGGTGGCGTCGGTGGACGGTGAGGGGTCGGACAGGACCGTCGTGAGGGTCATCGTCGGCCTCCTGCCGTACCGGTCACGGATGTGGGGTCGAGGGCGTCGCGCAGTCCGTCGCCGACGAAGGACATCGACACGGTGAGCAGGACGACCAGGGCCGCGGGGAAAGCGAAGAGCCAGGGGGCGCTGGTGATGGTGGTCGCACCGTCCGCGAGCATCGTGCCGAGGGAGACGTCCGGGGTCTGGACGCCGAATCCGAGGAAGGACAGGGCCGTTTCGCTGAGTACGGTCGCGACGACACCGAGCGTCAGGTTGACGATCAGCAGCGAGCCGAGGTTGGGAATGATGTGCCGCAGGATGATGCGCGGCGGGCTGACGCCCATGAACTCGGCCGCCGTCACGTAGTCCCGTTCGCGCAGTGAGGTGGAGACGGACCAGATCACCCGCGCGGTGGACATCCAGCCGAACACCGTCAGCACGACGATGAGGACCCTCCAGTCGCCGGCGAGGCGGTGGGAGACCAGGGCGAGGATGAGGAACGAGGGGACGACCAGCAGGAAATGGATGACGGCGAGTGCCGCCTTCTCGACCCGGCCTCCGAAGTACGCGGCTCCGGAGCCGACGATCGCGGCGACGACGACGGTCAGGACGGAGACACTCACGGCGATCGCCAGGGAGCGCTGGAGTCCGTGCACGGCGGAGGCGTACATGTCGTTCCCGCCCTGGTTGGTGCCGAACCAGTGGGTGGCGCTCGGCGGCTGGGTGAGGGCGGCGAAGTCGGCGTCGGAGTACGTGTAGGAGGTGAACAGACCGCCGAACGCACTGAACAGCACCAGCAGCACGAAGATCACCACACCGACGACGGCGAGGCGGTTGCGCAGGAAGCGGCGCAGGTAGAGCCGGCCGAGGCCGAGGTGCCGGCCGTCCTTCCGCGCGGGAAGCGTCGCTTCCGGTACCTGGTCCGCCGCCGAAGGGGATGAGAGGCCAGAGGTCACGTCCGTGGCCACGTCAGCTCACCCTCACTCTCGGGTCGAGGAAAACCGTGGCGATGTCCGCGAGGATCGCGCCGATCGCCGTCAGAGCCGCCGCGAAAGCGGCCGTCGCGACCGTGCCGTGCACGTCGTTCTTGCTGATGGTCTGGATGAAGTAACGGCCCATGCCGTTCCAGCCGAAGATCGTCTCGGTGATGATGGCCCCGGTGAAGATGGCCGGGACACTGAATGCCACGGATGTCGCAGTCGGGATGAGCGCGGCCCGCAGGGCGTGCCTGCGGACGGCCTGGGTTCGGGTGAGCCCGGTGGCCTGGGCAGTGCGCACGAAGTCGGCATTGATCATGTCGAGGAGCAGCGAGCGCTGCGTCAGGTGATAGCCGACATAACCCATCAGGGTCAGTGTCAGGGTCGGCAGGATCAGGTGCAGCAAGCGGTCGCCGATCGTCGGCAGCAGCCCTTCGACGTCCGGTGAGTTCTCTCCGGCGACGTAGAGGAAGTGCAGCCCGGCGTGCTGGTTCAGCCAGATGGCGACGAAGACCACGGCGAGCGCGGCGACGGACGTAGGAATGTTGAACACCACGATGGACACCGTCTGCGCGACCCGGTCGGCCCAGCCGTACTGCCTCGACGCGGTGTACACACCCAGTGCGACGCCGATCACGACGGACAGGACGGTGGCGATGACGACCAACTCCGCGCTGACAAGCGACCGGTAGCCGATCTCACCGTTGACGGAGACGCCGGTGGGTGACCTCCCCCAGTCGAAGTGGAGGCCCACTGACGTGAACCAGTCCCACCACCGCTGCACCACCGGCACCCGCGGGTCCAGGTTGTACGGCGCGAGAGCCCGGTCGATCTGTGCCTCGCTGCGGGCGGGCTGCAACTGCCTGAAGTTCGACCGCGGGTCCAGGAACCAACTGGCCAGGAAATATGTCGCGTTGGTCGCGATCACGATCATCAGAAGCCAGCCCGCCGCCTTGCGCGTCACATAGCGCACCACGCGCGGCACCTCCTCACGGCCTGTGAGAGGGGCACCTCGGGAGAACCGGATATGCGGGACGTATGCATGCGTGGTGAAACTTTCTGGGGGTGGAGCGTTGCCGCAAACGCGTAGCCGTCAGTTTGATCCGCATTCTGGATCCGACGCCAGCCTTTAGCCGGTCCCGCCATGAGGTCGAAATACCGCCGTAGCAGACAGTCCGTAATTCGAGGTAATGTGCACGATCTTGACATACCCTGTCCGTTATATTCTCCACGGCCCCGCAACAGTGCCACTGCCTCCTGGCCGGGGGTTCATGGACGGTGTCACAGGGATAGGGCTGCGGCCTGTGGTCGACCCCGAGGCCCCTGCCGTGCGCTGAGTCGAGGCGGTGCCTCGCGTAGCCCCTCTACCGATCACTGGTGGCTTTTGCGACCGGCGACCGAGGCCGCCGAAACCGATTCCTATGACACCGAACCAAACCGCGGTCAGGGTGTGGAAGTCCATTTCTTTCCCCTTCACAATCCCTGGACTGTTTGGCGCAGAATGCGTGGGATCGTTTCAGGATTCGCGACACTCCTCGGTCCGGTCAGTCGCTTTGCATCCACTGGTGACCTTGTGCGGTCGCCGGCGGTGTACGGCGCCAGGTCCCGCTGGTCTCCTTCATCGCCCACGGCCAAGGGCCCTTTGAGTCCGCTGATAAATTCCCGCGGTGAGCGAGCAACTGCCCAGCGGCGGCACTGAACTGTCACCCGACGAGATCGAAGCCCTGGACGCCAGGTGGTCATCCTGCTGGACCCCGAGCGAGGTCGCGCAGCGGTTGGCCGGGATCGGCACACCCTGGTACGTGGCCGCGGGCTGGGCGCTGGACCTGTTCCGCGGCAGGCAGACGCGCGCTCATGGGGACATCGAGATCGCGATTCCGGCCGCGAGCCTTCCCGAGGTCCGCCGCCGCTTTCCCGGATACGTCTTCGACGCGGCAGGCAGCGGCCGGATCTGGGAGGACGCCACACCGGAGGTGCTGGCCGCGGTACATCAGACTTGGCTCCGCGATCCGGCCACCGGAAACTACCTGCTCGACGTGTTCCGTGAACCGCACGACGGCGACATCTGGATCTGCCGGCGCGATGAGAGGATCCGGTTTCCTTACGGCGACATCATCCACCACACCCAAGACGGCATCCCGTATCTGGCGCCCGAACTGGTCCTGCTGTTCAAGGCCCAGCACGCCCGCCGAAAGGATCAGACAGACTTCGACGCGACCGTCCCGCACATGACCCAGGCTCAGCGCGAGACGCTGGCCGAGCTGCTCGCCCGCGTACACCCGGGGCATCCCTGGCTCGCGGACCTGTAGCCCCTCGCTTGAGTGGGTTTCCTGAAACGCACAGGTTCGAAGAGGGGTGGCCGAGGGCGTGACGGGCGTCGAGGTGTCCGTTCGCAGGGTGGCATGAAGTGTGGTGCCGAAAGGCGCGGTCCAGACAGTTTCGTCGGATCGGCGAGAGCAAGATGTACATGGGATGAAGGCCGGCCGGGAACCGTGACGGCCGCACCGGCAGGTCCCGATCATGAGGGTTATGACGAGAGTGCCTGCATCCGACCCGGTGGCCGCTGTGCGCGACTACTACCAGCAGTCGGCGAAACGTGAGGCCGAGAGACTGAGCAGGCCCGCCGACGGAGCCATCGAGCGGGAGTTGCATGCGCGGGCGCTGGAGGAGTACCTGCCCCCTGCACCCGCGCGAATTCTCGACAACGGCGGGGGCCCTGGCACGTGGACCCTGTGGCTCGCACAGCGCGGCTACCGGGTGACACTCACCGATCTGTCGCCGGCGCTGCTGGACCTCGCCCGTGACCGCATCGCGCAGGCTCCCCGGCAGCATGCCGCGGGCGTGGAGACAGTCACGGAGGCAGACGCACGTGATCTGAGTGCCTTCTCCGACGATTCCTTCGACGCCCTGCTGTGCCTGGGGCCCTTCTACCATCTGACCACCAGCACCGACCGTCGTCGCGCTCTGCAAGAAGCTCATCGGGTCTTGAGACCAGGTGGGCTGCTGATCGCGAGCGTGATGCCGCCGTACATGCGATTGGTCTCCGCCGTCCTGGAGCACGGGTCCGCGGCCTTCACGACAGGTACGGTCGATCTCATCCTGGACGAGGGCCGCTACGACGACCCGCGCCCCGGACGCTTCACCGGCGGCTACCTCACCCGCCCCGAAGACGTCACTCCGCTCTTCGAAGAGCACGGCTTCCGTGTGCGGCGCCTGCTCGCATCCCAAGGAATCCTGGCCTGGGCCCAGTCCGAAGTCGCCGCTCTGGCCCAACGAGACCCCGCCGCCTATCAGCGACTGCTCGATGTCGCGTATGCCACCGCAGGAGATCCATCCATTCACGGCATGGCCGGCCATCTGCTCGTCATCGCCGAACGGCCGGCGACGCAAGATGGAACGGATCACCCGGATTGACTCCCGAGAGGGGCGTGCACTCCGAGGCAGGCGGTCGTAAACCCGTTCGCAGATCCCCTGTTTCGGAAGCGTGGTGGAGACAGTCAGACTTTGATCACGCCGATGCGGGAGCCACACAGCATGCGGAGGTCTTCGGGGTCTGACGTCAGGACGGTCACGGGGGCGGGTGAGGCGAGTGCGGTGGCGGCCACGATGGCGTCGAGGGCGTGCTCGTGGCCATGCAGGCCGGCTGCGGGGAGCAGTTTCCTCGCGTGGCGGGCAATAAAACTCTTGTTATCGGGCAGGGTGTTTCTGAGGCGTTGCGGCTTGACCGGAGGCGGAGGCAGGTGGCGGATTGCCTCGCGGGATACAGACCCTCTCTGATCACCAAGCGTGACGATGTGTGCCGTCGGCTGCCGCGCGAGGAACTGCTCGCGCTGCCCGCGGCCGTGGAGGCGGCGAACCGCGCGCTGTCCCTCAGCCGGACCACGGGGCACGAGCTCGCCAAGCGGGGAACACGAACGCGCTGCTCCGGCCCCGTTTCCTCAGCACTCGATGATGTTCACCGCGAGCCCGCCCCGCGCCGTCTCCTTGTACTTGACGCTCATGTCCGCGCCCGTCTCCTTCATGGTCTTGATGACCTTGTCGAGGGAGACCTTGTGGGAGCCGTCGCCGCGCATGGCCATTTTCGCGGCGGTCACGGCCTTGACCGCGGCCATGCCGTTGCGCTCGATGCAGGGGATCTGGACGAGGCCGCCGACCGGGTCGCAGGTGAGGCCGAGGTTGTGCTCCATGCCGATCTCGGCGGCGTTCTCGACCTGTTCGGGGCTGCCGCCGAGGACCTCGGCGAAGGCGCCGGCGGCCATCGAGCAGGCCGAGCCGACCTCGCCCTGGCATCCGACCTCGGCGCCGGAGATGGACGCGTTCTCCTTGAAGAGCATGCCGATGGCTCCGGCCGCGAGCAGGAATCGTACGACTCCCTCCTCGTCGGCGCCCGGAACGAAGTTGATGTAGTAGTGCAGGACCGCCGGGATGATGCCGGCCGCGCCGTTCGTCGGGGCCGTGACGACCCGGCCGCCCGCCGCGTTCTCCTCGTTCACCGCCATCGCGTAGAGGGTGATCCACTCCATCGCGTGGGCCAACGGGTCGCCCTCGGCGCGGAGCTGGCGCGCCGAGACGGCGGCGCGGCGGCGGACCTTGAGGCCGCCGGGCAGGATGCCCTCGCGGGACATGCCGCGTGAGGTGCAGGCCTGCATGACGCGCCAGATCGCGAGGAGGCCTTCGCGGATCTCCTCCTCCGTCCGCCACGCGCGTTCGTTCTCCAGCATCAGCGCGGAGATCGACAGACCCGTCTCGCGGGTCAGCCGCAGCAGCTCGTCGCCCGTGCGGAAGGGGTACTTGAGGGCGGTGTCGTCCAGCTTGATGCGGTCCTCGCCCACCGCGTCGTCGTCGACCACGAAGCCGCCGCCGACCGAGTAGTACGTCTTCTCCAGCACGAGTTCGCCCGAGGCGCCGTACGCGAAGACCGTCATGCCGTTCGCGTGGTACGGCAGCGTCTTGCGGCGGTGCAGGATCAGGTCGTCGGAGAAGGAGAAGTCGATCTCGTGCTCGCCGAGCAGTCTGATGCGGCCCGCCGACTTGATCTCCTCGACCCGGGCGTCGGCCCCCTCCACGTCCACCGTCCGCGGTGAGGCGCCCTCCAGGCCGAGCAGCACCGCCTTGGGGGTGCCGTGCCCGTGGCCGGTCGCGCCCAGGGAGCCGTACAGCTCGGCGCGTATCGACACCGCCGAGTCCAGCACGGCCTCGTTGCGCAGGCGCCGGGCGAACATACGTGCCGCGCGCATCGGACCCACCGTGTGGGAGCTGGACGGGCCGATGCCGATCGAGAACAGGTCGAAGACCGAGATGGCCACGGGAACTCCTCAGAACAAGGGTGGTGCAAGGGTGCGGGCGCCGCACACGGCTGATGTCCAGTGTGCGCGGCGCCCCAAGGAAACGTACGTTCCGGGCGGATCCATTGAGGAAGCCCAGGAAAGGCTCGTAACGTACGAATTTCTACAGACCGGGATAGAGCGGGTGCTTGTCGGTCAGGGCTGCCACCCGGGTCCTGAGCGAGTCCGCGTCGTAGGACGGCTTCAGCGCTTCCGCGATGATGTCCGCTACCTCGGTGAAGTCCTCGGTCGTGAAGCCGCGGGTCGCCAGGGCCGGTGTACCGATGCGGAGACCCGAGGTCACCATCGGCGGGCGCGGGTCGTTCGGGACGGCGTTGCGGTTGACCGTGATGCCGACCTCGTGGAGACGGTCCTCGGCCTGCTGTCCGTCCAGCTCGGAGTTGCGCAGGTCGACCAGGACGAGGTGGACGTCCGTGCCGCCGGAGAGCACCGAGACACCGACCGAGGTCACGTCGTCCTGGACGAGCCGCTCCGCCAGGATCCGTGCGCCGTCGAGCGTCCGCTGCTGGCGCTCCTTGAAGTCGTCCGTCGCGGCGACCTTGAAGGAGACGGCCTTGGCCGCGATCACATGCTCCAGCGGACCACCCTGCTGGCCGGGGAAGACCGCCGAGTTGATCTTCTTGGCGAGCTCGGCCGTGGACAGGATCACGCCACCGCGCGGGCCGCCCAGCGTCTTGTGGGTGGTGGTCGTGACGACATGGGCGTGCGGTACGGGGTTGGGGTGCAGGCCCGCCGCCACCAGACCGGCGAAGTGCGCCATGTCGACCATCAGGTACGCGCCGACCTCGTCCGCGATCCGGCGGAACTCGGCGAAGTCCAGCTGACGCGGGTACGCCGACCAGCCCGCCACGATGAGCTTGGGCTGGGACTCCCGGGCGAGCTTCTCGACCTCGGCCATGTCGACCTGGCCGGTGGCGTCGTCCACGTGGTAGGCGACCACGTTGTAGAGCTTGCCGGAGAAGTTGATCTTCATGCCGTGGGTCAGGTGCCCGCCGTGCGCGAGGTTCAGGCCCATGATCGTGTCGCCCGGCTTGAGCAGCGCGAACATCGCGGCCGCGTTGGCCTGCGCGCCCGAGTGGGGCTGCACGTTGGCGTGCTCGGCGCCGAAGAGCGCCTTCACGCGGTCGATGGCGATCTGCTCGATGACGTCGACGTGCTCACAGCCGCCGTAGTAGCGGCGACCGGGGTAGCCCTCGGCGTACTTGTTGGTCAGGACCGAGCCCTGGGCCTCCATGACCGCGACCGGAGCGAAGTTCTCCGAGGCGATCATTTCGAGGGTGGACTGCTGGCGGTGCAGTTCGGCGTCGACGGCGGCGGCGACGTCGGGGTCGAGCTCGTGGAGAGAGGTGTTCAGCACAGACATGTTCGTACGACTCCTCAGCCGGCGGTGAAAGCGGTGTACTCGTCGGCGGAGAGCAGGTCGTCCGGCTCCTCCGCGATGCGCACCTTGAACAGCCAGCCGCCCTCGAAGGGGGCCGAGTTGACCAGCGCGGGGTCGTCCACCACGTCCTGGTTGAACTCCACGATCTCGCCGGTGACCGGCGCGTACAGGTCGCTCACCGACTTGGTCGACTCCAGCTCACCGCAGGACTCACCCGCGGTGACCGTGTCACCGACCTCCGGAAGCTGGGCGTAGACGACATCGCCGAGCGCGTTGGCCGCGAACTCGGTGATGCCGACCGTCGAGACGCCGTCCTCGGCGACCGACAGCCACTCGTGCTCCTTGCTGTAGCGCAGCTGCTGGGGGTTGCTCATGGCCTGAATTCTCCTGTACGCGGGGGAGTGCTGATGACGGGGGAGGGGTGGTGAGCTGGCCGGATGTGGGCCCGGTGGCACGTCTGACGACCGTGGAGCCCGAAGCCCGGCTTGTGGGTCAGTGTCACTTCTGGCGCTTGTAGAACGGCAGCGCCACGACCTCGTACGGCTCGTGGCTGCCCCGGATGTCCACACCGACTCCGGCGGTACCCGGAGCGGAGTGCGCGGCGTCGACGTAGGCCATCGCGATCGGCTTGCCCAGCGTCGGGGAAGGGGTGCCCGAGGTGACCTCGCCGACGACCTTGCCGTCGGCGAGGACGGCGTACCCGGCGCGCGGGACGCGACGGCCCTCGGCGATCAGGCCGACGAGCACCCGCGGGGGGTTCTCGAGCGCCGCCGCGGCGGCCTCGGTGAGCGCCTCGCGCCCCACGAAGTCGCCCTCCTTCTCGAACTTCACGACCCGGCCGAGGCCGGCGTCGAAGGGGGTGAGCGAGGTGCTCAGCTCATGCCCGTACAGCGGCATGCCCGCCTCCAGGCGCAGGGTGTCGCGGCAGGACAGACCGCAGGGGATGAGCCCGTACGGGGCACCCGCCTCGGTCAGCGCCTGCCACACCTTCTCGGCGTCGCCGGGGGAGACGAACAGCTCGAAGCCGTCCTCACCGGTGTAGCCGGTGCGGGCGATGAGCGCGGGGACGCCCGCGACGGTGCCGGGCAGGCCCGCGTAGTACTTCAGGCCGTCGAGGTCGGCGTCGGTGAGGGACTTGAGGATGCCGGGGGACTCCGGGCCCTGGACGGCGATCAGCGCGTACGCGTCCCGGTCGTCCCGCACGACGGCGTCGAAGCCCGCCGCACGCTCCACGAGCGCGTCAAGGACCACCTGGGCGTTGGAGGCGTTGGCGACGACCATGTACTCGTGTTCCTGGAGGCGGTACACGATCAGGTCGTCGAGGATGCCGCCGTCCGCCCGGCAGATCATCGTGTAGCGGGCGCGGCCGACACCGACCGAGCCGATGTTGCCGACCAGCGAGTAGTTGAGGAGCGCGGCGGCCTGGGGCCCGCTGACCGTGATCTCCCCCATGTGGGAGAGGTCGAAGAGACCGGCCTTCGTACGGACGGCGAGGTGCTCGTCGCGTTCGGAGCCGTAGCGCAGGGGCATGTCCCAGCCCGCGAAGTCGGTCATCGTCGCGCCGAGCGAGCGATGCAGGGCATCGAGCGCGGTGTGACGGGGTGCGTTACTGCTCATCGGTGGGGCTCCCAAGGCATGACGGCGAGGTCGTTCCTCCCCATCTGTCATCGGAACCTGAGAGGTTCATCACGACCCCGCGAAACGGTGGTCATGACTTGCACCTTGGGTGGGGCCACTGGTCGGCGGCCCGCTTTTCAGATGTGCCTCGCCCGCGCGGTACGGGGCCTGAGAGATTCAAGGGAGGGACTTGCTCCTTCGGCGCCCGGGGCGACATGCCCCCGGGACTCTCCCGCGCGGATTCAAGCGGCCGGTATGCAGTTGGCGCGCACATCATTGCACGCATCCCGGGGACACGGGAGGGGCACCTTCGTACGCCCCCTCGCAGCGACCCACAGTGACCCGCGGCGCCTTACAGTGACGTCCTACAGCGACCTGTAACCAGCCTGTGGCAGTCCGATTACGGAAACAGGAAGCACCGCGCATTACCTTCTCTTTACACTCGGCGGGGATGGGACTCCAGACCCATGGGGAGGACGATCACGGTGAACAGGACCACGGCGTACGCGACGACGGCAGGCCTCGCGCTGCCCAAGCAGCCCGGCGCCCCGGCCCGGGAGGCGTGCGGCCCGCTCCCGACGGCTGTCGTCCGCGACCTCAGGGACCGCGCCGGGCACAGCCCGCACGGCCTGCACTTCGGCAGCTCCGACGTCGTTGTGGTCACCGGACTCCCCGGCAGCGGCAAGTCGACCCTGATGCGCCGTGCTGTCTCGGGCCCGCGCGTCGACTCGCAGGACACCCGCGACCGTTGGGACGGCCGGATGTCCCGCTGGCTCCCGTACGCGGTCTACCGCCCCCTCGTCCGCCTCGCCCACTACACGGGCCTGCACCGCGCGTTGCGCTCCGGCACCGGAGTCGTCGTACACGACTGCGGAACGCAGGCCTGGGTCCGCCGCTGGCTCTCCCGCGAGGCCCGCCGCCGCGGCGGCGCGCTGCACCTGCTGCTGCTCGACGTCACACCGGGCACTGCGCTCGACGGCCAGCGCGAGCGCGGCCGCGGTGTCTCGCGGTACGCGTTCACCCGCCACCGCGGCGCGGTCGCCCGGCTGCTCCGCTCCGTCGAGAAGGGCGACCTGCCGGAGGGCTGCGGTTCCGCCGTGCTCATCGACCGGGACGCGGCGGACGTGCTGCGCCGGATCGACTTCGGGGGCTGAGACCGGCCGGAGGGTGGTCCGGAGCGGTCGAAGCGGGTGGTCCGGAACGCGCTGGGAACGGCGGAAGCAGGCGGCCCGGAGCGGCCGGGAGCGGTTGAAGCGGGTGGTCCGGAGGGGCAGGAACGGTCGAAGCAGGCGGCCCGGAGCGGCCGGGAGCGGTCGAAGCAGGCGGCCCGGAGGGGCTGGGAGCGGTTGAAGCGGGTGGTCCGGAGCGGCCAGGAACGGCCGAAGCAGGCGGCCCGGCGGGGCCGGGAACCGGCGAAGCGGCTGAGATTGCGTACAAGCCCACTAACCTAGCCAGCCGGAACACCCGGACACCGAACAGTGGTCACAGCAGGCGGTAGACAGATGGACTTCCCGCAATTCCCCGACTTTCCCGGCCTCCCGGCGCAGGCCCACCCCCATTCGCACGGCGGATGGCCGGGCAACGAGCTGGAGGAGGTGCTCGCCGCGTCCCTCGGCGTGCCCGCCGGACCCTCGTCGGGTGCCCGCATCGTCGAGGTGCTGGGCCGCAGCTTCGTCTGGGTCCCGCTGCCGAACGGCGGCGGCCCGCACAGCGGCCCGCTCGACCTGCCCACCCTGGAGATCGCGGGTCAGGCGTACGTCCCTGTCTTCAGCTCCGAGGAGCAGTTCCGCCAGGTCACCGGCGGGCACATGTCGTACACGATCGCGCCCGCCGTCGAGTTCGCCCGCGGGCTGCCCCCGCAGGCCGGCATCGTGATCAACCCGGAGGGTGTGGTCGGCGTACCGCTGCCGCCCCTCGCGGTCGCCGAACTCTGCCGCGCCGGGCACACACCGCTGGACGGATCCGCCGGCGGCGGCCGGGTGCGGCTCTTCGAGCCCGACTGGCAGGACGACCCGGTGGACTTCCTGTCCGCGGCCTCCGCAGAGTTCGCCGGAACGGGCGTGGTGCTGACCGCCCGCCGCTGCCTGGCCAGCATCGAGGGCGGCTCGCCCGTGATGTTCATCGGCGTCGAACTCTCCCTGTGGGAGGGCGAGGCCCGCACGCTTCCGCTGGACGCGCTGGGCCGTGCGCTGGGCCGGGTCCCCGTCGACCGCCCGGTGAACCTCGTCCTCCTGGACATCACCCAGGACCCGGTGGGCGACTGGATGCGCGAGCGGGTGCGGCCGTTCTACCAGCACGGGCTCTGAGCGCGCCGCCAAGGGGCGACCGGGCGATCATGACCGGTCCGCGGTCGCAGGACGGCAGCAAGTCCCCAGCTCTCACGCGGCTTTCCGGCGGAGCGTCCCGCGCCGGTGTCAGGGTCGCCGCTTAAGCTGGTTTCATATCCGGGGCAACTTCGCGAAGGGGCGGTACAGGTGAGCGCCAGCGGCACCGCGGCCGGGCAGGTCGAGCACATGCTGCGCCAGGTGACGCCCGGGCGTTACGACGCCTACGAGGCGCTGCTGCGCGCGCTCGCGGCCCCGTCGGCAGGCCAGGTCTGGATGCTGCTCTGGCACGGCCAGTCCGGCTCCCCGGACGCGCAGTACGGAAACATGCAGGTGGACGGCTTCGGGTACGCGCCCTGTGTGACCTCCGCCCAGGAGCTCTCGGCCAGCGGCTGGAACCGTTCGTACGAGGTGGTCGACGGCCTGGACGTCGCCCGCACCCTGTACCCCGACCAGTTCGGTCTCTGGCTGAACCCGCACGCCCCCGGCGGCGGCGTCGGCATCCCCTGGCTCGATCTGCGCCGTATCGCCACGGGCCTGGAGCGCCAGCCCGCCGGCCCCCTCAGGCTCTCCGAGCCGGGCATCGAGATCCCCCAGTTCTACGCCCTGCTCACGCAGAACGCGCACCGCACCTCCGCCGTGCGCTCCCTGCGCCGCGCCTGGGTACAGCCCGCGCTGGGCGCGCCCTATCTGGCTATCGGCCTCGATGTGTACGACACCTCGCCGCCGGCCGTCGACTCGGTGCGGGCGATGATGCAGCAGTCCATCGGTGCGGTGCCGGACGGACTGCCCGTCTCGACGGTCGCGATGTCCGACGAGTACGACCCGGTGGCGATGTGGCTGCGGTCCAACGCGCGGCCCTTCTACGACCGTGAGGCGCACGCGGCTCCGGCGCAGGCACCGGTGGCCGGTGGCTACGGCTATCCGCAGTCCCGGTCATACTGATCTCTGTTCCATTGCGAAACCCGTCCTGGCCCCGCCATGTCCTGATCTCCGCGTGCCGTGACCTAGTGTCTGACCTGCGGGTCGGCAGGCGTAAGGGTTGGATGTCCCCTTTGGGGCTGACACCGGCCGAAAGGGCCTCCCATGGCCCCTTCCACCCCAACTGCCCCCTGTCCGCCCCGCGTTACCCACTGTTCGGATAACGGAATCCACTTAACCGCATCACGGTTGCGCATACTTTCGCCGTCAGACCTGGCACGTGATCGTGGCGGGCATGAAGACTCCCGTGTCAGACATGGGGTCCTCGACCCTGTGAGTGAGTGCAAGTCGTCGTAACAGCCCGGGTCTCCAGGCCGCATCATCTGCGGCCGGTCCCGGCATGCAAGTGAACCAAGCCGCAGACAGCGGCAGGCGTAGGCCGGTCACCACCGGTCAGAGGGGTCGGGTCAATTGTGACCGCACCGATCGAGACCACCGGGTCGGAGACGGAAGTGCAGCCGGAGGCTGTGCTGGCCGGAGTCGACAAGGGGCAGATCGAGGGCCGTTCCCTGGGGCAGATCGCCTGGACGCGCTTCAAGCGCGACAAGGTGGCGGTCGCCGGCGGTGTCATCGTCGTACTGCTCATCCTGCTGGCGGCGCTCTCGCGCCCCATCCAGGCGGTGTTCGGACTCGACCCGAACGCCTTCAACCAGGACCTGATCGACCCCAACACCTCGCTGCCCCTGGGTGACTTCGGCGGCATGAGCTGGGCGCACCCGCTCGGCGTGGAGCCGAAGTTCGGGCGCGACATCGCCACCCGCATCCTGGAAGGCTCCTGGGTCTCGCTGGTCGTCGCCTTCGGTGCCACGATCCTCTCGAACGTGATCGGCACGGTCCTCGGAGTGGTCGCCGGGTACTACGGCGGCCGGGTCGACACGATCATCAGCCGGCTGATGGACACCTTCCTGGCCTTCCCGCTGTTGCTCTTCGCCATCGCGATCTCCGCGACGCTGCAGGGCGGCGCGTTCGGCCTCGAAGGACTCCCGCTGCACATCAGCGTGCTGATCTTCATCATCGGCTTCTTCAACTGGCCCTACCTGGGACGCATCGTCCGCGGCCAGACCCTGGCCCTGCGGGAGCGCGAGTTCGTCGACGCGTCCCGAGGGATGGGCGCGAGGGGGCCGTACATCCTCTTCCGAGAGCTGCTCCCGAACCTGGTCGGCCCGATCATCGTCTACTCGACGCTGCTCATCCCGACCAACATCCTTTTCGAGGCGAGCCTGAGCTTCCTCGGCGTCGGCATCCAGCCCCCGCAGGCGTCATGGGGCGGGATGATCAGCGAGGCGGTCACCTACTACCAGGTCGACCCGGAGTTCCTGATCGTGCCCGGCCTCGCGATCTTCGTCACCGTGCTGGCGTTCAACCTGCTGGGTGACGGTCTGCGTGACGCTCTCGACCCGCGCAGCCGCTGACCTGTGGCAGCGCCTAGCGTCCATCAAGTTTCCAACAATGGAGGGGACCCGAACATCATGCGAAGGTCAGCGCTGGCCGCAGTTGCGGCCATCGGCAGTGTGAGTCTGCTTCTCGCAGGCTGCAGCAAGGCCGATGACAACACGAACGACGCCACGAAATCAGCTGGGGCCAACGCAGCGACCAAGGACGTCGTCAACGCCTCCACCCAGAAGGGTGGGACGGTCACGTACGAGTACTCCGACGTCCCGGACTCGTTCGACCCGGGCAACACGTACTACGCGTACATGTACAACCTCAGCCGGCTGTACGCCCGCCCGCTGATGACCTTCAAGCCCGCCGCGGGCGACAAGGGCAACGAGCTGGTCCCGGACCTCGCCGAAAGCGCGGGCGTGCCGAGCGACGGCGGCAAGACCTGGACGTACAAGCTGCGTTCGGGCCTGAAGTACCAGGACGGCACGGCGATCACGTCCAAGGACGTGAAGTACGCCGTGGAGCGCTCCAACTTCGCGCGTGACGTACTCTCCCTCGGCCCGAACTACTTCCAGCAGTTCCTCGAGGGCGGCGACAAGTACAAGGGTCCCTACAAGGACAAGAGTGCCGAGGGTCTGTCGTCGATCGAGACGCCGGACGACACCACGGTCGTCTTCCACCTGAACACCGCCTTCCAGGAGTTCGACTACCTGGTCGCGACGCCGCAGACGGCTCCGGTGCCGCAGGCCAAGGACACCGGCGTCGACTACGTCAAGAACATCGTGTCCTCGGGCTCGTACAAGTTCGAGAGCTACGAGGACGGCAAGCAGGCGACCCTCGTCCGCAACGAGAACTGGGACGCGTCGACCGACCCGCTGCGCAAGCAGTACCCGGACAAGATCGTCGTCAAGCTGAAGGTCAACCCCGAGACGATCGACCAGGACGTCCAGGCCGGTACCGCCATCGACCTCGGTGGTACGGGTGTCCAGGCCGCGACGCAGGCGAAGGTGGTCAACGACCCCGACCTGTTGGCCAACACGGACAACACCTACGGTGGCCGTCTCGTCTACATGGCGATCAACACCAAGCTCGCGCCGTTCGACAACGTCGCCTGCCGCAAGGCCGTCGAGTACGCGATCGACAAGGTCTCGGTGCAGACCGCCGAGGGCGGCCCGATCCGCGGTGACATCGCCACCACCGTCCTCCCGCCCGACATCCCGGGCTACGAGAAGTCGGACATCTACGCCTCCGCCGGCAACAAGGGCGACGCGGCCAAGGCCAAGGAGCAGCTGACGGCCTGCGGCAAGACGACGATCAACACGAACATCTCCGCGCGCAGCGACCGTCCGCAGGAGATCGACGCGGCCACCGCGATCATCAACTCGCTCAAGGCCGTCGGGATCAACGCCAGCCTGAAGCAGTACCCGTCGGGCAAGTACTTCACCGACAACGCGGGCGTCCCCGAGTTCGACAAGAAGAACAACATCGGTCTGATGATGATGCAGTGGGGTGCCGACTGGCCGTCCGGCTACGGCTTCCTGCAGCAGATCCTGAACGGCAAGGCGATCAGCCAGTCGGGTAACACCAACCTGTCGCAGCTCGACAACGCGGACGTCAACGCGCTGCTGGTGAAGGCGATCGGCACGGAGGACAAGGCGGCTCGTGACGCCCTGTACACCGAGGTCGACAAGAAGACCATGGAAGAGGCGGCCCTCGTTCCGCTGACCTACTTCAAGGTCCTGCTGTACCGCCCGGCCAACTTCACCAACCTGGTCTCCACGGCGGCCTTCAGCGGCCAGTACGACTACCTCAACATCGGTACGACCAAGAAGTAGCCCCGGAAGGCAGGTGAAGGCATTGGTGCCCGCGGGCTTAGCGGCCCGCGGGCACCAGCGCCGATCCCCGTGATCTCGTACATCCTCCGCCGGATGGCCGCCGCAGTGATCCTGCTGCTGGTCGTCACCGCGGTCACCTTCGCCATCTTCTTCGTACTGCCGCGGTTCGCCGGCCAGACCGCCGACTCGCTGGCCCAGCAGTACATCGGGAAGAGCCCGACGGCGGCCGACATCGCCGCGGTCAAGCAAAACCTCGGACTGGACCAGCCCCTCTACGTCCAGTTCTGGCATTTCATCAAGGGGATCGTGGTCGGGGCCACCTATGACCTCGGCCCCACCACCGCGCACTGCGACGCGCCCTGCTTCGGCTACTCCTTCAAGACCCACCAGGCGGTCTGGCCGGAGCTGACCTCCCGCATTCCGGTGACAGCCTCGCTGGCCGCCGGTGCCGCCGTGCTCTGGCTGGTGTCCGGTGTCACGGCCGGTGTGGTCTCCGCGCTCAAGCCGCGCTCGTTCCTCGACCGCACCTTCATGGGCATCGCCCTCGCCGGTGTCTCGCTGCCCATGTTCTTCACGGGCAACCTGGCGCTGCTGCTCTTCACCTTCCAGTGGCCGATCTTCGGCCAGACGTACGTCCCGTTCACCCAGAATCCCGCGCAGTGGGCCAACACGCTCTTCCCCGCGTGGTGCTCGCTCGCACTCCTCTACTCCGCCATCTACGCGCGGCTCACCCGCTCGGGCATGCTGGAGACGATGAACGAGGACTACATCCGTACGGCCCGCGCCAAGGGCCTGCGTGAGAGCAAGGTCGTGGTGCGGCACGGGCTGCGGGCCGCGCTGACGCCGATCATCACCATCTTCGGCATGGACCTCGGTCTGCTGCTCGGTGGAGCCGTGATCACCGAGTACGTGTTCTCGCTGCCCGGCATCGGCCAGTACGCGGTACAGGGCATCACCGACAACGACCTGCCCAAGATCCTCGGTGTCACCCTCATCGCCGCCCTCTTCGTCGTGATCGCAAATCTTCTGGTGGACCTGCTGTACGCCGCCGCCGACCCGCGGGTGAGGCTCTCGTGACCGAACTGTCCAAGACCGGCGCCGCGGTAGGCGAACCCGTCACCGCGCGCTCGGACGCACCGAGCGCCTTCCTCGAAGTACGCGACCTCAAGGTGCACTTCCCGACCGACGACGGCGTGGTCAAGTCCGTCGACGGGCTCAGCTTCTCGCTGGAGAAGGGCAAGACCCTCTCCATCGTGGGCGAGTCCGGCTCCGGGAAGTCCGTCACCTCGCTGGCGATCATGGGCCTGCACCGGCTGGGCGCGGGCGGCAAGCACGTCCGGATGTCCGGCGAGATCTGGCTCGACGGCAAGGAACTGGTCGGCGCCGACCCGGACGAGGTGCGCAAGCTCCGCGGCCGCGAGATGTCGATGATCTTCCAGGACCCGCTCTCCGCGATGCACCCGTACTACACGATCGGCAACCAGATCGTGGAGGCGTACCGCGTCCACCACAAGGTCAACAAGAAGACAGCGCGCACGCGGGCCATCGAGATGCTCGACCGGGTCGGTATCCCCGAGCCAGGCAAGCGTGTCGACAGCTACCCGCACGAGTTCTCCGGCGGTATGCGCCAGCGCGCGATGATCGCCATGGCGCTCGTCAACAACCCGGAACTGCTCATCGCGGACGAGCCGACGACCGCCCTGGACGTGACCGTCCAGGCGCAGATCCTCGACCTCATCCGCGATCTGCAGAAGGAGTTCGGCTCCGCGGTCGTCCTCATCACCCACGACCTGGGTGTGGTCGCCGAGATCGCCGACGACGTCCTGGTGATGTACGGCGGCCGGTGCGCGGAGCGCGGTCCCGTCGACACGATCTTCGAGCGGCCGCAGCACCCCTACACCTGGGGTCTGCTCGGCTCGATGCCGCGTATCGACCGGGAGACGTCCGAGCGGCTCATCCCCGTCAAGGGCCAGCCGCCGAGCCTCATCAACGTCCCCTCGGGCTGCGCCTTCCACCCGCGCTGCCCGTACGCGGACCTCCCCAAGGGCGATGTCACCCGTACCGTGCGCCCCGAACTGCAACTGGTCGGCAGCGGGCACTACTCCGCCTGTCATCTCTCGCAGGAGGACCGCACGCGGATCTGGACCGAAGAGATTGCGCCGAAGCTGTGAGTGAGACGAAGAAAAGCGACGCCGCCGACGCGGTCCCGCAGCAGGCGGCGGCCTCCGACGACCGCGAGGTGCTGCTCAGGGTCCAGGGGCTGAAGAAGCACTTCCCCATCCGGAAGGGCGTCCTCCAGCGCCAGGTCGCGGCCGTCAAGGCGGTCGACGGCATCGACTTCGAGGTGCGCAAGGGCGAGACGCTGGGCGTGGTCGGCGAGTCCGGCTGCGGCAAGTCGACCATGGGCCGGGTCATCACCCGGCTCCAGGACCCGACCTCCGGCACCATCGAGTTCGAGGGCAAGGACATCACCCGGCTCGGCGCGGGAGGGATGCGCCCGCTGCGCCGGGACATCCAGATGATCTTCCAGGACCCGTACGGTTCGCTGAACCCGCGGCACACCATCGGTTCGATCGTCTCGGCGCCCTTCCGGCTCCAGGGCGTGGAGCCCGAGGGCGGTGTGAAGAAGGAGGTCCAGCGCCTTCTCGAGCTGGTGGGCCTGAGCCCCGAGCACTTCAACCGCTACCCGCACGAGTTCTCCGGCGGTCAGCGCCAGCGCATCGGCATCGCCCGCGCACTGGCTCTCAAGCCGAAGCTGGTCGTGGCGGACGAGCCGGTCTCGGCCCTCGACGTGTCGATCCAGGCGCAGGTCGTGAACCTGATGGACGACCTGCAGACCGAGCTGGGCCTGACGTACGTGATCATCGCGCACGACCTCTCCGTCGTACGCCATGTCTCGGACCGCATCGCGGTGATGTACCTCGGCAAGATCGTCGAACTCGCCGACCGCACCTCGCTGTACGAGACGCCGATGCACCCGTACACCAAGGCCCTGATGTCCGCGGTGCCGGTTCCGGACCCCAAGCGCCGGGGCGCCAAGAGCGAGCGCATCCTGCTCAAGGGCGACGTGCCCTCGCCGATCTCGCCGCCGAGCGGCTGCCGCTTCCACACGCGGTGCTGGAAGGCCACGGAGATCTGCAAGACGACCGAGCCGCCGCTCATCGAGCTGAAGCCCGGCCAGCAGGTGGCCTGCCACCACCCGGAGAACGCGGACGACCAGGCGCCGCAGGACACGGTGCTGCTGGCGGCAGCCAAGGTGGCCATCGAGACGGTCGAGCTGGTGCCCGCGGTGGAAGCCGCCGAGGTGTCGGGGGAGGCTCCGGCCGAGGTGTCGGCCGAGGCCGAAGCCGAAGCCGAAACTCCGGAGGAGGCTCCTTCCGAGACCTCCGAGCCGAGCGTCTCCAAGGAGTCCAAAGATTCCAAGGACTCCAAGGACTCCAAGGACTAGGCACCGAAGCACGGCCCAAACCATCGCGAACGGGAGAGCGCACGCGCGCTCTCCCGTTCGCGTAGGTAAAAATGGCGGGTGCTCCAGGAACTGTTCACCCCCTCCGTCCAGCATGTCCTCGACCTCGTGGGGATCTTCGTCTTCGCGATCTCCGGCGCTCTGCTGGCCGTCCGCAAGAACTTCGACGTCTTCGGCATCGCCGTACTCGCCGAGGTCACCGCGCTGGGCGGGGGCCTGTTCCGCGACTTGATCATCGGGGCGGTGCCGCCGGCCGCGTTCACCGACCTCGGCTACTTCAGCACCCCGCTGCTCGCCGCCCTGCTCGTCTTCTTCCTCCACCCGGAGGTGGAACGCACCCAGGTCGCCGTCAACGTCTTCGACGCCGCCGGGCTCGGCCTCTTCTGCGTCGCGGGCACGACGAAGGCGTACGAGTACGGGCTCGGCCTGACCCAGTCAGCGGCCCTCGGCCTCGCCACGGCGGTCGGCGGCGGCGTGCTGCGCGACGTCCTCGCCAACGAGGTGCCCTCGCTGCTGCGTTGGGACCGCGACCTGTACGCGGTGCCGGCGATGGTCGGCGCCGCGATGGTCGTCGTCTGCATCCGCTACGACATGCTCACCACGTTCACCAGCGGGCTCGCGGTCGTCACCGCCTTCGTGCTCCGGCTGCTGGCGATGCGGTACCACTGGCGGGCGCCGCGCGCGTGGCACCGCCGCTCAACGGCGACCGAGCAGGAGGCTCAGTGATGCCTCACCGGCCGCCACAGTCGGACGTCAGGCGCCCGCGACAGTCGGACGTCATGCGTCCGCGACAGTCGGACGTCATGCGCCCGCAATAGGCGATGTCATGCGTCCGCAACAGTAAAAGCTACCGCTTAGTAATTGCCTGTTGTACCGTTCAGGCATGCCAGATGCAGCTTCGGTACAGGCCGTACGGGCCACGATCGGTGACAGCGAGTTCGACCGCGACACGGCGGTCACCCTTCGCGAACCCGGCGTCTACGACATCGATCTGTCCGCCGGTTGGACGATCATCAGCGCGGTCAACGGCGGCTATCTGCTCGCCGTCCTGGGCCGCGCCCTCGCGGACGCCCTGCCGCACGCCGACCCGTTCACGATCTCCGCGCACTACCTGACCGCGTCCCAGCCGGGACCGGCGGTCGTCCGCACGGAGGTCGTCCGCACCGGCCGGACCCTCTCCACCGGCCAGGCCTCCCTCGTCCAGTACGACGACGAGGGCCGCGAGGTCGAACGCATCCGCGTCCTCGCCTCGTACGGCGATCTCGACACCCTGCCCGAAGACGTCCGTACGACGGCGAAACCGCCCGCGATTCCGCCCATGGACCAGTGTTTCGGCCCCGACGACGCACCCGCCCCGCTGCCCGGCAGTTCGGCGATCACCGACCGGCTGATGCTCAAGGTCGACCCGGCGACCCTGGGCTGGGCGCTCGGAGCGCCCTCCGGGAAGGGCGAGATGCGGTCCTGGTTCGGCCTGGCCGACGGCCGCGACGCCGACCCGCTCTCGCTGCTCCTCGCCGTCGACGCGCTGCCCCCGACCGCCTTCGAACTCGGCCTGTCCGGCTGGGTGCCGACCGTCGAGCTGACCGTGCACGTCCGCTCCCGCCCTGCCCCCGGCCCGCTCCGGGTGTCCATCACCACGCGCAACCTCGCCGGCGGCTTCCTGGAGGAGGACGCCGAGGTGTGGGACAGCGCCGACCGGCTGGTCGCGCAGTCCCGGCAGCTCGCACGGGCACGGATCGGCTGAACGGCCGGCTGCCCGGTCGGTCCTCCGCCGGCCGGCCGGTCCGTCTGCCGGGCGCCGAACTCGTCGACGCCCGGCAGGTGTTGTGGGGCGGGGCGGCAGCCGGCGGAATCGTCGGCGGTCCCGATGTCCCGATGTCACGGTTCGGGAACAGCGCTCCCACCTGGACCTGTCCTCTTTCCCAGGGCTTCAAGTGATCCACAGCAAGCCATAGCTTCGGCACAGCGCGGTCCTACCTGGATCTGGTGCTCTGGCCCCCACTCATCCCGCACTCATCCGGTACTCATAAACCGGGCTCGGGACCTGACTGGGAGTTAGCCTCATGAACCGTCGTGTACGACTCGTCCCCGCCGTCGCACTGCTCGCACTCGCGCCGCTGCTGGCGGCCTGTGGCTCGGGCGACTCGTCCTCGGGCAGCGGCACCACCGGCCAGACGGAGTGTGCCCGGCCCTCGGGGATGCCGAGCGGCGGCCCGTCCGGGCGGCCCAGCGGGGCGTTTTCCGGCAGGCCCTCCGGCGCCCCGTCCGGGATGCCCTCGGGGGCGGCACGCTCCGGGCGGCCGTCCGGTATGCCGGGCGGTGGGGCGGGTGGCGGCGGCTGTGGCGGCTTCGGCGGCGGGGGCGGCCAGGGGGCTCAGGCGCAGCAGACGGGCTGACCGTTTTCCTCGCGTCGGTTTGATGGCTCTGTGGGGTGACGTACTCGGTGAACGGGTGCGTCACCCCAGCCGGTTCTGTCGCCGGAGTCGGGCTGTGTCACCCCAGCCGGTTCTGTCGCCGGAGTCGGGTTGCGTCGTTCCAGCCAGTTCTGTCGCCGGAGTCGGGTTGCGTCATCCCAGCCAGTTGCGGCGGCCGATGCTGATCAGCCGCATCTGGCGGCCCGCCACGCGAGCCACCCGGTCCCGCTCCTCCTCCGAGGCCTCCAGCGCCTCCAGGAGGAGTGAGGCCGTCATCAGCATCTGGTCGACGTACAGGCCCGCCAGCATCAGCAGGTCGTCGTCGCTCCACCCCTGCGACTCGGGCTGCTTGGCCAGCTCGGTCTTCACTTCCTCGGCGAACCGGGCCAGTTGCTCGCGGATCTCCTCCCGCACCGGCTGGACGCCGCCGTGCCGCTCTCGCGCGATGAAACGGACGTGCGCGGGGTGGGTCGCCACGTGGCGGGCGATCAGATCGACGGCGCGCGTGATGCGTTCGCCGCTGTCGTCGGCCGCGGACACGGTCTCCGCGATCATCGGGTGCAGGCTGCCCAGCGCCTCCTCGACAAGCGCCACACCGAGATCCGCCGTAGAGCGGAAGTGCCGGTAGAAGGCGGTCGGAGCGACACCGACGGCACGGGTGACCTCACGCAGACCCAGGCTGCTCAGGCTCTGCTCCTCCAGCAGCCCCAACGCCGCGTCCAGGAGGGCCTGTCGGGTCTTCTGCTTCTGGGCCTGTCGGATGCCGAGAGTGTGACTCATGCCATGCAGTTAACAACTGTTCTCCGTGATTGGAAAGCGGGTGACGCGCTAGACTCAAGAGTCAGTGAACAACTGTTACTACATCCGTTCACTGAGTCGTCGGACTTCCCGTCGCTGGACTTCCACGAGAGGCATCTCATGCTGTTCCTCGTCGCCGCCCTCCTGCTGATGGGCGTGGTCATGGGCTCCGTTGCCCACGCGCCGGTGCCCGTCAGCCTGGTCGCCGCCGTCGTCATCGGCATCTGGCTGGCCGTCTTCGCGCTACGCGAGCGGCACGCACGCCGGCGCCACACCTCCCTCAACTGACCGCGCCACACCTCCACCAACTGAACGTTGGGAGCGGACTTACACCATGGAACTCACCGAACTCACCGAACTCACCGAACTCACCGAACGCACCGAACGCTCCGACCACACGGAACCCGCCGAGCCCACGGCCGCACCGGCCCGCAGCACCGCCGGGCGGGACGCCGACGGTATGGCCGTCGCCTCCTTCATCCTCGGCCTCGTCGGCCTCCTGGTCCTCAACGTCTTCCTGGGCCCCATCGCCATCGTCCTCGCGTCCATCGCCCTGTACCGCGGCACGGACCGCCGGGGTCGCGCCTTCCTGGGACTCGGCCTGGGCGTCGCCGACCTGGTCGTGCTGGTGGCACTCATGCAGTTCGACAGCACGGTGTCCTGGAGTTTCTAGGGCTTTCCAGGGCGCGATACGACCCCGGGTGGCCGTCGGGCCGGTTCCACCCCGGGTGGGGGCGGAGGCAGCGGGGAGCGGGCCCGTAGAATCGGGCCCACCATGGCTTACCTCGACCACGCCGCGACCACCCCGATGCTTCCCGAGGCGGTAGAGGCACTGACCGCCCAACTGAGCGTCACGGGCAACGCCTCCTCCCTCCATGCCGCCGGCCGCCGCGCCAGACGTACCGTCGAGGAAGCCCGCGAGACCCTGGCGGACGCCCTCGCCGCACGCCCCAGCGAGGTGGTCTTCACCTCCGGCGGCACCGAGGCCGACAACCTCGCGGTGAAGGGCCTGTACTGGGCCCGCCGCGACGCCGACCCCGCCCGCACCCGCATCCTCGCGAGCCCCGTCGAACACCACGCGGTCCTCGACGCGGTGCACTGGCTCGGCGAACACGAGGGCGCCACCGTCGAGTACCTCCAGGTGGACTCGTACGGCCGTGTGCACCCGGACGCCCTGCGCGAGGCCATCGCCCGCAACCCCGACGACGTCGCCCTCGCCACGGTCATGTGGGCCAACAACGAGATCGGCACCGTCATGCCGGTCCGTGAACTGGCCGACGCGGCCGCCGAGTTCGGCATCCCGCTGCACGCCGACGCCGTGCAGGCCTTCGGTCAGATCCCCGTCGACTTCGGCGCCTCGGGACTTGCCGCCATGACGGTGTCCGGCCACAAGATCGGCGGCCCCTACGGCATCGGCGCGCTGCTCCTGGGCCGCGAATACAGCCCCGTACCCGTCCTGCACGGCGGCGGCCAGGAACGCCACGTCCGCTCCGGCACCCTCGACGTGCCCGCGATCGCGTCGTTCGCCGTCGCCGGGCGGCTCGCCGCCGAGCAGCACGAGTGGTTCGCCCGCGAGATCGGCGCCCTGCGCGACGACCTGGTCGACGCCGTACGCAAGGCCGTGCCCGATGCGATCCTCGGCGGCGATCCGGCCGACGGGGGGCGGCTGCCGGCCAACGCGCACTTCACCTTCCCCGGCTGCGAAGGCGATTCCCTGCTCCTCCTCCTGGACGCGCAGGGCATCGAGTGCTCCACCGGCTCCGCGTGCACGGCGGGCGTGGCCCAGCCGAGCCACGTCCTCCTCGCCACCGGCACCGACCCCGACCTGGCCCGCGGCACCCTCCGCTTCTCCCTCGGCCACACCTCCACGGAGGCGGACGTCCAGGCGGTGGCCCGCGCGATCGGCCCGGCGGTGGAACGGGCGCGGACGGCGGGGCTCAGCTAGCGGACGCCTCGGACGGCTGGGACGTCCTGCCCGTCCCGGCCGCCTGGGCCTTTTCCAGGGCGGTCAGCGCCTGCCGTGCGAGCGGTATGTACCGGTCCCAGTCCCAGTGCGGACCCGGGTCCGTGTGATCCGTGCCCGGCACCTCGACGTGCCCGATGATGTGCTCCCGGTCGACGGGGATGTCGTACCGCGCGCATATCCGGGCAGTCAGCCGCGCCGAGGCCTCGTACATCGCGTCCGTGAGGTCCTCGGGGCGGTCCACGAAACCCTCGTGCTCGATGCCGACACTGCGCTCGTTGTACTCGCGGTTCCCCGCGTGGTACGCCACGTCCAGCTCGCGGATCATCTGGGTGATGCGGCCGTCCTGGCCGACGATGTAGTGCGCGGCGGCGCCGTGTCCGGGGTCCTGGAAGACCTTCACCGCGCTGTCGAAACTGCCCTGGGTGACATGGATGATCACCCGGTCTATCCCGTAGTCGTCGGGCCGGTCCGCACGCCGCCAGTTCGCCGACGACGCCGCCACCCACTGGGCGCCCGTGAAGTCGACCTCGCCCTCCTTGCGCGGCTTCTCCACGCTCGGCAGCCGCCACCACAGGCGCCCGAGCTCGTCCCGCGCCAGCACGACGCTTCCCACGGCCGCCGCCGCACCGCCGATGAGCAGGGCCCGGCGCCCGATCCGCCGGTCGCCGTCCTTGGCCCTGCGGCCCTTCACCCGGGCCGCCGCGTCCGCCTTTTTCTCCCCCATGCGATCTTCAACGGATACTCGCGGGCTTCGGTTCCCACGGCCCCGTACCCTGGAGGGGTTATGACTGAGACCTCGCAGCGCCCCCGTACCCTCCGCGTACTCGCCGCCATGTCGGGCGGAGTGGACTCCGCCGTAGCCGCCGCCCGCGCGGCGGAAGCCGGACACGACGTGACGGGCGTGCATCTCGCGCTCTCCGCCAACCCGCAATCGTTCCGCACGGGCGCGCGTGGCTGTTGCACCATCGAGGACTCGCGCGACGCCCGCCGCGCCGCCGACGTCATCGGCATCCCCTTCTACGTGTGGGACCTCGCCGAGCGCTTCCGCGAGGACGTGGTCGAGGACTTCGTCGCCGAGTACGAGGCGGGGCGCACCCCGAACCCATGCCTGCGCTGCAACGAGAAGATCAAGTTCGCCGCGCTGCTCGACAAGGCGCTCGCGCTCGGCTTCGACGCGGTCTGCACGGGCCATTACGCCAAGGTGATCGTCGCCGAGGACGGCACGCGCGAGCTGCACCGCGCCTCCGACATGGCCAAGGACCAGTCGTACGTCCTCGGAGTGCTCGACGACCGCCAGCTCGCGCACGCCCTGTTCCCGCTCGGCGACACCCTCACCACGAAGGACGAGATCCGCGCGGAGGCCGAGCGCCGGGGCCTCGCCGTCGCCAAGAAGCCGGACTCCCACGACATCTGCTTCATCGCCGACGGCGACACCCAGGGCTTCCTGGCGAACCGTCTCGGCAAGGCAGAGGGCGACATCGTCGACGAGTCCGGCTCCGTCATCGGCTCGCACGAGGGCGCGTACGGCTTCACCATCGGCCAGCGCAAGGGGCTCCGTATCGGCACCCCGGCCCCCGACGGCAAGCCGCGCTACGTCCTGGACATCTCGCCCGTCGACAACACCGTGACGGTCGGCCCGGCGGCCGCCCTGGACGTCAACGGCCTGACGGCCATCAAGCCCCGCTGGTGCGGCACCGCCCCGACCGGGCCCGGCACCTACACCGCCCAGCTCCGCGCCCACGGCGGCGAGACGACGGTCACCGCGGAGCTCGTCGACGGCACCCTCGAAGTCGCCTTCGCCGAGCCGGTCCGCGGTGTCGCCCCCGGCCAGGCGGTCGTCCTGTACGACGGCACGCGCGTGGTGGGCTCGGCGACGATCGCGACGACCACGCGCGCGACGGCGTCGGTCTGACCGAGCTTGCGGGTCACACCACTTCCACCTCGTAGAAGCACAGGTGGTCCTTGATCTGGGTGACTTCGGGGTTGGGGTCGGGGTACGCCCAGACCAGGTCGGCCGCGTCGGGGAGGGACCAGTAGGACGCGGTGCCCTTGAAGGGGCAGAACGTGTGGGTCGGCGAAGCCGCCAGCAGATCGAGGCGGACGTCCTCCGGGGGGATGTAGTAGCGCACGGGACAGCCCGTCTCGCGCAGCAACAGGGGGCGGTCGCTCTCCGCCAGGATCTGGTCGCCGTGCACGACGCGTACGCGCTGCGTGCCCTGCTCGATGGTGATCGTGTGTCCTTCAGCCATATCTGGAGAGCACCGGGAGCGCCGTGGTTCTTCCCTCGTACCGTTGAGCGCATGAATATCTGCGTCTTTCTCTCCGCCGCCGACCTCGACGACCGGTACACGCGCCCCGCGCGGGAGTTCGCCGAACTGCTCGGCAAGGGCGGGCACACACTGGTGTGGGGCGGTTCGGACGTCGGTCTCATGAAGGTCGTCGCCGACGGCGTGCAGGAGGCGGGCGGGCGGCTGTTGGGCGTCTCCGTGGACTTCCTGGCGGCGATGGCCAGGCCGGACGCCGACGAGATGGTCATCGCGCGTGACCTGGCCGAGCGAAAGGCGCTGCTCCTGGAGAAGGCCGACGCCGTGGTGATCATGGTCGGGGGAACGGGGACGCTGGACGAGGCGACCGAGATCCTGGAGCTGAAGAAGCACGGGAAGACGCAGAAGCCGGTGGTGCTGCTCAACACGGCGGGCTTCTACGACGGCCTCAAGAAGCAGTTCCGGCGCATGGAGGACGAGGGGTTCCTGCCGATTCCGCTCACCGATCTGGTGTTCTTCGCCGAGGAGGCCGTCGGCGCCCTGGCCTACCTGGAGGAGAGCCAGGGTCAGCAGTGATGCGAGCATGGCGGGCATGGCTACCCATGTGATCACCGGAGCGGGTTCCGGTATCGGCGCGGCCGTCGCCCGCCGCCTCCACGCGCGCGGGGACGACATCGTGCTGCACGCGCGCGACGCCGGCCGCGCGAAGGAACTCGCCGCCGAGTACCCCGGAGCGCGGACCCTGGTCGGTGACCTCGCGGATCCGGACAAACTCTCCTGGGCGTTCTCGCACCAGACGCTGCCCGACCGGGTCGACTCGCTGCTGCACATCGCGGGCGTGATCGACCTCGGCCCGGTCGGCGAGCTGACGCCCAAGACCTGGCACCACCAGCTCAACGTCAACCTGATCGCCCCCGCCGAGCTGACCCGCCACTTCCTGCCCCAACTGCGCCTGTCCCAAGGGCACGTGCTGTTCGTCAACTCCGGCGCCGGCCTCAACGCCCACGCGAACTGGTCCGCGTACGCCGCCTCCAAGCACGGTCTGAAGGCCCTCGCGGACTCCCTGCGCCAAGAGGAGCACGGGAACGGCGTCCGGGTCACCTCCGTCTACCCCGGCCGCACAGCCGGGCCCATGCAGGTCAAGGTCCACCAGCAGGAGGGCAAGGAGTACGACGCGTCGCAGTGGATCGACCCCGAGTCCGTCGCGACGACGATCCTGATGGCCCTCGACCTGCCGAGTGACGCGGAGGTCAGCAACCTGACGGTACGACCGGGCCGCTGACCTCGCGCGAACCATTCCGTAGGCTTCCCGCGTGAGCGAAAACAGCAGGTTCAGGTTCGGTCCCGCGACAGGGATCGGATCCATGCCCGGAGGGGACGCGCGGGAAGCCGCGAAGACCGTCACCGGATCCGTCGACGAGTTCCCCTATCTGCCCGAACTGCCCGCGCGGGGACCCGGCGCCGACATGATCGGGCGGACCGCCGGGATGCTCGTCGAGCTGTACGCGCGCGTGGAGCCCAGCGGGTGGCGGCTCGGGGACCGGCCCGGGCGGGACACCAGGAGGGCACGGTCGTGGCTGGGGGAGGACCTCGACGCGACCGAGGAGTTCCTGCAGGGGTTCGAAGGGCCGCTGAAGGTGCAGGCGGTGGGTCCGTGGACGCTGGCCGCCGCGCTGGAGCTGAGGAACGGCGAGGTGGCGCTGTCCGACCTCGGCGCCTGCCGGGATCTCGCTGGTTCGCTCGCCGAGGGACTGCGCGTCCACCTCGAAGACGTACAGCGGCGCATCCCGGGAGCACAGCTCGTCCTCCAGCTCGACGAACCGTCCCTCATCGCCGTACTGCGCGGGCACGTGAAGAGCGCGAGCGGCTACCGGACCCACCGGGCCGTGGACCGGCAGCTGATCGAGTCGACGCTGCGTGACGTCATCGGGGTGCATGGCGACGGCCCGGTCGTGGTGCACTCGTGCGCACCCGACGTGCCGTTCGCGCTGCTGCGCAGGGCGGGCGCCGCTGCGGTCTCCTTCGACTTCTCCCTCCTCACCGAGCGTGACGACGACGTGATCGGGGAAGCAGTGGAAGGCGGGACGCAGCTCCTCGTCGGTGTTGTGCCCGGCGTGGACGGTCCATTGTCAGACCCTGCCGGTAGCGTCATGGGTGTCAGGACGCTGTGGCGCAGGCTGGGGCTGCATCCGGGGCTTCTCACGGAGGCGGTCACAGTCACTCCGTCGTGCGGGCTCGCGGGGGCTTCCCCCGATCATGCGCGCAGGGCGCTCGCCCATTGCGTCCGGGCGGCGAGATCCCTCGCGGACAACCCTGAGTAACGGGAGGACAACACGGTGGCCGGCGAAAAGCACGCAGAGCCCACATCGGTACCCGCCGAGGCACGGGAGAAGCACGCGCTGCTCGCTGAGCAGATCGAGGAGCACCGCTTCCGGTACTACGTGAAGGACCAGCCGGTCATCAGCGACGCGGACTTCGACAAGCTCCTGCGCTCCGTGGAGGCCCTGGAGGACGAGTACCCCGAGCTGCGCACCCCCGACTCCCCGACCCAGAAGGTCGCGGGCGCGTACGAGACCGAGTTCACGTCGGTCCAGCACCGGGAGCGCATGCTCTCGCTCGACAACGCCTTCGACGACCTGGAGCTCGCGGCCTGGGCCGAGCGCGTCGCCCGAGACGTGGGCACGACCGACTACCACCTGCTGTGCGAGCTGAAGGTCGACGGCCTCGCGGTCAACCTCACCTACGAGCACGGCCGCCTCACGCGCGCGGCGACCCGCGGCGACGGCCGCACGGGCGAGGACATCACGCCCAACGTCCGTACGATCGCGGAGATCCCCGACCGGCTGAAGGGCGACCGCGTCCCGGACCTCGTGGAGATCCGCGGCGAGGTCTACTTCCCGATGGAGAAGTTCGAGGAGCTCAACGCCCGCCTGGTGGAGGCCGGCGACAAGCCCTTCGCCAACCCGCGCAACGCGGCGGCGGGTTCACTGCGCCAGAAGGACCCGCGCGTCACCGCGAGCCGCCCCCTGCACATGGTGGTGCACGGCATCGGCGCCCGCGAGGGCTTCGACATCGACCGCCTCTCCCAGGCCTACGAGCTGCTTCACGAGTGGGGCCTGCCGACCACTCCGTACGCGAAGGTGGTCGACGACCTCGACGGCGTACGGGAGTTCATCGCGTACTACGGAGAGAACCGCCACTCCGTGCAGCACGAGATCGACGGCGTGGTCGTCAAGCTCGACGAGATCCGCCTCCAGGGCCGCCTCGGCTCCACGGCCCGAGCCCCGCGCTGGGCGATCGCCTGGAAGTACGCGCCCGAGGAGGTCAACACCAAGCTGATCAACATCCGGGTGGGCGTCGGACGTACGGGCCGCGTCACGCCGTACGCGCAGGTCGAACCGGTCACGGTGGCCGGCTCCGAGGTCGAGTTCGCGACCCTGCACAACCAGGACGTGGTCAAGGCCAAGGGCGTCCTCATCGGGGACACGGTGGTGCTGCGCAAGGCCGGTGACGTCATCCCGGAGATCCTCGGACCGGTGGTCGACCTGCGTGACGGCAGCGAGCGGGAGTTCGTGATGCCCGCCGAGTGCCCGGAGTGCGGGACGCCGCTGCGCCCGATGAAGGAGGGCGACATCGACCTGCGCTGCCCGAACGCCCGCACCTGTCCGGCCCAGTTGCGGGAGCGCCTCTTCTATCTGGGAGGCCGCAAGGCGCTGGACATCGAGCACTTCGGGTACGTCGCCGCCGCGGCGCTCACCAGGCCGCTGGAGCCCGCCGAGCCGCCGCTCGTGGACGAGGGCGACCTCTTCGACCTCACCATCGAGCGACTGCTGCCCATCAAGGCGTACGTCCTCGACCAGGACAGCGGACTGCCCAAGCGTGACCCGAAGACGGGCGAGGAGAAGATCGCCACGGTCTTCGCCAACCAGCAGGGCGAGCCGAAGAAGAACGCGATCGCGATGCTGGACACCATCGCGGCGGCCAAGGAGCGTCCGCTGGCCCGCGTGCTGACGGGGCTGTCGATCCGTCATGTCGGGCCGGTCGCGGCCGAGGCGCTGGCGCGCGAGTTCCGCTCGATCGACCGGATCGAGGCGGCCACCGAGGAGGAGCTCGCCGCCACCGAGGGCGTCGGCGCGATCATCGCCACCTCCCTCAAGCAGTGGTTCGCGGAGGACTGGCACCGCGAGATCCTGCGCAAGTGGCGGGCGGCCGGGGTCCGGATGGAGGAGGAGAGCTCCGGCGAGGACGAGGGGCCGCGTCCGCTCGAAGGGCTCACCGTTGTCGTCACCGGAACGCTCGAACACCACACGCGGGATGGCGCGAAAGAGGCCCTGCAGAGCCGCGGAGCGAAAGTGACCGGTTCTGTTTCGAAGAAGACATCTTTCGTCGTTGTGGGAGACAATCCCGGTTCCAAGTACGACAAGGCCATGCAGCTGAAAGTCCCGGTTCTGAACGAGGACGGCTTCGCCGTCCTGCTCGAACAGGGATCGGACGCGGCGGCGGAAGTCGCGCTTCCGATCGAGGAGTAGCGGTTGAAGGCCACCCGTTCGGCGCATATCAGATGCATACGGGTGGCCGGGTCGCATTCGGGCAACCGTCTACGACCGCTGCCCGTGGAAGCCTTCTGCGGCCTACTGTTGAGATGTGCGCCTGCCGTGCCCAGCTGCGGTCGGGGCATCCCCTGCTCATCGGGAGTGCGGGGATTGGTTTTAGGACGCGGCGGCCGTGGCCGGTTGTCTTCGGCTCGGGCCGCGTGGCGTGGGCACCGCCGGCTGTGAGAGGGACGGGAATGGAACCGACCGAGAGCGCCGCCCCTGACTCACGGCTGCGCCGGATGGCCGGCGCATGGTTCGGGGGCGGTCGCGGGCCGGTGCGGACCTCGGAGCGCCCCGGCGTCCCGCCCCGCACGTCCGGTGGCGGCGCGGGGGTCGGCAGTCTCGCTCCCGGCCCCGGCATGGCCGGGCACGAACCCGAACGGCCCATATCCTGGCCCGCACTTCCGGCGGCGGTCGTCGCGGCGTCCGGGTTCGTCCTGGGCGCCGGTTTCTACCGGGCGTTCAGCGATGATCACGCGCTCTTCCCCTCCGGTGCCGTCGGCTGGTCGCTCGCCGTGCTGACCGGCATCATCGTCGGCCACCTCGTCGCCCTCGGCCGCTCCCGCTGGTGGGGCGGCACGGGCTCCGGCGCCGCCCTCACCCTCGCGGTCCTGCTGCTGTACGGCTGGGTGCCCGCCGGAATGGTCAGCCTGACCGTCGTCGTCCTGGTCGGTATCGCGCGCCGCAACCGCTGGCGCCAGGGCATCGTGCACGGCGCGGTCGACATCCTCGGCATCGGCGCCGGGGCGCTGGTCCTGGCGGCCTGCGGGCGGTTCCCGTCCGTCGAGACGCCCTGGAGCCCGGAGAGCTGGACCGTCTCCGCCGTACCCGAAGTGGTCCTGGTCGCCGCCGCGTATCTCGCGGCCACCCGCACCCTGCTCTGGTACGTCCACGCGCCGCGCACCGGCGGCCTGCCGACCGTCGCGCGTACGGCCCTGGTCAGACAGGGGCTCGTCGCGGTCGCGCTGCTCGGCATCACACCGCTGATCTGCGTGGTCGCCATCGCGCAGCCGATGCTGCTGCCGCTGTTCTCGATCCCGCTCATCGCTCTCGACTCCACGCTGTGGATAGCCCGGGCGCGGGCCGAGGAGCAGTTGCGTGACCCGCTGACCGGACTGCCCAACCGGCAGTGGCTGCTTGAACGTACGTGGACGGCTTTGGACGAAGCCGAGCGCATAGGTGCACGTTCTGCCCTGATGCTGATCGACCTGGACCGTTTCCGTTCGGTGAATGACACGCTCGGGCATCTCGCCGGAGACCGGCTGCTCCTTCAGATAGCCGACCGGCTGCGGCTCAACCTGCCGCGCGGGGCGGAGGCCGCGCGGCTGGGCGGCGACGAGTTCGCCGTACTGCTGCCCATAGCCGACTCCACGACATCGGCCACGCGGGTCGCCCGCAATCTCGTCGCCGCGCTCGGTTCCTCGCTCGACCTGGACGGGCTCTCGCTCGTCCTGGAGGCCAGCGCCGGGCTCGCCGTCTTCCCCGACCACGCGCTCGACGCCGAGGGCTTGCTCCGGCGGGCGGACGTCGCCATGTACCAGGCGAAGCGGGACCGGACGGGGGTGGAGGTGTACGAGTCCAAGCGGGACTCGAACACACCGGACCGGCTGGGGCTGCTGGGGGATCTGCGCCGGGCCCTGGACGCCGGGGACGTCGAACTGCACTACCAGCCGAAGGTCCGCTTCGACGGTCAGGTCGCCGGACTCGAGGCACTCGTACGGTGGGTGCACCCCGAGCGGGGGAGGGTGGCGCCCGACGAGTTCATCGCCATCGCCGAGTCGTCCGGGCTGATGCCGCACCTCACGGAGTACGTCCTGGAGACGGCACTCGCGCAGGTCGCGCGCTGGCGGGCGCAGGGGCTGTACGTGCCGGTCGCGGTGAACGTCTCGCCGCGCGATGTCCACACCCCCGGGTTCGCGGGCTCGGTGGCCGCGCGGCTCGCCCGGCACGGGGTTCCCGCCGGGTCGCTCCAGTTGGAGATAACGGAGCATGTGCTGCTCGAGGATCCGCAGCGGGCCGCGGACACGCTGGCCGGGCTGACCGGGCACGGGGTGAAGATGTCCCTCGACGACTTCGGTACGGGGTACTCCTCGCTCGTTCATCTGCGCCGGCTGCCGGTCAGCGAGCTGAAGATCGACCGGTCCTTCGTCGCGAGGCTCGCCGTGGACAACGAGGACGCGGAGATCGTGCGCTGCACCATCGATCTCGCGCATTCGCTCGGACTGCTCGTCGTCGCCGAGGGTGTCGAGGACGACGAGACGTGGGAGCGGTTGCGCGATCTCGGGTGTGACGCGGTGCAGGGGTGGCTGGTCGCCGCGGCGATGCCTCCGGAGGACACCACGGCGTGGCTGCTGGCCCGCGGGTCGCGGGGGTGGCAGCGGCCGCGTGCCGCGTTGCCGGCGGCGGAGTAGTCCCGCCGGCCGGCGTTTGGTTCTCCCGCCCGCGCACCGCCCGTTTACGGTTCGTTGAATGGTGCCCGTCTCCTGTGGGGGTTGAGCGCCGTCGGCGTCTGCCGGTAGAGGAACGGGACTTTCAGGGGCGCGGGGAACTGCGCGCCCAGCCACACACGGTCCGCAGCTTGTGGACGATGGCGCGGCCCTCGAACAGACGCCCGCCGACGGCGCGGAACCCCCACAGGAGAGCCTCGCTAGTGGGGAGGCGGGCGCGGGCGGGCAAGGGCCGCCGGAGAAACCCGGGCGCAGGCACCGTCCCCCGACCCATAGGATTGGGCCAAACCACACACACTCACCCCCAGAGGAACGCCGCATGCCTGGCATCACGCGCGAGGAGGTCGCCCACCTCGCACGGCTGGCGCGTCTGGAGCTGAAGGGCGAAGAGCTCGATCACTTCGCCGGCCAGCTCGACGACATCATCGGCGCGGTCGCCCGCGTCAGCGAGGTCGCCGACCAAGACGTACCGCCGACCTCACATCCGCTGCCGCTGACGAACGTCATGCGCGCGGACGAGGTCCGTCCGTCGCTCACCCCCGAGCAGGCGCTCTCCGGCGCCCCGGCCCAGGAGCAGCAGCGTTTCAAGGTGCCGCAGATCCTGGGGGAGGACTAATCACCATGACGGACACCAACGTCAACATCATCAGGCTGACGGCAGCGGAGACCGCTGCCAAGATCGCGTCCGGCGAACTCACCGCAGTCGAGGTCACCGAGGCGCACCTGGCCCGTATCGAGGCCGTCGACGAGAAGGTGCACGCCTTCCTGCACGTCGACCGGGAGGGTGCGCTCGCCCAGGCTCGCGCCGTCGACGGGAAGCGGGAGCGCGGCGAGAAGCTGGGCCCGCTGGCCGGCGTACCGCTCGCGCTCAAGGACATCTTCACCACCGAGGGCATCCCGACCACCGTCGGGTCGAAGATCCTCGAAGGGTGGATCCCGCCGTACGACGCGACGGTCACCAAGAGGCTGAAGGCCGCCGACGTCGTCATCCTCGGCAAGACCAACATGGACGAGTTCGCCATGGGGTCCAGCACCGAGAACAGCGCGTACGGGCCCACCGGCAACCCCTGGGACCTGTCCAGGATCCCCGGCGGCTCCGGCGGCGGTTCGAGCGCCGCGCTCGCCTCCTTCCAGGCACCCCTCGCCATCGGCACGGACACCGGCGGCTCGATCCGCCAGCCCGCGGCCGTCACCGGCACGGTCGGCGTCAAGCCGACATACGGCGGCGTCTCCCGCTACGGCATGGTGGCGTTCTCGTCCTCCCTCGACCAGGGCGGCCCCTGCGCCCGTACGGTCCTGGACGCGGCCCTCCTCCACGAGGTCATCGCAGGGCACGACCCGCTCGACTCGACCTCCGTCGACGCCCCGGTCCCGCCGGTCGTCGAAGCCGCGCGCAACGGCTCGGTCGCCGGGATGCGCGTCGGCGTCGTCAAGCAGTTCGCCGGCGAGGGCTACCAGGCCGGAGTCGTCCAGCGTTTCAACGAGTCCGTCGCCCTCCTCAAGGAGCTGGGCGCCGAGATCGTCGAGCTGGACTGCCCGTCCTTCGATCTGGCGCTCTCCGCGTACTACCTCATCGCGCCGTCCGAGTGTTCCTCGAACCTCGCCCGCTTCGACGCCATGCGCTACGGCCTGCGCGTCGGCGACGACGGCACGCACTCCGCCGAGCAGGTCACCGCCCTCACCCGTGAGGAGGGCTTCGGCGACGAGGTCAAGCGCCGCATCATGCTCGGCACGTACGCCCTGTCCAGCGGCTACTACGACGCGTACTACGGCAGCGCCCAGAAGGTCCGTACGCTCATCACGCGCGACTTCGAGAAGGCGTTCGAGCAGGTCGACGTGATCGTGTCGCCCACGACGCCGACCACCGCCTTCCCGATCGGCGAGCGCGCCGACGACCCGATGGCGATGTACCTCGCGGACCTGTGCACCATCCCGACCAACCTGGCGGGCAACGCCGCCATGTCGCTGCCCTGCGGTCTCGCGCCGGAGGACAACCTTCCGGTCGGCCTGCAGATCATCGCCCCCGCGATGAAGGACGACCGGCTGTACAAGGTCGGCGCCGCCGTCGAGGCCGCCTTCGTGGAAAGGTGGGGGCACCCGCTGATCGAGGAGGCTCCGTCGCTGTGAGTGCCATGGCAAAGAAGGCCAAGAACTTCAAGAAGTCCAAGACGGGCGTGTACGTGTCGCTCGCCAGCACCGCCTTCGGTGCGCTCAGCGTCGCCAAGCAGGCCAGGCTCGCCCGCGAGGACGGCGACTTCCTGCGGCTCGTCGACGCCGCCGTATCCGCCGCCGCCATCGTCACCGGCCTCGCCATCCTCTACCGGGAGCTCAAGCGCCTGGGCGACGACGACGTCCTGCTGGGCTGAGAGGGAAGTTTTCACCGTGACCACCACGACCGACGAACTGGTGTCGTACGAGGACGCCCTGGCGACGTACGACCCCGTCATGGGCCTCGAAGTCCATGTCGAACTCGGCACCAAGACCAAGATGTTCTGCGGGTGTTCCACCGAGCTGGGCGCCGAGCCCAACTCGCAGACCTGCCCGACCTGCCTCGGCATGCCCGGCGCGCTCCCGGTCGTCAACGCGATCGGCATCGAGTCCGCCATCAAGATCGGACTCGCGCTGCACTGCGAGATCGCCGAGTGGTGCCGCTTCGCCCGGAAGAACTACTTCTATCCGGACATGCCGAAGAACTTCCAGACCTCCCAGTACGACGAGCCGATCGCCTTCAACGGCTATCTGGACGTCCAGCTGGAGGACGGCGAGGTCTTCCGCGTGGAGATCGAGCGCGCCCACATGGAGGAGGACACCGGTAAGTCGCTGCACGTCGGCGGCGCCACCGGCCGTATCCACGGCGCCTCGCACTCGCTCCTCGACTACAACCGCGCGGGCATCCCGCTCATCGAGATCGTCACCAAGCCGATCGAGGGTGCGGGCGAGCGCGCTCCCGAGGTCGCCAAGGCGTACGTCGCCGAGCTGCGCGAGCTCATCAAGGCGCTCGGTGTCTCCGAGGCCCGTATGGAGCAGGGTCAGATGCGCTGCGACGTGAACCTGTCGCTGCGCCCGTACGGCCGGGAGAAGTTCGGCACCCGGAGCGAGACGAAGAACGTCAACTCCCTTCGCTCCGTGGAGCGTGCGGCCCGCTTCGAGATCCAGCGGCACGCCGCCGTGCTCAACAGCGGCGGCACGATCATCCAGGAGACCCGCCACTTCCACGAGGACACCGGGTCCACCACCTCGGGCCGCGTGAAGGAGGAGGCCGAGGACTACCGGTACTTCCCGGAGCCCGACCTCGTCCCCGTCGCGCCGTCCCGTGAGTGGGTCGAGGAGCTGCGTGCCGGTCTGCCCGAGCAGCCGCTGGCCCGCCGCAACCGGCTGCGTGAGGAGTGGGGCGTCGGCGCCCACGACATGCAGTCGATCCTCAACGCCGGTGCCATCGACCTGATCGTCGCCACCACCGAGGAGGGCGCCGACTCGGCCTCCGCCCGCAAGTGGTGGATGGGTGAACTCGCCCGCAGCGCCAACGAGTCGGGCAAGTCCCTCGATGACCTGCCCATCACCCCGGCGCAGGTCGCCCGCGTCACCGCCCTGGTGGCCGAGGGCTCGCTCAACGACAAGCTGGCCCGCCAGGTCATCGAAGGCGTCCTCGCGGGAGAAGGCACCCCGGACGAGGTCGTCGACAAGCGCGGCCTGAAGGTCGTCTCCGACGAGGGCGCGCTCACCACCGCCGTCGACGAGGCCATCGCCGGCAACCCGGGCATCGCCGACAAGATCCGTGGCGGCAAGCTCCAGGCCGTCGGCGCGCTGGTCGGCGCGGTCATGAAGGCCACCCGCGGCCAGGCCGACGCGGCCCGCGTCAAGGAACTGATCCTGGAGAGGCTGGGCGTCAGCGAGGGCTGAGGTCCGAGTTTTCCTACGCCTTAGGGGGATGCATCGATTCCGATGCATCCCCCTAAGTGCGTCACATGGCCTTAAGTACGTCACATGGCCCGGGACGACAGAGTCCCCTGGAATGTCCTGTGAGTTGGGTCCCACTCCTGTGAATAAGCCTACGAATGCGATGAACGATCACTTCCGGCTGGAGCCGCCCGAGTGCCGCGCCGCCCATGAGAGGCTTGCCGGCGCGACGGACGCCGAGGTGGCGGACGTACTGGAGAAGGAGCGGCGGCAGGATGTACGCGATATCCCTGGGTGACGACGGAGCGGAACTGCGGCCCCTGGAGCCCTGGCACGCCGAAGAGCTCCTGGCGAACATCGAGCGGGGACGCGAGTTCATCGGCCGGCACATCGCCCTGGCCGACGGAGTGAAGGACCTCCCGTCGGCGCGGGCCTTCCTCCAGGCGTACGCCGACAAGCGCGCCGCCGACGCGGGCTACCTGTACGGGATCTGGCTGGAGGGGAAGCTCGTCGGAGGGGTGCTCTTCAGGATCTTCGACACCGCGCAGGGGACCTGCGAGGCCGGGTGCTGGCTGGAACCCGCGGCCGCCGGGCACGGACTCGTCACCCGGGGGGCGCGGACCATCATCGACTGGGCGGTCGAGGAGCGCGGTATGCACCGGGTCGAGTGGATCGCCTCACCCGCGAACGAACCGAGCGTGAACGTGGCACGGCGGCTAGGCATGACGCGGGAGGGCGTACTTCGCGAAAGCTACCTGTACCGGGGCGTACGGAGCGACATGGAGGTCTGGTCGGTACTCGCCCCCGAGTGGCGGGAGGCACGCGCACGTCACGGACGATAACGATCGACTTCCATTCCCGCGAACATTAAGAGACCTCTCAGACAGGATCCGTACGGTGCGAGGTATGGGAACCAAGACTGTTGACGAGGCCGGGGCCGAGACCGGCGCCGAGGCGAAGAGCGAAGAGAAAAAGGTGGACGTCACCAAGAGCGACGCCCCGGAGGCCGACGAGGCCACGGACACCGACGGGGAGGCCACGGCCGGCACCCCGGACGAGGACGAGGACGGCTTCGAGGACGCCGAGGAGCCGGCCGAGCCGGTCGCCGAAAAGGCACCCTCAGGGGTCGGCCTGGGTGCCGCCGCCGTGGTCTCGGCCGTACTGGCTCTCGTCTCGCTGACCGGCGGCTGGGTCGGTACCGTCGCCCAGGCACGCGACTCGCTGCAAGGGCAGCTGGAGACCGCGTCGACCGCGACCGTCCAGACCCAGATCGACCAGGTCTACGGCAACTCGTGGGAGGCCACCGCGCTGGTCGCGGGCATCTTCGCCCTGATCGCCCTGATCATCGGTGTCGTCGTACTGGTCCGCCCGGCGTTCGGGGACCCCGCCCGGGTGCTGCAGCCCACGTGGGTCACCTCCGTCGCCTGGGCGGGTGTCACGGTCGCGGTCATCGGCCTGCTGCTGGCCGTGCTCAAGTACACCGACATCCTCCTTCTGACCACGCCGACCGCGCCGGCCGGCTGAGCACTCGCTCCCCGAGCCACCCGGCCTTTCCTGAGGGGCCTTAGGCCCGCCCTACGTCACGTACGGCGGCTCTAAGGTCCTTCGTGCGCTCAAGATGCGGAACTCTCCCGATGTGGCGCACCCCCCTTGGAGACGAAGGTTGAGGCATCGCAACAAGCGAAGCCTGAAACCGACTCTTCACCAGGGGTACAAGATGTTCGAGTACGAGCTCCAGCAGATCCGCACCGCAGAGCTGATCCGCGAGGCCCAGAACCACCGGCTGGCTCGCGAGGCCCTCCGCGGCCGCCGTGCCGCCCGCCGCGCCGCGCGTGATTCGGCACAGAAGGACACGGAGGGGCAGGCGCATAGCCGCCGTCCCCGCCGGCACCGGTTCGCCCGCGCCGCGTGAACGCCGGCGCCGGGCCACGGGAGGACGGCCGCACGGGGGTCGGCCGCTCTTCCGGACCACGGGCCGCCGTCCTGGCAAGTGGGTCAACGACGGCGGCCGTCCCGCCTAGTGCGTCGACGGCGGCGGCCGTCCCAGAAAGTGCGTCGACGGCCGCCGCCGGCCCTACCGGGTCGACGGCGGCTGTCGTGACAACCGGGTTGACGGCCGGCGCCGTGCCAACCGGGTCGACGGCCGCCGCCGTAGCAACCGGATCAACGGCCGCCGTCGTCACAACCCGGTCGAAGGCCCTCGTCCCCGCAGCCGGATCAACGGCCGCGCTCCGGATAACCGGTGCCGCACTGTCGGACCGCTGTGCGATGCTCGGGCCAATGGAGACCAGGTCCGTCAGCCCGGTGTTCGTCGGACGCGCCGAGGAACTGGGCGTGCTGCACGACGCACTCGCCCGCGCCGCCGCGGGCGAGCCACAGGCGTTGCTGCTCGGCGGCGAGGCCGGGGTCGGAAAGACCCGCCTGATCGAGGAGTTCGCCACCGCGGCAGGACACGAGGGCGCCGTCGTCGTGTGCGGCGGCTGCGTCGAGATCGGCGCCGACGGACTGCCCTTCGCCCCCTTCTCCACAGCTCTGCGCGCCCTGCGCCGCCTCCTCCCGGACGAGCTCACCGCCGCTGCCGCCGGACAGGAGGACGAACTGGCCCGGCTGCTGCCCGAACTGGGCGAGGCCACCCACGGGCGGCGGTACGAGGAGGAGGGCATGGCCCGCCTCTTCGAGCTCACCGCCCGCCTCCTGGAGCGCGTCGCCGCGAACCGCACGGTCGTCGTCGCCCTCGAAGACCTGCACTGGGCCGACGCCTCCACCCGCCACCTCCTCGCCTACCTCTTCCGCACCCTGCGCAGCGGCCGGCTCGTCGTCCTCGCCAGCTACCGCGCCGACGACATCCACCGCCGTCACCCGCTGCGCCCCCTGCTGGCCGAGCTGGACCGCCTCCGCACAGTCCGCCGTATCGAACTGGGCCGATTCAGCCGAGCCGAGGTCGGCCGTCAGATCGCCGGAATCCTCGCCCACGAACCCGACCCGGCCCAGGTCGACGAGATCTTCGAACGCTCCGACGGCAACGCGTTCTTCGTCGAGGAACTCGCCGTCGCCTCCGACCAGGGCTGCCGCACCGCGCTCACGGACACCCTCCGCGACCTGCTCCTCGTCCGCGTCGAAGGCCTGCCCGAGAGCGCCCAGCGGGTCGCCCGGATCGCCGCCGAGGGCGGCTCCACCGTCGAGTACCCGTTGCTCGCCGCCGTGGCCGGGCTCGCCGAGGACGACCTCATCGAGGCGCTGCGGGCCGCCGTCGGCGCCAACATCCTGCTGGCCTCACCCGGCGGCGACGGCTACCGCTTCCGCCACTCCCTGGTCCGCGAGGCCGTCAGCGACGACCTGCTGCCCGGCGAGCGCTCCCGCTTCAACCGGCGCTACGCCGAAGCCCTGGAGTCCGACCCGACGCTCGTACCGGCCGACGAGCGCCTCACCCGGCTGGCCAGCTACTGGTACCACGCGCATGACGCGGCCAAGGCCCTCCCCGCCGTACTCGACGCCTCCGTCGAGGCGCGCCGCCGGCACGCCCACTCCGAGCAACTGCGGCTCCTGGAGCGGGCGATGGAGCTGTGGGACGTCGCCTCCGAGGCCGTACGGGCCGAGCTGCGCCCCGTCGACTACGTGGAGGTCTATCCGCCCTGCAGCTGCGATCCGGCGACCAAGCCGCTGAGCTATCTCGACCTGATGGCGGAGGCCGCCGTCGCGGGCCGGCTGTGCGGAGAGCGCGAGCGCGCCCTGAAGATCACCAAGCGGGCGCTGCACCTCCTGGAGGACGACGGCGATCCGCTGCGTGCCGCCTGGTTCTGGTGCCAGCGCTCCCGCCTGGTCCAGGCACAGGCCCGCGGCGACGGCTGGCAGGAACTGGGCACCGCCCAGGAACTGGTCCGCGGCCTGCCGCCGTCGGAGGTGCACGCCGACGTCCTGTCCAACGTCGCCGCCTGGTGCATGCTGCACGAACCCGGCCCCAGTGCCTTCTCCGCCGCCGAGCGCGCCGTGGAGTACGCGCGCATGGTCGGCGCCCGGGACATCGAGCTGAACGCCCGGCTGACGCTCGGCGGCCTCATGGTCGACGCTGGCGACATCGAGGCGGGCCTCACGGAGCTGTACGAGGTCAAGGATCTGGTGAACCGGCACGGCGCCTCCCTCGTCGTGGGCCGCGTCCACATCAACCTGCCCTCCCACCTGGAGTCGCTCGGCCGCTCTCGCGAGGCCGTCTCGGTCCTCGGGGAAGGTGTCGAACTCGCGAAGCGAAAGGGCCTGTTGGACACCGAGGCCTACGTCTGGGGCAACTTCTCGGAGTCGCTCAACTCGCTCGGGCAGTGGGACGAGGCCGTCGAGGCCGCGGAGAAGGCGCTGCGCATCGGGCTCAACGGCAAGGCGTCCGGCATCGCCGGCATCCGGCTGTCCCAACTCGCTCTGGCCCGCGGTGACCTCGCCGAGTCCGGGCGCCAACTGGTCGCAGCCAGCGCCCACTTCGGCACCCACGACCCCATGCCCCAGCACGCCCTCCCGTTGCTGAGCACCGCCATCGGTATCGCCGCCGCCGAGGGCCGCCTCCTCGACGCCCGCGCCGCCCTGGACGAGGCCCTGAGCGTGGGCTTCCCGCCCGGCACCCACCGCTACGGCTGGCCACTGCTGCTCGCCGCCGCCAGCGCGGAGGCCGACGCCCGTGGGCTGCCGGTCGCCGAAGCGGGCCGAGCCGAGACCGTCGAACACCTCCGCTCCGCCGTCAAGTCCCTGGCAACCGGCGCGCCCCTCTGGCTCGCGTACGAGAAATGGGTGCGCGCCGAACTCCGCCGCGCCGAGGGCGCGACCACCCCGGGCGACTGGTGCGAGGTGGTCGCCGCCTTCGAACCCCTGGAGCGCCCCTACGACCTCGCCCGCGTCCGCCACCGCCTCGCCGACGCCCTGCTGGCCTCGGGCGCGGACGACGACGACCGTGTCCGCGCCACGGAACTGCTCCGCCTGGCCCGGGCCGCCGCCGACCACCTCGGCGCCCGCCCGCTCGTCGACGCCGTCGTACTGCTCGCCCAGCGGGCCCGTCTCGTCCTGGGCCGAGCCCCCCAGCCGTCGGCCCTCGCCCCCGTCGACCCCGCGGTCGCCCTCGGTCTCACCAGCCGCGAGCGCGATGTCCTCCGCCTCGTCGCCGTCGGCCGCAGCAACCGCCAGATCGCCGAGGAACTCTTCATCTCTCCCAAGACGGCCAGCGTCCATGTGTCGAACATCCTCGCGAAGCTCGGCGTCTCCGGCCGTGGCGAGGCGGCGGCGATGGCCCACCGCCTGCGGTTGTTCCCGCCCGAGACCCCCGCCGCCCAAGCCGTGGGCTGAGGTTTACGCTGTAGAGGACCCGGGCCGAGGGAGGCGCCGTGTTCAACATGTTCGAGGAGCTGTTCTCACCAGGCCGCAAGCACACCAACGACGAACGCAAGCGCCTGGAACTGAGCCGGGTCGACCTGAACGACGGTGACCCCGGCCGCGGCCCCATAGACCTGACGTCGGGCAAGGTGGTCGTACGAGCACCGGCGCCCGAACCGGCGACTCAGCAGAGCCCGGCCGAGGAGCCGACGGAGGCCGGGGACCCGACGGAGGCCGAGGAGCCGACGGAGGCCGCGGACCCGACGGAGGCCGCGGACCCGACGAAGGCCGCGGACCCGACGGAGGTCGAGGAGCCCACGGAGGTCGAGGAGCCGGACGGGGACTGAGCAGCCCACCACGTCACCATCAGCCCCATCGTCACGTCACCTCCGGCTCCACCGTCACGTCATCTCCAGTGCCCCACCGTCACGTCACCTGAAGCTCCAGAATTCTGTCGTCCCCCTCCTCAGGGCTGCCCCGCCCGTCCGTCTCGCTTGTCACCAGCCAGAGCTTGTCGCCACCCGCCGACACCACCGTCCGCAGCCGGCCGTAGTCACCCTCCAGGAAGGCCTGGGGGTCCGCGGAGGCCTTGGTGCCGGCCAACGGGATGCGCCACAGGCGTTCGCCCTTGAGGCCGGCCATCCAGATGGAGCCCTGCGCGTAGGCGATGCCGCTCGGGGAGGCATCGTCCGTGTGCCACTGGGCGACCGGGTTCAGATACTTGGAGTTGTCGCTCTCGCCCTCGACCACCGGCCAGCCGTAATTCCCGCCCGGCTTGATCTGGTTGAGCTCGTCCCAGGTGTCCTGGCCGAACTCGGCGGCCCACAGCCGCTGTTTGTCGTCCCAGGCGAGACCCTGGACATTACGATGCCCGTACGAATAGACGACCGAGTCGTCGAAGGGATTGCCCGGCGCCGGCTCGCCCTCCGGAGTCATCCGCAGGATCTTGCCGCCCAGCGACTTGGTGTCCTGGGCCAGTCCTGTCTGACCCGTCTCACCCGCCCCCGCGTAGAGCATCCCGTCCGGGCCGAAGGCGATCCGGCCGCCGTTGTGGATGTATCCCTTGGGGATGCCCCTGAAGATCGTGTCCGGCGAGCCGAGCTGGTCCCCGGACGGCTTGCTCTCGTCGTACAGCATGCGGACGATGCGGTTGTCCGAGACCGTGGTGAAGTACGCGTAGACCAGATGGTCCGAGGCGTAGTCGGGGGAGAGGGCGATCCCCAGGAGGCCGCCCTCGCCCTCGGGGGCCACCCCCGGCACCTCGCCCAGCTCCGTCTTCTTGCCGCTCTCCCCGTCGACCCGCGTGATCGTCCCCTCGTCGCGCGAGGACACCAGCAGGTCGCCCTCGGGCAGCGGTGCCAGGCCCCAGGGGGAGTCGAGGTCCTCGGTGACGGTGCGCACGACCTTCACCGAGCCCTTGGCGGGCGGTGTCTCCTCGGTGGCCTGCTCGGAGGACGAGGCCCCTGGCTCCGTACCGCCGCTGTCACTGTTGCTGCTCGGCGCCGCGCTCCCGCCGCCCCCTGCCCATCCGTCGTCGGAGGAACAGCCGGCCGTCACCAGAAGCGCGGCCGTGGCCAACACGGCCGTCACCACTCGTCGTTGCACGATCATGGGGTCCCTTCGACGCGGCGGTCCTACTGTTCATACACCGCTCGCGTCCCACGAGTTCCCGATCACGGACAAACAAATCGGGCCACGTGACTCCTGGCCACGTGCTCTCGGCCGGCCGCGTACTGATCGCCAGGTACTTCGGCTGTCCGCCTGGTACTCCGGCTGTCCGGCAGGTGCTGCGGCGGCGCGGTCTACCAGGTTCATCGGCAGTGCTTCGTTGTTTGCGGCGGGGGTGTGGCCGATCCGCTCGCCCCGGCTGCCGGGAGGGCAGTCGTCAGGCGCGCTTCACACGGCGTCAAACCCGCCACCGCAAGGTAGGCAGGAATCTCCCCCGTTCGCGAGGGAGAGAACTTCAATCCCAGGATCCCTGCGCCCCCGGCAACCCCGCCACCTCCGCCAGGTCCTCCGCCGTCAGTGCCAGCGCGGCCGCCTCCGCGTTCTCCGCGACCCATCGCTCCCGCTTGGCGCCGGGCACCGGCACCACGTGCCGGCCCTGGGCCAGCACCCAGGCCAGCGCCACCTGCGCGGGCGTGACGGCGTTCTCGTCAGAGCCGTGCCGGCGGGCGACGCGTCGCAGGCCGACGACGATCGGCTGGTTCGCGGCCATCATCTCGGCGGTGAAGCGGGGGTGCCGGGCACGTACGTCGTCGGGCTCGAAGCCCTCGCCGGGGGTCAGCGTGCCGGTCAGGAAGCCGTTGCCGAGGGGCATCGCCGCCAGGAAGCCGACCCCGCGGGCCGCGCACCACGGCAGCAGCGCGTCGAGCGCCTCCGTGGACCACACCGACAGCTCGGCCTCCACGGCGCTCACCGGGAAGACCTGCTGCACCCGCTCCAACTGCCTGATCGTTCCGTCGTGCAGCCGTGCCCCCGAACGGCGGGCGGAGCGGGCGCCCACCGCGCACAGTCCGAGTGAACGCACCTTCCCGGCCGTCACCAGCTCCGCCATCGCACCCCAGGTCTCCTCGACGGGAACCTCCGGGTCCGCGCGGTGCAGCTGGTAGAGATCGATCACGTCCGTCTGGAGCCGGCGCAGCGACGCGTCGCACGCCCGCTTCACATAGCCCGGGCGGCCGTTGGCCACGATGTGCTGCTCGCCCACCAGCAGGCCGACCTTGGTGGACACGAAGGCCTCGGATCGCCGCTCCTTCAGCACCCGCCCCACCAGGAGCTCGTTGGTGAAGGGGCCGTACATGTCGGCCGTGTCGAGCAGTGTCGAACCCAGGTCGAGCGCCGCGTGCACCGCGCGGAGCGACTCCTCGCCGCGCTGCCGCGAACCGGTGTACGCCCAGCTCATCGGCATGCACCCGAGCCCGACCGCTCCCACGCCGAGCGCCGCCGCCCCGACCGTCCTGCGCTCCACCTGGCCGTAACCCTCCCTCTTTCGGCTCCCCAACCTAACCTCTGCACGCCACGGTGCCTGACATAGCCTCCTGAGCATGACTTCAGACGTATGGCTTCCCTTTCGTGCCGAGGACATCGACGGGCTTCCAGCGGGTCTCAACTACCGCTACTGGAATGGTGAACAGGAGTTTCCCGCGGATCCGGCCGACTGCGAGTTCTATGTCGTGCCCTATATGAAGCCGCCCGCCGTCTCGCAGCGGCCGATGCCCTCGATGACCTCGGTACGGGTCCTGCAGACGCTCTCCGCCGGCGTCGATCACGTCCTGCCGAACCTCGAAGTCCTGCCCGCCGGTGTGCAGTTGTGCAACGCGCGAGGAGTGCACGAGGCGAGCACCGGCGAGCTGGCCCTGGCGCTGATCCTCGCCTCCCTCAGGGGTATCCCCGACTTCGTACGTGCACAGGACAAGGGGGAGTGGAAGTCGGGGTTCCACCCGGCGCTGGCCGACAAGTCCGTACTCATCGTGGGCTACGGGTCGATCGGGTCCGCCATCGAGGACCGGCTCACGCCCTTCGAGCTCGCGCGGGTGGCGCGCGTCGCGCGCTCCGCGCGCACCACGGAGCGCGGTCCGGTGCACGCACTCGCCGAACTGCCCGCACTTCTGCCCGAGGCCGATGTCGTCGTCCTGTCCACGCCCCTCGACGACAGCACCCGCGGCCTGGTGAACGCCGACTTCCTCTCCCACATGAAGGACGGCGCCCTCCTGGTGAACGTCGCCCGCGGCCCCGTCGTCGACACCAAGGCGCTCCTCGCCGAGCTGGAGAACGGCCGCATCACCGCCGCCCTCGATGTCACCGACCCCGAACCGCTGCCCCATGGGCACCCGTTGTGGCACGCGCCGGGCGTGCTCATCAGCCCCCACGTCGGTGGGCCCACCTCCGCGTTCCTGCCGCGCGCCAAGCGGCTCCTGGTCGCGCAGTTGAACCGTTTTGTGAACCGGGAGCCGCTGGCGAACGTGGTGCTTACGACGGGCGCGCAGGCCACGTGAAGACGGGCGGCCAAGCAGTGACGGCAGGCGCGCAAGCAACGTGACGACGGGCGCGCAGTCCGTATGACGACGGGCGCGCAGACCGCACGACGACGGGCGCGTAGGACGGCTCACCACGGGCGTGCGGGCCATGTCCCGTTCGCTCCCCGTCCGCTTTTGACACCCTCCGCAGTTCTCCGAATGCGGGCAGTGCCGACAAACTCCCTGGTCGTCACGGAGCGTAGAGGAACTATGTCCCTGAGTGACGAGACTGGTGTATCGTCCCGACTGGGGCTGCGCCGTGCACCGTTCGGCGCCGGGGATGGACATTCGGACAGCGAGGGGGGCGACGGGCGATGCACGGCCTATGGACCAACGATCCGACGCGGCGGGGCCGCCGCCGACGACCCTGGCGCGCGGCCACGCGGAGACGCGGGCAGTGCGGCCACAGTTGCCGGGGTGGCCATCACCACCACAGGCCGAGCGGCCGCCGGAGGCATGCGCACGCGGACCAGCGGGACCCCGGGGTGCGGACCGGGTGGGCCCGGTGAGTTCCCCCGGAGCGCTGCTGACTCGTCGGCCGGTGCTCGGTGGTGGGACAGGCCTGGTCTCACAACTCGTACTGGCCCTGGTGTGCGCGGGATACGCCGTCGGTTCCGCGCTCGGCTGGGGCTCCGCGAGCCTCGCACTGTTCATGGGCGACTTCGGTCTGAGCGCCGCCGCGGGCGCCGCCGCGGTCTCCTGCTTCCGCTACGCCCAGAGCCGCCGCAGCCGTTTTCGACCCGCCTGGCTGCTGTTCGCCCTCTCCTCCGCCATGGCCTGCCTGGGCAACGCCGTCTGGGGATGGTACGAGGTCATCCTCGACCGCCCCATGCCCAGCCCCAGTTTCGCCGACGTGTTCTTCCTCTGCTTCGCGCCGCCCGCCATCGTGGGACTGCTCGTGCTCGCCAAGAGGCCTGTGACCAAGGCGGGTTGGGTCTGCCTGGCACTCGACTCCTGGCTGATCGGCGGCTCGTTGCTCACGCTGTCCTGGAGTCTCGCGCTCGCCCAGGCGGCGAAGTTCGACGGGCCGAGCGTCGCGCACACCGCGCTGTCACTGGCGTATCCGCTGCTGGACATCGCGCTGGTCAGCATGGTGCTGGCGCTGCACTTCCGGCGCTCGTCGGTGAACCGCTCCGCGGTGAACACCGCGGTCGGCGCGCTCGCCCTGACCGTGATGTGCGACGCCCTGTTCACCTCACCCCTGCTGCACAACGACTACCGCTCGGGTCAGCTCCTCGACGCGGGCTGGTTCGCCGGCTCGCTGCTCCTGGCGTACGCCCCCTGGGTCGGTCCCCGGCACGGTCAGCCGGGCGCCGACCGGTACGACACCGACGGGCACACGCGCGTGGTGCACGAACACATCCCGGGACAGCGGCAGGAGGGGCGGCAGGGGCATATGGGAGGACAGGTGCACGGGCCCCTCCACGGCGCAGTCCACAGCGCGGGGCAGAGCGTGGAGCACAGTCGATATCAGGCCACCCGTCCCATCGCCGGATCCCTGGCCGCGCTCACGCCCTATCTGGCGGCCGCCGTCTGCACCTTGGGGATCCTCTACAACGTTCTGAACGGTCACAACGTGGATCGTGTGGTGCTCATCACCGCCGGTCTCGTCGTGCTCGCCCTCGTCGTCCGCCAGGGCATCATGCTCCTCGACAACATCACCCTCACCCAGGAACTGGCCCAGAAGGAGAACCACTTCCGCTCCCTGGTGCAGGGCTCCAGCGACGTCATCATGATCGCAGCTCCGAACGGCATTCTGAGATACGTCAGTCCGGCCGCCGCCGGGGTCTACGGACGGGACGCCGACGATCTTGTCGGTTCCGAACTCGCCTCGCTCATCCACCCCGAGGACCTCGGCTGTGTGGTCCACGAAGTGCGCCGCTTCCTTGCCGCGAGTCACATCGAGGAGCCCACGACCCGTATCGAGTGCCGCTTCAGGTCGGGCGACGGCGGCTGGCTGAACGTGGAGTCGACGGTCAACCGGCACCACGGCGGCCTCATCTTCAACAGCCGTGACGTGACCGAACGGGTGCGTCTGCAGGCGCAGTTACAGCACAACGCCGAGCACGACCCGCTCACCGACCTGCCCAACCGCGCCCTGTTCACCCGGCGCGTCCAGCAGGCGCTCTCCGGCCGTCGCTCCTCCGACCGCGGCACCGCCGTCCTGTTCATCGACCTAGACGGCTTCAAGGCGGTCAACGACACGATCGGGCACCAGGCCGGCGACGAACTCCTCGTCCACGCCGCCCGCAGGCTCCAGGACTCCGTGCGGCAAGGCGACACCGCCGCCCGCCTAGGCGGCGACGAGTTCGCGGCGCTGATCGTCGGCGACGGCACCCGTGACCGCACCGCCCGCGAGCACCAGATCCTCGAGCTCGCCGACCGCCTGAGGCTCACGCTCTCGCAGCCGTACACCATCGACGGCAACGATGTCCGGGTCGCCGCGTCCATCGGCGTCGGCTTCGCCGAACCGGGTCTGGGCGCGGGCGAACTGCTGAGAAACGCCGACCTCGCCATGTACCGGGCCAAGGCGACGGGCAAGGGCCGCGTCGAGCTGTACGCGCCCCAGATGCAGCAGGACGTCGTACGCAAGGCGGAGCTGGCGACAAGGCTGCGCTCCGCCCTCCAGGAGGGCGAGTTCACACTGCTGCACCAGCCGGTGGTCTCGCTCGACAACGGCCGGATCGCGGCGGTCACCGCCCAGGCGCGCTGGCGCTCCTCCCAGGGCGTCCTGTTCACGCCCGCGGAGTTCCTGCGCGTCGCCGAGGACAGCGACAGGACCGCCGAGCTTGGCCGCTGGATGCTGCAGGAGGCCGTCGAGCAGGCCGCCGAGCGCGCCGGCACCGGCGTCATGCTGCCGGTCACCGTCCGGATGAACGCCCGACGGCTGCTGGACCGCTCCGGGCCTCTCGGCTCCGTGGAGGCCCTGCTGACCCGGTATGGGCTCCCCTCCGGCGCCCTGATCATCGAGCTGGCCGACACCGACCCCCGGGTCTCCCTGGACGAGCTGGAGCGCCGGCTGAACGCGCTGCGGCGGCTGGGCGTCCGGATCGCCCTGGACGCCTTCGGCAGCGGTCATGCCGCCATCACGGCGCTGAGACGGCTCCCTGTGGACGTACTGAAGCTGGACAGGGACCTGGTCGAGGGCGTCGTCGAGTCCGCGCGGCTGCACAAGATCACCAGTGGGCTGCTGCGGATCGCCACCGACCTCGGGCTGCAGTCCGTGGCCGACGGCGTGGACCTTCCGGAGCAGGTCATCGCCCTGCGCGCGATGGGCTGCACCCATGGGCAGGGCATGGCGTTCTCCGCGCCGCTGGACGAGTACCGGCTGCGCAGAGCGCTGACCATGGGCCACTACCCCGTACCGCACGGACCCGTGGAGCCCGTGTTCGCGGGCGGGGTGTACGCCGGTGGGGTGCCCGCTGTCTATGGAGGCGGTACGGTCCTGCGCTCACATAATGAGACTCCCGTCCCACCCACTTGACAGTCGGTGCGTGCCAGGGGGAGGGTCAATGCCATGCGCACCCGAATTCTCGTACTTGGAAAGCGCGTCGGCTGAGCTGGGACCCACCGGATCGATTGAACCGGAATACCCAGCGACCGCACCGGCGCGCTCCCCTCGCTTGCCTCACGGCACGAGGGGTTTTTTGTTGCACAGACACCAGTCGTACACCGTACAAACTTCGCAAAAACCCTCAGCATCGAGAAGAGAATGCCGATGACCGAGCAGGCCACCGGGGCCCACCATCCGCAGCCGCGGCCCCGATCCGGAGGACAGCAGTCCGCGCCCGAGCAGGTGACGGGTGCGAAGTCCCTCATCCGTTCTCTTGAGGAAGTCGGGGCCGACACGGTATTCGGCATTCCCGGCGGGACCATCCTTCCGGCCTACGACCCGCTGATGGACTCCAAGCGCGTGCGCCACGTGCTCGTCCGTCACGAGCAGGGCGCAGGTCACGCTGCCACCGGTTACGCGCAGGCCACCGGCAAGGTCGGTGTCTGCATGGCCACGTCGGGTCCGGGCGCGACGAACCTGGTGACGCCGATCGCGGACGCCATGATGGACTCCGTCCCGCTGGTCGCCATCACCGGCCAGGTCGTCACCAAGGCCATCGGCACGGACGCCTTCCAGGAGGCGGACATCGTCGGCATCACGATGCCGATCACCAAGCACAGCTTCCTGGTCACCAGGCCCGAGGACATCCCGAAGGCGATCGCCGAGGCGTTCCACATCGCCTCCACCGGCCGCCCGGGCCCGGTCCTCGTCGACATCCCGAAGGACGTGCTGCAGGCACAGACGACGTTCTCGTGGCCGCCGCAGAGCGATCTGCCCGGCTACCGCCCGGTGACCAAGCCGCACGCCAAGCAGATCCGCGAGGCCGCGAAGCTGGTCATTGCCGCGAAGCGGCCCGTCCTCTACGTCGGCGGCGGCGTCCTCAAGGCGAACGCCACCGCCGAACTGAAGGTCCTCGCAGAACTCACCGGAGCGCCCGTCACCACCACACTGATGGCGCTCGGCGCATTCCCCGACAGTCACGAGCTGCACGTGGGAATGCCGGGCATGCACGGTGCGGTCACCGCCGTCACCGCGCTGCAGAAGGCCGACCTGATCGTCGCCCTCGGAGCCCGCTTCGACGACCGCGTCACCGGCAAGCTGGACAGCTTCGCCCCGTACGCCAAGATCGTCCACGCCGATATCGACCCCGCGGAGATCGGCAAGAACCGCGCCGCCGACGTGCCGATCGTCGGTGACGCCCGCGAGGTCATCGCCGACCTGATCCAGGCCGTGCAGAAGGAACACAGCGAGGGCCACACCGGCGACTACAGCGCCTGGTGGAAGGACCTCAACCGCTGGCGCGAGACATACCCGCTCGGCTACGAGCAGCCCGACAACGGCTCGCTCGCCCCGCAGCAGGTCATCGAGCGCATCGGCCAACTCGCCCCGGAGGGCACGATCTTCGCGGCGGGCGTCGGCCAGCACCAGATGTGGGCAGCGCACTACGTCCAGTACGAGAAGCCCGCGACCTGGCTGAACTCCGGCGGCGCCGGAACGATGGGCTACGCGGTCCCGGCCGCGATGGGCGCCAAGGCCGGCCGGCCGGACCGTACGGTCTGGGCGATCGACGGCGACGGCTGCTTCCAGATGACCAACCAGGAGCTCACCACCTGCGCCCTGAACAACATCCCGATCAAGGTCGCCATCATCAACAACGGCGCTCTCGGGATGGTCCGCCAGTGGCAGACCCTCTTCTACAACCAGCGCTACTCCAACACCGTGCTGCACAGCGGCCCGGACGCGGACGGCAAGCAGCCGAGCGCCGGCACCCGCGTCCCCGACTTCGTCAAACTGTCGGAGGCCATGGGCTGTTACGCGATCCGCTGCGAGTCCCCGGACGACCTCGACAAGGTGATCGAGGAGGCGAACTCGATCAACGACCGTCCGGTCGTGGTCGACTTCATCGTCCACGAGGACGCGATGGTGTGGCCGATGGTCGCCGCCGGCACGTCCAACGACGAGGTCATGTTCGCCCGGGACGTCCGCCCCGACTTCGGCGACAACGAAGACGACTGAGAGAGAGCCGAGTCAGACCCATGAGCAAGCACACCCTCTCCGTCCTCGTCGAGAACAAGCCCGGTGTCCTCGCCAGGATCACCGCCCTGTTCTCGCGCCGCGGCTTCAACATCGACTCGCTCGCCGTCGGCGTCACCGAGCACCCGGAGATCTCCCGCATCACGATCGTGGTGAACGTGATCGAGGCACTGCCCCTCGAACAGGTCACCAAGCAGCTCAACAAGCTCGTCAACGTCCTGAAGATCGTCGAGCTGGAGCCCGCCTCCGCCGTGGGGCGCGAACTCGTTCTGGTGAAGGTGCGCGCCGACAACGAGACGCGCTCCCAGATCGTCGAGATCGTCCAGCTCTTCCGCGCCAAGACCGTCGACGTCTCCCCGGAGGCCGTCACCATCGAGGCCACCGGCGGCAGCGACAAGCTGGAGGCCATGCTCAAGATGCTGGAGCCGTTCGGCATCAAGGAGCTCGTCCAGTCCGGCACGATCGCGATCGGCCGCGGCGCGCGCTCGATCACCGACCGGTCGCTGCGCGCCCTCGACCGATCTGCCTGAGGCTTGAAACGGGCGGCCGACGGTCGTCGGCCGCCCGTATACCGAGACCCGAAAACTTCCCTTCCCCCGCCCGCCGTACGGTGGGACGCAACACCGCACACCAAGGAGAACCCCAGTGGCCGAGCTGTTCTACGACGACGACGCCGACCTGTCCATCATCCAGGGCCGCAAGGTCGCGGTCATCGGCTACGGCAGCCAGGGCCACGCCCACGCGCTGTCGCTGCGCGACTCGGGTGTCGACGTCCGCGTCGGTCTGCACGAGGGCTCCAAGTCCAAGGCCAAGGCCGAGGAGCAGGGCCTGCGCGTGGTGACCCCCGCCGAGGCCGCCGCCGAGGCCGACGTCATCATGATCCTGGTGCCGGACCCGATCCAGGCGCAGGTCTACGAGGAGTCCATCAAGGACAACCTCAAGGAGGGCGACGCGCTGTTCTTCGGCCACGGCCTGAACATCCGCTTCGACTTCATCAAGCCGCCGGCCGGCATCGACGTCTGCATGGTCGCCCCCAAGGGCCCGGGCCACCTGGTCCGCCGCCAGTACGAGGAGGGCCGCGGCGTTCCGTGTATCGCGGCCGTCGAGCAGGACGCCACCGGCAAGGCCTTCCCGCTGACGCTGTCGTACGCGAAGGGCATCGGCGGCACCCGCGCCGGCGTCATCAAGACGACCTTCACCGAGGAGACCGAGACCGACCTGTTCGGTGAGCAGGCCGTCCTCTGCGGTGGCACCGCGGCGCTGGTCAAGGCGGGCTTCGAGACGCTGACCGAGGCCGGCTACCAGCCGGAGATCGCGTACTTCGAGTGCCTCCACGAGCTGAAGCTCATCGTCGACCTGATGTACGAGGGCGGCCTGGAGAAGATGCGCTGGTCCGTCTCCGAGACCGCGGAGTGGGGCGACTACGTCACCGGCCCGCGCATCATCACGGACGCCACCAAGGCCGAGATGAAGAAGGTCCTCGCCGAGATCCAGGACGGGACCTTCGCCCGTGAGTGGATGGCCGAGTACCACGGCGGTCTGAAGAAGTACAGCGAGTACAAGAGCCAGGACGAGAAGTCGCTCCTGGAGACCACCGGCAAGGAGCTCCGCAAGCTCATGTCGTGGGTCAACGACGACGAGGCGTAAGCCGTACGCGGAAGGGGTCGGGGCGAACCGCCCCGACCCCTTCCGTGAACCCCCGGTAACGCTTGGAAACACGGCCTTGTCCATCCCGTCCAGCCACGGACGGGTGATCCTTCCGCAGAGGCGTAAGGCGGCCCGGTCGGCGCCACTACACTGCTGCACATCAACAACGCGTCAGGCCCACAGCGTCGTGCGTCTTCCACGCGGCTAAGCGACGCCGGGGAAGTGCACTTCTCCGGATCCGCTGACAACCCTCCACCGCCTGCGGCCGTCGGGACGGCCGTCCGCATTGGACCTGTGAGGACTCACGTGAGCACTGCGTCATCGAAACCCGTCGTACTCATCGCTGAAGAGCTGTCGCCCGCGACCGTCGACGCGCTGGGCCCCGACTTCGAGATCCGGCAGTGCAACGGTGCGGACCGCGCCGAGCTGCTGCCCGCCATCGCCGATGTCGACGCGATCCTGATCCGCTCGGCCACGAAGGTCGACGCGGAGGCCGTCGCGGCCGCGAAGAAGCTGAAGGTCGTCGCACGAGCCGGCGTCGGCCTGGACAACGTCGACGTCTCCGCCGCCACCAAGGCCGGCGTGATGGTCGTCAACGCCCCCACCTCGAACATCGTGACCGCCGCCGAGCTCGCCTGCGGTCTGCTCCTGGCCACCGCGCGCCACATTCCGCAGGCCAACACGGCGCTGAAGAACGGCGAGTGGAAGCGCAGCAAGTACACGGGCGTCGAGCTCGCCGAGAAGACCCTCGGTGTCGTCGGCCTCGGCCGCATCGGTGCCCTCGTCGCCCAGCGCATGTCGGCGTTCGGCATGAAGGTCGTCGCCTACGACCCCTACGTCCAGCCTGCCCGGGCCGCGCAGATGGGCGTGAAGGTCCTGACGCTGGACGAGCTCCTCGAAGTCTCCGACTTCATCACCGTGCACCTGCCCAAGACCCCCGAGACCCTCGGTCTCATCGGCGACGAGGCGCTGCACAAGGTCAAGCCGTCGGTGCGCATCGTCAACGCCGCCCGTGGCGGGATCGTCGACGAGGTCGCGCTGTACTCCGCACTCAAGGAGGGCCGCGTCGCGGGCGCCGGCCTCGACGTGTACTCGAAGGAGCCCTGCACGGACTCCCCGCTCTTCGAGCTCGACGAGGTCGTCTGCACCCCGCACCTCGGCGCCTCCACCGACGAGGCGCAGGAGAAGGCCGGCGTCTCCGTCGCCCGCTCGGTGCGCCTCGCGCTCGCCGGTGAACTCGTCCCGGACGCGGTGAACGTCCAGGGCGGCGTCATCGCCGAGGACGTCAAGCCGGGCCTGCCGCTCGCCGAGAACCTCGGCCGCATCTTCACCGCCCTCGCGGGCGAGGTCGCGGTCCGTCTCGACGTCGAGGTGTACGGCGAGATCACCCAGCATGACGTCAAGGTGCTCGAACTCAGCGCTCTGAAGGGCGTGTTCGAGGACGTGGTCGACGAGACCGTGTCGTACGTCAACGCCCCGCTGTTCGCGCAGGAGCGCGGCGTCGAGGTCCGGCTGACCACCAGCTCGGAGTCCCCGGACCACCGCAATGTCGTCACCGTGCGCGGCACGCTCAGCGACGGCCAGGAGGTCTCGGTCTCCGGCACGCTGGCCGGTCCCAAGCACCTCCAGAAGATCGTCGCCGTCGGTGAGTACGACGTGGACCTCGCGCTCGCCGACCACATGGTCGTGCTTGGCTACGAGGACCGTCCCGGTGTCGTCGGCACCGTCGGCCGGATCTTCGGCGAGGCGGGCATCAACATCGCCGGCATGCAGGTGGCGCGCGCGGCCGCCGGCGGGGAGGCCCTCGCGGTCCTCACCGTGGACGACACGGTTCCGCTGAACGTGCTGACGGAGGTCGCGGACGAGATCGGGGCGACGTCGGCTCGGTCGGTCAACCTCGTCTGAGGCTGCCCGTCCCTCTGGGGGCTGCCGCCCCCAGGCCCCCGCTTCGGCCTGGACGGCCTCGTCCTCAAACGCCGGACGGGCTGAGAACCCAGACGCCGGACGGGCTGAGAACCCGAACGCCGGACGGGCTGAAAACCCAGACGCCGGGCGGGCTGAGAACCCGAACGCCGGGCGGGCTGAGAACCCGAACGCCGGGCGGGCTGAAAACCCAGACGCCGGACGGGCTGAGTGGCTCAGCCCGTCCGGCGTTTCGCGTATGGGGTCCGCTGGAATTCCGGTGTCGTCTGCGGGTGCGTCGTGGCTGGTCGCGCCGTTCCCCGCGCCCCTTTGGGGCGCTGCCCAACCGCACCTCAGCCGGTCGGCTCGGACACGATCAGGCCCTCTCGGTAGGCGATCGCCACCGCCTCCGTGCGGCCGGCGGCGCCAAGTTTGGCGAGGATGTTGGAGACGTGGACGCTCGCCGTCTTGCCGCTGATGAACAGTTCCTCGCCGATCTGGCGGTTGGTGCGGCCGAGGGCGAGGAGGCGCAGGACGTCGCTCTCGCGGGCGGTCAGTACGGCGATGCGGTCGGCGGCGGACGGTGAATCGGCGAGGCGACCGCGCCGGATGAGGGTGTCCACCGCATCGAGGAGCGGCAGGGCGCCGAGGCTGACGGCGGTGTCGCGGGCCGCGCGTGCGTGCTCGGCGGCTTCCTCGCGGCGGTCCGCCGACAGCAGGGCCTCGGCGAGGCGCCGCTCGCAGCGGGCCAGTTCGTACGGGTCGCCGTAGCCGAACGCGGCGACCGCCTTCTCCCACACGGCGACGTCGGGACCGGAGTGCGCGCGCAGCCACTCCGCCTCGGCGCGGGCCAGCCAGGCCAGCCCCTCGGGCCCCTGCTCGGAGCCGTCCTCACCCTTCGCGGCCGTGGTCCTGGCCACCTCCACCAGCTCGGTGGCGGTGTCGGTCCAGCGGCGGGCCCCCGCCTCGTCGCCGGTGAGGCGCAGCTCGACGGCCGCGTCCGCGACGGCGGACAGGGCCAGTGCGGCGAGCCGCACACCGATGTCGGGCCGCTCGGAGCCCGAGCCGTCGGCGAGCCTGACGAGGTTCTCGCGCACGCTCGCGACGGCTCCCTCGGCGTCACCCCGCAGGGCCGCGGCATCGGTCAGCACGATGCCCGCGACGAGCGTGGCCATCCAGTCGAACGGTCCGTCGAGCAGGGCGAGGGCACGCTCGGTGGCGTGCTCGTCGCCGCGGGCGAGAGCGACGTACAGCGCGGGACCGGTCGCGAACCCGCCCGCCGCGGGCAGCCGTTCGGAGTCGGCGGCGGCCGCTCGGGCGCACTCGTCCCAGCGGCCAAGGGTATAGAGGACGAGCGACTGGAGGTAGCGCAGCTCCAGGGCGTACGGCGCGGAGATGAGGCCGGAGCGGTTCGCGCGCTCCAGTCCCTCGGAGAGCCGGCCGAGGCATTCGTCCAGGTCGCCGGATTCGTAGGCGCCGATGGCGAGGTTGAAATGCGCGCGCATCTCGATGGTGACGTTGCCCGCGCGGTGGGCGAGGTCGCGCGCCAGGCGCAGCCGGTCCCGGCTCTCGGCGGTGCGCCGGTTGTGCCCTTCCAGACCGACCAGGGAGATCATCAAGTCGGCCTGGGCGTCCGGCAGTCGGAGCTCCTCCGCGATGCGCAGCGCCTGCCGTCCGACGCGCTCGGCGTCCTGGTCCTGCCCCATATAGCGCGCCGCCATGACATGGGTGGCCGCCGCCCACACCCAGGTGTGCGACGGAGGCTCGGCCGGGATCATGGCCAGCGCCTCGCTGCTGTACGTGAACGCGGCCTTCAGGCTGTCGACGCGCATCAGATTGCCCGCCAGGGTGTAGCGGACGCGCGCGGCGAGTTCGGAATCCGCGTCCGAACCGGCTCTGGCGAGAGCGGAGCGGGTGAGGGAGACCGCGCGGTGCGACTCCCCGGCGTGCGCGGCGGCCGCGGAGGCGCGCAGGGTGAGGGTCACCGGTCCGGCGACGGCCTCGGGGCGGGCGGCGGAGTCCACCGCCGGCCACAGTTCGAGCGCTGTCTCCAGATGGCGCAGCTCCTCGGCGGGCGCGCCGACCCGCTGGGCGTGGTCGGCGGCTTCGAGCGAGGCGACGAGCGCGTCGGCGAGGTCGTGGCTCTCCCGCGAGTGATGGGCGCGCTCCGCCGCGCTCTTGGCCGAATGCCCTTGGCCCGCAAGGAGTTTGGCGAACGTACGGTGCAGCCGGACCCGCTCCCCTGGCAGCAGATCGGCGTACACCGCCTCGCGGGTCAACGCATGCCGGAAGGAGTACGTGGCGTCCTCGCCGGGGACCAGCAGTTGCCGGCCGACGGCCTCGCGGAGCGCCGACTCCAGCTCTTCCTCAGGCAGTTGTACGGCGTCACGCAGCAGCTCGTGCTCGACGCGGCGCCCGGCGACGGCCGCCGTGCGCAGCACCTGCTGTGCGGTGTCGGAGAGTTGCTCGATACGGATCAGGAGGAGGTCGGCCAGGCCGCTGGGCATGGCGCCGGACGCCGGGCCGGTGTCGCCGGGGAGCGGGTCGGCGGTGGCGGCGAGCAGTTCCTCCGCGTAGAAGGCGTTGCCCTCGGCGCGGTCGACGATACGGCGGACGGTCGTGTCGGACAGCGGGGCCGCCCGCAGTCCTCGTACGAGCCGGGCCACTTCGGCGTCGGCCAGCGGCCGCAGTTCCAGCCGGTCGACGGCGGGCAGCCGGACCAGCTCGGCGAGCAGCGGACGCAGGGGGTGGCGGCGGTGCAGGTCGTCCGCGCGGTACGAGGCGAAGATCGCCAGGGGGTGCGGTGGGGCGCCGGAGGCCGGGCTCTGCAGGAGGCCGCGGCTGAGCAGGAAGCGCAGCAGGTCGCGCGAGGACTGGTCCGCCCAGTGGAGGTCTTCGAGGATCAGCAGGAGGGGGCTGATGTCGGCGGCGGCGGAGAGCAGGGAGGCCATGCCCTCGAAGAGGCGGAGACGGTTGCCGCTGTCGTGGGCGTCGTCGCCTCCGGTGCCCAGGAGGGGGTTGACCGCGGGGTGGGCCGCGAGCGCCTCGGTGAACCGGTCGTCCGCGGCCAGTACGCCGAGGATCTCCGTGAACGGGAGGTACGGCAGGCCGACGTCGCCGAGGTCCACGCAGTGGCCGGTGAGGACGGTCATGCCGGTTTCGGCGGCGTGGGTGGCGGCTTCTGTCACCGTGCGGGTTTTGCCGACGCCTGCGTCGCCCGCTACCAGTACGGCGTGGGGGTCGCCGTTCCTGGCGCGGGTCAGCACGTCGGTGAGCCGGGCGAGTTCGTCTGCCCGGCCGATGAACGGCGTACCGAATGTCTGTGCCACGGGACCCATCCTGGCATGGGGGACTGACAGGGGGCTTTCGGGTTTTCTTCGCCCCCTCCGCCCCTACCCGTCCCTTGCTTCCTGGGGGCTGCCGCCCCCAGACCCCCGCTGTCGCGCTGAACGCGCTCGTCCTCAAACGCCGGACGGGCTGAAGATTTCTAGCTCCTGCCGGGGAAAGAATCAGCCCCTCCGGCGTTTGAGGAGCGGGCGTTTGAGGAGCGGGGGTCCAGGGGGCGGCGCCCCCTGGCGGGGTCTGGGGCGGAGCCCCAGGGAAAAGGGACGGGTAGGGGCGGAGGGGGCGAAAAAACACCACCACCTCAGGCGGCCAGCGCCTCCTCCGGCTCCCGCACCCGCACCCGCACCCGCCGCAGCGTCGCCGCGGCCAGCCCCGCCGCCCCGAGCAGCAGCACCGCCCCGGCGATCGCCGCCGCCTGCATGCCGCCGGTGAACGCCTCCCGGGCGGAGGCAGCCAGGGCCTGGCCTGTGTCACCCGGCAGCTGCTGGGCCACCGCCAGCGCGCCCCCCAGGGTCTCGTGGGCCGCGGCCGGTGCGTCGGACGGGATCTTGTCGCGGTAGAAGGCCGTGCCGATGGAGCCCAGGACGGCCATGCCCAGGGCGCCGCCGAACTCCGTGCCGGTTTCCAGCAGGGAGGAGGCGGCGCCCGCGTTGCCGGCGGGGACGGTGCCGAGGGCGAGGTCCATCATCTGGGACATCACGGTGACGATCCCGGATGCGAGGACGCCGGCGCCGGCGAGGACCAGCCACATCGAGTCGGTCCCGGCGAGGGCGAGCAGACCGTAGCCGCAGGCGGCGACGACGAAGCCGGCGGTGACGACGTAGGCACGGTCGACGCCGTTCTGCACGAGCTGTGTCGTGACCGGTGCCGCGACGCCGATGAGCACCGAGGGGAGCAGGGCCCAGAGCGCGGCCTCCAGCGCGCTCTTGTCGAGCACCGACTGGATGTACTGGGTCGTGAAGTACGCCGACCCCATGATCCCGAACGCCGAGATGAGGTTGAGGACGACAGCGGGGGTGAATCCGCGCCCGCGGAAGAGGGCCGGGGAGATCAGCGGGGACTTCGCGGTGCGCTGGCGCTGGACGAAGAGGTAGCCGAAGAACAGGCCGACGGTGACCGAGAGGACGTACTCGGTGTGCCAGCCCTCGGCCGTCAGTTCCTTCAGGCCGTAGATCACGGGCAGTACGGCGGCCAGGGAGAGGGGGACGCTGAGGAGGTCGAAGCGGCCCGGCTCCGGGTTCCTGGACTCGGGCAGCAGGATCGGGCCGAGGACCAGCAGCAGCGCCATCGCGGGCAGGTTGACCAGGAAGACCGAGCCCCACCAGAAGTACTCGACGAGGACGCCGCTCATCACCGAGCCCAGCGCGATACCGCCGGTCATGACGCCGGACCACAGGCCGATCGCCTTCGCCCGCTGGCCGGGGTCCGTGAACATGGTGCGGACCAGCGCCATCGTGGACGGCATCAGCGTCGCACCGCCGATGCCGAGGACCGCGCGGGCCGCGATCAGGGTCTCGGCACTGTTCGCGTACGCGGCCACGAGCGAGGCCGTGCCGAAGGCGGCGGCGCCGAACAGAAGGAGCCTGCGGCTGCCGATGCGGTCGCCGAGCGAACCCATCGTCATCAGCAGCCCGGCCAGCACGAACGCGTAGATGTCGAAGATCCACAGTTGCTGGGTGCCGCTCGGCTCCAGGTCCGCGCTGATCGACGGGATCGCGAAGTAGAGGACCGAGACGTCCATCGAGACCAGGAGCAGCGGAAGCATCAGCACGCCGAGGGCGGTCCATTCGCGGCGTCCCGCACGGGAAGCGGGCGTGTTGGTCGTGCACTTGGGGTTCGTCATGACAGGGACTGTACGAGCGTCTTAAACGCTTGTCTAGTACGGATGTGTAAGACGACAGTATGGGACGGGTGTATGGGACGAATGTATGGATCGGGGTACGCTGGCCCGCATGGGACACCGTGAGGATCTGCTCGAAGGCGCCAAGCGCTGCCTGCTGGAGAAGGGCTTCGTGCGGACGACCGCGCGCGACATCGTGAAGGAATCGGGGACGAACCTCGCCTCGATCGGCTACCACTACGGATCGAAGGACAAGCTCCTGGCGGACGCGTATGTCTCCCTGGTGGAGGGGCTGTCCGACGCCTTCGACCCAGGCGCGGGCGTCAGCGAGAGTTCAAAACCGGGCTCCCTCGAACGGTTCCAGGAGGTCTGGTCGAACATCATCAGCACTATGCGTGAGCCCCACTCGATGTGGCGACTGAGCATGGAAATCGTGGCCATGGGTGACCAACTGCCCGAGGTCCGCGACCACTTGGCGCGTGCCCAGCGTGAGGGGTCACGGGGGCTCGTCCCGCTGTTCATTGGCGGGCGGGAGGAGGACGTCACCGAGGAGGAGGTCGACACGGTCGGGCAGTTCTATACGACCCTGATGATGGGGCTCATCGCGCAGTGGACCTTCGACCCGGACACGGCCACCGATGCCGAGCGGCTCACCACGGGGCTCCGCCGAGTCATCGAGGCGTCGGCGAAGTCCAGTCCCTAGGGCGGAACTTCAGCCGGTGACCGCGTCGAGGTCCCGCCACGCGGCCTCGCTCAGGTCCGTGGCGGCCCACCGTGCGGCGGACGCGACCTCCGCGGGGGAGCGGAAGCCCGCCACCACACCGGCCACGACCGGGTCCCGGAGCGGGAAGCGGACGGCGGCGTGCGGCAGGACCGTGCCGTGGCGGGCGCAGACCTCGGCGAGGTGCCGGGCGCGCCGCAGCATCGCCTCCGGCGCGGGGCCGTAGTCGAAGAAGGCGTCGTCGGGCGGGCTGGGGCGGCTGAGCAGACCCGAGTTGAACGGCGCCGCCGAGACCACCGAGACCCCGCGCTCCGCGCACGCGTCCAGCAGCGGGCGGGCGGTGCGGTCGGCCAGCGTCCACCGGCCGGCCACCATCACGGCGTCCACGTCGGCCTCGGCGACGACCCGCAGCAGCGGGGCGACCGCGTTCATGCCGACGCCGACCGCGCCGATGACGCCCTGGTCGCGCAAGTCGGCCAGGGCGGGCAGCGCCTGGCCGAGGGCGGCGTCCAAGTGGTCGTCGGGGTCATGGACGTACACGATGTCCACCCGGTCGAGGCCGAGCCGGGTCAGGCTGCTCTCCAGGCTGCGCAGCACGCCGTAGCGCGAGTAGTCGGGGCGCCGGATCAGCGTGTCAGGTACGGCGAAGCCCCCGGCGGCCAGGTCGGAACCGGTGGGCGTGGGGTGCGGTTCCAGGAGGCGGCCGACCTTGGTGGAGACCGTGAACTCCGCGCGCGGCCGATGGGCGAGAGCCGCGCCGAGCCGTCGTTCGGAGAGGCCGAGGCCGTAGTGCGGGGCCGTGTCGTAGTAGCGCACGCCGGCGTCCCAGGCGGCGTCTACTGCGGCCAGTGCCTGGTTCTCGTCGAGAGGGGTGTAGAGGTTGCCGATGGGGGCGGCGCCGAACCCCAGCGGGCTGACGCGGACACTCGTACGACCGAGTCGGCCGGCGTCCGTCATGCCGTGGTCCCGGCCGGGGTTTCGGCAACGGGCGTGGTCTCGATGCCGTACCAGCGCGCGGCCGTCGTACCGAAGACCGACTCCCGTTCGGCGGGGCTCAGTTGGTCGGTGAGCGTCTCGGCGACGGCCAGGACGTCGTCGTAGCCGGCCGCGAGCAGGCAGACCGGCCAGTCCGAGCCGTACATGAGGTGGTGGGGGCCGATGGTGTGGAGCAGGACGTCCGCGTAGGGGCGCAGGTCGTCGGCGGGAGCGGGGCCGGTACGGGTGACCAGGCCCGACAGCTTCACGGCGACGTTCGGGCAGTCGGCCAGCTCGGTGAGCAGGGCGGTCCACGGCTCCAGGGTGTCCGTGCCGATGACCGGGTTGCCCGCATGGTCCAGGACGAAGCGGACGTCGGGCAGTTCGCGTACGGTCCGCACGGCCGCGGCGAGTTGGTCCGGGCGTACGAGCAGGTCGTACACCAGGCCCGAGGCGCCGACCGCCTCGATCCCGCGACGGACCTCGGGACGCGCCGCCCAGTCCGGGTCGGCCTCGTCCTGGATGCCGTGCCGGATGCCGACGAGCGCGGAGCCGCCGGGTCCCTCGCGCAGTTCCGCGAGGCGGTCGGCGATCCCCGGCTCGGTGAGGCTCGTCCAGCCCACGACCGCCCGGATGTGCGGGTCCCGCGCTGCCAGCGCGAGGAGTTCCGGGGTCTCCTCCGGTACGGCGATGGTCTGGACGACGACCGTGGCGTCCACGCCGTTCCGGTCGAGAGCGGGTCGCAGGTCCGCGGCGGTGAAGGTCCGGCGCAGGGTGGGCAGTTCGCGGGTCCAGGGCTGGTCGCGTACCGCGAGGTCCCACAGGTGGTGATGGGCGTCGATGCGCACCGTTCGGTTCCTTGGGTCGGTGGACGGACGGAGGGTGAAATGGGCCGAGGCGCCCTCAGTCGAGGTGGAAGATCTCCTCGGCCGGGGCCCACAACTGCCCCTCGGCCGCGCTGTCCACCGGCTGTTGGCACGGGTCGGTCCGTGTCCACCACTCGCGGGTGACCGGGTCGGCGGCGATCAGCGCGGTGTCGGCGGCGTAGTCGGTCCCCGTGTACTCCAGGTAGCTGAACAGCAGGCCGTCCCGCAGGAAGATGGAGTAGTTGCCGATGTTGGCCTGCTTGAGGGCCGCGAGTACGCCCGGCCACGCGGCGGCGTGCAGGGCGCGGTACTCCGACTCCTTCTCGGGCCGCAGCCGGACCACGGCGGCGAAGCGCTGCATGGCGATCAGTCCTCCTTCCGCGGCCGGAGCCGCAGTCCGTCCATTCCGCCGTCCACGGCCAGCGAGCTGCCCGTGGTGGAGCCGGCCGCCGGGGACGCCAAGTAGGCCACGGCGGCGGCGACTTCGTCGGCGCTGACCAGACGGCCGTGCGGCTGCCTGGCCGCGAGCGCCGCGTGTTCGGCCTCCGGGTCCTCCGCCCGGTCCAGCAGCCGGTTGACCCAGGGGGTGTCGGCGGTGCCGGGGTTGACGGCGTTGACCCGGATGCCCTCCGGCAGCAGGTCGGCGGCCATCGCCCGGGTCAGCGAGAGCACCGCGCCCTTGCTCGCCGAGTACAGGGCCCGTTGGGGCAGGCCGGCGGTCGCCGCGATCGAGCTGATGTTGACGATCGACCCGTGGGCGGACGCGCGCAGGGCGGGCAGCGCGGCCCGGGTGACCCGCACAAGACCGAGGACGTTGATGTCCAGCACGCGGTGCCACTCGGCGTCGGTGTTGTCCTCGATGCCGCCCTGTGCGCCGATGCCGGCGTTGTTGACCAGCACGTCAAGGCCGCCGAGGACCGAGACGGCCTCCTGGACGGCGGTCACGACCGACGCGTCGTCGCCGATGTCGGCCCGGACGTGTGCGGCGAAGCGGGGCGTCGTCGCCTCGGTCAGATCGAGTACGGCCACCCGCGCACCCTCGGCGGCGAGCAGCCGGGCGGTGGCCAGGCCGATGCCGGAGGCACCGCCGGTGACCAGGGCACCGAGTCCTGCGAAAGCGCCCAGTCTCATCGTGACCTCTCGTGCTGTGCGTAAAGAACGATCCCCGCGAGGAGAGAACGATCCCCGCGAAGAAGGAACGTTCCCCACGAAGAAGGATCTGCTTCATCTGGCATCCAGGACCATAAGGATGCGATCCCTTGTTACGCAATACTTCCCAAGAGATGCGGCAATTGAGGCGTTAAGTCCGCTTTGTTTAGGACGATTGAACGAACTTCTCCCTCACTCTTCTCAACGCGTAACACCGATGTCATAGTTGCCCCCACCGATGAACCTGATTAATCCGAACGTGCTGGAGGGGGACAAGGCAGTGGGAGTTCCAACGCAGGTGCCTGGTGACGGAAATGACGATTCGTCAGGCCGCTACCGGCCCGGTTACGAACTGGTCGCCGAGCAGCTGCTGAACTACATCGCCGAGCAGAACCTGCGCTCAGGGGACCGGCTGCCCACCGAGCAGGGCCTGGCGCAGATCCTTGGCGCCACCCGCAATGTCACCCGCGAGGCGGTGAAGGTCCTGGCCGCCATCGGCCGGCTGAGTGTCCGCCGTGGCGCGGGAATCTTCGTCGCCGACTCGGCCGGCGGGCTGGTGGACGACCAGCTCTCGCACTTCCGGCCGACGAGCATGGAAGACGTCCTGATGCTCCTGGACTACCGGACGGTGATCGAGTCGGAGACGGCGCGCCGTGCCGCCTCCCTCGCCACGCCGATCGAGGTCCGGACCATCCGGGAGTGCGCCGAGAAGTCGATGGTGGCGGGCAAGGCCAACGACGGTTACGCCTTCGCCGAGGCCGACACCGCGTTCCATGACGCGGTCGGTGTCGCCTCGCACAACGTGTTCCTGAGGTCGAGTGTCGCCGGCGTACGGCGCCTCGCCTCACAGTCAGACGTCCTGCTGTTCCACGGCGACGCACCGGGGTCGCTGGAAGTGGCGGCCGGACAGCACCTCGCCATTGCTGAGGCGGTCGCCGCGGGGGAGGCCGATCTCGCGGCGGAGCTGATGGTGGCGCACATCGCCACCACGCAGAGCCAGTTCGAAAGAAAGATCCGCGACCGGCTGTTCAACCTGGACAGCCGAGGCACCTCCGGTACGCCGGTGCAGCCGTCGAGGAGCACCGGTACCGCGGACGCACCGCGGTCGCCGGACGCGTCCGCGTCGTAAGGCCGCATCACGCCGTCACGGTTCGTGAGCGGGGCGACCCGCTCTCGCGAGCCGCCAACGCCGGAGGGACCCGGAGGACGACCGGGTCTCCCCAGATGTCATCTCATTCAGGCGATTGGATTTCCGTGTCTGCACCGTCTGCACTGCCAGGGCAGCCTTCACCGGCTGCCCGCGGAAGAATAATTGTGCCGCTCCGAAGAGTGCTGGTAGCCGCCCTGTCCCTGGCCACGATCACGGCGCCGCTGGCCGCCGGGTCGGCCCAGGCAGCCCCTTCGAAGGACCTGAACGTCTATGTCTCGCCGACCGGGAAGGACTCCGGAACCGGCACCTCCGCGCACCCGTTCAAGACACTGGAACACGCACGGGACTATGTGCGTGAGGCCAAGAAGAAGGTCAGCGGCGATGTCCATGTGCTGCTGAAGTCCGGCACGTACCAGCTGAGCCGCACCTTCAGCCTCACCGCCCAGGACTCGGGCAAGGACGGCTCCCGGATCATCTACGAGGCCGCCCCCGGCGCCACGCCCGTGATCAGCGGAGGCAAGCAGATCACCGGCTGGACCCCGGCCGACTCGACCGGCAAGGTCTACAAGGCCAAGGTGGGCGACCTCGACACCCGCCAGCTCTATGTGAACGGGGAGCTGGAGACCCGGGCGCGCAGCACCAAGGACCCGTCGGGCTTCAGCAAGACGTCCACCGGCTACACGTTCACCGACAGCGCCATCAGCGCCTACAAGCAGCCCAAGGACCTGGAGGTCGTGAGCAGCTGGGGCTGGAAGCTGCAGCGCTGCGGTGTGGAGTCGATCTCCGGCAACACGATGACGATGGAGCAGCCCTGCTGGCACAACGCCAACCTGCAGCAGGGCCAGGAGATCCAGAACCCCACCTGGCTGGAGAACGCCCGCGAGCTGCTCGACACCCCGGGTGAGTGGTACCTCGACCAGAGCACGGACGAGATCTACTACATGCCCAAGGACGGCCAGAACCTGTCCAAGGCGACCGTCACGGTCCCGGTCGTACAGGACCTGGTCGACCTGAACGGCACCAGGGCCAAGCCCGTCACCGGCGTGTCCTTCGAAGGCATCACCTTCTCCTACTCCACCTGGCTCGCCCCGAGTTCCTCCGACGGCCTGATCGAGGGCCAGGCGGGCTTCCGGATGGTTGGTGACGACAACCCCGACTTCAACTCCACCCGCCTGGAGTGGCAGAAGACGCCCGGTGCGGTCAACGTGAGCTACGGCCACGACGTCAGCTTCGAGGGCAACACCTTCACCCACCTCGGCGCGGTCGGCCTGAATCTGAACACAGGCACCCAGGGCACCGACATCACGGGCAACGTGTTCCGGCAGATCGCCGCCACCGGTATCCAGATCGGCGGAGTCGAGGTGATCGACGCCCACCCCGACGACACCCGGGACATCACCAAGGACACCCTGGTGGACAATAACGTTGTCACCAAGGTCGCCGACCAGTACAACGGCTCCCTCGGCATCCTGGCTGGCTACACCGACCACACGGTGATCACCCACAACAAGGTCTACGACCTGCCCTACAGCGGTATCTCCGTGGGCTGGGGCTGGGGTCTGACCGACGCGGGCGGCGACACCAACTACCCGGACGACAACCTGGGCGTGCCGGTCTGGGACACCCCGACGACCAGCCGCGACAACATCGTCACCGACAACGAGATCTACGACATCATGAAGTCGCAGGCCGACGGTGGCGCCATCTACACCCTCAGCGCCAACCCCGGTGGCACGGTGTCCGGCAACTACATCCACGGCGTTCCGACGCACGCCTACGGTGCCGTCTACCACGACGAGGGCAGCCGCTACTGGCAGAACACGGGCAACGCCTTCTGCGACGTGGCGTACCAGTGGCTACTGCTGAACCACGGCATCGACATCAACGCCACCGGCAACTTCACCACCCAGCCCAACTACAGCGCCCAGTTCAACAGCACGAACAGCAACATCAGCGGCAATGTCACCGTCGACTCCTGCGCCCAGCTGCCGGCCTCGATCGTGAACAACGCCGGTCTCCAGCCGGCCTACAAGCACCTCGACCCGGGCCCGGCCGTCACCGACACCCAGGCGCCCACCGCCCCCGGCACCCCGGCCGCGACCACCGACTTCCCGACGGTGGCGGACCTCAACTGGACGGCGTCCACCGACAACACGGGCGTCACCGGCTACTCGGTCTACCGCGACGGCAAGCTCGTCAGCGCCACCGGCAAGACCTCGGTGCGGCTCTCCGGCCTGACCGCGGGACAGACCTACACCTTCAAGATCACCGCCCGTGACGCGGCCGGCAACCAGTCCGCGGCGAGCGCGGAGCGACAGGTCACCATGCCCTCCGGCAGCGACCTGGCGCTGAAGAAGCCGGTCACCGCGTCGTCGGACTCGGAGCAGAACTTCCCCGAGAAGGCGGTGGACGGTGACCTGTCCACCCGCTGGGCGCAGGGTCTCGGCCTGCCCGACCCGTCCTGGATCCAGGTGGACCTCGGTGCCCAGTACGACGTGAGCGGCGCGATCACCACCTTCGAGAAGGCCAGCGGCTACAAGTACCGCGTCGAGGTCTCCTCGGACGAGGTCAACTGGAAGACGCTGGAGGACCACACCTCCGCGAACACCACGGCGTCGACCAACTACTCGCACACCGACCAGCCGGTCACCGGCCGCTTCGTGCGACTGACGGTCACCGGGACCAGCGGCAACGGCGGCAGCGTCTACGACTTCCAGGTCTACGGCACACCCGCCACCAGCTCCGACCACACGGCGCCCGCCGCCCCCGGACAGCCCCAGGTCACACCGCTGCTGCCCAGCGCGGTCGACCTGAGCTGGCCGGCCGCGACCGATGACACCGGCGTGACCAGCTATGTCGTCTACCAGGACGGCAAGCGGATCGCCGTCACCGGTGACACCACCCTGCGGGTCTCCGGCCTGACCCCGGAGAAGGAGTACTCCTTCACCGTCGTCGCCCGTGACGCCGTACTCAACACCTCGGAGCCGAGTGAGGCGGCCGTCGTCACCACTCCGGCCGACAACGACCTGGCGCTGAACAAGACGGTCACCGCTTCGTCCGACTCGGAGCAGAACTTCCCGCAGAAGGCGGTGGACGGTGACCTGTCCACCCGCTGGGCGCAGGGTCTCGGCCTGCCCGACCCGTCCTGGATCCAGGTGGACCTGGGCAAGGACACCAGCATCTCCAGCGTGGTGACCACCTTCGAGCTGCCCCGCGGCTACAAGTACCGCCTGGAGTACTCGACCGACGCCACCACCTGGTCGACGCTCGACGACCACACCGCCGAGAACACCACCTCGGCGACCAACTACTCCTTCACCGACCAGCCCGTCACCGCCCGCTACCTGCGGCTGACCGTCACCGGATCCAGCGGCAACGGCGGCTCCATCTACGAGCTCCAGGCGTACGGCGAGTTCTGACCGTACGAGCCCCCCTCCCCGGGACTCCGCGTTCCCACAGAAAACGAAAGCCACGATGAAGATCACCCATGTCGAAGTACACCGGATCGACGTTCCGGCGGCCAGCCCTCCCTTCAAGTGGCGGGACGGACTGAGCGGCAGCGCTCCGGTGGGCGACGGCGCGGTCCTGCACATCGGCACCGACGAGGGAGCCGAGGGAGTGGCCGTGTTCCAGCGGCCAGGCGCCTTCGACACCCTGCGGAACCTGGTCGACATCGTCTTCCGCGACGAACTGGTCGGAGCCGACCCGTTCCAGCGGGAGTGGCTGTGGCACCGGGTGTGGGAGCTGGACCGTATCCACGAACTCCCGCTCCCCACCCTGGGCCTCATCGACACCGCTCTGTGGGACCTCGCCGGCCGGTACTACGGCCAGCCGGTCTGGCAACTGCTCGGCGGTTTCCGGGAGTCCATCCCGGCGTACGCCTCCACCTCGACGTTCTCCACCATCGCGGAGTTCCTCGACGTGGCGGACCAGTGCCTGGAACTGGGTTACGTCGGCATCAAGCTGCACGCCTGGGGCGACGCCCGCCGTGACGCCGAGCTGTGCCTGGCACTGCGCGACCACGTCGGACCTTCCGTCCCCCTCATGTACGACGGGTCGGCCGGATTCGACCTGCCCGACGCGATCCGCCTGGGGCGGGCGCTCTCGGAAGCCGACTACCTCTGGTACGAGGAGCCGATGCGCGAGTTCAGCATCTCCGCGTACCAGGCGCTGGCGGCGGCCGTGGACGTACCGCTGCTGGTGGCAGAGACCTCCGACGGAGCCCATATGAACTCCGCGGACTTCATCAAGGCCGGTGCCGCCACCTTCGGCGTACGGGCCGGTACCACCCTCCGGGGCGGTATCACCGGTGCCATGCGCACCGCACACCTCGCCGACGCCTACCGGCTGCGGGCCGAGGTGCACGGTTCGGACATCCCGAACCACCACCTGTGCATGGCCATCTCCAACACCACCTACTACGAGTCCCTGGTGACCGCGACGACCGTCGTCCGCGAGCGCCATGTGGATGAACAGGGCCTGGTGCACGCCCCCACGGGGCCTGGCATAGCCCTTCCGCTCGACTTCGGCTACGGCAGCGAACTGCTGCCCTTCGTCGAGCAGCCGCGCTGACCGGGCGGTGACGGTCCCCCCTCCATGGAGGCCGTCACCGCAGCCGGCGCCCCCCATCAGGCGCGTTACCCGTCCCATGCAAGAAACCAGAAAGGCAAGACAATGAGGTCTTCCGGATCTCCGAGAGTCGGATCTTCCACAGCCGGCCGACGCCGCCCCGTGCTGCGCACCGCCGCTGCCGTGCTCTCCCTGGCCACCGCGGCCGTCCTGACCGGCTGCGCGAGCGCCGACACGTCCACCGGTTCCTCCCCCTCGGCGGCGGCCTTCAAGCCGGCCACCCAGAAGGAGGGTTCGCAGATCACCGTGTGGGCCGACTCGACCCGGCTGCCGTCGGTGGAGGCGTACCAGAAGGCGCACCCGGACGTGAAGATGGACATCGTCACGTACGACGGCGGCGCCGACGGCTCCACCTACCTCCAGTCGAAGGTGCAGCTCTTCGACCGGACCGGCAGCGGCTGGCCGGACGTGGTGTTCGGCTCGCCCACCGACGTGACCTGGGCCTCCGAGCCCACGACGGCCGACGCACAGCCGTTCGCCGCGCCCCTGGACAGCGACCTCGTCCCGCAGAGCACGCTGGACGGCTTCGCCAAGGGCTCCCTCAGCCCCTGCCAGTTCAACGACCACACCTACTGCCTGCGCAACGACATCGCGCAGGTCGTCCTCTGGTACAACAAGGACCTCATGGACAAGTGGGGTTACGACGTCCCCACCACCTGGGAGCAGTACGAGGCCCTCGGCAAGCAGGTCGCCAAGGACCACCCCGGTTACCTCGTCGGCTCGGTCGGCGACACCAACTCCCATGAGTCGTACTTCTGGTCCGGCCAGTGCCCGGCGTTCGAGCTGACGAAGCCCGACACCCTGCGCACCGACCTCCAGGACCCGAACTGCACCAAGATGGCGAGCCTGCTCGACGGGCTGATCGACGCCAAGGCCGTCACCACCAAGGGCTTCTTCAGCCAGGGCTTCGCCAAGGACAGCGGCAGCAAGGTCCTGATGGCGTACGGCCCGTCCTGGTACGGCCAGTACCTGTTCAAGACCGCCTTCGAGACCCCGGCCAAGCAGATCGCGGCGGCGCCCCCGCTGAAGTGGGACGGCGAGACCACCACCGCGACCGGCAACGTCGGCGGCGGTGTGTGGATGGTGTCCTCGCACAGCGCCAACCTCAAGGCGTCCACGGATCTGGTCACCTGGCTGACCACCTCCGACGAGAACCAGGCATCCGCGCCCACCTACCCGGCCTACACCAAGGCCGCCGAGGCGTGGCTGGCCAACCCGACCAACAGCGAGTACTTCGCCAACGACGTGAGCGGGCCCTTCAAGGAGGCCGCGAACGAGGTGTGGACCGGCTGGTCGAACACCAAGTTCTCGGACGCCACCGCCTGGTCCAGCATCGTCCTGCCTGCCCTGACCGCCGGCAAGAGCCTGACCTCGACCCTGGAGGCCTGGCAGACGGAGATCAGTAACGAGGCGAAGGCCGAAGGTTACAAGGTGACCAACCAATGACCTTGCTGGAGACCGAGCGTGTAGCCGTCTCCCCCCTCCGCCGCGGCGCCAAGCCGCGGCGGAGGGGCCCCGGCCTCACGGGTTACTTCTTCGTCGCCGGATACGCGGTGCTGCTGCTCGCCTTCGGCGTCTTCCCCACCGGCTATTCGTTCTACCTGGCGCTCACCAACGACCAGGGCCAGTTCACCGGGCTCAACCAGTTCGTGAAGGTCGCCCAGGACTACCGTTTCGTCCCGGCCTTCACCCACATGCTGATCTACCTGCTGCTGTGGCTGGTGACCCTGGTCGTCCTGGTCGTGCTGGTCGCGGTGGTCCTGCGCAGCCGGGTGCGGCCCGGTACGTCGGCGCTCTTCCGCTTCCTCTACTACATCCCCGGCGCCCTCGCCGGGGTCGCCAGCGTCCTGGTCTGGCTGTTCATGCTGGACCCGGACGTCAGCCCGGTGTCCTGGCTGCTCAACAGCATGGGCATGCACAGCTTCGCGGCCGTCCTCACGCCCGGCAACCTGCCGCTGATCCTCATGCTGATCGCCTTCTGGACCGGCGCCGGCGGCTGGATGGTCGTGATGTACGGGGCCCTCAACAACATCCCCGACGAGGTGCTGGAAGCCGCCCGGATGGACGGCGCGGGGCCCTGGCGCACTGCCTGGCACATCCAGATCCCGATGATCCGGCAGTGGATCGTCTACATGACCATCATGGCGTTCGCGACCGGCACCCAGCTCTTCGTCGAGCCCCAGCTGCTCCAGACCGCCAGCCTCGGCCGGGTGAGCCCCACCTGGTCGCCCAACCAGCTGGCCTACGTCTACGCCTTCCAGCAGGGCGACTTCAACGGTGCCGCCGCCATCTCCGTCTTCCTGCTGGCGCTGGGACTCCTGGCCGCCGGACTGCTGGTCGCCCGCTCGAACCTGTTCAAGTTGGATGAGAAATGACGCAATCCACTCTCTCCTCGCCGACAGCCGCGGGCCGACGCCTTCAGCCCTCCCGGCTCGTCTCCTTCCTGATCGTCGGCGTCCTGCTGGCCCTGCTGCTGGTGTTCTTCGTGCTGCCGGTGATCTGGCTGCTGCTCGCGCCGTCGAAGACCGCGGGCCAGGTGGTGCAGGACAACCCGCTCTCCTTCGGGTCGTTCCACCAGATCGGCGCCGCCTGGCAGCACCTGTTCAGCTTCCAGGACGGCGCGATGCTCACCTGGCTGCGCAACTCGGCGATCTATTCCGGGGGTTCGCTGATCCTGACGCTGGCCGTCAGCATCCCGGCCGGTTACGCGCTGGCACTGACGGAGTTCCGGGGGCGCAAGACGCTGCTGACCATCACCCTGGTCACGATGATCATGCCGAATGCCACCCTGGTACTGCCGATCTTCCTGGAGCTCAACAAGTTCCAACTGATCGGCACCATCTGGTCGGTGATCCTGCCCTTCTCCTTCTACCCGTTCGGCGTGTATCTGGTCTACATCTACTTCGGCAGCAGCCTGCCCAGGGACCTGCTGTCGGCCGCGCGGATCGACGGCTGCAACGAATGGCAGCTGTTCACCCGCATCGCGCTGCCGCTGGCCAAGCCGGTGGTCGGTCTCGTCGCGTTCTTCAGCTTCGTGGGCAACTGGAACAACTTCTTCCTGCCCTACCTCGTGCTGCCCAAGAGCGAGCAGTTCCCGATCCAGGTCGGCCTGAACCAACTCCTCACCTCCACCCCGTCGTTCAACCCGGTGGCCGGTGCGGGCCTGAACATCACCATCCCGGAACTGGCCCTGGCGATCGTGGTCGCGATCCTGCCCGTCCTGGTGCTCTTCCTCTTCTCCCAGCGCACGCTGGTCTCCGGGATGCTCGCCGGCTCGACCAAGGAATGAACCCGACGACACCTGGAGCAGCGTTGACATCCGGACCCGGCCACATCACGTGGCCGCCGCCCGAGCTCGCCGTACCAGCGGTCCAACTGCCGCCGACCCCTCCCGTCACCGGGGCCGACGACGTCCGCCGGTACGACGGGCTGAGCTACGCCACCAACTCCGGTTACCGGGCACGGCTGTTGGACCTCCTCGTGCCCCCGGCGGCCGAACCTCCCGCGGTGGTGGTGTGGATCCACGGCGGCGCCTGGATGGAGGGGGACCGGCGTCACCCACCGCCGACCGTGAGCGCGGACCTCCTCTTCGGCTCCCTGCTGCGGGCCGGCCTGGCCGTCGCCACCATCGACTACCGGCACGCCCGCGAGGCCCCCTTCCCCGCCCAACTGCACGACGTCAAGGCCGCCATCCGCTACCTGCGCCATTACGCGGGGACCCTCGGAATCGACGGCACGCGGATCGGCGTGTGGGGCGAGTCGGCCGGCGGCCACCTCGCCGCGCTGGCCGGGCTGACCGGCGCGCTCGAAGGTGCGGACGGAGACGACGCTGGGCTCGAAGGTGCGGACGGAGACGACGCCGGGCTCGAAGGCGCGGTCGGAGACGACGCCGGGCTCGAAGGCGCCGAGGGGATCGCGGAGGGCGCCACCACGGTGACCGCGGTCGTGGACTGGTACGGCGTCACCGACCTGGGGTCGCTGCTGCCCGCGGCCCCCGTCGTGACCCTCCTGGGCGGCAACCCGGCCGACGCCACGCGCCTCGCCGAGGCCGCCAGCCCGCTCAGCTACGCCGGTTCACCGGCACCGCCGTTCCTCCTGATGCACGGCACCCGCGACACACTCGTGCCCTTCGAGCACAGCGAGCGCCTGGCGGAACTCCTGAGGGCCGCCGGAAACCACGCGGAACTCGTCCCCGTACCGGACGCCGAGCACATCTTCCTCAACGCCGACGTCGCCCCCCTGGTCGCCCGCAGCGTCGCCTTCCTGGAGCACCACCTGCGTCCGTGAATCGCCGCGCTCGCCTCAGCCCTGTCGCTCCGGACGGCGTCAGAGCCGCGCCCCCTTCAAGGCCATGTGCAGCAACAGCCGGTCCTCGCCGTCGTCCAGGTCGAGGCCGGTGAGCTGTTCGACGCGGGACAGGCGGTAGTACAGCGTCTGGCGGTGGATGCCCAACTCGGCCGCCGTGCGTCCGGCCTGGCCCGCACAGTCGAGGAACACCTCGGCGGTGCGGGCGAGTTCGCGGTGGGCGGGCTCCAACAGGGTGCGTACGACGGGATCGTGGGCCGCGTCCGGAGGAAGGGACGTCAGGAGCCGGAAGGGCCCGATCGACGCCCACTCGGCGACCGGCCCGAGACGCGGCTCGGCCAGTACGGCCCGCGCGGCGGCCGACGCCTCCTGCCAGGCGGCTCCCAGTTCGGCCAGACCGGTACGGGCTCCGGCGACACCGGCCCCCGCGTCCGCCGCGGCCTCCCGCACGAACCGCGCCGCCGCCGTCAGCGCCGGGGTCATCACCTCGGGCGACCGCAGCCGTACGAGCAGCGCAAGGCTCTGCCCCGCCGCACCCCACGGCACCGTGCACAGCGCGGTCGCCCCCGGGACCGTACGGACCGAAGGGGCTTCGTCCGGGTCGGCCGAGGGCCAGGGGGCCACGCACACCACCGTGTGCAGGCCGTCACCGCGGGCGCCGAGGGCCGTGCGCAGTTCGGCGACGGCCATGTCGCGCTGCCAGCCGCGCTCGGCGGTGAGGACGGCGCGGAGTTCGCGGGTGAGGTCGGCGCCGGCCTGCGCCTCGTCGGCGAGCAGGGCGCCGATACGGGCGGCGACCTCCATGGCGGCGGTCAGCTGGTCCGCCGTCGGTCCCGGGTCGTCGTCGAGCAGCCAGACGTAGCCACGGACGACGCCCCGATGGCGTACGGGGAGACAGATCCGCCCCCGGTACACCCCCGCCTCCGGGGTGGGCGGAATACGGACCGGGGCGGTGGCCCGGGTGATGCCGAAGCCCTCGAACCAGGTGCGGACGGCGGCGGTGGAGCGGCGCGTGAGGATCGAGCGGGCGCGCACGGGGTCGAGGGCGGAGGGGTCGAGCTCGCCCTCGCTGTCGTACGCGGCGAAGGCGATCAGCTCGAAGTCCCGGTTCTCCAGGGTCGCCGGCATGCCGAGGAGCGCCGAGATCTCGTCGACCAGCTCCTGGTAGTCACCCCTGTATTCAGCCGTCACTCGGGCATTCTCCCGCATTTTCCCAAGGGCTTCATACATCTGTCTGAGATCCGGGGCACGGATGCGTGACAGCTGTCGATGGCAGACGATCGGGGGGATCCTTAGGTTTCACGGTGGTTCCCCGTGCCGTACCCGAATCGTCGGGATTCGGCCTCCTGCTGGCTTTGTTGTGGAGGTGCCCCGTGCTGGGTCCCGTGATTCTCGCCGCGTCGCGCAGCGACAGGATGCGCCGCTTCGTGTCGGCGGCCCCCGGCACCAAGCAGGTGGTCGCCCGCTTCATCGCAGGCGAGTCGGTCGACCAGGTGATTCCGGTCGTCCAGGACGCCGTCGCGAAGGGTCTCGCGGTCACCCTGGATGTCGTCGGGGAGGACATCACCACCCGTGAGCAGGCGTACGCCGCCCGGGACGCGTACCTGGATCTCGTCGAGCACCTTAAGGCGCTGGACCTCGGCACCCGGGCCGAGATGTCCGTGAAGCTGTCGATGTTCGGGCAGGCCCTTGAGGGCGGGCACGAGCTGGCCCTCGCCAACGTCCGCCCGGTCGTCGAGGCCGCCGCCGCCATCGGCACCACCGTCACGCTGGACGCCGAGGACCACACCACCCTCGACTCGATGTTCGCCATCCACGAGGAGCTCCGGAAGGACTTCCCGCAGACCGGCTGCGTCATCCAGGCCTATCTGTTCCGCACCGAGGCCGACGCCCGCCGCCTCGCCGGGAGTGGCAGCCGGGTACGGCTCGTGAAGGGCGCCTACAAGGAGCCCGCCGAGGTCGCCTACCAGCAGAAGGCCGAGGTCGACAAGGCGTACGTCCGGGTCCTGCGCATCCTGATGGAGGGCGACGGGTACCCGATGATCGGGTCCCACGACCCGCGCCTCATCTCCATCGCCCAGGAACTGGCCCGCAAGGCCGGCCGCAAGCTCGACGAGTACGAGTTCCAGATGCTGTACGGCATCCGCGGTGAGGAGCACCTGCGGCTCGCCGCCGAGGGCCACCGCATGCGCGTGTACACCGCGTACGGCACCGACTGGTACGGCTACTTCATGCGCCGCCTCGCGGAGAAGCCGGCCAACCTGCTGTTCTTCGCTCGCTCGATCCTCACCAAGGGCTGACCCACCGCTCAGTTAAGGAGTCACGGACACCATGGACGCTGTAACCCAGGTCCCCACCCCCGTCAACGAGCCGGTGCACGGCTACGCCCCCGGTTCGCCCGAGCGCGCCCGCCTGGAGGCCAAGCTCAAGGAGCTGGCCGAGAACCCGATCGACCTCCCGATGACCATCGGCGGCGAGAAGCGCCTCGGTGGCGGCGAGGTCTTCCAGGTCGTCCAGCCGCACAACCACAAGGCCGTGCTCGGCACCGGCCGGGGTGCCACGCAGGCGGACGCCCAGGACGCGATCGACGCGGCCCTCGCCGCCGCCCCGGCCTGGCGCGCGATGTCCTTCGACGACCGCGCCGCGATCATCCTGCGCGCCGCCGAGCTGCTGTCGGGCCCCTGGCGCGAGACGCTCGCCGCCTCCACCATGCTCGGCCAGTCCAAGACCGCCCAGCAGGCCGAGATCGACTGTCCCTGCGAGCTGGTCGACTTCTGGCGCTTCAACGTCAAGTACGCCCGTGACCTGCTCGCCGAGCAGCCCCCGGCGAACTCCCCGGGTGTCTGGAACCGCCTCGACCACCGCCCGCTCGAAGGCTTCGTCTACGCGATCACGCCGTTCAACTTCTCGGCGATCGCGGGCAACCTGCCCACCGCGCCCGCGCTCATGGGCAATGTGGTCGTCTGGAAGCCGTCGCCGACCCAGACGCACGCCGCCGTGCTGCTGATGCAGCTCCTGGAGGAGGCCGGTCTCCCCAAGGGCGTCATCAACCTCGTCACCGGTGACGGCATCGCGGTCTCCGAGGTCGCCCTCAACCACCGCGACCTCGCCGGCATCCACTTCACCGGCTCCACGAAGACCTTCCAGCACCTGTGGAAGACGGTCGGCGAGAACATCGCGAACTACCGCACCTACCCGCGCCTTGTCGGCGAGACGGGCGGCAAGGACTTCCTGGTCGCGCACCCCTCGGCGGACCGTGCGGTGCTCAAGACCGCGCTGACCCGCGGCGCCTTCGAGTACCAGGGCCAGAAGTGCTCGGCGACCTCCCGCGCCTACATCCCGGCCTCCATCTGGAACTCCGGCTTCAGGGAGGAGTTCGCGGCCGAGGTCGACTACCTGACCATGGGTGACGTCACCGACCTGGCGAACTTCGTCGGCGCGGTCATCGACGAGCGCGCCTTCGCCAAGAACAAGGCGGCCATCGACCGCGCCAAGGCGGACCCGACCTGCACGATCGTCGCGGGCGGCTCCTACGACGACTCGGTCGGCTACTTCGTGCGCCCGACCGTCGTCGAGTCCTCGGACCCCGAGAACGAGATCTTCAAGACGGAGTACTTCGGCCCGTTCCTCGGCGTGTACGTCTACGAGGACGACAAGTACGACGAGATGCTGACCCAGATGGAGTCGGCCTCCGACTACGCGCTCACCGGCGCCGTCGTCTCCAACGACCGTGCGGCAGCCGCGTACACGATGGACAAGCTCCGCTACGCGGCCGGCAACTTCTACATCAACGACAAGTCGACCGGCGCCGTCGTCGGCCAGCAGCCCTTCGGCGGCGGCCGCGCCTCCGGCACCAACGACAAGGCCGGCGCCCCGCAGAACCTCCAGCGCTGGACGCTGACCCGCGCCATCAAGGAGACGCTGGTCCCGCCGACCGACTACGCGTACCCGCACATGGGCTGACCCACGACGCTCTGCCGTCCTTGAGCTTCCGGGCCGGGGAGCCGCCGATCAGGCGGCGACCCGGCCCGCGTGCGTGAACGCTGGGAATACTGAGCCCATGACCCCCCGACTGCGCACCGCCCACACCGCGGACCTCACGCCCGCCGATCTCGACGCCGTTCGCGCTCTCCTCGACGACGCCTTCGAGGGGAACTTCAGCGACGAGGACTGGGATCACGGCCTCGGCGGCGTCCACGCGCTCGTGCGGGACGAACGGGGACTCGCCGCGCACGGCTCGGTCATCCAGCGCCGGGTGCTGCACCGGGGGCGCTCGCTGCGCGTCGGTTACGTGGAAGCCGTGGGGGTGCGCTCCGACGTCCGGCGTACGGGGCTGGGGGGCCGGGTGATGGCAGAGCTGGAGCGGGTCGTCGACGGGGCGTACGGGCTGGGCGCGCTGTCCGCGAGTGACGAGGGCGTGGCGCTCTACGTCGCCCGTGGCTGGCAGCGCTGGCCCGGCCGCATCTGCACCTTCGGGCCGGACGGTGTCGTCCGTCTGCCGGACGAGGAGGGCTCGACGTTCGTACGACCTGTTTCCGCCACCCTCGATCCCGCGTACGAGCTGGTCTTCGACTGGCGCGACGGCGAGGTGCTCTGACGAGACGCGGACCGTTTTCCCAGGTCAGGACGGTTTGACCCAATCCGCCGTCTCAGATAGTAGGAAGTCCGAGTAATTATAGAGACAGACGCGAGGTCCTCGCTTAGCTTTGTAGGAGCCGAACGTCTCGCTCGACCAAGCGAATGGCGGTCGTGAGCCGGAGCCTTTGGCAGGCAACCCCTGCGGCACCGCTCCCCGCCCCATCCGGCGTCTCGAAACCCCACACCGCACTTCCGGCCGCCCCGCGTCCGGAGGCAAGGAGTCGATTCATCATGGCCGAGACGACCGTCCGCCGAGTCCGTCGTGTGTCCCGTACGAGCGCTACTCGTACGAGCGAGTCCGACCGCAAGAACGCAGCCGCCGCCCTCCAGCGTGCCCTCGACCGCAGGGACAACGGCGGCGCGACGGGCCACTGAGGCCCGCACTCATACCGGGAGCCGCGCCCGCACGGGATGCGGCGCGGGGTCCCTACCCCGCGCCGCATCCCGGAGTACGCCCCTCACTCCGGAGCGCTCATGCCCCGTATCCCGGAGTGCCTGTGCGCCGTATCCGGGAGTGCTCACGCCCGTGCATCCCGGATTACTCACGCTCCGCGCCGCACCTCGAAGTAGTCGATGCGCTTGCCGTTCTGCGCCAGCGCCGACACCTTGAGCCGGGGCGCCGCGCCGGACTCCGCCTCCACCGAGAGGAAGGAGTAGCCGGTGTACCGCACGCGTGACCACTCCACCGTCTCGGCCTGCTGGTTCTGCGACTTCGTCCAGTGGAAGGTGTCCACTGACTCGCGGTCGGCGATCTTCCCCTCATAGCTGTCCTCGACGCCGGCGGGGAAGCTGTAGAGGCTCTTGCCCGCCCCGCCCGCGGTGACGTAGACGATCCCGTCGCGCGTCGGATCCGTGGACCCGCCGACGGGCACCCGCCTGCCCACCTTGCCGCCCTTGATGGCGTCGGTGCGCTCGTACACGTGGTTGTGCCCGTTGATCACCAGGTCCACCTGGTGCTTGGTGAAGAGCGGCAGCCAGGCGTCCCGTACGCCCCCGTCGGAGGCGTGGGACGACGTCGAGTACGTGCAGTGGTGGAAAAAGACCACGATGAAGTCGACGCTCTCGCGCAGCTCCCCGAGCCGCTTGTCGAGCCAGGCCGTCTGCCTGCCGCCGCTGTAGCCCTTGTTGGCGGGGATCTCGTAGGAGACGTCGTTCGCGTCCAGCGCGACGATCCCGACGTTGCCGTAGGTGAAGGAGTAGACGCCCGGCGCGTTCCGGGCGTCGAAGCCGTTGCCGGGGAGCGTCCAGCGGGCCGACTGTCCGCCGTATCCGTTCGGCGAGTACCAGGCCTCCATGTCGTGGTTGCCGGTCGTCACCATCCACGGCACCGACTTCGCCACCGACTCGGTCTGCTTGAGGAACAGGTCCCAGGCGCCGGGGTCGTAGGAGTCCGACTTCTCGCCGTGACCGGTGACGTCGGCGTAGCAGATGTCACCCGCGTGCAGATGGAAGGCCGGGCGGCGGCCGAGGATCAGCTTGTCGTTGGCGAGCGCGTCGGGGGTGACGCCCTGGTCGCCGAAGGCGGTGAACACGAACTTCCCGGGGCTGGTGGCGGGCGCCGTGCGGAAAGAACCGACCGCGCCACGGCGCTCCTTGGCCGCGGGGTCCAGCCCCTCGTGGCCGACGCCGTAGTAGTACGTCGTCCCCGGGCGCAGACCGTCGAGCGCCGCGTGCAGGTGGTACTGGTCCAGCGCGAGCCGTACGCCGGTCAGCCCCGGGGTGTGCAGGTCGCGGAGCTCGGCGTCGACCTTCCGGCTCAGGTCCCAGGGCTCCAGGCCCACGCGGATGTACGGCTTCCTGACCGCGAGCGGCACCTGCCAGGAGATCCGCATCTGGGTCTTCGGGTCCGCGCCGAAGGCGAGATGGCGGCCGAAGGGCGTGACGGCGGAACCGTGCACCAGTCCGGTGGCCGTGGCCGAGGGGTTCTTGGCGTCCGATCCGCCGCCGGACGCACAGCCGGCCAGCAGTCCGCCGCCCGCCAGCGCGCCCGCGGTCACCAGCGCGCGGCGCCGGGTGAGCTTCGTCCGCAGGTACTCGTGCTGCTCCGCCATGGTCATACGGCGGGCGAGCCGCGGCGGAATGCCGAAGTCGGGAAGGTGCGTGCCGGTGTCCGTGCGGGGGTCCATGCTGCTGAACTTCCCAGCCGGCCCCAACGGGGGCCATACACAGGGGTGAACGGAGGTCGAAGGGTCGGTGCGGCCGAGGAGGCCGGATGTCCGTATGGCGGACAGCGCGTGTCATCCCATGGGACGAGGGAGTACGGTGCCGTCATGTCTCGCAGCATCAATCTCGCAGTGATTCCCGGTGACGGCATCGGCCAGGAGGTCGTGGCCCAGGGGCTCAAGGTCCTCTCCGCCGTCCTTCCGCAGGATGTGAAGCTGGAGACGAAGGAGTTCGACTTCGGCGCCAAGCGTTACCACGCGACCGGTGAGACCCTCACCGACGCCGATGCCGAGGCCCTCAAGCAGCACGACGCGATTCTGCTCGGTGCGATCGGCGACCCGTCGGTCCCCTCCGGGGTCCTGGAGCGCGGCTTCCTGCTGAAGCTCCGCTTCCTCTTCGACCACCACGTCAACCTGCGTCCGTCGAAGCTCCTGCCGGGTGTGGCCACCCCGCTCGCCGGACAGCCGCAGATCGACTTCGTCGTGGTCCGCGAGGGCACCGAGGGCCCGTACACCGGCAACGGCGGCACCATCCGCAAGGGCACCCCGCACGAGGTCGCCACCGAGGTCTCCGTGAACACGGCCTTCGGTGTCGAGCGCGTCGTCCGCGACGCCTTCGCCCGTGCCCAGGCCCGCCCGCGCAAGAAGCTGACGCTGGTCCACAAGAACAACGTGCTGACCTTCGCGGGCCACCTCTGGACGAACGTCTTCAACAAGGTGGCCGAGGAGTTCCCCGAGGTCACCACGGACTACATCCACGTGGACGCCGCGACGATCTACCTCGTCACGGACCCCGCCCGCTTCGATGTGATCGTCACCGACAACCTCTTCGGCGACATCATCACCGACCTCGCCGCGGCCGTCTCCGGCGGCATCGGCGTCGCCGCGAGCGGGAACATCAACCCGTCCGGCGAGTTCCCCTCGATGTTCGAGCCCGTGCACGGCTCGGCGCCCGACATCGCGGGCCAGGGCAAGGCCGACCCCAGCGCCACGGTCCTCTCCGTCGCCCTCCTGCTGCGCCACCTCGGCTACGAGACCGAGGCCGCCCGCATCGAGGACGCCGTCGCCACCGACCTCGCCGAGCGCGTGGGCAAGCCCGCCCGCTCCACCGAGGAAATCGGCGACGCGCTCTCCGTACGAGTAGCCGGCTGACCCCGCCGCTCACTTACGTTTCGTAGTAGCCGCCGGGTCGCATCCGCACCCGGCGGCTTTCGCTATGCCCTCGCCGGGTGCCACCATCTACCCCTGGGCAACTCCCTGGGCCGCATTCACACCGTTTTCGTCCACGGCTCCGCTCTTGCGATACTCGAACAAGGAGCCGCGGAATGAGGGAATGCTCGGACGTCCCAGGGCTTGTCCGACCACTCCCGTCGTCGCCCGGAGGGCGGCCTCGCGCCCGCTGCGGCAGCAGCTTGTGTCGCAGTAGGTGCGTGCTCTCGGAGTGCCGGGCGTGGACCCTCGTACTGGATGTACTTGGGTCTGCGTCCGGTGCGGCGAGAGTGCGTGCACGGCGTCGCGGGGCAGACGGGAATGGTCGGACAGGCCCTGGCACTGGCCACTGGCAGTACTGGCGTGAGCGCGGCCCGTAAACACATCATCCGGTGAAGGACATCCACTCATGACGACGCCCACGATCGAGCTCAAGCCCTCTTCGCAGCCCCGCTCCGCCGCGGAGCGCGAGGCGATTCTCGCCAGCCCCGGGTTCGGCCGCTACTTCACCGACCACATGGTGACGATCAAGTGGACCGAGGGCCGCGGCTGGCACGACGGCCAGCTCGTGCCGTACGGCCCGCTCTCCCTCGACCCGGCGAACATGACCCTGCACTACGCGCAGGAGATCTTCGAGGGCCTCAAGGCCTACCGGCAGCCGGACGGCTCCGTCGCCACCTTCCGCCCCGACATGAACGCCAAGCGCTTCCAGTCCTCGGCCCGCCGCCTGGGCATGCCGGAGCTGCCGGTCGAGACGTTCATCGAGGCGTGCGACGTGCTCGTCCAGCAGGACAGGGCCTGGGTCCCCGCGCACGGCGGTGAGGAGTCCCTCTACCTCCGCCCGTTCATGATCGCGACCGAGGTCGGCCTGGGCGTGAAGCCCGCCAACGAGTACCTGTTCCTCGTCATCGCGTCCCCCGCGGGCGCGTACTTCCCGGGCGGTGTGCAGCCCGTGTCCATCTGGCTCTCCGAGGACCGCGTCCGCGCCGTCCCGGGCGGCATGGGCGACGCCAAGACCGGAGGCAACTACGCCGCCTCCCTGCTCGCCCAGGCCGAGGCCGCCGCCAAGGGCTGCGCCCAGGTCGCCTACCTCGACGCCGTCGAGCACAAGTGGGTCGAGGAACTCGGCGGCATGAACCTGTACTTCGTGTACGGCGACAAGATCGTCACCCCGGAGCTGACCGGCTCGCTCCTCGCCGGAGTCACCCGCGACTCGCTCCTCACCGTCGCCCGCGACCTCGGCTACGCGTCCGAAGAGGGCCGTGTCTCCATCGACCAGTGGCAGCGCGACTCCGAGAACGGCACCCTCACCGAGGTCTTCGCCTGCGGCACCGCCGCCGTCATCACCCCCGTCGGCACGGTCAAGCGAACCGGCGCCGAGTGGCAGCAGTCGGGCGGCCGGCCCGGCCCGGTCACCATGAAGCTGCGCGAGGCGCTCCTGGACATCCAGCGGGGTGTCACCGAGGACGCGCACGGCTGGATGCACCGGCTCGGCTGACGGTGTTGTCCTGACACCCCGGCCCCCTTGAAGAAGGGGGCCGGGGAGCGCCCCAGAGGGGCGCGGGGCTGTGACATATTTGCGGCTCCGCCGCGTGGGCGCGCCCACGCGGCGCACCCGCAGACAAAGGGCCGGCCGTTCAGCCCCCGCTTCCAGCACGGGCCGGTTCCCGCTCGGCCTCCACCGGCTGCGGTGACAGTGCCAGGTACACAACACCCCCGACGCCCCCCGACAGCAGGAAACTGCAGTCCACCCCGCCCGTCAGGGCAAGCAGCGGCCCCTCGTACGAGGGAAGCGACACCGCCAGGAGTCCGACAACCGCCCCGAGCGCCCACGCCACCACGGCCCGTACGTTCCAGCCGCCCCGGTACCAGTAGCTTCCGCCCCGCGAACGGCGGTTGAAGACCTGGAGGGCGTCCGGGTCGTACACACCGCGGCAGCGGGCGAAGCCGATGAGGGTGATGACGGCCCACGGGGTGCCGACGGCGGTGAGGAGCAGGACGAAGGAGGTCATCGCGTCCTGCGCGCTGGAGGCGTAGTGCCCGGCGAAGACACACCCCGTGGCGACGACGGCGACCGCGAGCGTGGCATGGACGCGCGAGGCACGCGGCAGGATCGCGTCCAGGTCGAGGCCCATCGAGTAGAGCATCAGGCCCGCGTTGCCGACCGAGCCCGCGGAGGCGGCGAGCAGCAGCGGGACCAGGTACCAGGTGGGGGAGGCCGTCACGAGCGGTCCGGCGTAGTCGAGGGCCGCGCGGGCCGCGTACGCCGTGAAGGTGCCGAAGAGCTGGGGGACCAGGAGTCCGACGGTCAGGCCGAGCCAGGTGGCGTGCAGGACCTTGCGGGAGGAGTGGCGGGACGGGGAGATGTAGCGCGTGTAGTCGCCGAGGAGGGTGATGAACGCGATGGGGCCCGACAGGCCCGCCGCCACGGCCGCGAGCAGCCAGGTCGGCCAGAAGGAGCCGAGCAGATAGCCGCCGGCCTCCGGGAGCGCGGCGGTGGTGAACCGCGGGGCGTACGCGATCACGCCCACGACCAGCAGCGCCGTCATGCCGATCGCCAGGACGCGGGACATGGCGAGCAGCACGCGGTAGCCGTACACCGCGCCCGCCACCGTCGCAGCCGCGAGCAGCCCGTAGATCACGCCGTAGGAGATGCCGTCGGCCGGCAGTCCGACCAGCCGGTTGAGCACGCCCACCATCACGTCGCCGCCGATCCAGACGGTCAGCGCGGTGTAGCCGAGGGCGAGCAGCAGGCCGACGACCGAGCCGACCAGCCGTCCGCGTACGCCGAACTGGGCGCCGGAGGAGGTGGAGAGGTTCGTCGCGGTGCGCAGGGAGACCAGCGCGAGCGGAGCCGTGACCGCCGTGCCGGCCACCGTGCCCGCCACGATCGAGCCGGCCGAGGCCCACCAGCCGAGCCCGAAGGAGGCCGGCAGCCAGCCGAAGATGATCACGCCGAGACAGAGGTTGGAGCCGAGCAGGATCGACACCAGGTCGCGCGGGCCGCTGGTGCGCTCCTCGTCGGGGATGGTGTCGACGCCGCGCTGTTCTATCGGCATGGTGGGTCTCTCCCTGCTTAGAGTGACGCTCAATGTGAACCGGGACCGGGTGGCGCGTCAACCCTTCCGGGGATGGGTTTTACTGTTTAGAGTGATGCTCTAATGGAGGGATGTGAGATGAGGCTGACCCCGACAGAACGTGACCGCTTGCTGCTGTTCTCGGCCGCCGAGCTGGCCCGGGCCCGCAAGGCTCGGGGCCTGAGGCTCAACGTGCCGGAGGCCACCGCGCTCATCGCGGACACCGTGTGCGAGGCGGCCCGGGACGGGAGGCGGCTGGCCGAGGCCATCGAGCGCGCCCGCTCCGTGCTCGGTCCCGACGACGTGCTGCCGGGCGTCGCCGATGTCGTCACCGAGGTGCACGTCGAGGCGGTCTTCGACGACGGTTCGCGGCTGGCGGTCGTCAGCGACCCCATCGGCGGCGGACTCGGGGAGCAGGCGCCGGGCGCGCTGCTGCCGGGGCCGGCACATGCCGAGCCCGAGGCCGTCGTACGGCTGCTCGTCACGAACACCGCGACCGTGCCCGTCTCCGTCACCTCCCACTTCCACTTCTTCGAGGCGAACCCGCGGCTCGACTTCCCGCGCGCGGCGGCCTACGGGATGCGGCTGTCCGTCCCGGCCGGGTCGTCCGTGCGGTTCGGCCCCGGCGAGAGCGTCGAGGTCGGGCTGCTGCCCGTCGGCGGCGAGCGGATCGCGATCGGGTTCGCCGGTCTGGTCGACGGGCCGCTGGACGCGCCGGGGGCGAAGGAAGAGGCGCTGCGCAGGGCAACTGCCTGCGGCTACCTGGGAGTTGAGCTGTGAATCCCTACGAGTACGCCGCCACCCACGGCCCCCGCGCGGGCGACCGCGTCCGCCTGGGCGACTCCGGGCTCACGATCCGCGTCGAGTCCGACGCCCAGAAGTACGGCGACGAGTTCCTCGCCGGCTTCGGCAAGACCGCCCGCGACGGACTGCACCTCAAGGCCGCCGCCGTCCGTGAGACCTGCGACGTCGTCATCAGCAATGTGGTGGTGATCGACGCGGCGCAGGGCATCCGGAAGGTCTCCATCGGCATCCGCGAGGGACGGATCTGCTCCATCGGGCGGGCCGGCAACCCCGACACCCTCGACGGCGTCGACGTCGTGGTCGGTACGGGGACGTCCATCGTGTCCGGCGAGGGGCTCATCGCCACCGCCGGAGCCGTCGACACGCACGTCCACCTGCTGTCGCCGCGCATCATGGAGGCCTCGCTCGCCTCCGGGGTGACCACGATCATCGGCCAGGAGTTCGGCCCGGTGTGGGGCGTCGGCGTCAACTCGCCCTGGGCGCTGCGCCACGCCTTCAACGCCTTCGACGCCTGGCCGGTCAACATCGGCTTCCTGGGCCGGGGTTCGTCGTCCTCGGACGCCCCGCTGATCGAGGCACTGGCCGAAGGCGGAGCGTCCGGCTTCAAGGTCCACGAGGACATGGGCGCCCACACCCGCGCGCTGGACACGGCGCTGCGCGTCGCCGAGGAGTACGACGTCCAAGTCGCCCTGCACAGCGACGGGCTGAACGAATGCCTGTCGGTCGAGGACACCCTCCGCGTGCTCGACGGGCGCACCATCCACGCCTTCCACATCGAAGGGTGCGGCGGCGGGCATGTGCCAAATGTCTTGAAAATGGCCGGAGTTCCGAACGTCATCGGCTCCTCCACCAACCCCACCCTGCCCTTCGGCCGGGACGCGGTCGCCGAGCACTACGGAATGATCGTCTCCGTCCACGACCTGAAGACCGACCTGCCCGGCGACGCGGCCATGGCCCGCGACCGGATCCGGGCCGGCACGATGGGCGCGGAGGACGTGCTGCACGACCTGGGCGCGATCGGCATCACCTCCTCGGACGCGCAGGGCATGGGCCGCGCGGGGGAGACCGTACGCCGGACGTTCGCGATGGCGGGGAAGATGAAGGCCGAGTTCGGCGCCCCCGAGGATCATGACAACGCGCGCGTGCTCCGTTACATCGCCAAGCTGACGATCAACCCCGCCATCGCGCACGGCCTTTCGCACGAGGTCGGGTCCATCGAGGTCGGCAAGCTCGCCGACATCGTGCTCTGGCGGCCCGAGTACTTCGGCGCCAAGCCGCAGCTCGTCCTGAAGTCCGGCTTCCCGGCGTACGGCGTCGTCGGCGACCCGAACGCGGCGACCGACACCTGCGAACCCCTCGTCCTGGGACCGCAGTTCGGGGCGCACGGCTCGACGCCCGCCGACATCTCGGTGGCCTTCGTCGCCCAGGCGGCGCTCGACCAGGGCAACGACCTGATGCCCACCCGCCGCCGACGTGTCGCCGTGCGCGGCACACGCGGCATCGGCCCGGCCGACCTGCGCCTCAACTCCCGTACCGGAGCGGTCGATGTCGATCAGCGCACCGGCCTGGTCACCCTCGACGGCGACCCGATCCGCTCCGAGCCCGCCGACTCGGTCTCCCTCAACCGCCTGTACTTCCTGTGAGGACCCCCACCATGAACACGCCCGCAGCAGACGGCTTTCGGATGCCCGCCGAGTGGACCCCGCACGAGCGCACCTGGATGGCGTGGCCCGGCCCCAACCCGACCTTCGAGGACCCGGACGACCTCGCAGAGTCGCGTGCGGCGTGGGCGGCGGTGGCCCGTACGATCCGCCGCTTCGAGCCCGTGACCGTGGTGTGCGGTCCCGGGCAGTCGGCGGCGGCCCGGGAGCTCCTCGGCCCGGACATCGACACCGTCGAGCGCGACCTCGACGACGCCTGGATGCGCGACATCGGCCCCACCTTCCTCACCGGCGGCAAGGGCGAACTCGCCGCCGTGGACTGGACGTTCAACGGCTGGGGCGCACAGTCCTGGGCCCGCTGGGAGCACGACGCGAAGATCGGCTCGTATGTCTCGGATCTCGCGGGGGCACGGACGTACGCCTCGAAGCTCGTCAACGAGGGCGGCGCGATCCATGTCGACGGCGAGGGCACCGTCCTGCTCACCGAAACCGTGCAGCTCGGCCCCGAGCGGAACCCCGACCGGACCCGCGAGCAGGTCGAGGCGGAGATCCACGCCCACCTCGGCACCCGCAGGGCGATCTGGCTGCCGCGCGGGCTGACCGGCGACTATCCACCGCACGGTTTCGGCACGCTCGGCCATGTGGACATCGTCGCCGCGTTCGCGCGCCCGGGTGTGGTCGTCGCGCACTGCCAACCGGACCCGGCGCACCCGGACCACGAGGTCAGCAAGGAGATCATCGGCCTGCTCAAGGCGCAGACCGACGCGCGGGGCCGCAGGCTGGAGGTCGTCGAGGTCCTGGCCCCGACGGTCCTGGAGGCCGACGGGCACTGGGCCGACTACTCCTACATCAACCACTACCTCTGCAACGGCGGGGTGGTCCTCTGCGGCTTCGACGATCCGCGGGACGAGATCGCGGCCGGCGTCTTCCGCCGGCTGTTCCCCGAACGCACGGTCACGCTGGTGGACGCACGTACGATCTTTGCCGGGGGCGGAGGCATCCACTGCATCACTCAGCAGCAGCCGAAGATCTAGGGAGTCGGGCGATGGCCGGTGCGCGCAGGAACGCGCCCCCGCGCGAGGACGTGCTCGCCGCGGCCATGGACATGATCGCCGAGCGCGGTCTGGAGAAGCTCACCATGGCGGCGCTCGGCCGCGAGGTCGGAATGAGCAGCGGCCATCTCCTCTACTACTTCGGCTCCAAGGACGAACTGCTGTTGCGGACCCTGGAGTGGAGCGAGGGCCGCCTCGGCGCCGAGCGGAGTCGCGTGCTGGCCGCACGGGGAACCGCCCGCGAACGCCTCGACGCTTACGTCGACCTGTACGTCCCCGGCGGCCACCGCGACCCGCACTGGACCCTCTGGCTCGAGGTCTGGAACCGCTCGCAGAACGCCGACGACGACGCCCGCGAGCGGCAGGTCGCCATCGAGAGCGCCTGGCACCGGGACCTGGTGGCCCTCCTCGCCGAAGGCGTCTCCCACGCCGAGTTCCGCCCCGTCGACCCGGACCGCTTCGCCGCCCGCCTCCGCGCCCTCCTCGACGGCTTCTCCATCCACGTGGCGATCGGGCTCCGCGGCACCGACCGGGGGCAGATTCTCGGCCACGTACGGGAGTTCCTGAACGAGGGCCTCCTCCCGGACGACTGATCAATGGTCCGGGTTGTACGTAATACGGGGGATTGACCCTGTCGGGGGTGGTGCGTTTGCATCCAGGAGTGCCCTTGACACGGGGCCGGGGGCCGACACGATTCCAGGGGGAGATCATGTCCAGTGCTTTGCGTGTGTCCATCGCGGCGTCGGTTGCGGCCGCGCTCGCCGGCGCCGCCTTCCCGCGGCGCACGCCAACTCCACACAGGCCGGTTCCGCCGCGCCGCGCACGTCGAGGGTGAGCACCGCCACCGGTGGACAGGAGGGCGACGGCGCCTCCGTCGCCCCCGCGATCAGCGCCGACGGCCGCTATGTGGCCTTCACCTCGGACGCCGGCAACCTCGTGCGCGGGGACAGGAACGGCGTCGCCGATGTCTTCGTCCGTGATCTGCGCACCGGCCGTACCCAGCGCATCGCCGAGGGCCCGGCGACCGCCCCGGCGATCAGCGCGGACGGCCGGTACGTCGTCTTCGCCACCGTCGCCGCGCTCGCGAGAGGCGACGACAACGGCCTCGACGACATCTACCTCCACGACCGCAGGACGCACCGGACCCACCGCATCAGCACCGGCCACCCCGACGCGCCGCCGCGCTACAAACTCAACTACTCGCCCGCGATCAGCGCGAGCGGCCGGTTCGTCTCGTACACCACCTCGGCACCGGACGCCGCGCCCGGCGACACGAACGGCCGGGACGACGGGATCGTCCTCGACCGGAGGACGGGCCGCACCGAGCTGGTCCAGTACCGCACCGACGGCACGCTCGGCGACGGCGACTCCGACGTGACCTCGTTCAGCGCCGACGGCCGCTTCGTCGCCTTCGACACGGCGGCCCAGCTCGACCCGGCGCACGACTGGACCCATGCCCTGAACGTGTATGTCCGCGACCGGGCGAAGGGCACGACGGAGCAGGTGAGCCTGCCCACCCGCTTTGTCTACAAGCAGAGTTCGTGGGACGGATCCATCAGCGCGAACGGCCGTCTCGTGGCCTTCTCCTCCAATGTGAACTCACTCGTGCCCGACGACACCCGCTTCACCGACGTCTTCGTCTTCGACCGGGACCGGCAGACCACCGTGCGGGTGAGCACCGCCGCGGACGGCACCCCGGCCGACGCTCCCAGCCAGGCCGCGGTCCTGAGCGCGGACGGCCGCCGCGTCGCTTTCGTCTCCGGCGCGACCAACCTCGTCCCCGGTGACACCAACGGCGTCGCCGACGTCTTCATCAAGGACCTCGGCACCGGTGCCGTCGAACGGATCAGCCTCGGCGCCGACGACAGCCAGGCCGACGGCCCCTCGGCCGCCGTGTCCCTGAGCCGCAACGGCAGGGCCGCCTTCTCCTCGACGGCCGCCAACCTCGTCCCCGGCGACACCAACGCCGTTGCCGACATCTTCGTACGAGAGACGGCGGCGTACTGACCGGACGACGCCTACTGACCGAGCCGACCAGTTCACCGAACACACGCACCGACCGATCGTCATTCCAGGGGGAACACATCTTGTACGCCAGCACACGCGTCGCGCTTGCCGCCGCCCTCGTCGCCGCCACCGTGGCGCTGACGGGCACCTCGGCGGGCGCCGCGCCCAAGGGCCCGTACACCGAGCCGATCAGCGTCACGCCGGAAGGAAAGGCCGGTAGCAGTGGCACCCACACCGCTGTCATCAGCCGCAACGGCCGCCATATCGGCATCGGTTCGGACGCCGACGACCTCGACCCGAACGTGCCGCACGGCGGCATGTACCTGCGCGACCCGCACACCGGAAAGCTCCGCTTCGCGGGGTTCGGGACACTGGCGGCGGTCCTGAACGACGGCCGCTATGTCTACACCGAGTCCGCCGAGTCCACAGACGTGTGGATCCACAACATCGACACGGGGAAGCGGGTGGGGTTCGGCATCGAGATCCCCGAGGGCTTCACCGGTCCGCCTTCCGCGGTCTCCGTGAGCCCCAACGGCCGTTACGCCGTCTACACCCTCCAGGAAACCGGTGAGGGCAGCGTGGTCTTCCTGCGCGACCGCGTCGCCGGCACCACCGAGCGGATCAGTCATTCCAGGCCGACCTGGGAGCCGCGCAACGCCTTCCGGCCGACGGTCAGCGACGACGGGCGCCGTGTGATCTACCAGTACAACTACGCGAACGGCCCGCGCGGCGACGACTGGGGCGACGTGTGGATGTACGACCGCACCACGGGCGAGCGCACCCAGATCGACCGCTCCTACGACGGTTCGAAGACCGAGAAGGAGTCCTTGAACCCGTCCATCAGCGGCAACGGCCGTACGGTCGTCTTCGAGTCCCGCGACACCCACCTCGTCCCCGATGACAACGACGTCAGCTGGAACGTGTTCGTGCACGACATCGCCTCCGGCACCAATCAGCGCATCCACGGCGCCCAGGGCGGTCCCGGCGAGGTCTACACCCGCGAAGCCGCGATCAGCGCCGACGGCCGGTACCTCACGTTCATGTCGGAGGTGACCGAACCCGGCAGCCAGTGGGGCACGGAGAACCCCGTCTACCTGCGGGACCTGAAGAAGGGCACCACCACCCTGGTCACGCCCGACACGACCGGCGGCACCGCATCGGCCGGCGTCCTGCCCGGCGGGATCGCCGACGGCGCCCGCAGCATCGTCTTCCTGTCGTACGACCCGACGCTGATCCCGGCCGGCGACACCAACGAGGCGCGCGACGCCTTCGTACGGCACCTGTGATGACCAGCAGCGTGCTCGCATCCTGAGACGGACGGTGAGCACGGGGGCGGATTGTGCCAGACTGCCCCCGTGCTCTCGTTCGCCATGATTATTGGCAGCAGGCGCGCCGGTCCGCAGTGACCGCCACGTACCACCACGTACGGGCGGGCACCGTCGTCTTCGACCCGCGCGCAGACCTCTCGCACCCGCGAGGGGTTTTTCGTTTTCCTGGCCCACCTCAAGCCGGGAAAAGAGCGCGAGGGATCATTGGAGGACGGTGGAGCCGGTCATTCCGGTACAGACCGAGATCCAAACCTCAGGAGCCAGACACCATGACGGACACCGGCGAACTCGACGATTCGTTCCACGTCTTCGACACGACCCTGCGGGACGGCGCGCAGCGCGAGGGCATCAACCTCACCGTGGCGGACAAGCTGGCCATCACTCGGCACCTGGACGACTTCGGGGTGGGCTTCATCGAAGGCGGCTGGCCCGGTGCCAACCCGCGCGACACCGAGTTCTTCGCCCGCGCCCGGCAGGAGATCGACTTCAAGCACGCCCAGCTCGTCGCCTTCGGCGCGACCCGCCGCCCGGGAGCCAAGGCCTCCGAGGACCCACAGGTCAAGGCGCTCCTCGACTCCGGCGCCCAGGTGATCACCCTGGTCGCGAAGTCCCACGACCGCCATGTCGAGCTCGCACTGCGCACCACCCTCGACGAGAACCTGGAAATGGTCCGCGACACGGTCTCCCACCTGCGCTCCCAGGGCCGCCGGGTCTTCGTCGACTGCGAGCACTTCTTCGACGGCTACCGCGCGAACCCCGAGTACGCCAAGGCCGTCGTCCGCGCCGCCTCCGAGGCGGGCGCCGACGTGGTCGTCCTCTGCGACACCAACGGCGGCATGCTCCCGGCCCAGGTCCAGGCGGTCGTCGCCACCGTCCTCGCCGACACCGGCGCCCGGCTCGGTATGCACGCCCAGGACGACACCGGCTGCGCGGTCGCCAACACGCTGGCCGCCGTCGACGCGGGCGCCACACACGTCCAGTGCACGGCGAACGGCTACGGCGAGCGGGTCGGCAACTCCAACCTCTTCCCGGTCGTGGCGGCCCTGGAGCTGAAGTACGGCAAGAAGGTGCTCCCCGAAGGCGCCCTCCGCGAGATGACACGCATCTCGCACGCCATCGCCGAGGTGGTGAACCTGACCCCCTCCACGCACCAGCCGTACGTCGGTGTCTCCGCCTTCGCCCACAAGGCGGGCCTGCACGCCTCCGCGATCAAGGTCGACCCGGACCTGTACCAGCACATCGACCCCGAGCTGGTCGGCAACACCATGCGGATGCTCGTCTCCGACATGGCGGGCCGCGCCTCCATCGAGCTCAAGGGCAAGGAGCTCGGCGTCGACATCAGCGGCGACCGCGAGCTGGTCGGCCGGGTCGTCGCCCGCGTCAAGGAGCGCGAGCTGCAGGGCTACACCTACGAGGCTGCCGACGCGTCCTTCGAGCTGCTGCTCCGGGAGGAGGCCGAGGGGCGCGCCCGCAAGTACTTCCGCGTCGAGTCCTGGCGCGCCATCGTCGAGGACCGGCCCGACGGCAGCCACGCCAACGAGGCCACGGTCAAGCTCTTCGCCAAGGGCGAGCGCATCGTCGCCACCGCCGAGGGCAACGGGCCGGTCAACGCCCTCGACCGCGCCCTGCGCGTAGCCCTCGAAAAGCTCTACCCCCAGCTCGCCAAGCTGGAACTCGTCGACTACAAGGTCCGCATCCTGGAAGGCAAACACGGCACCCAGTCCACGACCCGCGTCCTCATCTCCACCTCCGACGGCGCGGGCGAATGGTCGACTGTCGGCGTCGGCGAGAACGTGATCGCCGCCTCCTGGCAGGCGCTGGAGGACGCGTGCACGTACGGCTTGCTGCGGGCGGGGGTGGAGCCGGCGGAGTAGGCGCCGGGGTTTTCTTCGCCCACTCCGCCCTGCCCGTCCCGTTTCCGGGGGACTTTCAGCCCCTCCGGCGTTTGAGGAGCGGGGGTCCAGGGGGGCTCCGCCCCCTGGCGGGGTCTGGGGCGGAGCCCCAGGAACAAGGGACGGGCAGGGGCGGAGGGGGCGAAAAAATCCCCCCGCCCCGGGGGCCCTACTGAAGATGCCACTTCTGGTTGGCAGCCCCCGTGCAGGTCCAGATCTGCGCCCGCGCCCCGTTCGCCGACGAATTCCCGGTCACATCAAGGCACTTGTTGGCCGCCGTATTGACGACATCCCCGGTGGTGGAGTTGTACGTCCACCGCTGGGCCCCCGTCCCGTTGCAGTCGTAGAGCTGAAGCTGCGCCCCATCCGCAGTGGACGCCGATGTCACGTCAAGGCACTTCCCGAGGGCCTGAACCGACCCGTCGGCCTTGACCGTCCAGGCCTGCGCGGTCGACCCGTTGCAGTCGTAGAGCTGCACGGCGGTCCCGTTGGCCGACGAACCCCCGGCCACATCAAGGCACTTGCCCGCAAGCCCCACGAACGCCCCGCTCTGGTCCCCGCCACCGGCCTGCGTCCCCGACCAGGTGAACGTCGCCGAGGTCTTCCCGGGCAGCGAGTAAGTCGCGTGCTGCCCACCCCAGTTGATCGTCACCGTCTTCGCGGTGGACGCGTCGTTGTACGCGATCAGCGCCTTCGACCCGTCCGGGTTGCGCCACGCGACATTGGGCACGGACGTACTCGCCGTGGAGGCGATGCGCTGAGCGCCCGGCTTCACGAACTTCGTGAGGTGCCCCATCGTGTAGTACTCGATGGTGTAGTCGACCTGCCCGCTCTGCGCGTCACCGTTGTGGACGGTGACGAGCCCGGTGCAGGTGCCGCAACCGCCATTGTGCGGCCCCATGTTCTGGTCCACGGCCAGCGACCACTTCGTCACCGACTTCGCCCAGTTCCGGGTGTAGTCGACGATGTTGAGCATGTCCTCACGCTGCTGGTTGGCGATCCAGGTGCCACCGGAGTGCTCGGTTCCGAAGGCGTCGAGCGTGGGGTACTGGTTGTGGACGGTGGTCTGCTTGGTGACGTCACCGCCGTAGCCGTGCCACGCGACCCCGCCGAAGTTCGGATGCGTGCGGACCGCCGCGTCGTCGACCGTCGAGGCGGCGTACGAGTCGTACACGTCCCAGTTCCAGTCATGGGCGAGGACCTTGGTCGACAGCCCCGCCGCCTGGAGCTTCGGCAGCAGCTCGCTCTTCGTGAAGTAGGCGAGCCCGGAGGCGTTCCAGCTCATCGAGGGGTACCCGGAGCAACACGTCGGCTCGTTCTGCACGGTGACGTACGAGACGGGCACACCCTGAGCCTGGTACGCCTGGAGGTACTTCACGAAGTACGAGGCGTACGCCCCGTAGTTCTCCGACTTCAGCCAGCCGCCGTTGAGCGACCCGCTGTCCTTCATCCAGGCGGGCGCCGTCCAGGGCGAGGCCATCACGGTCAGCGCGGGATTGAGCGTGCGCGCCTGCTTGGTCAGCGGCACGACATCCGCCAGGTCGTGTGCGATGGAGAACTGGGCGAGGGCCGGATCCGTCTGCCCTGCCGGCACGTCGTCGTAGGAGTACCCGTACCGCGCGAGGTCCGAGGCGCCCATCGGATTGCGTACGAAAGAGAGCCCGATCCCGTCCGTCGGCGAGAACAGCTTCGTCATCGCGGCGTCCCGCTGGGCCTGCGTCAGCGCCCCGCTGCTGTTCATCAGCCAGGCGGCGGTGTCGGTGAAGGAAGCGCCGCCGCCGGTGAACGTCTGGTACCGGGTGTTCTCGTCCACGGTGATGTTGTCACCGGTTCCGCCACTTCCGGCCGTGAAGGCGAAGGGGGTTTGCGGCTGCAATCCACGGGTGACATGGCGGCCGCCGGTGTCGTCCGTGGTGGTCAGGTAGGCGGTGACCTGCTCGCCCGCCGCGTGGGCGGGAACGGTGCCCACGGCGCCGAGTCCGGCCGTCGTCAGCAGCCCGGCGAGGAGCAGCCGGGCCGTCCGGCCGGTGCGCCGCAGGCTCCTCGGGGATCTTGTCGTGCTTGTTGTGCTCATCGGTCCGCAGCCCTTCTGGGGGTGGGGGATTGGGGCGTGCGAGGCGTGAGTAAATGACGGCTGCGGGCGTGAGTCAAGGGGTCGCGCGTTCAGAGGCTGAAGGAATAACTCCGCTGATCCAGTGGGGTATTGCCCGTGTACCGGTTCTGACGTGAAGTCTTGACGGTTTGCCGGGACGCCAGTTAACTCACGGCGTGATCTAAGTCGTAAGAGTACTGAAGAGCGCTGAAGAGAACGCTGAAGAGCACTGCCGAGTATTCAGAGCACCGAAGAGGGTTTGAAACACGAATCAAGAGGATCAACGAGAGTCGAGGGAAGGTCCATGCGAAGAACCGCCCTGCTCGTTTCCGCCGCCTTGCTCACCGGGCTGCTGCCCCTGGCCTCCGCGTCAGCCGCGGCTCAGGCCGCCGACCCGTCTCCCGTCCCCGTCGACACCTTCGAGGGCGAGGTCCCGTTCGCGAATCCGCCCGCCGAAGGCATCTTCACGTGGGGCGGCGACACCGACGACCCGCCCCAACTGGCCCTGACCGCCCGCGCCGACGCCCCCGAGGGTGCCAAGGTCCTCACGGGCACCTACGACATCAGCGGCTATGGCGGTTACAGTCACGACTTCGCCTCCGGTCAGCCGGCCCATGACTGGTCCGCGCACAAGGGCATCCGCTTCTGGTGGGACGGCCAGAACAACGGCAAGAAGATCCCCTTCGAGATCAAGGACGGCGGCGCGAACGGCGCGGCCTCCGAATTGTGGACGACATCCTTCACGGACGACTTCACCGGCTGGAAACAGATCGAGATCCCCTTCGCCGACTTCGCCTATCGCACGGATTACCAGCCCGTGGGCGGTATCGACCACATCCTCGGCCTCACCGAGATGTGGGGCTACTCCCTCACGCTCCCCGTCGGCCTCAAGGCCCAGTTCGCCATCGACGGCGTGGAGTTGTACGGCACGGCCGACCAGGCACTGCGCGCGAGCGTCAGCACCGACGCCACGGTCTACCCGGTGGAGGAAGGCGACAGGGCCAAGGTCAAGGTCTCCGTCACCACCACCGGTGCCCTCCCGCTCGACGAGCCGGTGACCGTCGCGTACGAGACGGCCGGCGGCACCGCCGACTCCGGCAAGGACTACAAACCCGTCAAGGACTCGATCACCTTCCCCGCGGGTACGGCCTCAGGCGCCTCGCGCACCGTCTCCGTGACCACCGTCAAGGACAGGTCCGGGGAATCCGCCGAGACGATCCCCCTGAAGCTGACGGTCACTGGGGCCAAGCCCCCGGTCGGCACCCCGCAGGTCGTCATCGACGCCCACGGACTCCCGTACCTGGACCCGAGGTTGTCGGTGAAGAAGCGCGTCGCCGACCTCGTCTCCCGGCTGTCCCTGGCGGAGAAGGCCGGTCAGATGACCCAGGCCGAGCGCAACGCGATCAACCCGCAGAGCGACATCGCGACGTACGCCCTCGGCTCGCTCCTCTCCGGCGGCGGCTCCACCCCCACGCCCAACACGCCTGAGGCGTGGGCGAAGATGATCGACTCCTTCCAACTCCAGGCGCAGGCAACGCGGTTCCAGATTCCGCTGATCTACGGCGTGGACGCGGTGCACGGCCACAACAACCTCGTCGGCGCGACGGTCATGCCGCACAACATCGGCATCGGCGCCACCCGTGATCCCCAACTCGCCGAGGAGACCGGCGAGGTGACCGCCGCCGAGGTCCGCGCCACCGGCATTCCGTGGACCTTCGCGCCCTGCCTGTGCGTGACCCGCGACGAACGCTGGGGCCGCAGTTACGAGTCCTTCGGCGAGGACCCGGCCCTCGTCGAGTCCCTGGAGACGATCATCCAGGGCCTCCAGGGCCGCGCCAACGGCAAGGACCTGAGCGACAGCGACAAGGTCCTCGCCACCGCCAAGCACTTCGTCGGCGACGGCGGCACCGAGTACGGCTCGTCCACCACGGGCTCGTACACCATCGACCAGGGCGTCACCAAGGTCACGCAGCAGGAGCTGGAGGCGGTGCACCTGGCGCCGTACCAGGACGCAGTTGACCGCGGCATCGGCTCGGTCATGCCCTCGTACTCGTCGGTCGACATCGTCGGCGACGACGCGGGCCCGGTGAAGATGCACGCCAACGCGGCGCTCATCAACGGGGTGTTGAAGGACGAGATGGACTTCGACGGCTTCGTCATCAGCGACTGGGACGGCATCAACCAGATCCCCGGTGACTACGCCTCCGACGTCCGTACGTCCGTCAACGCGGGCATGGACATGGTCATGGTCCCGTACGCGTACAAGGACTTCCACACCACGCTCATCAGCGAGGTGAACGCGGGCCGGATCAGCGAGGAGCGCGTGGACGACGCCGTATCGCGCATCCTCACGCAGAAGTTCAAGCTGGGCCTCTTCGAGCAGCCGTACGCCGAAACCAGCGGCGCGTCCGACATCGGCTCGCCCGAACACCGCGCCGTGGCCCGCGAGGCGGCGGCGAAGTCGCAGGTCCTCCTCAAGAACGCGGGCAGCGTCCTGCCCCTCAAGAAGTCCCAGAAGGTGTACGTCGCCGGGTCCAACGCCGATGACATCGGCAACCAGACCGGCGGCTGGACCATCACCTGGCAGGGCTCCTCCGGCGAGATCACGGAGGGCACCACCATCCTGGAGGGACTGCAGCAGGCCGGTGGCAACGTCACCTACTCCAAGGACGCGTCGGCCCCGACCGCCGGTTACGACGTGGGTGTGATCGTCGTCGGCGAGACCCCGTACGCCGAGGGCGTCGGCGACGTGGGCAACGGCAACGACCTCGAACTGACCGCAGCCGACAAGGCCGCCGTCGACAAGGTCTGCGCCGCCATCAAGTGCGTGGTCCTGACCGTCTCCGGCCGGCCGCAGCTCATCGGCGACCGGCTCGGTGACATCGACGCCCTCGTCGCCTCCTGGCTGCCGGGCACCGAGGGCTCCGGCGTCGCGGACGTCCTCTACGGCAAGCGTCCCTTCTCCGGCCAACTCCCGGTCACCTGGCCCAAGTCCGAGTCCCAGCTGCCGATCAACGTCGGCGACACGTCGTACGATCCGCAGTTCCCGTACGGCTGGGGCCTCACGACCCTCACCAGGACACCGGAGGGTGGCACGGCGACGCTGCAGGCCCTCGCCCTGGCCGCCAAGGCCGCCGACCGGACAGGCTCGACGAAGGCCGGCCAGACCGCCGTCACCAAGGCCCGCCTCCTGGTCCAGCAGAAAATAGGCACCAACATCACAGCCGCAGTCTCCAAGCCCTTCGCCGACGCCGACCACCTGCTCCTGACAGGCCGGTACGCGGACGCGGTGGCGAAACTGAGGGAGGCGTACCAAGCGGCGTAAGCACGGCCAAACGCCGGACGGGCCTCCAGCCCGCCCGGCGTTTGCCCGCGAGACGTTGCCGTCCCGATCCCCCACCCACCCATGGGGGCGGTGTTTCAGCCCGTCCGGTGTTTGGGGCCGATGCGGTGCCATCCCGATCCCCCACCCACCCGCGGGGGTGGTGTTTCAGTCCGTCCGGTGTTTGGGGCGGATGCGTTGCCGTCCCGATCCCCCACCCACCCATGGGGGCGGTGCTGGAGATCTTTCAGCCCGTCCGGCGTTTGAGGACGAGCGCGTTCAGCGCGACAGCGGGGGTCTGGGGGCGGCAGCCCCCAGAAACAAGGGACGGGCAGGGGCGGAGGGGGCGAAAAACCCACCCCGCCCTACCCCACCGCACAGCCACTCCCAGCCCCCGTCAGGTACCGTCGAAGACATGAGGGCCGCACGCGCAAGAAGGCTCCCCGGACTGCTGAGCGCACTGACGCTCGCCGCCCTGGCACTCCTCACCGCCCAGGCCCCCACGGCCCACGCGGCCACCGACGTAGGCACGGTAGCCGCAGCCCTCCGCGAGTCCCCGGTATACGTGGACCCCGCCGCCTCCGCCCAGCTCTCCACCGCGGACGCCGACACCCTCGCCAAGAAGATCAGGGCCGCGGACAAGCCGGTCTTCGTCGCCGTCCTCCCCGCGGACTTCCCCACCGAGAACCTCTTCCAGAACCTCCGCACCTCCACCGGCATCACCGGCCTGTACGCGATCAGGCTCGGCGACCAGTTCAACGCCCGAGCCGACTCGGCGGTGATGTCCACCACCGCCGTACAGAACCTCGTCACCAGCGTCCAGAACAACGAGAACACCACCACCCAGCTGAACGACTTCGCGGACCGCGCGCTCGCCAACATCGGCGGCGCGGCCCCCGCGAGCTGGGACACCGGCAGTACCGACGGCGGCGGTGTCTCCACCACCGCCCTGATCACGGTCGGCGCGGTGGCGGTACTCGGCGGCGCGGGCGCCTACACGCTCGTACGACGGAACAAGCGCCGCAAGGCGGAGGAGCAGCGGGCAGCCCTCGACAAGCTCCGCGTGGTGGTGGACGAGGACATCACGGCGTTCGGCGAGGAACTGGACCGCCTCGACTTCCACCCCGCGGAGGCGGGCGCGGACGACGCGATGCGCGCGGACTACGAGCGCGCCCTGGACGCGTACGAGCAGGCGAAGTCGTCCATGGCCGCCGCCCAGCACCCGGAGGACGTACGGGCGGTCACCAAGGCCCTGGAGGACGGCCGCTTCTCCCTCGCCGAACTCGCCGCCCGCCGTGAGGGCCGCCCGGTCCCCGAGCGGCGCGCCCCCTGTTTCTTCGATCCGCGGCACGGCCCCTCGGTGGCCGACGCGACCTGGACGCCGGCCGGCGGAGCGACCCGCGAGGTCCCGGTCTGCGCCGCGGACCAGGCCCGCCTGGCGGACGGCGCAGACCCGGCCATCCGCGAGGTGGACACCGAGTACGGCCGCCGCCCCTACTGGGACGCGGGCCCGGCCTACGGCCCCTGGGCGGGCGGCTACTTCGGCGGCGGCCTGCTGCCCGGCCTCCTCGTCGGCACGATGCTCGGCAGCATGATGGCCAGTCCCGCGTACGCGGCCGACTACGGCTCCGGATACGGCGACTTCGGCTCCGCCGGATACGAAGGCGGCGACGTCTCGGGCGCCGACTTCGACTCAGGCGACTTCAGCGGCGGATTCGGCGGTGGAGGAGGCGACTTCGGCGGCGGGGGAGGGGACTTCGGCGGGGGCTTCTGACGAGGCGTCTCCGTCCAGGTCACTTGAACGCGGCGACGTTGCGCCCCGCCCACTCCCCGAACGTACGCCCCGGCCGCCCGAGGATCCTTTCCACATCGGGACTCACCCGCTGCTCCTCGGCCGTGGGCGTGCCAAGGAGCGCCAGCGTGGCGTCAGCGACCGGCTCCGGCATGTACCCCAGCATCTGAGCCCGCGCCTCCGCACGCGTCTGCTCGACGAACCGCACCGGCTCGCCCAGCGCATCCCCGATCGCCGCGACCTGCTGTCGGGGCGAGACGGGCGCAGGCCCGGTCAGTACGTAGGTGCTGCCGCCGTGACCGGACTCCCGCAGGGTGACGGCGGCGACCTCGGCGATGTCGTCCGGGTCGATGGTCGGCAGCGTGACATCGCCGAAGGGTGCGGCGGCCACCCGCCGCGCGCGGACGGTCCCGGCCCACGCGAACGCGTTGGTGTCGAATCCCCCCGGCTGGAGCATGGTCCACTCCAGACCCGACCGCTTGACCTCCTCCTCCAGCTCCGGCGGATGCCGTCGTGTCCCGACGCCCTGCGAGGACAGCAGGACGACGCGTCGGACGCCCCCGGCCCGAGCCGCGTCGAGGACACCACTCAGGTAGCCGGCCCCGCCCGAGAGCAGCTCACCGGAGGTCAGAAGGAAGAGCGACTCTGCTCGGTCGAGCGCCGGCTCAAGGCTTTTCGGATCACTCAGATCCGCGCGAACATGCCGCACCCCCGCCGGCACATCCGGCGCCGCGACCCCGCGCGAGACCGCCGTCACCTGCTCGCCCGCCGCGGCCAGCGCCCGCACCAGCGGCCGCCCGACATTCCCCGTCGCTCCCGTTACCACGATCATGTTCGCTCCCCTGTGACCCGTTCGACCAGCAGTGATCTGCCGGCCTGGCCCCTTGAGGGCCTGATGAGAAGCTACTAGCGGTGGCATAGTAGGTACCTAGAGGAAAGTAATGGGAAGAGGGGGCCATTGTGACCGAAAGCACATGGCGGGCGATGGCGACGGACATGCCGATCGGTCCGGATACCGACCCGGAGGCGGCCTGCCCCATCGCCCCGGTGGTCGACATCGTCTTCAGTCGCTGGACGACCCCGATCCTGTGGTCGCTCAACGAATACGGGCGTCATCGCTTCGTGGAGCTGGAGCGCCGCATTGCGAAGATCACGCCCAAGGTGCTGACCCAGCGCCTGCGCCAGCTGGAACGAGACGGTCTCGTCGTCCGCACCTACCACCCCGAGGTCCCGCCCCGAGTCGAGTACGAGATCAGCCAGTTGGGCCGCAGCCTGGCCCCGCTCTTCGCCACCCTCGCCGACTGGGCCGCCGTCAACCTCGACAAGGTCGAGGACGCCCGCCAGGGCTACGACGCGCGCTGAGTTCATGCGGCCCTTGCCGGGCACTTGGCGGAACCCGTGCCGCCGCCCCACGATGAGAGCGTGACGAGTCTCTACGAACACGCGGGCGGCGACGACGCCCTGCACCGCCTGGAGGAGATCTTCTACGCGAAGGCGCTCGCGGACCCCGTCCTGCGCGAGGTCTTCCCACGCCGCGAACCGCATCACGTCGACCATCTGACCTGGTTCACCGCCGAGTCGTTCGGCGGTCCGGACCGCTTCACTCAGGAACTCGGATTCGCGCACATCATCAAGGTCCACCGGGGCCTGCGGATCACCGACGAACAGCGCGACCGATTCGTACAGGTCTATCTGGAGTCGCTCGACGAGGCGGACCTGCCCGACGACGAACCCTTCCGCGCCGCCGTCCGCTCCCACGTCGAGTTCGGCTCACGCGTCGCCCAGCAGAACTCCCTGGCCGAGACCGACGAAGAACTCCACCCACTCCGCGAAGTCCCGCACTGGGACTGGTAGTTCACCCGGGCAGGCCCCAACTGCTCGCCACCGTGTACGGCACGCGCCCCCGACAATCAGCCGGCGTCCGGCAGAGCCAGCCATTCCTTCCACGACAAGTCCCGTCCGATGAACCGGGGTTGCTCGAAAGGCCAGTCCTCGGCGATCCACCGGGGCACGAGCGAGTCCAGGTCCCGCTCCAGCTCGCTGCCCACGCGCTCGTCAACGACCCACCAGGAGAGCTCGGCATCCGCGCCGGCCTTCTCCGGAGGATCGATGTAGACGCACCCGAACTCCTCGGTACCCGCGTCATTGAGCAGCACGTAGTTGAAGGACTCATGGGCGGTGATCTCGGCCGCGTGCCGCTCCAGGTCCTTCTTGTTCGCCTCGTACGACATGGTCTCGGCGGGCCACCCCCACGCCTCACCGAAGATGGACCACAGCCGCTCGCGCGAACCCATCACGGTCGGGTAGTCGATGTCCGCGTCCGCCCCGCTGATCGGACGCAGGTGATACCCGCCCGGCAACTCGACGCGGAGGGGATGTACGAAGTCACTGGGCAGCCAAGTCATGGGCGGAGGTTAACCGTCACGCCGGGTTGACCGCACCGGGTTATTCCGCGGGACCGAGGAGCCGGAGCCGGTGTTGCCCGTCACGGGGGGACAGGGACCCTGGACACGGCAAAGCGCCCGTCCTCGACGGGCGCTTTGAGGTTGGCGGAGATCCCGGAGATTCCGGAGGCGCCGCCCGCGCAATCAGGCCGCGTTCTTGATCGCCGAGATGTCGAAGACCAGCTTGATCTTGTCGGAGACGAGGACGCCGCCGGTCTCCAGGGCCGCGTTCCAGCTGAGGCCCCACTCGGAGCGGGTGATCTGCGCCTTGCCCTCGAAGCCGACGCGCTGGTTGCCGAACGGGTCGGTGGCGGCGCCGTTGAACTCCAGGTCGATGGTGAGCGGCTTGGTGGTGCCGAGGATCGACAGATCACCGGTGATCCGGTAGTCGTCGCCGCCCAGGGCCTCCGCCTTGGTGGAGCGGAAGGTCATCGTCGGGAACTCGTCCGTCTTGAAGAAGTCGGCGCTCTTCAGGTGACCGTCGCGGTCCGCGGAACCGGTCTCGACGCTCTCCATCTTGACGTCGATCGAGGCGGTCGACTTGGACGGGTCCGAGCCGTCCAGGTGCAGCGTGCCCTCGAAGTCCTTGAAGCTGCCCTTGACGTTGGTCACCATCGCGTGGCGGGCGACGAAACCGATCGTCGTGTGCGCCGGGTCCAGCGTGTAGTCGCCGGTCAGCGCGGCCAGTTCGGGGTTCACCTCGGCAGGGGTCGTGTCCGTGTCGGTGGCGGAGGAGTCGGTCTTGCGGCCGAAGATGCTCATGGTGTGCTCCTTGGGGGGACGGGGCCGCGGTTCCGTCCGGAACCCGCGACGTGAGGTGGTCGAGCGAGGCTGTTTAAGTTTCAACGATGCCAACAAGAGGGAAGGTAGACCTATTCCATTCAAGTTTCAACATCATCCGCTACGTGTTCACGACGTTACGTTGCGTTCCATTGCCGCGCTCCGTAAGTGACGTCCCCGGGGTGTCCCGAGGCGGCCTCCCGGCTACCCGTTCACTCCGGGGATGGCATGTGCTCCTCATGAATGTGAGGTGGCTCTCAGCTGACGAGTTTGTGTGACCTCTACAAGCCGGAGCCCCCCTGAGCAGTCAGATCGCCTGCCTGATGCTGTGGTTCTGTCGAGGGGCACCAGGAAAACGGCCCGGAGACTGTACGGAGTCGACGGCCCCCTTTCCTCGGTGGGCTTCGTAAGGTCGCTACATGACCGTTTTGGATGAGGCCGAATCCTCAGGATCCGCAGGCGCACCCGCAGGCGAACCCACGGACGCGCGCGGGCGCGTGGCCGAGCTGCACGCGATCCGTGCGGAGGCGCTGCGGGGCCCCAGCGAGAAGGCGACCGCCGCACAGCACGCCAAGGGCAAGCTGACGGCGCGGGAGCGCATCGAGCTGCTGGTCGACGCGGGTTCGTTCCAGGAGGTCGAGCAGCTGCGCCGGCACCGGGCGACCGGGTTCGGCCTGGAGGCCAAGAAGCCGTACACGGACGGTGTGATCACCGGCTGGGGCACGGTCGAGGGCCGCACGGTCTTTGTGTACGCCCATGACTTCCGCATCTTCGGCGGCGCGCTGGGCGAGGCCCACGCCACGAAGATCCACAAGATCATGGACATGGCCATCGCCGCCGGGGCGCCGCTGGTCTCCCTCAACGACGGCGCGGGAGCCCGTATCCAGGAGGGCGTGTCCGCGCTCGCCGGATACGGCGGCATCTTCCAGCGCAACACGAGGGCCTCCGGCGTCATCCCGCAGATCAGCGTGATGCTCGGCCCCTGCGCGGGCGGCGCGGCCTACAGCCCCGCCCTCACCGACTTCGTGTTCATGGTCCGCGAGACCTCGCAGATGTTCATCACGGGCCCGGACGTCGTCAAGGCGGTGACGGGCGAGGAGATCACCCAGAACGGCCTGGGCGGCGCCGACGTACACGCCGAGACCTCCGGCGTCGCGCACTTCGCGTACGACGACGAGGAGACCTGCATCGCGGAGGTCCGCTACCTCCTGTCGATGCTGCCGCAGAACAACCGCGAGAACCCGCCGCGCGTCGCGTCCGAGGACCCCGCCGACCGGCGCTCGGACGTTCTGCTCGACCTGGTCCCGGCGGACGGCAACCGTCCGTACGACATGACGAAGGTGATCGAGGAGCTCGTCGACGACGGCGACTACCTTGAGGTGCACGAGCGTTGGGCCCGCAACATCATCTGCGCGATGGCCCGCCTCGACGGCCAGGTCGTCGGCATCGTGGCCAACCAGCCGCAGTCGCTCGCGGGTGTGCTGGACATCGAGGCCTCCGAAAAAGCTGCGCGCTTTGTCCAGATGTGTGACGCTTTTAACATTCCGATCGTCACTCTTCTGGATGTCCCCGGGTTCCTGCCCGGTGTCGACCAGGAGCACGGCGGAATCATTCGGCACGGCGCGAAGCTGTTGTACGCGTACTGCAACGCGACGGTGCCGAGGATCTCGCTGATCCTGCGCAAGGCGTACGGAGGTGCGTACATCGTCATGGACAGCCAGTCCATCGGCGCGGACCTCACGTTCGCCTGGCCGACGAACGAGATCGCCGTGATGGGCGCGGAAGGCGCGGCAAACGTCATCTTCCGCCGCCAGATCGCGGAGGCGGAAGACCCCGAGGCGATGCGCGTGCGCATGGTCAAGGAGTACAAGGCCGAGCTGATGCACCCCTACTACGCGGCCGAGCGGGGCCTTGTCGACGATGTCATCGACCCCGCCGAGACCCGGGAAGTGCTCATCAGGTCCCTCGCGATGCTGCACACCAAGCACGCGGACCTGCCCTCCCGCAAGCACGGCAACCCCCCGCAGTAACCCTGCGGTTCCTCCGCGGCAGCGCCGCGGAAACCTCTCTCACGGAGACTGAACCCATGAACAACTCTGACATCCGCGTCGAGAAGGGCCACGCCGAGCCCGAGGAAGTCGCCGCCATCACGGCCATCCTGGTGGCTCGCGCGGCGGCTGCGCCCGCTTCCGCCACGTCCCACAACGCCGCCCGCCCCAAGGCCGGCTGGCGCCGCCTGGAGCGCGAGCCCGGCTTCCGGGCACCGCACAGCTGGCACGGCTAGCCTCCGGCTTTTCTCGGCGTACGTGAAAGGGCCCCCTCAGCCGAGGGGGCCCTTTCACGTACGGTGGACGCCCCGTGAGGGGCGCGGGGGACTGCGCGACCAGCCACCACGAACCCGCGGTCGGCGACTGGCCCGCAGTCCGGCGGCGCGTTACCGCAGGCGTGCCATCAAGGCGTGCTCCACGAGCGTGATCAGCGCCGACTTGGCGTCCGCGCGGTGGCGGGCGTCCGTTGTGATGATCGGGGCGTCCGGACCGATCTGGAGGGCCTCGCGGACCTCTTCCGGGTTGTATGGCTGGTTGCCGTCGAAGCCGTTGAGGGCGATGACGAACGGGAGACCGGAGTTCTCGAAGTAGTCGACCGCGGGGAAGCAGTCGGCGAGACGCCGGGTGTCCACGAGCACGATCGCGCCGATGGCGCCACGGACCAGGTCGTCCCACATGAACCAGAAACGGTCCTGGCCCGGCGTACCGAAGAGGTACAGGATCAGGTCCTGGTCCAGGGTGATGCGTCCGAAGTCCATGGCGACGGTGGTCGTCGTCTTGTCTCCGGTGTGCGTGAGGTCGTCGATGCCCGCGGACGCGGACGTCATGACGGCCTCGGTACGCAGCGGGTTGATCTCCGAGACGGCCCCGACGAACGTGGTCTTGCCCACGCCGAAGCCGCCCGCCACCACGATCTTCGCGGACGTGGTGGAGCGGGAAGGCCCTCCGCTAGAGCTTGCGAAGTCCACTGAGCACCCTTTCGAGCAAAGTCACGTCTGGCTGACCGCCGGCGTTCTCGTCACCGCCGGGCTGATGGATGGCGACCAGGCCCGCCTCCGCCAAGTCGGCGACGAGAATCCTGGCCACACCGAGAGGGATCGTCAGCAGAGCCGAGATTTCGGCCACCGACTTGATCTCCCGGCAGAGGTTGCAGATCCGCTGATGCTCGGGCAACTGGCCCTGCATCTGGTGCGGTTGTGCGGTGGTGTGCACCAGCGCCTCGATGGCGAGCTGGTAGCGGGGCCTGGTACGGCCGCCCGTCATGGCGTACGGGCGCACCAGAGGGTTGTGCGTGTTCCCGGCCGGTGAGGGCTCGGGGTTACGGCGCTGCGGCTGCACGGGCTGGATGCGCGGCGCCGACGGCTGGTCGTACGGAGAAGGCCCGGGACCCTGGGGTGCGTACGGCTGCTGAGGCCGAGGGGTCGGTGCGGAGGGGAAGTTGTACCGGTTCGGGTTCTGTGAACCGTCACCCTGGCCGCCCTGCCCCTGGCCGGGGCCGTACGACCAGTTGCCCGAAGACGAACCGCCTGGGGGTGTTGCCACTTTCTCCTCCTCCGACTGTGCCGGGCACCCACACTGTGGGACCGCGTCCCGAAACCTTATGGCCTCGGGACACCAAGACGCACCGTCTGTCTGTTAGTTGAGAAGGCTCCCCTGGAGCTCTGCTCGAAGGTCGGGAGTCAGGACCGTACCGGCACGGTCCACCAGAAGCGCCATCTCGTAACCGACGAGGCCGATGTCCGCCTCCGGATGTGCGAGTACCGCGAGGGACGAACCATCGGAAACGGACATGATGAAGAGGAATCCCCGCTCCATCTCCACAACCGTCTGGTTCACGTGGCCACCCTCGAAGATGCGGGAGGCTCCCGCGGTCAACGAGGTCAGACCGGATGCGACGGCCGCCAACTGGTCGGCACGGTCACGGGGAAAGCCTTCGGACATCGCCAGAAGGAGTCCGTCGGCGGAGACCACCACGGTGTGGGACACCCCAGGGGTGTTGTCCACGAAGTTGGTGATCAACCAGTTCAGGTTCTGCGCCGCCTGGCTCATCGGGCTCACACTAACGCTCCTGGTTGTAGGTGCTGTCAGGACCGAAGCCCTGACCGTTCGTGTTCGTGTCACTACCTGCGTTGCGTCCCTGCTGCACGCCGCGGCGCAGGTTGCTCAGCCGGCCCCGGATGTCCTCCGGTGCGCGGGAGACCTGGGGGCCGCCCTGCGGCGTCGATTCAGCGGTTCCCTCGACCAGGTTGGCCTTGGGTACCCGCCGCGGCAGACCTGACGGGGTGACCCCGCCGGCCTTGGGCTTCTTGAGCTGCTCGGCCCGCTGCCACCGGTCGTCGTTGGACGAACGCCAGTCGTCGGGGCCCTCCGTCTTCGGCGCCGGCGGCGGAGTCTGGTCCCTTCGCTCCACGGACCGCTGGCCGTTGCCTGTCGCGGCGGCACCGCGACGGGGAAGACCGGCGTCGGTCAGGGTGTGGGGGGCGGAGGGGGCAGGCCCCGGTCGGCCAAAGCCTACGCGGTCCTGCTCACCCGCGTCAGCGGTCTTCGAGGATTCCGCTTCCGGAGCGTACGCGGACCGGTACGCGTTCTGCTGTGCGTCCTGCTGCGGCCACTCCTCCTGGTAGGACGGCTCCGCGAAGGCCGAGAAGGTCGCCGGGGCGGCACTCCCGTTCCCCGCGTGCTCGTCCTGGACCGGCTCCGCATACGCGGGCTCCGGGTAGCCGCCGTTCGTCGGGAAGTACGTCTCGTCGTACGACCCCTGCTGCGGCTCCTCGTACGACGTCTGCTGGTCGTACGTCGCCTGCTGCTCCTCGTACGGGGCCTGCCCGTTTTCGTAAGGAGCCTGGCCGTTGCCGTACGGAGTCTGGCCGTTTTCGTAGGGGGCCTGGCCGTTGCCGTACGCGGGCTGCTGGGCCTCGAAGCCGTCCTGGTAGCTCGGAGCCTCCAGAGCCTCCGGCTGGCCCCCTGCCTGGGCCTCCAGGGCCGCACGGCGCTCCTCGCGCATCAGCGAGCGGCCCACGGGGTCCAGCTCGCGTATGTCGTCCGGGACTTCGTAGCGGCTGTCGTCGAAGCCGAGCTCGGCGGCCGTAAGGAGCGGCTGCTGGCCCGGGAACGGCTCGCCCTGGAAGGACGGCTGCGGCTGCTCCGGCATGATCTGCGAAACCGTGAACTCGTCGCGCTGGAGCTGCTGTTCGCCGCCGCCACCGTGGGTGATCGCGTCGGGGAGCATGACCAGGGAGGTCGTACCGGCCTGCTCGCCGGAGGGGCGGAGCTGGACGCGGATGCCGTGCCGGTCGGACAGCCGGCCGACCACGAACAGGCCCATGCGCTGCGAGATCGCGGCGTCCACGGTCGGCGGGTTGGCCAGCTTGTGGTTGATGTCCGCGAAGTCCTCGGCGGTGAGGCCGATGCCCTTGTCGTGGATCTCGACCATGATGCGGCCGTCCGGGAGACGGGTCGCGGTGACGCGGACCTTGGTCTGCGGGGAGGAGAACGTCGTGGCGTTCTCCAGGAGCTCGGCGAGCAGGTGCACGAGGTCGGTCACGGCGCGGCCGTGGATCTCGGCCTCCGGGACGCCGGAGAGCTCGATGCGCTCGTACTGCTCCACCTCGGAGGAGGCGGCCCGCAGAACGTCCACGAGGGGCACGGGCTGGTCCCAGCGGCGGCCCGGCTCCTCGCCGGCGAGGACCAGGAGGTTCTCGCCGTTGCGGCGCATACGGGTCGCGAGGTGGTCCAGGCGGAAGAGGTTCTCCAGCTGGTCCGGGTCGGCCTCGTTGTTCTCCAGGTCGGTGATCAGGGTCAGCTGGCCCTCGATCAGGGACTGGTTGCGGCGCGAGAGGTTGGTGAAGATCGCGTTGATGTTGCCTCGCAGGAGAGCCTGCTCGGCGGCCAGTCGTACGGCCTCACGGTGGACCTGGTCGAAGGCGCGGGCGACTTCGCCGATCTCGTCCGTGGTGGTGATCGGGATGGGCTGCACGCGGGTGTCGACGCGGCCGGGGTCGGTGCGCGAGAGCTGGTCGACCAGCATCGGCAGGCGCTGCTCGGCCACGTTGAAGGCCGCGTTGCGCAGCTGGCGCATCGAGCGGCTCATCTGGCGGGCGACCATGCCGGCCAGGATGAACGCGGCGAGCAGGGCGATCACGACGGCGGCGCCGGTGATGATGGCGTCCTGCTTGGCACTGGCGGAGATGTCGGAGGCCTCGGCCACGGCCTTGTCGGTCAGATCCGACTCGATCGTGCGGTAGGCGTCGTACTTGGCGGTGTTGACCGCCCAGTAGTTGTCCGGGGTGATGCCCTGCGAGGCGAGCGCGTCACGGGCGCTCTGGTCCGTGGACGAGAGCGTCGCGAGGGCCGAGACCATCGCGGTGTCGCCGGACGGCGGGGGCACATAGGTCTTGCCCTGGGCCGCGGCGGCCTCCGCGGCGGCCTTGGCCTGGGCCGCGCCGTCCTCCTTGAGTTTCTTCTGGGCATCCTCGAGCTTGGCCGCGTCGGCCTCGGTGCCACCGCCGATGTACTCCTCGACGCTGATGCCCTCGAGGTAGGCGTACGAGGAGAGGGCGACGCGCTGGCTTGCGAGGTCCTTGTCGGTGGGGCCGGGCTTGATCAGCAGGTGCATGCCGATGGACCGCTGCAGTGACGCCGCGGCCTTGGAGAGCGAGACCGCGTAGACGGTACGTCCGTAGCTGGTGATGTTTCCGGTGCCCAGGCCGAGTTCGTTGGAGAACTCCATCAGCGGGTGCTGGATCTGGGTGTAGCCCTCTTCGGTCTGCACGCCGGTGAGGGCGGAGGTGTACGCGGCCTTGCGCAGAGTGGCGAGGCCGGGCTCGACCTTGCGGAAGATGTCGAGTCGGCGTTGCAGGCCGGCCGTCTGCGGCATGTTCTGGGCGGCCTCGTCGAAGGCGTCGGCCGCCGCGTCCGTGGCCGCACGGGCCTTGACGACGGTCGGGTCCTTGTCGCCCTTGCCGGTCAGCAGCGGCACGGCGCTGACATCGCGCTCGACGTACAGCTTGTCGCCGTAGGTCAGCGCTGCCTGCACCAGACGTGCCGTCTTCTCGGCGTTCTCGGCCTCCTGCCAGGTGTCGATCGAACTCCTCACCTGGAAGCCGCCCATGACGAGGCCGACCACCACGGGGATGAGCAGGATCGCGTTCAGCCTGGTCGGCACGCGCCAGTTGCGCGGGGAGAAACGACTGCCGCTCGGTGCGGGTACCGGCGTGGGCTCCGGGGAGCCGGGCATCTGTGCGGGCGCCGCGACACGCGGCGGCGGGGTGAAGTTGCCCCGTGCCGACGGCTCGGGACCGTTCTTGCTTCGCCTCACTCGACCAAAACCTCTCGGCGTCGGCACCTACGTTGTGCCGCGGTGTCTCCGGCGCCCTTGACTACTGGGCAGGTCAGCGCATTCCAGCACGTCACTCGGCGCCCTTCCAAACACTCGGAACTCATGATTCCAGGTGAGGTAAGCTCCAGATAAAACGGTCATAAAGAACGAGCCCCGCCAAAAGGCGGGGCCTTTGTGAGCACAGCGGTACCGGGTGAACGCGATGCGTGTCCATGCCCGTGAAATTCTCTGTCGAAACGTTATGAACACTGTTGCCGACCGTGTCAAACGACACAGCCGGCTCCAGGGCGTCTACGACAACTGCCTTATGGAACTGTCGACTTGTGGACCGGGACAAGCGCGCCATCCGTTGCCCCGGGCCTGCCGTCCGCTACCGCAGACGTGCCATGAGCGCGTGTTCGACGAGCGTGATGAGCGCGCTCTTCGCGTCCGCGCGGTGCCGGGCGTCCGTCGTGATGATCGGGGCGTCCGGACCGATCTGGAGGGCCTCACGGACCTCTTCGGGGTTGTACGGCTGGTGTCCGTCGAAGCCGTTGAGGGCGATGACGAACGGGAGACCGGAGTTCTCGAAGTAGTCGACCGCGGGGAAGCAGTCGGCGAGACGCCGGGTGTCGACCAGTACCACAGCGCCGATGGCGCCACGGACCAGGTCGTCCCACATGAACCAGAAACGGTCCTGGCCCGGCGTACCGAAGAGGTACAGGATCAGGTCCTGGTCCAGCGTGATGCGTCCGAAGTCCATGGCCACCGTGGTGGTGGTCTTGTCCCCGGTGTGGGTGAGGTCGTCGATGCCCGCGGACGCGGACGTCATGACGGCCTCCGTGCGCAGCGGGTTGATCTCCGAGACGGCGCCCACGAACGTGGTCTTGCCGACGCCGAAGCCACCCGCCACCACGATCTTCGCGGAGGTGGTCGCCCGGCCTCCGTCAGAGCTTGCGAAGTCCACTGAGCACCCTTTCGAGCAAAGTCACGTCGGGCGCGCCGCCGTTGCTCTCGTCGCCGCCCGGCTGATGGATGGCGACGAGTCCGGCCTCGGCGAGGTCCGCGACAAGGATCCGTGCCACACCCAGTGGCATGGACAGGAGTGCCGATACCTCGGCGACGGACTTCACCTCACGGCACAGGTGGCAGATCCGCTGATGCTCGGGGAGCAGCCCCATCAGCTGCGCCGGGTCGGCCGTGGTGCTGATCAGTGCCTCGATGGCGAGCTGGTAGCGCGGCCGGGTCCGGCCGCCGGTCATCGCGTAAGGACGTACCAGCGGCTGGTCGCCCTCTTCCTCGTACGTATGTGCGTACGGATCATGAGAGGCGTTGGGCGGGGTCATGAATCCTCCGGGCGGGACAGCAGGTGAGTCAGTCGTGCCGTCTGTTGAGGCCGGTGGGGGGAGATTGTGTCGGCCGGACGGTGATTTCGTGCTGTGGGTGGAACCCAGGGCCGTTAGTGGAGCAGACTTCCCTGTAGTTCGGCGCGCAGGTCCGGCGTGAGCACTGCGCCCGCGCGGTCGACGAGCAGTGCCATCTCGTAGCCGACAAGGCCGATGTCACAGTCCGGGTGGGAGAGGACCGCGAGGGACGATCCGTCCGAGACGGACATCAGGAACAGAAACCCGCGCTCCATCTCCACGACTGTCTGGGCCACCGTGCCGCCCTCGAAGATCCGGGATGCCCCGGCCGTCAGCGAGGTGAGCCCGGACGCGACCGCCGCGAGCTGGTCGGCGCGGTCGCGCGGGAAGCCTTCGGACATCGCCAGAAGGAGACCGTCGGCGGACACGACGACGGTGTGGGACACCCCAGGGGTGTTGTCCACGAAGTTGGTGATCAACCAGTTCAGGTTCTGTGCGGCCTGGCTCATCTGACTCAACTAGTGCTCCTGCTGGTGAGTGGGGCTGGGGAAGCTGCCGGTCTGGCCGGTGCCGGCCTGGCGACCCTGCTGAATGCCCCGACGGAGATTGGTCAGCCGGCCGCGTACGTCATCGGGCGCACGCGAGACCTGCGGACCGGTTTGGTGCGTTTGCTGCTGTGCCGTGCCCGCGACGAGGTTGGCTCGCGGGACGCGGCGCGGCAGGCCTGAGGTGGTGACCCCGCCCGCCGAAGGCTGGCGGACGCGTTCTGCCTGCCGGACGAGGTCGTCGTTCGGCGAGGTGCGCCAGGACGCCTGGGCGGCGGCCGGCGCGGCTGCGGGCCGCGGGGGAACCGCGGGCGCCGCCTGCGGCTGCGGGGCCGGGGGAGGAACCTGCGACCCGTTGGTCTGGTTCTGGGCTGCTGCCGCCGCGGCCTGCTGACCGTGGAACCAGTTGGTCTCCAGCGTGTCGTACAGCGGCGTACGTCCGTCACCGGGGCCCGCCGGCGGCAGGGCCTCGGGCTCCTGCGGCGGCATGGGCCGCTGCGGAGGCGCGGCCGGCCGCTGCGGTACCTGCGGGCGCTCGAACTGGCCGGTGGACGAGGGGCCCTGGCCGTTGCCGTACCCGGGAGTCGCGAACTGGCCGGTGGACGACGGATCCTGGGAGGCGCCGTAGCCCGGGGTGGCGAACTGGCCCGTGCTTGACGGGCTCTGGCCCGCGGAACCGAAGACGTCCGGGCGGACGAACTGACCGGAGTTCTGGGGCGAGTACTGCCCCACGCCCTGACCGGAGTACTGCCCGGGGTTCTGCGTCGGGACGGCACCGGGGCGCGGAGCGTCGTAGTCGGGGCGGGCGAACTCCGAGGTGGCGGCCGCGGGGGACGCCGGACCCTGACGGTCGTCGATCCGCGGGAACTCCGAAGTGGCGGCGGTGGAGGCCGGGCTCTGACGGTCGTCGAAGCGCGGCATCCGCGAGGTGGAGTCGTGCTCCTCGTGGCCACGCGGGGTGTCGAGGGACGCGCGCGGTACGGGCGGCTGGGCGTTGTCGTCGCTCCAGCTCGGCCGCGACTGCGCGTTGCCACCGGGGAGTTCGGCGCGCGCGCCGCCACGGCCCGGAAGCTGCGGCCTGCGACGGCTGCCCTTGCCGGCCGGCGGCTGCTGCGGGGGTGCGGCCGGGGGGCCGCTCTGACGCGCACCAGGTGCGTCGCCGAAACCGCTCTGCCGGTTGCCGGAGGCGTCACCGAACCCGCCCTGACGGGCACCGGATCCGTCGCCGAAGCCCTGCGCACCGGTTCCCGCGGCCTGGAGGCCCTGCGGGGCACCCGGCATGCTCTGCCCGAAGGCGTTGACACCCGCACCGGCCGGAGTGGGCCTGCCCTGCGGCGGATTGCCCGGACCCTGAGGTCCACGGGATCCGCCCGGCGCGCCCGGGTGACCGCCCTGGCTGCCGGGGAGTGCGGCACGCGGACCCTGGCCGGCGCCGACCTGCCCGCGCTGCGGGGGAGCACCGACGCGTCCGGGGTTGCCGCCGCCACCGATTGCCGGACCGCCCTGGCCGTTGCCGCGGCGGGCCGCGGCGACACCGGCGGAGGCCTGCGAGGCGGCCGGACCGGCGCCCTGACCCGGCTTGTTCGGAACCTTCTTGCCGCCCTGGGCGACATCGACGGGAAGCATGACGAGGGCGGTCGTGCCGCCGGAGTCGGACGGGCGCAGCTGGATGCGGATGCCATGGCGCTGCGACAGACGACCGACCACGAACAGACCCATGCGGCGCGACACCGAGACGTCCACGGTGGGCGGCGAGGCGAGCCGCTCGTTGATCGCCGCGAGGTCCTCGGGGGAGAGGCCGATACCGGTGTCGTGGATCTCGATCAGCACGCGGCCGTCGGGCAGCGCGTGACCGGTGACCTTGACCTTGGTCTGCGGCGAGGAGAACGACGTGGCGTTCTCCAGCAGCTCGGCGAGCAGGTGCACGAGGTCGTTGACCACACGGCCGGCCACTTCGGTGGTCGGCACGGAGGCCAGCTCGATGCGCTCGTACTGCTCCACCTCGGAGGCGGCGGCGCGGAGCACGTCGACCAGCGGGACCGGGCGGGTCCAGCGTCGGCCGGGCTCTTCACCGGCGAGAACGAGGAGGTTCTCGCCGTTACGGCGCATGCGGGTCGCGAGGTGGTCGAGCTTGAAGAGCGAGGAGAGCTGGTCCGGGTCGGCCTCGCGGGACTCCAGTTCGGAGATGAGCGAGAGCTGACGCTGGATGAGGCCCTGGGAGCGGCGCGAGAGGTTGGTGAACATCGCGTTGACGTTGCCTCGCAGGAGGGCCTGCTCGGCGGCCAGTCGTACGGCCTCACGGTGCACGTCGTCGAAGGCCGCGGCCACCTGGCCGATCTCGTCCCGGGAGTGCACACCGACCGACTCGACGGAGGTGTCGACGTCCTGCGGGTCGGACTCGGAGAGCTGCTTGACCAGCTCGGGCAGCCGTTCCTGGGCGACCTTGGTCGCGGTGTCCTGGAGCCGGCGCAGCGAGCGGATCATGGAGCGGGCCACGACGAAGGCGCCGACCAGCGAGACACCGAGAACCAGGAGGATCAGCGCACCCGAGATGATCGCTTCGCTCTCGGCCTCGTTGCGCAGCTCACGGGCCTTCTGCTCCATCTCGCCGAGCAGCGTGGTCTCGATGTTCGACATCTGCCCGAGCTTGGTCGAGTCGTCGTCGACCCAGTCCAGATACGAGCGCTTGTCCCGCGTGGCCAGACCGTTCTTGCTGGCCAGCACACGCTTGGCGTAGTCGTCGGCCGCCTCGATGGTCGGGTTGCCGCTCTCGATGGGCTTGAGGAGCTCCGCGGAGCCTTCCCCGTAGATGCTCTCGAAGCTGCTGAGGTCGGACTCCTGGCTCTGCTGCGCCGAGAGCGCGTACTGCCGGTCGTTCTCGGACAGCGAGCCGAAGGTCGTGTTGCTCTCGGGCAGCGCGGCGGCGATGACCGCGCGCTGGACGGAGGCGTACTCCTTGGCCGAGGAGAAGGCCGCCAGCGCACGGGTGCGCTGGATCATCTCCGGGTTGCTGGTGGCCTCGGCCATGTCCTGCGAGAGATCGAGGAGCTGGGTGATGACGCGGTGGTACGCCTCGACCGTCTGCGTGGAGTTGCCGGCTTCGTCGTAGGCGTCGTTGCGGATGCTGCTGAGCTTCTGCAGCTCGCGCGTGAGGCCGACGAGGCTGTCCCGTACGCCGGTGAGCTGCCCGTCCGTGCCGGAGTCGTCGATCTCCTGGACGCCCTCGAGGAAGTTCTTCTTCGCGATGTCGGTGGCGTCGCGGACGCCCTTGACCGTGGGGGAGGTTGCCGTGGCGCCGTGCACCAGGGGCCCCGCCGTCGTGTCGCGCTCCTTCTGGAGCGCGGCCGAGAGCTCGGTCGCCTGCTTGGTGATGTCGGTGAGCAGCTTCATGTTGTCGAGCTGCTGGATGTCGTCCATCGACTGGTTGATGCGCAGCGCGCCGAGCGAGGTCGCGGCGACCACGGGGAGCGCGAGCAGCGAGACCAGACGCGTCGAGATGCGCCAGTTGCGCAGGGCTATTCGCGAGCCGGTGCCCGATGGGCCCTTCGGATTCCGCGCGGCCGGTTTGGCGGGAGCCGTCGCGCCGGGGCGCGCGGAACGCTCACCGCTGCCGCCGACCTCTGCCGGTCCCGGGTTCTGGGCGTGCTGGGGCGAGGAACTGCCTTTAGTGGGGCCAGTCCCGCCGTGCGGCTCCGGCTCCGCCGGAGCGCTGCCATCCCTCTTGAAACGTCCCTGCACTAGCGTCGCAACCTCTGGACCAGGCGCCCCTCCGTGAAAACGGCGGGACGGTGTCGGCGTCGTTCAGGGGCGCAGATGCGCCCCCTGGTGGTCGTCAGTGACCGGCGCTGGATCCCCTTTCCCGCCGCCACTCGGCGCTGCGTTGCGCCCCCTGCGCGCCGGTTCGATCCCGCGGCGGTCCGTGGAATTCCAGCACAGTGCCGGATCTCCAACAAGGGCCGAGTACCAGGCTGTGACCTCCGTGACAGCTTGTGAGTGCCGCGTCACGAGACGTAGAAAGTGATCCCGTACATAACGGACGTATGCCTACGAGGTGCTGGGGTGCTCCGGGTGTCCCAGTCGCCATGATCAGGAGCGGAATGTCGGCTTCAGTGGGGCAATGTCGGTTTCGCCGGTTCGGACCCGCGGCCTGAATTGACCGCTTTGCCTACTAGTAAGTGAGGAAACTCACACCACGATCATGGCGTCCCCGCGGCTTCGCCCGGGAATTGCATGTTTAGCCTGACGCTTTACAGGGATGGCGAATCCGACAACCCGGGCCTGCGCGGGGCCTCTTGAAGCCCGCCCGGCGCCCCCACGACGACAAGGTCAAGTACAACAGTGAAGACCACGATGATGTTCCGCAACATAGCCAACCCGCGACGCACCACGCTGGCCCACCTCGAGGACGCCGACGAGCTGCGCACGCCGGAGCAGCCGGAGCACTCGGTCGACCTCCCCGCCCAGACCGCCAACCCCCGCCGCACCATCCTCATGGAAGCGCCGGTCGCCGCCTCCGCCGCGGAGTAGTGCGCCGGGCCGTGAGCCCCTCGGAATGCCGGGCGCCCGCCGATATGCGCGAGGCGCCCGGCCCTTCCCGCGTTAGCCTGGAGCGTCCTACTCCAGCCAGCTCAGTGAGGGGCGCAACGATCCCGTGCGCATCGCCAGGTTCTCCATCGACGGCAACGTCGCCTTCGGCGCGGTCGAGGGCGACAAGCCGGACGAACTCGTCCTCGACATCATCAAGGGCATCCCGTTCGCGGACTTCGAGCTCTCCGGCACGAAGGTCCCGCTGAACAAGGTGCGGCTGCTGCCCCCGGTGCTCCCCAACAAGGTCGTGGCCTTCGGCCGCAACTACGCCGAACACGCACGGGAACTCGGCAACGAAGTGCCCGACGCCCCCTTCGCCTTCTTCAAGCCGTCGACCTCCGTGATCGGCTCCGGCGACGAGATCCAGTACCCGTCCTTCTCGAACGACCTGCACCATGAGGCCGAGCTGGCCGTGGTCATCGGCCGCATGTGCCGCGAGGTCCCGCGCGAGCGCGTCAAGGACGTCATCCTCGGCTACACCTGCGCCAACGACATCACCGCGCGCGACACCCAGAAGCGCGAGAAGCAGTGGGCCAGGGCGAAGGGCTTCGACGGCGCCTGCCCGCTCGGCCCCTGGGTGGAGACCGACCTCGACCCCGCAGCCATTGCCGAGGGCATCACCATCCAGTGCACGGTCAACGGGCAGCAACGCCAGCTCGGCCGCACCAGCGAGATGATCCACTCCATCGAGGATCTGATCGTGAACATCACCGAGGCCATGACGCTGCTCCCCGGCGACGTGATCCTCACCGGCACCCCCTCGGGGGTCGGCCCCCTGAACGTCGGCGACGAGGTCGCCGTCACCATCGAAGGCATCGGCACTCTCACCAACAAGGTTGTCAAGCGTGGCTAGCGCACCCGTCCGCGTACGTTTCTGTCCGTCCCCGACCGGCAACCCGCACGTGGGCCTGGTCCGCACCGCCCTGTTCAACTGGGCGTTCGCCCGGCACAACGAAGGCACGCTGGTCTTCCGCATCGAGGACACCGACGCGGCCCGCGACTCCGAGGAGTCCTACGACCAGCTGCTCGACTCGATGCGCTGGCTGGGCTTCGACTGGGACGAGGGTCCGGAGATCGGCGGCCCGCACGCGCCGTACCGCCAGTCCCAGCGGATGGACCTCTACAAGGACGTCGCCCAGAAGCTCCTGGACGCGGGCCACGCGTACTACTGCTACTGCTCGACCGAGGAGCTGGACGCCCGCCGCGACGCCGCCCGCGCCGCCGGCAAGCCCTCCGGCTACGACGGCCACTGCCGCGCGCTGACCGCCGAACAGGTCGAGGCCTACAAGGCGGAGGGCCGCACGCCCATCGTCCGCTTCCGCATGCCCGACGAGACGATCACCTTCACGGACCTGGTCCGCGGCGAGATCACCTACCTCGCGGAGAACGTCCCGGACTTCGGGATCGTACGAGCCAACGGCGCGCCCCTGTACACGCTCGTCAACCCGGTCGACGACGCCCTGATGGAGATCACCCACGTCCTGCGCGGCGAGGACCTGCTCTCCTCGACCCCGCGCCAGATCGCCCTCTACAAGGCGCTGACCGAGCTGGGCATCGCCAAGGGGACCCCGGCTTTCGGTCACCTGCCGTACGTCATGGGCGAGGGCAACAAGAAGCTCTCCAAGCGTGACCCGGAGTCGTCGCTGAACCTCTACAGGGAGCGCGGTTTCCTCCCTGAGGGACTGCTCAACTACCTTTCCCTGCTGGGCTGGTCGCTGTCGGCGGACCGCGACATCTTCTCGATCGAGGAGATGGTCGCCGCCTTCGACATCGCGGACGTGAACCCCAACCCGGCCCGCTTCGACCTCAAGAAGTGCGAAGCGATCAACGGCGACCACATCCGCCTGCTCGACGTGAAGGACTTCACCGAGCGCTGCGCCCCCTGGCTGAAGGCCCCGTTCGCCCCCTGGGCGCCGGAGGACTTCGACGAGGCGAAGTGGCAGGCGATCGCCCCGCACGCACAGACCCGCCTCAAGGTCCTCTCCGAGATCACGGACAACGTCGACTTCCTGTTCCTTCCGGAGCCGGCCTTCGACGAGGCGTCCTGGACGAAGGCCATGAAGGAGGGCAGCGACGCGCTGCTGCGTACGGCGCGCGAGAAGCTCTCCGAGGCGGACTGGTCGGACGCGGAGGCGCTGAAGAACGCCGTCCTGGCCGCCGGTGAGGAGCACGGCCTCAAGCTCGGCAAGGCCCAGGCCCCGGTCCGAGTCGCCGTCACCGGCCGCACCATCGGCCTGCCGCTCTTCGAGTCCCTGGAGATCCTGGGCAGGGAGAAGACGCTGGCACGCATCGACGCGGCGCTGGCGAAGCTGTAACCACAGCGACCCAAGTGCGGAGGGGCGGCGTCCGGTTCGGGCGCCGCCCCTCCGCGTGCCGCCCCTTTGTGCACAGCCTCCTTTGCGCGCCGAGCAACTTGTGTGCCGAGCAGCAGACACGCGCCCCGACCCGGAGTTACCGTCGGATCATGAGCATCAAGGCCTTGGTCTGGGACGTGGACGACACGCTCTTCGACTACACGGGCGCCGACCGGGCCGGGATGCGCGATCACTTGGCGGCCGAGGGCCTGCTCGACGCGTACGAGTCCGTGGAGCAGGCCCTCGTGCGCTGGCGGGAGATCACCGACCTCCAGTGGGCGAGGTTCTCGGCGGGGGAGTCGGACTGGCAGGGCCAGCGCCGTGACCGCGTCAGGGAATTCCTGGGTGAGCCCCTCGACGACGCCGAGGCCGACGCCTGGTTCGAGCGGTACTCCGCCCACTACGAAGCCGCCTGGGCCCTCTTCCCGGACACACTCCCCGCCCTGGACGCCCTCGCCGCCAGTCACCGGCACGCGGTCCTGTCCAACTCCAGCTTCCCCAACCAGGACCGCAAACTCCGCATCCTCGGCGTGCGCGACCGCTTCGAGACGCTGCTGTGCGCGGCCGAGCTCGGTGTCTCCAAGCCCGCCGTGGCGGCCTTCCACGCCGCCTGCGACGCCCTCGGGCTGCCTCCGCACCAGGTCGCGTACGTCGGCGACCATCCGGAGATCGACGGACGCGGCGCCTTCGAGGCGGGGATGCTCTCGATCTGGATCGACCGTGGCGGTGCTCACACCGTCCCGAAGAGCGGTCCGACGGGCCCGCACCGGATCGCCTCGCTGGCCGAACTCCCCGTGATCCTCGGCGCTGATACCCGTTTTGGAGCGCCGTCCACCTTCAGGTAATGTTCTTCCTGCGCCGCCGGAGAACGGACCGAAAGGTCCAGAAACCCGGAGGCGCTAGCTAAAACAAAATCCCCGTCGGGGGTTGTGTTTCAGTGGCCTATGGTGTAATTGGCAGCACGACGGTTTCTGGTTCCGTTAGTCTAGGTTCGAGTCCTGGTAGGCCAGCTCGCAGAGCTCATCTGCAACCGCAGAGGTCAACTCTGCAAGGCCCCCGTTGTGTAGCGGCCTAGCACGCCGCCCTCTCAAGGCGGTAGCGCCGGTTCGAATCCGGTCGGGGGTACAGATCCTTCCCAAGGGGGACAGTCCGGGTCGCACCCGCTGACTCTCATGCAGGATCGCTAGGGCCCCCGTTGTGTAGCGGCCTAGCACGCTGCCCTCTCACGGCAGTAGCGCCGGTTCGAATCCGGTCGGGGGTACTTGATGGTCTGGTCTAGACCACCATTGGGCTATGGTGTAATTGGCAACACGACGGTTTCTGGTTCCGTTGTTCTAGGTTCGAGTCCTGGTAGCCCAGCTGGATCACTTGTGGTCCTTGCCCCCGTTGTGTAGCGGCCTAGCACGCTGCCCTCTCACGGCAGTAGCGCCGGTTCGAATCCGGTCGGGGGTACACGATTCGATGGCCCCCCACTTCGGTGGGGGGCCATCGGCGTTGTGTGTGTCAACTCCCGCATAGGGCGCCGTGAGTTCGGCGTCCTTCGGCGGTCGTCCTTTGTCGGTTGTACGTCGTCCTGGGAGGGCCTGCCGCGGCGTTGAGGCCGGCCCTTTTCCGGGGTGCGGGTACGGGGGAACGTCAGCCGGTGCGACGCAGGGCTTCCGAGAGGCGGCCGGCGGCGTCGATGACGGCCTGGGCGTGCATGCGGCCCGGGTGGCGGGTCAGGCGCTCGATCGGTCCGGAGACCGAGACGGCGGCGACCACGCGGTTCGAGGGTCCGCGGACGGGAGCGGAGACGGACGCGACGCCCGGCTCGCGCTCACCGATCGACTGGGCCCAGCCCCGTCGCCGTACGCCGGAAAGAGCCGTCGCGGTGAAGCGGGCGCCCTGCAGGCCCCGGTGCAGGCGCTCCGGCTCCTCCCAGGCCATCAGGATCTGGGCCGAGGAGCCCGCCTTCATGGTGAGCGTGGAACCGACCGGGACCGTGTCCCTGAGGCCGGACAGCCGCTCGGCCGCGGCGACACAGATGCGCATGTCGCCCTGGCGGCGGTAGAGCTGCGCGCTCTCGCCGGTGAGGTCCCGCAGATGCGTGAGCACCGGGCCCGCCGTCGCGAGGAGGCGGTCCTCGCCGGCGGCCGCGGCCAGCTCGGCGAGGCGGGGGCCGAGAATGAAACGGCCCTGCATGTCACGCGCCACCATGCGGTGGTGTTCAAGTGCCACGGCGAGGCGATGTGCCGTGGGTCGTGCCAGTCCGGTCGCTGCGACCAGTCCCGCGAGGGTGGCCGGACCGGACTCCAGAGCGCTCAGGACAAGGGCTGCCTTGTCCAGGACGCCGACGCCGCTACTGTTGTCCATGAAACGATACTCGCGTCTCACTCTGTGAAACGCAAGTTCAATTTCCCGTGGAACGCGCCACCCTTGTAGGCATGCGGCCCGCGGACCAACGGGCCCGGCGGCGGACGCCCGATACGAGGGGTACGAGCGTCGCCGCACCGGAAATCTCTAGTTGGGCCGGCGCCACACAGGCCGGCCGGAGGGAAAGCGATGGGTAGGACACTCGCGGAGAAGGTCTGGGACGACCATGTCGTCCGGCGCGCCGAAGGCGAGCCCGACCTCCTCTTCATCGATCTGCACCTGCTGCACGAGGTGACCAGCCCGCAGGCCTTCGACGGGCTCCGCCAGGCCGGGCGACCCGTGCGCCGCCTCGACCTCACCATCGCCACCGAGGATCACAACACCCCGACCCTCGACATCGACAAGCCCATCGCGGATCCGGTCTCCCGGGTCCAGCTGGAGACGCTGCGGAAGAACGCCGCCGAGTTCGGCGTACGGCTGCACTCGCTCGGTGACGTCGAGCAGGGCGTCGTCCACGTCGTGGGACCGCAGCTGGGCCTGACCCAGCCGGGCACCACCGTGGTCTGCGGCGACTCGCACACCTCCACGCACGGCGCCTTCGGCGCGCTGGCCTTCGGTATCGGCACCTCGCAGGTCGAGCATGTGCTGGCCACCCAGACGCTGCCGCTGGCCCGCCCCAAGACCATGGCCATCACCGTCGACGGCGAACTGCCCGACGACGTCACGGCCAAGGACCTGATCCTGGCGATCATCACCAAGATCGGTACGGGCGGCGGCCAGGGCTACATCCTGGAGTACCGCGGCTCCGCCATCGAGAAGCTCTCGATGGAAGCCCGCATGACCATCTGCAACATGTCGATCGAGGCCGGCGCCCGCGCGGGCATGATCGCCCCCGACGAGACCACCTTCGCCTATCTCAAGGGCCGCGCGCACGCGCCCGAGGGCGAGGAGTGGGACGCCGCCGTCGCGTACTGGAAGACCCTGAAGACAGACGAGGACGCGGAATTCGACGAGGAGGTCGTCATCGACGCCGCCTCCCTCGCGCCGTTCGTCACCTGGGGCACCAACCCCGGCCAGGGAGCGCCCCTTTCGGCGTCCGTCCCCGATCCTGCTTCGTACGAAGACGCTTCGGAGCGCCTGGCCGCCGAAAAGGCCCTGGAATACATGGGGTTGACCGCCGGGCAGCCGCTGCGCGACATCAAGGTCGACACCGTCTTCGTAGGTTCCTGCACCAACGGCCGTATCGAGGACCTGCGTGCGGCCGCCGCGCTCGTCGAGGGCCGCAAAGTCGCCGACGGCGTACGGATGCTGGTGGTCCCCGGCTCCGCACGGGTCGGTCTGCAGGCCGTGTCCGAGGGTCTGGACGTCGTCTTCAAGGAGGCCGGCGCCGAATGGCGGCACGCGGGCTGCTCGATGTGTCTGGGCATGAACCCCGACCAGCTGGCCCCCGGTGAGCGCTCCGCGTCCACCTCCAACCGCAACTTCGAGGGCAGGCAGGGCAAGGGCGGCCGTACGCACCTGGTCTCGCCGCAGGTCGCCGCCGCCACCGCCGTGCTGGGTCACCTGGCCTCCCCGGCGGACCTGTCCGACGCCCGTACGCCCGCTGGAGTCTGAGTAGTCATGGAAGCATTCACCACGCACACCGGCCGGGCCGTCCCGCTGCGCCGCAGCAACGTCGACACGGACCAGATCATCCCTGCTCACTGGCTCAAGAAGGTGACCAGGGACGGTTTTGAGGACGGGCTCTTCGAGGCCTGGCGCAAGGATCCGTCCTTCATCCTCAACCAGCCCGAGCGGGCAGGCGCCACGGTGCTGGTCGCCGGTCCCGACTTCGGTACGGGTTCCTCGCGAGAGCACGCCGTGTGGGCGCTGCAGAACTACGGCTTCAAGGCCGTCATCTCCTCGCGCTTCGCCGACATCTTCCGCGGCAACTCGCTCAAGAACGGCCTGCTCACAGTGGTTCTGGAGCAGAAAATCGTGAACGCGCTGCAGGAGCTCACGGAGAACGACCCCGAGGCCGAGGTCACGGTCGACCTGGAGGCCCGCGAGGTGCGCGCCGAGGGCATCACCGCCTCCTTCGAGCTGGACGAGAACGCCCGCTGGCGGCTGCTGAACGGCCTGGACGACATCTCCATCACCCTCCAGAACGAGGGCGACATCTCCGCGTACGAGGCCAAGCGGCCCTCGCACAAGCCGAAGACGGTTCAGGTCTGACCCACGGGCCGGATTCACGGTCGGCCCACAGGCCGATTCACCGCTGACTCGGGTCCGATTCATCGCTGACCGGGTCTGATTTCAGCCACCGCAACACCCCTCTGTACCCCCAATCGTGGACGGTTGGGGGTACAGCTGTGTCTGCTTCCGGACCGCCTTCGGATGCCTTGCCGGAAGGGCCCAACTCCCCTAGTTACAAAGGCCGTTGCCGGGGTAGACGACCTATGGTGCGGGGTGCCGCCGAGGTGCCCAGGAACCCCTCCGGGGACGGCAGTTACCCCCTGAGCAGGCGACAACTCGCCCCAGATGGCACAATCTGTGCATGGGACACGACAGCCAACTCGAGCTCTATGCGGCAGTCGCGGCCCAACTCAAGGAAGCGCACACAAGAGTGCGTGCACTGCAAGTCCCGGAGGGCGTACGGATGGCGCTGACCCGGAAGCTGCTGGTCATTACGGCCGCGGCCAAGCACGATCTCGCCGATGCGACAAGGCGTCTGGAGCGGTTCACCACCGACCTCGACGAGGGCCGATTCCTCGAAGAGGAACGCTGAGTTACTCCACGACAGTCCGAGTTCGTTGCGGCACAAGGGTGATTAGCCCGTTTCGTGTTTGATTTGCGGTATATATCTGCCTAACGTGCGAAAAAGCTTGAACGCATTCGTTCGGGCAATGTCTCCGAAGGGGAAGACGTGAACAAGGCGCAGCTCGTAGAAGCGATTGCCGACAAGGTCGGCGGGCGTCAGCAGGCCGCCGACGCGGTCGACGCCGTCCTGGACGCCATCGTCCGCGCGGTTGTCGGCGGGGACCGGGTCTCGGTCACCGGCTTCGGTTCCTTCGAGAAGGTTGACCGTCCGGCCCGCTACGCCCGCAACCCGCAGACCGGGGAGCGCGTTCGGGTCAAGAAGACCTCTGTGCCGCGCTTCCGCGCGGGCCAGGGCTTCAAGGACCTGGTGAGCGGCTCGAAGAAGCTCCCGAAGAACGACGTCGCGGTCAAGAAGGCCCCGAAGGGCAGCCTCTCCGGCGGCGCTTCGGTCACGGTGAAGAAGGCCGCGGCCAAGAAGGCCACCACCGCCAAGAGGGCGACGGCCAAGAGGGTCACGGCCGCCGCGAAGAAGGCGACCGCGAAGAAGACCACGGCCGCCGCGAAGAAGACCACGGCCAAGAAGGCGACCGCCAAGAAGACCACGGCGACCGCCAAGAAGGCCGCGGCCAAGAAGACCACCGCCAAGAAGGCGACGGCCAAGAAGGCCCCGGCGAAGAAGGCGACGGCCAAGAAGGCCCCCGCCAAGAAGTCGACGGCTCGCAAGACCACCGCCAAGAAGGCCACCGCCCGCTCGTAGCGAGGGCACGGAGGCAACTCACGCGCCGGGCCGGGCTCCCATCGGGAGCCCGGCCCGCGGCGTGTCCGGGGTCTGCGTGGGGCGCCTAGAAGGTCTGCAGGGTGATCAGCGTGATCCGGCGTCCCTCGCCGTCCCCCTCGGTCTCGACGCGCACGCGCTGACCGGGCCGCAGCAGCCGCAGCCCGCCCGCGTCGAACGCCGGGCCGTCGAAGGGCACCGGGGTGCCGTCGTCGAGCAGCACCTGGCCGCTACGGGTTTCGGGGTCGTACGTGTACGCGGTCGCCTGCATGGCGGAAGCCTATCCAGGGAGGGGGTCCAAGCTGGCCGGAGGTGCGTCAGCCGCCCGGCTGGCCGGGGATGAGCAGGTGGGCCGCGAGTGCCGCCGTGCGCGGGCCGACGCCGAGTGCCAGTGCGGCTCGCAGGTCGTCGCCGGTGTCCACGTCCTGACGTACGGAATCCACGCCGTCGAGGCGGAGTTCCTCGGCGCCCGAGGCCTGATGACGGGCGCGGGAATCGGTGCCGAAAGTCGGGAGCAATTCCCGGCCCGGCGCCGCGGCCAGCAGAGTGGTGCCGATTGCGGCCGCATCGGGGAGAAAAGCGCGGGGAAATTCGGCGGCGGCTTCGAGTACGCGGGCCAATTCCCGCGGCCGCAGCGCGGGCAGATCGGCGTTCAGGGCCGCCACGGCGCTTTCGGGAGTCCGGGAGCGTACGGCGGAGCTGCCGTGCGCCAGGGCGGTGTTGAGGCCGCCCGGCGGCTCGCCCGTGACGATGCGGGCGCCCAGCGCGGCGAGTTCCCGCCCGGCGAGGGCGTCATCCGTGACTACCGCCACATCGCGGACCGCGGCGCAGGCCAGCGCCGCTGCCACCGTGTCCTGTGCGAAGGCGAGGGCGAGCCCCGGGCGCAATCCGTCGCCGGCGGTGTCCGCCAGCCTGCTCTTGGCCCGTGCCAGAGGTTTGAGCGGTATCACCAGGATCCATTGCACGAGCGCCCCGTCTCTCCTTGTCGCGCCCATTGTGACCCGGGCACCCTGGCGGTCCGCATGCCGGGGCGTACGGTGTTCTCGACAGACAGGCGGCCTGGGGCGACACTTGTGCGGCCCCCCAGGCCCAGGAGGAAGGTGTTCGCGTGCCCCGCCGCAGAATCGGCTTCTGGTACCGCTTTGCAGCGGTCCTCTGCAAACCGCCGCTGGTGGTTCTGATCAAGCGGGACTGGCGCGGGATCGAGAACATTCCGGCCGAGGGCGGATTTATCACCGCGGTGAACCACAATTCGCATGTGGACCCGTTCATGTATGGGCACTATCAGTACAACACCGGGCGCGTTCCGCGATTCCTGGCGAAGAGCAGCCTTTTCAGGAAGGGGTTCGTGGGCGCCGCGATGCGCGGCACCGGACAGATCCCGGTGTACCGCGAGACCACGGACGCGCTGAGCGCGTTCCGGGCCGCGATCGACGCCGTCGAGCGCGGCGAGTGCGTCGCGTTCTATCCCGAGGGCACCATCACCCGCGATCCAGGCCAGTGGCCGATGACCGGCAAGACGGGCGCCGCCCGCGTCGCCCTGCAGACCAAGTGCCCGGTGATTCCGGTCGCCCAGTGGGGCGCCAACGAACTCCTGCCGCCGTATGCCAAGAAGCTCCACGTGTTTCCGCGCAAGACCCACCACGTCCTCGCCGGCCCCCCGGTGGACCTTTCGCGCTTCTACGACAAGGAGATGTCCCCGGACGTCCTCAAGGAGGCGACCGAGGCCATCATGGCGGCCATCACCGCGCAACTGGAGCAGATCCGCGGGGAGAAGGCACCCCGGGCGCCCTACGACCCGCGCCAGGAGCGGATCGAGCAGCGGCGGCGGACCGCGGCCCAGGAGAGGGCCGCCCGGCAGATCGCCGCGCAGGAGCAGGACGCCCAGGAGAACGCGCAGGCTCTGCACCAGGCGCAGGCGCGGCACAAAGCACAGCAGGAAGAAGGGCAGGGCACGTGAGCAAGCCGGTCAAGGCGGCTGTCTTCGGGACCGGATCGTGGGGTACGGCCTTCGGCATGGTGCTCGCCGACGCGGGATGCGACGTCACCCTGTGGGCGCGTCGCGCCGACCTCGCCGAAGCGGTCAACTCCACGCGCATGAACCCGGACTACCTGCCGGGCGTCGAACTCCCGGTGAACGTGCGGGCCACCGCGGACGCCGCCGAGGCCGCGCACGAGGCCGACTTCACGGTGCTCGCCATTCCCTCGCAGACATTGCGCGGGAACCTCGCGCAGTGGGCGCCGCTGCTCGCGCCCGACACCGTCCTCGTCTCGCTCATGAAGGGCGTCGAACTCGGCTCCACCATGCGGATGAGCGAGGTGATCGAGGACGTCGCCAAGGTCGGCGCGGACCGCATCGCCGTGGTCACCGGGCCCAACCTCGCGCGGGAGATCGCCGCGCGGATGCCGGCCGCCGCCGTGGTCGCCTGCCGCTCCGAAGAGGTCGCCCAGCGCCTCCAGGCCGCCTGCCACACGCCGTACTTCCGCCCGTACACCAACACGGACGTGGTGGGCTGTGAACTCGGCGGCGCCGTCAAGAACGTGATCGGTCTCGCCGTCGGCATCGCGGACGGCATGGGACTCGGCGACAACGCCAAGGGCTCGCTCATCACCCGCGGGCTCGCGGAGACCTCGCGCCTGGGCCTCGCCATGGGCGCCGACCCGATGACGTTCGCCGGACTCGCGGGCCTGGGCGACCTGGTGGCCACCTGCTCCTCGCCGCTGTCCCGCAACCACACCTTCGGCATCAACCTCGGCAAGGGCATGACCCTCCAGGAGACGATCGCGATCACCAGGCAGACCGCCGAGGGCGTCAAGTCCTGTGAGTCGGTGCTGGATCTGGCCCGCGGGCACGGTGTCGACATGCCGATCACGGAAACGGTCGTCGGCATCGTCCATGAGGGCAAGCCGCCCGTCGTCGCCCTCAAGGAGATGATGTCGCGCAGCGCCAAGGCCGAACGACGCTGAGCGACAGGGTCAACAGGCGCTGACTGAGGCGGGTACCAGCGGGTACTCTCAACGCGATATGAGCACTGAGAACCTCCCCCAGAGCCCTGAGCAGCCGCCTCGCAAGCCGCGCGTGGCCGTCGTCTTCGGCGGCCGCAGCTCCGAACACGGGATCTCCGTGGTCACGGCCGGCGCGGTCCTGCGGGCGATCGACCGGACGAAGTACGACGTCCTGCCGATCGGCATCACCCAGGACGGCCGTTGGGCGCTCACCGCCGACGAGCCGGACCGCATGGCCATCGTCGACCGGCAGCAGCCGAGCGTGGACCGGCTCGCCGAGTCCACCGAGGGCGGCGTGATCCTCTCCGTCGACCCGGCCAACCGCGAAGTCGTCTACAGCGAACCGGGTTCCGTCCCCAAGGCCCTCGGCGACGTCGACGTCGTATTCCCCGTGCTGCACGGCCCCTACGGCGAGGACGGCACCCTTCAGGGCCTCCTGGAGCTCTCCGGAGTCCCGTACGTCGGCGCGGGTGTGCTCGCCTCGGCCGTCGGCCAGGACAAGGAGTACATGAAGCGGGTGTTCACCTCCTTCGGGCTGCCCGTCGGCCCGTATCTGGTGATCCGTCCGCGCGAGTGGACCCGTGACGAGCAGGGGGCCCGCGAGCGCATCGCCGGCTTCGCGGGTGAGCACGGCTGGCCGCTGTTCATCAAGCCCGCGCGCGCGGGGTCCTCGATCGGCATCACCAAGGTCGACTCCTTCGAGGGCCTCGACGAGGCGATCGCGGAGGCGCAGCGCCACGACCCGAAGATCATCGTGGAGGCGCTGCTGCGCGGCCGCGAGATCGAGTGCGGGGTCCTGGAGTTCGAGGACGGACCGCGCGCCAGCGTGCCCGCCGAGATCCCGCCCGTGCAGGCGCACGCCTACTACGACTTCGAGGCGAAGTACATCGACTCGACGCCCGGCCTCGTACCGGCCCCGCTGACGCCCGAGCAGACCGCGGACGTCCAGCGGCTGGCGGTCGAGGCGTTCGAGGCCGCCTCCTGCGAGGGCCTGGTGCGCGCGGACTTCTTCCTCACCGAGGACGGCGAGTTCGTGATCAACGAGATCAACACCATGCCCGGGTTCACGCCCATCTCGATGTACCCGAAGATGTGGGAGGCGAGCGGCGTGGGCTATCCGGAGCTGGTGGACCGCCTGGTGCAGGCGGCGCTGAACCGTTCCACCGGGCTTCGCTGAGAGCCCTCCTGGCACTCCTGTGCGTCAGTCGGCGATCCCTTCGGGGATCGCCTTCTTGATGGATGCGGCGAAGGCCGTGAGCGGGCCCGCGCCGAGATCGGCCCGCTCCTTGGGGAGCCTCACCTCGACGTATGCCGTGCGCAGGGTCGTGGTGAAGACGTACGACCCGTCGTCCTGCTTCTCGACCAGCCAGCCGACCCCGTCCACTTCGGCACCGTCGGCGTTCAGGTCGTTCATCTTGGCAGGCCGTTCGACACCGCAGCGCAGTATGATCGCCGGGCTTCCCCAGCCCGCGGTCAGCGCGGACCGGGGCTCGGGATCGTTCCGGTCGAGGTCGTTCACTTTCTCCGGCAGCTCCTTGTCCAGGTTCTCGCACAGCTTCGTGACCTTCACGTCCGGGCTGGGAACCACAACCGAGGCGTCGTCGTCTGCCGAGGTGCAGCCCGTGGCGGCCGTCAGCAGAGCGAGAACGGGCAGCCCGAAGGCAGCGGTGTGCCGGTGAAGGAAGAAGTTCATCGGCCAAGGTTAGACGGGGGCTACAGGTGCACGACCGGGCAGGTCAGGGTGCGGGTGATGCCGTCCACTTGCTGGACTTTGGCGACCACCATGCGGCCGAGGTCGTCGACGGTGTCGGCCTGGGCGCGCACGATCACGTCGTACGGTCCTGTCACGTCCTCGGCCTGGATCACCCCCGGGATCTTGCTGATCGTCTCGGCGACGGTCGACGCTTTGCCGACCTCCGTCTGGATCAGGATGTACGCCTGTACCACGGAACCTCCAGGGCGGCCACGAGGATCATGTGGGGAAAAGGAACGCCACGGTATCGCGTCGCCGCTCACCGCGGGGAGACCCGCGGTGACTGGGGCTTGCGCGCCGGGGTGCGCAGACTGCACGAGTTGACGGCCGATTCGACCGTACCGAGTACGGAGACGGCACGCGACCGCACCGAGGACGGTTCGGTACCGAGTACGGAGACGGCACGCGACCGCACCGAGGACGGTTCGCGCGCCGCGGCGCAGGCGGTACGCGCCACGGTTCGCACGAGACGTACCGTGGCGCAGACAGGAAGAGAAGGGGCAGTACGACTATGAAGGGCACCGTGGGCGAGTTGGGGGAGTTCGGGCTCATCAAGGAGCTCACCTCGCGTCTCACCACCACCCCGGCGGTCCGGGTCGGCCCCGGCGACGACGCCGCGGTGGTGGCCGCACCCGACCGCAGGGTCGTGGCGAGCACCGACATCCTCCTGGAGGGGCGGCACTTCCGCCGTGACTGGTCGACCGCGTACGACGTCGGCCGCAAAGCCGCCGCGCAGAACCTCGCGGACATCGCCGCGATGGGCGCCGTGCCGACCGCGCTGCTGCTCGGCCTGGTCGTGCCGGCCGAACTCCCGGCCACCTGGCCGTCCGAGCTGATGGACGGGCTGCGCGACGAGTGCCAGGTCGCGGGCGCCTCCGTGGTCGGCGGCGATGTCGTACGCGGCGACACCATCATGGTCTCGATCACCGCGCTCGGCGATCTGCGCAACCACGAGCCGGTGACCCGGGGCGGGGCCCAGCCCGGTGACGTGGTCGCCGTGACGGGCTGGCTGGGCTGGTCGGCGGCCGGGTTCGCGGTGCTCTCCCGGGGCTTCCGCTCGCCACGCGCCTTCGTGGAGGCACACCGGCGTCCGGAACCGCCGTATCACGCGGGTCCCGCGGCGGCCGGGCTCGGCGCGACCTCGATGACGGACGTCAGCGACGGACTGATCGCCGACCTCGGGCACATCGCCGAGGCGAGCAAGGTGCGCATCGACATCCGTTCCGGCGCCATCGACATCCCGACCCAGATGAACGACATCGGGCAGGCCGTCGGCGTCGACCCCATCCAGTGGGTGCTCACCGGCGGCGAGGACCACGCGATCGTCGCCACCTTCCCGCCGGACGTGAAACTGCCCGCCCGCTGGAAGATCATCGGCGAGGTCCTCAACCCGTCCGCGCTGCCGCAGGTCACGGTCGACGGGGCGCCCTGGACGAGCAAGGGCGGCTGGGACCACTTCGGAGAGATCGAGTCGTGAGTCCCGTGAGTGCGCCGCCGCGGGTTCTGACGGTCGCCGGCTCCGACTCCGGTGGCGGGGCCGGGATCCAGGCCGACCTGAAGACGATGCTCGCGCTCGGCGTGCACGGCATGAGCGTGATCACGGCCGTCACTGCGCAGAACTCCCTCGGCGTGCAAGGCGCTTGGGAGCTGCCGGTGGAGGCCGTGCGCGCCCAGTACCGCAGCGTCGTCGACGACATCGGCGTCCAGGCGGTCAAGACCGGCATGCTCGCCTCCGCCGAACTCGTCGAGGCCGTCGCCGAGTTGCTCGCCGGCACCGACGCGCCGGCGGTCGTCGACCCGGTCGGCGTCTCCAAGCACGGCGACTCGCTGCTGGCCGCTTCCGCGCTGGATTCGGTACGCACGAAGCTGCTGCCGGTCGCTGTGGTGGCGACGCCGAATCTCGACGAGGTCGCTCAGCTGACGGGTGTGCTGGTCGAGTCCGAGGCACAGCTGCGCGACGCGGCGGCGGCTGTGCTGGCGTACGGGCCGAAGTGGGTGCTCATCAAGGGCGGCCATCTGCCCGGAGACGCCGTCGATCTGCTGACGGACGGATCCGAGGAGCACTGGCTGCGGGCGCCCCGCTACGACAACCGGCATACGCACGGCACGGGCTGCACGCTCGCCTCCGCCATCGCCTGCGGCCTGGCGAAGGGGCAGACCGTGCCGGAGGCCGTCGCGGCGGCCAAGGAGTACGTCACCGGGGCGATCGCGGCCGGGTTCGCGCTGGGAGGCGGGATCGGGCCGGTGGATCATGGGTGGCGGTTCAGGGCGGGCGCGTAAGCGTTTACGCGGGTTTGGGTGGACGTCTGTTCTGCGCGCGGGCGCAGCAAAAAACCGGCCCACCGTGAGGTGGACCGGCTCAGTGCAAGCGAACCAGCAGTGGCCGCGCGCTAGCGGTTGTCAGCGCGTGACCTTGCCGGCCTTGATGCACGAGGTGCAAGCGTTCACGCGCTTCGGCGTCCCGCCGACCACGGTACGAACGCGCTGGATGTTGGGATTCCAGCGACGGGGCGTACGGCGGTGCGAGTGCGAGATGCTGTTGCCGAAGCCCGGCCCCTTGCCGCAGACGTCGCAGTTGGCAGCCACGGGCTCACTCCAAAAACTTCAGATGCACTTACGGTGGATCCCGGCATGCCGGGATCAAGATCTAGGATCTGAGTGGCGGTGCCAGGAGGAAGGCCCGATCGGATCGGGCAACCGGAGCAGCATACAACGACTGCGTCCAGACAACGAAACTACCATGGCTGCTCAGGGCCACGCCCCGGCCCTCCGTAGACCCCCTACCGACAGTAACCCCTTCTGGGTCTACGCTGCGTCCACGTCCAGCAGCTCAGGGAGGCGCAGGTGCCGCAGGTGCCGCAGACGTTCGATGCTCTCGCGGTGCGCACCTGGTGCGGTCTCTCACTGGAGGCGCTGGGGCGGGCCCGCGAGGAGATAGACGCGATCAACGTCTACCCGGTGGCCGACGGGGACACCGGCACCAACCTGTATCTGACCTTGGAATCGGCGACCGCGGCGGTCGAGGCGGTCTTCGCCGGGCACGAGGTCGGCGCGGGGTACGACGCCGCTGGGGAACGCGAGAGCGGCGGGGGCGGGCCGACGCTCGCGGACGCGGTACGGGCGATGGCGCACGGCGCGCTGATAGGCGCCCGGGGCAACTCCGGGACGATCCTCGCGCAGCTCTTTCGCGGCATGGCCCAGGTGCTCGCCGCCGACAGTGAGACCGCTCACACCGACGGACCTGGCCTGCGGCTGGCCCTGCGGCAGGCAGCCGACTCCGCCCGCCAGGCCGTCGCCCACCCCGTCGAGGGCACGGTCCTCACGGTCGCCTCGGCCGCCGCCGACGCGGCCACCGGCGCCGAGGGGGACTGCGGCACGGTCGCGCGCGCGGCGTACGAGGGGGCGCGGGCGGCCCTCGCCGCGACACCTGGGCAACTGGCCGCCCTGGAGCGCGCCGGTGTCGTCGACGCAGGCGGACGGGGGCTGGTGGCGGTGCTGGCGGCGCTGGTGGAGACGTTCACGGGGGAGCGGCCCAGGGCGTTCGCCGGCGCCGCGGAGGTCCACGCGCGCGTGGCCGGTGCTTCGACCGACGCCGATGCCGACATCGTTGACATCGTCGGTGCCGGCATCGGGGGAGTGCACCCCGATGTGTGCGCGGACGCGGTGCCGGAAGAGGGCGGGCCCGCCTTCGAGGTGATCTACCTCCTGGAAGCGGAGGACGGGGCCGTGGCCCGGCTGCGCGACCGGCTCGACCGGTTGGGCAACTCGCTCGTCGTCGTCGGCGGGGACGGCCTGTGGAACGTCCATGTGCACGTGGACGACGCGGGTGCCGCCGTCGAGGCGGGCGTCGAGGCCGGACGGCCGTACCGGATCAGGATCACCCACTTCGGGCTCGGGGACGTCCACACCGGGGGCCCGGGGCGGCCGCCCCGGGAGCGCGCCCAGCGTGCCGTCGTGGCCGTCGTACCCGGAGAGGGGCTGGCCGGGCTGTACGCGGAGGCCGGGGCGACCACCGTGCTCGCGCGGCCGGGGGAGCCGCCCGCGAGCGGAGAGCTCGTCGAGGCCGTGCGGCGTGCCCACGCGCGTGAGGTGGTGCTTCTGCCGAACGACGCCGAGCTGCGTCACACCGCGGCCGCCGCTGCCGAGCAGGCGCGCGCCGACGGTGTCCGGGTCGCGCTGATCCCGACCCGCTCCGCGGTCCAGGGCATCGCCGCGCTCGCCGTCCACGAGCCGGAACGCCGCTTCGACGAGGACGTCGTCGCCATGACCTCCGCGGCCGGTGCCACCCGCTATGCCGAGGTCGCCGTCGCCGAGCGCCAGTCCTGGACCATGGCCGGCATCTGCCAGGCCGGTGACGTCCTGGGCCTCATCGACGGCGACGTCGCCGTCATCGGCTCCGACATCACCGTCACGGCCGAAGCCGTCCTGGACCGCATGCTCTCCGCCGGCGGCGAGATGGTCACCCTCGTTTTGGGCGACGAGGCGCCCGCCGCCATCGCCGACCGCCTTGAATCCCGGGTACGGGAAGGGTATTTGGCGGTGGACACGGTGGTGTACCGAGGTGGGAGGCAGGGGGCGTTGTTGTTGATCGGGGTGGAGTAGCGGGCTGGGTGGGGGAGTTTTTCGCCCCCTCCGCCCCTTCCCGTCCCGATCCTGGGGGCTCCGCCCCCAGACCCCCGTATCGCGCTGAACGCGCTCGTCCTCAGACGCCGGACGGGCTGAGGGGGGTTTGGGGGCGGAGCCCCCAAGTGACGGGAATGGGTAGGGGCGGAGGGGGCGAGAAAACTCCCCCCACCCCCCAGGTCACCCCTCCGAATCCGCCTCCATCAGCTTCAGCATGTTCTCCGCCTCCGCGCGCCGCGCCTCCGCGGTCTCGCCCTCCAGCCCCGCGTAAGCGGCAAGCACCGTACGCGCGCGTGCCACGGCCGCCGCGGGCCGGCGGAGGTCCGCCTCCAGCCAGCCGGCGCTGAGTTCCGCGGCGGTACGGACGTCGAGGAGCTCGTCCCCGAGGGAAGCGAACGCGGAGGCCGCTTCGGCGAAGTGGCCCAGGGCCTCCTCGTAGGAGGGGTCGGCCTCGTCCTCTTCCGCGTCGTCCGGCACGGAACGCGCCACCAGATCACCGAACTGCCGGTGGGTGTGGCCGAGTTCGGCGACGAGACGCAGACGCGCTTCCTCGCTCTCGTCCCCGTCGCCGTCCTCGTCCAGTTCCACGAGGGAGCCGGAGGCGCCCGGCGAGTCCAGGATCGCCGCCTCGCACTCCCGAACCGCCGCCGCCATCAACTCCCGCGCCCCGTCGAGCCCCGCGTCCGTACGGACGGCCGCCCAGGCGCGGGCGCGCAGCGAGCGGATCAGCCCGTGGATGTTTCCGAGGTCGCGCCAGAGGTCGCCGGCGCGCGCGTACGCCTGGTCCGCCTGGGCGTGCAGCCCGGCGTTTCCGAGGGCCTCGGCGGCGAGATGGGCGAGCATCGCGTGGTCCCGCTGCTCGGGCCAGTGGCGGGCGATGTCGGCGGCCTGCAACCAGCGTTCGGCGGCCTCGCGGTGGTCGCCGAGTTCGGTGAGACAGTCGCCGAGCCACCACTGGGTCTGCACGATCGCGCCGTCGCCGTGCATGTCGGTGGTCAGATCGGGCAGCGCCGACTCCAGTATCTCGGCGGCCTCGGCCCACCGCCCCTGACGGACCAGGAAACCTCCGAGCTGATGCCGGGCCCAGGCGCCGAGCGTGGCACTCTGGCCGGCTTCGTCGGCCCAGTGCGCGGCCTCCAGGGCGTGTTCGGCGGCGGGCCCGAACTGGTGGGTGCCGCCGAGGATTTCGGCGAGCTGAAGGTGCAACTGCGCATGGCCCGGCGCCTCCAGGTGAGGCCCGCCGTGCTCCAGTGCCGCACGCGCCGCCCGCTCCGCCGCCTCCATGTCGCCGCGGTGCAGGGCGATCCCGGCGAGCCGCGCTTCATGCTCCACGGCGAACCACTGCAGCCCGGCCGACACATACGTCTCCACAGCCCGGCCAAGCAGCTCCGCGGCCCTCTCGGTGTCCCCTGCGCGCGCGGCGAGCTCCCCGAGCATCGCCTGCGCCTCCGCGGCACGGGAAGCCAGCCGCGGGTCCTCGACGTGCGGCTCGGCAAGGGCCAGCAGCTCCCGGGCCGCCGTTTCGGCAGCCTCTGGCCGGCGGGCGACACCTGCCTCGCTGTCCAGGCCATGCATCAGAATCCGCGCGCGCCCCACCAGCACGGACGCCGTCTGGGACACTCCGGTCCCGCCGTCCGCGTAGAGCGCGAGCACCCCGTCGTACAGCTCCGATACGGCCGCCAGTGCCTCCTCGGTGCCGCCGGTCAGGGCGAGTACGTAGGCGGCGCGGGCGCGGGCGGCGAGGGCCTCGCCGGGGTCGTCGGCCTCGGCGTAGAGCTCGGCCGCGCGGTGGAAGAGTTCGATGCCCTCCGGGCCGCGCTCCATCGCCGCGTGGTCGGCGACCTCAGCGCGGTCGCGGATGTCCAGCTCGTGCCCCTCGGCGGCACGCGAGACCGCCGCCCAGGCCTCGATGGCGTCCGGGCTCCGGGAGTCCGACAGTCGGCGGGCCTCGGTGAGCAGCGCGGACAGGTCGGGCTCGGCGGCAGGTTCCGCGCCGGCCGGCGGGCGGGGTGTGTGCACCGCGGGTGCGGGGCGCACGGAGCGCACGCCGAGCGGCAGGCGGTCGACGAGCGGCGGCTGGTTCATCCGCGCGCGGGCACGCGTGCTGACGTACGACGTGCTGTTGCGCGCGTCGAAGCGCGCCGCCAGCGAAAGGGCCTCTCCGCGCGCGTGGGCGGCCAGGTCGCTCGCTGTCCACGCGCGGCCGACCGGCCCGGGGACCGACTGGTCGCCGAGCCCGAGGGAGGTCAGGCGGTCCATCAGGAGGGCCACCACCGCCATGAAGTCCAGCTTGCTGCGCGGGTCCCCGGAGTCCGTGAAGTACGCGGGGCGCTCGGCGAGCAGCTCCAGGGCGCGCGCTTCGTTGCCGGAGAGCACGCAGAACTCCACATGGTCCGCGTACGCGCCGCGCATGCTTTCCATGGCGCGGACGAGCCGGAAGCCCCGCAGGTGGTTGGCGCGCGCCTCGTCGACGCGCCCCAGGCGCAGCAAGGGAACCAGGGAGGACGCGAGGACTGTGTGCGGCTCATGGGCGCACGAGTACTCGCCCTCAAGGACCGGGCCCCACAGCTCCACCGCCTCCGCGTCGGAGCCGCGCAGCGCCTGCCACCAGCCCTGGCCGTGCAGCTCGCACGCGTGGCAGTCGGCCATGGTGTCCCGGCCGGCGGCCAGCCAGGCGGCGTACGCCCGCTCGGCGCGGTCCAGATCTCCGAGGTGAGCGGACACACTGAACTCGGCGCTGCGCACGGCCCGTTCGGAGTGCCCGGCCAGCCGGTAGCGGTGCTCCATCTCGCCGAGCCACTTCTCTATGGAGGCGAGCGGAATGTGCGGCTGGTCCAGCATTCCGGCCGACATCCACTTGAAGACCCAGTGCAGGGAGTGGATCTCGTACTCGTCGAAGTCCTCGGGGTGTTCGTCCCACATGCGCAGCAGGCGCGCGAAGGGGACGAACATCTTGTCCTTCTCGGAGCTGTAGTTGTAGACCTTCAGCTGGTGCGCGAGTGCCTCGATCACCGCGAGGGGGATGCCGAGCTTCTCCGCCTCGGCCAGCAGAAGCTCGGCGCGCGCGTTGCGGGCGGGGCCCTCCGGCTGCTCGAAGTTGTCCGCCATCGCCTGGCGGAGCGTGTCGAAGTCAGTGATGGGGTCGATCCCGCTCATCGGTGGCCGTCCTCCCCGGAGTTGGTGTGTGTGGCCCACTCGAGAAGGCCGATGAACGCGCGGTTCAGGAGCGCGGAGTCGGCCGGCCGCAGCGGGCGCTGGGCCATCAGCAGGGCCTGCCCGTAGAGGGACTCCGTGGCGGTGCCGATCAGCTCCCGGTCCTTGAGTGAACTGATCCTGCGGATCAGCGGGTTGTGGTGGTTGAGCACCAGACGTGCGCGTGGAGCGCTGCCCCGCAGCGAGCCGAGGATGCCAGCCCACAGGTCGTCGGCCTGGTTCTCGGCCTCCGCGCGGGCCTGTTCGTGGCGTGCCGCCCGGTCGTCCAGGTGCAGCGCCGGGACCGAGAGCGGGTGGAAGGCGCGCAGGACCACATCGCAGCCCAGGGGATCGAGTCTGGCCCGCGCGGCCCCAAGGAAGGCCGCCAGCGCCAGCTCCTCGGCCGGGTCGACCGAGTCCAGGTGAGCCGTCACGGTGTCGGCGTCCAGCTCCGAGACGACCGTCCCGGGGCGCACGGACGGCAGCGCCTCGACCAGCTCGCTGTCGTACGTGTAGCCGCCGTTGACGACTCCGACGCCCTGTGCGGAGGCGATCGGCGCGACCTGCCGGTACTCCTCCACGGTCCGCGTGAAGTGCACCACCGGGTGCCGCTGGGCGAACTCCTCCAGGGAGAGCCGCCCGTCCGTCGTCTCGAAGGGCAGCCACGGCAGCATCGTGCGCAGCATCTCGGTGTCGTGCCGGGCCAGGGACTTCACGCCCAGGTGGTGCACCGAGAGGAAGGCCGCCAGCCGCTCAGGGTCGCCGGCCGCGAGCCCGGTCAGCCAGGACCGGATCCGCTCGCCGAGGGCCTCGCGTACGGCGGCCAGCGTCTCGTCCTCGTACAGCGACTCGCGCGACGCCGTGGGCCGCAGGCTGTCCGTGTCCAGGACGCAGCGCACGAAGAACGCCCAGTCGGGCAGCAGCTGTTCGGCCCGCTCGGTGAGCAGCATGCCCTTGAGGTGCACACGATGGCTCGCGCGCTGGGCCGGGCTGAGCGAGGACGGCAGGACGTACGCCACGCCCCGGATGCCGGCGAGCGGCACGTCCAGGTCGATCGAGTCCAGCGGCGTGAACCCGAACAGGTCGTGGCAGTGCCGCGCCAGGGCCACCCTTCGGTTGGCAGGGCTCGGGTACGAACGGTCCCAGGGCGCAGGCAGGTCCGTGATCGCCTCGTCGCCCACGCGAACGTCGTACGGCAGCAGCGCGCCGAAGTCCCGCGCCAGCGAACGGACCTTCTCCTCCGTGAGCCACTCGCCCGCCCCGGCGCGTGCGACCAGGTGCACGGTGGTGCCCGGTTCGGTGCGGGCCTCCTGCGGCAGGGTGCGCACGGTGTACGAGCCGTCGTCGGCCGCCGTCCACTCCACGGGCGCCGCATCGGGCGTACGCGCGCTCCGGCTGACGACCCGGATCCGCTCGGCGACCACGAAACACGCCAGCAACCCGATGCCGAACTGGCCCAGGAAGTCTGAACGCGCCGACTCCAGACCGTCGTTGCGCTTGGAACTGCGGCCGATGGTCGCGAGGAGGCTGTGCACATCGGACTCGGTGAGACCGATCCCGGAGTCCTCCACGCGCAGAGTGCCGCCCTCGGCGTACAGGCGCACGGTGGCCGGAGCGTCCGGCTGTTCGGCGCGCCGAGCGGTGATCGCGTCCACGGCGTTCTGCAGCAACTCGCGCAGATAGACCTTGGGACTGGAGTAGAGGTGATGGGAGAGGAGGTCCACCAGACCGCGCAGGTCGACCTGGAAGGTATGAGGTGGCTGGGCTGCCTGGGATGACTGTGAGGTCTGGGATTCCATCGTCGCAGCGCCGGTGGGGGGACGGGCGACGGCGCGGGGTCGGGCGGTCCCGCAGGACGGTGACCGCGAAGAGGGCCGGAGCGGGTCATCCTAGGCCCGGAACCACCCGCCTGACCAGCGGATTTCAAGGACGTATACGGCGATGTCAGTGCGGTGGTGTGCAATGGATCTCGTGTCCGTGCTCGAAGAACCGCTGAAGAAGACGCTCGGCCCCGCCACCGCGAAGGTGATGGCCGAGCACCTCGGCCTGCACACCGTGGGCGACCTGCTGCACCACTATCCCCGTAGATACGAGGAGCGCGGTCAGCTCACCCACCTCGCAGACCTGCCCATGGACGAGCACGTGACAGTGGTCGCCCAGGTCGCCGACGCCCGCCTGCACAGCTTCGCCTCGGCGAAGGCCCCGCGCGGGAAGGGCCAGCGCCTCGAAGTGACCATCACGGACGGCAGCGGCCGCCTCCAGCTGGTCTTCTTCGGCCACGGCGTGCACAAGCCCCACAAGGACCTCCTGCCCGGCACCCGCGCGATGTTCTCCGGCAAGGTCTCCGTCTTCAACCACCGCCTCCAGCTCGCCCACCCGGCATACGAGCTGCTGAGCGGCGACGACGACGAGGCGACCGAGACCGTCGGCTCCTGGGCCGGAGCGCTCATCCCGCTCTACCCCGCCACCGCCAAGCTGGAGTCCTGGAAGATCGCCAAGTCCGTGCAGATGGTGCTGCCGCACGCGCAGGAGGCCCTCGACCCGCTCCCGGACTCACTGCGGGACGGCCGCGGCCTCGTCGCCCTCCCCGAGGCGCTCCTGAAGATCCACCGTCCGCAGACCACGGCGGACGTCCACGACGCCCGCGCCCGCCTCAAGTGGGACGAGGCCTTCGTCCTCCAGGTCGCGCTGGCCCGCCGCCGTTACGCCGACGCCCAACTCCCCGCCGTGGCCCGCAGACCCAAGCCGGCCGGCCTCCTCACCGCCTTCGACGCCAAGCTGCCCTTCACCCTCACCGAAGGCCAGCAGAAGGTCTCCAAGGAGATCTTCGACGACCTCGCGACCGAGCATCCGATGCACCGGCTGCTCCAGGGAGAAGTGGGTTCGGGAAAGACGATGGTCGCCCTGCGCGCCATGCTCGCCGTCGTCGACGCCGGAGGGCAGGCCGCGATGCTCGCGCCCACCGAAGTGCTCGCCCAGCAGCACCACCGTTCGATCACGGAGATGATGGGGGAGCTGGCCGAGGGCGGGATGCTCGGAGGGGCGGACGACTCCACGAAGATCGTGCTGCTCACCGGGTCCATGGGGGCCGCCGCCCGGCGGCAGGCGCTCCTTGACCTCGTCACCGGTGAGGCCGGGATCGTCATCGGCACGCATGCGCTGATCGAGGACAAGGTGCAGTTCCACGACCTGGGCCTGGTCGTGGTCGACGAGCAGCACCGCTTCGGTGTCGAGCAGCGCGACGCCCTGCGCGGCAAGGGCAAGCAGCCCCCGCACCTGCTGGTCATGACCGCCACCCCCATCCCGCGCACCGTGGCGATGACGGTCTTCGGTGACCTGGAGACCTCGGTCCTCGACCAACTCCCCGCCGGGCGCTCGCCGATCGCCAGCCATGTCGTCCCCGCCGCCGACAAGCCCCACTTCCTGTCGCGCGCCTGGGAGCGCGTGCGCGAGGAAGTGGAGAACGGCCACCAGGCGTACGTCGTCTGCCCCCGCATCGGCGACGACGAGGACGACCCGGGCAAGGCCAAGAGCAAGAAGAAGTCATCCGATGCGGATGCCGAGGCCGAGAAGCGCCCGCCGCTCGCCGTCCTGGACATCGCCGACCACCTCGCCAACGGCCCCCTCCAAGGGCTCAAGGTCGAAGTCCTGCACGGCAGGATGCAGCCCGACGACAAGGACGCCGTCATGCGCCGCTTCGCCGCGGGCGGGACCGACGTCCTGGTAGCGACGACCGTGATCGAGGTCGGGGTGAATGTGCCGAACGCCACAGCGATGGTGATCATGGACGCCGACCGGTTCGGCGTATCGCAGCTCCACCAGCTGCGCGGCCGCGTCGGCCGTGGCTCGGCCCCCGGTCTGTGCCTCCTGGTCACCGAGATGCCCGAGGCGAGCCCGGCCCGCCAGCGGCTGAACGCGGTGGCGTCCACTCTCGACGGTTTCGAGCTCTCCCGCATCGACCTCGAACAGCGCCGCGAGGGCGACGTCCTCGGCCAGGCCCAGTCCGGTGTCCGTTCCTCGCTGCGCATGCTGGCCGTCATCGAGGACGAGGAGATCATCGCCGAGGCCCGCGAGGAGGCCGCCGCGGTCGTCGCCGCCGACCCGGAGCTCGCCGGCCTCCCCGGCCTGCGTACGGCACTCCAGGCGCTCCTGGACGAGGAGAGGGAGCAGTACTTGGACAAGGGGTGAGCCGAGGAACCTGACAGGCAGTCCCCGCCCGGTGGCTGAGAGACTGGGGCCGGTATCCCCGTCGCCCTTCTCGTCAGTGCAAAGGACCCTCATGACTCGCGTGATCGCCGGCCTGGCCGGCGGACGCCGGCTGGCTGTTCCGCCGGGCACGGGCACCCGGCCCACCTCCGACCGGGCGCGCGAGGGCCTCTTCTCCACCTGGCAGTCCCTGCTGGGCGGCCCCCTGGCGGGCGAGCGCGTCCTCGACCTGTACGCCGGATCGGGCGCCGTCGGCCTGGAGGCGCTCAGCCGGGGTGCCGGACATGCCCTGCTCGTCGAGGCCGACGCCCGAGCGGCCCGCGTCATCCGCGAGAACGTGAAGACCCTGGGCCTGCCCGGCGCCGAGGTCAGGCCGGGCAAAGCGGAACAGATCGTCCAGACACCGGCGCCGTCGGACCCGTACGACCTCGTCTTCCTCGACCCCCCGTACGCCGTCTCGGACGACGATCTTCGCGAGATTCTGCTCACACTCCGGACGGGGGGCTGGCTCGCGGCCGAAGCCCTCGTCACCGTGGAGCGCAGCACCAGAGGCGGCGAATTCGGGTGGCCGGTCGGTTTCGACGCGATCAGGGCCCGTCGTTACGGCGAGGGGACGTTTTGGTACGGTCGCGCCGCCGCTACGTGCGAAGACGCACGATGACCGGACTGGAGAGCGAGGGACCTCAGTTGCGCCGCGCCGTCTGTCCCGGGTCGTTCGACCCGATCACCAACGGACATCTCGACATCATTGCCAGAGCCTCCAAGCTGTACGACGTCGTGCACGTCGCGGTGATGATCAACCAGTCGAAGAAGGGCCTCTTCGAGATCGACGAGCGGATCGAGCTGATCCGCCAAGTCACCGCCGAGTTCGGCAACGTCGAGGTCGAGGCGTTCCACGGCCTCCTCGTCGACTTCTGCAAGCAGCGCGACATCCCCGCGATCGTCAAGGGCCTGCGCGCCGTCAGTGACTTCGACTACGAGCTGCAGATGGCCCAGATGAACATCGGCCTGTCGGGCGTGGAGACCCTCTTCGTCCCCACCAACCCCACCTACAGTTTCCTGTCCTCCTCGCTCGTCAAGGAGGTCGCGACCTGGGGCGGCGACGTCTCCCACCTGGTGCCGCCGCTGGTCCTGGAGGCGCTCAAGGACCGGCTCAAGAAGGACTGATCGCCTGACAGTCCGTCATCCGGTGTCGGGCGGGGAGGCAGTGGTCGTACAGTCGACCCGTCCGTCTCCATAAACACCTGTAGAGAGTGGCGAGCACAGAGTGGACGTGCAGAAGAAGCTCGATGAGATCGTCGCGTCGGTCGGCAGCGCCCGTTCCATGCCCATGTCGGCCTCGTGCGTGGTGAACCGCGCCGAACTGCTCGCCATGCTCGAAGAGGTGCGCCAGGCGCTGCCCGGCTCCCTCGCCCAGGCCGAGGAACTGATCGGCGGCCGCGAGCAGCTCGTCGAGCACGCCCGCCAGGAGGCGGAGCGGATCATCGAGACCGCGCACGCCGAGCGCGGCTCGCTGATCTCCGACACGGAGGTCGCCCGGCGCTCCCAGGCCGAGGCCGAACGCATCCTCGCCGAGGCCCGCCAGGAGGCCGAGGAGGTCCGCGCGGAGGCCGACGACTACGTCGACTCCAAGCTCGCCAACTTCGAGGTCGTCCTCACCAAGACCCTCGGCTCCGTCGGCCGCGGCCGCGAGAAGCTCCTGGGCACCGGCCCGGGCACCGACGAGCAGGGATACGAGGACGAGGACGCCCCCGAGCGCAGCCACGACCCCGAGACCCTGCGCCGGAGCGCCGACGAGTACGTCGACGTCAAGCTCGGCGCCTTCGAGGCCGTCCTCGCCAAGACCCTGGACGCCGTCGGCCGCGGCCGGCAGAAGCTGCACGGCCGTATCGCCAGCGACGACCTCGGCCTCCTCACGGACGAGGACGGGACACCCGCGCACCACACGAACGACTCCGACTACCTGGCGGGCCTCGCGGGAATCACCGAGACCCCCGAGCAGCCCGTGGCGCCCCAGGCTCCGGACATCCCGGCCCAGCAGCAGGCGTACGCGCAGCAGGACGCGTACGCCTATCAGCAGCAGGTCCCGGATCCGTACGGATACCAGCAGCAGTACGCCCAGCAGGATCCGTACGCGTACCAGCAGCAGACCGCCGATCCGTACGCCGCCTACCCGCAGCAGCAGGGATACGACCAGCAGCCGGCGTACGACCAGAGCCAGCAGCAGGTCTACGCGCAGCCCCAGGCGCACGCCATGGAGCAGCAGCAGCACGCCCTCGACGAGACCAGCCTCTTCGACACGAGCATGATCAGCGCGGAGCAGCTGCGGGCGTACGAACAGGGGCGCTGACACCGGATTGGGCCGAGAGCGAAAGGTCCAGTATCCTGGCTCTTCGGTCGCGTGTACGTCCGCGATCACTGCTGCCCCGGAACATCGCGGGCGGCATCCTCTTGAGCTTCGAAGATCGAAAGCAGGAATGGCTCTGAACGCCCGCCTCGACCACCGCAACCCGCTCGTGTTCGACACACACGAGCTGGGGCGGCGTCCTGGCGCGCTCCAGCGCCTGTCCCGCACGATCGAGGCCCCCAAGGATCTCGGGATCCAGGGAGTCATCGGAGTGCCGGAAGGCGCCCCGGTGGAGCTCAACCTCCGGCTTGAGTCGGTCATGGAAGGTGTGCTTGTCACAGGCACCGCCCGTGCACTGGCCAAGGGGGAGTGCGTAAGGTGTCTGGAGCCGCTCGAGCTGGCGCTCGAAGCGGAGTTCCAGGAGATGTTCTCGTACCCTGACGCCGACGACCGGGGCCGCCCCAAGGCGGAGCCGGCCGACGACGCCGAGGACGACGAGGACGCGCTCTTTCTCGAGGACGGCCTGTTCGACCTCGAAGGCGTGCTGCGTGATGCGGTGGTGCTCGCACTGCCGATGCAGCCGGTGTGCCAGGACGACTGCCCCGGTCTGTGCTCCGAATGCGGAGCACGGCTCGCGGACGCCCCGGACCACCACCACGAGGCCGTCGACATCCGTTGGGCGGCACTGCAGGGACTCGCCGGTTCACTCGAAGATGGCGAGAAGGACGAGTTGGGCGGCGCCGAAACTGGCGTCGACGAGAAGCAGGAGAAGTAGCCGTGGCTGTTCCGAAGCGGAAGATGTCGCGCAGCAACACGCGCCACCGCCGGTCGCAGTGGAAGGCTGCGGTCCCCAACCTGGTTGCGTGCGAGCGCTGCCACGAGCCCAAGCTGCAGCACATCGCGTGCCCCGCTTGCGGCACTTACAACAAGCGTCAGGTCCTCGAGGTCTGAGCGGCTGGTGAGAGGTCTGATGTCTGACGCCAAGGCGGATTCAAACGCCAAGAAAAAGGCGGACAACACAGCCTCGTCCCACACGCTTCTGGAAGGGCGGCTCGGCTACAAGCTCGAGTCCGCCCTTCTGGTGCGTGCACTGACCCACCGTTCGTACGCGTACGAGAACGGCGGTCTGCCGACCAACGAACGCCTGGAGTTCCTCGGGGACTCCGTGCTCGGCCTCGTGGTCACGGACACGCTGTACCGCACTCACCCCGACCTCCCAGAAGGCCAACTGGCCAAGCTGCGGGCCGCGGTGGTCAACTCGCGTGCGTTGGCGGAGGTGGGTCGTGGCCTCGAACTCGGCTCCTTCATCCGGCTGGGCCGGGGTGAAGAAGGCACGGGAGGCAGGGACAAGGCGTCCATCCTCGCCGACACCCTTGAAGCGGTGATCGGCGCGGTCTATCTCGACCAGGGTCTGGATTCGGCGGGCGAACTCGTCCACCGGCTCTTCGACCCGCTGATTGAGAAGTCCTCGAATCTCGGGGCCGGCCTGGACTGGAAAACCAGTCTCCAGGAGCTCACCGCGACCGAGGGGCTCGGGGTTCCCGAGTACCTGGTCTCGGAGACCGGCCCTGACCATGAGAAGACCTTTACTGCTGCCGCCCGCGTCGGAGGCGTCTCGTACGGCACCGGCACCGGCCGCAGCAAGAAGGAAGCGGAACAGCAGGCCGCGGAATCCGCGTGGCGTGCGATCCGTTCCGACGCGGACGAACGCGCGAAGTCGGCCAGGACGGCCGCCGCCGAACAAGCAGAACAGGCGGCAGCAGTCCAGGTCACCGAGGGGAACGCCGACACCCCCTCGGCTCCGGCGAGCGATTCGGCCACGGCCTGATTCCTTCACAACCGAAGCACCCGCGGTAGCCGTAGTACGAGTAGTACTCGTAACACCCGCAGTACCCGCAGTATCCGAACCCCGTCGCAGCGCTCGCGCAGCGGCGGGGTTCGTATCGCATTCTCCAAAGGAGCGCCGTGCCCGAGTTGCCCGAGGTCGAAGTCGTGCGGCGCGGTCTGGAGCGCTGGGTCAGCGGGCGGGTCGTGCGGACGGTGGAGGTCCGGCATCCGCGAGCCGTACGGCGGCATCTGGCCGGGCCCGAGGGTTTCGCGAAGGCGCTCGCGGGCCACCGCGTGGCAGAGGCCAGGCGCCGCGGCAAGTACCTGTGGCTGCCCCTCGCCGACTCCCCGTACTCCGTGCTCGCGCACCTCGGTATGAGCGGCCAGCTCCTGGTGCAGCCCGAGGACGCCCCGGACGAGAAACACCTGCGCGTCCGCATCCGCTTCGAGGACGGCCGGGGCACCGAGCTGCGCTTCGTCGACCAGCGCACCTTCGGCGGCCTCTCCCTGCACGAGAACACCGCGGACGGCCTCCCGGACGTCATCGCGCACATCGCCCGCGATCCCCTCGACCCGCTCTTCGACGACGCCGCGTTCCACACGGCGCTGCGCGGCCGTCGTACGACGATCAAGCGCGCCCTGCTCGACCAGTCGCTGATCAGCGGGGTCGGCAACATCTACGCGGACGAAGCGCTCTGGCGCTCCAGGCTGCACTACGAACGCCCCACCGGAACCTTCACCCGGCCCCGCACCACGGAGCTGCTCGGCCACATCCGCGACGTCATGAACGACGCCCTCGCCGCCGGCGGCACCAGCTTCGACAGCCTGTACGTCAATGTCAACGGGGAGTCGGGCTACTTCGACCGCTCGCTCGACGCGTACGGGCGCGAGGGCGAACCCTGCGGGCGGTGCGGGACGCCGATGATGCGGCGCGCGTGGATGAACCGGTCCAGTTACTTCTGCCCGCGCTGTCAGCGACCGCCGCGCGCGACGGCGTAGCAGCGGCGATTTCGGCTAAGGCCTGTCCGGCGGGTCAGGTCGCAGGAAATCGCGGCAACTGATCAGCGCTGGTGAGCGGGGTGTGGTGCGTGCAGCTGCAAGGCGGAGGAGGGAGTCGACGCGATGGGGGTCCCCGCTCGATCGAAGCCGAGAGTGGGGGAGCCGGCGACCGACGACAACGCCGCAGATGGGCGTGCCGAACCCAGCGTCTGCGGCATGATCCGCCGGAGAGGCTCTAGCTCCGCGAGCGCGCCTCGTCGTAGCGCTCGCGGGATTCCAGTACGTCGTCCATGCGGCCCTCCATGAAGTGGATGAGGGTCAGGAGACGCTGGGCGACCTCGCGGCCGAGCGGCGTGAGCGTGTAGTCGACGCGTGGGGGATTGGTCGGCTGGGCGTCGCGGTGTACCAGGCCGTCGCGCTCCAGTGCCTGGAGGGTCTGGGAGAGCATCTTCTCGCTGACGCCGTCGACACGGCGGCGCAGCTCGTTGAAACGGAACGTGCCGTCGTGCAGGGCTCCCAGCGTGAGCGCGCCCCAGCGTCCGGTGATGTGCTCCAGCGTGCCCCGGGCCGGGCAGTTCCGGGCGAACACGCTGTACGCGAGGTCCTGACACTCACCGCTCGCATCGGCGGTCCGCACAGCTGGCTCCATGTTTCGAGCGTACCGGCACAGTGCCCACTGTGGGGTTGCGCTTACTTATCGATAGCGCGTGCTGGGTCGGGTACCGGCCGTCGCGACCGGTACCCGAGGCCGGTCAGTAGCCGAAGTCCTGGGTCCACCAAGGGCCGCCCTCGCCGAGGTGCACACCCACGCCCAGGGTCTTGAAGTCGCAGTTCAGTATGTTGGCGCGGTGGCCGGGACTGTTCATCCAGGCTTCCATAACGGCCTCGGCGGTGGCCTGGCCGCGGGCTATGTTCTCGCCGCCCAGGTTGCTTATCCCGGCGGTCGCCGCGCGGTCCCACGGGGTCGCGCCATCGGGGTCGGTGTGGTCGAAGAAGCCGCGCGCGGCCATGTCCGCGCTGAAGGCGGAGGCCAGTTCGGTCAGGGAGCTGTTCGCCGCCACCGGGCTGCACCCGGCGTTGGCCCGCTCGACGTTGACCAGTTCGAGCACCGCGTTCTCGGCCGCGGTCTCGGCGGACACCGTCACCGGGGCGGTGGTCTCCGGAGCCTTGGTGGGCTCCTCGGCAGGCTTCGAAGGCGTGGCCTTCTCGGTGGGCTCGGCCGTGGGCTTCTTCGGCGGTGTCGTCGTCGGGGCGGCCTCAGACGTGGAGGGGGCGGCCGAGGGCGTGGCCTCGCGCTCGGCGTCACGGCTCGTCCCCGAGTCGTCGCGGTTCTCGTCCGCGCTGCCCGAGGTTCCGCCCTGCGGGGTCTCCACGCTGGACGGGGAGCCGGCGGCCTGCACGTTGTCGGCGTTGCCACCGCCGAGGGAGTAGTTCTCAGCGCCGGGCATCACACCGGCCGCGACGGCGACGGTGCCCAGGGCCACGGCGGCGGAGACGCCGAGCAGCCCCGTACGAACGGGGGTGGCGGCCTTCCGCTTGCGGTGCGAGCGGGCTACGGCACCGCTCGGGAAGTCGGCGACAGCCGCGTAGCCATACAGGTTCTCCGGCCCGTAGGGACCGTTGGTGCCCGTGCGGTCCGTGCGGGTGTCCGTGCCCCCGGTGGCGCGACCTGTGGCGGCGCGGCCGGCGGCTGAGCGTCGGTGGCGTCCCATCTATGTGGCCTTCCTCGATCTTGCAGTCAGCGAACCTCACCCTAAAGAGTGAGTTTCATATGAGACTCATTGGGTCGGGACGGTACCGCATGGCGCAAGGGGAGGATGTGTCCCGAGAGACATTGTCCGGTTAGCGTGCACCCATGAACGAGGTCGTACGGGTGGTCGTCTGGGTGCGCGGAAGGGTTCAGGGCGTGGGTTTCCGCTGGTTCACGCGGGCCAAGGCGCTGGAGATCGGAGGGCTGAGTGGTTTTGCTCTCAATCTCGACGACGGACGGGTCCAGGTGGTCGCGGAGGGCCCCCGGACCGGCTGCCAGAGTCTGCTCGACTGGCTCCAGGGGGACGACACACCCGGGCGCGTGGACGGAGTCACTGAGATCTGGGACACGCCCCGAGGGATCTACGACGGCTTCGCCATCCGCTGACCGAGCGGCGGCAACCGACCGGGCCGGAGCGGCGGAACATGCCACCAGCACCTGCCGGGAGCGGAAAGGCCCAGGTGGTTGCCAAGAACGGCCGGTCGTGGCAGGCTCCGCGGATATCGATGATCTCCACGCCCCAGGGCCCGCAGGAGTCGCAGCGCCGCCCTTGAGGGGCCGCGTGCCCCGGCGTCGTCCGCCATTGCGGGCGTGATCGTGTTGACCGTCAAACTTTTTGGTGAGACGCTGAAAGCCCCGCGCACCTTAGCTGTTTGGCATGTGGAACAGCAGCAAGAACTTAAAAGTGTCAAGCATCGCGGGTGCGATTCCCTCACGACCCATCGACCCACACCGTTTCGGTCGGTCACTCAGTGTGGAGGACCATCCATCATGGCAAAGGCGCTTCTCGGTTACGTCGGCGGTTCCGACCCGCGACTCATTGCCGAGATGCGACGGCTCCAGCAGCGCGTACAGGACCTCGAATCCGAGCTCGGACGGATCCAGGCCGAGAACGACGCGCTCGCGGCTGCCGCTTCTCACGACTCGCTTCTCGATCTCGACGTACCCCAGGCGGAGCCTGCGCTCACCTGATCACTGCATCGCACCACGACAGCAGTGGTTGGGCAGCCCACATCAACCGCTAAGTTGTCAGAATTACAAGGGACGCCTCTTCGGCGTCCCTTCTTCTTTCCCCCGCGTACTTTTCCCCTGTCTTCAACGTCTGGTGTGCCCTGCACCTTCATGGGTGAAACCGCGTGTTCATGGAGTGAGACCGGCCCGAAAGGTAGAGTCCAGCGGCGTGCACCTCAAGGCCCTCACCCTGCGCGGGTTCAAGTCGTTCGCCTCGGCGACCACGCTGCGGTTCGAGCCGGGCATCACCTGTGTCGTGGGCCCCAATGGTTCGGGCAAGTCCAATGTCGTGGACGCGCTGAGCTGGGTCATGGGCGAGCAGGGCGCCAAGTCGCTGCGCGGCGGCAAGATGGAGGACGTCATCTTCGCCGGCACCACCGGGCGTCCACCGCTGGGCCGCGCCGAGGTGTCGCTCACCATCGACAACTCCGACGGCGCGCTGCCCATCGAGTACACCGAAGTGACCATCACGCGGATCATGTTCCGCAACGGCGGCAGCGAGTACCAGCTCAATGGCGACACGTGTCGACTGCTTGACATCCAGGAACTGCTGAGCGACTCCGGCATCGGCCGTGAGATGCACGTCATCGTCGGGCAGGGCCAGCTCGACTCCGTACTCCACGCCGATCCGATGGGCCGCCGCGCCTTCATCGAGGAGGCCGCGGGCGTCCTGAAGCACCGCAAGCGCAAGGAGAAGGCGCTGCGGAAACTGGACGCGATGCAGGCCAACCTGGCCCGTGTCCAGGACCTGACGGACGAGCTGCGCCGGCAGTTGAAGCCGCTGGGCCGGCAGGCCGCTGTCGCGCGCCGCGCCGCCGTCATCCAGGCCGACCTGCGCGACGCCCGGCTCCGGCTCCTCGCCGACGATCTCGTACGGCTGCGCCAGGCGCTCCAGAGCGAGATCGCCGACGAGGCCGCGCTGAAGGAACGCAAGGAGAGCGCCGAGGCCGAGCTGAAGAAGGCGCAGCAGCGCGAAGCGCTTCTGGAGGACGAGGTCCGCCGGCTCGCGCCGCGCCTGCAGCGCGCCCAGCAGACCTGGTACGAGCTGTCGCAGCTCGCCGAGCGGGTGCGCGGCACGATCTCGCTGGCCGACGCGCGCGTGAAGAGCGCGACTTCCACACCTCCCGAGGAGCGGCGCGGGCGCGACCCCGAGGACATGGAGCGCGAGGCCGCGCGGATCCGTGAGCAGGAGGCCGAGCTCGAAGCGGCCCTGGAGGCTGCCGAGCACGCCCTTGAGGACACCGTCGCGCACCGCGCCGAGCTGGAGCGCGAGCTCGCCGTTGAGGAGCGCCGCCTCAAGGACGTCGCCCGCGCCATCGCCGACCGCCGCGAGGGGCTCGCCCGGCTCAACGGCCAGGTCAACGCCGCCCGTTCGCGGGCCGCCTCCGCGCAGGCCGAGATCGACCGCCTCGCCGCATCCCGCGACGAGGCCCAGGAGCGCGCGGTCGCGGCCCAGCAGGAGTACGAGGAGCTGAAGGCCGAGGTCGACGGCCTCGACGCAGGCGACGCCACACTGGCCGAGCAGCACGAGGCGGCCAAGCGGGCGCTGACCGACGCGGAGGCCGCGCTGACGGCGGCCCGCGAAGCGGCCACCGCGGCGGAACGCAAGCGCGCCGCGACCCAGGCCCGCCGCGAGGCCCTCGCCCTGGGCCTGCGCCGCAAGGACGGCACAGGGGCGCTGCTCGACGCCAAGGACCGCCTCACGGGCCTCCTCGGCCCGGCCGCCGAACTCCTCACGGTCGCCCCCGGCTTCGAGGTCCCGCTGGCCGCCGCCTTCGGCGCCGCGGCCGACGCCATCGCCGTCACCACCCCCGCCTCGGCGGCGGACGCCATCCGCATGCTCCGCAAGCAGGACGCGGGCCGGGCGGCGTTGCTGCTGGCGGGGGCTCCGGAGGAGCGGGGCACGAACGCGGCGGAGGGCGGCGTACCCCGTCAGGAACGGAGTGACGGGCCTCCGCACGCGGCCGAGCTGGTCCGTGGGCCCGCCGAGCTCATGCCCGCCGTACGGCGGCTGCTGCGCGGGATCGTCGTGGTCGGCACCCTTGAGGACGCCGAGGAACTCGTCTACGGGCGGCCGGAGTTGACGGCTGTCACCGCTGAAGGGGACCTGCTGGGCGCCCACTTCGCGCACGGCGGCTCGGCCGGAGCGCCGAGTCTGCTGGAGGTGCAGGCGTCCGTCGACGAGGCGGCGGCGGAACTCGAAGAGCTGGCTGTGCGGTGCGAGGGGCTCGGTGAGGCGCAGCACGAGGCCACGGCGCGGCGGAAGGAATGTGCCGCGTTCGTCGAGGAGGTGGGCGAGCGGCGGCGGGCCGCCGAGCGTGAGAAGTCGGCCGTGGCACAGCAGTTGGGGCGGCTTGCCGGGCAGGCGCGTGGCGCGGTGGGGGAGGCGGAGCGGAGTACGGCGGCCGCCGCGCGGGCGCAGGACGCGCTCGACCGCGCCGTGGAGGAGGCGGAGGAGCTGGCCGAGCGGCTCGCCGTCGCCGAGGAGATGCCGGTGGAGGAGGAGCCTGACAACGGCGTACGGGATCGACTGGCCGCCGACGGCGCCAACGCGCGGCAGACCGAGATGGAGGCCCGGCTCCAGGTGCGTACGCATGAGGAGCGGGTGAAGGGGCTCGCCGGGCGGGCCGACGGACTCGACCGGGCCGCGCGCGCCGAACGTGAGGCACGCGCGCGTGCCGAGCAGCGCCGGGCCCGGCTGCGGTACGAGGCCGAGGTCGCCGAGGCCGTCGCCTCCGGGGCGCGGCAACTGCTCACGCACGTCGAGGTCTCGCTGGCCAGGGCCGAGGAGGAGCGGGCCGCCGCGGAGAGCGCCAAGGCCCACCGGGAGCAGGCTCTCGGCGTCGCCCGCAGCGAAGGACGTGACCTCAAGGGCGAGCTCGACAAGCTGACCGACTCGGTGCACCGCGGCGAGGTGCTCGGCGCCGAGAAGCGGATGCGTATCGAGCAGCTGGAGTCGAAGGCGCTGGAGGAGCTCGGCGTCGAACCGGCGGGGCTGGTGGCGGATTACGGCCCGCAGCAGCTCGTGCCGCCCTCGCTCGCCGCCGAGGGCGAGGAACTGCCCGAGGACCCGGAGCACCCGCGCAACCAGCCCCGGCCCTTCCACCGCGCCGAGCAGGAGAGGCGGCTCAAGTCGGCCGAACGGGCGTACCAGCAGCTCGGGAAGGTCAACCCGCTCGCGCTGGAGGAGTTCGCCGCGTTGGAGGAGCGCCACAAGTTCCTCAGTGAGCAGTTGGAGGACCTCAAGAAGACGCGTACCGACCTGCTTCAAGTGGTGAAGGAGGTCGACGAGCGCGTGGAGCAGGTCTTCACCGAGGCGTATCGCGACACGGCCGTGCAGTTCGAGGGGGTCTTCAGCCGGCTGTTCCCGGGCGGGGAGGGGCGGCTGATCCTGACCGATCCCGACAACATGCTCACCACGGGCGTGGATGTGGAGGCCCGCCCGCCGGGCAAGAAGGTCAAGCGGCTGAGCCTGCTCTCCGGTGGCGAGCGATCCCTGACCGCCGTGGCGTTGCTCGTGTCGATCTTCAAGGCACGGCCCAGCCCGTTCTATGTGATGGACGAGGTCGAGGCCGCGCTCGACGACACCAACCTGCAGCGGCTGATCCGGATCATGCAGGAGCTGCAGGAGGCCTCGCAGCTCATCGTGATCACCCACCAGAAGCGCACGATGGAGGTCGCCGACGCGCTGTACGGCGTCTCCATGCAGGGCGATGGTGTGTCGAAGGTCATCAGCCAGCGTCTCCGGTAGATGCGTGTAGCCCACACGGGTCTTGACCTGGGCCTTTCTCTTGAGTTCAAGTCTTGAACATTTGGCGACCTCCTTGCGCCGGAAATTCACACCACACCCGCCTGTTGACTTCGAAACATGAAGGCATAGTCTCTGCAACGTTGCTTTTACCTTCAGGTGGTGGGCGGCGTGAAGTTATGTGCCACTTGTATGACCACTTGAAGGGCTCGCCCCCACCCCCGGCAGTGAGGCCGGTGGCCCGAGGAGTTACACGTGACCAGCACAGTGCCCCCGAACGCAGGCGCCCGAGCGGCCCATCCCGAGCATCTCGGCCATGTCATCTTCATCGCGGCGGCGGCCGCGATGGGCGGGTTCCTCTTCGGCTACGACAGTGCCGTGATCAACGGCGCCGTCGAAGCCATCCGAAGCCGGTACGACATCGGCTCGGCGGCGCTGGCCCAGGTCATCGCCGTCGCACTGATCGGCTGCGCCATCGGCGCGGCGACCGCGGGGCGCATCGCCGACCGCATCGGCCGCATCCGCTGCATGCAGATCTCGGCCGTCCTCTTCACCATCAGCGCCGTCGGCTCCGCGCTGCCCTTCGCCCTGTACGACCTGGCCTTCTGGCGCATCATCGGCGGCTTCGCCATCGGCATGGCCTCCGTGATCGGCCCGGCCTACATCGCCGAGGTCGCCCCGCCCGCGTACCGCGGCCGCCTCGGAGCCTTCCAGCAGGCCGCGATCGTCATCGGCATCGCCATCTCGCAGCTGGTCAACTGGGGCATCCTGAACGCCGCCGACGGCGACCAGCGCGGCAAGCTCATGGGCCTTGAGGCCTGGCAGGTCATGCTCGGCGTGATGGTCATCCCGGCCGTCCTCTACGGCCTGCTCTCCTTCGCGATCCCCGAGTCGCCGCGCTTCCTGATCTCCGCGGGCCGGGACGAGCACGCCCGTGCGGTGCTCAAGGAGGTCGAGGGCGACAAGATCGACCTCAACGCCCGCGTCGCCGAGATCGAGCACGCGATGAAGAGCGAGCACAAGTCGGTCTTCAAGGATCTGCTCGGCGGCAGCTTCTTCTTCAAGCCGATCGTCTGGATCGGTATCGGTCTCTCGGTCTTCCAGCAGTTCGTCGGCATCAACGTCGCGTTCTACTACTCCTCGACACTGTGGCAGTCGGTCGGCGTCGACCCGACGGAGTCGTTCTTCTATTCGTTCACGACGTCGATCGTCAACATCATCGGCACCGTGATCGCCATCATCTTCGTCGACCGGATCGGCCGCAGGCCGCTCGCGCTCATCGGTTCCGTGGGCATGGTCGTCGGTCTCGCCCTCGAAGCCTGGGCCTTCTCCTTCGACCTCGTCGACGGCAAGCTGCCGGCCGCCCAGGGCTGGGTCGCCCTGATCGCCGCCCACGTCTTCGTCCTCTTCTTCGCCCTGTCCTGGGGTGTCGTGGTCTGGGTCTTCCTCGGAGAGATGTTCCCGAACCGGATCCGCGCCGCCGCGCTCGGCGTCGCCGCCTCCGCGCAGTGGATCGCCAACTGGGCCATCACCGCGAGCTTCCCGTCGCTGGCCGACTGGAACCTCTCCGCGACCTACGTGATCTACACGGTCTTCGCCGCGCTCTCCATCCCCTTCGTGCTCAAGTACGTCAAGGAGACGAAGGGCAAGACGCTGGAGGAGATGGGCTAGGTCCCGTCGTACGGCCCCCGAAACTCGGGGAGACGGGCCCATCCCCGCTGCCCGTCTCCCCGTACTCGTCAGAAGAAGACGTACGGCCCCGGCTCGGCCTTCGAGGTCTTGAGCCGGGCCGTACGTCTTTCTGTGTCCTGTCAGGTCTTGAGCCGGGGCCGTACTTTTCTCTCCGTCCCGTCAGTCCTTGAGGCGGGGCAGCACGCTCTCGCAGAACAGGTGCAGGCTGCGCCAGCCCTCGTCGACGGGCATTCCGCCGGACAGTGGGTGCAGGACGTAGTTGTCGAGACCGTGCGCCACGCACTCGTCGGGCGTGAGGATCCGGTAGACGCCCTCGGTGCGCAGTTCGTCCACCGTCGTGGCCGCCGACTTCACCGCCGAGCGGATGTCGCCCGACTGCCAGGAGGCGTACGTCCGTGCCTCGTGCAGGAAGTGCCTGCCGTGCTCGGCCCAGGCCCGGTCCGGGTCCTCGGCGATGTGCAGCAACGGAGTCTCCGCCGACGGCATCATGGTCCAGCCCTCGGTGCCGTACTCGATGAGCCGCTCCTTGTAGTACGCCTCCAGGTCGGGAAGGTGGGCGCTGGGGAAGAACGGCAGGCCCAGACGGGCCGCCCGGCGCGCGGCCGCCTTCGAGGAGCCGCCGACCAGCAGCAGGGGATGCGGGTCCGAGAACGGCCGCGGAGTGACCCGTACGGTCCTGCCCCGGTACTCGAACTCCTCGCCGGTCCACGCCTTCAGCACCGTCTCAAGGAGCTCGTCCTGGAGCTTGCCGCGCCGCTTCCAGTCGACGCCGAAGAGGGCGTACTCCTCGGGCCGGTAGCCGATCCCCGCGACGGTGATGAGACGTCCGCCGCTCAGCAGATCGAGTACGGCGATCTCCTCGGCGAGGCGCAGCGGATCGTGCAGCGGGCCGATGACCGCCGACACGGTGACCGCGATGAGCCGGGTCGCGCCGAACACGGCGCCCGCGAAGGCGAAGGGCGACGGCAGCCAGTTGTTGGCGACGCCGTGGTGCTCCTCGGTCTGCACGGTGGTGATGCCGCGGTCGTCGGCGTACGCGGCCATCTCAACTGCCGCTTTGTAGCGGGCGCTCAGCGACGCGGGGGTGGCGTCGGGGTCGACGAGGTTGAAACGTACGACGGTTACGGGCATCGGGAGCCCCCTTCGTGTGTGGAGGGGGACGGTAGCTGACGGCTCGTCAGGTTGCCAGAGCAGCGGGCCCGGGTTCGCGGGGTGCGCGGCGTTCGCGGCTTTCGGTGCGAGGGGGCCGATCTCTTTGGAGGAAGCTACAAAATCCCGTCTGCGGGACGGATTCTCCCTCCCGGGCAGGGGATGGCCGATACTGGGTGGCGTTATGGAAATCGTCATCCTTGCTGTACTCATCGCCGTGGTCGTGATCGGCGCGCTCGGTGGGCTCGTCGTCGGCAGCCGTAAGCGCAAGCTGCCCCCGCCGCCCCCGGTCGCCCCCGACATCACCGCCCCCCCGGCCGAGCCGCATGTCGGCGACGAGGCCGAGACGCCGCGCGACGAACCGCGCCGCACGATCGAGGAGGTGGATCTTCCGGGCCCCGACGCCTCGGCGCCGGCCCCCGTCGCTGTCGAGGAACCCCCGGCGCCCCCCGCGATCGAGGTCCCGGAGCCCACCGCGGGTCGCCTGGTGCGGCTGCGCGCCCGGCTCTCGCGCTCACAGAGCGCACTCGGCCAGGGCCTTCTCACGCTGCTCTCGCGCGAGCACCTCGACGAGGACACCTGGGAGGAGATCGAGGACACGCTGCTCACCGCAGACGTCGGGGTACAGCCCACCCAGGAGCTGGTCGACCGGCTGCGTGAGCGCGTGAAGGTGCTCGGCACCCGCACGCCGGACGAGCTGCGCGCGCTCCTGCGCGAGGAACTGCTCCTGCTGCTCGTCCCCGAGTTCGACCGAGAGGTCAAGACGGACTCGAACCTCGACACCCCGGGCATCGTGATGGTCGTCGGGGTCAACGGCACCGGTAAGACCACCACGACCGGCAAGCTCGCGCGTGTGCTGGTCGCCGACGGCAAGCATGTACTCCTGGGCGCCGCGGACACCTTCCGTGCCGCCGCCGCCGACCAGCTGCAGACCTGGGGCGAGCGCGTGGGTGCTCGTACGGTGCGCGGTCCCGAGGGCGGTGACCCCGCCTCGATCGCGTTCGACGCGGTCAAGGAGGGCATCGAGGAGGGCGCCGACGTCGTCCTCATCGACACCGCGGGCCGGCTGCACACCAAGACCGGGCTCATGGACGAACTCGGCAAGGTCAAGCGCGTTGTCGAGAAGCACGCCCCGCTGGACGAGATCCTGCTCGTCCTCGACGCCACCACCGGCCAGAACGGCCTGGTCCAGGCCCGCGTCTTCGCCGAGGTCGTCGACATCACCGGCATCGTGCTCACCAAGCTCGACGGCACGGCCAAGGGCGGCATCGTGATCGCGGTCCAGCGCGAGCTGGGCGTGCCGGTCAAGCTGGTGGGTCTGGGGGAGGGAGCGGACGATCTGGCGCCGTTCGAGCCGGAGGCGTTCGTTGACGCCCTTATCGGAGAGTAGGCGCGTACCGAAACCGGTATGTGCTCGGAGAAGCGCCCGCCCCCAAGGTGCAGTTGGGAGCGGGCGCTTCGGCGTGTGAGCCCGAGGTTCGCGAACGGCTACGCCCGCGACCGATGTGCCACATAGGCCAGCGTCCCAAGGAGCAGACGTGCTTGAGGGGGCTTCGTCGCCGAGTCCAGGGCGGGGGAGCGCAGCCAGCGGACCGGGCCGAGGCCCGCGCGGTCGGAGGGCGGGGCCGTGATGTGCGTGCCCGAGCCCAGGCCGTGCAGGTCGAGGGAGGCGTCGTCCCAGCCCATTCGGTAGAGGAGCTCGGGGAGTTCGGGCGCGGAGCCGGCGGTGACGAAGAAGTGCGCGCGGCCGTCCGGGGTCGCCGTCACAGGTCCGAGGGGGAGCCCCATGCGTTCGAGCCGGACGAGCGCGCGGCGACCGGCGGCCTCGGCGACCTCGATCACGTCGAAGGCGCGGCCGACCGGCAGCATCATGGCGGCACCCGGGAAATCGGCCCAGGCCTCGGTCACTTCGTCGAGCGTGGCGCCGGCCGGGATCGTCGGAGCGAAGGCCAGTGGGTGTGCGCCCGGCGCGGAACAGTCGGCCCGGCCGCAGGAGCACGCCCCCGCGGCGGCCCGGGCGCCGGGGACCACGTCCCAGCCCCAGAGTCCGGTGAACTCCGCCACCGCGGTGCACTCGGACGAACGGCCGCGGCGCCGTGAGCCGGGCCGGAGTTCGCGAGTCCCCCGACTACTGCCGATCGTGAAGCCCATGCCCCCTCCAACGGGTCCGATCCACCGGTGGTTACGTGACGGAATGGGAACGTGACCCTGTGTTCCCGACTTCCCCTGTTGCGCCCGGTCCAGACGGCGCTCAGGAGTGCCCCGGGTGGTGCGCTCGGCATCGCGCGCCCCGGCGCACACCGCTCCGCCCACTCCCGGCCATCCTGTGTCAAGTGAATCGCGCGTGGGCGATGCGGAGTTCATTCGAAGGGGTGGCGAATGGTGGCGTTTCCGGGATCGCCATGGCTGGAGGGGTGATCGTAGGATTACTTTGAGTACACGAGTCCTGGGGACGTGTGCACTCGTGGGTATGCCAAGGGCAAGTCGACTTCCCGTTCGAAGGGTGAGAACCACCGGACGGGGGGCCGTATTTACCGGCATTCTGATAGGGCTTGGCGCACGCAGCGTACAAGTGGTCTCAGGGATGGGGGCGTTCCAGTGGGCGGCAACGGCGGAGGCGGGACGACCGCGACCGGCACGGACAAGCGCCCCAATGAGCTGCTCGGCTCGTGGTTCGTGCGCAGCGGCTGGTCCAAGGGTGAGCTCGCACGTCAAGTGAACCGCAGGGCCCGCCAGTTGGGCGCCAGCCACATCTCCACGGACACCTCTCGGGTGCGTCGCTGGCTGGACGGCGAGAACCCGCGCGAGCCGATCCCGCGGATCCTCTCCGAGCTGTTCTCCGAGCGGTTCGGCTGTGTCGTAGCCGTCGAGGACCTCGGCCTGCGCGCCGCCCACCAGTCACCGTCCGTGTCCGGCGTCGACCTGCCCTGGACGGGCCCGCAGACCGTGGCGCTGATCAGCGAGTATTCGCGCAGCGACCTGATGCTGGCGCGGCGCGGCTTCCTCGGCAGCTCCCTCGCCCTCGCCGCCGGACCGGCCCTCATCGAACCCATGCAGCGCTGGCTCGTGCCCTCGCCCACGGCGCCGCGCGAGGAGCCCGAGCCCTCCACCTCGGTGCGCCGCGGACGCCTCTCCAAGCCGGAGCTGGACCTCCTGGAGTCCACCACGGTGATGTTCCGCCAGTGGGACGCCCAGTGCGGCGGCGGCCTGCGCCGCAAGGCGGTCGTCGGGCAGCTGCACGAGGTGACGGACCTGCTCCAGGAGCCCCAGCCCGCCGAGACGAGCCGCCGCCTGTTCAAGGTCGCCGCCGAACTGGCCGAGCTGGCCGGCTGGATGAGCTACGACGTGGGGCTCCAGCCCACCGCGCAGAAGTACTTCGTGCTCGCCCTGCACGCCGCCAAGGAAGCGGGCGACAAACCGCTCGGCTCGTACGTCCTGTCCAGCATGAGCCGCCAGATGATCCACCTGGGCCGGCCCGACGACGCACTGGAACTCATCCACCTCGCGCAGTACGGAAGCCGCGACTGCGCGAGCCCGCGCACCCAGTCCATGCTGTATGCGATGGAGGCACGCGCGTACGCCAACATGGGCCAGCCCGGAAAGTGCAAGCGCGCCGTCCGGATGGCCGAGGACACCTTCGCCGACGTGCACGAATGGGATGACCCGGACCCCGACTGGATCCGCTTCTTCTCCAAGGCCGAGCTGTACGGCGAGAACTCGCACTCCTACCGCGACCTCGCCTATGTCGCCGGACGCAGCCCCACCTACGCCTCCATGGCCGAACCTCTGATGCAGCAGGCCGTCGACCTCTTCGCCGAGGACACCGAACATCAGCGTTCGTACGCACTGAACCTCATCGGCATGGCCACCGTGCACCTCCTCCAGAAGGAGCCCGAGCAGAGCGCGGTCCGGGCCAAGGAGGCCATGTCGTACGCGAAGAAGGTGCGCTCGGAGCGCGTCAACACTCGTATCCGAAAGACGGTCGACACGGCGGCCCGCGACTTCGGGGACCTCGCCGAGATCGTCGACCTCACCGCCCAGCTCGCCGTCGATCTGCCCGAGACCGCGGAGGCGGTCTGACCGAGGCCGCGAAAGCGGCTACTCCCCAGTACCCCGGCCGCGGCCGGCCGTCCCGAACTGCCCGACTCGGCTCCCCCATGCCAGGTCATCGGACGGCCCGCCGCGGCCGGCCTGTCTCCCCCTCGGGGAAGGTTGCGCCACGATAACGATCGCTCGGTCCGGTCTCAGGCAGTTCATCGAGGCGTAACACACAAGGCACCTTCGTCACGGTGGCGAAACATCGAGGGGTGCCGACCGAAACCGCGCTGCGCCAATCTCAGGGCGCATAACCGGCCCACCCCTCACGCCCACTTCAGGCTTCGCCCGCACGGGGCCGTACCAAACGACGAGGAGACGCCGATGGCACCAGCCATCACCCTTGCCGCAGATGCACCCACGCTGTCTGCCGCCAACACAGGGTTCATGCTCATCTGTTCCGCCCTGGTGCTGATCATGACGCCCGGACTCGCCTTCTTCTACGGAGGCATGGTCCGCGTCAAGAGCACCTTGAACATGCTGATGATGAGCTTCATCAGCATGGGCATAGTCACCATCCTGTGGGTGGTGTACGGCTTCTCCCTCGCCTTCGGTACGGACAAGGGCTCGCTCATCGGCTGGACCTCCGACTACGTCGGATTCGGCGGGATCGGCATCACGGACCTCTGGGACGGCTACACCATCCCGATCACCGTCTTCGCCGCGTTCCAGCTGATGTTCGCCATCATCACACCGGCTCTGATCAGCGGCGCGCTCGCGGACCGCGTGAAGTTCACCGCCTGGTCCCTCTTCATCGCCCTGTGGGTCACGGTCGTGTACTTCCCGGTCGCGCACTGGGTGTGGGGCACCGGCGGCTGGGCGTTCGAGCTCGGCGTGATCGACTTCGCGGGTGGTACGGCGGTCCACATCAACGCCGGTGCCGCGGCGCTCGGCGTGATCCTCGTCATCGGCAAGCGCGTGGGCTTCAAGAAGGACCCGATGCGCCCGCACAGCCTTCCGCTGGTCATGCTCGGCGCCGGTCTCCTCTGGTTCGGCTGGTTCGGATTCAACGCCGGCTCGTGGCTCGGCAACGACGACGGTGTCGGCGCGCTGATGTTCCTCAACACGCAGATCGCCACCGCCGCTGCGATGCTCGCCTGGCTCGCCTACGAGAAGATCCGGCACGGCGCGTTCACCACGCTGGGTGCCGCCTCCGGTGCGGTCGCCGGTCTGGTCGCGATCACCCCGTCCGGCGGTGCGGTCTCCCCGCTCGGCGCGATCGCCGTCGGCGTCATCGCCGGTGTGCTGTGCGCCATGGCCGTCGGCCTGAAGTACAAGTTCGGCTACGACGACTCGCTCGACGTCGTCGGTGTCCACCTCGTCGGCGGTGTCGCCGGCTCCCTGCTCATCGGCTTCTTCGCCTCCGGCAAGGGCCAGTCCGACGTCGAGGGCCTCTTCTACGGCGGCGGCCTGACCCAGTTCTGGAAGCAGTGCGCCGGTGTCGGCGCGGTCCTCGCCTACTCCCTCATCGCTTCCGCGATCCTCGCCTTCCTGATCGACAAGACGATCGGGATGCGGGTCAGCGAGGACGAGGAGGTCGCGGGCATCGACCAGGCCGAGCACGCCGAGACCGCATACGACTTCAGCGGCACCGGTGGTGGTGCGGGCTTCACCTCCACCCCGGCCCCCGCTGCGGGCACTGCCAAGAAGGTGGACGCATGAAGCTCATCACCGCCGTCGTGAAGCCGCACCGGCTCGACGAGATCAAGGAGGCCCTCCAGGCCTTCGGGGTACACGGTCTGACGGTCACCGAGGCCAGCGGCTACGGTCGGCAGCGGGGACACACCGAGGTCTACCGTGGTGCCGAGTACACGGTCGACCTGGTCCCCAAGATCCGCATCGAGGTGCTGGCCGAGGACGACGACGCCGAAGGTCTGATCGACGTCATCGTCAAGGCGGCCCGCACCGGCAAGATCGGTGACGGCAAGGTCTGGTCGATCCCGGTCGAGACCGCCGTCCGGGTCAGGACCGGCGAGCGCGGCCCGGACGCGCTCTAAAGAGACGACGCGCTCCAAAGAGACAAAGAAAGACAGGAGTCACTGGGTGACGCGTACGGACACACGTTCCGAAGCAGAGGACTCGGGACCCAGCGGCTATGCGGCGGCCCGGCTGCGCCTCCTCCAGGGGGAGGCGCAGTCCGGGCCGCCGCGTCGTGCGGCCCTGGCCGAACTCACGGACGACTGGCTCACCGGCCTCTTCGACGCCGGCGCCGAGGCGCTGCGCGGTGTCTCCCTCGTCGCCGTCGGAGGCTACGGCCGGGGCGAGCTCTCCCCGCGCAGCGACCTCGACCTGCTCCTCCTGCACGACGGCAGCGACTCCGGCGCCGTGGCCGCCCTGGCCGACCGCATCTGGTACCCCGTCTGGGACCTCGGCCTCGCCCTCGACCACTCCGTCCGTACGCCGACCGAGGCCCGCAAGACCGCGAGCGAGGACCTCAAGGTCCAGCTGGGCCTGCTCGACGCCCGGCACATCGCGGGCGACCTCGGCCTCACCGCCTCACTGCGTACGGCCGTTCTCGCCGACTGGCGCAACCAGGCGCCGAAACGTCTCCCCGAACTCCAGGAGCTGTGCGCCGAACGGGCCGAGCGCCAAGGCGAGTTGCAGTACCTGCTGGAGCCTGACCTCAAAGAGGCGCGCGGCGGACTGCGCGATGCCACCGCCCTGCGCGCCGTGGCCGCCTCCTGGCTCGCGGACGCGCCCCGCGAAGGCCTCAGCGACGCACGAAGGCGCCTCCTGGACGTCCGCGACGCACTCCACCTCACCACCGGCCGCGCCACCGACCGCCTCGCCCTCCAGGAACAGGACCAGGTCGCCGCGGAACTGGGACTCCTCGACGCCGACACACTGCTGCGCCAGGTGTACGAGGCGGCGCGCGTCGTCTCGTATGCGAGCGATGTGACCTGGCGCGAAGTGGGGCGTGTGCTGCGGTCCCGCGCCGTCCGTCCGCGCCTGCGCGCCATGCTCGGCGGCGGCGCCAAGCCCGCCACGGAACGCTCACCCCTCGCCGAGGGCGTGGTCGAGCAGGACGGCGAGGTGGTGCTCGCCCGCGCCGCGCGCCCCGAGCGCGACCCCGTGCTCCCGTTGCGCGCGGCGGCCGCCGCGGCGCAGTCGGGACTCCCGCTCTCCCTGCACGCCGTACGGCGCATGGCGGCAGCCGCGCGCCCGCTGCCCACGCCCTGGCCCGCCGAGGCCCGCGAACAGCTCGTCACCCTCCTCGGCTCCGGCCGCCCGACCATCGAGGTCTGGGAGGCACTCGAAGCAGAGGGCCTGATCACCAGGCTGCTGCCCGACTGGGAGCGCGTGCGCTGCCGGCCGCAGCGCAACGCCGTCCACATCTGGACCGTCGACCGCCACCTCATCGAGACGGCCGTCCGCGCCTCCGAACTGGCCCGCCGGGTGGGCCGCCCCGACCTGCTCCTCGTCGCCTCCCTGCTGCACGACATCGGCAAGGGCTGGCCCGGCGACCACTCCGTGGCCGGCGAGATCATCGCCCGGGACGTGGCGGCCCGGATCGGCTTCGACCGCGCGGACGTCGCGGTGCTCGCCACCCTCGTACGCCACCATCTGCTGCTCATCGAGACCGCGACCCGGCGTGACCTGGAGGACCCGGCCACCGTCCGCTCGGTCGCCGAGGCCGTCGGCTCGCAGGGCACGCTCGAACTGCTGCACGCGCTCACCGAGGCGGACGCACTGGCCACCGGGCCCGCCGCCTGGTCCTCGTGGCGCAGCTCCCTGGTCACCGACCTGGTGAAGCGGGTCTCTGCCGTGTTCTCCGGGGACGCCCCCGAGGAGCCCGAGGCCGCGGCTCCCACGGCCGAACAGGAACGGCTCTCGATCGAGTCCTTCCGCACGGGCGGGCCCGTACTGTCGCTGCGCGCACAGACCGAACCGGTCGACTCCGAGGCCGCCGCCAACTCCGCGTCCCACGACCCGGAGCCGCTGGGTGTGGAGCTCCTCATCGCCGTGCCGGACCAGCCCGGTGTGCTCCCCGCCGTCGCGGGTGTCCTCGCCATGCACCGCCTGACCGTTCGCACGGCCGGACTGCGCGCCCTCGACCTGCCCGACGGCGTCGGCCAGGTCGAAGGATCGGTCCTGCTGCTCAACTGGCGGGTCGCCGCCGAATACGGCTCGCTGCCCCAGGCCGCCCGCCTGCGCGCCGACCTCGTACGCGCCCTGGAAGGCTCCCTCGACATCGCGGCCCGTCTCGCCGAGCGGGACGCCGCCTACCCCCGGCGCCGGGGCACGATCGCGCCGCCGCCCCGGGTCACGGTCGCGCCGGCGGCATCCCGCCATGCCACCGTCATCGAGGTCCGTGCCCATGACGCCCCCGGCCTGCTGCACCGCATCGGGCGGGCGCTGGAGGAGGCGAACGTACGGGTGCGGAGCATGCATGTGTCGACGCTGGGCGCGAACGCCGTGGACGCCTTCTATGTGACGGGCGCGAAGGGCGCGCCGCTGCCGGGGGAGGAGGCGGCCTCGCTGGCCCGTGCGCTGGAGGAGATGCTGCGGGGGTGAGCCCGCGCGCGGGCGTGGGGGATGCCTTCGGGGGCGTACGAACGCGGTGCGAGTCCGAATTCGAGGGGTGCTTCCAGCCTCGTACGGACCCGGTGTACGTCCGAATTCGAGGGGTGCCCTCAGCCTCGTACGGACCCGGTGCGAGTCCGAATACGAGGGGTGCCCTCAGCTTCGTAAGAACGCGGTGGAGACCCTTCCGCGCGCGGCCAGATACCCTGGAGGGCGATTCCCATCGCCCCCGACCCCTGAGGACAGACGAGCGCCGTGTTCGATACTCTCTCCGATCGCCTCTCAGCGACGTTCAAGAACCTGCGGGGCAAGGGCCGGCTGTCCGAAGCTGACATCGACGCCACCGCACGCGAGATCCGTATCGCGCTCCTCGAAGCCGACGTCGCCCTGCCGGTCGTGCGGACGTTCATCAAGAACGTCAAGGAACGCGCCCTCGGCGCCGAGGTCTCCAAGGCGCTGAACCCTGCGCAGCAGGTCCTGAAGGTCGTGAACGAGGAACTCGTCACGATCCTCGGCGGCGAGACCCGCCGTCTCCGGTTCGCCAAGAACCCCCCCACCGTGATCATGCTGGCGGGTTTGCAGGGTGCCGGTAAAACCACGCTCGCGGGCAAGCTCGGCAAGTGGCTGAAGGACCAGGGCCACTCCCCGCTCCTCGTCGCCGCCGACCTCCAGCGCCCGAACGCCGTGACCCAGCTCAGCGTCGTCGCCGAGCGCGCGGGCGTCGCCGTCTACGCGCCCGAGCCGGGCAACGGCGTCGGTGACCCGGTCAAGGTCGCCAAGGATTCCATCGAGTTCGCGAAGACGAAGGTCCACGACATTGTGATCGTGGACACCGCGGGCCGTCTGGGCATCGACCAGGAACTGATGCGGCAGGCCGCGGACATCCGCGACGCCGTCTCCCCGGACGAGATCCTCTTCGTCGTCGACGCGATGATCGGTCAGGACGCGGTCAACACCGCCGAGTCCTTCCGTGACGGCGTCGGCTTCGACGGTGTGGTCCTCTCCAAGCTCGACGGCGACGCCCGAGGCGGTGCGGCCCTCTCCATCGCGTCGGTCACCGGCAAGCCGATCATGTTCGCGTCGAACGGCGAGAAGCTCGAGGACTTCGACGCCTTCCACCCGGACCGGATGGCCTCCCGCATCCTCGACATGGGTGACCTGCTCACCCTGATCGAGCAGGCGGAGAAGACGTTCAGCCAAGAAGAGGCCCAGCAGATGGCCTCCAAGCTGGCGTCCAAGAAGGGCCAGGACTTCACCCTGGACGACTTCCTGGCCCAGATGGAACAGGTCCGGAAGATGGGCAGCATCAGCAAGCTGCTCGGCATGCTCCCCGGCATGGGCCAGATCAAGGACCAGATCGCCAACCTGGACGAGCGTGACGTCGACCGTACGGCCGCGATCATCAAGTCGATGACCCCGGGCGAGCGCCACGAGCCGACGATCATCAACGGCTCGCGCCGCGCCCGTATCGCCAAGGGCTCCGGCGTCGACGTCAGCGCGGTCAAGGGCCTGGTCGAGCGCTTCTTCGAAGCACGCAAGATGATGTCCCGCATGGCTCAGGGCGGCGGAATGCCGGGCATGCCCGGGGTGCCGGGCATGGGTGGCGGCCCCGGCCGCACCAAGAAGAAGCAGAAGCAGGCCAAGGGCAAGCAGCGCTCCGGCAACCCGATGAAGCGCAAGCAGGAGGAGGCGGAGGCCGCGGCCCGCCGCGAGGCCGGCGCCCAGCCGGGCGGCGCCTTCGGACTGCCCCAGCAGGGCGCCCAGGACTTCGAGCTCCCGGACGAGTTCAAGAAGTTCATGGGCTGACGGTTCGTCGCGTACGGGTTGCTTCCTTGTACGGTTCGTCGCGTACGGGGCTGTCGACTCGTGCGGGTCTTCGCGTACGGGGCTCTGATCTCGTACGACGCTGGGGGCGCCCCTTTTCTCAGGGGGCGCCCCCAGTGCGTTCCCTGCGGGTGCTGGCGCTCTTTTCCTGTCGTAACGTCCGGATATGAGCAACCCTGTGCCGCCACGCAAGACCCATGACCAGCCGTGGCGTACCGAGGGCACTCCGCCCGAGCCGACCCCGCCGCCTTCCGGCCGGAGGAAGATGCCGGGCGGCTGGGGCGGTCTGATCCTCACCGCCCTGGTCGTGTACCTGATCGCCAACCTGGTGCTGTCCTTCTTCAACGACGGTGACGAGCCGACGATCTCGTACACGGAGTTCAGCAAGCAGGTCGACGACGGCAACGTCACCAAGATCTACTCCACCGGCGACGCGATCCAGGGCCAGCTCAAGAACGCCCTGGACAACCCGGAGGGCGACGGGAAGTACACCAAGTTCAAGACCCAGCGGCCGTCCTTCGCGGACGACCAGCTCTGGGAGAACCTGGAGAAGCACAACGTCACGGTGACCGCCGAGCCGGTGGTCCAGCAGCGCAGCTTCCTGTCCAACCTGCTGATCTCGCTCGCGCCGATGCTGCTGCTCGTCGTCCTGTGGATCTTCATCGCCCGGCGGATGAGCGCGGGCATGGGCGGCGCGGGCGGCATGCTCGGCCGCAAGGCGCCGCCGAAACCGGTCGAGCTGGAACCCGGCGCCACACGCACGACCTTCGCGGACGTGGCAGGGATCGACGAGGTCGAGGGCGAGCTGAACGACGTCGTGGACTTCCTCAAGAACCCCGACGAGTACCGGAAGATGGGCGCCAAGATGCCCCGCGGCGTACTGCTGGCCGGCCCTCCCGGCACCGGCAAGACGCTGCTCGCGCGGGCGGTGGCGGGGGAGGCGGGGGTGCCGTTCTTCTCGGCCTCGGCGTCCGAGTTCATCGAGATGATCGTGGGTGTGGGCGCGTCCCGGGTGCGCGAACTGTTCGCGGAGGCCCGCAAGGTGGCCCCCTCCATCATCTTCATCGACGAGATCGACACGATCGGGCGGGCGCGGGCCGGCGGGTCAGGCATGGGCGGCCACGACGAGCGCGAGCAGACACTGAACCAGATCCTGACCGAGATGGACGGCTTCTCGGGCTCGGAGGGGGTCATCGTCATCGCGGCGACGAACCGCGCGGACATCCTGGACCCGGCGCTCACCCGCCCTGGCCGCTTCGACCGTGTCGTCAATGTCTCGCCACCCGACCGGGGCGGCCGCGAGGCGATCCTGGAGATCCACACCCGGGGGATTCCGCTGGCCCAGGACGTGGATCTGGCCCAGGTGGCCCGTTCGACTCCGGGTATGACAGGCGCCGATCTGGCCAACCTCGCCAACGAGGCCGCGCTTCTCGCCGTCAAGCGCAAGCAGGACCAGGTCACGCGGACGGACCTCTCCGAGGCGCTCGAAAAGGTGCAACTGGGCGCCGAACGTCCCCTGGTGATGCCCGCCGAGGAACGCCGTCGCACCGCCTACCACGAGAGCGGCCACGCCCTCCTCGGCATGCTCCAGCCAGGCGCCGACCCCGTCCGCAAGATCACCATCGTGCCGCGCGGGCGTGCTCTCGGCGTCACGCTCTCCACCCCGGACGCGGACCGGTACGCGTACACCGAGGAGTACCTGCGCGGGCGCATCATCGGCGCCCTGGGAGGCATGGCCGCCGAACACGTCGTCTACGGAGTCGTCACGACGGGGTCCGAGAACGACCTGGAGCAGGTCACCAACCTCGCGCGCGGCATGGTCGCCCGCTGGGGCATGAGCGAACGCGTGGGCCGGCTCTCCGCCCTCCCGAACGACGCCCAGCAGGCCTACGGTCTCTCCGCCGCCCCGGCGACGCTCGACTCGATCGACCACGAGATGCGCCGCATCGTCGACGAGTGCTACGAGGAGGCCTGCCAGAAGCTCCGCGACCACCGGGGGCAACTGGACGCCCTCGCCGAGGCGCTGCTGGCGAACGAGACGCTGGAGGAGGCGGACGCGTACCGGATCGCGGGGGTGAAGCGGCTGGCGTAGGCGGGGGCTTCTTTCGCCCCTCCGCCCCTGCCCGTCCCGATCCCAGGGGGCGCTGCCCCCTGGACCCCCGCTCCTCAAACGCCGGAGGGCTGACCCCCTTCGCCCGTCCGGCGTTTGAGGACGAGCGCGTTCAGCGCGACAGCGGGGGTCTGGGGGCGGCAGCCCCCAGGTACGGGACGGGCAGGGGCGGAGGGGGCGAAAAACGCCCGTCACCTCACCTCGTACGGGCGATCAGGTAGCGGAAGACGTTCGGCATCCACACCGCGCCGTCCCGCCGCCGGTGGGGGTGCAGCGCCTCCCGGAGCTCCTTGTCGACCTGCGCCTCGTCCGTCGCCTCGACCGCCGCGTCGAACAGCCCGGTCGACAGCAACCCCCGCACCGCACTGTCCACATCGGCATACCCGAACGGACAGGCGACCCGCCCCGACCCGTCCGGCCGGAGCCCGGCCCGCTGGGCGACCTCCTCGAGGTCGTCACGACGGGCGGCCCGCCAACTGCCCGCCCTCCGCAGCGGGTCGGCCAGCTTGGCGGCGACCCGCAGCACGGACGAGGTGGCGCACCGCTCCGGAGGCCCCCACCCGGCGAGCACCACGGGCGCCCCCCGTTCGGCGAGCGGTGTCGCCGAGTCCAGGAGTTCGGCGAGCCCTTCGGAGTCGCCGGCCACACACCCGATGGGCTCGAAGGCGGTGATCAGGTTGAACGGAGGTACCGCCGCGTCGGCCACGTCGTGGGGGAGGCCGTCGACGAGACGGGTGTCGGCACGCGTGCGCGTGCCCCACGTCCGGGGCAGCAACCGCTCCCGTGCGAGGGTCACTCGTTCGGGCGAACCGAAGTCGACACCGGTGACCGCGGCGCCCCGCGAGGCCGCCATCAGAAGCGCGAGCCCGGAGCCGCAGCGCAGGCCGAGCAGCCGTGTTCCGGCGCCCACTTCGAGTCGCTCGTAGACGGCCTCATGGAGCGGCACCAGCATCCGCTCCTGGATCTCGGCCCAGTCACGCGCGCGTGCACACGGGTCCACCCGGGGCGTCCGCCCCGCGTGAGGTAGGTGCTGCCGCACGAGCGTAGGTGTCATCGAAAGCGCCCCAATCCGCCGAGAGTTGCCGCTGCGCCCCGTTTCCCCGACCCCCGTGACAGTGCGCCGCACTCCCCCCGTATGCCAGGAAACTCCGCACTCGACCTGTCGTCCAGGGGTTACGGCGCCCGGTTTGGGCGCCAGGTGTGCGCTCGGTAAGAATTCACATCCCGGCAACGTGGGCCCGTACCATCGCGCCATGGCCAAGGCACCCGTTCTCACGCCCCAGGCGGACGATTTTCCGCGCTGGTACCAGGATCTGATCAACAAGGCCGAGCTGGCCGACAACGGTCCGGTGCGCGGCACCATGGTCATCCGGCCGTACGGGTACGGGCTGTGGGAGCGGATGCAGCAGGAGATGGACGCCCGGATCAAGGAAGCGGGTGCCCAGAACGCGTACTTCCCGCTCTTCATCCCGCAGTCGTACCTGACGAGGGAGGCCGAGCACGTCGAGGGCTTCGCCCCGGAGCTCGCGGTCGTCACGCACGGCGGCGGCAAGGAGCTGGAGGAGCCCATCGTCGTCCGCCCCACCTCCGAGACGATCATCAACGACTACTTCGCCAAGTGGGTGCAGAGCTACCGTGACCTGCCGCTGCTGATCAACCAGTGGGCGAACGTGGTCCGTTGGGAGATGCGCCCGCGTGTGTTCCTCCGTACGACCGAGTTCCTGTGGCAGGAAGGGCACACGGCCCACGCCACATACGAGGAGGCCAGGGAGTACGCCGCGTACATCCACGAGAAGGTGTACGCCGACTTCATGGTCAACGTCCTCGGGATCGACGTCGTACTCGGCCGGAAGACGCGGAGCGAGCGGTTCGCGGGAGCCGTCAACACCCTCACGCTCGAAGCGATGATGGGCGACGGCAAGGCCCTTCAGATGGGCACCAGTCACGAGCTCGGACAGAACTTCGCGAAGGCCTTCCACACCCAGTTCCTGTCCAGCGAGGGCAAGCAGGAGCTCGTCTGGCAGACCTCCTGGGGGTCGTCGACCCGCATGGTGGGTGGCCTGATCATGTCGCACGGCGACGACAACGGACTGCGCGTCCCGCCGCGTCTCGCCGCCGTGCAGGCCGTCGTCCTCGCGATCAAGGGCGATGGTGCGGTTCTGGCCAAGGTCCGCGAAATCGGCGATCAGTTGAAGGCGGCGGGCGTGCGGGTGCATGTGGACGACCGCACGGACACGCCTTTCGGGCGCCGCGCCGTCGACTGGGAGCTCAAGGGAGTGCCCGTACGTATCGAGGTCGGACCCCGTGACCTGGAGAACGGCACCGTGATGCTGGTCCGTCGTCTCCGCGGCGGCAAGGAGCCGGTGGCGATCGACAGCCTTGTCGCCCTGCTGCCCACCGTCCTCGAAGAGGACCAGGCGCTGCTTCTCGAACAGTCACGCGCACGGCGTGAATCCCGGACGGCGGAGGTGTCGACGGTCGAGGAGGCCGTCGAGGCGGCGGTGGCCGGCGGCTGGGCGCTCATCCCGTGGGCCGACCTCGGCGAAGAAGGCGAGGCCGGACTGGCCGAACACTCCGTGACCGTACGGTGTCTGATCGCCGCGGACGGGTCGGTGCCCGACTCCGACGATTCACCCGGTAACGTCGCAGTCGTGGCGCGCGCGTACTAGGTTTGCCCAACTGCGACCGAAACGCCTCTTGCGCATCTGATGACCACAGGTGCCCCGTAGCGCGGACCTCGTCTACGCGCAGGGGCGTACGGGTGTCTACGTACCGGCTAGGTATGAACTGTGAGGCTTCTCCGCAGATCAGCGCACCCGCCCTCGTCCGGACGCATCAGCGGCAACTGACGGGTACGTGCAAATTATTTGAGATGCCCCGGAATAGGAACACGGGGGTACCCCCGCTCGTTGTCATTACGTGAGCACGACACAGACACCACCTGTTCTCGCCGCAGAGCTGGCAGAGGCGTGGGCCGACATTCAGCGGTACCACCCCGAGCTGCCGGACCTTGCCGCGCCAGAGTCCCTGATCGGGGAGTCGTCGTCCGCTTGCGGGCACGAGCTCTCCTTCGAGCGACTGCTTCACGAGGCAGTCCATGGCATCGCAGCCGCACGCGGAGTCCGCGACACCTCGCGCGCCGGCCGCTACCACAACCGCAGATTCCTCGCGATCGCCGAGGAGTTGGGCCTAGACCACCCCGAGGAGCCGCACCCGAGCAGTGGCTTCTCGCTGGTCATGCTCAACCCCGAGGCGAAGCGTCGCTACCGCCCGACCATCGAGCGGTTGCAGCGTTCCCTCAAGGCACACACCGTCGCGACCGCCGCGGACACGGCCCGCAGTTTCCGGGGCCCGGCCGCCAGGCACGGCTCCTCCGGAGGAGGCGTGCGGGTGAAGGCGGTGTGCGACTGCGGCCGCAACGTACGGGTTGTTCCGTCGGTGCTGGCGCAGGCGCCGATCGTGTGCGGGGGGTGCGGCAAGCCCTTCAGGATTCCTGAGGTGGTCGGCGCGGCGGCCGGCTGAGGCGGTATCCCGTAGGCGCCGGGTCGCGCGGTGGGCCCGGTGGGTTTCAGTCGGTTTCGACGGTGAGCGGCGGCACCTCGTGGGTGCCGGAACACACGGTCGAGATCCGGCTCGTCCCGGCGCCGGGAGCCGTCGTGCCCAGGTAAGGGCGTCACCGGGGTCCGGTCGCCCGCCAGGGTGTGGCACAATGGCCAGCTGTACTCGACAGTCGCATAGGACCCCTCTCTCCTCCGACTGACGCGTCCATCGGGCACTCGGGTACCGCAACCCCACGCGGCCGTCTCGCCGTGCCCAACCACGTCAAGACCAGGAGAGACCACTTCCGTGGCAGTCAAGATCAAGCTGAAGCGTCTGGGCAAGATCCGTTCGCCTCACTACCGCATCGTCGTCGCCGACTCCCGTACCCGCCGTGACGGCAGGGCCATCGAGGAGATCGGCCTGTACCACCCGGTGCAGAACCCCTCGCGCATCGAGGTCGACACCGAGCGCGCGCAGTACTGGCTGGGTGTCGGCGCGCAGCCGACCGAGCCGGTTCTCGCCATCCTCAAGCTGACCGGTGACTGGCAGAAGTTCAAGGGCCTGCCGGCCCCGGCTCCGCTGCTCGTGGCCGAGCCGAAGGCCGCGCGCCCGCTGTTCGACGCCCTTGGTGGCGAGGACGAGGGCAAGGGTGAGGCCATCACCCAGAAGAAGAAGGCTGAGAAGAAGGACGAGGCTCCGGCCGCGTCCGAGTCGACCGAGGCCTGAGCATGCTCGAGGAGGCTCTCGAGCACCTCGTGAAGGGCATTGTCGACAACCCCGACGATGTGCAGGTCGCCTCGCGCGAGCTGCGCCGCGGGCGCGTTCTCGAGGTCCGGGTCCACCCCGACGACCTCGGTAAGGTGATCGGCCGCAATGGCCGCACCGCACGCGCTCTGCGCACCGTCGTGGGTGCTATCGGCGGCCGCGGTGTCCGCGTCGACCTCGTCGACGTGGATCACGTCCGCTGACGTACACGCAGCACCGGCTCGGGCCGGGGAGGGCCTTTCGGGCCGTCCCCGGCCCGTAGTCGTACCGACAGGAGATCAAGCACAGTGCAGCTGGTAGTCGCTCGCGTCGGCCGTGCCCATGGCATCAAGGGCGAGGTCACCGTGGAGGTACGTACGGACGAGCCGGAACTGAGGCTCGGGCCCGGAGCCGTCCTGCTCACCGACCCGGCCTCCGCCGGACCGCTGACCATCGAGACGGGCCGCGTCCACAGCGGCCGTCTCCTGCTGCGCTTCGAAGGCGTCCGCGACCGGACCGGCGCCGAGGCGCTGCGCAACACCCTGCTCATCGCCGAGGTCGACCCGGACGACAAGCCCGAGGACCCGGACGAGTACTACGACCACCAGCTGATGGACCTGGATGTCGTCACGGTCGACGGCACGGAGGTCGGGCGGATCACCGAGATCTCGCACCTGCCGTCACAGGACCTCTTCGTGGTCGAGCGGCCGGACGGCACCGAGGTCCTGGTCCCGTTCGTCGAGGAGATCGTCACCGAGATCGACCTGGAGGAGCAGCGGGCGGTCATCGACCCGCCGCCGGGGCTCATCGACGATCAGGCCGAGATCGCAGCAGCCGCCTCGTCGGAGACTGCCGCCTCGTCGGAGGACGAGAACGGATGAGGCTCGACGTCGTCACGATCTTCCCCGAGTACCTGGACCCCTTGAACGTCTCGCTGGTCGGCAAGGCACGCGCGCGTGGACAGCTGAATGTGCACGTGCATGATCTTCGGGAGTGGGCGTACGACCGTCACAACACGGTCGACGACACCCCCTACGGCGGCGGCCCCGGCATGGTCATGAAGACCGATCCATGGGGTGACGCCCTGGACTCCGTACTGGCGGAGGGCTACGAGACGGGCTCGCACGGGCCCGTACTGGTCGTGCCCACCCCCAGCGGGCGTCCCTTCACCCAGGAACTCGCCGTCGAGCTCTCCGAGCGCCCCTGGCTCGTGTTCACGCCCGCCCGCTACGAGGGCATCGACCGCCGTGTCATCGACGAGTACGCGACGCGGATGCCCGTCTACGAGGTGTCCATCGGGGACTACGTACTGGCCGGCGGTGAGGCGGCCGTACTCGTTGTCACGGAGGCCGTGGCCCGGCTGCTGCCGGGTGTCCTCGGCAACGCGGAGTCGCACCGGGACGACTCCTTCGCGCCCGGTGCCATGGCCAACCTCCTGGAGGGGCCGATCTACACCAAGCCCCCTCAGTGGCGCGGCCGCGGTATCCCCGAGGTGCTCCTCAGCGGTCACCACGGGAAGATCGCCCGCTGGCGCCGGGACGAGGCGCTGCGGCGTACGACGGCGAACCGGCCCGACCTCATCGAGCGCTGTGATCCCTCCGCCTTCGACAAGAAGGACCGCGAAATGCTCTCGATCCTGGGCTGGCAGCCCGGGCCCGAGGGCCGATTTTGGCGCAGGCCGGAGGCCGTGGAAGAATAGGCAGCTGTTGTGCGTCGTCCGGCGTGCGCCCCTGCCACAGGGGGACACGACGCCCGCCCCGGCGAAGGCAGCACCTCTTCTGGAAAATCAACTTCCGTTGATGACCTGTGGCATCAGCGAAGAAAGCAGACAAAATGGCTCACCTGCTCGACTCCGTCGACAGCGCGTCGCTGCGCACCGACATTCCGGCCTTCCGCCCGGGTGACACCGTCAACGTCCACGTCCGTGTCATCGAGGGCAACCGCTCCCGTGTGCAGCAGTTCAAGGGCGTAGTCATCCGCCGCCAGGGCGCCGGTGTCCGCGAGACCTTCACGGTCCGCAAGGTCTCCTTCTCCGTGGGCGTCGAGCGCACCTTCCCGGTGCACACTCCGATCGTCGAGAAGATCGAGCTCGTCACCCGCGGTGACGTGCGTCGCGCCAAGCTGTACTACCTGCGCGACCTGCGCGGCAAGGCCGCGAAGATCAAGGAGAAGCGCGACAACTGAGCTCGCGGGAGGGTTCATACCGGGGCCGGATAACATCTGGCTCCGATGGACACCGAAGCACAGCACACGGAGCGCGACCGCTCCTCCAGCCCTGGTGTGACCGAGGAGATCTCGGACACAGAGGAGCCGGAGGGACGGTCGCGTTTCGGTTTGGTGGCCCGCGTCGCGGACTGGCTCCCCGGTGGGCAAATCACCCTCACCGCGCTGGTCTGCCTGCTCTTTCTGCTCTTTTTCAGCACCTTTGTGATGCAGCCCTTCCAGATTCCCAGCGGCTCCATGGAGTTGGGATTGAGGATTGGCGACCGCGTTCTCGTAAATAAGTTGGCGTACCGTTTCGGTGCTGAGCCGCGGCGGGGTGACGTCGTCGTGTTCGACGGAACCGGGTACTTCGGAAACGCCGACTACATCAAGCGCGTTGTCGGTGTGGGGGGAGACCATGTGGTCTGCTGCGACAAGGAGGGGAGGGTCGAGGTGAACGGCCGGTCGGTCGACGAGTCGACGTTTCTGTACCCGGGGGACAGCCCGTCCGACGTGCCTTTCGACGTCGTCGTGCCCGACGGCACCCTTTTCCTCCTCGGCGACCACCGCAGCAATTCCCGCGATTCCCGCGACCACCTGGGGTCACCCGGAGGCGGCATGGTCCCCGTCGGTGATGTCATCGGCAGAGCGGACTGGATCGCCTGGCCCTCGGACCACTGGACCCGGCTGACGCGTCCCGGCGCCTACGCGCGCGTGCCCGCCGCGGACGGTGCCCATGGGTAACCGCGGTAAACAGCGCGGAGTTTCCAGCCATCCCGCCGACAACCTGCTGCCGACCGGAACCCGGCGCGCGTCCGGTAGCGCGGGTCGCCCCAGTCGCGTCGAGCGGCGCAAGCTGGCCCGCAAGATCAAGCGGCGCAGGCGGCGTTCGTCGGTCAAGGAGATACCCCTCCTGGTCGGCGTCGCGGTGCTCATAGCCCTGGTCCTGAAGACCTTCCTCGTCCAGGCGTTCGTGATCCCGTCGGGCTCCATGGAGAACACGATCCAGATCGGCGACCGAGTCCTGGTCGACAAGTTCACCCCGTGGTTCGGCTCCAAGCCCCAGCGCGGCGACGTCGTCGTCTTCCAGGACCCGGGTGGCTGGCTCACCGCGGAGGAGACCAAGAAGGCGGACGACCCCGTCGTCGTCAAGCAGCTCAAGCAGGGGCTCACCTTCATCGGCCTGCTGCCGTCCGACAACGAGAAGGACCTCATCAAGCGGGTCGTCGGGGTCGGCGGCGACACGGTCAAGTGCTGTGACGCGCAAGGGCGGGTGACCGTCAACGGAACGCCGCTGAGTGAGCCGTACATCCTCGCCGGCGACAAGCCCTCCGACTTCGCGTTCGAGGTGAAGGTGCCCGCGGGGCGCCTGTGGGTGATGGGCGACCACCGGTCCAACTCCGCGGACTCCCGCTACCACCGCACCGACGAGTACGGCGGCACCGTCTCCGAGGACTCCGTCGTCGGCCGGGCCATGATCATCGCCTGGCCCATCGGGCACTGGACACGTCTGGAGGAGCCGGGAACCTACGCCACGGTGGCGGATGGACCCGGAGGCGCGAACTCCGCTCTTCTCACGTCGCATAGGGTGGCCCCTGCGGATCCAGACGGATTGATCCCGCTCCCGAGCCCTGCGGAACTCCCGCTCGTTATGGGAGTGGTGGGCCTGCGGCGAATCCGACGCGGGCTGCGGCACGGAGTGAGGAGTGGATGTGGGGGATGTGGCGGTCGGCGCACGGTCCGGACACGAAGGTCCCGAAGGGCGGCCGGAGCGGCCCGACGACTCGGCTGCCCCAGCTGTAGACGCCGAAAACTCCGAGAGCGGATCCGTGGACGACAGCGCGGAGCAGGAGCGCGCGGAGCAGGACGAGCGGGCGAGGAATCAGAAGCAGCGCTCCTTCTGGAAGGAGCTGCCGATCCTGATCGGCATCGCCCTGGTGCTCGCGCTGCTCATCAAGACGTTCCTGGTCCAGGCGTTCTCGATCCCCTCGGACTCGATGCAGAACACCCTCCAGCAGGGTGACCGCGTCCTCGTCGACAAGCTGACCCCGTGGTTCGGTTCCGAGCCGGAGCGTGGCGAGGTCGTCGTCTTCCACGATCCCGACGCCTGGCTGGCCGGCGAGCCCGCGGCCAACCCGAACGCTCTGCAGACGGTTCTCAGCTGGATCGGTCTGATGCCGTCGGCCGAGGAGAAGGACCTCATCAAGCGGGTCATCGGGGTCGGCGGCGACACCATCGAGTGCAAGGGCACCGGACCTCTGACGGTCAACGGCAAAGCGTTGAACGAGCCGTACGTGTACCCCGGGAACACCCCGTGCAGCGTCGACGAGGAGGGCGGCCAGTTCAAGGTCACCGTTCCCACCGGCAAAATCTGGGTAATGGGTGACCACCGCCAGAACTCGCGGGACTCGCGCTACAACCAGACGGACAAGAACCACGGAATGGTCCCGGTGAACGACGTCGTCGGGCGCGCCATCGTGAAGGCGTGGCCCATCAACCGCTGGGGCACTCTCCCGGTTCCGGACACCTTCGACCAGTCCGGCATCAACACCAAGGCGGCGGCAGCCATCACCTCGCCGGGCGCCGTGGCGCTCGTAGGGGCTGTGCCGCTGGTGATGCTGCGGCGTCGGCGCAAGGCGTCGCAGTAGCGCACATCAGTTGCCCATGGGGCCGGTGTGCTCGGATTCGTCCGGGCGCACCGGCCCCGTCGGTTGTACGGGTGTCCTGCGGCACGGTGAGAAGTCGGTGGGGCCCGTGTGCGTGATCGGAACCATGGGCTGACCTCCGCCCGTACCCCCGGGTAAGGTGCCGATCCATGGGTGGCGAGAGCTCGACAGACACGGCCGCACGCGGCGGCGCACGCAACACCCCGGCGGGCAGCCGGACCGGAGAGGTGCTGTCCGGGGTCGCTGTCGCGCTGGGCCTTGTGCTGTTCCTCGGCGGGTTCGTCTGGGGAGCGGTGGTCTACCGGCCGTACACCGTGCCGACCAGATCGATGACGCCGACGATCGACGCGGGGGACCGCGTGCTGGCACAGCGCGTCGACGGCGCCGACATCCGGCGCGGCGATGTCGTCGTCTTCAAAGAGGCCAGCTGGGGCGATGCGCCGATGGTCAAGCGCGTGGTCGCCGTCGGCGGCGACGAGGTCGCCTGCTGCACGGACGGGAAGCTGACCGTCAACGGGAAGCAGATCGACGAACCGTATCTCCCCAAGGGCTCGGCGGCCGAGATCATGGGCATCCCGACCGTGAAGGTGCCGGACGGCAACCTGTTCCTGCTCGGTGACGAGCGCAGCGGCTCCCTGGACTCCACCGCCCATCTGACGGACGCGGCCAGCGGCACGGTGCCGCGCAGCGCCGTGGAGGGGCGGGTCGACGCCGTCGCCTGGCCCATGAACGGCATGCTCAAAAGGCCGACCGGCTTCGAGACTCTGGGCGCCCTCTCCGATCCGGGACCGTTGCGCCTGATGGTCGGCGCGGTGGTGGCCGGCGCGGTACTTGTCCTGGGCGGCGCCGCGTACGGTCCGCTCGCCAAGCGCTCGGCTCGGCGCGGCCGGGCCCGGACGGAGCTTGCCGGTGCCCGCTGAGGTGTCGTACGACGGGAGCCGGCACGGCGAAGGGGCCTCGGCCCCTGACGAGTACGAGGGCGGGCTGCGCAGGGTCGCCCGGGTGGTACTGCTCGACCCCGACGACCGGATTCTGCTGCTCCACGGGCATGAGCCGGACGACCCCTCGGACGACTGGTGGTTCACGCCCGGGGGCGGCCTGGAGGGCGACGAGACACACGAGGAGGCCGCACTGCGGGAGCTCGCGGAGGAGACCGGAATCACCGAGGTCGAGCTGGGGCCGGTGCTGTGGCGGCGGATGTGTTCCTTTCCGTTCGCGGGGCGACGCTGGGACCAGGACGAGTGGTACTACCTGGCCCGCACGGTCAGTACGGCCGGTACGGCTCAGACGACGCCGGTCGCGGCCGGGCTGACGGAACTGGAACGGCGCAGTGTCGCCGGAGCGCGTTGGTGGACGTGCCAGGAACTTAACCAGGCACATGAGACGGTGTATCCGACCAGACTCGCCGAGTTGCTGCGCAGGGTGCTCGACGAGGGTCCCCCGGCCACACCCGAGGTCCTCGACACCGAAATCGTCTAGAGGCTCCCGGGGCTGGCGCACAATAGGGGGACGCACGGCTGAAGGGGAACATGCCATGAGCGCCGAGGACCTCGAGAAGTACGAGACCGAGATGGAGCTGAAGCTCTATCGGGAGTATCGCGATGTCGTCGGTCTGTTCAAATATGTGATCGAGACCGAACGGCGCTTCTACCTCACCAATGACTACGAGATGCAGGTGCACTCGGTCCAGGGTGAGGTGTTTTTCGAGGTATCCATGGCGGATGCCTGGGTGTGGGACATGTACAGGCCCGCTCGCTTCGTGAAGCAGGTAAGGGTACTCACGTTCAAGGACGTGAATATCGAGGAGCTGAACAAGAGCGATCTGGAGCTGCCGGGCGGTTGATGACGCGCAGTGGCTGCTCGTCGGGCGTCCGTTCTTGGGACGGGCGCCCGCTCTTGTGTCGGGTGTCCGTGTGTTTGGGGTGCGCGTGTTCGCTCGCGTGTCGGGTGTCCGCCCTTGTCTTGGGTGTCCGCGAGTTGGGTGTCCGCTCCTGCGTCGGGTGTGCGCTCTTGTGGGTGACGGAGTTTTCCACAGTCGGGTGCCCGTCCACCAAGATCCAATAGCGAGCTGAAGCAGCCGCAATGTTGGCGCCGGAGGTGGTGCCGACATGAATACACGCAACGCACAACGCAGCGCACTCGGCAGGTACGGCGAGGATCTGGCCGCGCGGCGGCTTACCGAGACCGGGATGACGGTCCTGGCGCGCAACTGGCGCTCCGGCAGGACCGGCGAGATCGACATCGTGGCGCGCGACGGCGACGCGCTGGTCGTCTGTGAGGTCAAGACCCGCAAGGCGGGGACCTTCGAACACCCGATGGCGGCCGTCACGACGGCCAAGGCGCAACGCCTGCGGAGCCTGGCGGAACGCTGGCTGCAGGAACACGGCGGAGCCCCACCCGGCGGCGTCCGTATCGATCTGATCGGCGTTGTCCTCCCCGACCGCGGCGCGCCCGTGGTCGAGCACGCGCGGGGGGTGGCCTGATGGGGTTCGCGCGTACCTGCTCAGTGGCCCTGGTCGGTGTCGAGGGCGTCGTCGTGGAGGTCCAGGCTGACCTGGAACCGGGCGTCGCGGCGTTCACCCTGGTAGGCCTGCCGGACAAGAGCCTGACGGAGAGCAAGGACCGGGTCCGGGCGGCCGTGGTCAATTCCGGGGCCTCGTGGCCGCAGAAGAAGCTGACGGTGGGGCTGAGCCCGGCTTCCGTCCCGAAGGGCGGCTCCGGGTTCGATCTCGCGGTCGCCTGCGCCGTACTGGGTGCTTCCGGGCGGATCGATCCGCGGGTGCTCGCCGACATCGTGATGATCGGCGAGCTGGGGCTCGACGGACGGGTCCGGCCGGTACGCGGCGTCCTGCCGGCTGTGCTGGCCGCGGCGGGCGCCGGGTACGAGCAGGTGGTGGTGCCCGAGTGCGCTGCCGCCGAGGCCTCACTCGTGCCGGGCGTCTCGGTGCTCGGCGTCCGCAGCCTGCGTCAGCTGATCGCCGTGCTCACGGACGAGCCGGTGCCCGAGGAGGATCCGGACGAGCAAGGGCGGCCCGATCCGCTGCTGGCGGGACTGCGGATGCCGGGCACGGGCGAGGCGACCGGCCTGTGCGGCATGGCTGCGCCGGAACACGACCAGGGGCACGACCTCGCCGACGTGGTCGGCCAGATGTCGGCGCGCACCGCCATGGAGGTCGCGGCCGCCGGAGGACACCACGTCTTCCTCCAAGGGCCGCCCGGCGCGGGCAAGACCATGCTCGCCGAGCGGATGCCTTCCCTCCTGCCTCGTCTCAGCAGGCAGGAATCCCTGGAGGTGACGGCGATCCACTCCGTGGCGGGACTCCTGCCACCGGGCAAGCCGATGGTGGAGATCCCGCCGTACTGCGCGCCCCACCATTCGGCGACGATGCAGTCCCTCGTCGGTGGCGGCAAGGGGCTTGCCCGGCCCGGCGCGGTGTCTCTTTCACACCGTGGTGTTCTTTTTCTGGATGAAGCACCAGAATTCAGCAGTTTTGTTCTCGACGCCCTGCGGCAGCCTTTGGAGGCGGGGCATGTGGTGATCGCACGCAGCGCCGGGGTCGTGCGGTTTCCGGCGAAGTTCCTGATGGTCCTCGCGGCCAACCCCTGCCCCTGCGGGCGCTTCAGCGTGGCTAACGACATCTGCGAGTGCCCGCCCTCCTCCGTCCGCCGGTACCAGTCCCGGCTCTCCGGCCCGCTGATCGACCGGATCGATCTGCGGGTCGAGGTCGAGCCGGTCACCCGGTCCGAACTGAAAGCGGCCGGCGCGCTGGGCGAGTCGACACGGACGGTGGCCGACCGGGTGAGTGCCGCTCGCGAGCGCTCCGGCGCCCGGCTGACCGGCACTCCATGGCACACCAACAGCGAGGTGCCGGGGCGTGAGCTGCGCAGTCGCTGGCAGGCGCTGCCGGGAGCGATGGACGAGGCCGAGCGCGGACTGGAGCGAGGTGTGCTGACCGCGCGCGGTCTGGATCGCGTCCTCAGGGTCGCCTGGACCGTGGCCGACCTCGCGGGACACGACCGACCCGACGCCGGGGACGTGGCACTGGCCCTGCAACTGCGCACCGGGGTCCCCCGAGGGGTGCCGATGATGATCGGTTCACGGTGATGACGTACGACGAACGTATGGCCCGCGTCGCCCTCGCGCGGGTCTTCGAACCCGGCGACGAGCTCGGCGGGCGGTGGCTGCGGGAGCTCGGAGCGGTGGAGGTGGCGCGGCGGCTCGTGGAGGGACGGGAGCCGTTGCCCGGGGCGAGTGTGCAGCGGTGGGAGGGGCTGCGGGGGCGGGTCTCCCGTATGCAACCCGAGCGGGATCTCGCCCAGGCGCAGGACGCCGGCGCGAGATTCATCTGCCCCGGTGAGCCGCAGTGGCCCGCGCAGCTCGACGATCTGGGTGACGCCCGGCCCACCGGGCTCTGGGTGCGAGGGCAGCCCAGTCTGCGGATATGGGCACTGCGCTCCGTCGCCATCGTCGGCGCGCGGGCGTGCACCGAGTACGGCGCGCATATGGCGGCCACGCTGGGCGCGGGGCTCGCGGAGCGGGGATGGGTGGTGGTGTCGGGTGGCGCGTACGGCGTGGACGGTGCCGCGCATCGGGGTGCCCTAGGGGCGGGCGGTGCCACCGTCGCGGTGCTGGCCTGCGGCGTCGACAAGCCCTACCCGCGCGGGCACACCCAGTTGATCACCAGAATCGCCGAACAGGGGCTGGTGGTGGGGGAGTTGCCGCCCGGCGATCACCCCACGCCGAGCAGATTCATCCTGCGGAACAGGGTCATCGCGGCACTCACCCGGGGGACCGTGGTCGTCGAGGCCGCGTACCGCAGCGGAGCGCTGGTCACGGCTCGCGCGGCGGCGCGGCTCGGGCGGTTCACGATGGGGGTGCCGGGGCCTGTCACCAGCGGGTTGTCGGCCGGGGTGCACGAGTTGTTGCGCGGGGACGCGGTCCTGGTCTCCGACGCGGCGGAAGTCGCCGAGCTGGTGGGCGACATAGGAGACCTGGCTCCCGACCGGCGAGGCCCCGTGCTGCCGCGCGATCTGCTCGACCCTGACACCCGGCGGGTGCTGGCCGCGCTGCCGGCCCGTGGTCTGGTGGGGGCCGAGGAAGTCGCTCGCGGCGCGGGGACCACGACGGACGAGGCGGTCGGGAGACTGTACGAACTCCGAGCACTTGGTTTCGTCGAACGACACGGCGACGGCTGGAAGTTGACACGCCAGGCGATGATCTCGGTCCGTGGAGCTCGAAGCGGGTGCTGACCGAGCGTGTTCGGCCGTCCGGGCGAACACCGACAGCCTTGGCAATTCCCGCAGTTGGCGTCTCCCGGTGATCACGCAGGGCGACCACCGGGAACCCGGGAGGCGTCCAGCGGAACGTATCTGTGCAGGGGTGATCCACCGACCTTCGCGCACTGCGACGCTCCAGTCACGCTACGCTCACGGGGTTTCCGGCACACTCAGGCAACTCGACATCAGACCGACAGCTCACCCAGGCATCCCCAGTTCACAGCAGAACGGCACAAGGCGACGAATGCCCCAGCACACCTCCGGGTCCGACCGGGCGGCGATCCCCCCCGCCGCCCGTGACGGCCGCAGCGTGCGCCCGCCCGCTCCCTCGACGCTCGACGAGCTGTGGCGGTCGTACAAGTCGACGGGCGACGAGCGGCTGCGGGAGCAGTTGATCCTGCACTACTCGCCGTTGGTGAAGTACGTCGCCGGGCGGGTGAGCGTCGGCCTGCCGGCCAATGTCGAGCAGGCGGATTTCGTCTCCTCGGGGGTGTTCGGGCTGATCGACGCGATCGAGAAGTTCGACATCGAGCGGGAGATCAAGTTCGAGACGTACGCGATCACGCGGATCCGGGGCGCGATGATCGACGAACTGCGTGCGCTGGACTGGATTCCGCGGTCGGTACGGCAGAAGGCGCGCAATGTGGAGCGGGCCTACGCGACGCTGGAGGCGCGGCTGCGCCGCACCCCCTCCGAGGGCGAGGTCGCCTCCGAGATGGGGATCGGCGTGGACGAACTTCACGCGGTCTTCAGCCAGTTGTCGCTGGCGAACGTGGTGGCTCTGGAGGAGTTGCTGCACGTCGGAGGCGAGGGCGGTGACCGGCTGAGTCTGATGGACACCCTTGAGGACACCGCCGCCGACAATCCGGTGGAGGTCGCGGAGGACCGGGAACTGCGGCGGTTTCTGGCACGGGCGATCAATACGCTGCCCGACCGGGAGAAGACCGTGGTCACGCTGTATTACTACGAGGGGCTCACGCTCGCGGAGATCGGCAATGTGCTGGGGGTGACCGAGAGCCGGGTGAGTCAGATCCACACGAAGTCGGTGCTCCAGCTGCGGGCGAAGCTGGCCAGTTTCGGGCGCTGATCGCGATGGGGGCAGGGCGCTGAATCGTCTCTGCCGCGGCTTGCCCCGTACCGGGGCCATCATCCTGGGCCCCGATACGTTCTGTCTTAGGTCCTCGGCTCCTGTCCGTGGTCGGCGCATCCTCTGACCTTGGCTCGGCCGTGCGCCCGCCGTCGTCTTGTCCCTGTTTGGTGCGGCTTCGAATGGTCGGGTGATCGGGGTGGGTGCCGTTCGGGGCGGTCCGTCCGTAAAGTGGTGGCCGTGCCAAGGATTCGAGCGGCCTCCGTGGCCGAGCACCGGTCGATGCAGCGAGCCGCCCTGCTGGACGCGGCGCGGTCCCTGCTGTCCGAGGGCGGGACGGAGGCGCTGACTTTCCCGGCTCTCGCCGAGCGCACGGGGCTTGCGCGGTCTTCCGTCTATGAGTACTTCCGGTCGCGGGCTGCTGTCGTCGAAGAGCTGTGCGAGGTCGACTTCCCGGTCTGGGCGGCTGAGGTGTCCGACGCGATGCAGCGGGCGGAGACCTCGGAAGCCAAGGTCGAGGCCTACGTCCGACAGCAGCTGGCCCTTGTCGGGGACCGGCGGCACCGGGCCGTGGTGGCCATCTCCGCGAGCGAGCTCGATGCCGGGGCTCGGGAGAAGATCCGTGCGGCTCATGGTGGCCTTGTGGCGATGATCGTCGAGGCGCTCAGGGAGCTGGGGCACGCTGAGCCGCGGTTGGCGGCGATGCTTCTTCAGGGTGTGGTGGACGCGGCTGTGCGCCGGATCGAGCTGGGGGCGGCTGAGAATCCCACCGCCATCACCGACGCGGCGGTCGCCATGGCTCTGCGGGGCGTTCGGGGCTGAGCCGCCTCGGTGGGGCTCGGTGTTGGGGTTGAGCCACCGCTGCCGGCTCTCGGCGTCGAGGCTGAGCCCGGGGTGGGTCGCGCGGCCCGGCGCTGTGCGGGGTGCCGTTCTCGTTGAGACGGGAGCCGCCCCTGGCGGTACGCATGCCCGCGGCTAGGACGGTGCAGACGGCTGCATAGGCGCCGCTGTCCGTGTCGCTGTGCCCACCCGTGCTGCCCCTGGCGGTACGTATGCCCACGGTTAGGACGGTGCAGACGGCTGCATAGGCGCCGCTGTCCGTGTCGCTGTGCCCACCCGTGCTGCCCCTGGCGGTACGCATGCCCACGGCTAGGACGGCGCAGGCGGCTGCAAGGGCACCCCGGTCACCGGCAGCAAGCGGGACGGGCCTCTGCGCAGCAGCCAAGACGGGAGCAGGGACAGTGGGTCCAGGTAGGTCTTTCCTCTGAGCAGGCCCCAGTGGAGGCACGACGTCGGGCAGTGGGTACTGCCCGGTTCCACGGTGCCCAGAATCTCGCCCGCCGCGACTTCGGCGCCCTTCTCCACCGACGCCCGCACCGGACCGTACGTCGTGCGCAGAGGCGGCGTACCCGTGCCCGTCAGCTCCACCGAGACCACTCCGCGCCCCGCGACCCGGCCGGCGAAGGACACCCGGCCCGGCGCGACGGCCCGTACCGGTGTGCCCGGGGCCGCCGCGAGGTCCACGCCCCGGTGGCCGCGGCCGTATGTCGTCGCCGGAGGTTCCCAGCCTCGTACGACCGAGGGACGTACGCCCAAGGGCCAGGCGCGGGCGACAGCCGGGACCGTCGGGTCGGCGGCCGCGGGCGTTCCCGGGGAACTGGGCGGACTTGGTGGTGCAGGGCCGGTCGTCCGGGCAAGGGCGGACGGGGTCAGGGACCCCAGGACAGTCACCGTCAGTCCCAGCAGCAAACCCAGCCACGTACGCAGACATCGTTTCGCTCGCATGCGAGAACCGTCCCGCATCGGGCCGATCTTGGCCGGGATCTGTGGAGTACCAGCCGGTTGTGGACAACGGCGTCATCCGGTGCCTCTCAGGTCCCGTACACTTCTGGTGGCGATCCGGGCGACCGGGTCGACTTCGCACGCCCCGACACGAGGCCCTCAAACGGCCGGTGTCAGCGCCTCTCGGTCCCTAGTGGCAAGGCGCAAGCGGGCGTCAGGCGCGAGTGCCGTCCGGCACGCGCGGCACAACCGAGAACACCAAGGAGAACGGCCATGGCCGTCGTCACGATGCGGGAGCTGCTGGAAAGCGGCGTCCACTTCGGTCACCAGACCCGTCGTTGGAACCCGAAGATGAAGCGCTTCATCTTCACGGAGCGCAACGGCATCTACATCATCGACCTGCTCCAGTCGCTGTCGTACATCGACCGCGCCTACGAGTTCGTCAAGGAGACCGTCGCCCACGGCGGCACGGTCATGTTCGTCGGCACGAAGAAGCAGGCGCAGGAGGCCATCGCCGAGCAGGCCACCCGCGTCGGCATGCCCTACGTCAACCAGCGCTGGCTGGGCGGCATGCTCACCAACTTCTCGACCGTCTACAAGCGTCTGCAGCGCCTCAAGGAGCTCGAGCAGATCGACTTCGAGGACGTCGCCGCGTCGGGTCTCACCAAGAAGGAGCTTCTCGTGCTGTCGCGCGAGAAGGCCAAGCTGGAGAAGACCCTCGGTGGTATCCGCGAGATGCAGAAGGTGCCCAGCGCCGTCTGGATCGTGGACACCAAGAAGGAGCACATCGCGGTCGGCGAGGCCCGGAAGCTGAACATCCCGGTCGTCGCCATCCTCGACACCAACTGCGACCCCGACGAGGTCGACTACAAGATCCCGGGCAACGACGACGCGATCCGCTCCGTCACCCTGCTCACCCGCGTGATCGCCGACGCCGTCGCCGAGGGCCTCATCTCCCGCTCCGGCGTGGGCAAGGCCGCCGAGGGCGACAAGGCCGCGGGCGAGCCGCTCGCCGCGTGGGAGCGTGACCTGCTCGAGGGCGAGAAGAAGGCCGACGACGCCGACGCCGCTCCGGCTGCCGAGGTCCAGATCTCCGCCGAGACCGAGAAGGTCGCCGACGCCGAGCAGGCCGAGGTTGTCGCTGAGGCTCCGGTCGCCGAGGCGCCCGCCGCCGAAGCCCCGGTCGCCGACGAGGCTCCCGCCGCGGACGCCGAGCAGGCCTGACCCTCACCCCTTCGGGTTCTGAACGGCGGGGGCTCACCAAGCCCCCGCCGTTCGGCCCGTAGATCTTCAGACTTCGAGAGAGATTCCAGGAATCATGGCGAACTACACCGCCGCCGACGTCAAGAAGCTCCGTGAGCTCACCGGCGCCGGCATGATGGACTGTAAGAAGGCGCTGGACGAGGCCGACGGCAACGTCGACAAGGCCGTCGAGGCGCTGCGGATCAAGGGCCAGAAAGGCGTCGCCAAGCGCGAGGGCCGCTCCGCCGAGAACGGCGCTGTGGTCTCGATCATCGCCGACGACAACTCCTCCGGTGTCCTGGTCGAGCTGAAGTGCGAGACGGACTTCGTCGCCAAGGGCGAGAGGTTCCAGGCCGTCGCCAACCAGATCGCCGAGCACGTCGTCGCGTCCTCCCCGGCCGACCTCGACGCCCTCCTGGGCTCCGAGATCGAGCCCGGCAAGACGGTTCAGGCGTTCGTCGACGAGGCCAACGCGAACCTGGGCGAGAAGATCGTCCTGGACCGCTTCGCCCAGTTCGCCGGCGGCTACGTCTCCGCGTACATGCACCGCACCATGCCCGACCTGCCCCCGCAGATCGGTGTTCTGGTCGAGCTGGACAAGCCGAACGCCGAGCTTGCCAAGGGCATCGCGCAGCACATCGCCGCCTTCGCGCCGAAGTACCTCTCCCGTGAGGACGTTCCGGCCGAGGTCGTCGAGTCCGAGCGTCGCGTCGCCGAGGAGACCACGCGCGCCGAGGGCAAGCCGGAGGCCGCGCTTCCGAAGATCGTCGAGGGTCGCGTCAACGGCTTCTTCAAGGAGGCCACCCTCCTCGGTCAGCCGTACGCGCTCGACAACAAGAAGTCCGTCCAGAAGATCCTGGACGAGGCCGGTGTCACCCTGAAGCGCTTCGTGCGCATCAAGGTCGGCATCTGAGTCCGTACCGCGATCGACGCCCGGCCCCGCTGCTAGGGTCGACAGCAGTCGTCCGCGTACGTGGGCACGCGCGCGTGCGTGTCGGACGACAGCAGATCTGACGAGGAGGCCATTGCCGAGCATGGGATGCGAACAACACCCCACCGGCAATGGCCTTCTTTGTATGTGTGACACGTAAAGAGGCGAGAGATCCATGACCACCACCCAGGCCGGCAAGGGCGAGAAGACCGACGACGGCAAAGGCGCGGGACGCTTCATGCTGAAGCTTTCCGGCGAGGCGTTCGCCGGCGGCGGCGGACTGGGCGTCGACCCCGACGTGGTGCACAAGATCGCGCGTGAGATCGCGGCCGTCGTGCGCGGCGGAGCCCAGATCGCGGTCGTCATCGGCGGCGGCAACTTCTTCCGCGGGGCGGAACTCCAGCAGCGCGGCATGGACCGGGCGCGCTCCGACTACATGGGCATGCTCGGCACGGTCATGAACTGCCTGGCCCTCCAGGACTTCCTGGAGAAGGAAGGCATCGACAGCCGGGTCCAGACCGCCATCACCATGGGGCAGGTCGCCGAGCCGTACATCCCGCTGCGCGCCGTACGGCACCTGGAGAAGGGCCGTGTGGTCATCTTCGGCGCCGGTATGGGCATGCCGTACTTCTCCACCGACACCACCGCCGCCCAGCGCGCCCTGGAGATCGACGCCGAGGCACTGCTGATGGGCAAGAACGGTGTCGACGGTGTGTACGACTCCGACCCGAAGACCAACCCCGAGGCGGTCAAGTTCGACTCGCTCAGCTACGCCGAGGTCATCACCCGGGACCTCAAGGTCGCCGACATGACCGCCATCACGCTGTGCCGGGACAACAAGCTGCCCATCCTGGTGTTCGAGCTCCTGGCGGAGGGCAATATCGCGCGCGCCGTCAAGGGTGAGAAGATCGGCACACTTGTGGGTGAACACAGCAGCCGGGCCTGACGGGACCGGCCCCGACCGGGGCCGAGACCGGACGGAGTACGGACCCTGACCGGGGGATGGACAATGTCCAGCCGGTCCGGAACCGTGCAGGAACAAGACGCGACGCAGCCGGCTGCCACCCCTACGAGGACAGCTGCCGGGCCTACTCAAGACACGCAGGAGCAAGTGGTGATCGAAGAGACCCTCCTCGAGGCCGAGGAGAAGATGGAGAAGGCCGTCGTGGTCGCCAAGGAGGACTTCGCCGCGATCCGCACCGGTCGTGCGCACCCGGCGATGTTCAACAAGATCGTGGCGGACTACTACGGCGCACTGACGCCGATCAACCAGCTGGCCTCGTTCTCGGTGCCCGAGCCGCGTATGGCGGTGGTGACCCCGTTCGACAAGAGCGCGATGCGCAACATCGAGCAGGCGATCCGCGACTCCGACCTGGGTGTCAACCCGAGCAACGACGGCAACATCATCCGGGTGGTCTTCCCGGAGCTCACCCAGGAGCGCCGCAAGGAGTTCATCAAGGTCGCCAAGACCAAGGGTGAGGACGCCAAGATCTCGATCCGCTCCGTCCGCCGCAAGGCGAAGGAGACCATCGACAAGCTGATCAAGGACGGCGAGGTCGGCGAGGACGAGGGCCGCCGTGCGGAGAAGGAACTCGACGACACCACGGCGAAGTACGCCGCTCAGGTGGACGAGCTCCTCAAGCACAAGGAAGCTGAGCTGCTCGAGGTCTGATGAACGACTCTTCCTGGGGGGCGCCGCCACAAGCCGGGTACTGGGGGCCGTCCGAGCAGGGGCCTGTCCAGGGGGCTGCCCCGGCGGGTCCCGCATACGATGCGTATGACGCGCAGCACACTCGGCCCATGCCCATCGTGCCCGACGTACCCGATCATGGCGGAGACCAGGACGACGACCGGGGGGCCGCTCGGCTGAGCGGTCCCCTGTTCCGCGACGACACACCGGCGACGGCGCCGCCCTACGGGAGCCCGTCGCAGAAGCCGCAGGAGCCCATGTCCAGCGCCCCACAGCCCGCCCCCCCACCGCAGAAGAAGAGCGCGGGACGGGACCTGGGTGCGGCCATAGGGGTGGCTGTCGGGCTCGGTGTGGTGATCGTCGTGTCCTTGCTCATCGTCAAGGCCGTGTTCATCGGCGTGATAGCGGTCGCCGTGGTGGTGGGGCTGTGGGAGCTCACCTCCCGGCTGGAGGAACGCAAGGGCATCAAGGCGCCTCTCGTGCCGCTGGCGCTCGGCGGTGCGGCGATGGTCGTCTCCGGTTACGTCCGGGGCGCCGAGGGCGCGTGGGTGGCGATGGCACTCACCGCGCTGGCCGTCCTGGTCTGGCGTATGACGGAGCCCCCCGAGGGCTACCTGAGAGACGTCACGGCCGGCGTCTTCGCCGCCTTCTACATCCCGTTCCTGGCCACGTTCGTCGCGCTGATGCTCGCGGCCGACGACGGCTCACGGCGGGTGCTCACGTTCCTGCTGCTCGCCGTGGTCAGTGACACGGGCGCGTACGCGATCGGCTGGCGCTTCGGCAAGCACAAGCTGGCGCCGCGCATCAGCCCCGGCAAGACCCGCGAGGGCCTGGTCGGCGCGGTCACCTTCGCGATGGCCGCGGGTGCGCTGTGCATGGAGTTCCTGATCGACGACGGCACGTGGTGGCAGGGCCTGCTTCTGGGCCTCGCGGTCGCGGCCAGCGCCACGCTCGGCGACCTAGGCGAGTCCATGATCAAGCGGGACCTGGGCATCAAGGACATGGGCACGCTGCTGCCGGGGCACGGCGGAATCATGGACCGGCTGGACTCGCTGCTGCCCACGGCTCCGGTGGTGTGGTTGCTGCTGGTGATCTTCGTCGGGTCCGGTTGAGCCCTGCTCAAGCGAGGCTGACCTGTTGTTTTGTACATGAGGGGCTCGTCGTCCACTGGGCGGCGAGCCCCTCTGTTTGTGCAGCGGCGGCGACCGTGGGCCTTCAGGTGGGGCCGAGGCGCTCGTAGCAGTCGTAGTTCCGCTGTCCGGCGATCTTCCCGTCGCGGAAGTCCAGGAAGGTCGCGATGTGGGCCCGAATCGTGTAACCGGCGGGCAGTTCCCCCAAGGGCACTGCAAGCGTGCCGGTCCACACCACCTCGAGGGCCACCTGGCCACCGGCGGCGACCGCGTTGATCACCTCGAACTTCTGCTCGCTGAGGCGCTTCCGGCCGGCTTCCGCCGCCGTGGTCAGCTCGCCCACGCTCCGGCTCGCGCCGTCAGGGAAGAGAACGTTGGGCAGTTCGTGGTGGACCGCGTCCTCGTGGAAGAAGGCGGCGAGCTCCGGGCCGGCGGCGAATCGCGAAACCGCTTCGTGGTAGCGGATGGCCGTGTCGATGTCGGGGTGCTGTTGGAAAGGAGGCATAAAAACAACGCTAGTTGCACAAGCATGATTGCACAACCTTGGTTGTCGAATGCAGGATGTCCTCATGCAGCAACCCGTCGCACCGCAGGACCTGGACACCGGCACGCTCGCGCTCTTCGTCGGCTCCGCCGCCGCTGACCGTATCCAGCAGCAACTCGACGGCCAGGGCTTCGGTGACCTGCGCATCTCCCACGGTTACGTCTTCCAGCACCTCATCGAGGGGCAGCCGACGGTCGGTGAACTGGCCGCCAAGCTCGAGATGACCCAGCAGGGCGCCTCCAAAGCCGTGGCCGACCTCGAACGCCTTGGCTACACCGAACGCGTCCCCGACCCCCGCGACGCCCGCATCCGTCGCATTCGCCTGACCGGCCGGGGCCGCTCGGCGGTGGACGCAGCCCGGCGTGCGCGGAGGGTTCAGGACCGGCGCCTGGCCGAGCGGGTCGGTGAGCAGCGACTGGCCGAGCTCCGGGCGGTGCTTGCTGAACTGCTCGACGAACTGGGCGGCACGGAAGCGGTGCGGCGCCGAGCCGTCAGAGCCCCCCGCTGAGTGCGCGTGACTCGGGCCGCAGGTCACATGAATTTGATCTGCGACACTGGTACGGCCATGCCTAAGCCCGGAGAACTCACATTCGTCGCCCCGCGCGGAGCCAAGAAGCCGCCGCGGCATCTTGCTGATCTCACGCCCGCTGAGCGTAAAGAAGCGGTTGCTGCGATCGGCGAGAAGCCGTTTCGTGCCAAGCAGCTGTCGCAGCACTACTTCGCGCGGTACGCGCACGACCCCGCGGAGTGGACGGACATCCCGGCCGCCTCGCGCGGGAAGCTTCAGGAGGCGTTGCTTCCCGAGCTGATGACGGTCGTGCGGCATCTGTCGACCGACCAGGAGACCACTCGCAAGACCTTGTGGCGGCTCTTCGACGGCACGCTCGTCGAGTCCGTGCTGATGCGGTACCCGGACCGGGTGACCATGTGCATCAGCTCGCAGGCCGGGTGCGGGATGAACTGTCCGTTCTGCGCGACCGGACAGGCCGGGCTCGACCGCAACCTCTCCACCGGCGAGATCGTGCACCAGATCGTCGATGGCATGCGGGCGCTTCGGGACGGCGAGATCCCGGGTGGTCCGTCGCGGCTCAGCAACATCGTCTTCATGGGGATGGGCGAGCCGCTGGCCAACTACAAGAGGGTGGTCGGGGCGATCCGCGCGCTGACCGACCCCGAGCCCGACGGGCTCGGCCTCTCGCAGCGGGGCATCACCGTGTCGACCGTCGGGCTCGTCCCGGCGATCAACCGGTTCTCCGACGAGGGCTTCAAGTGCCGCCTCGCCATCTCCCTGCACGCGCCCGACGACGAGCTGCGCGACACCCTCGTACCCGTGAACACGCGGTGGCAGGTGCGGGAGGTGCTCGACGCCGGCTGGGAGTACGCGGCCAAGTCGGGGCGCCGGCTCTCCATCGAGTACGCGCTGATCAGGGACATCAACGACCAGGCGTGGCGTGGTGACCGGCTCGGGCGGATGCTCAAGGGCAAGCCCGTGCATGTCAATCTCATCCCGCTGAACCCGACGCCGGGTTCGAAGTGGACCGCCTCGCGGCCCGTGGACGAGAAGGCGTTCGTCGAGGCGATCGCGGCCCACGGGGTGCCGGTCACCGTTCGCGACACCCGTGGTCAGGAGATCGACGGGGCGTGCGGACAGCTCGCGGCCACCGAGCGGTAACCTGACTGGGAACAACCGCACAATCCACATCTTCATATTCCGACAGGGGAGCGCCACAGCGCTGAGAGTGCGGTAGCCGGGTCACCGGCGGGCCGCAGACCCTCAGAACCTTGCCCAGGTCATTCTGGGTAGGAAGTTCGGTCAATACTCAAGCTGTTGCGCCCTGCCCGGGGACCCTCAGGGGTTCCCGGGCAGGGCCGCGTCTCTTCCTGGTCATCCCAGGAGGAATTCAGTGAGCAAGAAGAAGACGATCACGGCCGTCGTGGTCGGTCTGGGGCTCGTCACGCTCTCCGCGTGCGGCTCGTCCGACAGCGGGAGCAGTGACGCTGACTCCAAGGCCGTGACCCTCGTCAGCCATGACTCCTTCGCCTACTCCAAGGACGTGCTGAGCGCCTTCGAGAAGGAGTCCGGGTACACGGTCAAGGTCCTCAAGGACGGCGACGCGGGGCAGGCCGTCAACAAGGCGATCCTCACCAAGGACAACCCGCAGGGCGACGTCTTCTTCGGCGTCGACAACACCCTGCTGTCCCGCGCGCTCGACAACGGGCTCTTCCAGTCGTACGACGCCAAGGGCTCGGACCAGATCCTCCCGGAGTACCGGGTCGACGAGGGCAAGCACCGGGTGACGCCCATCGACACCGGCGACATCTGCGTCAACTACGACAAGGCCTACTTCAGCGAGCACAAGCTGACGCCGCCGCAGTCCTTCGACGACCTGATCAAGCCCGAGTACAAGAACCTGCTCGTCACCGAGAACGCCTCCACCTCCTCGCCGGGCCTCGGCTTCCTGCTCGGGACGGCCGCGAAGTACGGCGACGACGGGTGGCAGGACTACTGGACGAAGCTCAAGGCCAACGGCGTCGAGGTCGTCGACGGCTGGGAGCAGGCGTACAACGAGGACTTCTCCGGGTCCGCGGGCGGCAAGAAGGCCAAGGCGGACCGGCCGCTCGTCGTCTCGTACGCCTCCTCGCCGCCTGCCGAGGTCATCTACGCCGACCCGAAGCCGACGACGGCCCCGACCGGCGTCGCGACCGGCACCTGCTTCCGGCAGGTCGAGTACGCGGGGCTGCTGAGCAACGCGAAGAACACCAAGGGCGGCGAGGCGCTCATCGACTTCCTGATCACCAAGAGGTTCCAGGACGACATGCCGCTGAACATGTTCGTCTACCCGGTGGTGGAGGGCGCGAAGGTGCCGGCCGAGTTCACGGAGTTCGGGCCGCAGGCCAAGGACCCCGAGACCATGGCCCCCAGCAAGATCGCCGAGAACCGTGACCAGTGGGTCAAGTCGTGGACCTCACTCGTACTGAAGTGACGCCCCGGGAGCGTAGCGGCTCCCGCAGGCAGTCCCGTCGGGGAAGCGCGGCGCGGCTCGGGCTCATGGCCCTGCCCGTCGCGTTCTTCGGCGTCTTCTTCGCCTACCCCGTGGCGGCGATCGTGGCCCGCGGCCTCAAGGCCAACGGGGTCTGGCAGCTCGGGCGGATCGGGGATGTCCTCGCGCAGTCCGACATCCGGCACGTGCTGTGGTTCACCACCTGGCAGGCGCTCGCCTCGACCGCGCTCACGCTGCTGATCGCACTCCCCGGCGCGTATGTCTTCGCGCGCTTCGATTTCAGGGGCAAGCAAGTGCTCCGGGCGGTGGTGACCGTGCCGTTCGTACTGCCGACGGTCGTCGTCGGCACGGCGTTCCTGGCGCTGGTCGGCCGGGGCGGGCTTCTGGACGAGCTGTGGGGCGTACGGCTGGACACCACTGTCTGGGCGATCCTGCTCGCGCATGTCTTCTTCAACTACGCGGTCGTCGTCCGGACGGTCGGCGGGCTCTGGTCGCAGCTCGACCCGCGTCAGGAGGAGACCGCCCGGATGCTCGGCGCCTCCCGGTTCGCAGCCTGGCGGAAGGTGACGCTGCCGGCCCTGAGCCCGGCCGTGGCCGCCGCCGCGCTGATGGTGTTCCTCTTCACCTTCACCTCCTTCGGTGTGGTGCAGATCCTCGGCGGCCCCACCTTCTCAACCCTCGAAGTCGAGATCTACCGGCAGACCTCGGAGATCTTCGACCTCTCCACGGCCGCGGTGCTGACGATCATCCAGTTCGTGGCGGTCGGCGCGATTCTCGCCGTGCACGCCTGGACCGTACGGCGCCGGGAGACCGCCCTGCGGCTGGTGGCCCCGGAGACGACCGCACGCCGGCCGCGTGGGGCCGGGCAGTGGGCGCTGCTGGCGGGGGTCCTCGCGACCATTGCCGTGCTGCTGGTGCTGCCGCTCGCCGTCCTGGTCCAACGGTCCCTGGACGCGCCCGACTTCGGGTACTACAGGGCACTGACGTCCGACGACAGCGGCATCTTCCTCGTCCCGCCGATCGAGGCGATCGGCAACTCGCTGCAGTACGCATTCGCCGCCACCGCCATCGCCGTACTGATCGGCGGTCTGGCGGCCGCGGCCCTCACCCGGCGTGCGGGCCGTCTCGTACGGGGCTTCGACGCGCTGCTGATGCTGCCACTGGGGGTGTCGGCGGTGACTGTCGGGTTCGGGTTCCTGATCGCGCTGGACGAGCCGCCGCTGAACCTCAGAAGCAGTTGGATCCTGGTGCCGCTCGCGCAGGCACTGGTCGGTGTCCCCTTCGTCGTACGGACGATGCTGCCCGTGCTCCGGGCGGTGGACGGGCGGCTGCGGGAGGCCGCCGCGGTGCTCGGGGCGTCGCCGTGGCGGGTGTGGCGCGAGGTCGATCTGCCGATGGTGCGGCGGGCGCTGCTGGTCGCGGCCGGCTTCGCCTTCGCGGTGTCCCTTGGCGAGTTCGGGGCGACCGTCTTCATCGCACGGCCCGACAACCCGACGCTGCCGGTCGCCGTGGCTCGGCTGCTCGGGCGCGCGGGTGACCTGAACTACGGCCAGGCGATGGCTCTTTCGACCATCTTGATGGTGGTGTGCGCGGTGGCGCTGCTGCTGTTGGAGCGGGTACGGACCGACCGGACCGGGGAGTTCTAGATGCTGCTGAGCCTTGAGACCGCGACCGTACGCTTCGGCGGGCGGGTGGTGCTCGACGCCGTCGACCTCGGGGTCGCCGAGCACGAGATCGTGTGCGTACTGGGGCCGAGCGGCAGTGGCAAGTCGACGCTGCTGCGGGCGGTTGCCGGGCTCCAGGCGCTCGACGCGGGCCGGGTGCTCCTCGACGACCGGGACCAGGCGCAGGTGCCCGCGCACCGGCGGGGCGTCGGCCTGATGTTCCAGGACCACCAGCTCTTCCCGCAGCGGGACGTGGGCGGCAATGTGGCCTTCGGGCTCCGGATGCACGGGGCGAACAAGGGCGAACAGGCCGTACGAGTACGGGAGTTGCTGGAGCTTGTCGGGTTGCCGGGCGCCGGGCGCAGGGCCGTCGCCTCCCTCTCCGGTGGTGAGCAGCAGCGGGTCGCGCTGGCCCGCGCCCTCGCGCCGCGCCCCCGGCTGCTGATGCTCGACGAACCGCTCGGCCAGCTCGACCGCTCGCTGCGCGAACGCCTTGTCGTCGAACTTCGTGAGCTGTTCGGCGAGTTGGGTACGACCGTGCTCGCCGTCACGCACGACCAGGGCGAGGCCTTCGCGCTCGCCGACCGGGTGGTGGTGATGCGCGAGGGGCGAATCGCCCAGTCCGGTACGCCACTTGAGGTCTGGCAGCACCCCGCGGACGCGTTCGTGGCGCGCTTCCTCGGCTTCGACAACGTGGTCGACGCGATGGTGAGCGGGGTGGCCGCGGACACCCCGTGGGGGAAGGTTCCGGTGCCGGAGAACACCCCGCAGGGGCCCGGCACGCTGCTTGTGCGGCCCGCGGGCGTACGTGTGGTGGACGCGTCGGAGGGGCTGCGCTGCACCGTGGTCGCGCGGACCTTCCGGGGCACCCATGTCGCCGTACAACTGCAGCCGGAGGACGCGCCACGGCTCGAAGCGGCGTGCACGCTCAGGGACGCGCCGGTCCCCGGTGACCAGGTCGGGGTCGAGTTCGACGCCGCGGAGACCGTCGTCCTCGGCTGACCGCCCGGGCCCGAAAATGACGTACTCGCAGAGCCCTCCGCCGCATAAAGTGCTGCTCATGACGTCACTCGGAGTGCTCGGGCATGAACGCTATTGCGACTCGATCGAGGCGCAGGTGCGGCAGTTGAGGGATGTGGTGACCTCGGACGGCGTCGAGCTGTCCGCCACCGTGCCGACCTGCCCGGACTGGTCGCTGGAGCGGCTGCTTCGGCATACCGGCGGGGCGCTGCGCTGGGCCGAACTCCTCGTCCGTAAAAGGGTGCAGGAGTACACCCCCGACGAGAAAACTCCCCTCGCCCCGGGGCCGAAGGTCGACGGTGATCCGGCGGCCTTGGACGCCTGGCTCGCGGAGACCGGCGAGATGCTCGTCGGCACGCTGCGGGAGGCGGGGCCCGATGTGAAGGTCTGGGGGTGGGCCGGGGTTCTCAACTCCGGTTTCTGGGCGCGTCGGATGACGCACGAGTTGGCGATCCACCGCGCCGACGCGACACTGGCCGTGGGGCTGCCGTACGAGGTCGATCCCGATGTGGCCGTCGACGCGATCGACGAGTGGCTGGGGATCGTGGAGTACATGCAGCGGACTCAGCCGCACGAGGCGGCACGGGAGCTGCGCGGAACGGGGCGCAGCATCCATCTCCACGCCACAGACACGAGCCCCGAGTTGAACGCCGAGTGGGTCGTCGAACTCACCGAGGAGGGTGTCGTATGGCGGCGCGGTCACGAGAAGGCGACCGTCGCGCTGCGGGGTCCGCTGACCGACGTACTGCTGGGCTTCTACCGCCGACTGCCGCTGGACGGCGGGCGGTTGGAGGTGCTGGGAGAGCGGGAGCTGCTGGAGTTCTGGCTGGAGCGGGCGACGTTCGGGTAGGTCCAGATCCGGGTCCGGGTCCGGGGTCCGGGTCCAGGTCCAGGTCCGGACCCAGGTCCGGGTTCGGGTCCAGGTCCAGGTCCAGGTCCGGGTCCCGCGTCGCGGGTGCGCACCAGGGGTACGCCCCGAATCGCGGGTGCTCGCACGGGTTAAGGGTCACCACAGGCGTGTGGCCCGCCTCCTCGGTGAGGGGGCGGGCCACACGTTTCGTACGGTGTGAGGATCAGGCCTTCGTCGCGCCACGGCGGCGCATGCCGTAGAACACCGATCCGCCACCGACCAGGACGAACGCACCGGCGATGCCGGCGATCACCGGGGTGTTGGAGTTCGCACCGGTCTCGGCGAGGTTGGACTCACCGGCCGCGGGGGACGGAGCGTTGCTGCCCGTCGTGGCGGGGGCGGTGGTGCTCTCGGCGGGCGACGGGGTCGCCGAGTCCGAAGGCGTCGCCGACGGGGAAGGCGTCTCCGAGGCCGGAGGCGTCGAGGCCGGCGGAGTGGTCTCCGTGGACGTGCACGCCTTGTCCGGCGTGATCAGGTTCGGGGAGATGTCCTCGTCGACGGCGTTGTTCTCCGCCTTGATGTGGACGCGGTACTCGGCCTTGGGAGCCCAGTCCTCCGAGAACGTGACGATGGCGCCCTCGCGGGTGCCGACCACGGTCTCCTCGCCGACGAGCTTCGCGTCGGCGCCGTTCGACTCGAGGTAGACCGACACGGTGGCCTTGACGCCCGAGGCGTCAACGTCCTTGACGGTGATGATGCCCTTCCCGTTGTCGTCGCAGTCGGCGACGGCGGTGAAGTCCTTAATGTTGCAGGCCATTGCGTTGCCGGCGACACCGAGCGCGAGCGCGGCCGTCGCTGAAGCAACACCGAGGATTCGCACAGAACGTGCGGTACGGCGAGATATGGACACGATTGCCCTTCACGGGGATGCGCAACTGCGGGGGGTGAGAGGGGCGTTCTGCTGCTCTGCTGCCACAACAGCGCCCCCAGTAGCCTCACTGGTTTATAAGCGCCAGCTAAGGGCTGTCAATGCATATGCCCTGCCAAGGCGCTGCCTTTACCTTGTCGTTAACCACCGAGACGTTTGAGAGCGGCCGGAGCGTCCTCGATACGGTCAACAAGGGCGATTCGGGACTCCATCGCCCGCTCGCGGGCGAGCGACTGGAGGAGGGGCCAGGTGGGGTGTTTTTCGGTCCAGTGGGCGCGGTTCACGAGAACCATCGGCGTCGGCTCGCCACGGGACTCGTAGTAGTTCGGCGTCGCGTTGTCGAAGATCTCCTGTACGGTCCCGGCGGCGCCCGGCAGGAAGACGACGCCCGCGTTCGAGCGGGCCAGCAGGCCGTCCTCGCGGGTCGCGTTGGCGAAGTACTTGGCGATGTGTGCGGCGAAGGCGTTCGGCGGCTCATGGCCGTAGAACCAGGTGGGGATACCGACCGAGGGGCCGCCGGCGGGCCAGCGTCCGCGCACTTCGAAGGCGGCGCGCGCCCAGTCGGTGATCGAGGGGGCGAACGACGGCGCCCGCGCGAGGAGTTCGAGGGCCTCGCCGAGCATCTCGTCGTCGAAGGGGGCCGCGTACGCGCCCAGGTTCGCCGCCTCCATCGCACCCGGGCCGCCGCCGGTGGCGACCGTGTAACCGGCGCGCGCCAGCTCACGGCCGAGGCGCGCCGCCCCCTCGTACGCCTGCGTGCCCCGTGCCATGGCGTGGCCGCCCATCACGCCCACCACCCGCGCGCCGACAAGGAGTTCGTCGAGCGCGTCGGAGACCGCGTCGTCGTGGATCGCGCGGAGCATCGACGAGAAGACGTCGCCGTCGGCCTTGGTCTGCTGGAACCAGGCGTACGCGCGGGCGTCCGGCGTTTCCTCGTAGCCCGCGTCGAGCCGTTCGAAGAGTTCACCGGGGGAGTAGAGCAGGCCACGGTAGGGGTCGAAGGGCAGGCCGGGGACTGGTGGGAAGACCAGCGCGCCCGCCGTGCGTATCCTCGCCGCCGCGTCGGGGTCCATCGGGCAGCCGAGGAAGACGGCGCCCGCGGTGTCCAGGGACAGCAGGTCCGTTGTACGGGCTGTCAGATCGACTGCCTGAACACGGAAGTGGGCGAGTGAGCCGTGCTTCGAGACGACCTCGTCGAACTCGTCGAGGGACTCGATCTCACGGTCATGGGAGGCGTGGAGGGGGGTCGGCTGCGGGTGCACGCGGCCATGCTAGGCGCATGGGCGGCGAGGTTCGGGGGCGGGCTGGGGAGGGGGCCGTCGTGAGGACGGGGCCGACGGGCTGCCTGGGCCGCCGTGGGTCGCCGGGGCGGCCGTGGGCTGAGGGATCGCGGCGGGCGGTGGGGTGCTCTGGGCCTCGGGTTGGGCGGGGTCGTTGCGGTGCCCGGTGCCCGGTGCCCGGTGCCCGGTGCCCGGTGCCTGGGGGTGTCCTGCGCCGCCCGCGACACGGCGCCCGGCTCTGCTGTCCGCTGCCTGCGGCCGAGCTTGCCGCCCGCATCTGCCGCTTGCGGCCCGCTGCCTGCGGCCGTGCCTGCCGCCCGCGCCTGCAGCCTGCTGCTTGCGGCCCGTGCCTACATACCGCTTGCGGCCCGTGCCTACTGCTTGTCGCCCGCGTCTGCTGTTCGCCGCCCGCGGCCCGCGGCCGTGCCTGCCGGCCGCGTCTGCTGTTCGCCGTCCGCAACCTGCGGCTGTGCCTGCTGCAGGCTGCGTGCCGCTCGCGCCTACAGCCTGCTGCTTGCGGCCCGTGCCTACTGCTTGTCGCCCGCCTCTGCTGTTCGCCGCCCGCGGCCCGCGGCCGTGCCTGCCGGCCGCCTCTGCTGTTCGCCGTCCGCAACCTGCGGCTGTGCCTGCTGCAGGCTGCGTGCCGCCCGCGCCTACAACCTGCCGCTTGCGGCCCGTGCCTGCCCTCAGCGGACGTCCCGCCCGCCCTCGCCGCCCCGCCCCGTACACCGCCCATGTCCTCTGCCGAGCGGGCTCGGACGCCCGTGTGCCCGCGGTCGGTCAGCCCTGGACCGCTGCCGGGTCCATCCACATGACCTCCCAGGTGTGGCCGTCAGGGTCGTCGAAGGCGCGGCCGTACATGAAGCCGTGGTCCTGGGTCTCGCCGGAGGCCGAGCCGCCTGCCGCGATGGCGTTGTCGACGAGCTCGTCGACCTTCTCGCGGCTCTCGGCGCTCAGACACAGCAGTACCTCGCTGGTCTTGGTGGAGTCCGCGATCTGCTTCTTCGTGAAGTCGGCGTAGCGCTGCTTGCTCAGCATCATCGCGATGATCGTGTCGCTGATCACCACGCAGGCGCAGTCGTCCGTCGAGAACTGCGGGTTGATCGCGTAGCCCAGCTCGGTGAAGAACTTCTTGGAGGTGTCGACGTCGGCGACGGCCAGGTTCACGAAGATCATCTGCTGGTACATGTCCAGGTCTCCCATCGGTGCGGTACGGCGCTGTGGTGTCGTTCGCAGGGATAGACCGGGGGTCCGCGCGGAACTCATCGCTCGGCGCGGACTTTTCTCCTTCGGGCGGTCAGCCGACCAGGGGGAGCGCGGCGAGTTCGGCGACCGCCCAGGTCAGCGGGCCGAATACGGCGAGCAGCGCACCCACGCGCAGGGCGGCGGCGCTCCGCAGCACGGTCGCGGGCGCGCCCAGCCGTAGCAATGCCGCCGTGGTGTCCGCGCGCTCCTGCCTGGCCTCCAGTGCGGCCGTCGCCAGGGTTAGGAGGGTGCACCCCGCGACCACCAGGGCGCCGAGGGTGGTCAGCGGACCGAAGTCGGGGCGTGCGCCGGTGTAGAGCGTGGCCACGGCGTACCCTCCCGATGCCACCGCGCACACCACGCCGAGCGGCTGCCCGATCCGCCGCGCCTCCGCCTGCAGCACCCGCCCGGCGAGCAGCCGCACCGCGCCCGGCCGGACGGCCTGGAGCAGCCGCCCGCAGGCGTAGGTGATCGCAGGCCCGGCAAGAGCCAGGCCGACAGCGGTCAGCGCCCAGCCGACCAGCACCCCGGCGGGGCCGCCCGCGAGACCGCCGGGCAGCGCGAGACCGGGGGCCGTGCCGGAACGGCTCGCGTACGTCTCCACGGCGAGGCCCGCCGCGAGCACGGCGGCGCCCCAGGGAAGGCCGCTCGGGGTGGTCTGCGAGGTGGGAGGGAGCCCCGGGACTTCGAGGAGACGCGGGTCCTGGGAAGAAGCGTCGTGAGTGCTCGTGCCGGTGCTGTCCGCCGGGTTCGCGTCGCTGCGGGGGCCGCCCGCGCGGTCGTATGCGGTCGCGTCTTGCGCGGCGGCGCCGGTGATGTCGTACGTGTCCGGGTTCCTGGCGGTGCCGACGCCGGCGATGGCGTACGTGTCCGCGTTCTCGGTGGAGCCGGTGATGTCGTAGGAGTCGATGGTCCCGGTGGCGTCGGACTGGTCGTGCGCCCGCGTGTCCTTTTCGGCTCGCGGGAGGCCTTTCCCCGCATGTCGGGGCGTGCGCCGGGATGCGCGCGCCGGGGCGCTGCCCACCGCGCCCGCGCGTGCCGCGAGCCATGCGCCCCCGCGGCGTACCGTCGCGTCCCGTGGCCGCAGTACCACCGCGCTCGCCGCCGAAGCCGCCAGCGGCACAAGTGCGAGCAGGGTCAGCGCGGCGGGCAGCGGGAGCGGCTGGTCTGCGGCGAGGAACTCCGCCGCCGCGCCGTCGAAGGGCATCCCCGTCAGATCGCCGCGCAGGTGCAGGAAGAAGAGCAGGGCGAGCAGCGAGCCGAGGGTGGTGGACAGGGCGGTGGTGACCGCCGCGATGGCCATCAGACGGCCGGGGCCGAGGCCGATCGCCGAGAGCCCGGGGCGCGGCCGGGTGCCCGGGTCGGTGCGGGCGACCGCGACCGCGAAGTACACGGTGGCGGCCAGCGGAGCGACGCACCAGGTCAGGCGGAGCACCGAGGCGGTCGAGGCGTCCGGATGCGCCATCGCGTACCCCAGCGTGCACAGCAGCAGGAAGCCGGTGCTCGCCGACGCGGCGGTGACCAGGAGCCGGCGCAGCTGGACGAGGGGGTCGGCCCTGCGGGCTAGACGGAGAGCGAGCACGCGGCCCGGCCTTCCGACTCGGCGACCGGGGGAAGGTGGACGGTGTTCACGCGCCGTCCGTCCAGGAGCGAGACCGTGCGGTCGGCGAGCGCCGCGGTCTCCGCGTCGTGTGTGGCCAGGACGACCGTGATCCCGTGCGAACGGGCCGCAGTGGTGAGCGTACGCAGCACATGGGCGCGGTCGGCGCGGTGCAGCGGGGCGGTCGGCTCGTCGGCAAAGAGCACGGTGGGCGAGGGGACGAGCGCGCGGGCGACGGCGACGCGCTGGCGCTCGGCCTGGAGCAGCTCGTGCGGGCGCTTGCGGGCGCAGTTGCCGATGTCGAGGCGCTCCAGCCACTCCAGGGCGGCGGTCTTGGCCGCCCGGCGTCCGCAGCCGCGCAGCATCAGCGGCAGCGCCGCGTTCTCCCAGGCGTTCAGCTCGGGGACGAGGACCGGGCTCGGGTCGATCCAGCCGAAGCGGTCGCGGCGCAGCCGTTCGCGGGTGAGCGGTCCCATGGTGTGCACGGGTGTGCTGTTGAACCAGATCTCGCCCTGGTCCGGCAGGAGCTGGCCCGCCAGACACCGCAGCAGTGTCGTCTTGCCGCTGCCGCGCGGGCCGCCGACGGCGAGGATCTCGCCCTCCCGGACGCCGAGCGAGACACCGCTGAGCGCCGGCGAGCCGTTGTGCTTGACGTGCAGGGCGCGTGCCCAGATCACGTCGTTGTCGGGCGGGGCCACCATCGCGTACACCTCGTTCAGATCTGATTTGCGCTGCCTGAGCGGCTTCGGAGGAGTGCGTCCGCACTTCCCCGAGCTCGCTCGGTCCCCCGGTCGGGGGAACGAAGGCAAGGCCGATCGGTCACTGGGCACGCTAGGGAGTCGGGGCCGGGAGGCCGGACAGCACGCGGCCCCGGGCGGCCCATTCTCACTCGAACGGGCGGCACCGGGGCCGATGTTGATCAGCTGATCAGTTCCGCGGCGTCTACAGCTTCGTCCACGCCTCCGTCAGTACCTGACGGACGATCCCCTCGATCTCGTCGAAGGTCGACTGGTCGGAGATCAGCGGCGGCGACAGCTGGATGACCGGGTCACCGCGGTCGTCGGCGCGGCAGTAGAGGCCGTACTCGAAGAGCTTCTTGGAAACGAAGCCGTAGAGCACGCGCTCCGACTCCTCGTCCGTGAAGGTCTCCTTGGTGGCCTTGTCCTTCACCAGTTCGATGCCGTAGAAGAAGCCGTTGCCGCGGACGTCGCCGACGATCGGCAGGTCGTGCAGCTTCTGCAGGGTCTGCAGGAAGTTCGCCTCGTTGTCCAGCACGTGCTGGTTGAGGCCCTCGCGCTCGAAGATGTCGAGGTTGCTGAGCGCGACGGCCGCGGAGACGGGGTGGCCGCCGAAGGTGTAGCCGTGCAGGAAGGTGTTGTCGCCCTTGTAGAAGGGCTCGGCGATGCGGTCGGAGATGACGGTGGCGCCGATCGGGGAGTAGCCCGAGGTCATGCCCTTGGCGCAGGTGATGATGTCCGGGATGTAGTCGAACTTGTCGCAGGCGAACATCGTGCCGAGGCGGCCGAAGGCGCAGATGACCTCGTCGGACACGAGCAGGACGTTGTACTTGTCGCAGATCTCGCGCACGCGCTGGAAGTAGCCGGGGGGCGGCGGGAAGCAGCCGCCCGCGTTCTGCACCGGCTCCAGGAAGACCGCGGCGACGGTCTCCGGGCCCTCGAAGAGGATCTCCTGCTCGATCTGGTCGGCGGCCCAGCGGCCGAAGGCGACCGGGTCGTCGCCGTGGATCGGGGCGCGGTAGATGTTGGTGTTCGGGACCTTGTGCGCGCCGGGGACCAGCGGCTCGAAGGGGGCCTTCAGGGCCGGCAGGCCGGTGATGGACAGGGCGCCCTGCGGGGTGCCGTGGTAGGCGACCGCGCGCGAGATGACCTTGTACTTCGTGTGGTTGCCGGTGAGCTTGTGGTACTGCTTCGCCAGCTTCCACGCGGTCTCGACGGCCTCGCCGCCGCCGGTGGAGAAGAACACCTTGTTCAGGTCGCCCGGCGCGTAGTGCGCGAGGCGCTCGGCGAGTTCGACGGCCTTGGGGTGGGCGTAGGACCAGATCGGGAAGAAGGCCAGCTCCTGCGCCTGCTTGAACGCCGTCTCCGCGAGCTCCGTGCGGCCGTGGCCCGCCTGGACCACGAACAGGCCCGCGAGACCGTCGAGGTAGCGCTTGCCCTTGTCGTCGTAGATGTAGGTGCCCTCACCACGCACGATGGTGGGAACGGGCGCGTTCTCGTACGAGGACATGCGGGTGAAGTGCATCCACAGGTGGTCGTACGCGGTCTTGCTGAGGTCCTTGGTGCTCACGGTTATCGGGTTCCCCACATGTAGGTCTGTTTCTTGAGCTTCAGGTAAACGAAGCTCTCGGTGGAGCGCACGCCGGGGAGGGCCCGGATGCGTTTGTTGATGACGTCCAGCAGGTGGTCGTCGTCCTCGCAGACGACTTCTACGAGGAGGTCGAACGAGCCCGCGGTCATCACCACGTACTCGACTTCCGGCATCGCGGTCAGGGCGTCGGCCACCGGCTCCAGATCACCCTCCACGTTGATGCCCACCATCGCCTGCCTGCGGAAACCCACGGTGAGCGGGTCCGTGACGGCGACGATCTGCATCACGCCCTGGTCGAGCAGCTTCTGGACGCGCTGACGCACGGCCGCCTCGGAGAGGCCGACGGCCTTGCCGATCGCGGCGTACGGACGGCGTCCGTCCTGCTGGAGCTGCTCGATGATGGCGAGGGAGACGGTGTCCAACGAGGGACTGCCGTTCCTGGACTCGCGGGAGTCCCTGGGGTCTGCGCTTCGACTGGCCACGGCTTCACTGTGCACGACGTCTCGACGGATCCGCAAGGCCGATGCGATGAAATTCGTTGTTTAGAGGTGTGAGTGTTGCGGATTTCGCAGTTCTGGGGCGATCGGGGGTGTTGAAAACGTGGGCGCACGGATTAGGGTGGGTGTCTCAGTGAATGGACATCCCGACGTCACCGTCACCTGAGGTCATGGATGTCCGCAGTCATCTGAAGTCAATGGACACCCGAACCTGGAGGGCCGGCAGTGAGCACCGAGCTGCGTCGTCTGCGCAACTACATCGATGGTGAGTTCCGGGACGCCGCCGACGGGCGGACCACCGAGGTCATCAACCCCGTGACCGGCGCTGCGTACGCGACGGCGCCGCTGTCCGGCCAGGCGGACGTGGACGCCGCGATGGCGGCCGCCGCCGCGGCCTTCCCGGCCTGGCGCGACCAGACCCCGTCCGAGCGCCAGCGGGCGCTCCTCAAGATCGCGGACGCTTTCGAGGAGCGGGCCGAGGAGCTGATCGCGGCCGAGGTGGAGAACACCGGCAAGCCGATCGGGCTGACCCGGTCCGAGGAGATCCCGCCGATGGTCGACCAGATCCGCTTCTTCGCGGGCGCCGCCCGGATGCTGGAGGGGCGCAGCGCCGGCGAGTACATGGAGGGCCTGACCTCCATCGTCCGCCGCGAGCCCATCGGGGTCTGCGCGCAGGTCGCGCCCTGGAACTACCCCATGATGATGGCGGTGTGGAAGTTCGCCCCCGCGCTCGCGGCCGGCAACACCGTCGTCCTCAAGCCCTCGGACACGACTCCCGCCTCCACCGTCCTGATCGCCGACATCATCGGCTCGATCCTGCCCAAGGGCGTCTTCAACGTCGTCACCGGCGACCGTGACACCGGCCGGCTGATGGTCGAGCACCACACCCCGGCGATGGCCTCCATCACGGGCTCCGTGCGCGCGGGCATGTCGGTCGCCGAGTCGGCGTCCAAGGACCTCAAGCGGGTCCACCTGGAGCTGGGCGGCAAGGCTCCTGTGGTCGTCTTCGAGGACACCGACATCGCCAAGGCCGTCGAGGACATCTCGGTGGCGGGCTTCTTCAACGCGGGCCAGGACTGTACGGCCGCCACACGCGTGCTGGTCCAGGAGGCCATCCACGACGAGTTCGTGACCGCGCTCGCCAAGGCCGCCGCCGACACGAAGACCGGGCAGCCGGACGACGAGGACGTGCTGTACGGCCCGCTGAACAACCCGAACCAGCTCAAGCAGGTCTGCGGCTTCATCGAGCGCCTGCCCGCCCACGCCAAGGTCGAGGCGGGCGGCCACCGGGTCGGCGAGGTCGGCTTCTTCTACGCGCCGACCGTAGTGTCGGGCCTGAAGCAGGACGACGAGATCATCCAGAACGAGGTCTTCGGCCCGGTCATCACCGTCCAGTCCTTCACGGACGAGGCGCAGGCCATCGAGTGGGCCAACGGCGTCGAGTTCGCCCTCGCCTCCTCGGTCTGGACGAAGGACCACGGGCGGGCGATGCGGCTGTCGAAGGCCCTCGACTTCGGCTGCGTGTGGATCAACACCCACATCCCGCTGGTCGCCGAGATGCCGCACGGCGGCTTCAAGAAGTCCGGTTACGGCAAGGACCTTTCGGCGTACGGGTTCGACGACTACACGCGGATCAAGCACGTGATGACGTCGCTGGACGCGTAGCAGGGACGCATCAAGTGCGCGGCCCCGGACGGGAGTTGATCCGTCCGGGGCCGCGTTCTTCCCCCCTCCGCGAAGGTCAGGCGTTCTTGACCGCGTGGGTGAGCGAGGGGAGGCCCTCGGGGTCGCCGGGTTCGATGCGCTCGCTTCTGCCCTTTTCGGGCTGGCCCGGGCGGCCGGGCAGGTCGGGGATACCCGGCAGGCTGCCGGGTGCGGCCGGAAGGGTGATGCCGGCCTCCTTCAGAAGCGGTGCGCACTTACCCTCCAGCAGGCCATCGTGGATGTCGCGCTCGACGATCCGGATGCCTCCGTGGAGAGTCTGCGGGCCGCGTGCCTGCGGGTGCGCGCCGCGGGGCGGGAGCAGGAGCGGCTGATCGAGACGCTGCTGACCCTTGCGCGCAGCCAGCGGGGGCTTCAGCGGCGGGAGTTCGTCGACCTCGCGGAGGTCGTACGGGCGCGGCTGCCCGAGGGCGGGCCGCGGGTGGAGACCGACCTCGGCCGTGCCCCCGTACTCGGGGATCCGCAGCTGATCGAGCGCCTGGTCGTCAACCTCGCCGACAACGCCGTACGGCACAACCACCCCGACGGCGAGGAGAGCTGGGTCCGTGTGTGGACCGGGCTCGACGGCGGGCGCCCGGTCCTGCGGATTGCCAACAGCGGTCCGGTGATCCCGCCCGGCCAGATGTCCGGGCTCTTCCAGCCGTTCCGCCGCCTCGGCGCCGAACGTGTCGGCAAGCGCGACGGTCTTGGCCTCGGCCTGTCGATCGTCGCGGCCGTCGTCGCCGCGCACGGCGGCACGGTCGAGGCTTGGTCGCGCCCGGAGGGCGGGCTGAGCGTGCGGGTCGGGTTTCCGCCGGGTGTGCCCGCTCAGCTGCCGGTCGCGGTCGGCCGTACGAAGTGATCGACAGGGTGTCGGTTCGGCGCCCGAGCGCTCGACGCAGCGTCCATTGTCCCGGCCGAGCCGAGGGCGGGATGCTGCCCGGGTGCCCGTGAACCGGAAGACCTCGACCCTGCCCCGCCGGTCCCTGCTGCGCGCCCTCGGCGGTGGCGCGGCGCTCGGTGCCCTGGCGGGGTGCGGGGTGCCCGCCGCGTACGTGTCGCCGGGCGACCGGGCCGGTGCCGACCTCTCCGCCCGCGACAAGCGGCTGACGTGGGCGAACTGGCCGCTCTACATCGACACGGACGACGAGAACACGACGAGGCGGCCGACACTGGACGCCTTCGAGAAGAGCACCGGGATCTCTGTCGACTACGTCGAGGAGATCAACGACAACGACGAGTTCTTCGGGAAGATCAGCCCGTCCCTGATGAACCATCAGCAGACCGGCCGCGACCTGATCGTCATCAGCGACTGGATGTGCGCACGCTTCGTCCGCCTCGGCTGGGTCCAGGAGATGGACCGCGCCAAGCAGCCGAACGTCACCAAGTACCTTGACCCGCTGCTGCGTTCGCCCGCCTTCGACCCCGGCCGCAGATCCACCGTGCCATGGCAGTCGGGGATCACCGGCATCGCGTACAACCGCCGCACGGTCGGCCGCGAGATCAGGCACGTCTCCGACCTGTGGGCGGACGACCTCAAGGGGCCGGGTCACCCTCCTCTCCGGCCTCGACGAGGCGTTCGCGCTGCTGATGCAGGGCAACGGCGTCGACATCACCGGATGGACGGCCGACGACTTCCACCAGGTCTGTGACCAGGTCGAGAAGTACGTGCACAACGGCCAGATCCGGCGCTTCACCGGCAACGACTACATCAAGGACCTCTCCAGCGGCGACGTCCTCGCCTGCCAGGCGTACTCCGGAGACGTGATCCAGCTCCAGGCCGACGACCCCGACATCCGTTTCGTCGTCCCCGAGGAGGGCGCCGAACTGTGGGCCGAGTCCCTGATGATCCCCAACCTGGCCCGTCACAAGGCCAACGCGGAGAAGCTCGTCGACTACTACTACCAGCCCGAGGTCGCCGCCGAACTGGCCACCTGGGTCAACTACGTCTGCCCCGTCCCCGCCGCCCAGGACGTCCTCGCCTCCTCCAAGGACGAGGACACCGCCGCCCTCGCCGAGGACCCGCTGATCTTCCCTGACGCCGGCATGCGCAAGCGGCTCGCGATCGCACGCGATATCGAGTCCTCGGAACGTACGGAGTTCGCGAAGCGGTGGAACGCGATCGCGGGGCTGTAGGTAGTGGGCTGGGGGGTGGGTGACCGGGTGACAGCAATGCCCCCTGCGGACGTACGCAGGGGGCATTGCTCACCTTGTCCGTCTACGGCGCGTCCACCACCGTGCCCGTGACCACGGGGCTGCCGGGCAGCGGCACGCCCTCGTAGTCGGTCACCGCGAGGCGTACCGACTCGGCCGGCTCGGTCAGCTGGTCCTTCACCGTCGGTACGGTGAAGTCGGTGCCGGTGGTTCCGGCGGGGACGGTCGCGTACACCCACTGGAGCACCTGGGAGAGGGGGCGCTCCGGGTCGGGGAGTTCACCGACGAGGTCCATCAGCCACTGCGGGTCCACGTCCTTGGTGGACAGTTCGGCGCCCGCCGTGACCGGGAACGCCAGGACCGGCTGCCAGAGGTCCACCTCGGCGGGCTCGGAGAGGGTGAGCCGCCAGGTCAGCGTGTCCCCCTCGGTCCCCTGGTCCTTGACGGGACTCAGGCTGACCGTGGGCTCCGGGTCGTCGTTCTGGGCGGTGACCCCGCCCCGGTAGGAGCCGATGACGGCGCCGCGTACGGCCTTCGCGAGGACGTCGTACTGCTCGTCATAGTTGAAGCGCGTGTCGCCCTTCACCCCGATGGGCACGTCGACGGCGTTGCCGCCGGCCCTCACCGTGACCACCTTGCTCGTGGACTCCCGGGTGTCGGGGTCGACGACGGCGATACGGACCTTGCCGCTGCCGTGCCCGGAGACCTGCACCGGGACGTGGTAGGTCCGGGTGCCGGAGTCTCCCTCCTTGACGGTGAGCCGGCCGATGTCGACGCGCGGCAGCGCCGCGGCCCTGACCGTCGGGGTGCCGGGAGCCCAGCCCCAGGCGTCCATCAGCCAGGCCTGTCCGGACCCCGAACGCGGTGTCAGCTCAAGGGACTTGATGTGCTTGAGGTCGAGTCCGGCACGGGTGGCCGCGGTCAGCGGGACGCGCAGTTCGCGTGCCCAGTACGAGGCGGTACGCACGCTGCCCGGCAGTCCGTCGACCCGGACCTGGCCGAGCTTGGCCCGGCGGCCGGAAGAGTCGGTGACGGTCACGTCGAGCTTGGTGCCGGTGGTGTTCGGAGGCACGAACACGCGCAGCGCCAGGCTCTTGGCACCGGAGAGTGACACCGGAGCGGCGGGGGAGATCCTGGTCGCGGTGCCCGGCGCCGACCACTTCAGTGCGACCGCGCCGCGGCCGGCCTCCTTGGTCGTGAACCACCACGGGAAGTGCGGCGAGGAACCCTCGGCGTCCGGGGGCAGACAGGCCACCGCCGGGTCGGGATCGAGCGCCGCGCACAGCCTGCCACCGGTCACCTTCACCGGGGCGTCGGGCAGGAAGCCGCCCGTACGGCGGGCGCCGACCGCGTGGGTCAGCACGCGGGCCGGGTCTGCGGACGGGGCGCGTCGGCCCGTGCCGTCGAGCAACGGGCGCACCCGGTCGTCGTCGGCGACGAACAGCCGGGCCGCGGCGGCGATGTAGGTGGAGCCCGCCCGGTGCTGCTGGTCGGAGGTCAGCCGGGTGCTGGTGCCCGGGGAGCACACCGCGTCGGGCTCCTCGTCCGGGAACTCCCAGAAGTCGTCCCAGGAGGGTGCCGCGGCCTTGCCCGGTGTCCACTCGGTGTTGAAGAAATTGTGGTTGGCGCCGACCACGTAGACGGCGCTGTGCAGGGCGCTGCCCTGGCTGACCCCGCGCGTCCCGTCGACGTACACCTCGCCCTGGAGGTCGGAGACGTCGCCGTCGCAGCCGGGGAGGATCGTCGTGGACGGCACGTCGGCGACCGGGTTCTGGCCGAAGATCGTCGGTCCGATGAGGACGGTCCCGCGGATCTTCCAGCGCACGGGGCCCTTGTAGCCGTCCTGTGCGGCGGGCGGCAGGTAGAGGCTGTCCAGGGCGGCTCGGTTGACGCCCTCGCCGCCGCGTGAGTGGCCGACGAGCAGGACCTTGGACAGGTCGGCCTTCGTCGCGCCGGGCACGCCCGCCGGGGCGGTGGCCGGCCTGGCGGCCCAGCCGGCCCACTTGGCGAGGTGCTGTCGTACCAGCGAGGAGCGCGCCTGGGCACCGCCGTCCTCGGCTTCCCCGTCCTGGCCGTTGATGCCGTTCGCGGAGATCGACACCGTCACATAGCCCTGGGAGGCAAGCAGTCTCTGGTCCTGCAGATAGCCCTTGTGGCTGGGGATCGGCTCCGTGCCGGCCGCGCAGGGCCACTCCATGTCCCAGTCGTCCTCGGTCCCGCCCGGCTTGTAGCAGGTGGGGTGGCGGCCGTGCAGGAAGAGCGCGAGGGGCCGCTTGCCGGTGGCGCCCTTGGGCGCGACGACGACGGCCTCCATCTCGACAGGCGCGGCCAGCCCGGGCAGCTTCACCGGGGCGAGGTCGTACTCGCCGGTGACCGTGGAGTAAGAGCCCGGCTTGCCGGGGTCCACGGAGTTCGCCGGGAGTTGAGCCGGGGGCTGGACGGCCGCTGCGGAGGTCGTCGCCTTCTTGTCGGTGCTGTCGGCGGGCGCGTCCAACCGGCGTCCGCTCGCCAGGACTTGGAGGTCATCGAGTGGCGTGGCCCGGTTGACGGCGAGCCGGAACGTGCGGCCGTCCTTGGCCGGTTTCGGTACGCCGAGCAGCCGGCCGTCCGCGTGGAACTCGACACGGGCGTCACCCGCGGGCACGGGTCTGTCCGACCGCCAGACCAGTTCACGCGTGCCGCCATCCCCGGTGACGCGCCAGCCGGGCGGCAGTCCGCTGTCCGCGTCTGCCGTCAACGGCTTTGCCTGGGGCGACTGTTGAGCCTGGGCCAGGCCCGGTAAGCCCGCCAGGGCCGCGAGCACGGCCACGGCGGTGACACCTATTCGCCGGGTTCGGTTCAAGGGTCCCTCCTCGCACTTGGGGCGAGGGCGTCCCGTCCGTCCCGGGAGCCCCTCACGCCTCGTAAGGAAGCGAATGGGGTCCTGTGGGTTGCCTGTGCCGGGGAAGTGGGTGCGGGCAGGGCACGAATCAGGTCACGGGGCCGTCCATCTATCGGACCGGAATCAGGTCATTGCTCATTGGTCATTGCTCATGGGTCATGGGAACCGTCTGGCGATCGGGCAGGATCAAGTCACGGGGACCGTCTGGCCATCGGACAGGACTCGAGTCACCGGGACCGCCTAGCCGTCGAAGCCGCCGCCTCCTCCGAATCCGCCGCCGTGCCCGCGCTCCTCGGATTCGGTGGGCGCCGTGGTGGGTGCGGTGGAGCCGTCGGCGGCTGTGAAACCGGCCTTGTCGAGGGCGGACTGGAGGGATGCGGCATAGCTCTGGCTGGTGATGGTCGCGCCGCTGACCGAGTCGATCGCGGCGCTCTGCTTGGACAGCGCGCTCTCCCGCAGGGTCGGCACCGCGCCGTTGCTGATCTGCACCGACTGCGGTTCGTTGCCGGGTATCTGGAGCGGTTCGACGTCGGTGATCTTCCCGGCCTCGATGGTGACTTGAACCTGGGTGTTGCCGAACTGGGTGCTGATGACGGCGCCGGTTGCGGTGGTGGTGGAGCCGCTCGTCGAGACGGTCGCGTCCTGACCTGCCGTCGAGGAGGACGAAGAGGATGACGCGACGGTCGGGACGACCTCGTGCGGCTTGAACATCAGCACGCCGGTGGTGCCGACAACGGTCGCGACCAGGACGATCGGGGCACGTCGCATGGGGTTCTCCAGAGATGGCCGAGGCTGCCGCCGCCGCTGCCGGGCGGTCGGTACGTCAGAACGCGAACGCCTCGTGGTGGATGTGGAGTTCGGGCACCCCGGCGCCACGGGCGGCGGCGATGACCGTACGGGTGAACTCGTCGGGGCCGCAGACGAAGACGTCCCGGCCGGCGATGTCGGGGACGAGGGTGTGCAGGGCCGCCGCGTTCAGATGAACCGCCTCCCGCGGCCCGGTCAGCGCGTGCAGCAGGCCACGGCGTTTGCCGACCAGACGCTCGAACTCGTCCAGGTGCGCGATGTCTTCGGAGCGCCTGCCGCGCAGCAGGACGACGACGTGGGTGTCCCGGGGCAGGTCGTCGAGGAGGGCGCGGATGGGTGTCGTACCCACGCCGGCGCCGACGAGCAGGACGTTCCGGGACTGGCGTGCGTCGGCGGTGAAGACCCCGTAGGGGCCTTCGAACGCCACCCGGGTTCCCGGGGTGAGCCGGGACAGGGCCGTGCTGTGGTCGCCCAACTCCTTGACCGTGATGCGGAGATGATCCCCTTGAGGAGTGGCCGACAGTGAGTAGGGGTGGGCCTGCCACCACAGCTCACGGCGCAGGAAGCGCCACATCATGAACTGTCCGCCGGCCGTGGGCAGCCGCTCCAGCTGCCGCCCGCTGAGCACGATGGACCAGGTGTTGGGTCCTACGGCGGACACCTGGGCGACACGCAGGTCGTGCCGTACGGACCGCCACAGCGGGAGCCCCACCCGGAAGGTGAGTACGACGATCAGCGCGCCCACCCACAGCGAGGTCCACCAGGCCGTGGCCGGCAAGTGCCCCACGAACGGCGCACCGGTGTCGACCTGGTGGACGAACGAGAGGCCCAGGCCCAGGTAGGTGTAGAGGTGGACGGCCCACCAGGTCTCGTACTTCATCCGGCGTCGTGCCCGCCGGTATGAGGTGACCCCGGCGGCCAGCAGCAGGGCGCTTCCGGCGGTGGCCGACAGGATGCCCGAGTAGGTCCAGAGCAGTTGGCCGATCTCCGCCAGGATTCCCGTCTTCGCCGCGCGCGCGTATCCGACGGTGATCAGCACGGCGTGCGCAAGAAGCAGGTAGAGACCCCAGGGTGCGATCCGCCGGTGCCAGACGATCAACCGGTCCTGGCCCAGGGCGCGTTCCAGCGGCGGGATGCGTGCCGAGAGCAGCACGGTGATGACCATCGCGTATCCGCTGAGCATTCCGGTGATGCGGCCGAGTGCCGTGGCGACACCGCCCGGAGTGGCCAGCGCGCTGACGGTCTGGGCGCCGATACCCAGCGCGAGCGAGATGCCGAGGCCGAGACCGGTGGCGGCGGCCAGCGCGTCGACGACGAGCGGGCGGCGGGGTGCGGGCAGCGTGCGGCGTATCCGCCCGGGGCGCCGTGACGAAGGAGGAGCCGATGGCGGGGGCCAGTTGCGGGGGCGGACCGGAGGCTTGGGCGGGGGCTGCCGGGAGATACGGGGAGCGGTCATGGTGACTCCTCGGCTCTGTCGGCAAGAGGGAAGCCCGGAGTGAGATACACGCGTTCGTCGTCCAGCACCGTCATGGCCTCGTATCCGTCGAGGCCCAGCGTCCAGTCGGCGGCCTCGCGACCCATGGCGAAGGCGGCGGTCGCGTAGGCGTCGGCGGTGCCAAGGTCGGGGCCGCACACGGTGACGGACAGCAGCCCGGTGGGGTGGGAGCGGGTGTGAGGGTCGACGATGTGCTCGCCGCGCTCGTACGTTCCCGAGGTCGCCACCGCGAGGCCGGTGGCGTGCACCACCGCGACCAGGGCTCCGCGGTCGCTCGGGTGCTGGATCCCGATCCGCCAGGGCAGTCCGGCCCCGCGGCTGCCGCGGCTCACGACGTCGCCGCCGGCCGTCAGGCAGAAGTCGGTGATGCCCCAGGCCACCAGCGCGTCGGCGGCCCGCTGCACCGACCAGCCCTTCACCAGGGCGGACGGATCCAGGGACCCCGTCGCCCATACGTCGAAGTATCCGGCTGTTTCCCGGCGCAGTTCCTCGCATCTCTCCAGCACCCACGCCACCTCGGCGTTCGCGTGCCCGGGCGACAACTCCCCGCGCCCGATAAGGGAGATGGCGCTGTCCGGCCGGTAGGTACTGAAGAGGGCGTCGACTTCATGCAGCCAGCGCACCACCCTGTCCGTACCCGAAGTGGCGTCCTCCCTGCGGCAGTTGCGCAGGTCGATGGAGACCACGGTGCCCATGACGTGTTCCACGTGGACGTGCCGGGCAGGCAGGCCGGTCGCCATGCCGGTCGACAGGTCGGTCGCTGTGCCGGTCGCCGTGCCGGTCGCCTTGTCGGTCGACAGGTCGGTAGGGCTTTGGAGTCTGCTCATGGGGCTCCTCGGGAGCTGACGTTGGTCTGCGCTCACCTTCCCGAGCGGACCTCTCAGTTCCCTCTCAGGTCAGGGCGAATACCGGGTCTCCAGCCGCTTTTAAAGGGGAATCTCAGGCAGTGGCGCCGTGAACGGGCTTCTCAAGCAGTGGCACCGTGAACGGGATTCTCAGACAGTGGCATCGTGAGCGGGCTTCTCAGGCAGCAGCACGGTGAACACCGTCGAACCCGGGACGCTCTGGAAGGTCAGAGTGCCGTCGTGGGCCTCCACGATGGCCGCCGCGATGGACAGGCCGAGACCGGCTCCGGCACCGCCGTTCCCGGCGCCCGGGTTGCCCGGGTGGCGGCGGTCGGCGCGGGTGAAGCGCTCGAAGAGCGTCTGCCGGAGCTCCGGGGTGATTCCGGGGCCGTTGTCCGTGACGGTCAAGATGCAGTGGTCCGGGTCGTGTTGGTCCACCCGGACGGTCACCAGGGTGCCGGCCGGGGTGTGCAGACGGGCATTGGCCAGGAGGTTCGTCAGCACCTGCGCCAGGCGGTCGCAGTCGCCGGTGACGGTGACCGGCGTCTCGGGCAGGTCCAGGACCCAGCTGTGGCCGGGGCTCGCCGCCCGGGCGTCGTCCGTGCAGTCGATGACCAGCCGGGTCACGTCGACCGGTTCACGCCGCAGGGGGCGACCGGCGTCGAGGCGGGCGAGCAGCAGCAGGTCGTCGACCATCGCACTCATACGTGCCGCCTCGGCCGCCACCCGGTCGAGGGCCCGCTCCACCTTGGCGGGCACCGGGCCGGGGTGGCGCAGGGCGAGTTCGGCGTGGCCGCGGATCGAGGCGACCGGGGTGCGCAGTTCATGGCTGGCGTCGGCGGCGAAGCTGCGCAACCGTTCCTCACTGGTGTGGCGTTTGGCCAGGGCCTCCTGGACGTGGCCGAGCATGCGGTCGAGGGCGGCGGCCACCTGGCCCGCCTCGCTGTGCGGATCGCCCGCCGCCGTCGGTCCCGGCAGGGTGACCGCGCCGCTGTCCAGCTTTAGGGCGGCGACGGCCGCAGCGGTGTCCGCGACCCGGCGCAGGGGGCGCAGCGACCGGCGTACCCACAGGGCACCGGCGACTCCGGTGATCACCAGCGCTCCGCCGAAGACCACGGAGGAGGCCATGGCCAGGCGCTTCACCGTGTTCTGGAGGGGCGCCAGCGGCAGGCCGCTGACCAGGATGTCGTCGTCCTTGCCCGCGCAGGCGTAGACGCGGTAGTCGCCGAGGGTCGAGAGAGTGACGCTGTGGGCGCTTCCGTCGGTGGGGATGCCGTTGAGTGTCGCTTCGTCGGCCGCGTCGAGGGTGACCCAGGTGCGCCGGTTGGCCCGGACGACGGCGGCGTCGCTGATCCTCGCGTCGGTCAGCCGTGCGCCGAAGGTGCCGATCGCCTGCCCCCGTGTGTCGGCGCTCCTGTCGACCATCGTGCGTCCTTGGTCGTTGTCCCCGACTGTCCGCTGTTCCGTGAGTTGTCGCAGCGTGGAGGGGAAGAGGCAGCCGGAGTCGGCGAGTTGATGGTCGAGTTGGCTGGTGAGGTAGCTGCGCAGGGCGAACACGCTCGTCAGACCGACGGTCGCGCAGCTCAGCGCGAGCAGGACGACCAGGCCACAGGTGAGCTTGGCGCGCAGGGTGCGGGGGAGGAGCGCGCGGAGGTGCAGCATGCGAGGGCGCAGCGTTCGGGGGAGGAGCGTTCGGGGACGCAGCCGGTTCAGCCGGGAGCGCGTCGCCGCCTTCATGACGAGGTGGGTTTGAGGACGTAGCCGACACCGCGCACGGTATGGATCATCGGCGGTCGGCCGGCGTCCACCTTCTTGCGCAGATACGAGATGTACAGCTCGACCACGTGTGCGTGGTGGCCGTAGTCGTAGGACCAGATCCGTTCGAGGATCAGCGTCTTGCTGAGCACCTGGCGCGGATGCTGCATCAGCAGCCGCAGGAGGGCGTACTCGGTGGGGGAGAGGGCGATGACCTCACCGTCGCGGGTGACTTCGTGGGCGTCCTCGTCGAGTACCAGATCGCCGACGGTCAGCGCGGTCTCCCCCGCACTCCGGCGGGCCATTCCCGCCCGCCGCAGCAGGCCGTGCAGCCGGGCGGTGACCTCGTCCAGGCTGAACGGCTTGGTGACGTAGTCGTCGCCGCCCGCCCGGATCCCGGCGACCCGGTCCTCGACCGCGTCCCGCGCGGTGAGGAACAGCACGCAGACCAGGGGCAGTTCGGCGCGGATCTCACGCAGCACCGTGAATCCGTCGGCGTCGGGGAGCATCACGTCGAGGATCACCGCGTCCGGCCGGAACTCGGCCGTGGTCCGCACCGCGGTAGCCCGGTCGGCGGCGAAGCGTGCGTCGTAGCCCTCGTAGGCCAACGCGCCGCACAACACCTCGGTGAGGTCCGGCTCGTCGTCGACCACGAGAACCCGGACACGTGTGCCGTCGGGGCGGACCAGTGGCGGCGCCGTGGCCGCGGGGTCGGCAGGGCTTGGAGTCACCGGGACATCACTACCGGCCGATTCTGAGATTCGCCTGAGATGTACGTGCTCTGGGGGTGAGCGCGGAGCAGGGCTCCAGGCCGGCGGCGGCGCCGGTGACGCGCTCTCCTTCCTGGTCAGCGATGGTCCACGGCCCTGGAAGGACGCGCTCGGGCAACTGGCCCCGGCCGCTGAGCTGAGAGCGGGCTGAGAGGTCTGCCGGGCAGGGTGAGAGGCCTGCCGGGCAGGGTGAGAGGCCTGCCGGGCAGGGTGCCGGCCGGGCCGGAGGGGACTCCACGGCCAGGCCGAGGAGGCGCTCCCACATCCCGACGTCCACCCCCACAAGGAGACACATGACCACGCTCAACCCCTCTGTTCTTGAGGGACCGTTGCCACCTCGGACGGCTGAGGAAGTCGGCCGCGTAGCCAGTCCGTCATGGGAACGGCCCGCCTTCTGGGCGCTGTTGTGCGTCGCGGCGGTGGCCTTCCTCTGGGATCTGGGGGCGTCGGGCTTCGGGAACGAGTTCTACGCGGCGGCCGCCCAAGCGGGCGGTGAGAGCTGGAAAGCCGCCTTCTTCGGGGCCTCGGACGCGGGGAACTCGATCACCGTGGACAAGCCACCGGTCGCGCTGTGGCCCATAGACGTCTCCGTGCGCCTCTTCGGACTCGGGTCCTGGCAGATCCTCGCTCCCGAGGCGCTGATGGGCGTCGCCACTGTCGGCGTGCTGTACGCGGCGGTGCGGCGACTGTACGGACCGGCCGCCGGTCTGCTGGCCGGAGCGCTGCTGGCGCTGACTCCGGTCGCGGCCCTGATGTTCCGCTTCAACAACCCCGACGCGCTGCTGACCCTGCTCATGGTGTGCGCGCTGTACTGCTTCCAGCGCGCCCTGGAAGGAAACCGGGCCGTCCGCTGGATGGTGCTCACCGGGGTCTGCTTCGGTCTCGCCTTCCTGGTAAAGACCTTGCAGGCGTGGCTGATCCTGCCCGCGCTGACGGTGGTCTACCTGGTCTGCGCGGCCCTGCCGCTGGGCAAGCGGATCGGCCATGTCCTGCTGGCCGGGGCCGCGATCGTGGTCAGCAGCGGCTGGTGGGTGGCCGTCGTCGAACTGTGGCCCGCCGACTCCCGCCCCTACGTGGGCGGTTCCACCAACAACAGCTTTCTCGACCTGACCCTCGGCTACAACGGACTGGGTCGCATCACCGGTGAGGACAAGGGCGGCGGTTCCCCATCGGGCAGCATGCCGAGCGGCGGTGGAGGCGCCGGAGGCAGGGACGAGGCCGGCGGCATCACCCGGATGTTCGACAGCGCGCTGGGCAGCCAGATCTCCTGGCTCCTGCCCGCGGCCCTGATCCTTCTGGTGGCCGCGCTGGTGATCACCCGCAGGGCCGCCCGAACGGACCTGCACCGTGCGGGCTTTCTGGCCTGGGGCGGCGCCCTCGTATGCACCGCGGTGACCTTCAGTTTCATGTCCGGGATCTTCCACGAGTACTACACCGTCGCGCTGGCTCCGTACATCGCCGCGCTTGTCGCCATGGGCACGGTCCTCCTCTGGCGCCTGCGTGGCCGGGTTGCGGCGGCGGCCCTGGCGGTGACGGTCGCGGCAACGGCGGGATGGGCGTTCGTCCTGCTCGGCCGCGCCGAAGGCTGGTCCTCCCAACTGCGCTGGCCGGTACTGGTCGTAGGGCTGCTGGCCGCAGCCGGGATCGCGCTCGCACGCCTTCTCCCGCGGCGCCTGGCCCTCGGGGCGACGGGGCTCGCGCTGGCAGCCGTACTGGCCGGACCCGCCTCCTACACGTGGGCCACGGTCACCACGGCCCACACCGGTCAGACCCCACTCGCCGGCCCCGCCTCGGCAGCCGACGCGCAGGGACACGGCGGACCCCCTGGCGCAGGCGCACCCCAAAGCGGGGCAGCACAAAGCGGGCAGCAGACCGCCGGGCAAGACGCACCATCCGGTACGGCGAAGGGTGGCAGCGGCAGCAGGCTGGGGAGCGTCGACGCGGTCACGCCCCAACTGCGGGCCACGCTGGCCGAGGACGCCTCGGCGTACACCTGGGTGGCCGCGACCGTCGCCTCGGACAATCAGACCTGGCTGCAACTCGCCGTCGGCGAACCGGTCATGCCCATCGGCGGCTTCAGCGGCGGAGACCCGGCGCCGACCCTGGCGCAGTTCAAGCAGTACGTCGCCGACGGGAAGATCCACTATTTCGTGGCCCAGGGCGACGAGGACAGTGGCGGCGGCTTCAGCCGCGACGGCACCGACACCACCGGATCGCAGATCTCCTCCTGGGTGACGACGACCTTCACCCCGCAGACCGTGGGCACGACGACGCTGTACGACCTCACCGCCGCTACCGGCTGATCTCCGGTCGGGTAGCTGCCGCCGGCTGATTCCACACCGGGCGGCCGCCGCCAGTTGATCTCACGTCAGTCGTTCGATGCGACGCCCCACGTCGCTCGCCGGCCGTGTGTACGGCGAGCAACGTGGGCCCCCGGTTCGGCAGTCCGCCAACCGGCTTTGCCAGCTCTTTACAACGCACTCCACCGCTGCCTCGTCTCTTCTCTCGATCCGTACCACCCAGCCCGCCGGTCAAGAGCGCGGGCGGGCCGACGAAAGAGAGCGATTCATGCGCCGAACTGTCCTCAGCGCCATGGCACTCGCGTGCACCGCCGTGCTGGCGAGCACGGTGCCCGCGTTCGCCGACGGGACGTCCCCGAGCCCGGTCCCCACCCGCGCTGCCGAGAGCGTGTCCCCGACTCCGGTCCCGAGCGGCGAACCGACCAAGGCCCCTGCCCAGAGCGCCGAACCGAGCAGCGCGCCCGCCCCGGCCGAGGTCGCCGAGGTACCGAAGGGAGCGCCCGACACCGGTGTGGCGACGACACAGTCCGGCACCGACGGCGCGCTTATCGGCGGGAGCGCGGCCGCGGTCTTCGCGGCGGGCGGCGCGGCGTTCTATCTCGTACGGCGTCGGCAGGCGACCGGGGCATGACCTCGCCCTCCAGGCGCGCGTTCACCACCGCGGCGCTGGCCTCGTTGCTCGTGAGCTGCGGCGGTGGCGGTGGCGGTGGGGCCGGGGGACAGCCCACGACCGCGCGCCCGAGCACGAGTGGGAGCACCTCGCCGTCCTCGCGGTCCTCCGCGCAGGCGACGCACGCTCTCGCGTCCTCGGTGCCGGTCAGGCTGCAGATCCCGGCCATCGAGGTCGACACCCCGGTCATGCGGCTCGGGTTGGCCGCGGACGGCACCGTGCAGGTCCCGCCGATCACGGCGCACGACCAGGCGGGCTGGTACCGGCACTCCCCGACGCCGGGCCAGACCGGCCCGTCGGTGATCCTCGGCCATGTCACGGTCGGCGACTACGGGGACGGCGTCTTCCGCCATCTCGCCGGCCTGCACCGGGGAGACAGGATCGTGGCGCGCCTGGAGAACGGCACAGCGGCGGTGTTCGGCGTCACGTCGATACGGACGGTCGCCAAGGCGGACTTCCCGACGGACGACGTCTACGGTGACGTGGGCCGTCCGGAACTGCGCCTCATCACCTGCGGCGGGACGCTCACCGATGACGGCTACCTCGACAACGTGATCGTCTTCGCGGCGCTGAGCGACACAAGTCCCTGACCCGCGCCCCTTGAACACGGACCCCGGGCCGCCGTTGCCCGTACGACAGCGGCGGCCCGGGATCCTTCCCCCACGAGTGCAACACGACCATGGAGAGCGTTGAAACGGTCCCGCGAGAAGGCAGCGTCCGAGCTGTTCGCCGCCCTCTACCCGCGCCTGGCCGGCTGGTGCCGTCGCCTGGTCGACGACGACGAGACGGCCCACGAGATCGCCTCGGAGGCGTTCACCCGGCTCTGGGCACGCTGGACGTCGGTCGAGGAGCCCCGCGGGTTCCTCTACGTCACCGCGGCCAACCTCGTCCGGGACCACTGGCGCAAGACCGAGCGCGAACGCAGAGCCGTGCGCCGTGCGACGGTCGAAGCCGCCGTCCGCCCGGGGATCGAACAGGCCGACCCCTCGGTACGCCTGCTCGTGCAGTCCCTGCCGGAACGACTGCGCGTCCCGATCCTGCTGCACTACTACGCTGACATGCCGATCCGGGAGGTTTCCGTGCTGACCGGGCGCAAGGAAGGAACCATCAAGGCCGACCTCCACGCGGCCCGAGAACTGCTGCGAGCCCACCTGAGGAGAAGCCTTGATCACTCACTCTGACCACGGTCCGGACTCCGACCCCGACGACCCGCTCGCCATCATCCTGCGGCCCTCCTCCGAGTACCTCGGCCCGCCCCCCGGCCGCTACGAGGCGATCCGCCGCGGTGCGGCCCGCCGCAGGCTGCTCCGCGCCGCGGCCGGAGTCGGCCTGTCGTGCGCGGTCGCCGCCGTCATCGCCCTGCCCGTCCTCCTGGCGGCCCCCGAGCCCTCCGTGTCCCCGACGGTCCCCCTGGCCCCGCCCCCGGCGACCAGCCCGCTGCCCGCGACCACCGCCCCCGCCACGTCCGCTCCTCCGGCCACCAGCAGCCCCTCATCGGCGCCCACCCCGTCGGCGAAGCCCAACCCCCTCGACCCCCGCCCCAGCAAGGGGGCCTCGATCACCAGCCGCAGCACCCCGACCCGCGCGCCGTCGGAGACACCGCCCGAGCCGGCCACCGAGGCGTCGACGCGTCCGGGCACGGCGGAGCCCACACAAGCGGCCCCGCAGGGGTGACTACAGTCGCGCCGCCGCACCCGGAGGCGCGTCGAGTGCCCGGCCGATGGCGGCCGCTGCCTCCCGTACGGCGGGAGCGAGCCGATCCTGCGGGGCGGCGGTTCCGGTGGTCACAGCGACCGCGGCCACGGTGAGACCGGCGCGTGACACCGGGGCGGCCAGGGAGAGTTCACCGAGCCGGTACTCCTCGTGAGCTCCGGCCAGACCGGTCTCACGGATCCGCGCCAACTGGGCGCGGAGGGGGCCGGGCGCGGTCAGGGTGTACGGGGTGTGGCGTACGACGGTGGCAGGCGCGCCGTGTCCGTACGCCAGCAGTACCTTCCCCGCCGCGGTCGCGTGCAGCGGCCCGCATCCTCGGGATCCCGTACGGCGAGGTCATGCAGGCGGCCCTGATCCCGGTCGCGTACACCCTCGGCACCGACTTCCGCCCGGCCCGCAGGGTCTCCCGCGAGGAGGTGCTGCACTGGGACGCGTGGTGAGGCAGGACACGAGAGGGTCAGTTTTGAACGTGTTCAACTCCAGGCGTACGCTCATGCCATGAGCGACAGATCCGCCCTTCTGAAGGGCATCCGCGCGTGGTTGGTCCTCTTCGTCGTCTGCCTGGTGCTCAGCGGGGCCACGGCCTTCCCCCTGGTACACGAACTGCACTGGACCGAGGACGTGTTGAGGGCACTGTCCGTGCCCGACCACCTCCCCGGGCTGATGGACTGGATCGAGCGGGTACGCCGGGGGCTCGACGCCACCGACGCGGAGTACCCCTTCGTGCTGTACGGCACGGACTGGCTGGCGTTCGCGCATCTGGTGATCGCCGTCGCCTTCTACGGGCCCTACCGCGACCCCGTACGCAACATCTGGGTCGTCGAGTTCGGCATGATCGCCTGCGCCGGGATCATCCCGCTCGCGCTGATCTGCGGACCGATCAGGGGAATCCCCGTGTGGTGGACGGTCATCGACATGTCGTTCGGGATCATCGGCGTGATCCCGCTGTACGCGGTACGCAGAAAGATCAAGCGCCTGGAAGCGCTCACCGCCGTCGCACCTCCGACGGCGGCCGCCGTCACAGCGTGAACGTCGCCCGCACGATGCGCTCGGCGACGGCATTCATCCCCTGCCCCTTCGCGTCGGTCGAGTTGACGGAGTAGACGAGGGTCCGGGACAGGTCGCGGGTGGCGGCGATGATCGTGTTGTAGCCCCAGCGGCCGCCCGACTTCAGCCACAACTCCGTGCCGTCCTCGGCGACATACCGCTCGAGCCCCGCGCTCATCGTGGCCCCGGGAATGCCGGCCGGAACCGTGAACATCTCCCTCAACTGCCGCTGCGGCACCACCTGTCCACGGAACAGGGCCTTCAGGAACCGCTCCAGATCCGCCGTCGTGGAGATCATGGCCCCCGCAGCCCCGGCGTCCGTGGCACCCCACACCGTGACATCGCGCAACTCCGTCGTCCCGTCAGCGCGCGGCACGGCCTGATAGCCGTGATTGTGCGGCCCCCTGATCTCCGGGTCGGTGCCCGGGAAGTACGTGTTCCGCATCCCCAGCGGGCCGAAGATCCTGCGGGCCGCCTCCTGATCGTAGGAGTGCCCCGTGACCCGCTCGATCAGCACCTCGAGGACGGTGTAGCCGATGTTGAGGTAGTGCTGCGCGGTGCCCGGCGCGAACTCGGGCTTCTTCGCGGTGGCCGAGGCGACCATCTCGCGGGCCGTGTGGATGTCGAAACGGTGGGCGTACGCCTCCTCGAAGGTGTCGCCCGGGAAGTCGGGCGCCGGAATTCCGCTGGTGTGGTTGAGGAGTTGACGCACGGTCACGCGCTTGTACGAGGACGGGATCAGGTCCGGCAGATAGTGCCGGGCGGGCAGACCGAGGTCCACGTCACCCTCCGCCACGAGCTGGAGCACGACGGCCGCCGTGACCACCTTCGTCGTCGAACCGGCTCTGAACAGCCCGTCCGGGTCCGCCGCCGAGCCGCTTGCGAGATCGTGCACCCCGGCACTCCCGCGCCAGCTCCCGTCGGTGCCCCCGACCCGTACGAGCGCGGCCGTCGCGTCGTCGTTCGGCAGCCCGGCGAGCGCGGCGGCCAGGGCGTCGGCGTCCGGGCCCGCGGCGGTGGACCGGGTGACCCCGACGGGGGACGCGAACGCGGGGACGGCCAACGGGCCCGCCGCCAGCCCCAGGACGAGGGTGGCGGCGATAGCTGTGACGGTGCGTGCACGCATGGGCTGCTCCTGGTGGGCGGGGGCGTTTGAGATCATCCTCTGGCCGTCCCCGCCCGCCCGGATCCTCTCTGGGAAGGGTCCTGTCCCTGGTGCGGACCCTGAGCAACTCCCTTACTGGACAAGGGTGTTGTCAGGGATCACCCCTACGGCACCACAGCCGCGTCGCGCGGTCAGCGGGCGGCCTGAGTGTCGTGGAGCAGGGCGGTGCCGCGCTCGCCGGGGAGGACGAGGTTGCCGTCCGTGACGATGGCGAAGCGCTCCATGCCGGGCACAAAGAGGTTCACCACGGCAAGGTCGTCGGTCACGTACTGCTCCCGGCGGTAGACAGCGCAGCCTCGCTGGGTCAGTACGTCCAGCAGGTGGTCCAGGTGCCCTTGCGGTGAACCGGGAGCCTCGGTGTCCTGGAACGCGACGTACTCGGCCCGTTCCCTCAGCGGCTCGGCGAAGTCCGCGAGGTAGCAGGCGTGCAGCCGGGGATGGCCGCCTGTCTTGATTCGCCGTGTGGGCAACTGGTCGGCGAGACGGTCCCTCAGGGGTGCGCCCAGGTACTGCTGGATCAGTTCGGTGAGCGACCGTTCGATCGCGTAACTGCGGGACAGGGACGCGCCGCAGCCCCGGACGTGGGACGGCTCGCCCGGCGTGGGCTGTACGTAGGCCGTGTACGCGGGTACTTCCACGTCCGTCGTCATGTCGATGATCCAGACGCGCTGTCCGGTCATCGCCTCCGCGGCTGCGAGCAACTCGGCCAGGTCCTGCGGCAGCGTCGCGGGGTCGACCACACGCAGGGGCCCGGGCCGACGGGAGAGGAACTGGTCCACCAGCAAGAGGGAGAGGGCGTCGCGTTCGATGATCTCGTTCAGTCCGTGTACGGATGCTTCCGTGACGTCGGAGCCTCCTGCCCACCCGCTGTTCACGGAGTACCGCCCCACTGAGACATAGGGGTAGTCGTCGCCGACCGCGGTGCGCAGGGCGGCGGAGTGGTCCTCCAGGTAGTCGGGTACCGAGAGGAACAGCGGTATCCAGACGCCCGGGCCGCCTGTCAGCGCGTCGTACGACAGGCATGCCAGCGGCTCGTCCGGTCCCTCGGCCAGCAGGGCGACCGCCTTGTCCCGCGCCGCTTCTCCGGTCGCCACTTCGTACGCCGAGCGCAGCGTCAGGTCGTCCGCCGTCAGTCGGTCGACTCCGCTGAGGTGGTGTTCCAGCGCCTCGAAGACGGCGCCCACGCGGGAGGCTTCAGTGTGGCCCTTGCCCATGCCCAAGGCGCCGTGCGCTATGTCCTCTCCGCGGTGCAGGGTGCAGAGCCACGCCCCCGGATCCGCGTCGGTGACGGCCTCAAGGCGAGCGGTCAGGCCCAGGCCGGAGACAGCGCGCATGCCGGCGTCGAAAGCCTCGGCGAGGGCGAGGGCGCGTTCGCCGCACTGTCGCTCGGCAGCAGAAATGGAAGAGCTCTTTCCCATGCGGATTCTCTCCTCGTTCGGAAACGGAGACGAAACCGCGGCCCGGAGGAAAGTCCCGGGCCGCGGTGTTCATTCGACTGCTACCGGGCGGAGACGTCAGGCGTTCTCGACGTCCTCTACTCCGTCCGCCGTCTCGTCGGCGAGCTCGGCAAGCGCCTTGGTCTCGCTGGCGGCCAGAATGGTCTCCTCCGGGCTGAATCCGTACTTTTCACCGAGCAGGCCCATGGTGTTCTCCGTTCTTTGGCGGCGCACCGGCCCGCAGGCCGGCGCGCCGGTATCGGGTGCCTCGCAGCGAGTGGCGGTAAGTCGCTCGCTGCGATGAATGAAGTCTTGCCGACCCGAGACCTCTTCGCCGCCTGAATGCCGGCCAACTCCCCTTTTAGGGAAAGGAGTTGCTCTGTACATGGTCCGCCCAAGGGAAAGGAATGGTTGTACCAAGTTCCTTTTGGCGCGCCCCGGTTTGCGCCCGCGCCGATGCGGTCGGATGAGACTGGGCTCATCCCTTCATTAATTCTGAGTCATCGAGTTGTGTCCGGAATTGGCCCCTGGGAAGTTGCGCGGAGAGGAGGGGCGGGGCCCCTACCCCTTGCGCAGGGCGCACAACGTGTCGATGCGGTTCGTCGTGATCGAGTCGACGCCGATGTCGAGGAGGCGGCGCATCGAGCGCCGGGTGTCGGGCGTCCAGACCGACAGCAGATATCCGTCGCGGTGGACGCGCGCCGCCAGGTCGCGGTCGATCAGGCTGAAGCGGTAGTTGAGCCAGCGGGGGCGCACCGCGTCGAGTAGGGCGGGCCGCGGGGGAGCCAACGACGTCCAGGTGAGCGCGATCTCCGCGGCGGAGTCGGCGGCGCGCACGGCAAGCATGGATGCGGCGCCGGCGCAGTAGTACACCCGCTCCTCCGCCCCGCAGTCGCGGATGACGCCCATGATCCGGCGTACCGCCCCGGCGTCGGGCGAGTCCGGCAGGTCGACCATGATCCGGCCGTCGCCGGTCGCGGCCAACGCGTCCGCCAGCGTCGGCACCCCGCCACCCGTCAGCCCGCGCACCTCGTCCGAGGAGAGCGAGGCGAGCGGCCGGTCATGCTCCCAGAGCCGCTTCAGCGTCGAGTCGTGCAGGAGGACGGGGACACCGTCACGGGTGAGTCGTACGTCGATCTCGACCGCGTCCGCGCCCAGTTGGAGCGCGGAACGCAGCGAGTCGATCGTGTTCTCGCGGACGCGGTAGGGGTCGCCGCGATGAGCCACGGCAGTCACGGTGCGCATGGCCTCATTGTGGCGCGGGTCAGGGCGTGAGCCACGCCGAGGCGTACGTGTCGATCTCCTCGGCGAGCTTCACCTTGCCTGGCGCGTCGAGGAACGACGCCTCGACGGCGTTCTTGGCGAGCGCGGCGAGACCGAGTTCGTCGAGGTCGAGGAGGCGGGCGGCGACCGCGTACTCGTTGTTCAGGTCGGTGCCGAACATCGGCGGGTCGTCCGAGTTGATGGTCACCAGGACCCCGGCCCTGGTGAACTCCTTGATGGGGTGCTCGTCGAGCGTGCGGACCGCGCGGGTCGCGATGTTGGAGGTCGGGCAGACCTCCAGGGCGATCCGGTGCTCGGCGAGGTGCGCGAGCAGCTTCGGGTCCTGGACGGAGCTGGTGCCGTGTCCGATGCGTTCGGCGCGCAGGTCGTTCAGCGCGTCCCAGACCGTCTCCGGGCCGGTCGTCTCGCCCGCGTGCGGCACGGAGTGCAGGCCGGCCGCGATCGCACGGTCGAAGTACGGCTTGAACTGCGGTCGCGGTACGCCGATCTCGGGCCCGCCGAGCCCGAAGGAGACCAGCCCCTCGGGGCGCAGCCGGTCATCGGTGGCCAGCCGTACCGTTTCCTCGGCGGCTTCGAGCCCCGCCTCGCCGGGAATGTCGAAGCACCAGCGCAGTACGACACCGAGCTCGGCCTCCGCCGCCTTGCGGGCGTCCTCGATCGCGTCCATGAAGGCGCGCTCGTCGATGCCACGGCGGGTGGAGGAGAACGGGGTGATGGTCAGCTCGGCGTACCGGACCTGCTGCCGGGCCATGTCCCGCGCGACCTCGAACGTCAGCAGCCGTACGTCCTCCGGGGTGCGGATGAGGTCGACGACGGACAGATACACCTCGATGAAGTGGGCGAAGTCCGTGAAGGTGAAGTAGTCCGCGAGGGCTTCGGGGTCGGTCGGCACCTTGGAGTCGGGATGACGGGCGGCCAGCGTGGACACGATACGGGGGGAGGCTGAGCCGACGTGGTGCACATGCAGTTCGGCCTTGGGCAGTCCGGCGATGAAGGCGTGCGGATGACGGGCGGCATCGCGTGGGGTGTGGTGGTCGGTCAAGGGTTCCTCCCCGGAACGGCGTCCCTGCAACGCGGTAGGTGGGACGCGGGTGATCGGCTGATCGGTGGTTCAGGGATCATCGTAGGCGGCGGCCCACCTGGTACAGGTTCGGGCCGTAGCATGACGGAACGTACGACGGAGGGGGACCCTACGCATGTCCGAGGACGCGCAGACGCCGGGAGCGCAGCACGACGGGGGCGCGGGTGCGGGGGCGTTGGCTTCTGGGGGAGAAACACCCTCGCCGCCGCGATCCGACGCGACGCCACCGTCGGAGCAGCCGTCGGGCGCCGCGCCTGAGGCTGCCGTTCCTGTCTCGGGGGTCCCGTCGGTCGGGCGGGCGGAGTCGACGCCGCTGCTGTCCGATGCGATACCGCCGGTGATCGACGTGCAGGGCGCCGCGCCTGAGGCTGCCATTCCTGTCTCGGGGCTCCCGTCGGGCGGGCCGGCGGAGTCGACGCCGCTGCTGTCCGATGCAATACCGCCGGTGATCGACGTGCAGGGCGCCGTGCCTGGGGCTGCCGTTCCTGTCTCGGGGGTCCCGTCGGGTGAGCCGGCGGAGTCGACGCCGCTGCTGTCCGATGCAATACCGTCGGCGATCCACGCGCCCGGTTCCGCACCCGACGCTGCCGTTCCTGCTCCTGCGCCTAGGGTCCCCTCGGATGCTCCGAAGGTCCCCTTGGACAAGCCCGCCGCCGACCCGCGACCCGAGCCGCATCCCGAGCCGAACCCCTGGGCAGCCCCGGAGGAGAAGGCCCGCTCACGGGGGAACGGCGCCGCAGCCGCCCCCGTGTACGACCAGCGGACGGTCACGTCGTTCCCCGACCAGGGCATGCCGGGCGCATCGGGTACGTCGGCTACACCGGCGCCGCCCGCCGCAGGCGCCCCCATCCCCCCGCCGTGGGACAACCACAACCCCTTCGCGCCCCCCGCCGCTTACACCCCCTACCCCCAGCCCGCCCCCGGACAGGGACAGGGACAGCCCATCCCCCCGCCCCCCTTCGCTCCCGGGGGCCCCGGCCAGCCGCCCCCGTACCCGTACGGCTACCCGTCCCACCCGCCGCAGCAGCCCTACTACCCAGGTGCCCCCGGGTACGGCGGCTGGCCCGCCATGCCCATGGCGCCGAGCAACGGCATGGGCACCGCCGCCCTGGTCCTCGGTATCGCCTCGGCGGCTCTGTTCTGCGTGTGGCCGCTGACGTTCGTGATGGGGATCCTCAGCGTGGTCTTCGGTGTGATCGCCCACCGCAAAGCAGCTCGTGGCGAAGCGACGAACCCGGGCCAGGCGCTGGCCGGGATCATCTGCGGAGCTGTCGGCATCGTCCTGGCCATCGCGCTGGTCGTGCTCATATTCTTCGTCGCGGACGACAGCTCATCCGAAATCGACTCGGGCACGGACGGGGACGGCTTCTCCACGTCATTTGTCGTGGAGCAGCTCGGCTGAGCGCTCCGCTGGAAGTGCAGGTCCGCTGGGAGTACGGGTCCGCTGGAAGTACGGGTCCGCGGAAGTGCAGGGACGTGCCGTCGATCGGCTGCGGCACCATCGTGGCTGGTCGCGCAGTTCCCCGCGTCCCTTCAGGGCGCTGCCGAGCCGCAGTGGGCTTCCCCGCCCTGCTCAGCGGACCGAGCCCCCTAACGGCCCCGTGAACCAAGCCCTCCCCACGAGACTCCACCCTCCTCGACCACCCCCCGGAGCCGCCCCCGCGCCTCCATCAGCGCGAACCCCAGCAGATTCAGCCCCCGCCACCGCCCCGGATCCGCCGCGCGCTCGTCGTCCGCGGTGAGCCCGATCCCCCACACCCGGTCCATCGGGCTGGCCTCGACGAGCACTCGCTCGCCCGTGCCCAGCAGAAACGCCCGCAGCCCGGGATGCGCGGCGAACTTGTGGACGCTGCCCTCGGCCACGATCGCGAAGCGCTCGCGCTCCCACACGGCGTCGTCGAAACCGCGCACGAGCCGCCCCGCCTTCTTGGCCGCCGCGGGACTCGTAGCGTCGACGGCGCGCCGCTCGGCCTCCGGGTCTTCGAAGAGCCGCGCTTTCCGCGCCATCATCCAGTGCTCGGCCGTCGCGTAGGCCACGCCGTCCACGGTGAACGGTGACGGCCACCACTGGCTCAGACAGCTCGCGCTCACCTGACCGTCCGGCCTCGGCCGGTGCCCCCAGAAGTGCAGGTACTTCACCCTCGCGCCGGAACGGACCTCGCTGACCAGCGCGTCCCGTGAATCGATCTTCCCCATGCACGCGAGTCTGGCATCCACCACTGACAATCCGTCCTGGCTTTTCCAAGAGGACTCGACACCTGGTCGACAGATTCCGTTGCGTAACCAAAAGGCAACAACGGAATCACTTGTTGGAGTCCCCTAGCTCTGTCAGGATCGGCACTCAAATCGAGCTGGAGCTACGCCGACCCCCGCAGGACGGGGAGGGCGGCGGAGGAGAGCGACATGCACAAACCGGGCCATCGCTTCCAGGCGCAGGACCGCTTCGCGGACGGCGCGCAGTACATCGCGGGCCGGCTGACCAAGGGCACCTCCGGCCGTACGTTCGCGGTCGTCGACCCGTCCACGGGCGAGGAGGTCTACACGTACGAACTCGCGGGCACTGCCGACGTGGACGCCGCTGTCGCGGCCGCCCGCGCGGCGTTCCCCGGCTGGTCGGGTGCCACCCCTGGCGAGCGCTCCGACGCGCTGCACCGCTTCGCCGCCGTGCTCGCCGACCGGGCCGCGGAACTCGCCGATGCCGAGTCCCTGCAGTGCGGCAAGCCGCTCAAGCTCACCCGGGAGTTCGACGTCCCGGGGACCATCGACAACACCGCGTTCTTCGCGGGCGCGGCCCGCCACCTCCAGGGCCAGTCCGCGGGCGAGTACTCCGGCGACCACACCTCGTACGTACGCCGTGAACCCATCGGTGTCGTCGGCTCCATCGCGCCCTGGAACTACCCCCTCCAGATGGCCGCCTGGAAGATCCTCCCGGCGGTCGCGGCCGGCAACACGATCGTCCTGAAGCCCGCCGAGCTCACCCCGCTCACCTCCCTCCTCTTCGCCGAGGCGGCCACGGCGGCGGGCATCCCCGACGGTGTCATCAACATCGTCACGGGAGCGGGAAAGGATGTCGGTGAACATCTCGTCGGCCATCCCGATGTCGTCATGACCTCCTTCACCGGGTCCACCGCCGTCGGCAAGCGGGTCGCGGAGATCGCCACCGCCACCGTCAAGCGGCTCCACCTGGAGCTGGGCGGCAAAGCACCCTTCCTGGTCTTCGACGACGCGGATCTCGAAGCTGCCGTCAACGGCGCGGTCGCCGGCTCGCTGATCAACACCGGGCAGGACTGCACGGCCGCCACGCGCGCGTACGTACAAAGGCCTCTCTACGAAGCGTTCGTTTCCCGAACGGCCGACCTCATGGCACGTGTCCGCGTAGGTGACCCCTTCGCGCCGGACACCGATCTCGGGCCGTTGATCTCGCACGCCCAGCGCGACCGCGTCGCCGGATTCGTCGACCGGGCGCGCTCCTACGCGCGCGTAGTCACCGGCGGAGCCGTACCGCAGGGCGACCTCAAGAGCGGCGCCTACTACACACCCACCCTCGTCGCCGACGCCGCTCAGGACAGCGAGATCGTGCAGTCCGAGATCTTCGGGCCCGTGCTCGTCGTGCTGCCCTTCGACACCGACGACGAGGGCATCGCGCTGGCCAACGACACCCCGTACGGACTCGCCGCCTCCGCCTGGACCCGTGACGTCTACCGCGCCAACCGCGCGACCCGAGAGATCAAGGCGGGTTGCGTCTGGGTCAACGACCACATTCCGATCATCAGCGAGATGCCGCACGGCGGATACAAGGCGTCCGGCTTCGGCAAGGACATGTCCGCGTACTCGTTCGAGGAGTACACACAGATCAAGCACGTCATGTTCGACAACACTGGAGTTGCCGAGAAGGACTGGCACCGCACGATCTTCGGGGACCGGAGCTAGCCGATTCACGTCGGCCCGCGCCGAGTGGCAGACCAGGCCGCGACCACGGCCGCGACCCTTCCGAAAGGGCACCAGGATCATGGAGCAGTACGAGCCCGAACGCCTGTCCCCGGTCCAACTGGCCGCCATGCGGCGCAGCCTCAGGAACGGCAGGGCCTCCCTCGGCCGCCGTTCGCTGCTGCGCGCCTCGGCGGGCGGTGCGCTCGCCATCGGCGGACTCGGGGCGCTGAGCGCCTGCGGGATCCCCGCGGCCGGCAAGACCCAGGGTGGCGTCTCCGCCGACGACCTCTCGGCCAAGGAGAAGACGATCAACTTCTCCAACTGGACCGAGTACATGGACGTCGACGAGAGCGAGAAGCACCACCCCACGCTGGACGCGTTCACCAAGCGGACCGGCATCACGGTCAAGTACACCGAGGACATCAACGACAACGCCGAGTTCTTCGGCAAGATCAAGCCGCAGCTCGCCGCGGGCCAGGACACCGGCCGCGACATCATCGTCCTCACCGACTGGCTGGCGGGCCGGCTGATCAACCTCGGGTGGGTCCAGAAACTGGACCCGGCCAACCTGCCGCACGCGTACACGAACCTGTCGCAGCAGTTCCGGAACCCCGACTGGGACCCCGGCCGCGCCTACTCCTACCCCTGGCAGGGCATCTCGACCGTCATCGCCTACAACAAGAAGGCGCTCGACGGCATCGAGGTGAAGTCGGTCTCCGACATGCTCGACAACCCCAAGCTCAAGGGGCGCATCGGCTTCCTGACGGAGATGCGCGACAGCATCGGCATGACGCTGCTCGACCTGGGCAAGGACCCGGCCAAGTTCACGGACGACGACTTCGACGCGGCGATCGCCCGTCTCCAGAAGGCCGTCGACAAGGGCCAGATCCGCCGCTTCACCGGCAACGACTACACGTCCGACATCACCAGCGGCAACTTCGCGGCCTGTATCGCCTGGGCCGGTGACGTCGTACAGCTCAAGGCGGACAGCCCGGACGTCGACTTCGTCGTCCCGGACAGCGGCTACATGACCTCGACCGACAACATGCTGATCCCCAACAAGGCGCGCCACAAGACGAACGCCGAGCGGCTCATGGACTACTACTACGAGCCCGAGCCGGCCGCCGAACTCGCCGCCTACATCAACTACGTCTGTCCGGTCGACGGAGTGAAGCCGTACCTGGAGAAGATCGACAAGGACGCGGCGAACAACCCGCTGATCATTCCCGACCAGGCCATGGCCGCCAAGTCTCACGCCTTCCGCCTGCTCAGCAGCAAGGAAGAGACGGCCTACGAAGAGAAGTTCGCGAAGCTCACAGGGGCGTGACCATGATGACGACAGACAACAGCGGCGACGTCCGCCTCTCCGGGATCAGCAAGACGTACGGCGCCTTCACGGCCGTAAACCCCCTCGACCTGACTGTCCCGCAAGGATCGTTTTTCGCCCTCCTGGGGGCATCGGGCTGCGGCAAGACCACCACGCTGCGCATGATCGCCGGCCTGGAGGAGCCCACTTCGGGGACCGTGCACCTGGGGGAGCAGGACGTGACGAACCTGCCGCCCTACAAGCGGCCGGTGAACACCGTCTTCCAGTCCTACGCGCTCTTCCCGCACCTCGACATCTTCGAGAACGTCGCCTTCGGGCTGCGTCGGCGCGGCATCAAGTCGGTGAAGAAGCAGGTCGAGGACATGCTGGAGCTCGTACAGCTCGGCGAGCAGGCGCGTAAGAAGCCGCACCAGCTCTCCGGCGGCCAGCAGCAGCGTGTCGCGGTGGCCCGCGCGCTGATCAACACCCCCAAGGTGCTGCTTCTGGACGAGCCGCTCGGCGCCCTCGACCTCAAGCTGCGCCGTCAGATGCAGCTGGAGCTCAAGCGCATCCAGACCGAGGTCGGCATCACCTTCGTGCACGTCACGCACGACCAGGAGGAGGCCATGACGATGGCCGACACGGTCGCCGTGATGAACGCGGGCCGTGTCGAGCAGCTCGGCTCGCCCGCCGACCTCTACGAGAACCCGAACACCACGTTCGTCGCCAACTTCCTCGGCACCTCCAACCTCATCGAGGCCGAGGTCGACTCCAGAAGCGGCGACGAGATCGTCCTCAAGGCGGGCGGCGGCAAGCTCCTGCTGCCCGCGGCGCGATGTTCCGCGCCCACGACGACCGGCGGCAAGGTGCTGGTCGGCGTGCGCCCGGAGAAGATCTCCCTCACCCACGCCGACGACGCGGGCGAGATCCCGGCCAGCCGCAACCGGATCACCGGCAAGATCGCCGACTCCAGCTTCATCGGCGTTTCCACGCAGTACGTCATCGACAGCGCCGTCTGCCCCGAGTTCGAGGTCTACGCCCAGAACATCGACCGCGACCCCCGGCTCAGGCCCGGCACGGATGTCGTCCTGCACTGGAGCCCGGCACACACCTTTGGCCTCGACGCGGCCCAGGACATCGACGCCGGCGTCGAGACGGTGGACGAGGAGGCTGCCTGATGGCCACCGTCACCGAGGCGCCACCCCTGGCGCCGCAACCCGCCGAGAAGCCGCCCCGCAGACGCGGCCGGCTCACCCCGTACTGGCTGCTGCTGCCCGGCATCCTCTGGCTGCTGGTCTTCTTCGCGCTGCCGATGGTCTACCAGGCCTCCACGTCCGTGCAGACGGGCTCCCTGGAGGAGGGCTACAAGGTCACCTGGCACTTCGCCACCTACTGGAACGCGCTGGCCGACTACTGGCCGCAGTTCCTGCGCTCGGTGCTGTACGCGGGCTCCGCGACGATCCTGTGCCTGATCCTCGGTTACCCGCTTGCCTATCTGATCGCCTTCCGCGCGGGCCGCTGGCGCAATGTCGTCCTCATCCTGGTCATCGCGCCGTTCTTCACCAGCTTCCTGATCCGCACGCTCGCCTGGAAGACGATCCTCGCGGACGGCGGCCCGGTCGTCGGCACCCTCAACTCGCTGCACATCCTGGACGTCACGAGCTGGCTCGGCATCACGGCCGGAGACCGCGTCCTGGCCACGCCCCTCGCGGTGATCTGCGGTCTCACGTACAACTTCCTGCCGTTCATGATCCTGCCGCTCTACACCTCGCTCGAACGCATCGACGGACGGCTCCACGAGGCGGCAGGCGACCTGTACGCGAAGCCCTTCACGACCTTCAGGAAGGTCACCTTCCCGCTGTCGATGCCCGGTGTCGTCTCCGGGACGCTGCTGACCTTCATCCCGGCCAGCGGTGACTACGTGAACGCCGATCTGCTCGGCTCCACGGACACCCGGATGGTCGGCAACGTCATCCAGACCCAGTTCCTGAGGATTCTCGACTACCCGACGGCGGCGGCACTCTCCTTCATTCTCATGGCCGCGATCCTCATCATGGTCACGCTCTACATTCGCAAGTCCGGGACGGAGGATCTGGTTTAAATGACCTTCGTACGCTGGTTCAAGAAGCATCTCGTCGTCATCGCGGGACTTCTGACACTCGGTTATCTGCTCCTGCCGAACGTCGTCGTCACGGTGTTCTCCTTCAACAAACCGAAGGGGCGCTTCAATTACGAGTGGCAGAACTTCTCCACGGACGCCTGGACCGACCCGTGCGGCGTCGCCGACATGTGCGGCTCGCTCTCGCTCAGCCTCCAGATCGCCGTGTGGGCGACGCTCGGTGCCACAGTCCTCGGCACCATGATCGCCTTCGCCCTGGTCCGCTACCGCTTCCGCGCCCGCGGCGCCGTCAACTCGCTGATCTTCCTGCCGATGGCGATGCCCGAGGTCGTGATGGCCGCCTCACTGCTCACCCTCTTCCTCAACATGGGTGCACAGTTGGGATTCTGGACGATCCTGATCGCCCACATCATGTTCTGCCTCAGCTTCGTCGTGACGGCCGTCAAGGCACGTGTCATGTCGATGGACCCGCGCCTGGAGCAGGCGGCCCAGGACCTGTACGCGGGACCCGTGCAGACCTTCGTCCGCGTCACCCTGCCCATCGCGGCCCCCGGAATCGCCGCGGGCGCGCTGCTCGCCTTCGCGCTCTCCTTCGACGATTTCATCATCACCAATTTCAACGCCGGCTCGACCGTCACCTTCCCCATGTTCGTCTGGGGCTCGGCACAGCGCGGGACACCCGTTCAGATCAATGTCATCGGTACGGCCATGTTCATCGTCGCCGTACTGTTCGTCCTGTCCGGAATGGTTATCAGCAACCGCCGAAACAAGCAGAAGACGTAACAGCAACAAGCAAAAGGCATAACCCTTAACAAGGGTGATTCAGCTGTAGGGAGTTGAAATCATGGCCCCAAGCGCCATGACCCGCTGGACCAAGTCTCTTTCCGACGCGCAGCCGGTGTCCTACTGGCTGGACGACCCCGGCAAACCCCACCCCGAACCCGCTCTCACCACCACCGAGACCTGCGACCTGCTCGTCGTCGGCGGCGGCTACAGCGGACTGTGGACCGCGCTCCTGGCCAAGGAGCGCGACCCGCGGCGCGAGGTGATTCTGGTGGAAGGCCGCGAGGTGGGCTGGGCCGCCTCCGGCCGCAACGGCGGCTTCTGCGCCGCGTCCCTCACCCACGGACTGGCCAACGGCCTCACCCGCTGGCCGGACGAGATCAGGAGACTGGAGGAGCTGGGCGCCCGCAACCTCGACGAGATCGAGGCGGCCGTCGCCCGCTACTCCCTCGACTGCGACTTCGAGCGCACCGGCGAGATCGACGTCGCCACCGAGCCGCACCAGGCCGCCGAACTGCGCGAGTGGCACGAAGAGTTGCGGCGCGAGGGCCTGGTGGACGGCACCGAGTTCCTGGACGCCGAAGCGGTACGGGAACAAGTCGACTCACCGACATTTCTGGCCGGCCTGTACGACCGCCGGGGCGTCGCCATGCTCCACCCCGCCAAGCTCGCCTGGGGCCTCAAGCGGGCGTGCCAGGAACTCGGCGTCCGCGTCTACGAGCACACTCCGGCGCTCCAACTGAAGCCGCACGGCGCCGAAATGGCCGTACGCACCCCGTACGGCTCGATCCGTGCCCGGCGCGTGGCCCTCGGCACGAACATCTTCCCGAACCTGGTCAGGCGGGTCAGGGCCTACACCGTCCCCGTCTACGACTACGCGCTGATGACCGAGCCGCTGACCGCCGACCAGTTGGCGTCCATCGGCTGGAAGAACCGCCAGGGTCTCGGGGATTCGGCGAACCAGTTCCACTACTTCCGGCTGTCCGCCGACAACCGGATCCTGTGGGGCGGCTACGACGCGATCTACCCGTACGGCGGCCGGATGCGCGCCGAGTACGACCACCGCCCGGAGACGTACGCGAAGCTCGCAGGCCACTTCTTCACCTGCTTCCCGCAGTTGGCGGGCGTCCGCTTCACCCACGCCTGGGGCGGTGCGATCGACACCTGCTCGCGCTTCTCCGCCTTCTTCGGTACGGCCCACCAGGGCAAGGTCGCCTACGCGGCCGGCTACACCGGGCTGGGCGTGGGCGCGACCCGGTTCGGTGCGGACGTGATGCTCGACCTGCTGGCGGGGGAGCGCACCGAACGCACCGAACTGGAGATGGTCCGCAGCAAGCCGCTGCCGTTCCCGCCCGAGCCCTTCGCCTGGACGGGCATCGCGCTCACCAAGTGGTCACTGGCGCGGGCGGATTCGCACGGCGGGCGGCGCAATCTGTGGCTGAAGACGATGGACAGGCTGGGGCTCGGGTTCGACAGCTGAGGCCCGCCGCGGGGCTCCGGATCCACGGCCTACGCCCTGCTCAGTCACTGTGACCCGGCTCACTATCAACAATTATTCAGAACCCGCGTAATGATCGGCCCGAACATCCCTCTCCCCTGTGACGCGACCAGCGTCGACATGAGAGAGGGAGGTTCCGCCATGACAGGGGCTAAGACGGCGGTCGACTGGCTGGCATCCGTAGCTCCGGATCCCGAGGCCTGCCGCTGGGAATGGGAGCGCAATCCGCTGGGGATCGCGCTGCTGCCCGCGGGCAAGGCCTGGGACGTACTCATCCTGCCGGGCGAACTCGGCTACCCCACGCTCGACGTGCTGACCCGCGTGATCGACCAACTCGGTCCCGTGCTCGTCGACTTCGGGGACGCCCGGATGGGTTTCTTCGTGCCCGCGGGCACCGCGGCCCGGTGGCTCGGCACGGGGGTGCGCACAGCGGGCCGCGGTACCTGGATCGTGGTGCCGTACCCGGGAAGGACGACCGGCGGCGGCGTTCGCTGGCTGATCCCGCCCGACGGCTCCGGCACCCTCACCGACCCGGCGCTGCTCGAACTGGCCATGCACGAGGCGGCGGCAGGCCGCGCCGGAAACGAGGACCGATAGCCGTGCCGGGGCCGGACCCCGGTGACAGTCACAGGACTCGCCAAGAGGCTTTGAGGTTCCTCAGGTCCTGACGTCCAGAGATTCCCGGAGGTCTTGACAACAGGATTGGTCTGGACCAAATTGGGCGCGCTTCACCCCTCCAATTCCCCCATGCCCGGAGGCAGTCGTGGATCGCACCCGACGCAACGGATCACTCACGCGTCACAGACTTCTCGCCGTGTGCACGGCCACCTTCCTGGCCGTTCCCGGCATGACCGCGCTCTCGTCGGCCGCCCGTGCGGCCGACGCGGACCTCGCGAAGAACGGCGGTTTCGAGGCGGGCCTGGACAACTGGACCTGTACGGCGGCCACCACCGTCAACTCACCCGTACGGAGCGGAAGTTCCGCGCTGCAGGCGACCCCGGCCGGCAGCGACTACGCACAGTGCTCCCAGTCGGTGGCCGTGCAGCCCAACTCCCAGTACTCCCTTGCCGGTTACGTCCGGGGCAGTTACGTCTACCTCGGCGCGAGCGGCACCGGCACCACCGACGTCTCCACCTGGACCCAGTCCGCGACCGCCTGGCAGCAGCTCACCACGTCCTTCCGCACCGGTGCCTCCACCACCAGGGTCACCATCTACACGCACGGCTGGTACGGCACCGGCGCCTACAACGTCGACGACGTCTCCCTCGTCGGTCCCGCCGTCGACCCGGGCCAGCCCCCGGCCGCACCCACCGGTCTGACGGCCGGCTCGGTCACCTCGTCGAGCGTCGCCCTGTCCTGGTCCCCGGTGACAGGCGCGACCGGGTACGCGATCTATCGCAACGGCGTGAAAGTCCAGACGGCGACCGGGACTTCGGCCACGGTCAGCGGACTCACCGCCTCGACGGCGTACACCTTCCAGGTCGCGGCGGTGAACGACGCGGGCGAGTCGCCGAAGTCGGCGACGGTGACCGCGACGACGACCGCGGGCGGCGGCGGAGGCTCGACCGAACACGCCCTCGTCGGTTACCTCCACGCCAGCTTCGCGAACGGCGCCGGGTACACGCGCCTGGCCGACGTCCCCGACAGCTGGGACATCATCGACCTGGCCTTCGGTGAACCGACCACCACCACCTCGGGCGACATCCGCTTCACCCGCTGCCCGGTCACCGAGTGCCCGACCGTCGAGAGCGAGGCGGACTTCAAGGCGGCGATCAAGGCCAAGCAGGCGGCGGGCAAGAAGGTCCTGATCTCCATCGGCGGCGCGAACGGCCAGGTGCAGCTGACGACGACCGCGGCCCGCGACACCTTCGTCACCTCCGTGTCGAAGATCATCGACACCTACGGTCTGGACGGCCTGGACATCGACTTCGAGGGCCACTCGCTCTCGCTGGACGCGACCGACACGAACTTCAAGAGCCCGACCACCCCCGTGATCGTGAACCTCATCTCGGCCCTGAAGACCCTGAAGGCCAAGTACGGCGCCGGCTTCGTGCTGACGATGGCCCCGGAGACCTTCTTCGTCCAGCTCGGCTACCAGTACTACGGCACCGGTCCCTGGGGCGGCCAGGACCCGCGCGCCGGCGCCTACCTCCCGGTCATCTACGCCATGCGCGACGACCTGACGCTCCTGCACGTCCAGGACTACAACTCCGGCTCGATCATGGGCCTCGACAACCAGTACCACTCCATGGGCGGCGCCGACTTCCACATCGCGATGACCGACATGCTCCTGACCGGCTTCCCGGTCGCCGGCAACACGAGCAACGTCTTCCCCGCCCTGCGCCCCGACCAGATAGCCATCGGCATGCCGGCGACGACGAACGCGGGCAACGGCTATGTGGCACCTTCCGAGGTCAACAAGGCCCTCGACTGCCTCACCAAGAAGACCAACTGCGGCACGTACGCCACCCACGGCATCTGGCCCGGACTCCGCGGCCTGATGACCTGGTCGATCAACTGGGACCGGTTCGGAAGCTGGGAGTTCCAGAAGAACTTCGACAGCTATTTCGGCTGATCCCGGCGCCTGTTCCGGCTGATCCTGGCGGCTACTTCGGCTGATCCTGACGGCTGTTCCGGCGGAGCAGCAGCCACAGGCAGAACAGCAGCACCGTGCACAGACACCAGCTCGCCACCACGTCCAGCGGCCAGTGGAAGCCGCGCCGGACCAGACCGTAGGGCACCGCGAGGTTCAGCACGGCACAGGCGCTGAGTAGCGCGCGGCGGGCGCGGGCGGTGCGGAGCCAGGGGAGGAGTACGAGGGTGGCGGCGCCGTACGCGATGGCGGCGGTCGCCGTGTGCCCCGAGGGATAGAAGCCCGTACCCGGGCCCATGACCGGTGGGCCCGGGCGGGCGACCAGTTCTTTCGCCGGCACGACCAGTGCCGGTACGGCGGCCATCAGCACCGCCGAGGCGACGGAGGGCAGCCACCAGCGGTCCCGCCCGGCTCGGCGCGCACGCAGGGCGACGTACCCGAGCACGACGGCGAGGACGGGAACGGCGACCGCGATGTTGCCGAGGTCCGCGAGGAGTTCGTAGATCCGGGCCGGGTGTACGAGGTGGCCGCTGAGGCGTTCGTCCGCGCGGGCGAGGGGGCCGTGGGCCGCGACCTGCCAGGTGATCAGCGCGAAGAGGAGGGCCGGGAGGCCGAGAAAGAGGGAGAAGGTCGGCCACCCCGGAACAGGGGGGGTAGTTCCGGGGTGGCCGTCCGGATCGGATCGTCGCACGCCCCGGGGGGTTTGGGGCGGGCGACTGTCCGATCGGTGAGGAGATTCGGAGCTGGAAGCTCCGGGTGTGTGCGCGAGGGCACGACCAGGGCGAAGCTGGGGAGGCCCCGACCTGGTGCCGCCCACAGTCCCCTGTGGGCGGGGTGTATCTCTCATCTGGGTAGAACCTACGACAGGGGATCCGGGTCCGACAGACGGAATCGCCTCCCGTCATGCACCTCGCACACCTTCTTCACACGGCCTGACGACCGCCGGCCTACCCCGGCGGCCAAACGGAATCCGCTGCGAGGGGCAGCCGGATTCCGCTGGTGAGGCGCGTGGGGCGGGTCAGATGCGGGCGAAGGCCTGCTCGATGATGTCGAGGCCCTCGTTCAGGAGGTCCTCGCCGATGACCAGCGGGGGCAGGAAGCGGAGGACATTGCCGTACGTGCCACAGGTCAGGACCAGCAGGCCCTCCTGGTGACAGGCCTTGGCGAGTGCGGCGGCCGCCTCGGCGTTCGGCTCCTTGGAGTCGCGGTCCTTGACCAGCTCGATGGCGATCATGGCGCCGCGGCCGCGGACCTCGCCGATGATGTCGAACTTGTCCGCCATCGCGCCCAGGCGGGCCTTCATGACCGCCTCGATGTGCTTGGCCTTCGCGTTGAGGTCGAGCTCCTTCATCGTCTCGATCGCGCCGAGCGCGCCGGCGCAGGCCACCGGGTTGCCGCCGTAGGTGCCGCCCAGGCCGCCCGAGTGCGCGGCGTCCATGATCTCGGCGCGACCCGTGACGGCGGCGAGCGGGAGGCCGCCCGCGATGCCCTTGGCGGTGGTGATCAGGTCCGGGACGATGCCCTCGTCCTCGCAGGCGAACCACTGGCCGGTGCGGCAGAAGCCGGACTGGATCTCGTCGGCGACGAAGACGATGCCGTTGTCGCCGGCGAACTTGCTGATCGCGGGCAGGAAACCCTTGGCCGGCTCGATGAAGCCACCCTCGCCGAGCACCGGCTCGATGATGATCGCGGCCACGTTCTCGGCACCGATCTGCTTGTTGATCATGTCGATTGCCTGGGCGGACGCCTCGGCGCCCGCGTTCTGCGGGCCGGTCAGCCAGCGGTAGCCGTACGCCACCGGCACGCGGTAGACCTCGGGGGCGAACGGACCGAAGCCGTGCTTGTACGGCATGTTCTTCGCGGTCAGCGCCATCGTGAGGTTGGTACGCCCGTGGTAGCCGTGGTCGAACACGACCACCGCCTGCCGCTTGGTGTACGCCCGCGCGATCTTGACGGCGTTCTCGACGGCCTCGGCGCCCGAGTTGAACAGCGCCGACTTCTTGGCGTGATCTCCCGGCGTCAGCTCCGCCAGCGCCTCGGCGACGGCGACGTACCCCTCGTACGGCGTGACCATGAAACAGGTGTGGGTGAAGTCCTGGAGCTGGGCGGAGGCCCGGCGCACGACGGCCTCGGCGCTCGCGCCCACGCTGGTCACGGCGATACCCGACCCGAAGTCGATCAGCCGGTTTCCGTCGACGTCCTCGATGATGCCGCCGCCGGCGCGCGTGGTGAACACGGGGAGCACCGAGCCCACACCGGCCGCGACCGCGGCGAGCCGTCGGGCCTGCAGCTCCTGCGACTTCGGGCCGGGGATGGCGGTGACGACGCGGCGCTCCTGCGGAAGTGCGGTCATGAGGGGCTCCCTGATGATCTTGCGAACCGGACGGTCCCCGGCGGACGGGGCGTACCGGGCGGGGGGATTTCGGACGCTTGACTGCTTTCTTCGCAGGTTATGACCGGGGGAGGGGGGTGGGCATGCTCCATGGGGGAGTTGTTCAGGGTGTCGATTGTCCGTGGTGGATATAGCGGGGTGGGTGCTGAGCGAGGGGGTCTCCTCCCAGGTCCGGCCGTGTAAGCGGTGAACTCCCCCTGCGGGGGCACTAGATTGGCTCGCGGACGACGTACGGAGCGGCTGGTCAGGGGGCAAAGGCGATGGACAGCGACGGGACGCAGGACGCGCGGGGCACGCATGCCAGTCCTGTGCCGCGTCCGGCGGGGCCCCCGGACATGCCGGCGACACCACCCCGGCCCGCACGGGCACCGGGGATGCCGCCGTTGCCGGACGGGTCCGCCTTCCTGACGTGGGTCCGGACGGCCAGGCCCGAGGCGGCGCCCGGGGTCTGGCGGTTCGGGTACCGGCAGCGGCCGGACGAGGAGCCGGAGGAGATCCCGGCGCGGCAGCTCCTGAGCGGCGCCGTGATCGCGTTCCTGGTGGGGTGGCTGATCTGGTCGCTGCTCTGGAACGGCTACCTGGGCGGCTGGTGGGTCATCCCGCTCGACCTGTTCACCCCTGACTCCTGGCGCCGGAGCGACGACCGCGTCGGGACCGCGTTCCTCTGGTACGGCTACTACACGCTGATCGCCCTCGCCATCATGTTCGGCGTCGGCCGGCTCGGCCGTTGGGGCGAGGTCTGGCGGCGCTACGGGCCGCCCGCCTGGCGCCGCGCCGCTCCCGTGAGCGAACGGCCGCCCGCGCCCGAGGAGGACCCCGCCCAGTGGAACCAGCTCCGCGCCGCCGGTGCGGCCGACGCCGCCGACCGGCTCGCCGCCGAGGCCCGCTCGGGGCTGATGCGCGATGTCGACCATGCCCGGATCGCGCGGGCCTGGCAGGGCGTACGGAGCGGGCGGCACAGCCTCGCCACCTTCACCGGCGCGGTCCTCAAAGACGGGTCCGCCGCCTGTCTGCACCCCTCCGGGGCGCGCGACCTGCCAGGACGGCACGCGCTGCACGACCTGGTGACCGGACAGGTGCGCCTGGGCACCACCGCTGACGACGCCCGCAACCCGTACGCCTATCGAGGCACCGGCCTCGCTCTCGGCCCCGAGCTCCTCGGCACCTCGCTGCTCGCGGTCGGCCCGCCCGGATCCGGCAAGACGGGTGGCATCGTCTGGCCGCTCGCCGAGTCGCTGTGTCTGCACGCGCTCGCCGGGCGGGCCGCCGTGGTCGTGGTGGGCGCCGCGGGCGCCGGGCTCGGGGCCGTCGACGCCTACGACGTCGTCGTACGGATCGGGAATCCCGAGTCGGTGTACGACCTCGACCTGTACGGCGGGACCACCGACCCGGACGAAGCCGCCGCCGTACTGGCCGAGGCGCTCGTCGGGGATCTGGCCGATCCGCATCCCGGGGGCGACAGCCGCCGGTCGACGACTGTTCTCGCCCAGCTCCTGGGACCCTTCCGGGCCGTCCACGGCCGCTTCCCGTCCGTGCCCGAGCTGCGGCAGCTCCTCGACGGTTCCCCCGGTCCGCTCGGGGCGCTGCGCAAAGCACTGGAGGACAGCGGGAAGGAGTCGCTGCTGCGCGAACTCGACGCACGGGAACGGCAGTTGGGCCACCCCGGGGATGTGGGGGGCGTACTCGCGGACCGGGTAGCGCTCCTCGACCGGCCGGCGTTCGCGGGGTTCTTCGATACGTCGGGTCAGTCGCGGCCCTTCTCCCTCCGGGCGCTCGACCACCCCGTACGGGTGCGGATCGATCTGCCGGCGCGCGGGCACGCCGACGCCTCGCGGATCCTGGCACGGCTGGTGCTCGCACAGTTCACGGCGAGTGTCGCGGTACGGGAGGACCGCTCGCTGTTCGCCTGCCTGGTACTGGACGACGCGACCGGGGTCGTCACGCCCGAGGCCGTACGAGGCATCCAGCGGCTGCGGTCCGGCAACGCGGGCGCCGTGCTGACGCTCCGGACACTCGACGACGTGCCGCGGGCGCTGCGGACCCCGCTGCTCGGTGCTATCGGGTGCCGGATGGCGCTGTCCGGGATCACGCCCTGGGACGGGCAGGACTTCGCCGAGGTCTGGGGCAAGGAGTGGATCGAGGCGCGCGATGTCACCGACCGGCAGATCATCGCGGAGACCCCGGCGGGCAAGGCGCTGCACATGGTGCGGCGGGTGATCACCGGACACGCGCCGACCGCCCGGGCCGTCACCGTCCGCCAGGTCGAGCGGGAGCGCTGGTCCGCGTCCGAGCTGGCGCACGGGGTGCCGCCGGGCCACGCGGTGCTGTCGCTCACGAGCGTGCGGGGCGAGCACGCGCCGCCGTTGCTGGTGGATCTACGGGGCTGATGCTCGCGGGTCTGCAGGGCTGACTCCTAAGGTCTACGGCGCTGACCTGTACATCTGGACATATGGTCACGGCCGTACCGTACGGTGAGGCAGAATCGACATAGGTCGTTCATACGTCGCGGCCAAAAGATCACATCGCCAGTGACCGTCGAAGATCCTGTGAAGACCTGAGAACCCGAAGGCCTGAAGGTCCCATGCCCCCCACGCTCGCCTCGCTCGTCCACCACTCCGCGCTCAAGCTCACGGTGCGCGCGGGCGAGGAACGGCTGGACGTGCCCGTCCGCTGGGCGCACGCCAGCGAGCTCGCCGACCCCGTGCCGTACATGGAGGGCGGGGAACTCCTCCTGATCACCGCGCTCAAGCTGGACGCGGACGATCCCGAGGTCATGCAGCGCTATGTGAAGCGGCTGGTGGGAGCCGGGGTCGCCGGGCTCGGATTCGCCGTCGGGGTGCACTACGAGGAGATCCCGAAGGCACTCGTCGACGCGGCGGAGGAAGAGGGGCTGCCGCTCCTCGAAGTGCCCCGGCGTACGCCCTTCCTGGCCATCAGCAAGGCCGTCTCCGCCGCCATCGCCGCCGACCAGTACCGCGCCGTGACCGCGGGCTTCGCCGCACAGCGCGAGCTGACCAAGCAGGCGCTGACCGACGGGCCCGAAGGGCTGCTGTCCTCACTCGCCGGACAGATCGACGGCTGGGCGGCGCTGTACGACGCCTCCGGTGCCGTCGTCGCCACCGCGCCGGAGTGGGCGGGCCGGCGGGCCGCGCGGCTCACCCAGGACGTGGAGCGACTGCGGGACCGGCCGGCTCCCGCGAGTTCGGTGGTCGGCGGCGAGGACCGGGTCGAACTGCACTCGCTGGGCACGGGACGGCGGCCGCGCGCCGCACTCGCCGTCGGTACCGCCGCCGCCCTCGGCACGGCTGAGCGGTACGCCCTGCACTCGGCGATCGCCCTGCTGACGCTCACCACGGAACGCTCACGCTCCTTGCAGGCGGCCGAGCAGCGGATCGGCGCGGCGGTGCTGCGCATGCTGCTCGCCGGGGAGTCCGATCACGCCAGGGCCGTCGCCGGAGACCTGTTCGGCGAACTCCTCGACGCGCCCTTCCGGCTGATCCTCGCCGAGTCGGCGTCCGCGTCGGCGGCCCGGGCGCACGCCGACGGCCACGCGCGCGTGGCCGCTGCCGCCGTCCCCTCCGCCGCCGTCGCGGCGCACGAGACCGTGGGTGATCCGCTCGGCGCGCTCGCCGAGGTCGTGGAGTCCGCGGCCGCCCGTTCCGGTGAGGCCGTACTCGTCGTACCCGACGGGGAGCGGCTCGTCGTGCTCGCCGTGGACGGGGGCGCGGCGGTCGCCGCCTGCGGGGAGCACGCGACGGCGCTGGAGGTCCAGCGTGCCTCCCTGCGGGAGCAGTCCGGCGGTGACGAGGTCGAGCTCGTGGTCGGGCTGTCGGCGCCCGCCGGGCCGATCGCCGCCGGCGCCGCGTACAAGCAGGCCGAGCAGGCGCTGTCCGTCGCCCGGCGGCGCGGACGGTTCCTCGTCGAGCACGAGCAGCTCGCCGCGGGGTCCGTGGTGCCGCTGCTCGCCGATGACGCCGTGCGGGCGTTCGCGGACGGGCTGCTGCGGGCGCTGCACGAGCATGACGCCACCGGGCGGGGGGATCTGGTCGCCTCGCTGCGGGCGTGGCTGTCCCGGCACGGGCAGTGGGACGCGGCGGCCGCCGACCTCGGTGTGCACCGGCACACCCTCCGATACCGGATGCGGAGGGTCGAGGAGATCCTCGGGCGCTCCCTGGACGATCCGGATGTCCGGATGGAGCTGTGGCTGGCGCTGAAGACCACGGCGGCGGCGGGGGAGTGAGGGGCGGTTTTTTTCGCCCTGTCCGCCCCTGCCCATTCCCGTCACTTGGGGGCTCCGCCCCCAAACGCCCGCTCCTCAAACGCCGGAGGGCTGAAGATTCTTAGCCCGTCCGGCGTTTGAGGACGAGCGCGTTCAGCGCGACAGCGGGGGTCTGGGGGCGGCAGCCCCCAGGTACGGGACGGGCAGGGGCGGAGGGGGCGAAAAAACCACCCCCTGCACCACCCACCACCGTGCCAAACCGGCGCACCCCCACCCCCGACTGCTACGCCCCGGACAAACGACCCCCGGTCGCCCCACCCCTACCGTTGACGACGAAAGCCACGCCACCAACCTCGGAAGGGCCGGGACTCACATGACTTCCACCCACGCCTTCTGGCTCGCCGGCCGCCAGGCCACCGGTGAGACCACGTTCGACGTCACCTCCCCGTGGGACGGCCGGCTCGTCGGCCAGGTCAGCGTGCCGACCGACGCCCAGGTCGAGGAAGCCGTGGCCGCCGCGTACGCCGTACGGGACGAGTTCGCCGCGACCCCGGCGCACATCAGGGCCGCCGCCCTGGACCACGTGTCGAGGCGGCTGGTCGAGCGGACCGAGGAGATCGCCCGGCTCATCTCCGCCGAGAACGGCAAGCCGATCAAGTGGGCCCGCGGCGAGGTCGGCCGAGCCGTGTCGGTGTTCCGGTTCGCGGCGGAGGAGGCCCGCCGGTTCAACGGAGGCGAGGCACAGCGGCTCGACACGGACCTCGGCGGCCAGGGGCGGCTCGCGCTGACCCGCCGGTTCCCGAAGGGCGTCGTGCTGGGCATCGCACCCTTCAACTTCCCGCTCAACCTGTGCGCCCACAAGATCGCCCCGGCCATCGCGGCCGGCGCCCCGATCATCCTGAAGCCGGCGCCCGCGACCCCGCTCTCAGGCCTGATCATCGGCGACCTGCTGGCCGAGACCGAGCTGCCCGCCGGTTCGTGGAGCATCCTGCCGGTGGCGAACGAGCGGATGCCCGCCCTGGTGCAGGACGAGCGGCTGCCCGTCATCTCCTTCACCGGGTCCGAGAAGGTCGGGTACGCGATCATGGACAGCGTGCCGCGCAAGCACTGCACGCTGGAGCTCGGCGGCAACGGCGCGGCCGTGGTGCTCGCCGACTGGGCGAGTGACGCGGACCTGGACTGGGCCGCCACCCGCATCGCCACCTTCTCCAACTACCAGGGCGGCCAGTCCTGCATCTCCGTACAGCGGGTGATCGCTGACGCGGCCGTGTACGACCGGCTGCTGCCGCGCATCGTCGCCGCCGTCGAGGCGCAGGTCACCGGAGACCCGTCGGACGACAGGACCGACGTCGGCCCGCTGGTCAGCGAGGACGCCGCCAAGCGCGTAGAGGCGTGGGTGGAGGAGGCCGCACAGGCCGGGGCCCGCGTGCTCACCGGCGGCAAGCGGGACGGCGCCGCCTACGCGCCGACCGTGCTCGCCGACGTACCGCAGGACACCACCATCTCCTGCGAGGAGGTCTTCGGACCGGTCCTCACCGTACGGCGGGTGGAGGGCGAGGCCGCCGCCTTCGCCGCCGCCAACGACTCCAAGTACGGGCTCCAGGCAGGTGTGTTCACGCACGACCTGCAGACGGCGTTCCGCGCCCACCGCGCGCTGGAGGTGGGTGGCGTCGTGATCGGCGACGTGCCGTCCTACCGTGCCGACCAGATGCCGTACGGCGGCGTGAAGCAGTCCGGCGTGGGCCGCGAGGGCGTGAAGTTCGCGATGGACGACTACACGTACGAGCGGGTGCTGGTGCTGACGGGCCTCGCCCTCTGACCGTCTTCCCGAAAAGCTAGCTCATGGGAACCATTTTCATATAGGCTCCCGATGAAGGGCCCGGCACCGATGCCTTCCGGTGCCGGGCCCTTTGCGTCGTCGGCGCGCGCGTTGGGCCGAACGCTGCGCGAGGACTGGTGGGGTCACCCGGAATCAGGTAAATACGATCGAGTAGAACCGATCAGTAACGTGCGCCCGAAGATCACCGAAATGCGTCATGAGACCGGCGAAATGCGTCATGAGACCGGCGAAATGGGCGCACAAGATCGGGGTACCAGAGCGTACGAGATCGGCACACGAACCCCTGTTCCCGATGCGCGGCGAGGTGACCCTCATGACCGCAACACCCCACAAGCCCACCGTCACCGAACGTGAGGCACGGCAGGTCGCCGAGGCCGCGCGCGAACAGGACTGGCGCAGGCCGAGCTTCGCCAAGGAACTCTTCCTCGGCCGCTTCCGGCTCGACCTGATCCACCCGCACCCGCTGCCCGCCGACGAGGACGCCCGGCGCGGCGAGGAGTTCCTCGCCAAGCTGCGCGACTTCTGCGAGACGAAGATCGACCCGGCGCTCATCGAACGCGAGGCGCTGATCCCCGACGAGGTCATCAACGGCCTCAAGGAACTCGGCGCCTTCGGTATGAAGATCGACACGAAGTACGGCGGTCTGGGCCTCACCCAGGTCTACTACAACAAGTCGCTCGCCCTGATCGGCTCGGCGAACCCGGCGCTCGGCGCGCTGCTCTCCGCGCACCAGTCGATCGGCGTACCGCAGCCGCTGAAGCTCTTCGGCACCCAGGAGCAGAAGGACACCTTCCTGCCGCGCTGCGCACGCACCGACATCTCGGCGTTCCTGCTGACCGAGCCGGACGTGGGTTCCGACCCCGCCCGCCTCGCGACGAGCGCCGTGCCGGACGGCGACGACTACCTTCTGGACGGCGTGAAGCTCTGGACGACCAACGGCGTGGTCGCCGACCTCCTCGTCGTCATGGCGCGGGTGCCGAAGTCCGAGGGGCACAAGGGCGGCATCACGGCGTTCGTGGTCGAGGCGGCCTCCGAGGGCATCACCGTCGAGAACCGCAACGCCTTCATGGGCCTGCGCGGCCTGGAGAACGGCGTGACCCGCTTCCACCAGGTCCGGGTGCCCGCCGTGAACCGCATCGGCCCGGAGGGCTCGGGTCTGAAGATCGCGCTGACCACCCTCAACACGGGCCGGCTCTCCCTCCCCGCGATGTGCGTGGGCGCGGGCAAGTGGTGTCTGAAGATCGCCCGTGAGTGGTCGGCGGCGCGTGAGCAGTGGGGCAAGCCGGTCGCGTTCCACGAGGCTGTGGGCGCGAAGATCTCCTTCATCGCGGCGACGACGTTCGCGCTGGAGGCCGTCCTCGACCTGTCCTCCCAGATGGCCGACGAGGACCGCAACGACATCCGCATCGAGGCCGCCCTCGCCAAGCTGTACGGCTCCGAGATGGCCTGCCTGATGGCCGACGAGCTGGTCCAGATCCGCGGCGGGCGCGGCTTCGAGACCGCGGAGTCGCTGGCGGCGCGTGGGGAGCGGGCGGTACCCGCCGAGCAGGTCCTGCGCGACCTCCGTATCAACCGCATCTTCGAGGGCTCGACGGAGATCATGCACCTGCTGATCGCCCGCGAGGCCGTGGACGCCCACCTCTCGGTCGCCGGTGACCTCATCGACCCCGACAAGTCCCTCTCTGACAAGGCGAAGGCGGGCGCGAACGCCGGTGTCTTCTACGCCAAGTGGCTGCCGAAGCTGGTCGCGGGCCAGGGTCAGCTTCCGCGCGCGTACGCCGAGTTCAACCAGGGCGGCGTCGACCTCTCCCCGCATCTCCGCTTCGTCGAACGCAGCGCCCGCAAGCTCGCCCGCTCCACCTTCTACGCCATGTCCCGCTGGCAGGGCCGGATGGAGACCAAGCAGGGCTTCCTTGGTCGGATCGTCGACATCGGCGCCGAACTCTTCGCGATGAGCGCGGCCTGTGTACGCGCCGAACTCCTGCGCACCACCGAGGACCACGGCCGCGAGGCCTACCAGCTCGCCGACGCCTTCTGCCGTCAGGCCCGCATCCGCGTCGACGAACTCTTCGGCCGGCTCTGGACCAACACCGACGACCTCGACCGCAAGGTGGTCAAGGGCGTCCTGGCGGGCCGCTACGAATGGCTGGAGCAGGGCGTCATCGATCCGTCGGGCGAAGGACCGTGGATCGCCGACGCGTCGCCAGGCCCGAGCAAGAAGGAAAACCTCCACCGCCCCATTCGCTGACCTTTTCCCAGGAGCGCACAGCAGCCCCGTCCGTCATTCCACCGCTTGCCGCACCGAAACTGTGCGCCAACAATGAAATAAGTGGAATGGCGAACGGGCGTCCGCATTCTCCGGTGGGCCCACCACTGGACAGGGGTGCTCATGGACGCCGCTCAGTTGTGGGGGAATTCCCATGCCAGCCAAGGGCCTTGACGCCATCACCGGCAGGATCATGCGGGCCGGCGAGGGCCGGATACTGCGCCGCCTGGAGCGCATCGCGGAACAGGTCGGCTCCCTCGAAGAGGACTTCAAGGAGCTGACCGACGAGGAACTCCAGTCGCTCACACCGGAGTTCAAGGAGCGGTACGCCGAGGGCGAGAGCCTCGACGACCTGCTGCCGGAAGCCTTCGCCGCGATGCGCGAGGCCGCGCGCCGCACCCTGGGCATGCGCCACTTCGACGTCCAGATCATGGGCGGCGCGGCGCTCCACCTCGGCAACATCGCCGAGATGCAGACCGGCGAGGGGAAGACTCTCGTCGGCACGCTCCCCGTCTACCTGAACGCCCTGACCGGCAAGGGAGTTCACCTCGTCACGGTCAACGACTACCTGGCCGGGCGCGACGCCGAGTGGATGGGCCGCGCCTACCGATTCCTGGGCCTGACCGTCGGCGTCATCAAGACGCAGTCGACCCCGGCCGAGCGCCGCGCCCAGTACGCCTGCGACATCACGTACGGCACCAACACCGAGTTCGGCTTCGACTACCTGCGCGACAACATGGCCTGGTCGCAGGACGAACTCGTCCAGCGCGGCCACCACTTCGCGATCGTCGACGAGGCCGACTCGATCCTCATCGACGAGGCACGCACCCCGCTGATCATCTCGGGCCCGGCCGACCAGCCCACGCACTGGTACGAGTCCTTCGCCAAGTTCGCCCTGCGGATGAAGGGCGTCCTGGTCCAGGAGGAGCAGTTCACCACGCCGGCGGACAAGGACCGCCTGGCCGAGCTGCGCACCCAGTACGACTACGAGTACGACCCCAAGAAGCGCACGGTGTCGATCCTGGACCGCGGAGTGGAGTACCTCCAGGACCAGTTGGGCATCGAGAGCCTCTACGAGTCCGACCACACCCCGCTCATCGGCCACCTCAGCAACGCCCTCAAGGCCAAGGAGCACTTCAAGAAGGACAAGGACTACGTCCTGGTGGACGGCGAGGTGCTGATCGTCGACGAGCACACCGGACGCATCCTCGCCGGCCGCCGCTACAACGAAGGCCTGCACCAGGCCATCGAGGCCAAGGAAGGCGTGACGATCAAGGACGAGAACCAGACGCTCGCCACGATCACCCTGCAGAACTTCTTCCGCCTCTACGAGAAGCTCGCCGGAATGACCGGCACCGCCATGACCGAGGCGGCCGAGTTCCACCAGATCTACAAGCTGCACGTCGTCCCGATCCCCACCAACCGGCCGATGGTCCGCGTCGACGATCCCGACCAGATCTACCGCACCGAGGAGGCGAAGTACGCCGCGATCCTCGCCGACATCGCCGAGCGGCACGAGGCCGGCCAGCCGATTCTGGTGGGCACCACCTCCGTGGAGAAGTCCGAGGTGCTGTCCGCACGGCTGCGCAGGGACGGCATCCCGCACGAGGTCCTCAACGCCAAGAACCACCAGCGCGAGGCCCAGATCGTCGCGCAGGCCGGACGCAGGGGCGCGGTCACCGTGGCCACCAACATGGCGGGCCGCGGAACCGACATCATGCTCGGCGGAAACCCGGAGGCCATGGCGCTCGCCGAGTCCGGCGCGGACGCGGACCCCGAGGACCGCCGTGAAGTCCTCGACCGGATCACCACCACGGCCGCCGCCGAACACGACGAGGTCAAGAGCCTCGGCGGTCTCTACGTCCTGGGCACCGAACGCCACGAGTCACGGCGCATCGACAACCAGCTGCGCGGCCGCTCCGGCCGCCAGGGCGACCCGGGAGCCTCCCGCTTCTACCTCTCGCTCCAGGACGACCTGATGCGGCTGTTCCGCGCCAACGTGGTCGACCGCGTGATGTCCATGGCCAACGTCCCCGACGACGTACCCATCGAGAACAAGATGGTCACCCGCGCCATCGCCTCCGCCCAGGCCCAGCTGGAGCAGCAGCACTTCGAGTCCCGCAAGGACGTCCTGAAGTTCGACGAGGTCCTCAACCGGCAGCGCACCCTCATCTACGCCGAGCGCCGCCGGGTCCTCGCGGGGGAGGACCTGCGCGAACAGATCCTGCACTTCATGGACGACACCGTCCGGGCCTACGTCGAGCAGGAGACCGGCGCGGGCTTCGCCGAGGAGTGGGACCTGGAGCGGCTGTGGAGCGCCCTCGGGCAGCTCTACCCCGTGACGATCACCGTCGAGGGCCTGGAGGACGCGGCAGGCGACCGCGCGAACCTCACCGCCGCCGACCTGCTGGACGCGGTCACGGAGGACATCCACGCCCGCTACGAGGACCGCGATGCCGAGCTCGGCGCCGAGGCCCTGCGTGACCTGGAACGCCTGGTCGTCCTCTCCGTCCTCGACCGCAAATGGCGCGAGCACCTCTACGAGATGGACTACCTGCGCGACGGCATCGGCCTGCGCTGGACGCTCGGCCGGGAGCCGATCGTCGAGTACGAGCGCGAGGGCTTCGACATGTACGGCGCGATGACCGAGGCCATCAAGGAGGAGTCCGTCGGCTATGTGTTCAACCTCGACGCCGCGGCTCCGGCCGCCGGGACCCGGCGCGCGCCGACCGACGGGCTGCACTTCACCGCGCCCACGCTGGACACGGCGGAGGGAGTCGTCGAGGGTGCCTTCGCCCCGGCCGACGCCGCTCCCGGGCCCTCGGAGGAGGCGCCCGCGCGGAGCGGCGCCCGGCCCGTGAAGTCGAAGGCCAGGCGCCGCCGCAGGCGGTGACGGCGGGTCAGCAGACCTTGTCGCTGGGATCCCGCGTCGTCCACGAGCAGGTGTCGACCTTGCTGCCGTTCGACTTGGTGAGCGTGGCGGTGTCGCTCGTGTTGTTCCAGACGTACCAACTGCGGTTCTGGTACCGGTGCGCAGAGGTGGCTGTGCCCTTGCCGGTGTGCACCTTGACGGTCTTGCCCGCCCCGATCTTGATGTTGGGGAAGGTGTACCGGTGGTTCGCGACGTCCTTCAGGATCCAGCCCTTGACCGAGATGGCCGCGGAACTGGTGTTCTTGAGCTGTACCCACTCACCGTTGAGGCTGGTGTTCGAGCCGGTGTCCGATCCCGGGCTGTCGAACCAGACCCGGTGGATGGTCACACCGCCGGCCGCCTGAGCCGGAGTGCTGAGAAATGTGCCTGTCAGTGCCACGGCGCCCGCGAGTGCGGGCAGGGCAGCGCGTATCCGCATGATCCGCATGAGAAACCCCCCAGGGTGTTGTTCACCGGTCGGTCGTCCACCGACCGGTCATGTAGTGCTATCACGTGATCTTCACGTTGGTTTCACAAAGGGCGATTTCAGTTCCTCTGGCACACGGAGGTGCTAATGGGACCGGAAGAGGGGCGCGCTGTCCTGCGCGCGACGCATTGCGGCCACAATGGGGGAATGAGCGACAGTCCAGCGCCCCTCGCTGATCCGCATCTTGTCTTCGACCCCGTGGACGGAGTCCGGGATGTCGTGATCCTCGGCTCCACCGGCTCGATCGGCACCCAGGCCATCGACCTCGTGCTGCGCAACCCCGACCGGTTCCGGGTCACCGGGCTCTCCGCCGCCGGCGGACGGGTCGCACTGCTCGCCGAGCAGGCCCACCGGCTGCGCGTCCAGGCGGTCGCAGTGGCGCGCGAGGATGTCGTACCGGCGCTGAAGGAAGCCCTCGCGGCGCGGTACGCCCCTGGTGAGGCCCTTCCCGAGATCCTCGCCGGACCGGCCGCGGCCACCCACCTGGCCGCCTCCGCCTGCCACACCGTGCTGAACGGAATCACCGGCTCCATCGGCCTCGCGCCCACCCTCGCCGCCCTGGAGGCGGGCCGCACCCTCGCGCTCGCCAACAAGGAGTCGCTCATCGTCGGCGGCCCGCTGGTGAAGGCGCTGGCCAAGCCCGGCCAGATCATCCCGGTCGACTCCGAGCACGCCGCCCTGTTCCAGGCCCTCGCCTCCGGCACCCGGGCTGACGTACGGAAACTCGTCGTGACCGCTTCCGGGGGCCCCTTCCGGGGACGTACGAGATCCGAACTGGCCGCCGTGACCCCCGAGGCCGCACTCGCCCACCCCACCTGGGCCATGGGGCCGGTCATCACCATCAACTCCGCGACCCTGGTCAACAAGGGGCTCGAAGTCATCGAGGCGCACCTCCTCTACGACATTCCCTTCGAGCGGATTGAGGTGGTCGTGCACCCGCAGTCGTATGTCCACTCGATGGTTGAGTTCACCGACGGATCCACGATCGCCCAGGCGACGCCCCCCGACATGCGCGGGCCCATCGCCATCGGGCTCGGCTGGCCCGAGCGCGTGCCCGACGCGGCGCCCGCCTTCGACTGGACCAAGGCGTCGAGCTGGGAGTTCTACCCGCTCGACAACGACGCGTTTCCGTCGGTCGCCCTCGCCCGGCACGTCGGGCAGCTCGCGGGCACGGCCCCGGCGGTGTTCAATGCCGCCAACGAGGAGTGCGTGGACGCGTTCCTGAGCGGCGGACTGCCGTATCTCGGGATCATGGAGACTGTCACACGAGTGGTCGAGGAACACGGCACACCGGTCACGGGAACTTCTCTGACCGTCGCGGACGTCCTCGAAGCGGAGACCTGGGCGCGTGCCCGGGCCCGCGAACTGACGGCACAGACGAAACAGACAGCGCAGACGACAACCGCGGAGGCTCGTGCATGACGACCTTGATGATGATCCTCGGCATAGTCGTCTTCGTGGCCGGCCTGCTCATCTCGATCGCGTGGCACGAGCTGGGGCACCTGTCGACGGCCAAGCTCTTCGGCATTCGCGTGCCCCAGTACATGGTCGGTTTCGGCCCGACCATCTGGTCGCGCAAGAAGGGCGACACCGAGTACGGCATCAAGGCGGTCCCGCTCGGCGGCTACATCCGCATGATCGGCATGTTCCCGCCAGGACCGGACGGCAGGATCGAGGCCCGCTCGACCTCCCCCTTCCGCGGCATGATCGAGGACGCCAGGTCGGCCGCCTTCGAGGAGCTCAAGCCCGGCGACGAGAGCCGCCTCTTCTACACGCGCAAGCCGTGGAAGCGCGTGATCGTGATGTTCGCGGGCCCCTTCATGAACCTCATCCTGGCCGTCGCGATCTTCCTCGGCGTGATGATGACGTTCGGCATCCAGACCCAGACCACCACCGTCGGCAAGGTCTCCGACTGTGTCATCCAGGGCAGCGAGAACCGGACGAAGTGCGAAGCCGGCGACGAGGCCGCGCCCGCCAAGGCCGCCGGGCTCCAGGGCGGCGACAAGATCGTCGCGTTCAACGGCGTGGCCGTGGAGGACTGGTCGACCCTCCAGGCAGACATTCGCGACAACCCCGGCAAGACCGTCACCCTGACCGTCGACCGCAAGGGCGAGCAGCTCGACCTCACCGCCCACCTGATCACGAACCAGGTCAGCAAGACCGACGGCAACGGCGGCTATGTCGAGGGTCAGTACGTGTCCGCCGGCTTCCTCGGCTTCACGCCCGCCACCGGCATCGTCGAGCAGTCCTTCGGCCAGTCCGTGGACCGCATGGGCGACATGATGCAGAACGGCGTGGAGTCGCTGATCGCCCTGCCCAGCAAGGTCCCCGCCCTCTGGGACGCGGCCTTCGGCGACGGCCCGCGTGCGGCCGACTCCCCGATGGGCGTGGTCGGCGCCGCCCGCATCGGCGGTGACGTGTTCACCCTCGACATCCCGGCCTCGCAGCAGATCGCGATGATGCTGTTCCTGGTGGCAGGCTTCAACCTCTCGCTGTTCCTGTTCAACATGCTCCCGCTGCTCCCGCTCGACGGCGGGCACATCGCGGGCGCGCTGTGGGAGTCGCTGCGGCGGAACCTGGCGAAGGTGCTGAGGCGGCCCGACCCGGGCCCCTTCGACGTCGCCAAGCTGATGCCGGTCGCCTATGTGGTGGCAGGGATCTTCATCTGCTTTACCTTGCTCGTATTCGTGGCAGATGTTGTCAATCCCGTGCGCCTGAGTTGATGAATCGGTCGTTTCTATGTGTGTGCCGTTATGGCTGCGCCCTTCACTCGGGTAACTCAAACGAGTGAAGGGTGCAGCTTGTTCGTGCGTCATGGTCACGGGCTTCGTACGTTCTTGCTGTTCATGGGTGACCCCAGCGGTGCGCTAACACCCTGGGGTCTGGCCAGTCTGGAAAGGACTGACATGCAGCAAGGTACTGTGCCGTGCGCAGATGGCAAGGACAGGGACGCGGAGACCGCTGACGTCGCCGCCTACACGCGGGTCTCGACCACTGAACAGCGGGGCAGGTACGGGATTCCCGCCCAGGAGCAGGCCATCCGTGCGTTCGTGGAGCAGCGGCCGCGGTGGCGTCTCGTTGTGGGGCGCCAGGATGTCGGCGAATCGGGCTCGACGCATTCACGCCCTGGATTCGACGCACTGCTCGGAGACATCGCCGCAGGGCGGGTGAAGCTGGTCTTGGTGCATCGACTCGACCGGCTGGGGCGGACTGCGGCTGCTGTTTGGCGTTGCATCTGGCAGATCGAGGATGCCGGGGCGCGGGTGGAGTGCTGTACCGAGCCTCTCGGTGAGCCCGGCATCGAGCGATTGCTCACGGTAGACGGGCTGGCGCAGGGCGTGAAGGCGGACTACCGGCGTATTCTCGCCCGCACCCAGGCGGGTCGGCAGTTGAAGGCCGTCGACGGTGGTTGGCCGGGTGGTCCGGCCCCGTACGGCTACAGGATCAGTGGCAAGGGGGCTTTCGGGTCGACCCTCGAAGTGGATCCGGCTGAAGCGGGCGTCGTGAGGCTCATCGCCGACCTCGTGATCGGCGGAGTGCGTAGCTTCAAGGGCCTGGGGGACGAGCTGAACGATCGAGGCATTCTGACTCGAAGCGGCAAGCAGTGGACGCCTTCGAACCTGGTCAGGCGTCTGCGGAGCGGCACTTTCCTTGGAGAGGTGGTCTTTCGCCGTCCTGACAGGCAGTGGGGCGGCCACTCCACCCGGCTCGGCAGTGACGGTCGCCCCCTGTAAGGCGAGAGCGTGGTGATCCCACTGCCTCCGATTCTCGCGGCGGATCGGATCAAGGATTTTCAGGGAATGCTGGGCAAATTGGCGAGGCCGCGACAGAGGCCCAACGGGGATTACCCGCTCACCGGGCGGATTCATGGGCAATGCGGGCGTCCTTACGTCGGCGACGTCGTCGATCGGGTGCATGGAACGGGTGAGGTCGCTGGACCGGCTCGTCGCGCGGTGCGGAGAGGAGCTCGAAGCGCTGCGGAGTCGGGCTGAGCGAGACCTGGTCGGTGCGGCTGCCATGCGTCAGCTCGAATCGGACATGCAGGTGTTCGGCCGGATCCTGGCTCATGCGCGTGACTGGCTGCGTGAACTCGAGGATCTGGGTCACAAGGATTCGGGGCTGAAAGCTGTCTTTGTATCGGACACCCCGGACATTCGGACTCTCCCACCGTCCGATCGGCGCCGTGTGGTCGAGTGGTCCGACGTACGTGTTGAAATCGCGGATCCCACTTTCCGGTCCCGAGAAGGGCGGGAATGCTCCACGACCGAGTGGCATCGACGCACAGGGACACCGGTCCCGACCGACCCCACGGACGGTCAATGGGAGCACGTTGACCGGCTGCTCCGCTCCAAGTATCCGGCTCACCACTTCCGGTCACCGTTGAACCTGCGGGCGGCTCTCACGGGGATGCTGCATCGCTTGCGTACCGGAATCCATTGGCCCGACCTTCCGGAGAGGTTCGGCAAGTTCGCGAAGGTTCGTCCGAGGCAGCGCACATGGCTGGCGGACGGCGTGTGGCCGGACATCATGCGGCTGCTCAACGAGGAGGGAGAGGGCACCCCGGTCTTTGAGCGTGCTGCTGTCCCTTCCCTCGTGATCCACACGGACCTGGACGCCGCTCGGGCGTCCTGAAAAGTTCCACGGCCGTCCGGGGAGCCTGTCCTCCCTGGACGGCCACCATGCCCGGCCACCCACCAATGAGTACGTTTACCTGCGGGATGTGTCCTGGCCTGTGCCCGTGCCGTAATCTCGAAGCCTGGAGCCCACGATTCCGGGACCTTGATCCACAACTTGGGGTTGCACAGCAGATGACTGCGATTTCTCTCGGCATGCCGTCCGTTCCGACCAAGCTCGCCGAGCGCCGCAAGACCCGGCAGATCATGGTCGGAACCGTGCCCGTGGGTGGAGACGCCCCGGTCTCCGTGCAGTCGATGACCACGACGCGTACGTCCGACATCGGCGCCACGCTTCAGCAGATCGCCGAGCTGACCGCGTCCGGCTGCCAGATCGTCCGGGTCGCCTGCCCCACCCAGGACGACGCCGACGCCCTCGCGGTGATCGCCAGGAAGTCCCAGATCCCCGTCATCGCGGACATCCACTTCCAGCCGAAGTACGTGTTCGCCGCGATCGACGCCGGCTGCGCGGCCGTGCGCGTGAACCCGGGCAACATCAAGCAGTTCGACGACCAGGTCAAGGAGATCGCGCGGGCCGCCAAGGACACCGGCACCCCGATCCGGATCGGCGTCAACGCGGGCTCGCTGGACAAGCGGCTCCTTCAGAAGTACGGAAAGGCGACGCCCGAGGCGCTCGTCGAGTCCGCCCTGTGGGAGGCGTCCCTCTTCGAGGAGCACGACTTCCGGGACATCAAGATCTCGGTCAAGCACAACGACCCCGTGGTCATGGTCAACGCCTACCGCCAGCTCTCGGCGGCCTGTGACTACCCCCTCCACCTCGGTGTCACGGAAGCCGGTCCGGCGTTCCAGGGCACGATCAAGTCGGCTGTGGCCTTCGGCGCGCTGCTCAGCGAGGGCATCGGCGACACGATCCGTGTCTCCCTGTCGGCTCCGCCCGTCGAGGAGATCAAGGTCGGCATGCAGATCCTGGAGTCGCTGAACCTCAAGCAGCGGCGCCTGGAGATCGTCTCCTGCCCGTCCTGCGGCCGCGCCCAGGTCGACGTCTACAAGCTGGCCGAGGAGGTCTCCGCCGGCCTCGACGGCATGGAGGTCCCGCTGCGCGTCGCCGTCATGGGCTGCGTCGTCAACGGCCCCGGCGAGGCCCGCGAGGCCGACCTCGGCGTCGCCTCCGGCAACGGCAAGGGCCAGATCTTCGTCAAGGGCGAGGTCATCAAGACCGTCCCCGAGTCGAAGATCGTCGAGACCCTCATCGAGGAAGCGCTGAAGATCGCCGAGCAGATGGAGGCGGACGGGGTCGCCTCGGGCGAGCCGTCGGTGTCGGTGGCGGGCTGATTTTCTTCGCCCCCTCCGCCCCTGCCCATTCCCGTCACTTGAGGGCTCCGCCCCAGACCCCCGCTCCTCAAACGCCGGAGGGTCTAACCCCTGGCCCGTCCGGCGTTTGAGGACGAGCGCGTTCAGCGCGATATGGGGGTCTGGGGGCGGAGCCCCCAGGAACAAGGGACGGGCAGGGGCGGAGGGGGCGAAAAACCCTCCCCACCCCAACGGGGCGGCGCGCCACAACCGTGGCAGGTACAGTGCGGAGATCAGCAGATCCGTATGGTGAGGCCCCCGCACGTGTTGACGCAGACCACCACAAGGGTCCTCGAACCGAGTGACCTGGACGCCGCGCTCGCCGTCCTCGACCGCGAGCCGGTCACGAACGCATTCGTCGCATCCAGGGTCCAGGTCGCCGGCCTCGACCCCTGGCGCCTGGGCGGCGAGATGTGGGGCTGGTACGAGGACGGCATGCTGCAGTCCCTCTGCTACGCCGGCGCCAACCTCGTGCCGATCTGCGCAACCCCCCGAGCCGTCCGCGGCTTCGCCGACCGCGCCCGCAGGGCCGGCCGCCGCTGCTCCTCGATCGTCGGCCCCGCCGAGGCCACCGCCCAGCTGTGGCGCCTGCTCGAACCGAACTGGGGCCCCGCCCGCGACGTCCGCCCGCACCAGCCGCTGATGGTCACCGACCGGCTCCCCACCGACATCGCCCCGGATCCGTACGTCCGCCGCATCCGCAAGGACGAGATGGAGACGATCATGCCGGCGTGCGTGGCGATGTTCACCGAGGAGGTCGGCGTCTCGCCGCTCGCCGGTGACGGCGGCCTGCTCTACCAGGCCCGGGTGGCCGAACTCGTCGGCTCCGGCCGCTCGTTCGCCCGCCTCGACCGGAACGGCAAGGTCGTCTTCAAGGCCGAGATCGGCGCCGCCACGACAAGGGCCTGCCAGATCCAGGGCGTCTGGGTCGCCCCCGAGTACCGAGGACAGGGCCTCGCGGCCCCGGGCATGGCAGCGGTCCTGCGCTACGCCCTCGCGGACGTCGCCCCGGCCGTCAGCCTCTACGTCAACGACTTCAACACGGCGGCGCGGCGCACCTACCAGAGGGTGGGCTTCAGGGAAGTCGGCGCGTTCATGAGCGTCCTGTTCTAGCCCGGCGTATCTCCCGACCGTCCGGTTCCGGCCGCGCCACCGCTGGCAGTTCTGAGCTCCGGACGTGACCTGTAGTCTCCCCGGCATGCTGCGCTTCCCCGGTCAGGGCACCCACACCCCCGACGACGTGGTCATCGGCCCGCTGGATCTCGCCGCGCGCGTCGACGAGGCGCTCGCCGTGCAGGCCCTCGCCTTCGGACTCGGCGCCGACGAGATCGCCGTACGCCGCCAGATCGTGCTGCGGCACGTGAGCTATCCGGGAGCCCGCGCACTCGGCGCGACCACCGCCGACGGACGGCTCGTCGGCTTCGTCTACGGCATGCCGAACGACCGTACGCACTGGTGGTCCACCGTCGTCGAGCCGTATCTGCGCGGCCAGGGCCACGACAACTGGCTCGACGACTCCTTCGTGATCACCGAACTCCATGTGCACCCGCACTTCCAGAACCGGGGAGTGGGCCGCGCACTGATCACCACCATCACGGACACCGCCGCCGAACCCCGCTCGATCCTCTCCGCCATCGACACGGACAGCCCGGCCCGCGGCCTGTACCACTCGCTGGGGTACGAGGATCTGGCCAGGCAGGTTCTGTTCCCCAGCGCGCCGAAGCCGTACGCCGTGATGGGCGCCCCGCTGCCACTGCGGCGCCGCTGACGGGGAAACGGATTTCCGGGGACGGCGGGCCCCCGGCTAACCTCCTTGGCATCACCCTTGAGCAGCAGGAGTCAACAATCATGGCCCAGGTCCAGCGCATGTCCCGTTTGATGGTCAAGACACTGCGTGACGACCCGGCGGACGCCGAGACGCTCAGCCACAAGCTGCTCGTCCGCGCCGGCTATGTGCGCCGTACCTCCGCGGGCATCTGGTCCTGGCTGCCGCTGGGCAAGAAGGTCCTCGACAACGTCTCCCGGGTCGTCCGCGAGGAGATGGACGCCATCGGCGCGCAGGAGGTCCTCCTCCCCGCGCTGCTGCCCAAGGAGCCGTACGAGGCCTCCGGCCGCTGGCAGGAGTACGGCGACCTGCTCTTCCGTCTCAAGGACCGCAAGGGCGCCGAGTACCTGCTCGGCCCCACCCACGAGGAGATCTTCACCCTCCTGGTGAAGGACCAGGCGTCCTCGTACAAGGACCTGCCGGTCATGCTCTACCAGATCCAGACGAAGTACCGGGACGAGGCCCGCCCGCGCTCCGGCGTGCTGCGCGGCCGCGAGTTCCAGATGAAGGACTCGTACTCCTTCGACACCACGGACGAGGGACTCGCGGAGTCGTACGCCCTCCACCGCGCCGCCTACCAGAAGATCTTCGAGCGCCTGGGCCTGGACTACCGCATCGTGTCGGCCGTCTCCGGCGCCATGGGCGGCTCGGCGTCCGAGGAGTTCCTCGCACCCGCCGCGGCCGGCGAGGACACCTTCGCGGACTGCCCCGCCTGCGACTACGCCGCCAACACCGAGGCGGTCACCTTCGCGCTGACGCCCGTGGCCGGCGAACACGGCCCGGTCGAGGAGCTGGACACCCCCGACACCCCGACCATCGAGACCCTGGCCGACCTTCTCGGCGTCCCCGCCTCCGCCACCCTCAAGAACCTCCTGGTCAAGGTCGACGGCGAGATCGTCGCCGTGGGCGTCCCCGGCAACCGCGAGGTCGACCTCGGCAAGCTCGGCGAGCACCTCGCGCCCGCCGTCGTGGAACTGGTGACGGCCGAGGACTTCGAGGGCCGCGAGGATCTCGTACGGGGCTATGTGGGCCCGCAGGGTCTGGAGAAGGTCCGCTACATCGCCGACCCGCGCGTCGCCCCCGGCACCGCCTGGATCACCGGCGCGAACAAGGTCAACACCCACGCGAAGAACGTCGTCGCCGGCCGTGACTTCGAGGTCGACGACTACTTCGACGTCGTCGTGGTCGAGGAGGGCGACCCCTGCCCGTCCTGCGGCACCGGCCTCAAGCTCGACCGTGCCATCGAGATCGGCCACATCTTCCAGCTCGGCCGCAAGTACGCCGACACCTTCCAGCTCGACGTCCTCGGCCAGCAGGGCAAGCCGGTCCGCGTGACCATGGGCTCGTACGGCATCGGCGTCTCCCGCGCGGTCGCGGCCCTGGCCGAGCAGTCGGCGGACGACCAGGGGCTGTGCTGGCCCAAGGAGATCGCTCCGGCCGACGTGCACGTCGTGGCCGCGGGCAAGGCGCTCCAGACCGAGCTGGCCCTTGACGTGTCCGAGAAGCTCGGCGCCGCGGGTGTCCGTGTCCTGGTGGACGACCGCGCCGGCGTCTCGCCGGGCGTGAAGTTCACCGACGCCGAGCTGATCGGCGTCCCGCAGATCCTGGTCGCCGGGCGGCGCTCGGCCGAGGGCGTCGTGGAACTCAAGGACCGCCGCACCGGCGAGCGCGAGGAGCTCACGGTGGACGAGGCGATCGCCCGCCTGACGGCGTAACGCGCGACTCCCGTGCGTAACGCGCGACTTCCGTGCGTAACGCGCGACTTCCGTGACTGCTCTTCGATTGCCTGAAGTCTGAGATCTGAGATTAAAGACGTCTCTCAGAGACTTCTTCTCGACCCTATGGCAGCTGCACAGGCTTCTATGAGGCTGCTCCCCGAACGTATGACGTGACAGCGCGTCATTCGGAGGGGAGCAGCCAATGACAGGCAGCGAGTGGGGGGCCGCCGCGGCGGTCCGCAGAGGGACACGGCGTACGGCGGCGGTGGCAGCGGCCGTGACACTGGCGGCGGCGGCCGGGATGTTCGCCCTGATCGGCACCATGCACGCGGACGCGGATACGGCGGCGAGCGCCACCTCGGACTCTTCGTCGAGTTCGACGGGTTCGACGGGTTCGCCCTCGGATTCATCGTCATCCTCATCTTCTTCGTCTTCCTCGTCCGACTCGACGCTCCAGGCGCCGACCGACAACCCCACGCCCCCGGGCGGCGGCTGGGCCGACTCCTCCTCGGGGGCGTCATGACCGCCGCCGCCGACTGGCGCGCCCTCGGCACGAGCGTCCGCCTGGTCACCACCGACCCGGCCCTGCTGGACTCCTGCAACCTGCTGCTCGCCCGGTATCTCGCCGAGGTCGACGTGACATGCAGCCGCTTCCGCGAGGACTCGGAACTGGCCGCACTCGACGGCACCAAGGGCCGGCCGGTCAAGGTCAGCCCGCTCCTCGCGGAGGCGCTGGCCGTCGCGTTGCGCGCCGCGGAGGCGACTGACGGAGCAGTCGACCCGACGGTCGGCTCGGCCATGAACGCCCTCGGCTACGACCGCGACTTCCGACTGCTCCAGAAGAACGGCCGCCCGGTGCGGCTCACCGTGCGCCCGGTCCCCGGCCGGCGCCTCGTGACCCTGGACCGCGCGACCAACACGGTCACCGTCCCGGCCGGGATCCGCCTCGACCTGGGCGCCACCGCCAAGGCCTGGGCCGCCGACAGGGCGGCGACGATGCTGGCCGAGGCGGCGGGCTGCGGAGTCCTGGTGAGCCTCGGCGGCGACACGGCCGTCGCGGGCGAACCACCGCACGGCGGGTGGCGCATCCGCGTCCAGGACGCCACCGGTGCCGTGGACGAGATCCCGGCGCACGGCTCGTACGCCACGATCGGCATCCGCAGCGGCGGCCTCGCCACCTCCGGCACCACCGTCCGCCGCTGGCGCCGAGGTAGCCACCACCTCCACCACATCCTCGATCCCCCCCCCTGGCGCACCGTCTCCGTAGCGGCAGCGACCTGCGCCGACGCCAACGCCGCGAGCACCGCGGCCCTGGTGAAGGGCGCGGGAGCAGAGCGCTGGCTGACCCACCTGGGCCTCCCGGCAAGGCTGGTGGCAAACGACGGCACGGTCGTCACGACCCCCGGCTGGCCGACGCCGCCTTCCGATCCGGGGCGAGCACTTTCATCCCGTCCGGCGTCGCGAGAGGACGCCCCCACTTCTCGACCGAGGCCGCCATCTCCACCCCGCCCGTCGTCGTTCGAGGACGTGGCGGAGCCGTCCGCGTCTCCCACCCGCCCGTTGGGGCTGCGCCCGGTTTCAGCCCGTCCGGTGTCGTTCGAGGGCGAGGCGGTGGCATCCGCGTCTCCCACCCGCCCGTTGGGGCTGCGCCCCGTTTCAGCCCGTCCGGTGTCGTTCGAGGACAAGGCGGTGCCGGCCGCATCCCCCACCCATCCGTTGGGGCTACGCCCGGTTTCAGCCCCTCCGGGTGTTTCGACCACCAGGCGGCGCCATCCCGATCCCCCACCCACCCGCGGGGCGGCATTTTCAGCCCGTCCGGCGTTTGAGGACGAGCGCGTTCAGCGCGATGCGGGGGTCTGGGGGCGGAGCCCCCAGGGACAGGGGACGGGTAGGGGCGGAGGGGGCGAAAACCCCTGGACCCCAGCCACAACCGAGGCCGCCGCATGACCGACTCCGCGATCCTCTGGTACGCCAACCGAGCCACAGGCGCGATCTGCCTGGTCCTGTTCACGGTCGTGGTCCTGCTCGGCATAGCCGTACGGCTACGGACCCGCCTCCCCGGCCTCCCCCGCTTCGGCACCGTAGCCCTCCACCGCGCCCTCTCCCTCTCCGCCCTCGCCTTCCTGGCCCTGCACATCACAGCCGCCGTCGCGGACACGTACGTCAACATCACCGTCCTCGACGTCCTCGTCCCCTTCGCCTCCGACTACCAGCCCCTCTGGCTGGGCCTGGGCACGGTGGCCCTGGACCTGATGATCGCCGTCCTGGTGACCAGCCTGCTGCGGGCAAGGATCGGCCTCCGCACCTGGCGCGCCGTCCACTGGCTGGCGTACGCCTCCTGGCCGATCGCCCTGATCCACGGCATCGGCATCGGCACGGACACCGGATCCACCTGGATGCTGTGGCTGACGCTCTCCTGCGTGGCCGCCGCACTCACGGCCTTCGGCATCCGCGTCGCCCACGCGGCCCGCGAGTCGAGCCGCACCCCGTCGGCCCTCCTCCACACAGCCGAACTCCACACAGCCGAACTCCATACGGCCGAACTCCATACGGCCGAACTCCGCGCAGCCGAACTCCGCACGAGGGCGGGAGCCAGCTCATGACCATGACCTTCACGGACATCTACATGTCACCCCGTCTGCTCGCCCCCGGCGGCACCCCGGCCGGCCACATCACCCACCAGCAGCGCTACGGCCCGGTGGCGTACGGCAACCCGGCACATCTGCTGCGCACGCTCGCCGATTCCGGGCTCACCGGCCGTGGCGGCGCCGCGTTTCCCACGTACCGCAAAGTGGCCGCCGTCGCCGAGGCGGGCCGCCGCGCGGGCCGCGCCCCGGTCGTCGTGGCGAACGGCGCCGAGGGCGAACCCGCCAGCCACAAGGACAAGACGCTGCTGCGGCTGTCGCCCCATCTCGTCCTGGACGGGATCCAGTTGGCGGCCGAGGCGATCGGCGCGGGGGAGGCGTACCTCGCTGTCGAGGATGGCGCGACTCCCCTGGAGAGGGCACTCGCCGAGCGCCACGACCCGCTGCCCGTGCGCGTCGTACGCGTCCCGAAGCGCTTCCTCTCCGGCCAGTCGTCTGCCCTCGCCCAGTACCTCTCCGGAATGGCCGGTCTGCCCCGCGACCAGCGCCCCCCGGTCCGTGAGCGGGGCGTGCACAAGGCACCGACGCTCGTCCAGAACGTCGAGACGCTCGCGCACCTCGCCCTGGTCGCCCGCTACGGCGCCGACTGGTTCCGCTCGGCGGGCACGCCGGCCGAGCCGGGCAGCGCCCTGTGCACGGTGTACGCGCCGGGCCGGGAGGTACGAGTCGTGGAGGCGCCGTTCGGGATGCCGCTGCACCGCCTGCTGCCGCTGGACGGCGTCGGCGCGGTGCTGACCGGGGGCTACCACGGCACCTGGCTCACGGCCGCCGAGGCCGCGACCCGCACGCTGAGCGCCGCCAAACTCGGAGCGGGCGTCCTCATCGCGCTGCCCGCCGACCGCTGCGGCCTCGCCGACACGGCCCACGTACTGCGCTACCTCGCCCTGGAATCGGCGGGTCAGTGCGGGCCCTGCCTCAACGGCCTGCCCCGGATCGCCGCCGCGTTCCAGACCCTGGCCACACCCGGCCCGCAGGGCACGAGCCGTCAGGACATCGCCCGCTGGGCCGGACTCGTCGACGGCCGCGGCGCCTGCCACCACCCCGACGGCACGGTCCGGCTGGTCCGCAGCGCGTTCACCACCTTCGCCGCCGAACTCGACGCCCACGCCAGGGGCCGCTGCACCGCGACCGACCACCGCCCCCTGCTGCGCGTCCCCGAGAACCGGAGCTGACATGGAAGCCGACACGGAACTCGCCGTCGACTGGACCGCCTGCATGGGCCACGGCTTCTGCGCGGAGCTGCTCCCTGAGCACATCACGCTCGACGAGTGGGGCTACCCCTTGTTCCCGCTGGGCCCGCTCCCTCGAAGGGCCCTGAAACGCGCCAGAAGAGCCGAGGCCGACTGCCCGGTCCTGGCCCTCAAACTCACCCCGGCGCAAGGCAGTTGACAGCGCAGGCGCAGGCGCGAGTGGGTCAGAGCCAGCCCGCGAACTCCAGCAGCAGCTCCGCGTCCTGCGGACGTCCGACCCGCCGCGCCCGTACCCCCGACTCGACCGCGCGGAACAGGGTCCAGCCCCGCAGCCGCTCCTGGTCCACGTCCAGTGACTCGGCGAGCCGCTTCACCCGTCGACGGGTGGTCGAGGACCCCGAAGGTGTCGCGATCAGGTCCTCCACCCGGTCGCGGACCAGCCGGGCCAGATCGAAGGCGCACTCGCCGACCACCGGATCGGGACCCACGGCCAGCCACGGCATGCGCTCACCGGCGAGCACCTTACTCTGCCGGAAGGTGCCGTGCAGCAACCGTTCCTCGGGCGGCCCCGCGAGAAGCTCCTCGCGGGCCGCGAGCGCCGCGTCCACCAGGGCCACGACCTCCGCGTCTCCACCTGTCGACGCCCGCATCGCCTCGGCCTGCCGCCCGGTCCGCTCGGCGACGGTTTCGAAGACCTGCCCGGCGGGCGGCTCGACCCACAGCCGCCGCAGCGTCCCGGCCGCCTCAAGGAGGGCCTTCGGCTCGGGCAGCGAACGTACGGACAGGTCGGGACGCAACCGTTCCAGCAGGAGAACGCCCGGCGTGTCACCGGATTCGAGGAGCTGCACCGCGCCCCGGCCGTCCCAATGGGCGAGCGCGGCCCGCTCGCTCTCCGGACGGGCCCGCTCGGGCGCCAGCTTCAGCACGGCCGGCGTACCGTCCGCCTGCCGGACCAGGACCACCAGACTGCTGCGCCCGCCGGGCGCCTGCACCCGCTCCACGGTCAACTTGCGTAGATCAACTGCCTGTTGAGCCAGCACCGGCAGCTTGTCCAGCCAGTCGCCGGCCCCACCGGTCGTCCCCTCGGCGCCGTCGGCTCCGTTGCGCTGCGTCTCGGCGAGTGCTCGTACGAGACGCTGCGGCGGTTCGAAAGCCATGCGCGAGTGGTTCCCTTCCAGGTGGCGTTACGTCGGTGAGGGTGCCGACGTCGACGGGGTGGCCGCCCGCTCGGCGAGCCCAGGGAAGGGTACGCTCTCGCCGCTCCACCGCACCGCCCGTACCGCGGCCTCGCGCAGGGCCTCGGCGGCCGTGCGCCGCCGGTCGCCCGTGGAGGCCCGTACGAGATCGGAGTACACCCCGGCCACCCGTTCCTCCAGCTCGGCCGCGAGCCGCACGGCCGCGCCGGAGTCCTTCACCTGGAACGGCAGCGCGTACGCCGCCGCGGATGCCTCGGGCGTGCCGCCCAGGTCCCGCACGGCCCGCGCCAGCTCGTCGCGCCGCGCCCGGTGGGCGTCGTACCCCGCCCTGGCCTCCGTCCTGCGTGCCTCGTCGATCTTGCCGCCGACCACGCCGTACCCGTAGACGGCGGCATGCTCGGCGCCCAGCGCGGCCTGCAGGGCCTTCACCTCGGCCGCCTTGGCTTCCCTGGCCTTCTCGGTGTCCTTGGTGTCCTCGGTGCCGCTCATTTCGTCCCCTCCGTCAGCAGATACGCGTGCGCCGCCCCGGCCGCCGCGACCGAGGCCAGCAGTCGGGCCAGCTCTCCCGGGACGTCCAGCAGGGCCTTCGTACGCTGGTCGGCCAGGGTGCGCTCGGCCGCCGCGAGGTCGGCGAGGGCGCCCTTTTCGTCGACGGGTGCGGCGGGGGAGGTGGGGGAGGCGCTGGGGGACACCGAGCCGGATGGTGATGCGGTCGGCGACGCGGATGGTGATGCGGTCGGCGACGTGGATGGTGATGCGGCCGGTGATGCCGATGCCGACGCGGGGTTCCCGGTGTCGAACGCCGCCGCATGCCGTACGACCTCCGCCCGCAGCGGGCGCAGGCGCTCCGCGAGGGACGGGTGGGCGGTGATCACCGTCGCGTACCGCTCCGCGAGCGCCTGGCTGTCGACGGCCGCACGCGCGCGTGCCAGGTCGGCGGCCGAGGGGCTCCCGCCGGTGCTGTCGGTGGACGACTCGGGGGCGGAACAGCCCGCGAGCGCGAAGACGCCCGCGGCCGACGCGAGCAGGGTCCTTCTGCGCGGGCCCGAGGGGGTGCGCGACGGCGGGGTGAACGGCACGGGAGACGTCCTCGACAGGCTCGTACGAAAGGGAGGGCTGCACGCCCGTGATCACGGTACCCGCGCCGTGGTCGATCGCTCGCCAGCGGCTCTCCCCGGCCACGGGGTTCGGCCGGTTTGTTTCGCTCCCGCCGCCCCCCGCCCATTCCTGTCACCTGGGGAGTGCCGCCCCGTCCGGCCACGACACGATGGACGGCAACACCCCCGGCGACCGGATACCCTTTGACCTGACACGCGAGACCTACCCACAACAGCACACGCGGCCGAGGAGTCACCCGGATGAGCACGACCCAGAGCGAGAGGCTGCGAGAACTGCTGGAACCGCTCGTCAGCTCTCAGGGACTCGATCTCGAAGAGGTCGAGATCGATTCGGTGGGGCGCAAGCGTGTGCTGCGTGTCGTGGTCGACTCGGGCACGGGTGCCGACCTGGACCAGATCGCCGATGTGAGCCGCGCGCTCTCGGCGAAGCTCGACGAGACGGACGCGATGGGCCAGGGCGAGTACACCCTGGAGGTCGGAACCCCCGGTGCCGAGCGCGAGCTCAAGGAGCACCGTCACTACGTACGCGCCACGGACCGCCTGGTGAAGTTCCAGCTGACCGAAGCCTCCGGGGCCGGCGAGCTGATCGCCCGGATCCTGAAGGTGGACGACATGGGAGTCGACGTCGAGGTGCCCGGCGTGAAGGGGCGCAAGCCCACCGCCAGGAGGCTCGCCTTCGAGGACATCGCCAAGGCGCGCGTCCAGGTCGAGTTCAACCGCAAGAGCAAGACCGACGGACAAGACGAACAGCAGGACGAGCAGGACGTGCGAGAAGAGCACGACACGCACGAAGAGAACGCAGAGGAGGCGTAGCCGTGGACATCGACATGAGTGCCCTGCGGGGTTTGGTGCGGGAGAAGGAGATCTCCTTCGACCTGCTGGTCGAGGCGATCGAGTCGGCCCTCCTCATCGCCTACCACCGCACCGAGGGAAGCCGCCGGCACGCCCGCGTGAAGCTCGACCGGGAGACCGGCCATGTGACCGTGTGGGCGAAGGAGGACCCCGAGGACCTGGAGGAGGGGCAGGAGGCGCGCGAGTTCGACGACACCCCGTCCGGCTTCGGCCGTATCGCCGCGACCACCGCCAAGCAGGTCATCCTGCAGCGTCTGCGGGACGCGGAGGACGACGCGACGCTCGGCGAGTACGCGGGCCGCGAGGGCGACATCGTCACCGGTGTCGTGCAGCAGGGCCGCGACCCCAAGAACGTCCTCGTCGACATCGGCAAGCTGGAGGCCATCCTGCCCGTGCAGGAGCAGGTCCCCGGCGAGACCTACACGCACGGCCTGCGCCTGCGCAGTTACGTCGTCCGGGTCGCCAAGGGTGTCCGCGGTCCGTCCGTGACGCTCTCCCGCACGCACCCCAACCTGGTGAAGAAGCTGTTCGCCCTGGAGGTGCCGGAGATCGCCGACGGGTCCGTCGAGATCGCCGCCATCGCGCGCGAGGCTGGCCACCGTACGAAGATCGCCGTCCGCTCCACCCGCTCCGGGCTCAACCCCAAGGGCGCCTGTATCGGCCCCATGGGCAGCCGGGTGCGGAACGTGATGGCCGAGCTGAACGGCGAGAAGATCGACATCGTCGACTGGGCGGACGACCCGGCCGAGATGGTGGCGAACGCGCTGTCCCCGGCCCGCGTCTCCAAGGTCGAGGTGGTCGACCTCGCGGCCCGGTCCGCGCGGGTGACCGTCCCCGACTACCAGCTCTCGCTGGCGATCGGCAAGGAAGGGCAGAACGCCCGGCTCGCGGCCCGTCTCACCGGCTGGCGGATCGACATCCGCCCGGACACCGAACAGCCTGCCGAGCAGCGCGGGGAATAGACCCGGGAATAGGCCGGGGAATAGATCCAAGCCGCAGGTGGCTGAGATCACGACAACAACCGTTCGATTCTTGCCCCAAAGGGGTGAGGTCGGTGCGGGGAGGTAGACTTAAGAGTGTCTGGCCGGACGCGAGCCCGCGCATGCCCTGAGCGCACCTGTGTGGGGTGCCGGGAGCGAGCGGCCAAGAAGGATCTGCTGCGCATCGTGGCGGTCGAGGGTGAATGTGTCCCCGATCATCGCGGTACGCTGCCCGGCCGGGGTGCGTATGTACACCCCGCCCTGGTCTGTTTCGACCTGGCGGTCCGCCGCCGGGCGTTCCCACGGGCGCTGCGCGTCCCGGGACCGCTCGACAGCAAGGCGTTGCGCCACTACGTCGAGCAGGTAACACCGTAAGACGTGTCGCACGGAACCCCCGTGCGGCCCTGGTACCCCGCGAGTTGGAAGTAGGTCGAGATTGCGATGAGCACTCGATGAGCACGCGATGAGTACGCCCATGAAGTAGCGACGGTCCGGACGCAACCCGGACCTAAAAGGAGCGAAGTGGCTAAGGTCCGGGTATACGAACTCGCCAAGGAGTTCGGGGTTGAGAGCAAGGTCGTCATGGCCAAGCTCCAGGAACTCGGTGAGTTCGTCCGTTCAGCGTCCTCGACGATCGAGGCGCCCGTAGTACGCAAACTGACAGATGCCCTCCAGCAGGGCAATGGCGGCGGCAAGCCGGCGCCGCGCAAGGCAGCGCCCGCCAAGCCGGGTGCGCCTTCTCCCGCGCAGGCCGCCCGTCCGGCAGCCCCGCGCCCGCCGGCTCCCAAGCCGGCCGTGGCCGAGAAGCCCGCGGAGGCCGCTCCGGTCACCCCGGCTGTTCCGTCCACTGCGGCCTCGGGCCCGCGTCCGGGTCCCAAGCCCGCGCCGAAGCCCGTCGTGGCCGCTCCGGCTCCGGTCGCCGCCGAGTTCACGGCGCCTCCGTCGGCTCCCGCGGCTCCGGCCGCCGGCGCCGCTCGTCCGGCTGCCCGTCCCGGCGCTCCCAAGCCCGCCGGTGCCCGTCCGGCCGGTCCCGGCCAGGGTGGCCAGCCTCGCGGCGACCGTCCCGAGCGGACGGACCGTCCCGAGCGTGGCGACCGCCCCGACCGTCAGGGCGCCCCGCGTCCGGGTGGCCAGGGCGCGCGTCCCGGTGCTCGTCCGGCCGGTCCCCGTCCGGGCAACAACCCGTTCACCTCTGGTGGCTCCACCGGTATGGCGCGCCCCCAGGCGCCTCGTCCCGGCGGTGCCCCGCGACCGGGCGGCGCAGGTGCCCCCGGCGCTCCGCGTCCGCAGGGCGCGGGTCAGGACCGCGGTGACCGTGGTCCCCGTCCGCAGGGCGGTCCCGGTGGCGCTCCGCGTCCGCAGGGCGGTCCGGGCGGTGCCCGTCCGACCCCGGGCGGCATGCCTCGTCCGCAGGGTGGCGCTCCGCGTCCCGGCGGTGGCCCCGGTGGTAACCGTCCGAACCCGGGCATGATGCCGCAGCGTCCCGCTGCCAGCAGCCCGCGTCCCGGCGGTGGCCCCGGCGGCGGCCGCGGTCCCGGCGGCGGTGCCGGTCGACCCGGCGGTGCCGGTGGCGGCCGTCCCGGTGGCGGCGGCGGTTTCGCCGGTCGTCCGGCCGGTCCCGGTGGCGGTGGCGGCGGTTTCGCCGGTCGTCCGGGTGGTCCCGGTGGCGGCGGTGGCGGTGGCTTCGCCGGTCGTCCGGGTGGTCCCGGTGGCGGTGGCGGCGGTCGTCCCGGCTTCGGTGGTCGTCCGGGTGGTCCCGGTGGCCGTGGTGGCACACAGGGCGCCTTCGGTCGTCCCGGTGGTCCCGCGCGTCGCGGTCGCAAGTCGAAGCGGCAGAGGCGCCAGGAGTACGAGGCCATGCAGGCCCCGTCGGTCGGCGGCGTCATGCTGCCTCGCGGCAACGGACAGTCCGTCCGCCTGTCGCGCGGTGCCTCGCTCACCGACTTCGCCGAGAAGATCGGCGCCAACCCGGCGTCGCTCGTCGGCGTGATGATGAACCTCGGCGAGATGGTCACTGCCACGCAGTCCGTCTCCGACGAGACGCTGAAGCTCCTCGCGGACGAGATGAACTTCGTCCTCGAGATCGTCAGCCCCGAGGAGGAGGACCGCGAGCTGCTCGAGTCCTTCGACATCGAGTTCGGCGAGGACGAGGGTGGCGAGGAGTTCCTCGTCGCGCGTCCGCCGGTCGTGACCGTCATGGGTCACGTCGACCACGGTAAGACCCGACTCCTCGACACCATCCGCAAGACGAACGTCGTCGCGGGCGAGGCCGGCGGTATCACGCAGCACATCGGCGCGTACCAGGTCGCCACCGAGGTCAACGGTGAAGAGCGCAGGATCACCTTCATCGACACCCCGGGCCACGAGGCGTTCACCGCCATGCGTGCCCGTGGTGCCAAGTCGACCGACATCGCGATCCTCGTGGTGGCGGCCAACGACGGTGTGATGCCCCAGACGATCGAGGCGTTGAACCACGCCAAGGCGGCCGACGTGCCGATCGTGGTCGCGGTCAACAAGATCGACGTCGAGGGTGCCGACCCGACCAAGGTGCGCGGTCAGCTCACCGAGTTCGGTCTGGTGGCCGAGGAGTACGGCGGCGACACGATGTTCGTCGACATCTCCGCCAAGCAGGGCCTCAACATCGAGGCTCTCCTGGAGGCCGTGGTCCTCACCGCGGACGCCTCGCTCGACCTGCGGGCCAACCCGGAGCAGGACGCGCAGGGTATTGCGATCGAGTCCCACCTGGACAAGGGCCGCGGCGCCGTCGCGACCGTCCTGGTCCAGCGAGGCACCCTGCGGGTCGGCGACACCATGGTGGTCGGCGACGCGTACGGCCGTGTCCGCGCGATGCTCGACGACAAGGGCGACAACGTGGAAGAGGCGGGTCCCTCGACCCCGGTCCTCGTCCTCGGTCTCACCAACGTCCCGGGCGCCGGCGACAACTTCCTGGTTGTCGACGAGGACCGTACGGCGCGTCAGATCGCCGAGAAGCGCGCGGCGCGTGAGCGCAACGCCAACTTCGCCCGCCGGGGTGTCCGGTTCTCCCTGGAGAACCTGGACGAGGCCCTCAAGGCCGGTCTGGTGCAGGAACTCAACCTCATCATCAAGGGCGACGCGTCCGGTTCGGTGGAGGCTCTCGAGTCCTCGCTGCTCCAGCTCGACGTCGGCGAAGAGGTCGAGATCCGTGTCCTGCACCGCGGTGTGGGTGCGGTCACCGAGTCGGACATCAACCTGGCGACCGGCTCCGACGCAATCGTCATCGGCTTCAACGTCCGCGCTGCGGGCCGCGCGGCTCAGATGGCGGAGCGCGAGGGTGTCGACGTCCGGTACTACTCGGTGATCTACCAGGCCATCGAGGAGATCGAGGCGGCCCTCAAGGGCATGCTCAAGCCGGAGTACGAGGAGGTCGAGCTCGGCACGGCGGAGATCCGCGAGGTCTTCAAGTCGTCCAAGCTGGGCAACATCGCCGGTGTCCTGGTCCGTTCGGGAGAGGTCAAGCGCAACACCAAGGCGCGCCTCATCCGCGACGGCAAGGTCATCGCCGAGAGCCTCAACATCTCCGGACTGCGTCGCTTCAAGGACGACGTCACCGAGATCCGCGAAGGCTTCGAGGGTGGTATCAACCTCGGCAACTTCAACGACATCAAGGTCGACGACGTCATCGCGACGTACGAGATGCGCGAGAAGCCGCGCTCGTAAAGTGAAGGTCTGAGCTGGTCGGGGTGACACAGTCACCCCGACCAGCTCAGCGTCTTTTAGGGGCGCGGGGAACTGCGCGACAAGCCCCCACCGGCAGTCAGCCGAACAACAACCAGGGGGCCTGGGGCGCGGCCCCAGAAGGAATGGGCGGCGGGGGCGAAAACCCCGTCGAGCGAGCCGGAGGTTCGTTGTACGGTTCTGATGTCCCTGCCAAGCGCATTGGCAGGCCATCTATCCCGTACCGGCGGGACATCCGGTTACACATGTACGTGGGGACGCTGTCCTTCGATCTGCTCCTCGGCGACGTCCACTCGCTCAAGGAGAAACGCTCTCTCGTCCGGCCGATCGTCGCCGAACTCCAACGGAAGTACGCGGTGAGCGCGGCGGAGACGGGAAACCAGGACCTGCACCGCAGGGCCGAGATCGGTCTCGCGGTGGTCTCCGGCGACACCGAGCACCTCACCGACGTACTGGACCGGTGTGAACGGCTCGTCGCGGCACGACCGGAGGTGGAACTGCTGTCGGTACGGCGCAGACTCCACACGGACGACGACTGACGACAGCGGCCGACGTCCGACGGACGACGACCGGCAACAGCAGCCGACGTCCGACGCAACGGACGACGACCGGCAACAGCGGCCGCGTCCGACGAAACGGGCGACGACTGACAACAGTGGCCGGCGTCCGACGAAGACTGACGGAACAAGCAAGGCGAAGAAGGAGACGGACCAGTGGCCGACAACGCGCGGGCTAAGAGGCTGGCGGACCTCATCCGAGAGGTGGTGGCCAAGAAGCTGCAGCGCGGGATCAAGGACCCGCGGCTCGGCACCCACGTCACCATCACGGACACCCGGGTCACGGGTGATCTGCGGGAGGCGACCGTCTTCTACACGGTGTACGGGAACGACCAGGTGCGGGCGGAGGCCGCCGCGGGCCTGGAGAGCGCCAAGGGCGTGCTGCGTTCCGCGGTCGGTGCGGCGGCGGGCGTGAAGTTCACGCCGACGCTGACCTTCGTCGCGGACGCCCTGCCGGACACCGCCAAGACCATCGAGGACCTCCTCGACAAGGCGCGGGCCTCGGACGAGAAGGTGCGTGAGGTCTCCTCCGGCGCGAAGTACGCCGGTGACGCGGACCCGTACAAGAAGCCGGACGCCGACGAAGAGCCTGACTCCGTCGAAGAGCCGGATGACGCCGACGAGACGGACGACGCGACCGGATGACCGAGAAGCACCGGACGCCCGACGGACTTGTCATTGTCGACAAGCCGTCGGGCTTCACTTCGCACGACGTGGTCGCCAAGATGCGCGGGATCGCGAAGACCCGCCGCGTCGGCCACGCCGGCACCCTCGACCCCATGGCGACGGGCGTGCTCGTCCTCGGCGTCGAGAGGGCCACCAAGCTCCTGGGGCACCTCGCGCTCACCGAGAAGGAGTACCTGGGCACGATCCGGCTCGGGCAGAACACCCTGACGGACGACGCCGAGGGTGACATCACCTCGTCCACCGACGCGTCCGGCATCAAGCGGGACGCCGTCGACGCCGGCATCGCCAAGCTGACCGGCGACATCATGCAGGTGCCGTCCAAGGTCAGCGCCATCAAGATCAACGGCGTGCGCTCGTACAAGCGGGCGCGCGACGGCGAGGACTTCGAGATCCCGGCCAGGCCGGTGCGGATCTCGTCGTTCGCGGTGTACGACGTGCGCGACGCGGTCGCCGAGGACGGTACGCCGGTGCTCGACCTGGTGGTGTCGGTCGTCTGCTCGTCCGGGACGTACATCCGGGCCCTCGCCCGTGACCTGGGCGCGGACCTGGGCGTCGGCGGTCATCTGACCGCGCTCCGCCGCACCCGTGTCGGCCCGTACAAGCTCGACTCCGCGCGCACCCTCGACCAGCTCCAGCAGGAGCTGACCGTGATGCCGGTCGCGGACGCCGCCACGGCCGCGTTCCCGCGCTGGAACGTGGACGAGGGGCGGGCGAAGCTGCTTCTCAACGGCGTACGGCTGGAGATGCCCGAGGAGTACGCGGGGCGCGGCGCCGTCGCGGTCTTCGACCCTGCGGGGCGGTTCCTGGCACTGGTCGAGGACCAGAAGGGCAAGGCGAAGAGCCTGGCGGTGTTCGGCTGACGCCGACAGCGCGCCGTGCAGCTGTGCGGAACCCGCCCGTGGAGCGGCGGTCACGGGGTCTCGTGCCCGCCGCTCCACGGTCCCCCCTCGGTTCCCCCATCCAAGGGTGTATCCATCCGCCCTGGCCCATTCACCCCTTCGGGCAGGCGCTCGGAGTGAAGCGGGGGAGCGGAAGGGGGCGCGTTCGACAGGCGATCTGTCCCGCTGATCACCTCGCGCCTACCGTCGAAAGAAGGAGCGCGGCGGGGAGGTTCGAGCATGGCGGGACGGGGCCCGCGGACCGGGGGCCGGCACGTGCCGGTCGACAGCAGAAAAGTACTCGACGGCCGACAACCACTCGACGGCCGGCAATCAGCGGACGAAATCCGGGCGGCGCGGGCCGATGCCCGGTCGGCGAGGGCCACCCCTCGGACACCTGACGACATCTCTCAGAGCCCCGACGACAGCCGGGAGACTCCCGACGAAGCTCTGGTACGCGTCTGCGACCTGGCGGGGCGTCCGCGTGGCACGGGCTTCGTCGCCGACCACCACGGCACGGTGATCACCAGTCACGAAGCGGTCGACGGGCTGACCCGCCTTGTCCTGCACACCCCCGGCGGCCGCACCTGTGTGGTCACCGACGACGCCGTCACGCCCCTCCCGGACGCCGATCTGGCTCTCGTACGCACCGAAGGCCTCGGCGTGGACCCGCTCCCCGTCACCGTGCGGAGCCGCGTCGAGGCCGGCACGTACGTCCGGATCGCCGCGGGCGGCTGGCGCGAGGCCCGGGTGCTCGGCGCGTCCGCCGTCACCTACACGGCCACCGACCGCTTCCATCTCCTGGGCGACGCCCTGGAGTTGGCGATCGGTACGGCCGGCGCCGACGCGCTGCGGCTGGGCGGCGGAGCCGCCGGAGGGCCGGTCCTCGACACCTCGACCGGGGCCGTGGTGGCGGTCCTCGGTACCGCGCTGCACGCCGGGCACCGGGTGGCGGGCTTCGCCGTCCCGTTGCGGGGCCCGGACGCCGGAGGACCGCTCGCCGCGCTGCTCGCCCGCAATGCGACGACGGTGCCCGCGTACGGGGCCGACCTGAACCCGGCCGGGGTGCTGGAGCTCACGGCGACCTCCGTGGGCTCGGACGGGCCGGAGACTTCCGTGGGCTCGGACGGCGGTGACTCCGAATCTGTCGAACGCGCCGATGCCGTAAGGGAGTTCGAGACCTTCGTGGACAGCCCGGCGGCCGTGCTCGGGCTGGTCGGCGCGCCCGGCAGCGGTCGTACGACGGAACTGGCGGCCCTCGCCGCACGCCGCACCCGAGGCGCGGAACCGGCGCCCACCCTGTGGCTGCGAGGCGCCGACCTCCTCGACATGGACCTCTCGGTGGCGGACGCGGCGGCACGCGCCCTGGAGCGGGCGGGGCGGATCGTGGCGGCCTCGCGAGAGGGCCCGCTCTCCGGGAGCTACCGTGAGGCCGGCTCGGACGTGCTGCCCCCCGAGGCGTACGACGGTGAGCTGGGCGACATCGGGCCGGAGCGGCTGGCCCGGGTGGCGCGGGACGCGGGGCGGCCGCTGCTGCTGCTCCTCGACGGTCCCGAGGAGATGCCGCCGGCCCTCGCCCACCGGATGCCCGAGTGGGCGGCGGGCACGGCGGACTGGCTGCGGGAGAACGGGGCACGACTGGTGGTCGCGTGCCGGGCCGAGTACTGGGAGCAGGTGGGGGCGGAGTTCCCGGGGGAGTTGCTGCACCGGGCCGTTGCCTCTCTCGCCCTTGCCGGTCCCTCCGGGTACGAGGCCGGGCGGTTTCCCGCCTGTGTGTGGCTGGGGGATCTGACCGAGGGGGAGGCGCTGCGGGCCCGGGCTCGGGCGGGGATCCCCGAGGGCGCGCTCGCGGCGGCCGACGCACGGCATCCGCTGACCATGCGGCTGCTGTCCGAGGTGCGGGCCGCGCTGCCGGACGCACCTGCGGGGCCGCTCGACCGGGACGAGGTGTTCGCCGCGTACCTGGACCTCATGTGCCTGCGCGTCGCGGTCCGGCTCGCCGCGGCGAACGGGCTGCGGGGCACGGCCGTACGGCGGCTCGCCGCCCAGGTCTCCGGCCAGGTGCACGAGGCCGCGCGGCGCTGTCTGGGGCCGGGGCAGGGGGAGTTGGACCGCACCTCCTTCGAAGCCGTCTTCCCCTGGGGACCCGCCCCGGGACGCCGCCTCGGCGCCACCACCGGCTGGGCTTCCGCCGTCCTCACCGAAGGCCTCCTCGTCCCCGCGGGCAACGGCTACCGCTTCGCCCACGAGGAACTCGCCGACTGGATCCAGGGCACCCACCTCGACCTGGACTCCGCCCTGCACGCGCTGGTGCACCGGGGGCGCGCCGACTCGGCCAGTTCGGTCAGGTCGCGGAAGCCGAGGAGCACAGCCGACGGGGCTGCGGCCGGGAGGGGCGCGGCCGATGGGGCTTCGGCGAGGAGGGGAGGGGCCGACGGGGCTTCGGCCGGGAGAGGTGTGCCGTCGTGGGCGGTCAGGGCCTCCTCGTCGCCCCGCGCACTCCCCGTCCCCCGTCACCGCATCGGCCCGGTCGTCCAGGCCCTGCTCCTCCTGGCCCGACAGCAGGGCCCCGCCGAACTGGCCCTCCGACTGGAGGAGCTGGTCCACGCCCTGGACGACCTCCTGCCGACGAGGACGGCACCGCTCGGCGACCCCGCCTGGTGGGCGACGCACCTCTGCGCCGACGTCCTGTTGGGCGTGCCGGACGCGCGCCCGTACGCCGCGGTGCTGCGGCTGCTCGCCGAGCGGATCGTGACCTGGCGGGAGCAAGGGCGGGGCGTGCCGGGGGAGTTCGGGCCGGCCTTCTGGGAGGCGGTGCGGCTCCCGGAGGCGGAGCGGTTCGAGCTGCTGAGGTGCCTGGTCGTCGCCGACGAGGCACCCAACCCGGCGGGCCAGGAAGGCGAACCCCGTTACCTGGACGCCGTGGCCCGCCTCCTCACCGGCGACCCCACCGCCGTACAACCGCACCTCACTCCCTGGTTCCACGACGACCGCCCGCTGCCCGCGACCCCGCACGCGACCGTGGCGACGGCGGCGCAGGCCCTGCTGTACGCCTACCGGAGCCGGGCCCTGGACGATCTCGCGGAGGCGCTCGTCGGGGTCGCGCACCAACGCGGCGACGAGCTGCTCGCCGTACTCGCCGAGGAGGAACCGTCGGCCGTGTGCCGGGCGGTGGACCGGTGGGCGCATGACGAGCGCCCTGCACGGCGGGTGGCGGCGGTGGCGTACGGGTTGCGGGCCGCGCCGCATGTACGGACCGAGGCCGACCGCGCGCTGCTGCGTTACGCGGCGCTCGCGCTGCTGGCCCGCCCCGCCGACTGCACCCTGCACGGCGGAGCGCTCGGCCTGCTCGTACAGGACCCGTGGACCCGGGCCAGGTACCTGCCGCAGGCGTTGGAGCGGTTCACAGCGGGCGATCCGCAGTTGCCCGCGAGTGCGCTGGTGGCCGCCCTGCCGTCCCACCCGGACCCGGTGCTCGCCGCCTTCCGGACCCGGCTGTGGCAACCGGGCGCGGGCCCGGACACGGACGAGATGCTCCGTACTCTCGCCGATGTCACCCCGCCTGCCCTGGCCCGTCGCGTCGCCGCCCTCGTTCGCGAGGTGGTGGAGCTGCGCCCGGCGGCCGCCGGGCAGGTGGCCGCGTATGTCGACCGGCACCTCGATCATGGTCCGGAGGCGCGTGCGGTGCTCTTTCCGCTGGTCACCGGGCTGGTCACCGGCTGCCCCGCACCGGTACGGTCGGCGCTCGCGAGCGTGCTGGCAGCGGCGGGCAGCCCGGTCTCCCGGCCGCTGCGGCGCGAACTGCTCGACCTTCTCCTCGCGCACGAGCGGGACCTTGCCGTCCTCGAAGCCCTGCTGCGGGCCGCGGCGGCCGGTGCGGCCCGCAGAGGGGAGGAACGCACCCGCGAGCTCGTGCACCGCACGGGCCTCCTCCTGGTCCGTACTCCGGCCGGCGCGACCGGCTTCGACCGCGCCCTCGTCGACCTGGCCCGCACCGTCCCCGGCTTCGCCGCCCTGGTGGCCCGCTGGCTGACCGGCGCACCCGAGGAGTGGGCCGGCGTGGTCGGCCCGAGTACCCGCCGCATGATCGAGAACCTGGCCGGAGTGCGGGTCTCCGCCTGACCCGCGCGCGGCGGTGCGGGATGCGTCACAGCCCGATGCCGATGCAAGCTGAGGGCACCCGGCATGGCACTCTTAGAGCTGCGAATGAGGCAATCACGGACGCAGGTTCGACGAGTTTGCGACAAGGAGCAGACACAGTGCAGCGCTGGCGTGGCTTGGAGGACATCCCCGAGGACTGGGGGCGCAGCGTGGTCACCATCGGTTCCTACGACGGGGTGCACCGCGGACACCAGCTGATCATCCGGCATGCCGTGGACCACGCCCGTGATCTGGGCGTTCCCTCCGTCGTCGTCACCTTCGACCCGCACCCCAGCGAGGTCGTGCGGCCCGGCAGCCATCCTCCGCTGCTCGCCCCGCACCACCGCCGCGCCGAACTGATGGCCGAGCTGGGCGTGGACGCCCTTCTCATCCTTCCGTTCACCAAGGAGTTCTCGAAGCTGTCGCCCGCCGACTTCGTGGCGAAGGTTCTCGTCGACAAGCTGCACGCGAAGGCGGTCGTGGAAGGTCCCAACTTCCGCTTCGGCCACAAGGCCGCCGGAAATGTCGACTTCCTGCGTGAGCAGGGCGAGACCTACGACTTCGAGGTCGAGGTCGTCGACCTGTACGTGACCGGCGATGCGGGCGGCGGCGAGCCCTTCTCCTCGACCCTCACCCGGCGGCTCGTCGCCGAGGGCGATGTCGAGGGCGCGCGCGAGATCCTCGGTCGTCCGCACCGCGTCGAGGGCATCGTCGTACGCGGCGCCCAGCGCGGCCGCGAACTCGGCTTCCCGACGGCCAACGTCGAGACCCTCCCGCACACCGCCATTCCCGCCGACGGTGTCTACGCGGGCTGGCTGCACGTCGCGGGCGAGGCGATGCCCGCCGCGATCTCCGTCGGCACGAACCCCCAGTTCGACGGCACCGAGCGCACCGTCGAGGCGTACGCCATCGACCGCGTCGGCCTCGACCTGTACGGCCTGCACGTCGCCGTCGACTTCCTCGCCTTCGTGCGCGGCCAGGCCAGGTTCGACTCCATCGAGTCGCTCCTTGTGGCCATCCGGGACGATGTGAAGCGGTCGCGGGAACTGATCGAGGCGTACGGCGGAGAGTAGGTCTGCTGAGTACGTCGGTGGGTGCGGCCGGCGCCTTTCAAGGGCGCCGGCCTTTTCATGTGGCGACCCGAACTCCCGCCCAATGGCACGCCACCTGCGTCTCGGCGCCCCCGCCGAGCACCGCCAGATCCAGGCTCCGGCACGCGTCCGCCACCCCCGCCCGCTCCGCCTCCCCGCTCGCCAGGATCTGGCAGCGGGCGTGGAAACGGCAGCCGGAGGGGATGCGGGACGGGTCCGGGGGCTCGCCGGTCAGCACCACCGGGGCGTCCGGGGCTTCCGGCAGGACGGACAACAGGGCTTGGGTGTACGGGTGTTGAGGGGCCGTCAGGACCTGCTCGACCTCGCCCGTCTCCACGATGCGGCCCAGGTACATGACCGCGACCCGGTCGGCGATGTTCCACGCCAGGCCCAGATCATGGGTCACCACCAGGGCGGACAGGCCGAGTTCGGTGCGCAGCCGCAGAAGCAGGGCGAGGATCTCGCCGCGCACCGAGGCGTCCAGGGAGGCCACCGGCTCGTCGGCGACGATGAGTTCGGGCTCCAGGACGAGGGCGCCCGCGATGACGACCCGCTGGCGCTGTCCGCCGGACAGCTCGTGCGGATAGCGGAGGAAGAAGCGTTCCGGTGGGCGAAGTCCCGCCCGGGAGAGGGCATCCGCGACCGCCGCCCGCTCGTCGCCGCCGTACCGGTGGATGCGCAGGCCCTCGGCGACCGCGTCGTACACCGTGTGACGGGGGTTGAGCGAGCCGCTCGGGTCCTGGAGGACCAGCTGGACGCGTTTGCGGTACGCCTTCAGCGCGCGTGAGGAGTAGTCGAGGGGCTTGCCGTCGAAGGTGACGCGGCCTCCGGTCGGCGGGACGAGACCGAGGAGCGAGCGCGCCAGCGTCGTCTTGCCGCAGCCCGACTCGCCCACCAGCGCGACGATTTCGCCGCGCCGGATGTCGAGGTCGACTCCGTCGACGGCGCGGGCGGGGTCGGCGCCGTGGCGCCCGGGGAAGGTGATGTGCAGGCCCTCGGCGCTGAGCAGCGGCGCTGTCGTAACGGGAGCTTTCGTAACGGGAGTTGTGGTCATGGCGTGCTCCTCGCTGGTTCCGCTTCTGCGGCCGCGTCCATGTGCACGCAGGCCGCCCACCGCCCCGCGCCCGCGTCCCGCAGTGCCTGGTCCTCGGTCACGCAGGAGTCCAGGGCGACCGGGCACCGGGAGTGGAACGTACAGCCGGACGGCAGCGCCGACGGGTCCGGCGGGTCGCCGGGCAGGCCGCGCGGCGCGAACCGGGAGGCCGTGTCGCCGATACGCGGGAAGGCGGCCGACAGGGCCTTGCCGTACGGGTGCCGGGCATCCTCGTAGACCTGTTGTGCGGGGCCTTCCTCGACCACGCGGCCCGCGTACATCACCGCCAGCCGGTCGCAGGTGTCGGACAGGACCGCGAGATCGTGGCTGATCATGATGAGGCCCAACTCCTGCTCGGTGACGAGCTGTTGGATGAGGCGGAGGATCTGTGCCTGGATCATCACGTCGAGCGCGGTGGTCGGCTCGTCGGCGATGACGAGCCGGGGGTCGCAGGCCAAGGCCATGGCGATCATGACGCGTTGGCGCTGGCCGCCGGAGAGTTCGTGCGGGTAGGCGTCCGCGCGGGCGGCGGGGAGGCCGACGTGTTCGAGCAGTTCGCCGGTCCTCCGTTTCGCGCCCGCCGCGGTCGCCTTCTTGTGCAGCAGGATCGGCTCGGCGATCTGGTCGCCGATGCGGTGCACGGGGTTCAGTGAGTGCATGGCGCCCTGGAAGACGATCGAGGCGCCCGCCCAGCGGACCGCCCGCACCCGGCCCCACTTCATCGTCAGCACGTCCTCGCCGTCGAGCAGGATCTCGCCGGTGGTGCGCGTCCCGGCGGGCAGCAGCCGGAGCAGCGCGAGTGCGAGCGTGGACTTCCCGCATCCCGACTCGCCCGCGATGCCGAGCTTCTGGCCCGCGTCGAGGGCGAGGTCCACACCGCGTACGGCGGCCGCCCCGCCGGCGTACGTCACTTCGAGGTTGCGGACCTCAAGGAGGCGGTGGCCGGTCGCGGTCGAGGTCGAGGTCGAGGTCGAGGTCGCATTCGGTTCGGTCGGAGTGCTCAACGTGCCGCCCCCAGCTTGGGGTTGAGGACCGATTCGACCGCGCGTCCGCACAGCGTGAACGCCAGCGCCACCCCCGCGATCGCGATACCCGGCGGCACCAGATACCACCACTTCCCGGCGCTGACCGCGCCCGCCCCCCGTGCGTCCTGGAGCAGTCCGCCCCACGAGACGACCGTCGGATCGCCGAGCCCGAGGAACGCGAGCGTCGCCTCGGCGAGGATCGCGGAGGAGATGATCAGCGTCGTCTGGGCCAGCACCAGCGGCATCACATTGGGCAGCACATGGCGGGACATGATGTGCCAGTGCCCGCCGCCGAGCGCCTTCGCCCGCTCGATGTACGGCCGTGACTCCACCGCCAGGGTCTGCGCACGGACAAGCCGGGCCGTCGTCGGCCAGGTCGTGACACCGATCGCCAGGATGATCGTGCCGAGCGAACGGGACAGCACGGTCGCCAGCGCGATCGCGAGGACGAGGGTCGGCATGACCAGGAACCAGTCCGTGATCCGCATCATGACGGTCGCGAACCACCCGCGGAAGTGACCCGCGGTGATCCCGATGAGCGCGCCGATCGCGACGGAGAGCACGGCGGCGAGCAGCCCGACGAGAAGCGACACGCGCGCGCCCCAGACCACGAGGCCGAGCAGATTCCGCCCGAACTGGTCTGTCCCCAGGGGGAATTCGGCGCTCGGACTCTCCATCGGCCCGCCCGGCGCGTTCGTCACACTCTGCACGTCGGAGCCGACGGTCAGCGGTGCGGTCAGCGCGAGGAGCGCGAAGAGGCCGAGGGTGACGAGTCCGAGGACGCCGGCGCGGTGGCTTCGGTACTGCTTCCAGAAGCGGGCGGCGGAGGCGCGGCGGCGTTGCCGGGTCAGAGCGCGGGGGCTCTTCGCGGACACCGGTGCTGCCTGCTCGGCCGCGGTGGATTCGGTTGTCATCGGCCCACCCGTGGATCCAGCAGCGGATAGATCAGATCGGCCAGCGTGTTCATCACGATCACCGCCGCCGCGAAGAAGAAGAACAGCCCCTGCACCAGGGGCAGATCGGGCACGCTCAGCGCCTGGTAGAAGAGGCCGCCGAGGCCCGGCCAGGAGAAGACGGTCTCGACGAGGATGACGCCGGCGACGGTCCGGCCGAGGTTGATGAAGATCAGCGTCACGGTCGGCAGCAGGGCGTTGGGCACGGCGTGGCGGCGTCGTACGAGGTCGTCCCGTAGGCCCTTGGCCCGGGCGGTCGTCAGATAGTCGCTGCCCATCTCGTCGAGCAGCGCCGAGCGCGTCACCAGCAGCGTCTGCCCGTACTCGACGGCGACCAGCGTCACCACCGGGAGGACGAGATGGTGGGCGACATCGACGACGTACGCGAATCCGGTCTCCCCGTTCCCCGACTCCATGCCGCCGGTCGGGAACAGGCCGGGGATCGGGCCAATGCCCACCGAGAAGACGATGATCAGCAGCAGCCCGAGCCAGAAGGACGGGATGGAGTAAAGGGTGAGCGCCAGACCGGTGTTGAGCCGGTCGCTGATGCCGCCGTTGCGCCACGCGGAGCGGGTGCCGGTGAAGATACCCAGTGCCGTGAAGAGGACGAACGACGTGCCGGTGAGGAGGAGGGTGTTCGGCAGCGCCTCGGTGATCTTGTCGATGACGGGGGCCCGGAACTGGTACGACGTGCCGAGATCACCGCTGAGCGCCTTGGCGCAGTAGTCCGTGAACTGCTCCCACAGAGGCAGGTCGAGACCGAACTCCTTGCGGTAGTTGGCGAGTTGCTCCGCCGACACCTGACGGCCGCCCGTCATGTACTTGACGGGGTCGCCCGGGATGAGCCGGAAGAGGAAGAAGCTGGTGACGAGGACGGCGAGCAGCGAGACGGCCGCGCCGCCCAACTTGCCCGCCACATACCGCGGATAGGCGGTCCTGCTGCGCGCCCGCGGCCCGCGGACCGACGGCCCGGCCTCAGCCGGACCGCCGGTCGCCGTGGCCGGCGAGGGTGTTGCTTCAGCGGTCATGAACTCTCACTTGGTGGGGGCTGCTCGCGGCTCGCGGGTCGGTGGTGGGTCGCTACTCGCGGTCCTCGGCGGTCGAGCGGCGTCGCATCGCGAAGAACGTCCCGGCGCCCACAAGGACGACGACGCCCCCGACGATGCCGATGATGACCCCCGTCGAGCTCGAACCGTCGGAGGACTCACCGGAGGAGGCCGCCGGAACCGCCGACCACCAGCTCCAGTAACCGTCCTGGCCGTAGATGTTGCCCGCCGCCTTCGGCATCGTCTCGATCGACGCGATCTGGTCGGTGCGGTAGGCCTCGACCGCGTTCGGGTACGCCATGACGTTCATGTACCCGGTGTCGTACAGCCGCGATTCCATCTGCTTGACGAGGTCCGCCCGTTTGGCGGTGTCGTACTCGGCGAGCTGCTGGTCGTACAGGTCGTCGAACTGCTTGTCGCAGATGAAGTTGTCCGTCGCACCGGTGTCCTTGGGGGTCGCCGGAAGCGCGCCGCAGGTCTGGATCGACAGGAGGAAGTCGGGGTCGGGGTTGGCGGACCAGCCGTCGAAGGCGAGGTCGTAGGTGCCCGCGAGCCAGGGATCGGTCACGTTGTCCAGGCAGTTGAGGGTGACACCGATACCGAGCTCGCCCCACCACTCTTTCAGGTACTGTCCGACCGCCTTGTCGTTCGGGTCGGTGGCGTGGCACAGGACGCGGTAGTTGATCGGCTTGCCGTTCTTGCCGACGCGCTTGCCGTCCCCGTTCTTCTTGTAGCCCGCCTCGTCGAGGAGCCGGGCCGCCTCGGCCGGGTCGTACGACAGCTCCTGGCTCGCGGACGGCTCCCAGAAGTAGTCGGAGAAGCGAGGCGGGATGTAGCCGGCGCCCTCGACGGCGTGGCCCTGGAACACCTTGTCGATGAGGGCCTTGCGGTCGACAGCCATGAACAGCGCCTGCCGCACCTTCTCGTTGAGCAGCGACTCATGCCCGTCACCGAACTTCTGCCCGTTCTTGGCCTGGGCGCCCGGGTTGACGGCGAGCGCGTAGAAGCGGCGGCCCGGCGCGTCGTTGACCTTGATGTTCTTCTGGGTCTCCAGGGTGGCCGCCTGAGCGGGCGTCAGACCGAAGGTGAAGGACACCTCGCCCTTCTGCAGGGCGGCGACGGCTGCGTCGTTGTCCTTGTAGTACCTGAAGACCAGCTCGTCGAACTTGGGGGAGCCGCGCCAGAAACTCTTGTTGGCCTTGAGCCGTACGTAACTGTCGGCCTTGTAGTCGGTCAGGATGAACGGTCCGTTGCCGACGATCGGGAAGCTCTTGTCGTTGTTGAACTTCGAGAAGTCCCCGACCTTCTCCCAGACGTGCTTGGGCACGATCGGTACGTCGAGCGCGGTCATCGTGGCCTGCGGCTTCTTCAGTTCGATGACGAGCTCGGTGGGGCTGGGGGCCGTGACCTTCCTGAAGTTGGCGACGAAGCTGCCGTTGGCGGTGGCCGCGCCGTCGTCCGTCATCATCTTGTTGAACGTCCAGGCCGCGTCCTCGGCGGTGGCCTGCTCGCCGTCCGACCACTTGGAGTCGGAGCGGATCGTGTACGTCCAGGTGAGCTTGTCGGCCGAGGGTTCCCACTTGGTGGCGAGGCCGGGGATGGCATGGTTGTCCGCCGGGTCGTAGTTCGTCAGGTACTCGTACATCAGCCGGTGAATGCTCGTACTGACCAGGCGGCTCGCCAGGAACGGGCTCAGCGAGTCGACGCTCTGCGCCACCGCGACGGTGAGGGTCTTCTTGCCCTCCTTGGCCTGGGCCTGCTGGGGCGCCGGGTTGAGGGGGGTCGCGAGACCGGCGGTGAGGGTGAGGGCCGCGGCTCCCGCGGCGGCGATGAGCCGCAGCCATCCGGCGCGTACGTCACGGCTGCCGTGCTGGTCTTGTGTGTTCATGGGTCGGTGACCTCGCGTCATCGCTCGCACAGGGATGGCTTGTTGAACCGAAGGGGACTGATGGAACCGATGGAACACGGTTGATCGGGGGACGCCGGCGGGGTTGATCTGTGTGTCTACCAGCGGCGCTCTGCGAACGTCAACGGCGCATGAACCCCATGTGGCCTGCGGAAATAACGAGTTGACGCGGATTTTTCACTCATTGGTTCAGACCGCTGAAGCCCTCCAGGTGGGGGCCTGACGGCGCGAAACACACCTGCGGACACACGAAGACGCGAAGGGCCCGCACCGTACGGAGACGGTGCGGGCCCTGGCGGGAATCGGTCCCCCGAAAGGGTCCGATCGGGTTACTGCTGAGGCGGCGCCGGTGGCTGGAAGGGCTGACCGGGCTGGGGCGGGTACGGCTGGCCGGGCTGAGCCGGGTACGGCTGTCCCTGGTGCGGCGGGTACTGCTGGGGCGGTTGCTGCGGGTAGCCGCCCTGTCCCGGCTGTTGGGGTTGCTGGGGGTAGCCCTGCCCCGGCTGCTGGGGCGGCTGGGAGTGGGGCTGGCCGGGCTGCGGCGGATACGGCTGTGCGGGCTGCTGCGGCTGTTGTGGGGCCTGGCCCGGTGCCGGCTGTCCGGGATACGGCTGAGCCGGGTACTGCTGGCCTTGGTACGACTGGCCCGGCCCCTGCTGGTACTGCTGACCGGGCAGCGGCGGCGCGGCCACCGGCGGCGGGTTGCCGTCGGAGGTCCAGAGCCCGTGCGACTGCTGGTGGCGCGCGATGTCCTCGGCCACCAATGCGGAGAGGTTGAAGTACGCCTCCCGCACCTTGGGCCGCATCATGTCGAGGTCGACCTCGGCGCCCGCGGCGAGGTGCTCGTCGAAGGGCACGGTGATGACGCCCCGGCACCGCGTCTCGAAATGGGAGACGATGTCTTCCACCTTGATCATCTTGCCGGTCTCCCGTACACCCGAGATGACGGTGATGGACCGCGAGACGAGATCCGCGTACCCGTGCGCCGACAGCCAGTCCAGCGTCGTACTCGCACTGCTCGCGCCGTCGACCGACGGCGTCGAGATGATGATGAGCTGGTCGGCGAGGTCCAGGACACCGCGCATCGCGCTGTACAGCAGACCCGTGCCCGAGTCGGTCAGGATGATCGGGTACTGCTTGCCCAGTACGTCGATCGCGCGCCGGTAGTCCTCGTCGTTGAACGTGGTCGACACCGCCGGGTCGACGTCATTGGCGATGATCTCCAGGCCGGACGCGGCCTGCGACGTGAACCGCCGGATGTCCATGTAAGAGTTGAGGTGCGGGATCGCCTGCACGAGGTCACGGATGGTGGCCCCGGTCTCGCGGCGCACACGGCGCCCGAGCGTGCCCGCGTCCGGGTTGGCGTCGATCGCGAGGATCTTGTCCTGCCGCTCGGTGGCGAGCGTCGAACCGAGCGCGGTGGTCGTGGTCGTCTTGCCCACGCCGCCCTTGAGGCTGATGACGGCGATCCGGTAGCACGACAGCACCGGCGTACGGATCAGCTCCAGTTTCCGCTGGCGCTCCGCCTCTTCCTTCTTCCCGCCGAGCTTGAACCGCGACGACGCGGCAGCCGGGCGACCGCTCTTGGCCTTCTGCCTCTTGTTGTTGAGCAACCGGTCGGAGGAAAGCTCCACCGCCGCGGTGTAACCCAGCGGAGCAGCACCGGGGTTGATGGGCTGGCGCTGGTCGTGCTGCACGGGCTGCGGCCAGGCGGACCCGGCCCGCGGGTCGACAGGCGCGTGCGCCTGTGCGGCGGGCGGAAGGGGGGGACCCTGCGGGTGCTGCACGTCGTACTGCTGCGGTACGGGCGGGTGGCCCGGCTGCGGCTGGGGCTGCCCCTGCTGCGGGTACGGCGGGGCCGCTTGCGTCGGCGGGAGTGAATCGGCTGGGGGCGCGGGCTGGTGGGGGAAGCCGTAACCGGCCTGGGGCGCGGGGATGTTGGGCGCCTGCGGCGCGGACGGCTGGTGCGGGAAGCCGTATCCCGGCTGCGGAACCGCGGGTGCTCCCTGGGGAGGGAAGCCGTAACCGGGCGCTGGGGCGGGCTGGCTGGGTGCGGGGGCAGGCGGGGTGGGCGCCGTCGGTGACGGTGACGGTGCCGGTGCGGAGGCTCCGGGTTGCGGGAAGCCGTAGCTGCCTTGCGGGGTGGGGCTCGGGGCCGGAACGCTGGGCTGCGGGAAGCCGTAGCTTCCCTGCGGCTGCGGCTGCGGCTGCGGCTGCGGCTGAAGCTGTGGCTGTGGGTGGGGCGCCTGCGCCGGAACGTCGGCCGCCGGAGACGGCGGTGCCACGACCGGGGACGGAACCTGCGGCGGCGCCGGAACCGGGTTCTCGAAGGTGGGCGGGTAGACAGGTGCGGGCCCCTGCGCCGGCCCGGCCGAAACGGGCGCACCGGGGGCGGACCACGCGGGCGGCTGTGCCTGGAACGGCTGACCTGGGGCCGGTGACGGCGCCGGCGGCTGGAACGGCTGACCCGGTGCGGGCGCGGGCGGTTGCGCCCGCGGCGGCTCCTGTACCTGACCGGCGTCCGCCGCAGCGGGGGCCGTGGACGCGGGCCACTCCGCCGCGGGAGCGGGCGCCGCAGGCTGATAGGCGGGCGGCAACGGCGGCAACCCACCCTGAGGGAGCGGCGGCGGAGCCCACGCGGGGGGAGCGTCCTGCACGGAGGCTTCCTCGCTCGACCCGGACTCGTGGACCACGTCCTGAGACCCGGCGTCCTGGGGCACCGCGTCGTTGACGTCGTCCTGCCGCGACCCGGCGTCACCAGCCTCGTCGACCTCTTCGACTGTGTCGTCGTCGGCTCCCGCGCCCTGCAGTTCTACGACATCGCCGCCAACGGAGGAGCCCAACTCGGCGTCAGCCGCCGCTTCGTCCGGTACGACGTCCACGACCGGTACGACGTCCACGTCAGGTACGACGTCCACTTCCGCGACCACCTCTGCGGCACCGCCGCCGCCCGAGCCGTCGGACGGGTCAGGAGCACCCTCCGCAGGGGTGTCGGCAGCGGCGTCAGCAGCCCCCGGTGTCACCCGCTCCGCGACCTCACGCTTCACAGCCCGAGCGGAGATCCGCATGGTCGCGCCGCTCTCCAGATCGCCGTCGCCTGTCTCCGCTTCCTCAGAAGCGGTAACGGGAGCAGTGCCGGGAGCAGTGCCGGGCGTAGCGACAGGCAGGGCAACAGGCGCAGCGGCAGGCACAGCGACGGGCGATGCCGGAGGCGCGACGGGCACCGACTGGAGTGGCAGATTCGGCAGCGCGGCCGGACCGCCCGCGACAGGACCCACCACCGGCGGCACGGAAGACGTGCCCCAAGCAGCTGGTCCCGGCGCGGCAGGGGCGTCCGAACCCACCGAGGCCGAAGCCTCCGCCTCGGCAACCTCCGAAGTACCCGAAGTCTCCGAGTCCTCGAAGGCTCCCGAAGCGTCCGAGACCTCGGACGCTTCGGAGCCATCGGCACCAGCACCCGCACCCGCCGATTCCTCCGGATCCCCCGAATCCACAGAGCCCTCCGGGTCCGCAGCCTCCGGCTTCGGCTCCGAAGCTCCGTCCTTCGAACTCCCCGAGGCGTTCTGCGTGTACCAGGCCGGCGGTGCGTAGTCGATGGTGAACTCGCCCGTCGTCTCGACGGCGGACTCCGCGTCGGAGTGGTCATCGCCGGGTGTGGCCCAGCCCCCGCGGATGCCGTCCCGATCGCTGTTCACAGTTCCTCCTGGTGTGGTCGAGCCCCCTGTAGCGGCGCCGTGCCGGGGCGGGACATGGTCGATCCGTCCATGGGCTCTGGCGTCGCGCCCGGCCCCAGCCTAATCACCACGACTGTCAATAGGGCAGGCCCGTCCGCCCCACCGCGGCTGCCCGCTACGTCACACCCTGCCCAGAAGTGGCGTACGTACGTGCACTATTGACCGGCAATGCGGACAAACAGTGTCATCAAGGTGATCCCGTCGCGAGTGAGCCACGGCCCGCCCTCCCCTTCTACCCCCTCCGCGCCGACGGCCGCCGGCAAGCCGACAACAGCCCTTGGAAAGGCCGGTGAACAAGTCCCGCCGCGCGCCGGGTACTTGGGCGGCCGGCAAGATCCTCACCAGGTGCACGAAAAAGGCGGCCGGCGCGGCATCGCGCCGCATCGACCGCCTCACCCTCCCGCCCGGCTGTGAGCCGCGGGCCCTGCTCAACCGCCCGCCCTACTCCGCCGCAGTCCCGCCGTTGTGCGGTGCCGGCTCCAGATCGAACTCCCCGTCCCGGGCCCCGAGCACAAAGGCCCGCCACTCCGCCTCCGTGTACCGCAGGACCGTGTCGGGGTCGAGAGAGGAACGCATGGCCACCGCGCCCTCGGGCAGGTACGCGATCTCCACCCGCTCCTCGTGCTCCTCCGTGCCCGGCGCGCTCAGCCACTCGACGCCCGAGATGTCGAGGGCGTAGAGCTCGTCCTTCTCCCGCTCCTTGCGCGCCTTGACGTCCTTGTCCGCTTCCTCGGCCATGTTCCGGCGGCCCCTTCCCCACATACGAAAGACCTGTCCGCTCACCCTAGTGGCCTGGTCCTCGCCATACGGGCGGGTTCGGGGACCGGTCAGCCGGGTCCTTCCGGGCTGGTAACCTGTGAAACGGCCGTTTGTGTACGCACCCCCGGAGCCCAGCGCTCTGGAGGCCGCGCCCAGCGGATCCCGCCTCCCGAGTATCGGAAGCTCCCCTGAGATGTGGACCAGGGGCACTCGGTGGCACATCACAGACTACGAGGAGTACGCGTGTCGCTCGACGCCGCAACGAAGAAGCAGATCATCGGCGAGTTCGGTCAGAAGGAGGGCGACACCGGCTCCCCCGAGGTCCAGGTCGCCATGCTCTCGCGCCGTATCTCGGACCTGACCGAGCACCTCAAGACCCACAAGCACGACCACCACTCCCGCCGTGGTCTGCTGATCCTGGTCGGTCAGCGCCGCCGCCTGCTGCAGTACCTGGCCAAGAAGGACATCCAGCGCTTCCGTGCGCTGGTCGACCGCCTGGGCATCCGCCGCGGTGCGGCGGGCGCCAAGTAAGACGCCGTGAGAGGGAGCGGTTCCCACGATTCAGGGGGGCCGCTCCCTTTTGCTGTACGTGCTCTAGGTGCGGAGTGTCACCGACGCTTTGTACTGTGGTGGCACGACGCAATACGCAGGACACAGTAGGTAGGACAGAAGTACGTACGAACACAGCGTGACGACGCCCCGCCCGCCGGGCAGAGCACCGTCACGACACTGAACGAGGAGAAGCGCACCTCGCCGCCGCCGGTCCTCGGTAGTGGCCCCCGGGGAAACACGAACCCGGGTGCTTCGATCGAAGACCGGCCAGCACCAGAAGGAGCGCTTCTCCGCCACTGTCCCCCTGCCACACGGGCAGGACGGGGCTAAAGACGAAAAGTATCGGAGAAAACGCTAGTGGAGAACGAGACCCACTACGCCGAGGCCGTTATCGACAACGGATCCTTCGGCACCCGCACCATCCGCTTCGAGACGGGCCGGCTGGCCAGGCAGGCCGCCGGATCCGCCGTCGCGTATCTGGACGACGACACCATGGTGCTGTCGGCCACCACCGCCTCCAAGAAGCCCAAGGAAAACCTCGACTTCTTCCCCCTCACGGTGGACGTCGAGGAGCGGATGTACGCCGCCGGCAAGATCCCCGGCAGCTTCTTCCGCCGCGAGGGCCGTCCCTCCGAGGACGCCATCCTCACCTGTCGTCTGATCGACCGTCCGCTGCGCCCGTCCTTCAAGAAGGGCCTGCGCAACGAGATCCAGGTCGTCGCCACGATCATGGCGCTCAACCCCGACCACCTGTACGACGTCGTGGCGATCAACGCCGCCTCCGCGTCCACGCAGCTGGCCGGTCTGCCCTTCTCCGGCCCGATCGGCGGCGTCCGCGTCGCGCTGATCAACGGCCAGTGGGTCGCGTTCCCGACGCACACCGAGCTCGAGGACGCCGTCTTCGACATGGTCGTCGCGGGCCGCGTCCTGGAGGACGGTGACGTCGCGATCATGATGGTCGAGGCCGAGGCCACCGAGAAGACCATCGCGCTGGTCGCGGGCGGCGCCGAGGCGCCGACCGAGGAGATCGTCGCCTCCGGTCTGGACGCCGCGAAGCCCTTCATCAAGGTGCTCTGCAGGGCCCAGGCCGACCTCGCCGCCAAGGCCGCCAAGCCCACCGGCGAGTTCCCGGTCTTCCTCGACTACCAGGACGACGTCCTGGAGGCCCTGACCGCCGCGGTCAAGAGCGAGCTCTCCCAGGCGCTCACCATCGCCGGCAAGCAGGACCGCGAGGCCGAGCTGGACCGCATCAAGGAGATCGCCGCCGAGAAGCTGCTCCCGCAGTTCGAGGGCCGCGAGAAGGAGATCTCCGCCGCGTACCGCTCGCTGACCAAGTCCCTGGTGCGCGAGCGCGTCATCAAGGACAAGGTCCGCATCGACGGCCGAGGCGTCACGGACATCCGTACGCTCGCCGCCGAGGTCGAGGCCATCCCGCGCGTGCACGGCTCGGCGCTGTTCGAGCGTGGCGAGACCCAGATCCTGGGCGTCACCACCCTCAACATGCTCCGCATGGAGCAGCAGCTGGACACCCTCTCCCCGGTGACCCGCAAGCGCTACATGCACAACTACAACTTCCCGCCGTACTCCGTCGGTGAGACGGGCCGCGTCGGTTCCCCGAAGCGCCGCGAGATCGGCCACGGCGCGCTCGCCGAGCGCGCGATCGTGCCGGTCCTGCCGTCGCGCGAGGACTTCCCGTACGCGATCCGTCAGGTGTCCGAGGCCCTCGGCTCCAACGGCTCGACGTCCATGGGCTCGGTCTGCGCCTCCACCATGTCGCTGCTCAACGCCGGTGTGCCCCTCAAGGCTCCCGTCGCCGGTATCGCCATGGGTCTGATCTCCCAGGAGATCGACGGCCAGACGCACTACGTCGCCCTCACCGACATCCTCGGTGCGGAGGACGCCTTCGGCGACATGGACTTCAAGGTCGCCGGCACCAAGGAGTTCGTGACCGCCCTCCAGCTCGACACCAAGCTGGACGGCATCCCGGCCTCTGTCCTGGCCGCGGCCCTCAAGCAGGCCCGCGACGCCCGCCTCCACATCCTCGACGTGATGATGGAAGCGATCGACACGCCGGACGAGATGTCCCCGAACGCCCCGCGGATCATCACCGTCAAGATCCCCGTGGACAAGATCGGTGAGGTCATCGGCCCCAAGGGCAAGATGATCAACCAGATCCAGGAGGACACCGGCGCCGACATCACGATCGAGGATGACGGCACCATCTACATCGGTGCCCAGCAGGGTTCGCAGGCCGAGGCCGCGCGCGCCACGATCAACTCGATCGCCAACCCGACCATGCCGGAGGTCGGCGAGCGCTACCTGGGTACGGTCGTCAAGACCACCACCTTCGGTGCGTTCGTGTCGCTGCTCCCGGGCAAGGACGGTCTGCTGCACATCTCGCAGATCCGCAAGCTCGCCGGCGGCAAGCGCGTGGAGAACGTCGAGGACGTACTCGCCGTGGGCTCCAAGGTCCAGGTCGAGATCGCCGAGATCGACTCCCGCGGCAAGCTCTCCCTGATCCCCGTGGTCGAGGGCGAAGAGGGCGACGACAAGAAGGACGACACCGACCAGTGACGTCCACCAGCTCCACGGCGACGGCCCGCACCTCTCCCGAGGCGCGGGCCGTCGCCCGTACCCAAACCCTCATCAAGGGCGAGAACGGCATCGGTACGGTCCGCAAGACCACCCTCCCCGGCGGCCTGCGCATCGTCACCGAAACCCTCCCCTCCGTACGCTCCGCCACCTTCGGCATCTGGGCGCACGTCGGCTCCCGCGACGAGACCCCGACACTGAACGGCGCGACGCACTACCTGGAACACCTGCTCTTCAAGGGCACCCAGCGCAGGTCGGCCCTGGACATCTCGTCCGCCATCGACGCGGTCGGCGGCGAGATGAACGCGTTCACGGCGAAGGAGTACACCTGCTACTACGCCCGTGTGCTCGACACCGACCTCCCGCTCGCCATCGACGTCGTGTGCGACATGCTCACCGGCTCGCTGATCGAGCAGGCGGACGTCGACGCCGAGCGCGGTGTGATCCTCGAAGAGATCGCGATGACCGAGGACGACCCGGGCGACTGCGTGCACGACCTGTTCGCGCACACCATGCTCGGCGACACGCCCCTCGGCCGTCCGGTCCTCGGCACGGTCGACACGGTCAACGCCCTCGGCGCCGACCGCATCCGCCGCTTCTACAAGAAGCACTACGACCCGACGCACCTCGTCGTGGCCTGCGCGGGCAACGTCGACCACAACAAGGTCGTACGCCAGGTCCGCGCCGCCTTCGAGAAGGCGGGCGCCCTCAAGGGCCCCGACGCCACGCCGTTCGCCCCGCGCGAGGGCAGCCGTGCCATCCGCACCGCGGGCCGTGTCGAACTGCTCGGCCGCAAGACCGAGCAGGCCCATGTCGTCCTCGGCATGCCGGGCCTGGCCCGCACGGACGAGCGTCGCTGGGCGCTCGGCGTGCTGAACACCGCCCTCGGCGGCGGCATGTCCTCCCGCCTCTTCCAGGAGGTCCGTGAGAAGCGCGGTCTGGCCTACAGCGTGTACTCGTACACCTCGGGCTTCGCCGACTGCGGCCTCTTCGGCGTGTACGCGGGCTGCCGCCCGAGCCAGGTCCACGACGTGCTCAAGATCTGCCGCGACGAGCTCGACCACGTCGCCGAGCACGGCCTCTCGGACGACGAGATCGGCCGCGCCATCGGCCAGCTCCAGGGCTCCACCGTCCTCGGCCTCGAGGACACCGGCGCGCTGATGAACCGTATCGGCAAGAGCGAACTGTGCTGGGGCGAGCAGATGTCCGTCGACGACATGCTGGTCCGGATCGCGTCGGTCACCCCGGACGAGGTCCGCTCGGTGGCCCACGACATCCTGGGACAGCGGCCTTCGTTGTCGGTCATCGGTCCCCTCAAGGACAAGCAGGCCTCCCGTCTGCACGAAGCGGTCGCGTAAGTCCTCGACTAAGGAAGCAAGAAGATGAGCAAGCTGCGCGTGGCGGTCCTCGGTGCCAAGGGCCGTATCGGAGCCGAGGCGGTACGAGCCGTCGAGGCCGCCGAGGACCTGGAGCTGGTGGCCGCGCTCGGCCGGGGCGACAAACTGGAGACGCTGACCGAGACCGGCGCCCAGGTCGCCGTCGAACTGACCACACCCGCCTCGGTGATGGACAACCTCGACTTCTGCGTACGGCACGGCATCCACGCCGTCGTCGGCACGACGGGCTGGACCGACGAGCGCCTCGCGCAGCTGAAGACCTGGCTGTCCGGCTCCCCGGAGACCGGCGTGCTCATCGCGCCCAACTTCTCCATCGGCGCCGTACTGACCATGAAGTTCGCCGAGGTCGCCGCGCCGTACTTCGAGTCCGTCGAGGTCATCGAACTGCACCACCCGAACAAGGTGGACGCCCCCAGCGGCACCGCCACGCGCACCGCCCAGCTCATCGCCGCGGCCCGTGAGCGCGCGGGCAGCGCCGCGCAGCCGGACGCCACGGCGACCGCCCTGGACGGCGCCCGCGGAGCGAACGTCGACGGGGTGCCCGTGCACTCCGTACGCCTCCGTGGCCTCCTCGCCCACCAGGAGGTCCTGCTCGGCGGCGAGGGCGAGACCCTCACCATCCGCCACGACTCCCTGCACCACAGCAGCTTCATGCCGGGCATCCTGCTCGGCGCCCGCCGCGTGGTGACCACCCCAGGCCTCACCTTCGGCCTGGAACACTTCCTGGACCTGAACTAGAAGCCATGCGCGCGAAGCTCACATACGCCATCACGGCGGCCGTACTGGTCGCCTACTTCGTGCTGGTCGGCTGGCGCGGATTCCTGCTCATCCAGGCCGGCACGCTCCTCACCGTCACCTTCGGCGTCGCGGTGCTGATCCTGCCGGTCATCGGCGTCTGGTTCCTCTGGAAGAACACCCAGTTCGTCCGCAAGGCCAACCGCCTCGCCGCCGAGCTCGACGCCGAAGGCGGCCTGCCCGTCGACGAGTTGAAGCGCACGGCGGGCGGCCGCATCGACCGCGACTCGGCCGACGAGGTCTTCGCCAAGCGCAAGGCCGAGACGGAGGACGCCCCGGACGACTGGCGCAGCTGGTTCCGCCTCGCGGTCGCCTACCACGATGCCCGCGACACCCCCCGCGCCCGCAAGGCGATGCAGCGAGCGATCGCCCTGCACGAGGGCAGGCCACCGGTGGAGGCCTGAGAGGTACGACGACCCCGAAGACGTACGACGAAGACGTACGACGAAGACGTACGACGAAGGGGCCGGTCCGCATACCGCGGATCGGCCCCTTCGTGTGTCCCGCAGGTCGTGGGCCTCAGACCCGCCGGTACTCGTCCGCCCACACCTCGATGGCGTCCGCCGCCCGGTCGAAGGCCTCCACACGCGCCAGGAAGTCGGGGTTGTGCGAGGTAAGCAGCGGCGGCAGGCCGTCGGGCGCACGATCCCCCCGTACGAGGACCAGCGCCTGCCCTTGAACGGTGCGCGGCAGTCCGAGCCAGCGCACCGGCTGCTGCACCGTACGTACGGCGACGACCTGCGCCCAGGGCGTCGTGCTCGTACGGAGGAAGCTCACCCGGCGCAGCCCCTGAGCGCTCACCCACACACCCACTCGCAGCAGTCGCAGCGCGCAGAGTATGGCGAGCGCGGCCCCGCCGAGGCAGGCCGCGGCGCCGGCCGGGGTGCCGGTGACCGCGATGATGACCGCGGCGAAGAGCACGTACGAGGCCAGCAGCAGGACGAGCGCGGCCGCGCCCACCCGCCACGGCCCGGGCCGGTAGGGACGCCGCCAGTGGTCGCGGTCGTCGAACGGCAGCGCGAGGTCGTCCGCCGCCTCGTCAAAAGCGCGGTCCGCCGTCAGGAAGGGCAGGGGCACGATCGGTCCTCACTCAATCCACGCATGGGCTGGCTGTGCCCGGTGAGGTTATCGAGCCGGGTCCCCGCTCACCACCCTTGGGGGTCCGGATGAGTCATTGGCCGTGCGAGGCCTCGGACTGCTGCGTCGTCGCGGACGTCTGATCCGCGGACGACTTGTGCAAGGACAACGCGGGCATCCCGATGATCAGGGAACCCACGAGCCCCGCGACCACGGTGAGTCCTATCAGCCATCGGCCGACCAGCTGACTGGCGGACGGACGCTCACGGGGCGGGGGAGTGACATTGCTGCGGAACTGGTCTGCTTCGGCGAGGAAGGCGAAGGGTACGGGCTCGCGCCGACGGAGCATGGGGACTGCTTCTCCTCTGGGGACTCGAACGAATCGGTGTCACCAATACAGACGAGCGAACGCCCCAAGAGGTGCCCTGTTTCGCCGAATTCGCAGAAGTTCGAGGACTAATGTCGCGGCACGCCACCGAACGCCCCGTTGTCAGTGCCGGGCCGTAGAGTGGGCGCCGCCCGAGCCTGTGATGGGAAGGACCCTCTCCACCGTGACCGACACCCCCGCCGACGACCTCAAGCCCAGCTTCCGCAGCGATGTCACTGTCGAGCTGGTCAAGCACACCGCGTCCGACTCGGACGTGCTGTTCGCCGCCCGCGTCTCGACCCTCGGTGAGCAGTCGCTGGATGAGCTGAAAAAGGACCCGGAGCGATCGAAGGGCCTGCTCAACTACCTGATGCGGGACCGGCACGGCAGCCCCTTCGAGCACAACTCGATGACGTTCCTCATCAGCGCCCCGATCTTCGTCTTCCGTGAGTTCATGCGCCACCGGGTCGGCTGGTCGTACAACGAGGAGTCCGGCCGGTACAGGGAGCTCCAGCCCGTCTTCTACGTCCCGGGCGAGTCCCGCAAGCTGATCCAGGAGGGCCGCCCCGGCAAGTACGTCTTCGTCGAGGGCACCCCCGCGCAGCAGGAACTCACCGGCCGCGTCATGGAGGACTCATACCGTCAGGCGTACGAGGCGTACCAGGAAATGCTCGCCGCCGGCGTAGCCCGCGAGGTCGCCCGTGCGGTCCTCCCGGTGGGCCTCTTCTCCTCGATGTACGCCACGTGCAACGCCCGCTCGCTGATGCACTTCCTGGGCCTGCGCACCCAGCACGAGCTGGCCAAGGTCCCGTCTTTCCCGCAGCGCGAGATCGAGATGGTCGGGGAGAAGATGGAAGCGGAGTGGGCGAAGCTGATGCCGCTCACGTATGCGGCCTTCAACGCCAATGGGCGCGTGGCGCCGTAGCGCGCTTCCACACGCCTTCCGGCACAGATGTACGGGTGGACCGAGCGAAGTGTCCGTATTGCGGCATTTCGAGAAGTTCATCTAGCCTGATCAAACGGACCCGGCACTGCTTGAACCCCCGAGCAGGCAGTGCCGGGCTCCACCTTTGTCACGACTTGTCGCCTGCCCCTAGGGCAGACCCCGCGTTGAGCAGCGAGTAGCGTATTACCCATGGCTCCGACCTCCACTCCGCAGACCCCCTTCGGGCGGGTCCTCACCGCCATGGTCACGCCCTTCACGGCGGACGGCGCGCTCGACCTCGACGGCGCGCAGCGGCTCGCAACCCACTTGGTGGACGCAGGCAACGACGGCCTGGTCATCAACGGCACCACCGGCGAGTCCCCGACCACCAGCGACGCGGAGAAAGCGGATCTTCTGCGAGCCGTACTGGAGGCGGTCGGCGACCGGGCCCACATCGTCGCCGGCGTCGGCACGAACGACACCCGGCACAGCATCGAACTCGCCCGAGCCGCGGAGAAGACCGGCGCACACGGCCTGCTGACCGTCACGCCGTACTACAACAAGCCCCCGCAGGAGGGCCTGTACCGGCACTTCACAGCCATCGCCGACGCCACCGAACTGCCGGTGATGCTCTACGACATCCCCGGCCGCAGCGGCGTACCGATCAACACCGAAACCCTGGTGCGCCTCGCCGAGCACCCGCGTATCGTCGCCAACAAGGACGCCAAGGGAGACCTCGGCCGCGCGAGCTGGGCCATCGCCCGCTCCGGCCTTGCCTGGTACTCCGGCGACGACATGCTGAACCTGCCGCTGCTCTCCGTAGGAGCCGTCGGCTTCGTCTCCGTCGTCGGGCATGTCGTCACCCCGGAGCTGCGTGCCCTGGCGGACGCCTTCGCGAGCGGTGACGTCCACAAGGCCACCGAGATCCACCAGAAGCTGCTCCCCGTCTTCACCGGCATGTTCCGTACCCAGGGCGTCATCACGACCAAGGCCGCGCTCGCCCTCCAGGGCCTGCCCGCCGGACCGCTGCGCGCCCCGATGGTCGAGCTGTCACCCGAGGAGACCGCCCAGCTCAAGATCGATCTTGCCGCCGGCGGGGTACAGCTCTAACTACAGACTTCACAACTGAATACGCACGACAACGCAGGCCACGGGCCTGCAGCCCACATGACAACTGCTACTGCACGAACGTCACGCGCGCCACGTGCCTTGCCAGGTACGTGGCGCGTGTGGTGAGGAGAGTCTTTTGAGTCATCCGCATCCTGAACTCGGCGCCCCGCCGAAGCTCCCGAAGGGCGGCCTGCGGGTCACCCCGCTCGGCGGCCTCGGTGAAATCGGCCGGAACATGACGGTCTTCGAGTACGGCGGTCGTCTGCTGATCGTCGACTGCGGAGTGCTCTTCCCCGAGGAGGAGCAGCCCGGAATCGACCTGATCCTGCCGGACTTCACGTCCATCAGAGACCGCCTCGACGACATCGAGGGCATTGTCCTCACGCACGGCCACGAGGACCACATTGGCGGCGTCCCCTTCCTCCTGCGCGAGAAGCCGGACATCCCGCTGATCGGCTCCAAGCTGACCCTCGCTCTCATCGAGGCGAAGCTCCAGGAGCACCGCATCCGCCCTTACACCCTTGAAGTCGCGGAGGGGCACCGCGAGCGCATCGGCCCCTTCGACTGCGAGTTCGTCGCGGTCAACCACTCCATCCCGGACGCCCTCGCGGTCGCCATCCGCACCCCCGCGGGCATGGTGGTCCACACCGGCGACTTCAAGATGGACCAGCTCCCGCTGGACGGCCGCCTCACGGACCTGCACGCCTTCGCACGGCTGAGCGAGGAAGGCATCGACCTTCTTCTCTCGGATTCGACGAACGCCGAGGTCCCGGGCTTCGTCCCGCCCGAGCGCGACATCTCGAACGTGCTGCGCCAGGTCTTCGCCGGCGCCCGCAAGCGGATCATCGTGGCGAGCTTCGCCAGCCATGTGCACCGCATCCAGCAGGTCCTGGACGCCGCCCACGAGAACCGCCGCAGGGTCGCCTTCGTCGGTCGCTCGATGGTCCGCAACATGGGCATCGCCAGAGACCTGGGCTACCTGAAGGTCCCGCCGGGCCTCGTCGTCGACGTCAAGACGCTCGACGACCTGCCCGACAGCGAGGTCGTGCTGGTCTGCACGGGATCCCAGGGCGAGCCGATGGCCGCGCTGTCCCGCATGGCCAACCGCGACCACCAGATCCGCATCGTCCAGGGCGACACGGTGATCCTCGCGTCGTCGCTCATCCCGGGCAACGAGAACGCGGTCTACCGCGTCATCAACGGCCTCACCCGCTGGGGCGCGAACGTCGTCCACAAGGGCAACGCCAAGGTGCACGTCTCGGGCCACGCGTCCGCAGGCGAGCTCGTGTACTTCTACAACATCTGCAGGCCGAAGAACCTGATGCCGGTCCACGGCGAATGGCGCCACCTACGGGCCAACGCCGAGCTGGGCGCCCTCACCGGCGTCCCGCACGACCGCATCGTGATCGCCGAGGACGGCGTCGTCGTCGACCTCATCGGGGGCAAGGCCAAGATCTCCGGCAAGGTCCAGGCGGGATACGTGTACGTCGACGGCCTCTCGGTCGGCGATGTGGGCGAGCCCGCGCTGAAGGACCGGCGCATCCTCGGCGACGAGGGCATCATCTCGGTCTTCGTGGTGATGGACGCCAGCACCGGCAAGATCACCGGCGGCCCGCATGTCCAGGCCCGCGGCTCAGGTATCGACGACTCGGCCTTCACCGACGTGATCCCCAAGGTCCGGGAAGTCCTGGAGAAGTCGGCCCAGGACGGTGTCGTCGAGCCCCACCAGATGCAGCAGCTCATCCGCCGCACGCTGGGCAAGTGGGTCTCGGACAACTACCGCCGGCGCCCGATGATCCTCCCGGTCGTCGTCGAAGTCTGACCCTCGTACGTGCTCAACCAGGAGCGGGGGGCGGGCGGGGGGGGCCACGCGGCCCCGCCGGCCCCGTTTGGAGCGCGGCGGCGGACGCCTCGCGCAGGACGCGGCCGGCGTCCCGGGCGGAGGTGACGGTCCCGGCGTACGTGGAGACCGCGGCGAG
>NZ_JBHXWK010000003.1:0-707832 GCF_042671685.1 Streptomyces sp. NPDC127595 | reverse complement strand
CGGAGACGGGGTATCAACAAACTTGGCGTTGATTTTTGGCACGCTGTTGAGTTCTCAAGGAACGGACACTTCCTTCGTACTCACCCGAGAGACTCTCTCAGGCTTTCCTCCGGGCGTTTCCCTTCGGTCTTGCGATTCCGACTCTATCAGATCCTTTCGGGCCTGATTCCCAGTCAGCGGGTTTGTCTTCCGGGCCGTTGGGCCCTTCCGACGTCTCAAACTTTAGCGGATCCTCGCGGCAGTTCCTAATCGAGCTGCTGCACCCAAATCGAATTGAATTCGGGCACGCCGAATTCGACCCCGTTGGGAGATCGTGCTGGTGGTTTGATTGCCGCTCTTGCGGCGGAGGTGCTGTCGCAGAACCGTTACGGCTCCGTGGCAACTCGAAGAACCCTACGCGTCGGGCAGGGGGGTGTCAACCTCGCCTGTCAAGATCTTTAATCCAGGTCGCTGAGCCGGCCGCCGGCATCCGGCTGGGCGTGCTCCACACGGCGGAGGAGGCGGGTCAGCACCTCACCGAGGACACCGCGTTCGTCGCTGGAGAGGTCCTGGAGCAGGTCCTCCTCGAAGCCCGAGGCGAGGCGCATGACCTCCAGCCACTTCTCGCGGCCCTCGTCGGTCAACTCCACGATGACGCGTACGCGGTTCGACTCGTCGCGCTCCCGGGTGACAAGCCCCTCCCCGACCATGCGGTCGATGCGGTGGGTCATCGCGGCCGGGGTCAGACCCAGCTGCTTGGCCAGGTCGCTCGGGCCCATGCGATAGGGAGCGCCGGAAACGACCAGCGCCTTGAGGACCTCCCACTCGGCGTTGCTGATGCCGAGCGCCGCGGTCTGGCGTCCGTAGGCGACGTTCATCCGCCGGTTGAGGCGGGAGAGGGCCGAGACGATCTTCTCGACCTGGGGGTCGAGGTCCCGGAACTCTCGCTGGTACGCGGCGATCTGCTCGTCGAGTGTCGGCTCGCTGACGCCGGGGGTGTCGCCCATGGGCCGAAGTATCGCACGGGCTCGCTTGCCGTTGAAGTCCTCCAATGTGTATTGTTTAGATCCTAACTTTAGCTTCGAAGTCTTCAGGTCTGCACCCATGCACCGTCATGGGGTTGCACATGCCCTGAGGGCCTCACGACCAGGGCAGGTGAAAAGTGACCAGGGCGATGGGCGCAGCGATGCGCCGGATCCATGTGGGCAACGCGCTCAGCGCGTTCGGGCTCGGCTTTACCGTCCCCTTCCTCTACGTCTATGTGGCGCAGGTGCGGGGACTCGGCTCCATGACGGCGGGCGTCGTGCTCGCCGTCTTCGCCGTGGCCGCTCTCGTCGTACTGCCGTTCGCCGGGCGGGCCATCGTCCGGCGCGGCCCGCTGCCGGTCCTGCTCGTCGCCCTGGTCACGGCCTCTCTCGGAGCGCTGAGCCTCGGGCTCGCGAACAGTGCCACGACCGTGTTGCTGTCGGCGGCCGCGCTCGGTGCCGGTCAGGCCGTGATGTCGCCTGCGCTCGCGACGATGATCGTGGACTGCTCCTCGGCGGACACCAGGTCGCGCGCCTTCGCCACGCAGTTCTTCCTGCAGAACCTGGGACTCGGCGTCGGAGGCCTGATCGGCGGTCACATCGTCGACACCTCGCGCGCGAGCTCGTTCACGCTGCTGTTCTCGATCGAAGCGGCGATGTTCCTGCTGCTGGTCGTGATCATGTCGACCGTCCGGTTGCCACACACGCCGAAGGTCGAGGGTGCGCCGCAGGCCAGGGGCGGCAGCTGGAAGCAGCTGCTCGGCAACCGGGCCATGGTGCAGCTGTCCGTGCTGGGCTTCGTGTTGTTCTTCGCCTGCTACGGACAGTTCGAGTCGGGGCTTTCGGCGTACGGCGTCGAGGCGGCCGGGATCTCCACGTCCGCGCTCGGTACGGCGATGGCGGCGAACACCGCGATGATCGTGGTCGCGCAGTTCGCCGTCCTCAAGTTCGTGGAGCGCCGGAAGCGGTCGCGGGTGATCGCCGCGGTGGGGCTCATCTGGGCGGTCGCATGGCTCGCGGCCGGCTATGCAGGCCTCGGGCACGGCAGCCAGACCATGGCGACCGCCGCGTTCGTGTCGACGTACGCCCTCTTCGGTCTCGGTGAGGCGATGCTGTCGCCGACCGTCGCGCCGCTGGTCGCCGATCTGGCGCCGGCTGGCATGGCGGGGCAGTACAACTCGGCCTTCGCCCTGGTGAAGCAGCTCGCGCTGGCGGTCGGTCCGGCGGTGGGCGGTCCGATGGGGGCCTCGCTGCACGGGCCGTACGTCGTGACGTTCCTGCTGTTCTCGCTGGGCATCACCTACCTCGCGACACGGCTGGGACGGCAGCTCACGCCCGTACAGAATCAGCCGTGGCTCGCGCGGAGCCGGGTGGTCGCGCAGGGCGGAGTTCCGGCGGAGCCGGTGCGTGCCGGGGCCTGAGGGACGGTCGTACGACGGCCGCCACCACTTCTCGAAGTGGTGGCGGCCGTTTTCGCTTGGTGTCAGCGGATTCCGGTCACCAGGTTGGCCGCGAAAGGGAGGGTCGCGCTGCCGTCCGGGGCCGTGCGGTCCTTGAGGTGGGTGTGGACCGCGCGGCCTGCCTGTGCGAGGGCTTCGTGGCCGCCGTTGTCGACGATCGACTGGCCCCAGGGCACCGAGGAGAGCTGGCCCGCGGCGTAGTCGCCGAGGGGCGGGAGGGCGATGCCGAAGGTGACCTCGTGGACGGTGACGTCGTGGAAGCCGGCCTCGCGGAGGGTGGTGGTGAGGCGGTCGGGGGTGCCGGAGAAGGCGGCTTCGTAGCTCGCGGCGACCTCCGGAACCAGGTGGGGAGCCACGTACTCCTTGACCGCTTCGTACTGGGCCACGAAGTACGGGATCAGCTTCCTGTCCGCCCAGGCGGTGGCCGCGAAGTGTCCGCCCGGCCGGGTGACCCGGGCCGCCTCCGTGAGGGCCGCGCGCAGGTCGGGGAAGAACTGGACTCCCTGCTGGCAGACGACCGCGTCGAAGGTGGCGTCCTGGTAGGGGAGTTCGGCCGCGGGGGCCTCCGTGAACTCGATGTCCGGGTAAATGCGGGGTGCGCGTGCCTTGGCGACCCTCAGCATGCCTTCGTTGATGTCCGCGCCCGAGACGCGGCCGGCGGGGCCGACCCGGGCGGCTGCGGCGCGGGCCACGAAGCCGGTGCCGCAGGCGAGGTCGAGGACTGTGGCGCCGGGGGTCAGGTCCGCTGCGTCGAGGATCGCCGCGACGAAGGGCGCCATGATCGGCGCGGCGTACTGCTCGTATCGCTCAGGCGCGCTGCCGCTGAGCTGAAAACCCGTTTCGTCTGCCATGGGTGAGCTACTAGCACCGGGTGGGGGTGGGGGCTAGGTGGCGCGCAGGGGTGGTTGGCGGGGAGTGGGGTTTTCGCCCCCTCCGCCCCTTCCCGTCGCGTCCACTGGGGGCTCCGCCCCCAGACCCCCGTTCGCCCGAAGGGCTCGGCCTCGAACGCCGGACAGGCTGAAACGGGGCGTAGCCCCGGAAGTACGGGACGGGCAGGGGCGGAGGGGGCGAAGAACACACGACCCCTGTCCAGGCTCACCCCTCCCCCCGCGGCAACGCGAACTCGCACCACACCGCCTTCCCCCCGCCCGGGGTACGCCGTGACCCCCAGCCGGAGGCGATCGTGGCGACGATGGCGATGCCTCGGCCGGCCTCGTCGGCGGGCTCGGCGCGGCGGCGGCGGGGCAGGTGGTCGTCGCCGTCGGTGACCTCGATGATCAGGCGGCGGTCAGTGCGGCGGAGGCGCAGGCGCATGGGCGGGGTGCCGTGCTGGAGGGAGTTGGCGACGAGTTCGCTGGCCGCGAGGATGCCGAGGTCCTGGAGGTCGGCCGGGAAGTGCCAGCTCGTCAGGACGCCGGAGGCGAAGGCACGCGCGCGTGGAGTCGCTTCCACGCCGCCGAGCAGCTCCAGGGCGGCGTTGCGGAAGAGGTCGCCGTCCGGACCCGTACGGGCAGGGTGCTGGAGGACCAGGACGGCCACGTCGTCGTCGTGGTCGGCGGTGACGCCCGCGGAGCGGACGAGCCGGTCGCAGACGACCTGGGGGGTGCCGGTGGCGCCGGCGAGGGCGCGCTCCAGGGAGGCGATTCCCTCGTCGAGGTCCTCGTCGCGGCGCTCGACGAGGCCGTCGGTGTAGAGGACGGCCGTCGAGCCGGGGCCGAGCGGGACCGAGCCGGAGGCGTGCAGCCAGCCGCCGGTGCCGAGCGGCGGTCCGGTGGGTTCGTCGGCACGCACGACGACGCCGCTCTCGTCGCGGACGAGGATCGGCAGGTGGCCGGCGGAGGCGTAGATCAGGCGCCCCTCGTTGGGGTCGTGGACGGCGTACACGCAGGTGGCGATCTGGTTGGCGTCGATCTCGGTGGCGAGGCCGTCGAGAAGTTGCAGGACCTCGTGCGGGGGCAGGTCGAGGCGGGCGTACGCGCGTACGGCGGTGCGGAGCTGGCCCATGACCGCCGCGGCGCGCACCCCGCGGCCCATGACGTCTCCGATGACGAGCGCGGTGCGGCCGCCGCCGAGGGTGATCACGTCGTACCAGTCGCCGCCGACCGCGGCCTCCGTGCCGCCGGGCTGGTAGGTGGCCGCGATGCGCAGGTCGTCGGGCTCCTCCAGCTCCTGCGGGAGGAGGGAGCGCTGGAGGGTGACGGCGGTCTCGCGCTGGCTGCGTTCGCTGGCGCGCAGCCGTTCGGCGGCCTCGGCGTGGTCGGTGACGTCGGTCGCGAAGATCAGTACGCCGCCGCCCTGGCCCTCGGTGGAGGTGTCGACGGGGGTGCAGGTGAAGGTGTACGAGCGGCCGTTGGAGGTTTTGCGGGACTTCACCGTGCGGGACTTGGCGCTGCGCAGGACCTGGTCCAGGAGCGGGAGCAGGCCGAGCTCGTGCAGCTCGGGGAGCGCCTCGCAGGCGGGCTCGCCGAGCGGTCGGGCGCCGAAGGCAGCCGTGTAGGAGTCGTTGACGTACGCGACGCGGTGCTCGGAGCCGTGGACGAGGGCGACGAGGGCCGGGACGCGGTCGAGGACGTCGCGGACCGGCAGTTCGTCGACGGCGGGCACGGGCGGCGCGTCGTCGGTGAGCTGCTCGGCGCGGGCCGCCGGCACGGGAGCGCCTTCCCCTCGCAGGTCCGGGGTGACCGTGTGTTCGGTCTGCGCCGCGGTGCGGCGCTGCGTTCCGGGGAGCCGGGCGCTCCAGCGCGTGAAGTTCACTTGGGGAAGGCCTCGTGGGTTAGAAGGGCGAGCGGTGGGCCCGCCCAAGGTCGTGGACCAGTCTGGCCGACCGGACCGACATCCGTCAGACGCCGGCCTGACCGGTGGAGTTCCAGGGTCCGGTCAGGACGACCCCTTCGGGCCGAGCTTCGGGTCGAGAGGATGCTTTCCACCGGCCGCGAGTTCGAACTCCGCTCGGGGATGTTCGAGCGAACCGAGAGAGACGATCTCCCTCTTGAAGAGCCCCGACAGGGTCCATTCGGCGAGCACACGGGCCTTGCGGTTGAAGGTGGGCACCCTGCTCAGGTGGTAGACGCGGTGCATGAACCAGGCAGGATAGCCCTTCAGCTTGCGCCCGTAGACGAACGCGACACCCTTGTGCAGCCCTAGGGAGGCAACCGAACCGACGTACTTGTGGGAGTACGTTTCGAGCTCCTCGCCGCGCAGGGAGTGCACGATGTTGTCGCCGAGGACCCTGGCCTGGCGTACCGCGTGCTGGGCGTTGGGGGCGGTCTCGGTGCCGGGCTCCGCGGTGACGTCGGGGACGGCTGCGGCGTCTCCCGCGGCCCACGCGTGCGTGGTGCCGTCGACGGTCAGCTGGGGAGTGCACTTGAGGCGGCCGCGCTCGTTCAGGGGGAGATCGCTCGCGGCGAGGACCGGGTGCGGTTTCACCCCGGCGGTCCACACGACCGTACGGGTGGGGAAGCGTGCGCCGTCACTGAGGACGGCGATCCGGTCCGCGCAGGAGTCGAGGCGGGTCTCCAGCCGTACGTCGATGTTGCGGCGGCGCAGCTGGGTGACCGTGTACTTGCCCATCTCCTCGCCGACCTCGGGGAGGATGCGGTTCGAGGCCTCGACGAGGATCCACTTCATGTCCTCGGGCTGGACGTTGTGGTAGTAGCGCGCGGTGTAGCGGGCCATGTCCTCCAGCTCGCCGAGGGCCTCCACGCCCGCGTAGCCGCCTCCTACGAAGACGAAGGTCAGGGCGGCGTCGCGGATCGCGGGGTCGCGGGTGGAGGAGGCGATGTCCATCTGCTCGATGACGTGGTTGCGCAGGCCGATGGCCTCCTCGACGGTCTTGAAGCCGATGGCGTACTCGGCGAGACCGGGGACCGGGAGGGCGCGCGAGATCGAGCCGGGGGCGAGGACGAGTTCGTCGTACGAGAGCTGTTCCGCGCCCGCGCCCTCTTCCTCGCCTGCGAGGGTCGTGAGGGTCACGGTGCGCTTGGCGTGGTCGATCGACCGGGCCTCGCCGATGACGATCCGGCAGCGGTCCAGGACCCGGCGCAGCGGGACGACCACATGGCGCGGCGAGATCGAGCCCGCGGCGGCCTCCGGAAGGAACGGCTGATAGGTCATATAGGGGTCCGGGGAGAGGACCGTGATCTCGACTTCCCCCCGTTTAAGTTCCGCCTTCAACTTCTGCTGGAGCCGCAGAGCGGTGTACATCCCGACGTAGCCGCCGCCGACCATGAGAATGCGCGTACGTTCCTTCACCACCCCATGACGCACCCAGCACTGGAGTTTGTCCACAGCCTCGACAATTTGTGTGACCGGCCGTCGTCAGCGCGGAGGGCGGGTCGAATTGCCGGACTACGAGGAATAGGCACAGGTCAGTGAGGGTGCAAGGGGTGTCGGAAGGAGGATCAATAGGGACGTATACGACCCGTACTCCGATCGGGGGGCGCTCCGTGCGGAACCTGCCCCTTCTGAATTGACCCCCGCTCAACTATGTTCGTGTGTCGACGGGGTGTAGGGGGATGCGCTCGACGAGTCCGTACGACGGACTCGTGCACACAAGCTTGTTCCGCGCGCTCCGGCTGCCGATGGCGGGGAGAGTCTCCGGGGGGAGACGGTCATTACCGGGGGAACGCTTATGCACATTCAGGAATCTCATTGGTCATCCGCGTCTGCCACCGCGTCCGGTGGCATCGTCGGCGCGGCAGCGGGCGGTGACGGCCGCGGTCCGGGCTCCGGATCGCGTACGACGCCGCTTCGCGTGGACGCACAGCGCAATCTGGAGCACGTACTGCGCGCGGCGCGCGAGGTCTTCGGCGAGCTGGGGTACGGCGCGCCCATGGAGGACGTGGCGCGGCGCGCCCGGGTCGGCGTGGGCACGGTGTACCGGCGCTTCCCGAGCAAGGACGTCCTGGTCCGCCGGATAGCCGAGGAGGAGACCTCCCGGCTGACGGACCAGGCGCGTGCGGCGCTCGGGCAGGAGGACGAACCGTGGTCGGCGCTCTCGCGCTTCCTGCGCACGTCGGTGGCCTCCGGCGCCGGGCGGCTGCTGCCGCCGCAGGTGCTGCGGGTCGGCGTCGCGGAGGACGGCACTGAGGCGGAGGACGCGCGGGTACCGCAGCAGCGGTCCCAGCTCGCCTCCGAGCTGCGGCTCGTCGAGCAGCGGCCGGCGCCCGCGGAGGAGGTGCTGGTCGCGGCGGCGGACGACGCGGGTGCGGCGCAACTGCTCGACGTGGTGGGCCGGCTGGTGGACCGCGCGCGTGCGGCGGGCGAACTGCGGCCGGACGTGACCGTGGCCGACGTACTGCTGGTGATCGCGACGGCGGCACCCTCGCTGCCGGACGCCGCTCAGCAGGCGGCTGCCTCGGCCCGGCTCCTCGACATTCTGCTGGAGGGGCTGCGCTCACGCCCGGCGTGAGCGCCGGCCACCACGAACAGCGGACACCGGCGCTGCTCTGGGCGCGGGTGCTGCGGCACTCCGTCACTCGCGCACCAGGCCCACCGGTCACGCTCCGGACATTCCGGGCGCGGCGCCAACTCCCGGCCGGGAGCCGTTCGTTGACTATTCCCCAAAAGAGTGACGGCTAGTGCTGGCGTATGGGAAGTCCCCACGGACGAGTGGTAGGTCCGTACGGGGGCGTCAAGCCCCCTGTGCCTGTGGCAGTCTTGCCCGGTATTCGGGTCCGAGTGTGCAGGCGGGGGCTTTCCGCGATGAGCGTTGACGGGCGGGACGAGTCACTCGGTGACGGTGGCGCGGACGGCGGCACGGAAACCGGCGGGCTGCCGTCACAGCAGGTACCCAGCCAGGGCGGTCCGCAAGGTGGACCACAAGCTGGACCACAAGCTGGTCCGCAGGGCGGCGCCCCGGGTGCCGCGCCCTCGGACGGCGGGCCCGATCCCAGCGTTCCGCCGCAGCGCGACCGGTTCGACCGACGGGACGGCGGCAGCATCCTGCCGCCTCCCTTCAACCCGCTTCCGGTTGATCAGTCATCGATCGACCAGTCTCCGGTCGACCAGTCTCCGGTCGACCGGTCTCCGGTCGATCTGCCGTCGTCCGACGCCGATCTGATCGAGCGGATGCGCGCGGGCGACGACACGGCGTACGAGGGGCTGTACCGGCGCCATGCCGAGGCCGTGCGCCGGTACGCCCGCACCTGCTGCCGGGACACGCACACCGCGGACGACCTCACGGCCGAGGTGTTCGCCCGCATGCTGCAGGCCGTACGCGGCGGCAGCGGCCCCGAGCACGCCGTACGCGCGTATCTGCTCACCACCGTCCGCCGGGTCGCCGCGAACTGGACGAAGACGGCGAAGCGCGAGCAACTCGTCGAGGACTTCGCGGTGTTCGCCGCGCAGGCCGCCCGGAGCTCGGAGGTGTCCGACGACGACACACTCGACCTCGGTGCGGATGTGCGCGCGATGCACGAGGCCGAGCAGTCCATGGCCATGCAGGCGTTCCGGTCGCTGCCGGAGCGCTGGCAGGCCGTGCTGTGGCACACCGAGGTCGAGGACGAGTCGCCGAGCGACGTCGCCACGCTCTTCGGACTCGACGCCAACGGCACGCGGGTGCTGGCCAGTCGCGCCCGCGAAGGCCTCAAGCAGGCCTATCTCCAGGCGCATGTGAGCGCCACGCTCACCATGGACGAGGAGTGCGCGCGCTACGCCGACCGGCTCGGCGCCTACGCCCGCGGCGGGCTGCGTACGCGCGCCGAGCGCGGGCTGCGCAAGCACTTGGAGGAGTGCGCCAAGTGCCGCCTTGCGGCGGGCCAGATCAAGGAAGTCGCCAGCGGGATCCCGTCGCTCGTGCCGATCGCGGTCATCGGTTGGTTCGGTGCCGCCGGGTACGCGAAGGCCGCCGCGCTCATCGCCGGCGGGGCAGGCGCGGGTGCGGCCGGAGCGGCGGGTGCCGCCTCCGCGGCGGCCGGCGGCTCCGGCGGAGCGAGCGCGGGTGGCGGCGCGGCGGCCTCGGAGGGGCTCGGCGCGCCGGTCAAGGCCGGTATCGCGGCGGGTGTCGTCGCGGTGGCCGCGACGGCGATCGCGCTCGCCCTGGCCGGCAACGAAGCCCCGCCCAAGAGGCCCGAAGCCAGGCCGGCCACCTCGCCCGCCGCCGAGGTACCACTTCCGTCGCCCAAGCCGCCGAAGAAGGCACCCGCGCCCGAGCCGCCGGTGGTGCCGGCGGCCGAGCCGACTCCCACGCCGACGCCCACACCCACCCCGAAGCCCACGCCGAAACCGACGCCCAAGCCCTCGCCCACCCCGACGAAGCCGAAGCCCGCGCCCAAGCCGACGCCTCCCCCGTCCCCCACTCCGACACCGCCGCCTCCGCCCGCGCCGGTCGTCTACCAGTGGAGCGAGCTGGACTACAACGTCAACGGCGACGGCACCAAGCCCGAGATGCGGCTCGGCGAGAGCAGTTGGGTGTGGCAGCGCTTCGGGGTGTCGATCGCGGACAAGCAGTACCCGCACGGGGTGACCGTCCACGGCCACTCCTCCGTCACCATCGACCTCAACCGCAGCTGCTCGGCGTACGACGCCGTGGTCGGCATCGACGACATGACCCTGGGCCTGGGCCAGGTGCGCTTCTCCGTGTATGCCGACGGCTCCCGCCTGTGGCAGTCAGCGCTGGTCAAGGGCGGCGACGAAGCGGTCCCCGTCCATGTGAACCTCACCGGCCGCAAGACCATCCGCCTCGTCGTCGAACCCCACACCGTCCTCGACGCGCCGGCACTGGCGGACTGGGCGGAGTCGAAGTTCCTGTGCGAGTGAGCGCGGCTGAACGGCGCGAACACGCGTCGGCGGGACGTCCCTGAGAGCCGCACAGTTGGAGATCGGCGAGGTGCTCCTCGGAGCCACGTGGCCAAGCGTCGGTGGAGTGTTCCCCAGAGCCGCACGGCTGGACGCCGGCGGAATGCTCCTGAGCCGCGCGGCTAGAAGTCGGCGGGGTGTTCCTTCACTGCCTCAGCCAGGTCCCGCTGGGCGTCGTCCCGGGTGAAGTCCGCACCCGCGGCGCGCTCCGACTCGTAACGGGCAGGGCCAAGGACCGTGATCGCGGCGGCCTCCGTGCGCTCGGCCGCCGTACGCTCCTGGGCGCGCCGGGGATGGCCGCCACGCCACCGCGTGCCTACGCCGAGCATGCGGGCCGCACGTGGATGGTCGCCCAGGTCGGAGAGAAGGCTCGCGGCGCAGTCGACGAGGGCGGCCAGCACCACATCGGCGCAACGCCCCGCCACCGCCGCCGGCAAAGCGTCGGACAGCTTCCGCAGCCCGTGCTCCGGGCCACTCCGGGCTGCCGTGATGACCGCCTCGACCCAGTCCAGCGCCGCCACGAACTGCGGCGGCGGGGTGCCACGGAGACTCTCCACACGTGCCTGCTCGTACATCTCGTGGGCGAAGGCGATGTCCCCGTCGTCCAGAGCCAACTGGGCACGCAGCATGTGGACGAACGCGCGGGCGTCCGGCACCCCGTACCGATCGGACGCGGCGCTCGCCTCGTCCAGAGCCTCCAGCGCCCGGGCCCGGTCGCCCACGCGGTAGGCGATCTCGGCCAGCCGCGCCGTGAGGAAGGGCGTCTCGGCGTACGCGCCCACCTCGAAGGAGAGCCGCAGCGCCTCCTCGTACTCCCTCTTCGCCTCTTCGAAGAGACTCCGTGCCATGGCCGCCTCGCCGGCCGCGCTGCACACCAGGGCCCGCATCCAGCGGTCGCCCACCCGGCGGCTGAGTACGCGCAGCTCGGCCAGGCCGTCGTCCACGTCGAGCATCCCGCCGGGCGCGTCGACGGCCAAGTGCGTACGGAACATCAGGATGAAGCCGACCTCCCACTCACCGCCGTACAGACGGCAGTTGGCGATCGCCGCGTCCATGGCGGGCCGCAGGTCCTCCGTGCTGCCCATGTAGTAGGCGGCCAGTGGCCAGATGATGCCCGGGAGAATGGCCGCCTCCGGGCCGCCCTTTTCGAAGACGGACCGCACCCGCGCGGTGTACTCCCGCATCGGCCCGTCCTCCTGACCGGCCAGCGGGTCGGTCTCCACCGTCATGAACAGGTACAGCATGCGCAGCCTCATCCGCATGGTGTACAGCGGGTGACGCTCCTCGTCGGAGGCGTGTGCGGGGGTCGCGAGGAAGGCCGCCACCGGGTCGACGCCGGCCAGATAGGCGAGAGGTGCGTCCTGGCCGCGGTCGGGAGAGTCGCCCGGACTGCCGCACCGGCCGGGGGCGGACGGAGCAGCGCCCTCGCCGGCCGCGCACAGCCGCAGTACCAGGTCCGTCCACTCCGCGCCCTCGCGGCGGAAGTTGCGCAGCCACCAGAACCAGCCCATGGCGAGGACGAGGGCGCCTGCCTCCTCCTCGTCACGGACGAGAACGGCGCGGTAGACGGCCGCCCGGATGTTGTCGAGCTCGGTCTCCAGGCGCCGGATCCATGGCAGTTGCTCGGCGGAGCGCAGCAGCGGCTCGGCCTTCTCGACCAGCGCGCGCACCCACGCGCGGTGGCGCCGCTCTGCCTCGGCACGCTGCTCGGGGGCTTCGGCGGCGCGCTCGGTGGCGTACTCATGGATCGTCTCCAGCATCCGATACCGCATGCCGCCGCCTTCGCCGCCTTCCCGGCCTTCCTCCCCGTCTCCTCCGTACGGCGTCGCGACGATCAGGGACTTGTCGACGAGCGCCCCTACGAGGTCGGCGGCGGGGCCGGTGCACACCGCCTCCGCGGCCGCCAGGTCCCAGCCGCCCGCGAAGACGGACGCCTCGCGCAGGACGGTCCGCTCCCGCTCGTCGAGCAGGTCCCAGGACCAGTCGACGACGGCGCGCAGGGTCTGCTGGCGGGGCAGCACCGTGCGGCTGCCGGAGGTGAGGAGCCGGAAGCGGTCGTCGAGCCGGTCGGCGATCTGCCGGGCCGTGAGCAGCCGCAGCCGAGCGGCGGCCAGCTCGATGGCCAGGGGCAGGCCGTCGAGCCGCCGGCAGATCTCGTCCACCGCCGCGGAGTCGTGGAACTCGGCGTCCGCGTCGGGACGGACGGCCGACGCCCGCTCCAGGAAGAGGCGGCGCGCGGGATCGGGCGGCAGGGGCTCGACCGGGCGCAGCAACTCGCCCGGCACGCCCAGGGGTTCACGACTGGTGGCGAGGATCGTGAGCCCGGGGCAGTGCGTTAGGAGGGTTTCGGCGAGTTCGGCGGCGGCGCCTATGACGTGTTCACAGTTGTCAAAGATCAGGAGCTGGCTGCGCGGGGCGCAGTACTCGACGAGCAGGGCGACCGGGTCGTCCTGCGGTCCCGCCATCTCGTTGGTGATCAGCACGGTTTCGCGCAGACCGAGGGCGCTGACCACGGCACCGGGAACCGCCTCCGGCCGGTCGAGCGGAGCCAGCTCGACCAGCCACGCCTGGGGAAGCCCGGCGGCGGCCTCCTCGGCGAGACGGGTCTTGCCCGAACCCCCCGGTCCGGTCAGAGTGACCAGTCGTGCCCTCTGCACATCCGAACGGATGGCGTCGATTTCGGGTTCCCGCCCCACGAATGAGTTCAGACGCGGACGAATGTTGCCGTTTCGGGCGAAGGGGGACAGAGCTCCGGGCGCCGTGCTCCGAGTCCCCGCGTCCTGAGCCGTCAGCCCCCGAGCCTGTGGATCGGCACCTCTGCCGTTCCCCGATCCCTCCCGGTCCCCCTCCAGCAACTCCGCGTGCAGGGCGCGGAGTTCGGGCCCGGGGTCGGTACCCAGCCCGTCCGTCAGGCGGCGCCGTGTCCTCTCGTACGCGGCCAGGGCGTCCGCGCCACGGCCGGCGTCGCGCAGGGCCCGGATGAGCAGGGCGTGCAGCGCTTCGTCGTACGGGTGAGCCTCCGTCAGTTCCTTCAGCTCCGGTACGACGTCATCGGCGCGGCCGAGTCGCAGGTCGGCCTCGATGCGGGTCCGGGTCGCCTCCGCGCGGAGGGCTTCCGGGCGGGTCGCGGCGGTGCGGTCGGGGAGGTCTGCGAGGGCGGGGCCCCGCCAGAGGGCGAGTGCGTCGCGCAGGTGGGTGGCGGCGGTCAGGGCGTCGTCATGTGCGAGGGCGGACTTGCCCTCCCCTACGAGGTGCTCGAAGACGAAGAGGTCCACCTCGTCCTTGGCGGCGCGCAGCCGGTAGCCGCCGGCCTCCGAGGTGACCGTGTCCTTCCCGATCGCTCTGCGGAGGCGGCCGACCAGGGCCTGCAGCGCGGCGGGGGCGTCCTGTGGGGGCTCCGCGGACCACACCTCGTCGATCAGGGTCTCCGGGGTGACCGTGCGGTCGGGGCGCTGGGCGAGGGCGGTGAGCAGCGCGCGTACCCGGGGGCCGCCCACCGCTACCCGGGCCCCCCGGTCGTCCTCCACCTGGGTGACCCCCAGAATCCCGTACCGCACCCACCCATTCTCCCCGCCCCCACCCCTCCACAGCACCGCCTTTCTCCGGCGAGCCCGGGGGCACCCCGCCGCGGGCGCCCAACCACAACCCTTTTTCGCCCCCTCCGCCCCTACCCATCCCGTACCTGGGGGCTCCGCCCCCAGACCCCCCCAACGCCCAAAGGGCTCGTCCTCAAACGCCGGACAGGCTGAAAATCCCTCCCCCGGCCGGAACTGGAGAGTTGAGCCCCTCGGGTGGGTGGGGGTTCGGGATGGCACTGCCTTGTCCTCAAGCGCGAGACAGACTGAAAATCTCTCGCCTGGCCGGGACGGGAGAGTTGAGCCCCTCGGGTGGGCAGGGGATCGGGACGGCACCACCCTTGTCCTCAAGCGCGAGACAGACTGAAAATCCCTCGCCTGGCCGGGACTGGAGAGTTGAGCCCCTCGGGTGGGCAGGGGATCGGGACGGCACCACCCTTGTCCTCAAGCGCGAGACGGGCTGAAATCCCTCGCCCGGGCCGGGGGAGGGAGAGTTGAACCCCCAGGGGTGGGTGCCTCGACATCAAGCGCCCCACAGTCTGGAGATCGCCGGTCGAGGCTGAAGACTGGCCCCGCCCTCAAACGCCCGACGAGACGAAGCCCGCCGCCCGAAGCCGAAAAGCAATGCTGCCGCCCCTCGCCCCCGGCAGCCGAACGACGGCGGAAGGGGGCGTGCCGGTACGTCCAAATGCCCGTCGCGTACGTCCGCGTCACCGGACCCCCACCCCACTGCCCGACGCCTGATCCGGCGGCGACGGGCGGGACGTACCGGCACGCCCCCGACCCACCCACCCGGACGCCCCACGCACCGGCAAACGCACCGGCACCGGCAGGCACACGCACCCGCACCCGCACACGCGCGAGACAGCTACCCCCGCCCCCCAGCCCCCGCCCCCAACGCCCGCCCCTGCGGCACAATCCCCGCAGGCACCGCCCGCTGCCGAGCAGGCGTCCCCGTCCAGCAGGTCCCCCGGCGGGCCAGCAGCCGCCGTAGCCACAACTCCAGGGAGACCAGATCCGCCAGGCCGTCCAAGGGCAGCGGCTCCCCCGAGGCGGCCGCGCGCAGGGCCTTGCGGACGACGCGTGCCTCCACCAGGCCGGCCTGCGCCAGCAGAGGCGTGTCGAAGAGCGCGATCAGGGAATCCGCGGCGACACGGAGTCCCGTGCGCGCGGCCGCCGCCGAGGACGCGTGGGACGGCGCGCCCCACCCGGCCGGCAGATCCCCCACGCCGGCCCCCTCCAGCACCGTACGAAGGATCGCGGCCCGGGCACCGGGCTGAACCCGCAGTGCTTCGGGCAGAGCGCGGCACGCCCGTACGACCTGGTTGTCGAGGAACGGCGCGTGCAGCCGCTGGAAGCGGATCTCGGCGGCCTGCTCCAGGACGCGCAGATCGGACGCGTGGCGTGCGAGGGCGGCACGCGCGCGGAAGTCGCCCGGCCGCTGCCCGGGACCGACACCTGGCCGGCCCGAGGCGACCTGTAGGCGAACCGATACTTCAGCTAGCGCCTCACCGGTGAGCCAGCGCGCGGCGGGCCCGGGTCTGGCCCAGGTGAGCGCCGCGAGCGAGGCCCCGACGGCACCGCCCGGCTCGTCGAACTGCCGCTGCATCAGGCGGTCGGCGAGAACGTCGACCCCGGTGCGGTACGGCGTACGGGCGAGCTTGCGTGCCGCGCCGTACACGCGCGCGGGGACCATGACGGACCCGTCCGCCTTGGTGAGCGCGGCGACGGGTTTCACCAGGTGACGGCGTTTGCGGTCCATCAGGAGGTCCGCGAGCCGGGCGGGGTGGGCGTCCATGACCTGCCGGGCGCCGTACCCGGTGAAGTGATCGGCGCTCCCGGAGGACAGCCGGGCCCGGTGCCGCGCGGCCGTCACCAGGGAGGGCCCCGGCTCGTCGGTGAGCGGCCCGTCCAGGTCGGCGTAAGGAAGTGTCTCCTCGCCCCCGGTGACCACCACATGGTGCAGCCGGGGATTCGCGGCGAGCGAGCCCGCCCGTTCCAGCTCGGATTCCCGTCCGCTGACGGCGAGGTCGTTGAAAGTGACCGCCAGGAGGCGTTCACCGGCGCCTGTGCCGTGCCCGAGGACGGTCCCGGGCGCCCCCGGAAGCCCTGCCGCGAGCAGTGCCAGCGTGCCCGAGGCGGGTCCTCCGGAGAGGTCGGCGCCGATCCCGGGGACGGGCATCCCGCGCGCGGCCCGCCGCTCGGCGGGCCCCATGCCGGGTACGGGCCCGGGGTCCACATCGGTGCCCGGCACATGCCGGGGCGCGGCGAGACGGGCGCGTACGGCCTCTACGAGAGCGTCACGTACGGCGTCCACCGCGCTGGTGGGATCGGCCGAGGGGGTGGCGACGGCGAGGGAGAGGGTCTGCTCGTAGCTTGCGATCTCGCGCGCCCCGGCGCGCAGGATCAGCGCGTGCCCCGGCGGAATGCGCCGTACGCCCTCGTACGGGGTCGAGTCGTGCACCGCGGCCGGTACGTCGGGGGCGGCGAGCAGCGCCGCGAGGTGCCCGAAGTCGAGGTTGGCCTCGATGAGGTCGGCCAGCGGCAGGGCGGCGGTCGCGTACGCCGTACCGCCTGCCCAGGGGGTGTAGAAGACGGGCCGCGCGCCCGCGAGGTCGCCCGCGACCATGAGGCGGCGGCCGACCTGGACGACGGCGGTGTAGCTGCCGGACCAGGCGGTGAGATGGCGAAGTGCCCCGCCGCGCGCGGCGAAGAGTCCCACCCGCAGTTCTTCGTCGGAGGCTCCGCAGATGCCGAGGACGGCCATCCGGTTCTGCTCGTCGGCCTTCACGACACGCACCTCGTCGGGACGCCAGTCGCCGACGGCCCAGAGCGGATCCGGGTCCCCCCAAAGGAGTTGGGAACCCACCGGGTGAACGGTCTCCCCGTCGCTTCCCGTGGCGCCCGCCGAGCCGATCTCAGGCGCTCTGGCGACGGTGCTGCTCCACCCCACCAACCATCGCATCGCCGCCTCCACAGGCTGTGGACAACCAGTGCACCGTACGAACTGGGCACCATGCTGCCACGAAGGAGGCACACGGGAGGGCACCTGGGGCGGCTTGCGCTCCCTGAAGTGCGCCCCCGTAGGGGTGTATTGAGCCCGTCAGGAACAGGTCGGCGGCGGGGCACCGAGGACATACCGGCACCGGATGACCGACGGACGAGCTACGGGCGACCGACGGATGAGCGACGGACGCGCGACGGACGAGCGCCGAATCGAGGACTGAATCGAGGACCGAGCGGCGACCGACCAGCGACCGACCTCCCACGGTCCGTCGCCGGCCCGGCGAGCAGCGCCGCGGCGGACCGGATAACCAACCACCACCGAATCTGCGACGTGAATGCGCCCCCGATACACTCCCCAAAAACACCCCGTGCGCCCTCAAGTCACGTGGTAGGAGCGCTAATTGCCCGCAAAGACCACCGTCGGTTTTCAGCCAAATCGGCTTCTGACGGTCAGGTCCGCACACGCTCCGTACAGGCCTTCCGCACCGCTCGGCCAACGCACAGTCCGGGAGGCGGAGTTCGCCTCCCGGACCGGTCCGCCGCCCGCGGGGATGTAGGCGGCGGTGTCCCCCAGCCCACTGGATCCAGTACAGCGGGCCGACCCACGCATCATCCATGGAAGCGCTCCCCCGGTGGCCGGAGAAGAGCGCACGGACGGGCGCACAGCCACACAACGGGAGCACGCCGCGACCGTCCGTACTGTCGTACGGACCACAATCCCGCCATCCGGAACTACGCCCCTTAACGCTTGGGATGCAGCGAACTACGCTGGGTTTACGAATGCCGCGTGGTTATGCCAGCGCGGCAGCCGTCTGTGTCGAGGGGTGGCGCATGTCCAGGGAGCAACGCGGGCCGAACGAAAAACTCGGCACCGTTCTCGCCCTCGCGGGAATCAGCAACGCAGGACTCGCGCGTCGCGTCAACGATCTTGGCGCTCAACGCGGGTTGACTCTTCGCTACGACAAGACGTCGGTGGCGCGCTGGGTGTCGAAGGGAATGGTGCCCCAAGGTGCCGCGCCGCACCTCATCGCGGCCGCGATCGGCCAGAAACTCGGCCGCCCCGTGCCGCTCCACGAGATCGGCCTGGCGGACGCGGATCCCGCGCCGGAGGTGGGTCTCGCGTTCCCCCGTGACGTCGCGCAGGCGGTGCGGTCGGCGACCGAGCTGTACCGCCTCGACCTCGCCGGGCGCCGGGCCGGCGGCGGCGGGATCTGGCAGTCGCTCGCCGGATCCTTCGCAGTGAGCGCTTACGCAACTCCCGCTTCGCGGTGGCTGATAACCCCGGCCGACAGCTCGGTGGCGCGCGAGGTGACCCCCGGTGAGGGCACCGGAGCACCGCAGAAAGTCGGCCACAGCGATGTGCTGAAGCTGCGCGAGGCGGCCGAGGACGCCAGGCGCTGGGACTCCAAATACGGTGGCGGTGACTGGCGTTCGTCCATGGTGCCCGAGTGCCTGCGGGTCGAGGCGGCGCCGCTGCTGCTCGGCTCGTACTCCGACGAGGTCGGCAGGGCACTGTTCGGGGCGAGTGCCGAACTGACCCGCCTCGCCGGGTGGATGGCCTTCGACACCGGCCAGCAGGAAGCCGCCCAGCGCTACTACATCCAGGCCCTGCGGCTGGCCCGGGCGGCCGCCGACGTACCCCTCGGTGGCTACGTACTGGCCTCCATGTCCCTCCAGGCGACCTACCGCGGCTTCGGCGACGAGGGTGTCGACCTCGCCCAGGCCGCCCTGGAGCGCAACCGCGGCCTGGCCACCGCCCGCAACATGAGCTTCTTCCGGCTCGTCGAGGCACGGGCGCACGCGCGCGCCGGTGACGCCCATGCGGCCGGCGCGGCGCTGCGGGCCGCCGAGGGCTGGCTGGAGCGGGCCCGGGACGGCGACAACGACCCTTCCTGGCTCGGCTTCTACTCGTACGACCGTTTCGCCGCCGACGCCGCCGAGTGCTACCGCGACCTGAAGGCACCGCGCCAGGTGCGCCGCTTCACCGAGCAGGCGCTGTCCCAGCCGACCGAGGAGTTCGTACGCTCCCACGGTCTGCGTCTGGTGGTGTCGGCGGTCGCCGAGCTCGAATCGGGCAACCTGGACGCGGCCTGCGAGCAGGGCGTCCGCGCGGTCGAGGTCGCCGGGCGCATCTCCTCCGCGCGCACCACCGAGTACGTGAAGGACCTCCTGCACCGGCTGGAGCCGTACGGCGACGAACCGCGCGTGGTGGAGCTGCGGGAGCGGGCACGGCCGTTGCTCATGGCACCGGCCTAGGGAACGGGTTCCTTCCCGTCTGCCTGGTTTCGGCGTCTTGGGGCTGCCGGTCACCTGTGGCTCGTCGCGCAGTTCCCCGTGCCCCTGGGCGCCCCTGCGGGGCGTCCGGGACGCTCCCCCTGGTTTGAGGGCGTTGTCAGTGGCGCAGTGCACTCTTGAAGCCGGGAGGTGGAGCAGGTGCGGATCGGGTACGACTGCGATGTGCTGGTGATCGGCGGCGGGATCGTCGGGCTGTCGACGGCGTATGCGATCACGCGCGCGGCGCCGGGCACGCGGGTCACCGTGCTGGAGAAGGAACTCGCCCCTGCCCGCCACCAGACGGGCCGCAACAGCGGGGTGATCCACAGCGGCATCTACTACCGCCCGGGCTCCCTGAAGGCGCGGTATGCGGTGCGGGGCGCCGCCGAGATGGTCAAGTTCTGCTCGGAGTACGACATCGCGCACGCCGTCACCGGCAAGCTGATCGTCGCCACCGAGAAGGCCGAGCTGCCCCGCCTGCACGGACTGGTCCAGCGCGGCCGGGAGAACGGCATTCCGGTCCGGGAACTGGGCCCCGCCCAGATAGCGGAGTACGAGCCGGAGGTGCGCGGGCTCGCCGCCATCCATGTCGGCACGACCGGGGTCTGCGACTTCGCCGCGGTGGCCCGGCAGCTCGCGGAGTCCTCCGGGGCGGAGATCCGGTACGGGGCGGATGTCGTCCGCATCGACCGGCGCTCCGGGCTCGGCGCCGCCGTCCTCACGGCCGACGGGACGGTCGTCCGCGGGCGCGTACTGGTCAACTGCGCGGGGCTGCACTGCGACGAGATCGCCCGGCTGGCGGGCGACGACCCCGGAATGCGGATCGTGCCCTTCCGCGGCGAGTACTACACCCTGGCGCGGCCCGAGCTCGTCCACGGACTCGTGTATCCCGTGCCCGACCCGGCGTTCCCCTTCCTCGGGGTGCATCTCACCCGCGGGATCGACGGAGGCGTGCACATCGGGCCCAACGCGGTACCCGCGCTCGCCCGGGAGGGGTACGGATGGGGTGTCGTACGTCCGCTCGAGCTGGGCGCGACGCTGGCGTGGCCCGGGGCCTGGCGGATAGCGCGGCGGCACTGGCGGTACGGGGTGGGGGAGCTGCGGCGGTCGGTGTCCAAGCGGGCGTTCACGGGAGCCGTGCGGCGCCTGTTGCCCGCGGTGACGGCGGACGACCTGGTGCCCGCCCGTGCCGGGGTCCGGGCGCAGGCGGTGCTCCGGGACGGGACCCTGGTGGACGACTTCCTCATCCGGGAAGGGCCGCGGACGGTGCATGTGCTGAACGCGCCTTCGCCCGCGGCGACTGCTTCGCTGCCGATCGGGCGGGAGGTTGCGCGGCGGGCGCTGGGGGCGCTGGCGGGGGGTTGAGGGGAGTTTTTTCGCCCCCTCCGCCCCTGCCCGTCCCTTACTTCCTGGGGGCTGCCGCCCCCAGACCCCCGCTGTCGCGCTGAACGCGCTCGTCCTCAAACGCCGGACGGGCTGAAAGATCTCCAGCACCGCCCCCGTAAAATGAACCCCACTGTGTCTGAGCCCAACGCCTCCCCCCAAGCCCCCCGCCCCAAGGGCGAGCCCCGATTCCCCGACGGGCCGATGCCCGATCCCGCCGGGTCGCACTTCGAGCGGCGGATCCGGAGTTTTCAGCCGCGGCGGAGCCGGGTGACGGTCGGGCAGGCGGACGCGTTGCAGCGGTTGTGGCCCAAGTGGGGCCTGGATATCGACGGGCAGCGAACGCTGGACCTCGCGGAGCTGTTCGGCGGCGAGGTCCCCGTCGTACTCGAGATCGGGTTCGGGATGGGCGAGGCCACCGCGCAGATGGCGGCCGAGGACCCGGAAACCGGAATCCTGGCGGTCGACGTCCACACCCCCGGTCAGGGCAACCTGCTCAATCTCGCGGACCGGAACGGGCTGTCCAACATCCGGGTGGCCAACGGCGACGCGATCATCCTGCTCAGGGAGATGCTCACGCCGGACTCCCTGAGCGGCCTGCGCGTGTACTTCCCCGACCCCTGGCCCAAGAAGCGGCACCTCAAGCGGCGGCTGATCCAGCCGGAGTTCCTCAGCCTCGCCGCGACCCGCCTCCGGCCGGGCGCCGTCGTCCACTGCGCGACCGACTGGGAGCCGTACGCCGAACAGATGCTCGAAGTGCTGAGCGCGCACCCCGACTTCGAGAACACCCGGCCCGACGGCGGTTACACGCCACGTCCGGACTTCCGGCCGCTGACCCGTTTCGAGGGCCAGGGACTGGACAAGGGTCATGTGGTGAACGACCTGCTGTTCCGGCGCGTACAGCACCGGGACCAGCAATCCGTCGGCGACTGATTCCCTGAGACGGCACCGGCCACCACACCGGACACCACGCACCGTCGCGGGGAGCGCCCCTCCCTCGTTAGGGTCGATGCCGTGGCCACCAGCCCTCCCTACCCGACACACCCCACCGGCGCCGCCGACGACGCACCGCGGCGGCCTGCGCACTGGTGGCGGAGAAGGTGGGTGCGCTACGGCGTGCTGGTCACCCTGCTCGCGATATCCGGGCTGGTGATCCTTGCCCTCGTCCGCCAGCAGACCGGCACCGAGGGCTTCCTGGTCGGCCTCGGCCTCGCCGTGCTCCCCGTTCCGCTTCTCATCGCCGTGTTCCGCTGGCTGGACCGCGTCGACCCGGGCCCCTGGCGGAACCTGCTCTTCGCCTTCGCCTGGGGCGCCTGCGCGGCCGCGCTCATAGCGATCGTCGCCAACAGTTTCGCGACGAGATGGATAGCGACGGCCACCGCCGACCCGACCAACGCCGACACCCTCGGCGCGACCGTCATAGCGCCCATCGTGGAGGAGTCCGCGAAGGCGGCGGCCGTACTGCTGGTCTTCCTCTTCCGCAGGCGGGACTTCACCGGGATCGTCGACGGGGTCGTCATAGCCGGGGTCACCGCCACCGGCTTCGCCTTCACCGAGAACATCCTCTACCTCGGCACCGCCTTCGGCACCGACCAGCTCAACGGCGACAGCGGGCTCATGTCGGTCACCGCCGCCACCTTCTTCGTCCGCGTGGTGATGTCGCCCTTCGCGCACCCGCTGTTCACGATCCTGACCGGCATCGGCTTCGGGATCGCGGCCCTGTCCGCCGAACGCCACCACGTACGCCGCGTCCTGATGCCTCTGGCCGGGCTCCTGCTCGCCATGGGTATGCACGCCATGTGGAACGGCTCGTCGAGCTTCGGGGAGTTCGGTTTCTTCGCGGTGTACGCCACGTTCATGGTGCCCGCGTTCGCCCTGCTGACCGGGCTGATCATCTGGACCCGGCAGCGGGAACTGCGCACCGTGCGTGCGGAACTGCCCGCGTACGCCGCCGCCGGCTGGCTGTCCGCGCCCGAGCCGTACGCGCTCGGCTCGATGCAGGCGCGCCGGATCGCCCGCAAGTACGCCGCCCGCCACCTCGGCAAGCCCGCCGCCCGTTCCGTCGCCGAGTACGAGGCGTACGCGACCTCGCTGGCGTTCCTGCGGCACCGGGCACGCGACGGCCGCGCGGGCGCCGACTTCGTCGCACGGGAGCGGGAGTTGCTCCACGAGCTGTGGCGCCGCCGCGAGGCCGCCCGCCCGGCCCTGGCGTACGCGGCCCGGGCGGCGGCTCAGCTTCCGGTGGTCCCGCCACCGCCCTGGCCCACGTACGGGTCCGCGCACAGCGAGCCCTACTGGCAGCCCTACGGGACCGCGACGCCGTACCCCGCGTACAACCCGTACCGCTCGTAGGACGTACGGCAGGGGTTACGCCGACGCCTCCGTCAGCCTGCCCAGTTCCGTGTCCGTGAGGACGAGGTCCGCCACTCCCAGCAGCGCCGGAAGCTGTTCCACGTTCCGTGCGGAGGCGATCGGCGCCGCGACCGTCGGCTGGGCGGCGAGCCAGGCCAGGGCGACGGTGGCGACCGGCACGTCGTGGGCCTGGGCAGCCTCGTCGAGGGCGGCAAGGACGCGCAGGCCCCGCTCGGTCTCCAGGTGCTTGGCCGCGCCCGCCGCACGCGGCGAGTCGACCTTCGTACCCGGGCGGTACTTGCCGGTGAGGAAGCCGGACGCGAGGCCGAAGTACGGGACGGCCGCCAGGCCCGAGCGGGAGGCGATGTCGCGCAGCGGGCCCTCGTAGGTGTCGCGCGAGACCAGGTTGTACTCGGGCTGGAGGGCGACGTAGCGGGCGAGGCCCTCTCGGTCGGAGAAGTCCAGGGACTCCTGGAGCCGCTCGGGTGAGATGTTGGAGGCCGCGATGTTGAGCACCTTGCCGGCCTTCACCAGCTCGTCGAGCGCGCCGATGATCTCCTCGACCGGCACCTCGGGCTTGTCGAAGTGCGTGAAGTAGAGGTCGATGTAGTCGGTGTCCAGACGGCGCAGAGAAGCATCCGCCGCAGCCTTGATGTTGTCGCCGGACAGCCCCTGGTACTCGGGGTGCTGGCTGACCTTGGTGGCGATCACGATGTCGGAGCGGTTGCCGCGCGCCTTGACCCACTTGCCGATGATGGTCTCGGACTCACCGCCCTTGTGCCCCTCGATCCACGCCGAGTACGAGTCGGCGGTGTCGAGGAAGTTGCCGCCTGCGGCCGCGTACGCGTCGAGCACGGCGAAGGACTCGGCCTCGTCGGCGGTCCAGCCCCACACGTTGCCGCCGAGGGCCAGCGGGAAGACCTCGAGGCCGGACGAACCGAGCTTGCGAAGAGTAGTCGTCATGTCAGGATCCAACGTCCCGAGCGAATGACTGTATTCCACATGTATCAGACCGGCAGCCCTGACGTCGGGGGGATGATGTCAGGGCTGCCGGGGATCAGGGGATTACGGAACTACGCACCCGTGAGGAAACGTGCAGGTCAGGGGTTGAGCCCCTTGCTCTGCAGCCACGCCATCGGGTCGATCCCGGTCGCCGCGCCGTCCGGGTGGACCTCCAGGTGCAGATGCGCCCCGGTGACATTGCCCGTCGCGCCCACGCGCCCGATGACATCACCGGTGGCGACCTTCTGCCCCACGCTGACGCTGATCGACGACTGGTGGCAGAACCACAGCTCGGTGCCGTCGTCGAGGGTGAGGATCGTGCGGTAGCCGTACGACCCGGCCCAGCCGGCCTCCGTGACGGTGCCGCTGTGGACCGCCTTGATCAGGGTGCCCGTGGGAGCGGCGAAGTCGAGGCCGGTGTGGTAGCCGGAGGACCACAGTGCGCCGGCCTGACCGAAGGTCGAGGTGATCGTGTACGAGGAGGTCGGCAGCGTGTAGCTCTTGGCGAGCTCGGCGAGGCGCTCGGCCTCCGCCTTGGCCGCGGCCTCCTCCTCCGCCTTCTTCTTCGCGGCGGCTTCCTTGGCCTCGGCCGCCTTCTGCTCCTCGGCGGCGGCGTCGGAGGCCTTCTTCACGGCGGCGGCCTGGGCGGCCTGCTGGGCCGCGGTGTCGGCCTGGTCCTTCTGGACCTCGGCCTGCTGCATGATGCGCGAACGCAGGACCTCGCCCGCGTCGGTCGCGCCCTGCTCGGTGTCGGCGATCGTCAGACCGGCACTGGTGAGCGGGGTGGTGGAGCCCTTGGCCTCGTCGGCGGAGCTGTCGTCCGTGAGGATCGAGCCGACGGACGGCAGGTCGGGCACGGAGATCGACACCGGCGGCTTGCCGGGCGCCGCGGTGGCCATGCCACCGGCGCCGACGGCGGCTATGACACCGACGCCCAGAACGGTGGAGCTGCGAGCGAGTCCGCCGCCTCCGCGCTGCTTGGAGACGCGGTGCCGGCCGCGGATGGGACGGAGGGATTCCTCGGTGGGATTCCACTCCTCCCGGGGGCCCTCGTCGTCCATGCCGTAACCGAAGGTGTGCGTTTGGCTCGGCGGGTACGAGGGTGCCTGGGCAGGCGGGTTCGACGCCACGTGGGCGTGCTCCTTTCCTTCCTTCTCGCCTACCGGGTTAGCTGACGGGTTCGGAGCAGGAAGGTCTCCTACGCGCGTCAACCGCTGGTGTTCCCACCGCGGTAGACGCTCGATTCACCCCAAGTTGGTGGTTCCCCGGTTCCCTTGCGGGATTCGGCGCGTGCGCACGGAGCCGACTCTTGTGACGGCTGGGACTACCGCGCTGCGTTATCGAACGTTAATAGACGCGGGCACCGGATTCCAAGCCGTTCTGACTGATCATTAACGCTTCTGGCCAGGACTTTCAGGTCATCACCGCCGTAAAACGGGCGAGTTGACCACCACTTGTCGGTCACAGGTTTTCTGACGATGCGTCAGATGTTATGCGGAGGGACGCCATTCGATCACCCCTGGTAACAACGTGAACGAGGGCGTTCACGGACGTCGTACGGCAAGCAGCGCCATGTCGTCCGTGGTGCCGCCGCCGGAGTGCCGGCGGACCTCCTCGGCGAGGGTGGTCAGCAGTGCCTCGGGCCCGGGGAAGGTCCGTCCGGCGAGGCTCACCGCGGGATCGTAGAAGCGCCCGCGTTCGTCGCGGGCCTCGGACAGCCCGTCCGTGTGGAGGAGCAGCATGGCCCCGCGCGGGAACTCCGTCTCCTGCGCGCGGTCGGGCCACATGCCCAACTCGCCCATTCCCAGGGGCAGTGCGGGATCCTCGGCGTCGAGCGAGACGAGCGTGCCGTCCGCGTGCAGGAGCAGCGGCGGGGGATGGCCACGGTTGACGATCCGTACGACCTCCTCGCCGTGCGGGATCTCCGCCAGTACCGCCGTGGTGAACCCCTCGAAGGCGTCGAGGCTCTCGCGCCGGGTGCCCTCGCGCGCCAGAGCCCGCTCCAGGCGCCCCGCGACCGCCTCCAGCGTCGTCTCCTGCTCGGCCGCCTCCCGGAACGCCCCGATCACGACGGCGACGGCGGCCACCGCGCCCATGCCCTTGCCGCGTACGTCGCCCACGACCAGGCGTACGCCGTACGGGGAGTCCTGCACCGCGTACAGGTCACCGCCGATGAACGCGTCCTCCTGCGCCGCCTCGTACCGCGCCGCGACGTCGAGCCCGTCGATCCGCTCCTCGGGCTGCGGCAGTACGGCGCGCTGGGCGGCCTCGGCGATCTCACGGACGGAGGCGAGCCGGGCGTTGCCGCGCCGGACGACGACGTTGATGAGGGCGGCCAGGACGGCGGCCGTCGCCACCGTGACCACTTCGGTGACCGCCTCGGCCTGCAGCGCCACTCCGAGCTTCATCTGAACCGCGACGGCCCCCACGGCGGCCATGGCCCCGGTCAGTACGGTGCCGCGCAGCGAGTAGAGGGGCGCCGCCACCAGCGCGGCGGCGGTGAAGAGGGGGGCGCCGGTGAAGTCCCTCGGCGTGAAGTACTCATAGAGAATCCCGGCGACGATGAGCAGGGCGGGAAGCACCCGGACGAACCTCTGGGTGTACGAGGTCCTCGGCCCGTCCGTTCCCGCCGCCCCGGGCAGCGCTACGTCCCCCACCCCCAGCCCGGGATCGGGCACGGGGTCCCCCGGCAACCGCCCACCGGACCGGTCGTACGACGGGTCGTACGACGCACGCGGGTCGTCCGGGTCGTCCGGATCCCCCGCCCGCTGCTCACCTGCTTGCTGCCCCACCCGTCCAGATTTCCCGGAGCGGGGCCGGAGGGCGACCGGTGTGGGCCGACCGAGGGACGCCCGCGCATACCCGGAAACACCAAGGGCCGGAACTCGTGAATCCGAGTTCCGGCCCTTGGCCTTCAGTAGCGGGGACAGGATTTGAACCTGCGACCTCTGGGTTATGAGCCCAGCGAGCTACCGAGCTGCTCCACCCCGCGTCGTTGAACCCAACTGTACGCCATTCGCGGGGCCTGCTGCACCAGCGTTGCCGCCACCCCCCTCAGGCGGCCGGATTCCCGGCGTGCGTGAGGGTCTCCCAGGACACGAAGAGATCGTCGGTGCCGGCCGGCCGCGTCTGCTCGGCCAGCCGGTGGGCGGCCGGGACGTGTACGTCGAGCCGGTCCTCCAGGTGGTTGAGCGCGACCTCCAGGTCGGGCCCCATGTTCCGGTCGATCCGCCCGCCGCACAGCCACGCGGGCGCCGCCTCCCCCATCTGGTACCTGGAGTGGAAGTCGAGCGCCGCCTTCAGCCGGTCCTTGACGCCGCGGTAGAGGTCGACGCCCTGGTGCCAGGCGGTCTCGGCGATGTGCGCGGTGGCGGCGAGCGAGTACCCGACGTGCTTGAAGTTGCGGCAGGTCTCCTGCGAGACCCCGTCCGTGTACCGCTGCTGCCCGAACCAGTACGTGGTCAGCTTCTGCGGGGTGTCGACGGTGCTGCCGACGGGCGTCAGCGGCACCTTCCCGTCCTTCGCGAGGTAGAAGTACGCGGGCACGCGCTGCCGGAACCGCTCGACGGCCTCGTCGAAGGCCTTGTGGTCATCGAGAAACACGGCGATACCCATCGCGGCATCGGTCATGACGAGATCCCAGTTCCCGTTGAAGTCCGGGACCTTCCTGCTGACTTCGGGGAGGTAGGCGGTCCGCAGCATGCCCTGGAACCGCGCCACGCCCGTCTCGGGCCACTTCGCCCCCGTGTGCCGCACGATCTCCGCGGCCCGCGCCCAGGTGGACCCGGCCCACGCGGTCTGCAGGCCGGCGTTCCCCGCCGTGTGCCTGCGCACCTTCGCCGACCAGGCGTCCATGATCTGAACCGCCTTGTCGGCGTGCTCCTGCTTGCCCGTGATGCTCCACAGCAAGGCCTGCGTGTACGCCGCGATCGCGTCCTCACGCTCCTCGACGCAGCCGTGCCCCGCCCGCGTGCCCGGCGGACACTCGACGGTGGCGTACGGCTTCGCCTGGTACTTGTACGACCCGTACTTGCTGTCCCGCATGTCCAGGAACGCCCGCAGCCACGGCTGCTCCCCTGCGTCCACGTGCTTGCGTACGGCGGTCAGCTGGTCCTTGCTCACGAGCACTCCGGGGTGCTCGAACGCCGCGTCCTTGGCCCGCGCCCGCACCGTCCGCCCCTGCGACGACATCCCGCACGACGCCACCAGCCCCACCAACAACGGCACCAACACCACCGCCGTCACCCGCCGCCCCACTGACCCCATCGCCACTCCTACCTCCGTGTCGGCTCAGAAGCAGCCTGACGGGTGGGGGGAGGGAGCGCAGGATCTCTTAGCCCGGGCGGGAGATCTTTAGCCTGTTCGGCGTTTCACGACGAGGCCGCGCCGTCCCCCACCAACCCGCGGGGTGAGGTTCCAGCCCGTCCGGCGCTTAAGGACGAGACGGTCCCGTCCCGACCCCCCACCCACCCACCCACGGGGGCGAGGTTTCAGCCCGCCCGGCGTTCGAGGACGAGACGGTCCCGTCCCGACCCCCGCCCACCCACGGGGGCAAGGTTTCAGCCCGCCCGGCGTTCGAGGACGAGACGGTGCCGTCCCAACCCCCCACCCACCCACGGGGGCAAGGTTTCAGCCCGCCCGGCGTTCGAGGACGAGACGGTCCCATCCCGACCCCCCACCCACCCACGGGGGCGAGGTTTCAGCCCGTCCGGCGTTTGAGGACGAGGCCGTTCAGGCCGAAGCGGGGGTCTGGGGGCGGCAGCCCCCAGAAACAAGGGACGGGCAGGGGCGGAGGGGGCGAAAAACTCCCCCCCCCCCCCCCGCCGCGAGCTCCCCCTACCCCACCAGATGCCGATTCGGCGCCACCGCAAGCTCCTCGTACTCCGGAAGCACGACGACCGAGGCCCCCGCCGCCACCAGAACCCCCTTCCCATCAGCCCCCGCCACGAACGTGTCCGGCTCCCGCCAAGCAGTGACAACCCGCCGCACCCCGGCATCAACGATCAACCGCGCACAGGGCACCGCCCGAGACGCCCGCCGAGCACACGGCTCAAGACTGCTGTACACCGTGGCGGACGACAGCCGCGGATCGGCAGGATCGACCTTGGCAAGCGCGGCCTCCTCGGCGTGCACGACAGGATCGCCCCCCTCCCGGGAGTACCCGCGCGCCAGCTCGGTCCCGTCCGCGGCCACCACAACCGCCCCCACACTGAACGCACTCTCCGACGCCGGACACAACGCAGCCAGCTCGCAGGCAACCCCCAGCCAGCGCCGGTCGGCGGCGGAGGCGAGCCCACCGGCTCCGGGCGCGGTGGGGACGTACCGGATGAGCACGACGTCCCCGACGGCCCGCGTCTCCACCATCCGCAGCCGCCCGGGGGGATACGGGCCTGGCCCGAAGAGCCGGGGCGCGTCCGTCTCCCCGACGAACAGCGGGGCGACGGCGAGCTGGATCTCGTCCGCGAGCCCCTCCCGTACCAACTGCGTGTGCACCCGGCCGCCCCCCTCGACCATGAGGCGCCGCACACCTCGTACGTCATGAAGGTGTTCGAGGACGGCCCGCCAGTCCAGTTCGGGGCCGACCGGGACGACGTCGGTGTCCAGCCCCAGCCCCAGTCCGCGCAGCCGCTCGGCGCCCTTGTCGGTCGTGTAGACGATCTTCTCGCCGCCGGTGTGCCAGAACCGCGCGGCGGGATCGAGATCACCGGACGCGCTGACCGTGACCTTCAGCGGGTACTCGGAGCGCCCCGCGGCGACCCGCGCCGCCCGCCGCTCGGCCGAGTTGACCAGCAGCCGGGGGTTGTCCGTGCGGAGGGTGCCGGCGCCGACCAGGATCGCGTCGCTGGAGGCCCGTACCTCGTCGACGCGGTCGAAGTCGGCCGCACCGGAGAGGAGCAGCCGTTCGGGACCGTTGTCGTCGAGGAACCCGTCGAGGGAGACGGCGGCGGACAGCAGGACGTAGGGGTGGGGCATGGGGCGCACACTCCAGCTCACGAAGCTCGATACGACTGACTCGGTACGACTGACTCGATACGACTCAATGGTGGCCCGTGGCCTGTGATCTGCCCGGCCGGTGGTGGTTCTGGTGGTTCAACTTTTAAACAATACCTACACTGGTGGTATGACGACCCGCTGGCTCTCCCCCGCAGAACAGCGCGCCTGGCGCTCGTACATCTCCGCGACCTCCCTCGTCGGCGACGCGATCGACCGCGGGCTGCAGGCGCAGGCGGGTATGCCGCACCTCTACTACTCCATCCTCGCCATGCTCTCGGAGGCACCGGACCGGCGGCTGCGGATGACCGAGCTCGCGGAGATCCTGAAGATCACCCGCAGCCGTCTGACGTACGCCGTGACCCGGCTGGAGAACGACGGCACGGTACGCCGTGAGGGCTGCCCCAGCGACAGGCGCGGCCATGTCGCCGTACTCACGGACGAGGGCATGGCGGTCCTGGAGCGGGCGGCGCCGGGGCATGTGGAGACCGTACGGAGCGCGCTCTTCGACCAGTTGACCGCCGAGGAGGTCGGGCAGCTGGAGGAGATCTGCCGGAAGGTCACGCGGGCGATCGAGGGCGAGAATGCCAGGGCTTCCGGGGAAGATCTGCCGTGGCGGCGGCGTTCATCCACACCATGAGGCACGAGCCGCATGAGGCGTAGGATCGCGAAACCCATTGCTTGAACTTTAAAGCACCATGTACTGTGCGTCTCCAACGATGTGCTTCAAATCTTAAGCACCAAGCTGTGAGCACTACGCCTCTGAGCACTGAGCCGATGCACGACCCCGCTGGACCGGACCGGAGAGACAACATGCGCGACTACCCCACCGCCACGGTGCGCACCCGAGTCACCGTGCCCCTGCGTTTCGGCGACGGCTACACGGTCGACGGCGAGCTGGTCACCTTCCACGGCCTCACCGACGGCCTGGAACACCTGGCCGTCGTCCTGGGCGAACCCGGGGCGAACCCGCTGGTCCGGCTGCACTCCGAGTGCCTGACCGGCGACGTCTTCGGCTCGGCCCGCTGCGACTGCGGCCCGCAGCTGCGCGAGGCGGTGGAACGGATCGCGGACCGCGGCGGCGTCCTGCTCTACCTCCGCCAGGAGGGCCGCGGCATAGGCCTCTACAACAAGCTCGACGCGTACGCCCTCCAGGACCAGGGCCTCGACACCTACGCCGCGAACGCCGCGCTCGGGCTCCCCGAGGACGGCCGCGACTACACCGCCGCCGCCCAGATGCTCCAGGCCCTCGGCATCAACTCCCTGGACCTGCTCTCCAACAACCCCGACAAGGCCGACCAGCTCCGCGACCTGGGCGTCACGGTCACCCACCGCGTCCCCACAGGTGTCTTCACCACCGCCCACAACGTCCGCTACCTCCGAGCGAAGGTCCTCCAGACCCAGCACACGCTTCCGCTGCCGGAGCTGACGGCGGGCTGACAGTCCAGCCGTCTCCGGCTCCTGACCGGGAACGCGCAGAGGAGCCCGTCGTCGTGGGGGTACCGACGGGCTCCTCGGTCTTCGGTTCTACCGGTTCACCGGGCGCTCCGGTTCACCGGGCGCTCCGGCTCACACTGTGGTGCCGGCGAAGGTCCGGCCGAGTGCGCGTACGGTCCACCCCGCCGCCTGCCAGCGCTCCGCCGGCAACGCGTTGCGGCCGTCGAGGATCCGTGGGCTGCGCACCGTCGCGGCCAGCGCCTCGGGGTCGAGGTCGCGGTACTCCTGCCATTCGGTGAGATGGAGGATCAGGTCGGCCTGTTCGCACGCCTTGTCGATGTCGAGGGCGTAGTCCAGGGTCGGGAACACGGCGCGGGCGTTGTCGATCGCGGCGGGATCGTGGACGCGGACCCGGCCGCCCTGCAGCTGGATCGCGGCGGCGACGTTGAGCGCGGGGGAGTCCCGTACGTCGTCGCTGTCGGGCTTGAAGGCCGCGCCGAGCACCGCGATGTTGCGGCCGAGGAAGGAGCCGCCGACGAGTTCGCGGGCCAGGTCTACGGTACGCAGCCGTCGCCGCATGTTGATCTCGTCGACCTCCTTGAGGAAGGCCATCGAGTCCTGTACGCCGAGTTCTGTCGCGCGGGCGAGGAAGGCGCGAATGTCCTTCGGCAGGCAGCCGCCTCCGAAGCCCAGGCCCGCGGACAGGAAGCGCGGGCCGATGCGGGCGTCGTAACCGATGGCCTTGGCGACGGTGGTGACATCGCCGCCGGCTGCGTCGCAGACGTCCGCGATGGCGTTGATGAAGGAGATCTTGGTGGCGAGGAAGGCGTTGGCGGACACCTTGACGAGCTCGGCCGTGGCGAGGTCGGTGGAGATCCACGGTGTGCTGTCGCTGTCGAGTATCGGGGCGTAGACAGCGCGGAGCAGGTCCTCGTCGGCCGGGGAGGTGACGCCGACGACCAGCCGGTCGGGGTGCAGGGTGTCCTGGACCGCGAAGCCCTCGCGGAGGAACTCGGGGTTCCAGGCCAGCGTGGCGGCCGTCCCGACCGGGGCGAGGGTCCGGATCCGCTCGGTGACGTATGCCGCGGTGCCGACGGGGACGGTGGACTTCCCTACGACCAGCGTGTCGCGGTGCAGATGCGGGGCGAGGCCATCGACGACGGCGTCGATGTAGCGCATGTCGGCGGCGTTGGACCCGGGCTTCTGCGGGGTGCCGACGCAGATGAAGTGGACGTCACCGAACTCGGCGGCCTCGGTGAGCGAGGTGGAGAAGCGCAGCCTGCCGGCTTCGACGTTGCGGGCAAGTATCTCGTCCAGACCCGGTTCGTGGAACGGGGTCCGGCCGGCGGCCAGTGCTTCGATCTTGGCGGTGTCGACATCGACACCGAGGACGTCATGACCGATCTCGGCCATGCAGGCGGCGTGGACGGCACCGAGATACCCGGTGCCGATGACGGTGAGACGCATGTGGGGGGCCTCCTCGTAATGCGGATCAGACGGTGGGGGAACCGCTGGAGTAGCCGTTGGGGTGGAGCTGCTGGAAACGCCAGGCATCGGCGCACATGGCGGTGAGGTCGCGGGTGGTCCGCCAGCCCCAGGCGCGCTCGACGCGGCCGGGGTCGGCGATGAGGGTGGGCACGTCACCGGCGCGGCGTGCCTGGATGCGGTACGGGACGGGGGCGCCGACGGCCCTCGTGAACTCGGCCAGGAGCTCCAGGACCGATGCGCCGGTCCCGGTACCGAGGTTGAACACCCGCAGACCCTGCTCGTCGTCGAGGTGGTCGAGGGCGACACGGTGGCCGTCGGCGACATCGGAGACGTGGATGTAGTCGCGTACTCCGGTGCCGTCGGGGGTGGGGTAGTCGTCGCCGAAGACGGGCAGTTCGGTGAGGCGCCCGACGGCGACCTGGGCCATGTAGGGCAGCACGTTGTTCGGTATGCCGGTCGGGTCCTCGCCGATCTCCCCGCTCGGGTGGGCGCCGATCGGGTTGAAGTAGCGCAGGGCGATCACCGACAGCTCGGGGTACCTCGCGCACGTATCGGCGAGCAGTTGTTCACACAGGTACTTGGTCCGCGCATACGGGTTGGCGGGGGCGGCGGGGTCGTCCTCGTCCAGCGGGACCTTCGGGGTCTCGCCGTAGATCGAGCAGGACGAGGAGAACACCAGTCGGTGCACTCCGTGCTGGACCATGGCCCGGAGCAGGGTGACGGTGCCGCTGACGTTGATGTCGTAGTACTCCAGCGGGATACGGGTCGATTCGCCCACGGCCTTCTTGGCGGCGAAGTGGATGACCGAGTCGATCTCGTGGGCGGTGAACACGGCGTCCAGCGCCGCGCCGTCGCGCAGATCGGCCTGGTGGAACACCAGAGGCCGGCCTGCCAGCTTCTGCACCGCGTCCAGGGCCGGGGGCGAGCTGTTGGAGAAGTCATCGACGACGATGACCTCGTGGCCGTGCTGGAGGAGCTCCACACAGGTGTGGCTGCCGATGAAGCCGGCGCCACCGGTGACAAGGACGGTCTGGGGCACAGGGGTTCTCCCTTTCGTCGGGCGCGGCTACCAGCCGAGGAACGCGCTGGCGTAGGCGGGGTAGCGGGCGATGGCGATGGTGACGGGCACGGCCGCGAGCGCGCCCGCCACCAGCGGGACCGCCACGGTGCTGCGCACCGCGGTGCGCAGCCGGACTCCGGCGGCGCGGGCGGCCTCCCCGGCGTGCAGCAGCGGAACGAGGAGTCCCACGACCGTGTACGTCGTCGATCCCAGCAGGCACAGGAAGACGTAGCCGGCCGCGTGTGTCCAGGTCTCCGCGTAGAGGGCGGCGGCTGCCAGCAGCACGTTCGTCGTCAGGTAGGGGAGCGTCAGCCGCAGGGGGAGAGGTTCCAGGCCGAGGGCGGACTTGGGAGTGACCTTGAAGGTGATCTGCCGGGGCCTGATCCGCTGGATGACCGCCGCTGTCACTCCCCAGGCGATCAGTGGCCAGCGCGTCAGGCAGTAGAGGTTGTTCTCCCAGCTGATGACGGGAGCGCGCCGGGGACGCAGCAGTCCTCGGCGCCGCAGCAGAAGTGCCAGCGCGAGCACCCAGGCCGAGATCGACCACCAGCGCAGCAGGAACTCGACGTAGTTGACGTGAATCCATGGGGTGCCGGTGACCGCGGCGACGGGCGCCAGAGCCATACCGGCCACCGTGGTCGTCGCCAGCAGCACGTAGTACGACAGGGCGTACAGGAATCGCAGCCGCAGTTTCCACGGCAGCCTGGGCAGATGCCGGGGAACGAGGTCGAGCAGGACGGTGGTCAGGCTGCGTGACCACTGGAACTCCTGGACCAGCATGGCCGAGAAGGTCAGCGGACCGTCCCCGTGCGCTTCGGCGTCGATGGCGAAGGCACCTTGCCAGCCCGCGGAGTTGAGCAGAAAGCTGGTCGAGAAGTCCTCTGCCAGCTCCGGGCCGATGCCGCCGATGGAACGCAGTGCCTGGGTACGCACCGCGTAGTGCGAGCCGATGCACGCCGGCGCCAGCCCCGCGCTGTGTCCGAGCTGCGACGGGCCGTGGAACGTCGCCTCCCGGTGCAGCCGGCCGCGCGCCGCCCAGGACAGCTCGGCGTTGGAGTCGCACACGCTCGGTGCGGCGACGTAGCCGATCGCCTCGTCGGCGAAGGGCCGGACCATCTCGGCGAGGTAGCCGGGCTCGGGGACGTGGTCGCAGTCGAGCTGCGCCACCACGTCGTAGTCCCAGTAGCCGATCTGGTCGTAGAAGTAGGCGAGGTTGCCTTCCTTGCACCGGGTCCTGCGGGGCCAGGTGGTCCGGTGGTAGTCCGGCACCTCGAAGCGGGTCACCACGCCGACGTTGTTGTCGTCGCACCAGACACGTATCTCGTCGGTCGGCGACTCGTCGCACAGCCACACGTCGAAGGGGTGGGGGTAGCGCTGGTCGAGCATCGCCCGGAGGGTGGTCCTGGCGACGTCCCACGGTTCGGACGGCGCCCGCGTCACGACGAAGGCCACGCGCAGTTGCGGGATGCCGATCGAAGGGTCCACCCGCTTGAGCCGGTTGACACCGACCATGAAGTAGACGGGCATCACGGACAGGTAGAGCAGCACCGTGCCGTTGATCGCGAGACCCGGCCAGCCGACCCGGTGCGACGGCTGGAGCAGCCAGGCCCAGAACAGCCCCAGGCAGGTCAGCCAGCCGGCGGTCAGCACGGCGACCACGATCCGGTCGGCACGGCCCAGCACCGGTACGAACGTATCGCTGAGAAGCCGGCGGGACCGGGCGGAGGAACGGTCGAACACCGGGCCGCTCGGCGGGATTCCGACGACGTGGCCGTCGGAGAGTGTGAGCACGGCCTCGGCCAGCTGTGTGCCGTCCAGTGCGGGGGCGACGAGGGTGCCGCCGGCGCGGACCGCGGGGAGGAGGGAGGACGCCGTGGAGGCGGAGGTGGAGGAATCGGAACTGGAACCGGAAGTGGAAGGGGACGGTCCGGCGCCTGGACGCAGAACGCTCATCTGCTGGACTCCGAGGATGTCGCTCCCGCCGGCCGCAAGGGGGGCGGCGGCCGGCGGGGAAGAAAGGGACGTGAGATGACGGAAGGGCCTCAGGCGGCCTGGACGACGCCGACCGTGCCCTGCGCGGGAACCACCGCGCCGTCGAGTTGCCCTCCCGCGATCGCCTCGCGAGCGGCCTCGACCTCCTCGGGCCGGCCCTGGAAGTACTGCACGGTGCGGCGGAGCCCGTCCTCGTCGGAGACGACCGGCTCCCAGCCCAGTACCTGCTGCGCCCGGGTGATCAGGGGACGGCGGCGGGCGGGGTCGTCGACCGGCAGCGGGTGGTACTCGATGGTGCTCTCGGCCTTGGTCAACCGCAGTACCAGCTCGGCGAGTTCGCCCACCGTGCGCTCATGCGGATTGCCCAGGTTGACGGGGCCCGGGTCGGTGGAGTCGATCATCGCGACGATGCCACGGATGAGATCGTCGACGTAGCAGAAGCTGCGGGTCTGCGAGCCGTCGCCGTAGATCGTGAGCGGATCACCGTTCAGCGCCTGGGAGATGAAGCTGGTCACCACCCGGCCGTCGTGCGGGCGCATCCGGGGGCCGTAGGTGTTGAAGATCCGGACGATCCCGGTGTTGGCCTGGGCGGTTCGCCGGTGCGCGCTGGTCAGCGCCTCCGCGAAGCGCTTCGCCTCGTCGTAGATGCTGCGTGGACCGATGGGGTTCACGTGTCCCCAGTAGTCCTCGGTCTGCGGGTGGACCTGCGGGTCGCCGTAGACCTCACTCGTGGAGGCCAGCACGAAGCGTGCTTCGCTGCGTTGGGCCAGCGCCAGTGCATTGTCGGTGCCGCGACTGCCGACCGCCAGCGTCTCCAGGGGCATGCGGTGGTAGTCGGGCGGGGAGGCGGGGCTCGCAAGGTGGGCCACGGCGTCCACAGGAACCGTAACCGGTATTTCCTCGGACACATCGGCCAAGATGAATTCGAATTCATCATGGCTCAGCAGGTGTTCGATGTTTTCGCGCCGACCAGTTGACAGATTGTCGACGCAGATGACCGAATCGCCGCGATTGATCAGGGCATCGCACAAATGCGACCCCAGGAATCCGGCGCCTCCGGTGACGACGATACGCACGATTCTCCTCGAAATGTGGGGGGAGTGAGGTGTGAGGGCGAGGGCGATTTCCCACGGCAAAGGAAGCATCTGTGCGGGGTGAGAGTTCCGGAGCAGTAATGGAAATACCCGTCGTGCTCAGTAACTATCGCACTCCAAGGAGTTAGTGGTCTAGGCCTTTTTAGGTGTGATCGTCGTCACATTAACCCCCCGACTCGGCACCAACCTCTTGCATTCGTTGGACCCGCCATCTATGTTGCCGACTTGTTTCCGGAGTGCTGCTTTCTGTGCGTACTCTTTGAATTCGAACGGGAGTCCGTCGACGGTCACGCCGGCCCACCGTCCGGAAATGGTGTCCATTCGCTCCAGAATACGAGGAGGTGTGAAATGGCGCCTTTTCTGCTTGGTCGCCAATCAGGGTGCAGGTGTTGTACCGTTAATGTGGCGGGCGGCCGTTGCCGCATTCCCTGTCGTATGGACACTTTCGGACGGGAGTGAGCTTGCTGTCACGGAGAAGACTGCTGGCCGCGATGCCTTTGCTGGCCGCCCCGGTGGGCCTCGGCTGCCAAGCGAAGGGGGAGGCCGAGCTGGCCCCCATCGCGATGACCTCGCCTGCTCCCCCACTGCGCGGCGTGGACCTGTCCAGCACTCTGCAGGCGGAGTCCGCGGGCCAGAAGTACAAGGACAAGGGGAAGTCCGCTCCGGTGGAGCGCCTCCTCGCCGCTCGCGGCGCGAACGTGATGCGCCTGCGGGTCTGGGTCAATCCCTCGTCCGGCGGCTACGACCTCGCCTCGGCCATCGAGTTGGCCCGCCGGGCCCGTGGCGCCGGCATGGGTGTGCTGCTCGACCTGCACTACTCCGACACCTGGGCCGACAACGCCCACCAGACGACGCCCGCCGCGTGGGCGGACATGGACTGGCATACGCTCGCCGCCACCGTCCGCACCTACACGCGCGACACCGTGCGGGCGTTCGCCGCGCAGGGCATCCCGCTGGACATGGTCCAGATCGGCAACGAGGTCACCAACGGCATGTTGTGGCCCAACGGCCAGGTCCACTTCACGCAGGGAGATCACTGGGAAGGCTTCGTCGAGCTGCTCCGGGCCGGTCTTGAGGGAGCCGCGGAGGGCTCGTCGTCCGAGCTGCGCACCCTCGTCCACGTGGACAACTCCGGCGAGGGCGTCGACATCTACTCCTTCTACGACCGCCTCGCCGCGGTCGACATCCGGTTCGACGTGATCGCTCTCTCGTACTACCCCTTCTGGCACGGTTCGCTGGCCGCCCTGCAGACCAACCTGACCGACCTGGCGAACCGTTACGGCAAGGACGTGCTCGTGGTGGAGACGGCCTATCCGTGGAAACTGCCGCCCGAGGGCGACGAGGGACAGCACCTCGTGACGAAGGTCGGCCAGTTGCCGGACGGTACCCGCTTCCCGCCCACCCCCCAGGGGCAGGCCGCCTTCTTCGACGCCCTGCGCACCGTGATCGCACGGGTACCCGGGGGGCACGGCCTGGGCTTTCTGGCGTGGGAGCCCGCCTGGGTACCTGGGGTGCCCTGGACATTCGGCGGGGTGAACCCCTACAGCAACCTCACCATGTTCGACTGGTCAGGAACCGGGCTCCCGTCCCTCTCCACCTTCGGCGGCTGAGTGCCGCGCTCCGGGCGGATTTCCCCTCGGCGGCGGACCGCCGCACCCCGGGCGGGCTCCACCCTCGGCGACTGACCGCCGCACCCCGGGCGAGCCGGGTGGTGCCAGGTCAGCCGCCGGTGTGGTCCAGGTCGTGGGCGAGCGCCCGCAGGACCGGCCCGTACTCCGGGTGCGACAGGGCGGACGCGAACTGCGCGACCAGGTAGTCGGCCGGGTTGCCGGTGTCGTACCAACGGCCCTGGATGACCTGCCCGTACACCGCGCGGCTGCCCGCGTAGGCGTTGATGGCATCGGCCAGGTACACCTCGCCGGTGCGGTGCTCGTACCAGCGCGCGGTCTGCTCCCGCAGCTCGTCGATGATGCCGGGGGTGATCACGTAGCCACCGATGGCGGCGAACGCGGAGGGAGCGTCCTGCGCCTTGGGCTTCTCGACCAGGCCGACGATCCGCAGCAGTCCGTCGTCCAGGTCCTCCTTGACCACGGGCACGCCGTAGCGCTCGGAATCCCCCGGGGCGATGGGCAGCAGGGCCAGCACCGGGGCGTTGGTCACCTCGTAGGCACGGATCAGTTGCTGCGCCCGGGGCACTTCGGCAACGAAGACGTCGTCCGGCCAGAGAACGATTATCGGCTCATCACCGAAATTCCGGGCGGCGTTCAGAACGGGGGTGCCGTTGCCGTAAGGACCGTGCTGGTCGAGGTAGGTGATATGACCTTGCCGGGCCAGCTCGCCGACTTCCTCAACGGCGTCCGCGTAGGCGGTTTTGCCGTCGGCACGCAGCCGGGCGACAAGGTCGGGGCTGGGGCGGAAATGGTCCTGGATCACGGATTTTCCGCCGGAGACCACAATGGTGATGTCCGTGATCCCTGACGCCACGAGTTCGCGCACTGTGTGCTCGATCACGGGTTTGTCGCCGACCGGCAGCATTTCCTTGGGTATTGCCTTGGTGAGGGGCAACAGGCGGGATCCGAGCCCGGCGGCAGGGATCACCGCGCGGCGAATGGTGGGGGGCACGGTATCTCTCTCCGTAAAGTGGGATGCCACGCCGAATCGGCCACGGGAATGGCAGGGCGTGGCAAGGCTGAGGTACGGGCGGAACAAGTGGGGTGTGCCGCCCGCCGAGGGGAACGTCCATGTTCCCCGGCAGGCCGTTGCGTGTCGCAACAACCGCCCATGACCTGAATGGTCGGCTTATCGCTGAGCGTCCGTATGTCGGCTGAGCGCGCCTTTGCGTTCATGATCCCGAAGGGGTGATTTTAGTGGGGCACTGATTCGACCCCAGGTATCAATTGAACCGGCGGCCGCAGCGGCCCGTCAAGGGCGCACATCAGATGCGTGGATGGTCGGGAGTGGGGTGAACTGCGCTCTTCAGGCCGGGTATCCGTCCTCGCTGACGGGACGTTCACTCCGGAGAAGCCGTCCCGGCGACCTGGACCGACCTGGACCGTCTCGGCTCCGCTGCCGCGGCCGCGGCCGCTGGGGTCGGCGCCTTTGCCGGTGCCTGTGCCGCGGTGCCGGTTGCCGCGGTGCGTGTCGGTGCCGGTTGCCGCGGTGCGTGTCGGGCGATCCGGAGCAGGGCCAGGGGCCAGGGCCTCGGGCCTCATTTCGCCGCCTGCCTCGCCGCTCTGGTGGCGACGACACGAAACAGGCCGTCGCCCGCGCCCAGGTCTACCAACGGGTTATAAGTCCTGGCGTGATCTTGCTAGGTGGGTCCCGGCGCTGCTCCGTTGCCAGCCACGTGAGGCGGTTGCTTCGCACGTCGAGTTGACGCAGCCGGGGAGGGCCGGCCAACCATCCATCCCCTCTAGATTTTCTCATCTAGGGGGGCTAGATTATCCATCCCTTCATGAGAGAGGTGCCGGAAATGAACCTGCCGCGGATCGTGGCCCACCGGGTCGACAGCGGATGGATGCTGGAAATGGACGGACTCGAACCCGCCTACGTTCGCCGGCTCAGCGACGCGGCCGAGAGCGGGCGCGCACTCATGAGAGCAGCTGGTGCGCTCGGAGCCGACCACGGTGTCCAACTCAAGGTCGACCTTGGAGATGAACTCAACCGACGCGTAAAGGCTGCCACCCAGGCGACCGTCGACGCCCACAACGCGCAACTGCAGGCAGCAGCTGAACTGCGGCAAACGGCCGCAGCCCTCAAGAGTCAAAACATGACGGGCCGAGACATTGCTCATGTCCTGGGCGTCTCACCCCAGCGCGTCTCGCAGCTGCTTGCCGAGCCTGCCGCCCGGGGTTGAAGCGCAAGGTGAGAACCTGCTTGCAATCCGCATGTGATCACCCGCCCCTGCCGGCATGCCTTGAGCGCGTCCCGGAAGATCCGTCGACTTCACTGGAGGTGGCCAGAGCTCAAGGGACTGGTCCGAGCCGACTCTCGACCGCCGTCGAGATCAGGCTGCCTCTCTCATCGAGGCGCGCCTCCCCCGCACAAGCTCCGTTGATTCTTGTCGGTTACAGCATGAGCGCTCAGGCGGCTGCGGACCTGGTCAGCCACTTCGGCGAACGTGTCACGCACCTGGTCCTGTGTGCTCCGGGCATCTACTCGCGCATTCTGCGGCGCGGACCGGAGATGGGACGCCGGGACCGAGCCGCACCCTGACACCCCGTCAGGCATCCATTTACCCGCAACGTGACAGCGCCCCTGCGGTTATGTCGCCGGACCAGTCGTCATTTCACCACCGGCCAGGCAGCCGAACTGTTCCCGCGCAATGCATACCCGGACGGGTCGTCGACGACGTCGCTGTGGCAGGCGTCGGCGGCTTACTCTCTCCGTGTGGCGACGAATTGGGTGATGACCACGAACACCACCAGGATCACCACGGCGATCGCGAGCATGCCGCCCGTGGGTCCCAGGAGCTTCGCCGCATCGGGGCTCGTCGCCATCAGGGTGAACAGCCGGTTGACCGGAGGCATGCCCTTGACGAAGAGGGCGCCCATCACCAGAGCGAGCGCGGCCACCAGTGCGTAGCCCTGCCGCCTGAAAACCAGGCGTGAGCACAGCACGCCGATGGCGATGCCCACGAGTACGCACGTGAGTTGGGCTTCGGCCCCCAGCAGAAGATCGGCTGCGGTCACGTCGTAGCTTCCCATCCACAACGGGAAGACCAGGCCGAAGACCATGAGGACCAGACAGCTCAGCAGCGAGGTTCCGATGGCCGCGAGCAGGACCTTCAGTGACCCGCCGCCGGAAGTGACGACGACGATCGACCGCTGGGTCGGGTCGTCCAGGCTCATCAGGGCGATGGTCAGCCACGTCGAGCAGACGAACATCGCACCGGCGGAGGAGGCGTAGGCGGGAGGCAGCGGGCCGCTGCCGTTGACGGTCAGCACACCCATCAAGCCCACGAACATCAGCAGCGGGGCGGCGTAGCGCTGCGTGTGCAGCAGGGTGGCGAACGTATAGCGGATGAGCGCGATCACCGCGTGCCTCCGTTGGTGGCTACGTCCGGCTCGCAGTGGGCCGGCACCGTTCCTGTCACCTGTGTCACCCGCTCGACGGACCAGCCGTGCTGGAGCGCGGTGGACAGCAGAGCGTCGGTTGCCTCACGTGCCACTCTCACCTTGACCGCGGAGACCTCCCGGCTCACCGCCAGCACGCCGTCCAGCCGCTCCCAGACGAGGTCCTGGGGCACGCCGCCCGTTCGGGACCCGGTCAGCACAATGTCGGACGAGGGTCGGTAATCGGTCTCCCGAGGCTCCGGCCCGCGCAACGAGACGCGCCCTTTGCCGACGGTGTACGTCCGTGTGGCACGGGCCCGGGTCACCGATTCCCGATGGTCGGTGAAGACCACCGTGCCACCGGCGTCGGCGACCTCGGTCATGACCTCGGACAGCACGCCGTGGGCATCCGCGTCGAGACCCGACCAAGGTTCGTCCAGGACGAGCAGCCCAGGCTCCGTCAACAGGGCCTGGGCGAGCGCGACCTTCTGCGCGTTGCCCTTCGACAGGCTCCGCAGGGGGGCCTGCTTGCCGCCCACCAGTGCCAGCCTGTCCAGCAGTTGGTGGGCGCGCGACGAGGCGATGGAGGTGGTCAGCCCGCGAACGCGGCCCATGTGGGTCAGGTACGCCACAGCTGACATGCGTTCGTCGGGGGAGAAGCGGTCGGGGACGTAGCCCACGACGGGTGGCCGCGCGGCCACGCTGCCGCTGGTCGGCCGGGACAGCCCGACCGCGATCCGCAGCAGTGTCGACTTCCCCGAACCGTTCCCGCCGGCGAATGCCACGACTTCTCCCGCCGGGGCCTCCACATCGACGTCTCTCAGAATCCAATCGCCACGGCCATAGCGCTTGCTCACCGCTTGAAGACGTAACAAGACAGGTGCCCCCCCCTAGCCCGGTACGGCGACCTCCAGATGCGTGCAGATTACGGCGCCCGCCGTCCTCTTTGCATGGGCAGCGTGCTCGGGGCCGTGACGGTGATCTTCGCGGCGAGCAGCTCCACGTTGACCCGCACGTCGTCGAAGACGGTGAACTGCTCCAGCGGCCACATGACCTGCTCTCGCGGTGCAGCTACGGGGATGATCCCCAGCGACATGGACGGCAGTGCCATCGACGCCAGGAGGGCGCCGAGTTGAGCGGCCATGACCTCTGTGTCACCGACGACACCCCGTCTGGTGGGGCCTCTGCCGCCTCTACAACGGTGGCCGGTTCAAGGACCCGGGCAGGCTCTTCCCCCTTGTCCATGCCCGCCTGCAACCCGGCGGAATGTTCGCCTTCTCCCAGCCGCCGGCCATCCCCGGCGCCTACGGCCCGCAGGGCATGTACAAGGGCGGGTTCGCGGGGAAGGCCATGCACACCTACCGGTACAGCTACCGGCCCGCGGTGTGGGAGCGGCTGTTGACCCGGGCCGGTTTCGCCACCGCCACGGCGGAGGTGCTCGGTGCCCCGGAGCCCGGCCATATCGGGACGTTGATCGTCTCCGCCCGCGCCTGAACGACGGCGCCGGCCGGTGCCCTCGTGCCATGATCGTCCGCACTTTGGGCCAGCAGCGGGCCGGCTATCGATCTCCAGGCCCTCAGAACACACCGAAGCCCCAGCTCAAAACCCAATTTGACCTGGGGCTTCTCCGTAGACCCTGTGGGACTCGAACCCACAACCAATGGATTAAAAGTCCACTGCTCTGCCAATTGAGCTAAGGGTCCACGCATCGGTCCACGGGGATCCCGTTGGGGATCGTGTGGTGATGCATCCCCGAGCATAGCGGGACGTGGCCGGGACTCCGATCGGGTATCGGGGCCCGGCCGCGCCGAAAGCGCGTACGGCTGGGGATCAACAGGGCGCAAGGTTACGGATCGACCGGTTCGGCCGGCCCTTTGCGGGCCGCTTCGCGGGCGAGGGTGCGTTCGTGGGCGGGGTTGAGGAACCAGTGGCGGGCCGAGGCGAGCCACCAGGTGGTGGCGAAGCCGAGGACGACGAGGACGGCGACCGGGGCGTAGTTGAAGGTCTCCCAGGTGACCGGGGAGACCTGGGGGAGCATGAAGAGGATCGTGATGGCGGCGACCCAGAGGACCGAGACGACGCCGATCGGGCGGGACCAGCGGCCCAGGTGCCAGGGGCCGCGTTCGAAGGCCTCGCCCTTGCGGATCCGCAGCAGGGTGGGGATGACGTACGCGATGTAGAGGCCGATGACGGCGATGGAGGTCACCGCCGCGTACGCCGTGATGTTGATGAGGTACGGCAGGCCCAGGAGCAGGGCGCCCAGGGCGGCCAGCCAGACCGCCGCCACCGGGGTGCGCGTGCGCGGGTTCACCGTGTGCCAGACGCGCGAGAAGGGCAGCGCGCCGTCGCGTGAGAAGGCGTAGATCATGCGGGAGTTGGCCGTGACCGACGCCATACCGCAGAACAGCTGTGCGCCGATCACCACGAGCAGGAGCAGCTTGCCGGTGGTCGCGCCCAGGGCGTCGAGCAGGATCTGGGCCGGCGGCACCCCCGTCGGCGACCCGAGGGCACCGTCGTACGACTGGATCGCGAAGGTGAAGCCGAGGAGGAGGACGAAGCCGGCTATCCAGGACGTCCAGATCGAGCGGACGATGCCCTTGGGGCCGGCCGTCGACGCGTCGTGCGTCTCCTCCGTCATGTGGGCGGAGGCGTCGTAGCCGGTGAAGGTGTACTGCGCCATGAGGAGGCCGAGGGCGACGACGTACACGCCGCTGCCCCAGCCCGTGTTGTTCACGAACTCCGTGAACACGAAGGAGGCGGACTGGTGTTCGTCCGGTACGAAGGTCAGGGCGCCGACGATGACCAGCACGCCCAGCACGTGCCACCACACGCTGATGTTGTTGAGGAGGCCGACGATGCGGACTCCGAAGGTGTTCAACAGCCCGTGCAGGACCAGGATCCCGGCGAACAGCAGCACCGTGCGGCCCGGTGTGACCTCGAAGTCGAACTGGAGGTTCAGGTAGGCGCCCAGGAAGGACGCCGCGCCGAAGTCGATGCCGGCGGTCACCGCGACCTGGCCGAGGACATTGAACCAGCCCGTGAACCAGGCCCAGGCGGCGGCCGTACGAGGGGGCGCGAGGCGGTGCGCCCAGAAGTAGAGGCCCGCCGACGTCGGGTACGCCGAGCAGATCTCGGCCATGGCCAGGCCCACGAAGAGGGTCATCAGGCCTACGGCCACCCAGCCCCAGGTGATCACGGCGGGGCCGCCGGTGTTCATGCCGAACAGGTACAGAGTCAGGCAGCCCGACAGGACCGAGATGATCGTGAAGGAGACCGCGTAGTTGGAGAACGCCGACATACGGCGGGCGAGAACCTGCGTGTAGCCGAGCTGGGCAAGCCGTTCTTCGTCCGAGGGCCCACTCGCTCCGGCATCACGCGCGGATTGCGCGGAGTTTGTCATGCCCCCAGCGATTCCCTCGCCGGGGGCGTGACATGCGTCATACGGTGGCCGAAAACTGCGCCTAGAAGATCCCCTTGTAGCCCTGCCAGCCGGAGGCGATCTTCACCCGGGCCGCGAACGTGCCCTTACCCGTGCCGGTCTGGCGGTACAGATTGCCCGCCGTGTCGCGTGCGACGAGGTCTGCCTTGCCGTCGCCGGTGATGTCACCGGCGCCGACGACCACGTTGTAGGTGGCGCCCCAGTTGGCGGAGACCTTCACGCGGGCCGCGAAGGTGCCGTTGCCCTTGCCGTAGTAGCGGTAGAGGTTGTTGGACTTGTCCTGCGCGAGAAGGTCGCCGATACCGTCGCCGTTCAGGTCACCGGCGCCCACGATCTTCTTGTACGTCTTCCAGTTGTCGTACAGCTTCACGCGCGCCGACAGCTTGCCGGTGCTGGTGCCCTTGTACAGGTACACGGCTCCCGTGGCGGAGTTGCGGGCGATCAGGTCCGGACGGCCGTCCTTGGTGACGTCGCCCGGCGAGGTCAGTACGTCGTACTGGTTCCAGCCGCTGGTGGAGAGCGTCGTGTACGACGTCGACGGCTTCAGCGCCGCATCGCAGCCAGGCTTGTAGAGGCGCAGGGCCCCACTGCTCAGCCGTACCAGGACGTCGTTGCAGCGGTCGCCGCTCAGGTCGCCGAAGGGGACGGCCTTGACGGAGGTGGCCCAGCCCGAGCCGGTGACCTTCCCGGAGAACGTGCCCTTGCCGGTGCCCTGCTGGAAGGTCAGAGCGCCGGAGGAGTTGAGGGTGAGCAGGTCGCCGACGGCGTCGCCGCCGAGGTGGTCGTGGCGCACCGGACTGCCCTTCTCCAGCCTCACGGAGCCCTTCACCTCCAGCGGCCCGCCGACCCCGTCCGCGGGCGAGACGGACAGCGTCCAGTCGTACGTGCCGTTCGGCAGGAACACGTCCCCGCCCACCGTCGGGTCGTCGCCGTCCCACCCGACGGTCAGCTCGCCGCGCGCCGCGCCGCCGTCCCGGGTGTCGACGACCTTGCCGGTCGCGGGGTTGCGCACCGTCAGCCGCCAGCTCGCGGAGGGCTTCGACAGCAGCACGGTCGTCAGCGTGTCGAGCGTCGTGTCGAACTCGTGCGCCTCGACGGACGGCGCGTTCTGCGCCGGACCGAGCAGCCGCAGCGGCTGCTGCGGCACTCCGGACGGTACGAGGTGCACCTGCTCCTGGTCGTCGACGTACGCGGCGTTCGCCCCGGACTCGTCCACGGTCCAGCGCACGTCGTGCTGCGAGACGCCGGTGTCGGGAAGGTCCCCGATGACCCGGCTCTCGGGCGTGCCACCCGCGACCGCGGTGAGTGTCAGCTTCCCTGCCTGCTTGTCGTGCGTGACGACGAACCCGTCGCCGAGCTTGGCCTCGCCCGTCGGCACGGGCACGGACTTCTTCGCCGTGCGGTCGTAGACGCCTGCCTTGCCGTCGCAGGTCCAGTAGAGATAGCGGCCGAGCGCCTGGAGCTCGGTGGGCGCACACCCGGCGTCGGTAGTGACGGTCTCGGTGGTCTTCTTCGTCGTCAGGTTGTACGCGGTGACGGTGCCGGGGGTCGTGCCGGCCGTCCAGAGAATGTCGCCGGAGAGGGCGGCGGCGCCGGGGGTTCGGGTGACGGCGGGGGTACTGCCGCCGTCGATCTTGTAGACGTTCTGCAGGGTCGCGGTCGTGTGGATCACGTACTGGCCGGACACGTCGGTGATCTGGCCGCCGGCAGGGACACGGATCTCCCTGAAGCCGTACTCAGCGGGCCCGTTGACCCGGAGAAGGTCGTAGTCGGCCGAGCCCTTCATCAGCCAGACGGCACGGTTGTCGGCGGTGCCGTAGATCCGGCAGCCACCCTCCGCCGACGGGCAGTCGTACATCACCAGGTCGCTTCCGTCGTACGAGGAGCGCGCACCGAACTGGGGCGTGCCGGTCGCGGAGACGGTCCGGACATAGGTGTCCCGGTACCCGGCCCAGCTCTCGTCGGCGACCAGGAGCCGCCCCTGGTCCAGCGCGAGGCCCTGGATCTCGTACGGCGGCTTCGGCAGCGCCTTGACGAGCGCGACGACGGGCTTGCCGTCCTCGCCGGGGTGGATGCGCTGGACCCCCCAGTCGTCGACGCCGGCGCTGGTGCGGCCGATGACGACGGCGTTGCCGGACGGTGCGGCGGATATGCCGTCGTTGGAGGAGGTGAGCAGGGTGATCGGGTCGCCGCCCTTGATCGGAACGGCTGTCACCTTGGTGCCGCCGGCGGGCCGGTGGACGAGCCAGTCGCCGACCACCGAGAGGTCGTCGGCGGGGTTCACGCCGTCGGTACCGTCCAGGGTCACCTCGACGGGGGCCGCCGAGAGGTCGGCACGGGAGTAGACGTACACCTTCGAGGCGGACGGGCCCCCGTACTGGACCAGGTAGTCGGGCGACAGCTCGGTGTAGGCAGTGCCGCTGGGCCGGGCCTGGGTCCAGCTCTGGACCTGGCCGGTCTGCGGGTCGACGGCCACCGAGCGGATGGTTCCGTCGACCGAGCCGTTGAAGATGAGCCCCGTGGCGTCACCGCGCCGCGGCCCTCCGAGCTTGAGCTCCTCGGGGATGCCCGAGACGACCACGTCACGGGTGGTCCCGTCGGGGCCCGCGCTCAGCAGGTGCTTGACCTGCGTGGTGGTCCCGTCCTCGGCGGTGACCGTCTCGAGGGTGGCGACGATGTCGCCGAAGACCCCGGACAACACGCTGTGCCCCTCGGGGATCTGCAAGGTGCTCATCGTTCCGTCGACGGCGTTCCACAGGTCGACGTGACCGTCCTGGTAGCGGAACGCCGCGACGTCGCTGCCCGTCCCACCGTCGATGGCCAGGCCCGTGGAGGCCGCCGGCACCTCGAAGGACTTGCCGTCCGAGTACCGCGTCCACACCAGTCGGTTGGGGTCGTAGAGCCGGTGGAAGACGCCCTCGCTGCCCGCTCCGTCCCCACCGTAGATCTCGTCGGGGTAGAAGAGACTCGACCGCGTGTAGCTGCTCTCCAGCGTCGCCGGTACCACCGTCTCCTGCGCCGCGTCCGTCGCCGAAGCCACCGGCAGCAACGGGCTCAACCCGCCCGCGAGCACCGCGGATGCCGCCACGACGACGGCGACGCGTCTGACCCGCGAGTGATGTACGAAGGCATGACGAATCAAGGCGATCCTCCCCAGAAGCCACGAGAGGAAGCGGGCCCCGCATCAGATGTCCCCGGCCCCGGCCGTCGCATCCCCCTCATAAGTCCGCTGATCTTACAGCGGGTGCGAAAGCCTGGGCGAGAGCGTTTTCCGGGGCCGCACGACAGAGCGCCGTGGCCCACCCGGAGCGGGGGACCACGGCGCTCAGCGCTCATACAGGTCAGCCGTTGCGCTTCCAGCGCGGCTTGTCGTCGCGGCGGCCGAAGGAGCCGGTGGCGGTACCGGTGCCGGTGCCGCCGCGGTGGTCGTCGCGACGGCCGGTCGGGCGGTCGTGGCCGCCGGAGCGGAAGCCGCCGGTGGGGCGGTCGCCCTGACGGTCGCGGTTGAAGGGACGGTCGCTGCCACGGTGGGTGGACGGACGCTCGTCACGACGGTCGCGGTTGAAGCCACCGGAACCGGCCGAACCGGCCGAGCCACCCGACGGGCGGTCGTCGCGACGGAAGCCGCCGGAGTTGCCCGAGGGACGGTCGTCACGACGGTCGCGGTTGAAGCCGCCCGAGTTGCCGGACGGGCGGTCGTCGCGGCGGAAGCCGCCCGAGTTGCCCGAGGGACGGTCGTCACGGCGCTCGAAGGAACGGCCGCCGCGGTCGTCACGACGGTCACGGTTGAAGCCGCCGGAGCTGCCCGAGCCACCCGACGGACGGTCGTCACGACGGAAGCCGCCGGAGGGACGGTCGTCACGGCGGTCGTCACGGCGGAAGCCGCCCGAGTTGCCCGAGGGACGGTCGTCACGGCGGAAGCCACCACGGTCACCGCCACGGTCGCGGTTGAAGCCGCCCGAGTTGCCCGAAGGACGCTCGCGCCGCTCGTAGTTGCCACGGTCGTCACGGCGCGGACGCTCCTCGCGCACCGGTGCCGCGGCGACTGCCGCCTGCTCCGCAGCAGCGGCCTCGGCAGCGGCTGCCTCCACGACGAGGGCGGCCTCGGCCAGCGCGGCCTCGGGGTCGTCGCCCCGCTCACGCGCGGCGCGGGCGACCAGGCGGTCGGCCTCGCCACGCAGCTCGACGGCGCGACGCTGCGCGCGCTCCAGCTCCTTCGTGAGGTTCGAGACCTCGCGCTCGGCCTGCTGCGCCGCGTTGCCCGCCGACTCGGCCTGGACCTCGGTCATCGAGCGGGCGCCGGTGATCTCGGCGACCTCGGGCTCGAAGGCCGTACCGGAGTTGATGATGTGACGCGTGGCGTCGACGCCCGCGTCCTCCATCAGCCGGAAGATCTGACGGCGCTGGTGCGGCAGCGAGAGGGATACGACGGTGCCGCTGCGGCCCGCGCGGGCGGTACGGCCCGAGCGGTGCAGGTAGTCCTTGTGGTCGCCGGCCGGGTCCACGTTCAGGACCAGGTCGATGCCGTCGACGTGGATACCGCGGGCGGCGACGTCGGTCGCGACGAGCGCGTTGACGTAACCCTTCTTGAAGTCTTCGAGGACGCGGGTGCGGGCGCCCTGGGTCATGCCGCCGTGCAGCGCGTCGGCCTTCACTCCGGACTCGCAGAGCTGCTCGGCGATACGGTCGGCGCCCAGCTGGGTGCGGACGAAGATGATCGTGCGGCCCTTGCGGGAGGCGATCGCGGAGGTGACCGGCGCCTTGTCCTTGGGCTTCACGATGAGGATGTGGTGCGACATCGTCGTGACGTTGCCCTGGGCGCTGTCGACCTCGTGCGTGACCGGGTTGGTCAGGTAGCGCTTGACCAGCGTGGAGATCTCGTTCTCCATGGTGGCCGAGAACAGCATGCGCTGGCCGCCGCCGGGGATCTGGTCGAGCAGCTCGGTGACCTCGGGCAGGAAGCCCAGGTCGGACATCTGGTCGGCCTCGTCGAGCACGGCGACCTGGACGTTCTCCAGCGAGCAGGCGCCGCGGTTGATGAGGTCGCGCAGCCGGCCCGGGGTGGCGACGAGGACGTCGACGCCGCGCTCCAGGGCGTACATCTGGTTGCTCATCGACGTACCGCCGCAGACGACCTTCATCTTCAGGCCGAGTACGTCGCCGTACGGCTGAAGCGCGTCCGCGACCTGCATCGCGAGCTCACGCGTCGGCGTGAGGATGATGCCGCGGGGCTTCTTCTTGTCGGTGTGGCCGCCGGACAGCGCAGCCAGCAGCGGCAGACCGAAGGAGAGGGTCTTGCCGGAGCCGGTGCGGCCGCGGCCGAGGATGTCCTTGCCGGCCAGGGCGTCCGGGATGGTCGCGGCCTGGATCGGGAAGGGGGCGGTCACGCCGTTCTGCGCGAGCTTGCGGACGATTCCGTCGGGGAGACCGAGGGAGCCGAAGGTGATCCCCGGGGTCTCGGACTCCTCGGGGGTCTCGGACTCCTCGGAGGTCTCGAACGCCTCGGGAGCCTCGACCGTGTCGACGATCTGGACGCTCTGGGCGCTCTCGGTGTCGACGGTGTCGTTCTCGTTGTTCTCGGGCACGACGACGTGATCAGTACTGGAAACAGACATGCGAAATGCGAACCTTCCGGAGTTCTACGGCACGCGCCCAAACTCCGTGAAGTCGCAATCGACCGCCTCTATGCGGTCCGGCCACGGCAAGGGAGAGTACGCGCCACGCGGCGCTCTCTTCATCGGCGCCAGGCAATTGGTATCAAACGATCTACTACCATACGCACCGCTCCCCCCTGAAGGCAAACTGCCCGCATAGGTGCAGGTCAGGGGGGTGCGGCAGTCCCGTCCGCGCGGCCTACACCGGCTCGCCGGCCCGCGGCGCCGGCTCCCGTTCCATCAGCTGTGTGACCTGCTCGTGCGCCGAGGACGAGGGCTCCGCGGTGCTCGGTTCGACCACCGGCGGCGACGAGACCGGAGGCGGGGGCGGCTCGGGCGTCGGCTCCGCCGTGGTACGCGTGGGAGTCGGCTCCCCCTTGGTCGGCGCGGGCTCCACGGGCCCGCCCGGCCCGTCGTTCCCCGTGGGCTTCACGGACGGCTTCGCGCCCGCGGACGGCGACGCGGATGGAGACGCCGACCCCGACGCGGACTCACCCGGCTTCGGCGAACCACCGCCCCCCTTGGCTCCTTTCGCCCCGTGGAACCCGGTGCCGCCGCCGCTCAGCGCGGTGCCCCCGTCGGGCGCCTCCCCGCCCTGCTGACCCGCCGAATGCGAGGGGGCGGGCCGGCCCGCGTCGTCACCCACGCTCATACAGCCGGCTGCCGCGGCGACGGCCATGACCGTGGCGGCCAGACGGACGGGTACGTACAAGGCGCGCACGGGCAGCCACCTCCGATTGGGGTCTCCCCTCTTCGAACCTCTTCGATCGAAGCCGAGAACTCGGGAATGGTTCGGGGGAGTCCCCCTGCCCAACTCCCGCCGCCCACAAGAAGACACGCGCGGCCGTCGAACGACCTGCGGTCACATGTCCCCGCTCCGTGACCGCGCCACAAGCGCGCTGTCCCTGACAATGGCCTTGTGCTGGAGATGACGCGCGAAACCTTCGAAGAGCTCGTGAGCCAGGCCCTCGACCGGATCCCGCCCGAGCTGACCCGGGTGATGGACAACGTCGCCGTGTTCGTCGAGGACGAGCCGGCGGCCGACGATCCCGAGTTGCTGGGCCTCTACGAGGGCACCCCGCTCACGGACCGGGGCGAGTGGTATGCGGGCGTGCTCCCCGACCGCATCTCGATCTACATGGGCCCCACGCTGCGGATGTGCGAGACCCCGGACGAGGTCGTGCACGAGGTCGCCGTGACCGTGATCCACGAGATCGCCCACCATTTCGGCATCGACGACGAGCGGCTGCACGAACTGGGCTGGGGCTGAGCCCGGGCTCCGGCCCGACAACTGCCTCCACCGCTACGGAAGCCTCGCATCCCCTCGTACAAGAGTCCGGAGCATCCCGGCATACCCACCCCCACACATGGGCATACGCGACCAATGGCCCGCGCCCCCGCTGCCGTGACCACCGTCCTACGCCGCATACGAGAACTACGAGAACTACGAGAGCCACGAAAGACACGACAGCTACGAAAGACACGAGAGCTGCGAAAGACACGAGGGACACCACCCCGCGTCCTCGCCCTCGCCCGCCGCTACCGCGCCCGCCGGCCCCACCCGGCGACCGAACTCGTCCACCAGCCCCACCCGTACGCCCGGGTCCTGGGGCTCATGACCGTCGTCCTGTTCGGGGCCTGGCTGGGGCTGCTGATCGTGGGGAACGTGCGCGTGCCGGTCGGTCCCATGGACACCACCATGACGCTGCGGCCCTCCCTGGACGGCGGCACGAAGATCAACGTCGCCCCGCTGGGCGCCCTGGAGCTGCGCAGCCACGAGGCCCCGCTACGGCTCGACGTGGACGTGGACCGGCTCGACCCGGTGCGCTCGCAGGCGCTGGTCGATCACCCGGAGCGGCTTTCCGGCCTCCAGGAGGAGGTCGCGCAGGACGTGGAGCACGGCACGCTCGATCTGGCCGTACGGTCCTGCGTGGCCGTCGTGTCCGGGGCCACGGCGCTCGGCCTCGCGGTCTACCGCCGGCCCCGCCGCGCCCTCGCGGCGGGCGGCCTCGCCCTCACCCTCCTCGCCGCCTGCGGAGGGACGGCCTTCGCCACCTGGAACCCCAACTCGGTCCTGGAACCGAAGTTCTCCGGGCTGCTCTCCTCCGCACCCTCCCTCGTCGGCAACGCCCGCAGCATCGTCAGCGAATTCGACGTCTACCAGAAGGAGTTGGCGCGCCTGGTGACGAACGTGACGAAGCTGTACGACGTCACCTCGACGCTCCCCGGCTACGAACCGGACCCGACCACCATCCGGGTCCTGCACGTCTCCGACATCCATCTCAACCCGGCGAGCTGGAAGATCATCGCGTCGCTCGTGGAGCAGTACGACATCAACGTGATCGTCGACTCCGGCGACACGATGGACCACGGCACGGCGGCCGAGAACGGCTTCCTGGACCCGATCGCGGACCTGGGAGCGCCGTACGTCTGGGTCCGGGGCAACCACGACTCCCTCATCACCCAGCGCTACCTCGAAAAGATCAAGAACGTGCGCGTCCTGGACAAGGGCCGGGCGGTCACGGTCGCGGGGCTGCGTTTCGCGGGCATCGGTGACCCGTCGTTCACCCCTGACCGGGCGGTCGATCCGGGTGGTGCCCAGGCGCAGCAACTGGCGGGCGCACAGCTGGCGTCGGTGCTGCGCGACCAGCGGGTGGCGGGCACGCCCGTCGACATCGCCATCGCCCACGAACCGGACGCCGCCCGCGAGACGGACGGGGAGGTGCCGCTGGTCCTGGCGGGTCATCTGCATCACCAGGAGATGGAGGTCATGCCGGGCGGAACGCGGCTGCGTATCGAGGGGTCGACGGGCGGCAGCGGCCTGCGCGCCCTGGAGGGCAAGTACCCCGACCCCATCGAGGCTTCCGTCCTCTACCTCGACCGGGACACCCGCCGTCTCCAGGCCTGGGACGAGATCAAGCTCGGCGGACTGGGCCTGACGACGGCGGAGGTCAGCCGTCACCTGCCCGAGGAGAACAGGCCCGGCGCGGCGCCCCAGTCCCCGACTCCGTCCGACAGCGGCTCGACCCCGGCCCCCTCAGGGAGCACCCCCTCAGAGACAGCCGGCTCAGGGAGCAGCCCCTGAAACCGTTTTGGCGATACCTCCCGCCATCCCATATGCTTCTGACGTCCCCGACGCGCTGCAAAGCGCCCAGGCGGGCCGATAGCCCTCATCGTCTAGCGGCCTAGGACGCCGCCCTTTCAAGGCGGTAGCACGGGTTCGAATCCCGTTGGGGGCACCAGCTACTCATAGGTATCGCAGGCCAAAGTACGTATTTGGCCTGCGATTTCTTTTTGCGCCCTGGCGGGTAGAACCCGCCGCGCACCTCCGGCACCCGCCTCACCACTCCGGTACATACGGGTCAGATCGCTCAAACCACCCTCCACGGGCCATCCAGCAAACATGTCGGAGCCGTTAAGATCGCCCGCCATTTGAAGTCACCAAGTCATTTACTCATCAGGCGTCCCGCGTCTAAGGTGGCCGAGAGGACCTCATCCTCGGTGTCCGCGAGCAGTTCGGGGTCACCGTCGTGCTGGTGACCCACGACATCGACGAAGCCGTCTACCTGGGCGACGAGGTCGTGGTGTTGTCCGGCTCGCCGACGCGCGTACGCGAACGGCTTCCGATTCCGCTCGGCGAGCATCGCGACCAGGTCGGGACGAAGTCCCTGCCCAAGCTCGCGGAGCTGCGGGCACACGTGCTCAACCTGATCCAGCGGGAGAAGTCCACAACACAGGCCGCCGCACCGACGCGCCAGGGCTGAGAGGCGGAACGACCATGATCCAGCTTCGCCGGTACGAAATAGTCCCGGGTGAACTCGACGCCTTCGTCGACTGGTGGCGGGCCACGATGCCCGCGCTGCGTACCAAGGCCGGGTTCACCGTCGAGTTCGCCTACGTCAATGAGGATGCGGGCGAGTTCGTGTGGGCCGTCAGCGTTCCGGGCACGGCGGAGGACTTCGCACGTGTCGACGCCGCCTACCGGAGCTCGGAGGCCCGTCGGCGTGTCTTCGACGGCCTCCCGGAACGGGTCGCGAAGGCGCATGTCGGGTTCGTGCGGCCCGCTCTCGAAGACTGAGGGCCGGCCGGAGTCACGACGGAGAGAGGGCTGAGCATGGGCGAGACCATTGAACTGCTCAGCGACGGCGGGGCGTTCGAGGCCTACCTCGTACGCCCGGCGAGCGGAACCCCCGTCAAGGGTGGACTCATCGTCATCCACGAGATCTGGGGGCTTGCCGATCACATCAAGGACGTGAGCGAGCGCTTCGCTGCCCCACGCGGCCGTGTCCCGCCAGTGGCGCTCCAGCCGGACGAGCTCGGCGATGTCGAGCTTGTCGAGGTGTTCTGCGAGTCTTGCCCGGTCGATCGGCACGGTGTGTTCCCTGGGTTCGGTCTTTTCTGGTGGTTCCGCGGGGCGGCGTTCGCCAGGGCGACGAGGTCAGGAATCCGGCCCGAGCGGAAGGGCGGCGACCGAGGAGCCGACGAGCAGGCAGGGCTCGCTCGACCTGTTGCTCCAGGCGTGGTTGGTCCCCCGGATCACGACGGTGTCGCCCGGCGTGAGCTTGACCTCGTCGACATCGGTCAGGAGGTAGACCTCGCCCCGTACGCAGGTGATGCAGTCGAGGGTGTCGGTGCGGTGCATGCTCGGGTGACGGCTGCGTTCCTCGTCGGTGGCCTTGATTGTCTGTCCGGCCTGCGCACTGAGCTCGTCGAAGACCTGCGCGGACCGCGCGGCGTCCGGGTCGTCCGGCTGCAGTTCGAGCGCACGGCACAGCAGGCCGTTGGGCAGCGGTTCGCGGCGCGGGCCGATGAGAGACCTGTCGCCCTCGACGGAGTTGTCGGCGGGCGTCTCCGCGGTGGCCCACAGGGTCGCTCGCCAGAAGTAGCCTTCCTTCTCCTGGACGTTGCTCAGCTTGTCGTCCAGCACGGCCGAGCGCCCGTTCTCATCGCTGCCGATGACGTAGCGATTGATACGCGACATCGCTCTCCCTTTCTGTCAGGTGCGGCTCAGCAGGTTCTGGCGGTTCTGACGGTTCTTTCGGCTCTTTCGGCTCTTTCGGCTCTTTCGGCTCCTGCGGTCGCGGCTCAGCGGGCCGGGAATCCGCTCGGCGGCGGAGTCGGACGCGAGAGCTGGGATTTCTGTGATGCCGTGTAGAGGTCGTTGACCATTCCCTCGCAGGCACGCCGGAAGGCCATGATGTCGAGTCCGAGGGTGAAGACCTTGACGCCCATCTCCAGTGCGTCCAGGCAGGTTTCCGGGGTCGGATCGAGGTTGGGCCCGCCGATCACCGGGACGTCGTACTTGGCGGCGGCGTCCATCACCCGGCGGTAGGCGGCCTGGACCTTGGGGCTGCGCAGCTGCTCGACGCCCTCGCCCATGGCGAAGGAGAGGTCGCCCACGCCGAAGATCACCATGCTCACTTCGGGGAGGGCGCAGATCTCCTCGATGTTCTCGACCGCGTCGGGGTGCTCGATCAGCGGGACCAGGATGGTCGATTCGTTGTTGCGGCGCGCGTACTCGTTGAAGTCGCTGAACGCATAGCCGGTCGCCCGCACGGCCGGACAGATGCCGCGCTTTCCCAGCGGCGGGAAGAACGCGGCGTCGGCGGCCGTCCTGATATCCGCAGCCGACTTGACCATCGGCAGAAAGATGCCCTCGGCGCCGGCTTCGAGGGCACGGCGGATCGAGGCCTCGTCGTCGAAGCTGGGCACCCGGACCACCGGAACCATATTCACGTGGTTGGCCGCCCGGATGCTGTCCTCGAGTGCTCGCGGATTGTTCGGCGAATGCTCCGTGTCGAGCATGACGAAGTCATAGCCGGTCAGCCCGAGGACCTCTATCAACGCTCCGTTTCCGGTGAAGCACTGCATTCCCAGCGGCACGATTCCCTGGTCGACCATTTCCAGCAGTCGATTGCGGTATGCGCTCACGTCATCCCCTTTTCGTTGGCCAGTGCGAGCGTAGACCAAAGGCAACAAGTCAGCAAGTGACTTGGGGATCTGAAGTCTTCCCACCTGGGAGGCGGGCCGCGCGACCCTGCCGCCGACCCCACGGGGTTCCCGCCTTGCGGTACGATCCAACGAGCAAGACCTATAGTCACCTGATGAGTTCGTGGCTGTTGGGGCGCACCCATGAGGTGTCGGACGATGACGAGGAGAGGGCAGACGGTGACGGCGTTTGTTGCAAACGGTGGCTTCGACCGAGACCGTGCGAGTGTCGCCGATCGAGTACTGCGCGACCTGGAGTCGGGCATCCTGTCGGGCCGCCTGAAGCGCGGCTCCAAGCTCCCCTCCGAGAAGGAGCTGGCCTCCTTCTACGGCGTCAGCTCACCGACGATCCGCGAAGCCATCCGGGCGCTCAGCGCGATGCGCCTCGTGGAGGTGCGGCACGGCTCGGGGATGACCGTGATCGCGGACTCCTCCACGCTGATGGCCTCGGCGATGCGGTCGGTGGTCGAGCTGGAGAACATCGACCTGCCGAGCATCCTGAAGCTGGCGGAGACGCTGAACCTCCAGGCAGTCGATCTCGCGATCACGACCGCCACTCCCGAGGAGATCGACGCCGTACTCGCGACGGCGAAGTCGTTCAACGACTCCATGTCCAGCGAGGAGTTCGTCCAGACTCTGCAGGAGTTCCTCGGGGGGCTCATCGCCCTGTCCCACGACAAGCTGCTCGAAGTGGTGGCGTCCTTCGTCATCTCGACGCACCTGTCGCTGGCCCGCCGCGTCCGTCAGGGCCCGGAATCGAAGTGGGCATCGGACGTCGCGAGGCTGCGTGGCGTGCGTATCGCCATCGTGGAGGCGGTCGCCGCACATGACCGCCTGGCAGCGGCCAAGGCGGTACGGGAGTACACCGCGCAGACACTCGCGATCGCCGGAGCGACCATTGACGATCAGCGCGTCACAGCCGACGACCTCAGCTGAGCCCGGCGGAGCCGCCGTTGCCGCACCTCTTTACGGAGGCCATGAAAACGTCTGCACGAGCCTTGCACCTAAGTCACCTGGTGACCTAATGTGACAGTCGCGTTAAGAGGTGGGAACGCCCGAACAGGACGCGGACTTCGCCTCCTGACACCGCTCGTAGACACGCAGACCGATTCGGCCAGAACCGAGGATGCGCTCCATGGCGGATCACCTGTACAAAAGCCAGGATTTCCACAGGGTTGGGCGCGGCCGGGCGGCCGACCGCATTTTCGACGACCTGCGGAATCAAATCCTTCACGGAGCGCTGCCCGACGGATCGCGCCTCCCGCCGGAACGGAATCTCGCCGAGCGGTACGGCGTCAGCAGTGCCACGGTGCGTGAATCGGTGCGTGCGCTGACGGCCATGGGCCTGGTCAGTGTCCGGCACGGCACCGGAACATACGTCACCGCCTCGACCGACACCATGATCGCTGTGTCGCTCGCCTCGGTGATCCAGCTCAAGAACGTCGGCCCAGCCGAATTCCTCGGCCTCCAGGCCGCGTTGAATGCCTACGCGGTCGAGTTGGCGGCGCGCTGCGCCTCCGACGAGGAGATCGCCTCCCTCAGGGCGGCCGCCGAGAAACTGGCCGCCATCCGGAGTGTGGACCGGGCCGCGGCCGATCTCAGGAATTACCTCCACCGGCTCTCCGAGATCTCCCACAGCGCGCTCCTCGCGGCACTGTGCGGATTCTTCGCCGACATCCAGGTACAGCTCGCTTTCGAATTGTCCGGGGGTCCCAGGCTCGCCGACTGGCAGCGCATCGCGGGTGCTCTCCATCCGCAGCGCATTGCCGTCGTGGAAGCCCTTGAGGCCCGGGACGGCGAGCGGGCGGTGCGGATGGTCCGAATCCACCATGCCCACGCACTCGAACTGATCACTTCCTCGCCGCGCGGCGATGAGATCAGGGCCTCGGGTCCCCTCTATTCAGAGCTGATCGCCTCGCTCCTGAACACCCGGACCGACACGAATCCGAGTAACAGAGCCCAAGCCTCCGAGCCGCACCAGCGAATCCACGAAGCGCCATCGAGCCCGAACGCCACGGAATTGAGCCTTGATTCAGCAGCATGGAAAGGGACGACCCATGAGTACTGGTGCGAGCGCCGAGGTCGGCTCGGTTCTTGACACAGGACGTATGTCACGCCCCACCCTGACCGTCATCCTCCTGTGCGCGGCGGTCGCACTACTGGACGGGCTCGACACCCAGTTGATCTCCCTCGCGGCCCCCGCCATGGGCCCCGACCTGCATCTGGAGCCCTCGGGGTTCGGCACGGTGTTCGGCATCGGGCTCTTCGGGGGACTGATCGGGGCCACGGTGGCCGGGGTGATAGGCGACCGTGTGGGGCGCAGGCCGTTGGTGGTCTTCGGGGTCCTGGCCTTCGGTGCCGTCACCCTCCTGACCCCGCTCGTCGGCTCGGTCGGCGCCCTGGAAACCGTTCGGTTCTTCACCGGAATCGGTCTCGGCGCCGCCCTGCCGGGCATCATCTCGCTCGCCTCGGAGTACGCGCCCGCGAAGTCCCGGGCGACGATCGTCGGGCTGATGTTCTGCGGCTTCCCGATGGGCGCGGTGGTCGGCGGAGTCCTGGCGAACTGGCTGATCCCGGCCTACGGCTGGCAGAGCGTCTTCTACGTCGGCGGTGTCGTGCCGCTGCTCCTGCTGCCACTGCTGGTGTTCCGGCTGCCCGAGTCCGCCCGGTTCCTGGCCGCCCGCGGCGACGGCGTGGCCGCGGCCAGGACCCTGGAACGGCTGGGGATCCCGGCGGACGGCGGCGGTGCGAGAGAAGAAGACCCCGCCGTGACCCGGTCTCCCGTCGCGGCCCTGTTCAAGGAGGGCAGGGGCCCGGGCACGGTCCTGCTGTGGGCCGCGATGTTCCTGACCCTGCTCATGACGTACTTCCTGGTCACCTGGCTGCCCAGCGTCGCCGTCGCGGCCGGGGCGGACAGTGGCCTGCTCGCCGTGTCCACACTGAATCTCGGAGGCATCCTCGGCTGCCTGGTGATCGGCCGGCTCGCGGACCGTGGCCGACCGCCCTTCGTGATCGGGGCCGCGTACACCCTGGGCGCCGTCGCCGTCGCCCTCATCGGCTGGGCCACCACGTCCGACGGCATGCTGCTCGTCATCACCTTCGTCGCCGGTCTGCTCAGCCTGGGTGCGCAGATGTGCACGATCCCACTGATCCCCCAGTTCTACGACACGTCCCAGCGCGCCACCGGCGTCGGCTGGTCCATGGGCTGGGGGCGGCTCGGCGGCATCGCGGGCCCGGTGGTGGGCGGCTGGCTGATCGCCGCGAAGCTCACCACGTCCTCGCTCTTCGTCCTAGCGGGCTGCGTCTCCCTCTGCGCCGCAGCGGTGCTGTTCGGGTTCGGCATGCTCAAGCGGAACGCCCCGGGTCCCGCCACCCTGCAGGCTCCCGTCAAGGACGTCACCAGCCCCGCCTGATCACTGGTACACACGGTGCCGTGCGGACCATTGCCCGTCACCACGTCAAGGAACGGATTCATGGAAGTTCTCCTGCTCAAGCACGCATCACTGATGGTCGACAGCGCCCTGGAACACGGACGCGCCCTGGAGTGCCATCCGCTGACCGTCGCCGTCCTCGACCCGGGGGGCCATCTGCTCGCCCTCAAGCGAGAGGACGACAGCGGGATCCTGCGGCCGGACATCGCCCAGGCCAAGGCGTGGGGAGCGCTGGGCATGGGCGCCGGAGGCCGCGATCTGGCGCGGCGGGCCGCCACGGCACCCGCCTTCTTCGAGGCCCTGAGCTCCATCTCGGGCGGCCGGATCGCCCCGGTTCCCGGTGGCGTACTCGTCCGCGACACGGAGGGCCGCATCATCGGCGCGGTGGGGATCAGCGGAGATCACCCCGACAAGGACGAGGCGTGCGCGGTGCACGCCATCGAGAGTGCCGGCTTCACGGCAGACTGCGGCTGACACAGATCCAGCGTTGAGGAGGGCGTCCCATGCGGACGGTGCGTACCGGGCAGGGATCCGTCAGGGGCAAGGAGAACGACGGGGTGCACGCCTTCCTGGGCCTGCCCTACGCGGCCCCACCGGTCGGCGCGCTGCGGTGGCGGCCGCCGGCCCCGCCCGCGCCGTGGTCCGGGGTGCGTGAGGCGACGGCGTTCGGCGCGGCCGCGATGCAGACGGCGGGCAACGGGCGCGGGCCAGGACTGGGCGCCGAGCAGAGCGAGGACTGCCTGTACCTCAACGTCTGGACCCCCGAACCGGACGGCGCCGCACAGCTGCCGGTCATGGTGTGGATCCACGGCGGCGGTTTCATCGGTGGCTCGGCGTCGGATCCGTTGTTCTCGGGCGAGACCCTGGCACGGCACGGTGTGGTCGTCGTTTCGGTCAACTACCGGCTGGGCGCCTTCGGTTTCCTGACCGATCCGCGGACCGGCACCAACTTCGCGGTGGGCGACTGGGTCGCCGCCCTGACCTGGGTGGCGGAGAACATCACCGCCTTCGGGGGCGACCCGGGCAACGTGACCGTCTTCGGCCAGTCCGCCGGCGCCGTCGCGGTGCGCACCCTGTTGTCGACGCCTTCCGCCCGGGGCCTGTTCCACCGGGGAATCATCCAGAGCGCGGGCTTCGAGGACTACGCCGTGGCCGCCTCGCCGTCCTATGAGCGTGCCGCCCGGGCGACGGAGGAGGTCTTCGGCTTCCTGGGCAGCAAAGACCCGGACGAGCTGCGCCAGTTGTCCGCCGAGCGGGTGCGTGAGGCGTCCTGGGCGACGGCCGGCACCACGGCGCCCCCCGGCCAGGTGCACACACCGGCGAACCTCGTGTGGTACCCGACGGTGGACGGCGAGGTCGTGACGGAAGGCTTCTCCAACTGGCCCGCGAACCTACCCGTGATGTTCGGCAGCACCCAGGACGAGGCACGGTTCTTCGACCGGCCGGACGGCTTGCACGGTCGCCCCGGCCTCGACCCGGCCGAGGTCTACACACCCCGCACACTTGCCGCGATGGCCGGCACGCTCGGCGGCTCCCGCGCCGACGACATCCTCGCCGACTTCGACAGCAGAGGCCTGACGACGTACGAGGCGCTGGCCGAACTGTCCACCAGCGCCGTCTGGCACGAGCCGGAGCTGACCTCCTACGAGCGCTTCACCGCCCTGGGCCGTACGTGCTACTCGTACCGCTTCGCGCGCGTCTCACCGTCCGCCCGCCGCTCGGGCATGCTCGCCTTCCACATGGCCGAACTCCCCTACCTCTTCCGCCGGATCACTCCCGGCGAGGACTACGACGAGACCGATGCCGGGATCAGCGAGGTACTGCGGCACGCCTGGACGGAGTTCGCCCGCACCGGCGTTCCGCGGGGCCCCGACGGTGCGGCCTGGCCCGCCTGTGACGCGTCGGCTCCGCGGCAGACGCTGATCGCGGACACCGTACACAGCCGGCCGCTGCCCGTCGGACCTGTCACCGGGATGATCCACTCGCTCCGGACCGGTCCCGCCGACGCCCTGGACGCGAGTCCCGCCCCCTGATCCCTCAGCCGGTGCTCAGCCCAGACCGTCCGCGCCGACCTGGACGGCGGACTCGTCGAGCAGCGTCTCGGTGACCGGCTGCGGCGAGCCGTCGATGCCGAGGACGGGGCTGGCCTCCTTGTACCAGGACTCGATGACCGCGCTCCCCCAGAAGTCTCGGCGGCGGTCGTCGTGGACGTTCCAGCGGTAGGTCTCGTGGTCGGGGTCACCGGTGTAGTAGTCGGAGGTGTAGATCTCCACCCGGTGGCCGTCGGGGTCGCGCAGGTAGAGGTAGAAGGCGTTGGAGACACCGTGGCGGCATCAGGTGCGCTCCTGGTCCGGGTCGAGGCCCTGGCCGGGGTCGAGGCCCTGGTCCGGGTCCGGGCCCGGGTCCTGGCCCGGGTCCGGGCCCGGGTCCTGGCCCGGGTCCTGGCCCGGGTCCTGGCCCGGGTCCTGGCCCGGGTCCTGGCCCGGGTCCTGGCCCGGGTGGCGGACGCGTTCACGGTCCGGCCCCTGGTCCGGGCCCGGGTCCGGGTAGCGGACGCGTTCGCGGTCCGGCCCCTGGTCCGGGTCCGGGTCCGGGTGGCGGACGCGTTCGCGCAGGGACAGCAGACCGTCGACCGCGTCCATGGCCGGGCTGGGGACGCCGGTGCGCCTCGCGAGTTCCCGGACGGCGCCGAGAATGGCGTCCGTCTCCAGGCGCCGGCCGCGGTCGGAGTCCTGGAGCATCGAGGTGCGGAAGTTGCCGAGCCGGGCGGCGACTTCGAGCCGCTCGTCCGCCGACATGGTGGTCGGGATGCCGAGCCTCGCGCCGACCTCGGCCGTCTCCTTGAAGATGTCGGCACAGAGCTGTCGTAGATCCGGGCTCTGGAGGATTTCGAGCACCGTGCCGCCGGTCAGCGCGCTGACCGGGTTGAGGTTCACGTTCCCGAGCAGCTTCTCCCACATCGCCGTGCGGATGCCCACGCTCACCTCGGCGCGCACCGGGCCCGCGGACAGCGCCTTGGCGCACCGGTCGACACGGGCGGAGGCCCCGCCGAGCGGGTCGCCGATGATCAGGCAGTCGCCGCCGGTATGCGTCACATGGCCGGGCTCCGGGACGGAGCTGCTGAAGTGGGCTACGCCGGCCATCACCCGGGAGGGCGGCAGCAGATCCAGCAGGCCGCCGTCCGGGTCCACCTTCCGGATCACCTGGTAGCCGAAGCCGTCCACAGTGGCCAGCAACCACCACGGGACGCCGTTGGCCACCACGAGCACATCGGCACCGGCCTCGATCCACGGCCGGACGCGTGCGACGGCCGCGGACAGGTCCTGGCCCTTGACGCAGATGACCACCAGGTCAGGATCGGGGAGCAGCGCCGGGTCGTGGGAGGCGGCAAGGCGGTACCGGGCGGTGCTGCCCGTGCTGTCCACAAGGAGCCCGTGCTCGGCGATGGCGTGAAGATGAGCGCCCGGCGCTCCCAGCAGGGACACCTGCGCGCCGCCCGCGGTGAACGACGCGGCCAACGTCGCGCCGACCGCGCCGGGTCCGACAATCGTGATCTTCAAGGCCATCCCTCAGCTCTGGTAGGACGGATCGGTCAGGCTCTGGTACGACGGACCGGTCAGCTCGGGAAAGGCGGACCGGTCGGCTCTTGTACGACGACGGTTCGGTCAGCTCTCGTAGGACGGATCGGTCAGCGCCTGGTAGACGAATCGGTCAGCTCTGGTACGACGGATCGATGCGGTCGATCTTGCGTCGCAGCGCCTCGAAGAGGACCCGTCCCGCGTCGGTACGGTCCCCCAGCTGGAAGGACTCCCGCGTCGACTGGACCGCGGCCTCGCGGCTGACCTTGGCCAGCGGCCGGCCGGTGGAGGTGGCGGCGAGCTGGAGTTCGCAGGCGCGCTGCAGAGTCCACAGGGCAGAGAAGGCGGCCGGCAGGGTCGGCCCCAGCGCCAGCAGGCCGTGATTGCGCAGGATCATCAGATTGCGGTCGCCCAGGTCCTCGACCAGCCGCGGCTGCTCCTCCGGGTTGACGGTGACGCCCTCGAAATCGTGGTACGCGACCATCTCGAAGAGCTGGGCCGAGTAGAAGTTGTCCGGGTCCAGGCCGTCGCGGATACAGGCGACACCGCTGCCCGCCGTGGTGTGGGTGTGCATGATGCAGTGGGCGTCGGAGCGGCTCGCGTGCAGGATCGTGTGGATCAGCAGTCCGGCCTCGTTCACCGGCCAGGGCGAGTCCGAGAGGATGTTCCCCTGGTGATCGATCTTCACCAGGTTCGAGGCGGTGACCTCGTGGTACATCAGGCCGAACGGATTGATCAGCAGGCTGCCCTCCTCGTCGGGCACCCGCAGCGTGATGTGATTGAAGATCATTTCGACCCAGCCCAGATGATCGAAGATCCGGTAACCGGCGGCCAGTTCGAGCCGCGCCCGCCACTCGGCGTCACTCATGGAGGCCGGGGGCCGGCCGGTCGAGGGGTGCATCAGAACGGTCATCGCCGACTCCTTCGTATCGCGGCGCATCCTTCATGTCGCGGCGCATCCTTCGTATCGCGGCGCACTGGACATGAGCATGGGACGACGGACCAGCCAGGACAATGTCGAAACGTACACTCGATGACGTGCGTCAATGTCGAACCCGACATCACCTGGGATGAGGAGGCCGGATGACGTCACTGCCGTTGACAGAGCTGGTCACCTCGATGCCCGAGGACGTGCTGACCGTGCTCGCGGGCGGCGGCGCCCGGGCCCAGGCCGTCGCGGGGGTCGAACTGCTCGACTGCCCGGAGGCGGCCGGTGACCTGCCGCCCGGGCAGCTGCTGCTCGCCGTGGGACTGGATCCGGCCGACGGCACGGCAAGCGGGGCCGCCCTGCGCACCGCCGCCGATCACCGGAGTGTTCTCGCCGTGAAGTGCGCGCTCCCCGCACCCGGCGCCTTCGTGGAACGGGCGACGGAGCAGGGAGTCACCGTACTGGCGGTGGACCCCCGGGTGCCGTGGACGCGTATCCAGCACATGGTGGCCGCGCTGCTCGCCGCACGCCCCGGCGACCCGGGGGCCCGCGATCGCCGGCTCCCTGGCGGAGATCTGTTCTCGCTGGCCAACGCGGTCGCCACGATCGTCGGCGGCGCTGTCGCGGTCATGGACACCCAGCAGGTTCTGGTGGCCTACTCCAACCTGCCGGACCAGCCCATCGACGAGACCCGCAGACGCGGGATCCTGGGCCGCCGGGTGCCGAAGGACGCCGTCGCCGACCACCTGGACAAGGAACTGTGGGCCGGCGACGCGGTGATCCGGCACACCAGGCCCGGCGACCTGCCACGGCTGGCGGTGGTGATCAGGGCAGGACAGGACGTTCTCGGCTCACTGTGGGTGGCGTTCGCCGACGGCGACCGGCAGCCGGCCGACGACCACGAGGCGACGTTGCGCGAAGCGGCCGCGGTCGCTGCGCCGCACATGCTCACGCTGCGCAGGCAGGCCGACGACGACCGGGACAGCCGCAACCGCGCGCTGCGGTCCGCCCTCGAGACGGGCACGGCGCCGGACCACCGGACCGGGATCCGGCTGCCCGCCGTCCTGTTCGGCCTGGATGAATCGTCCCCGCCCCTCCACCGGACGGCCGCCGGGGAGGTGGACGAGGACATGCGGCTGCGCGCCGACCTGATGCGGATGCTCGACCTGATCGCCCTGGACGGCAGGTCACTCGGGCACCAGCCGGTCGCCACCCTCATCGGCGACCGGCTCTACGCCCTGCTGCCGACCGCGTCCCCCGCCACCGTCCCGGTGGACCATCTGCTCGACCACCTCATGGACCGCGCTCGCCGGTCGCTGGGCCGGACCTACACGCTGGTGCGCTCCGGCGACATCACCTCCCCGGCCGGCCTGCGCGAGGCGCGCCAGGACATCGACGCGGCGCTCGACCACCTCCACGACGAACGCGCGGCACCCGGCGTCTACCGCACCCACGAGCTGCACGCCGAGCTGGTGCTGCGCCGCCTCCTCGCCACCGTGCGCGCCAACGCCGACCTGCGCACCGGAACCGCCGAACGCATCGCGGCGTACGACACGGAGCAGGGCACCGACCACCTCGCGACACTCGGCGCCTACCTACGGCACTTCGGCGATGTCGTACCGGCCAGCGCGGCGCTCCACATCCACCAGAACACCCTCCGGCAGCGGTTGCGCAGGGCCGAGCAGACCTTCGGTCTCTCGCTCCGGGACCCCGCGCAGCGGCTTCTGCTGTCCGTGGAGATCGCCGCCCTGGGGAAGTAGCGACCCGTTCCCCGCGGGTCGGCGCGTGGTGAACCTTCCCTTGCGTACATCCGTCGTGCCTGCGCAGGCGATCACTGGATCGTCGATCCGACGCAAGCCCGACTGGAGAGGCATGTTGTATGCGTGTACGGGCACTTCTCTTCGCCTTCTTATTGGTGGTTGTCGGTGTGTCAGCCACAGCCGCGGTGTTCCAGGCCCGTTCCGGCGACTCCGCTGACGGTTTCACCGAGGCCGCGGCCGCCGCGGAGCACACCGTCACCTTCCAGAATCAGACGGCCGGCCGCGTCTGGGTCGGCGCCACGGTCAACGCCGACGGCTCGACCCCGCTCGCCGGGCTGCCGACGCTGGACCCCGGCCAGTCCGCGACCATCACCATTCCCGAGCGCTCGGGAGCCGGGCACTGGCGCGGCAAGTTCTTCGCCCGCCAGGGGTGCAGCGGTGAGGTGGGCAGTACGTTCCACTGCGCCGTCGGGGACTGCGGACCGTACGCCGACCGCTGCTCCGTCGGCGAACAGCCCGCCAGCCTCGCCGAGTTCAACTTCGACACGGCCGACGCACTGGCGCCCTGGTACAACGTCAGTTACGTCAACGCCGTCTCGGTGCCCATCACCATCACGCCCGATGGTGTGGCGCCTCCCGAGAACGGCGGCGAGTGCGCCGAGATGGGCTGCCCTGGTGATCTGCTGTCCGTCTGCCCGCCGGAGAACCTGACGAGGGAGCAGGGCACCGACAAGCCGTTGGTGTGCGTCAACCCGAACCGGGACGCGAAGACCGCGTACAGCGACGCGATCAGCAAGCAGTGCCCCAAGGCGTACGCGTGGTCCAAGCAGGATGCCGAGGCGGGCAACCAGACCGTGCGTCAGTGCAGCAAGTGCAGCGGTCTGACCGTCGCCTTCCACGGCTCCGCCGGCGCCGGTGCCGGAAACCCCGCACCCGACCCCATCCCCACCGTCCACGCGGAAACCGCGTCCTCGCCCCACAAGGGCGCCGCCCTGAACCCCGTCCCGGGCACCGGCGAGGCGCTGGCCGACTCCGGCGCGACCTGGTACCACAACTGGGCCTCCTCCAGCGGCGAGCTCGGCAAGCCTGCCGGTACGGAGTTCGTCCCGACGATCTGGGGTCCCGGCTCGGTCACCGACGCCGAACTGGGCAACGCGGCCCGCGAGGGCAGGAACCTGCTCGGCTTCAACGAGCCGGACTCGCCCAGCCAGGCCAACATGAGCCCCGAGCAGGCCCTGGACCTTTGGCCACGGCTGCAGGGCACCGGCCTGCGTATGGGTGCCCCGGCCGTCGCGACCGGCGCCGACGTCCCCGGCGGCTGGCTGGACCGCTTCATGCAGGGAGCCGCCGAACGGGGCCTGCGCGTCGACTTCATCCCCGTGCACTGGTACGGCGCCGACTTCGGCCCCGCCGCCGCCGGCCAGCTCGCCGACTACCTCCAACGCGTCCACGACCGCTACCACAAGCCGATCTGGCTGACGGAGTACGCCCTCATCGACTGGTCCCAGGGCGCCCCCCGCTACCCCAGCGACCAGGAACAGGCCGCCTTCATCCAGTCGTCGACCACCATGCTGGACGGCCTGGACTTCGTGGAGCGCTACTCCTGGTTCGCCCTCTCCACCCAGACCAGCCCGACCGGCCTCTACAACGGCACAGCCGCGAACGCCAGCGGCAACGCCTACCGTGCGGCGGACTGATCCGGGATTGTCCCCCGCCGAGGCTTCTTGACGGGGCGGCAGCAGCAGAGACAGGGGCGGGCCGCACCGGAAGAACGGTGCGGCCCGTGCCGTCGGCTGGCGGAGTAGCGGTGTCAGCGGCTCTTCTGCGAGGGCGCCGGGGAGCCGGCCCGGCTGAGGTCCGACACCGGGGACACGGGCTCCTGACTGCCTTCGCCGCCCATGCTCTTGGTACGGGTGAGAGCTGAGCCGTACCGATCCAGGAATTTCTGCGAGTCCCGCACGGGGGAAGCGAAAGGGGCGTCAACCACCGTCTCCCCACTGAGAAACGTCGGCGGCTCATGCGCGATATCGCCGGCCGGCAGGCGGGATTCCGTAGCCAGACTCAGATCCATTTCGGTGGCCAGGGTCGCGCGCAGGTCCGCGCCTCCCTCCACCGGACCTCGTTCGTACAGCTCCGCCACACTCATGGACGACCGTCTGCTCCGCACCGACTCGGCATCCTCTTTGGGGGCAGGTTGCTCGGGCTCCTTGGGAGCAGGCGGCTCGGCGTTCTTGGGGTCCGTCTTCTCGAGCAGCATCTCGAGTACGGGCAGTTGGCGGTTCGCGTACGCATCCCGCAGACGGGGTGACTTCACGATCAGGTCCAGCAGCTGGGCGGTGAGCTTCTCGGCATCCTTGATCGAGAGTTCCGCGACGTCCGCCATCGAGAACTTGCGCTTGCGCTGTTCCGCCCTGTCAGCCGGACGCTCTGCGGCGGGCGCGTCTCCTCCGGCTGGGCCGGAAAGGCCGGCCGAGGGCTCCTGAGACCCCCCTTCACCGGCCGGGGACCCGGACTCCTTCCGCGGTGACCACAACCGTTTCAGGTAGTTCCACAGGGCGCGCCAGCGCGAGGTCTTCCTCAGGTTCTCCTTGATCACGTCCTGCGCGCGGCGCTTCCAGAGCGCGTCCTCCTGCTGCTCGGAGAGAGCCGGACGCGGCTTGGTCAGCACCTTCCGTGGCTGGGGACCCGGTGGGGAATCGGCCATGGTGCCCTTCTCTCATGGGGCGGAGACACCGACAGGAGCGACAACGGGGAGCCGGGGTCAACAGTTCAATGAACCGTTTTCGCCTCTCTCCCGTTTCGGGGTACGTCCCGTCGTGACGTCGTGATGTCACGCGAGGGGCAGGACGACGTCATGGGACGTCACGAGTGGAGGTTTCCCCGATGAGCGGTGCGCGCCGGACGGCGGGCGGATGCCACGCCAGGACCTCGGCCGCCAACCCGCCTTTCGTCGGGAGAGCTGCCGGGACATGCGGCCTGAGGACGGTCAGGGCCGGCTTCTCCGGCTCCGGCGCCGACGTGAACGGGAGCCGGTTCCAGGAATGACATGCCCGGCTTCACCCTCCGGTCGTGCGATTCGTCTGGCGGCCGGCGGCAGCATCCCGTCGTACGCCGGACGGCCGGCCGGGAAAGCACTCGTTCAGGCTGCCGACCCGCTTGCGCATCTCCTCGGCGTCCGGGTGGTCGAAATCCTCGAAGATCGACAGCGCCTGGTTCCAGGTGGTGCGGGCCGCCTCAAGGCTGCCGGAGGCCAGGTGGACCTCACCGACATGCCCGAGCGTGTGACCCTCGCCCCAGCGGTTGCCGACGTCGCGATGCGTCTCCAGCGCCCGGCGGTAGTGGTCCAGCGCCTCGTCGTGGCGTCCGAGCCGGTGGTGGACCGTACCGAGGATGTCGAGTGTGACGCCTTCGACCCAGCGGTTGCCGATGGTACGCAGCACGGTCAGCGCCTGCTCCAGGCAGTCGACGGCCTCGTCGAACCGGCCGAGCCGCTGGTAGGCGTCGCCCAGGTTGGCCAGCATGATGCCTTCCGACCACGCGCTGCCGATGATCCGGTGGACGGCCAGGGCCCGGCGGCTGTACTCGACGGCCTTGCCGAGCCGGCCGGTCTGCAGATAGGTGTTGCCCAGGTTGCCGAGGCAGTGGGATCTGCCGAGCGGGTCGCCGAGCTCCCGCCAAAGGGTCATCGCCTGCCGGAGATGGTCGATGGCCTCGTCGAACCGGTGCATCTGCGTCAGAGCGGCGGCCACGTCCCCGAGGCTCCACGCCTCGCCCTTGCGGTCACGGGCGGACCGGGCGGCGGCGAGGCCCGTACGCGCCACGTCGAGCCAGTCGTGCAGATGGCTGCGGAGGTAGAAGAACCCCCACAGGGCGCCGGTCAGTCGCCACGCGATGCCAGGCCGGCCGGATGCGGCGGCCTGGTGCACGGCGACGACGAGGTGGGTCCGCTCGGCCTCGCACCAGCTCAGGGCCTGCTCGTGAGTCGTGAAGGCCAGCGGCTGGCACAAGGGGGGCAGGGGGTCGAGGGGGACCCGTCTGCGATGCGGGGTGAGGAACGGATAGGCGGCGTCCGCGGTGTGCAGGTACCAGGCCAGGAGCCGTTCGACGGCCCGCTCCCGCTCCTGCCGTGTCTCCTCGGCGTGGACGCGCTCGCCGGCGTAGACGCGCAGCAGGTCATGCAGGGTGTAGCGGCCGGGCAGGTGCTCGGCGAGCAGGTGGGCACGGGTGAGCTCGACGAGCAGAGCGCGGGTCTCGCGGAGGGGGAGTCCGGCGAGGGCGGCCGCCGCGGGCGCGGTGATGTCGGGCCCGGCGTGCAGGCCGAGCAGCCGGAACAGTCGTGCGGCGGGCGTGGACAGTGCCTCGTACGACCAGGAGAAGACGGCGCGTACGTCGCTGGTGAGGTCGCCCCCTGCGAAGGCGTCGAGGCTGCCGTGGCTGTCGCGCAGTTCCGTGGCGACGGCGCTGAGCGGGAAGCCGGGGTTGGTGGCGGCGCGAGCGGCGACGATGGCCAGGGCCAGCGGCAACCGGGCGCAGTGGGCGATGAGTTCGTGGGTCGCCTCGGGCTCCGCCGCCAGCCGGCCGGCGCCGAGGCGGTTGGCCAGGAAGTCGTGTGCCTCGCCGGGAGCGAGCGGGTTCAGGGTCAGCGGGAGCGCCCCGTCGTTGACGACCAGGCCGCTGAGCTGGTTGCGGCTGGTGACGATGACCAGACAGCCGGGGGTGCCGGGCAGCAGGGGGCGGACCTGGTCGGTGTCCTGGGCGTTGTCGAGAAGGATCAGTATCCGGCGGCCGGCGAGCAGGCTGCGGTACAGCGCCGCCTGGGCGTCGAGACCGGCGGGTATCCGGTGCGGGGGGACACCGAGCGCGTCGAGGAACGTACGGATGGCCTCGCTCGGCGGCACGACCGTGCCGGTCGGGTCGAAGCCGCGCAGGTTGATGAAGAGCTGTCCGTCGGGGAAGCGGTGGGCGATCCGGTGGGCCAGGTGCACCGCCAGGGTGGTCTTGCCGATACCGGCCATGCCGCCGATCGCGCTGATCAGCACGGTGGCCGGGTAGTTCCCGTCTTCGGGCAACAGGGCCTGGGCCTGCTCCAGTTCGGCGCGTCGGCCGGTGAAGGTGGCCAGGTCGGCGGGGAGCTGGGCGGGGCCCGCCGGCTGTACGGAGGGCGGGGTCGCCGGGGCCGCCGGCGGGTCGGCTCCCTGCTCCGACGAGGTGAGGTCGAGTGAGGCGTCGGCCGCCAGGATGCGCTCGTGCAACTCCCGCAGGGCGGCGCCGGGTTCGATGCCCAGCTCGGCCACCAGGGTGCGCCGTGTCCTGCGGTAGGCCGCCAGCGCGTCGGCCTGCCGTCCGGACCGGTAGAGCGCCAGCATGAGCATCCGGCAGAGCTGCTCCCGCAGCGGATGCTCGCCGATCAGCGCGGTCAGCTCGGCGATCACGTCGCTGTGCCGCCCGAGCCGGACGTCGAGGTCGAAGCGGGTCTCCAGGATGTTCAGCCGTGCCTCGTGCAGCCGGGAGCGCTCGGCCTCGGCCAGCGGGCCGGGGATTCCGGCCAGCGGTGTGCCCTCCCACTCGTCGAGCGCGGCGTGCAGCAGCTCCGCCGCCGCGGGCTCCTGGCCCGCCGCGCGGAGCCGCTTCGCCTCGGCGACCCGTTGCTCGAACACACCCAGGTCCAGGGCGTCTTCGGGAACGTGGGCCAGGTATCCGTCCGCGGCCGAGATGACCACCTGCGGGGAGCCGCCCACGTCCCGTCCGGGTTCCAGCACCTTGCGCAGCCGCGATACATAGGTACGCAGAACGGACACGGCTGCCGTCGGCGGTTCCGCGCCCCAGACGGCGTCGACGAGCTCGCCGACCGTGACGGGGCGGCCACGCCGCAGGAGCAACGCCCCCAGCACAGCTCGTTGTTGTGGTGAACCGAGGTCCAGTTCCCGTCCACCGCGCCATGCCCGGACCGGCCCCAGCACAGCGAATCGAACGGAATCAGTTAAGTGTCCAGTGTTCTCGTAAGCTGTGTTCACACCTTGAACGAGGGGACCAGATGGGTTCGAGGTTCCGCTGTTGCACGGAACCTGCCCTTCCGTTACATGTAACGGCCCCTTGGATGCTAGGAGTTGATGCCCTGGTGTGCCGCTTGGAGGGTCCCTGAGGGAACCTCCGAGGGGCCTTTCGGGCACGGGGTCTGCACGTGGGTACCGGCTGTGGGGCCCGGTCGGCCGGGACAGTCGGCTTTTCGAACACCGCCGCCGCGAGGGAGCCCTGGGTACTGGCGTCGCTGCCGTCGCCGCCACCGCCGCCATCGCCGCCATCGCCGCCATCGCCCACGACGGCCACGACGGCCACGACGGCCACGACGGCCTGAACGGGCATACGGTTCAACGCCGTTCGCGGAATGCCGGAGCCGACTCCGCTTCCGGATCCGTACCTGATGAGCGCCGGAGTTGAACTGTTTCCCTCCGGAACCCGTTGCGGGGTGCGGGGGCCGCTGTGCCGCCCGGTCTGTGGCCGCTCACGGGCCGCGGCGGCCCCCGTACCGAGGCCACACCGAGGCCACGCGGACAGCAACGTCGGGAAGGGGTGGGCATGAGCCCGGGCGAAGAAGATGACGAGCCGATCTGGGGGGAGAGGCACCCCGCACCCGGGGAACAGGTGGACCCCGGCCCACAGTCCCCCGCGGGCGGACCCTCCGGTCCGTCCGTCATCCCCGTGGTCGTCTCCGGCGACGGCTCCGCCTCCATCGACGGCATCCCCGTACCCGTCATGGGAGGCGAGACGGTCGACGTCGCCATCCTCGACACGCTCCACGGATACGCCCGCAACCGCAACGCCTCCGTGAGAGCTGCCATCTCCGACCCCTCCGCGGGATACGTCGCCATCGTCGAGGTCGCCCCCGACGGCTCCAGCAAGCTGGTGGAACAACGCCAGGAGGCGTCGGACGAGGAAGATGAGGAGGACGAGGAAGCCGGATACGACGAGCCCACCGGGCTCACGGGGCCCGTACCGCCTACGGGTTTCGCCGGAAACGCGGGTCCGTCCAGGGCCGAACAGCCTTCCGGGTACGCCGGGTTGCCCGACGACGTGGATGACGATGACGAAGACGCGGTTGCTTTCGCTCCGTCGCCGGCGCGGCCGAGAATCCCAACCCCCGCTCACAGCCCGGGACTCGACAGGGAGCCAGTCCTACGGAGGAAGATCCGGCGTCAGTCGGACGACGAGTACGAGCCCCCAGCATTCCTCAAACGCCCCCTGGGCGTAGGCGTGGCGGGCGTCGTGGCGGCGGCGGTCATCGTCGTCCCCCTGGTCATGCTCGGCAGCGGCTCGGGGAGCGGCCAGGGCCAGGACGGCCAGAACCAGGCGGCCGACTCCTCCACAGCCACCGGCACCACACCCCGAACCCCACTCGAACTCACACCGAGCTACTCCCCGTCCCCCATCCCCTCGCCCTCACCTTCCCGTTCCCCGTCTCCCTCCGCATCGACCTCGGCGAAACCGAAACCGAAACCGACACCGAAACCGAAGACAACGGCGAAGTCGAAGGCGACAACGACACCAAAGGCCAAAGCGAAGGCGAAGACGGAGGCAAAGTCGACCCCCAAGGCGGTGGCCCCGAAGTCCACGCGCTCCCCGGCCGTCCCCACCGGCAGGGTGCTGTTCAAGAACAAGAAGTACGGCTTCTGTCTCGATCTTCCGGGCAATGGCTCGGTCGGGGTGGACACCCGGGTCCAGGACTACGACTGCATACCGACCGGCGACAACCAGGACTGGACCCTGGATCTGGTCTCCAAGGGCGGCGGCACCGCCGGGGCGGACCTGTACCTGATCCGCAACGTCAGCTCCAACCTCTGCCTGGACCTGCCGAACTACGGCACCGTCGTGGCGACGACCCCGGTGAGCGTGTACCACTGCCGGCCCAACGCCGACAACCAGCTCTGGTGGTTCGACAACCGTCCGAACGGCACGTACTGGGTGCGCAACCAGAAGAGCGGCGACATGTGCCTCGACGTGGCCAGGACCAGCAAAGAGGCCGTCACCGCCAAAGTGACGGTGTTCGAGTGCAACGCCCGCGACGACCACGAGTGGAGCTTCCCGAAGAGCTGAGGTGGCTGGACGGGCAGGGCTGAGCAGGCAGGGCTGAGCGGATGTGCGGGTGGGACGCACATCCGCTCGGTCCGTTGGGCGAGTTGGGCTCGGTGTCTCCCTCAGGCCGGGGGCGGTCCGGGCGGCGGCCCGAACGGATCCTTGGCGTCGACGGGAGGAACCTCCTTCGCCCGATGCCCACCGGGCTTGCAGCCGGCAAAGGGGCCCATCGGATCCCTCAGGGAGTTCATCACCGGTCCCAGGTAGTCCCGGTGCCAGTTCGCGGGCCCGGCCATCCCGGACCCGGGACCGGTCAGATCGCCCCAGGCCAGCCACAGACCGTGGAGTTGAGCAACCGCCTCGGGATGCTCCCACCAACGGGAGCACCAGGGAGCCGTGGAGGTGACTTCCCTGCCGTAGACCGGCAGCAGCACGTGATGGGTCCACAGGGTCAACTGCCGCAGCGTCTGGGCGTATGCGGGGCCCTCCATGTAGAGGATGAAGTGTGGCGGGCGCGGAGGCTCCTTCAGCGGAGCCACGCCTTCCGCCTTCGCGCCGGCCTCCACCGCGGTAGCGGTGCCCGGCTCGACTCCGGTGACCTCAGCGGACTCAGCGGACTCAGCGGACTCAGCGGACATTACCGTCCTGCTTTCTCTCGGCTGCTGTATTGCTGTTGGGCCGGGAGAGAACGGGAGGAACCGTTGCTCCTCCCGGGCTCCAAGCTCCGCGGTGTGCATCCCCGGATCCGTCGCCACCACGTAAGCGAGCGACGAACGGTTCACAAGGTGGCGCGGGGTTGGCGGCCTGTGCGGACCTCGGAGTCGTTCTCACGGCAGGCCCAGCCGCGGACGCGGCGGCAAGGGTTGCCGATGTGACTGGTGTCCTCGATTCAGGCGTCCGTTGAACCGTCCGAGCTCCCAGTTCGTTGTGCTCCCCAGCAAGCAGATCTCTGACTCTGCGAAAGGAAACCCAGGTGCCAGGCCACGAAAAACACAAGTCGCAACGCAGCTCCAAGGGCAAGGGCAGAAAGTACCCGGAGGAAGCCTTCCAGACCCCATCCAACCCAGCCGGTGCCTACATGTCCGGAGGCAACAACGAAACCGCGACCAGCACTGTCGCGGCCGAGCCGGTAATCCGCCGTAATTCATCCACCGTCAGCGTCTTCCGCGGCCGATCGTCCTTCAGCGGCAACCAGTCAAAGAACCCCGGTCGGGCTACGTTTGTCGGCGACGTCACCATCGAGATGCCCAAGGACCCGCCCGCAAACACCTCGGCGCTGATCCAAGACGGCAGTTCGAAGAAGGTCTACGCGGCCATCGAGACGCCCGGCCGCAACGGCAAGAGCGACTGGTCCGTGAAGAGGTGGAGCGAAAGCACGCAGAAATGGCTGCAGGAGAACGAATCCGGCATTAAGGCGTTCGTGAAGGGAGCTGCCCTCTTTATTCAGGGGGCGGGGAAGATGGCGCAGTCCTACGGGAATGCCCACGGGAACCAGCAGATGGAGTACTACGGGAATCTTGCGCAGCAGGGCGGGGCCCACATCGAAACCTACATGGGAATCCAGGACACGGTGAATTACGCCGCAGCCACCTGGCAGAACCCCAATGCTACGGACGCGCTCAAGACGGCGGCCTCCGTTGTCAATGTAATCGGAGGGGCTTTGGCGGCGGACGGCCAAAGCGCGCAGTACGACACGAACGAGCAGAACCTGCGGCAGGGAATCGGACAGATGCTGCAGGGCCCCGGCCAGTTCGCCTACGGCCCGACACAGCACGAGCAGCAGCTGCAACTGGCAGCCGCCCAGCAACAGCTCAACAACTTCACGTTCCACGACAACACGCAAATCAACATGGACCACCGAGACTCAGACCTCAGTTTCACCTCCGCGTCGCCGAACCAGCCGGAAAGAGCGTCGTACTTCGACCCCCGCCGGAGGGACTCGTACACGTCTGGCTCGGAGATCCCCATGCAGCCGCTGGCGCCGCGGGGCACTCTGCCCATGATTCCGGCGCGCACCGAGGTGCACCACACCGGGAGCGGCAGTGGCAGCGGCAGCGACTACGACAGCTCGGAGCAGCGTGGCAGGGGGCGGCAGCAGGGTGAGCAACCGAGGCAGCGGTCCCGGTCCCGCTGATCCGGACGACGAAGTCGTCGCGTATCGGTAAACCGATACTCACGGATTGAGGAAAGGCGCCCGGCAGTCCGAGTTGGCCCGTCGCGGACCGGCCGACACCACGACCGCCGGGCGCCCGCCCGTACCGGCCGAGGGCAGCCCTCGCTGTCGGGCCCGTCAAGTTAGGGCCGGCCTCCGCGGCGTCCATCCGCCATGGTCAACCACGCCGGCTTCGGCCAGACCATCCGCTCCGTCAACGGCGACCTGGAGTGCGACGGCAAGCAGCCCGAGCTGGTCGAGAGCCGCGTTGCCGCTTGCGAGCGCCTCACCGGTATCCGCGGGATCGCGCCGGAGGGCTCCCTCACCTGCTGAGGCGGCCGAATCCCCCCTCGCCGTACGGGCCGGCGACTTCATTTTGGTCCCGGACGGCGTTTGCGTCCCCGCTCGGGGGACACCTCGCGCGATCGCGACGCGTCGGAATCTCCACGCACGTGCGAGCCCCTGTCCGTGGAGAAGCCGCCAGGCATCATCCCGGCTATTTCCGCCGAATGCCTCGGTGTCGGTGATGGCGACTGCGACTGCGACTGCGAGCGAACGGTGCGCGAGTTCTCCGACCCCGCATCCCGGGGTGAATCGGGAGCCGTGGACCGGGCATCCCTGTTCCACTTGCTCCACTCCTGGAACTTCTGAAACTGCTGGAAGTCCTGGAACTGCTTGAAATCCTCGGACTGCGTCGGTTCCTTCGACGCCTTCGGCTCTGTCGACCGCGGGTCAGGATCCTGGCGCATCTCCCCCATCGCCGAGTCCCTGGCTTCCTGTGCCTGCGCCGCGGCCCTTTCCTGACGCTGACGCGTCTGCCACCTCAGGCCCAGGTACCCGAACCCCACCCCCATCGCCACCGCCAGCGGAAGCGCAAGCGGCCCTCCGACCAGCATGCCGATGCCGAATCCGATCAGCGCCGGCCCCCAGATGCCTTTCGTGCTCCACAGCCTCTGCCCGACCCACCGGGCCGCTCGTCCAACGGCTCTCAGAATTCCCACAGTTGCGGCTCCGGATCGTGGCGTCGGTCTGGAAGCGGATACGGCCCGCCGAAAGGGCGCCCCCCGGGGGAGGGAGGGCGCCCTCGCCATCTCCACGGGAAAGGGAGGCGAGTGGTTCACCGCGCGGCTTCGAAGAGGTCGGGCGCGGACGCGGATTGAACTGTTTCCCCTCGGCCCACGTTGCGGCGTTGTGCAGGGACCGTGTCCGTGTTCTGGCTGGACGGCCTGGGTTCGTCGAGCATCCTTGAGCATCCGGACCGGGGCCACACGGGCGGCAACGTGAGGAGGGGATGGGCATGAGCCTGGGTGAAGAAGAGGACGACGGGCTGTTCTCGGGGGGCGAGTACCCCGTACCCGGGGAAGGGGTGGACTCCGGCCCACGGGGGCCAGAAGGGGCAGCGGCCGAGAGCTCCGTCATCCCCGTGGTCGTCTCCGGCGACGGCTCCGCCTCCATCGACGGCATCCCCGTACCCGTCATGGGAGGAGAGTCGGTCGACGTCGCCATCCTCGACACGCTCCACGGATACGCCCGCAACCGCAACGCCTCCGTGAGAGCGGCCATCTCCGACCCCTCCGCGGGATACGTCGCCATCGTCGAGGTCGCCCCCGACGGATCCAGCAAGCTGGTGGAACAACGCCAGGAGGACTCCGATGACGACTTCACCGATGCGGACGTCGATGTCGATGCGGATGCCGACGTCGATGACCTCGGCCCCGTACCCATTGCCCCGAAGCCGCCCAGGCCGAGGATCCCAACCCCCACGCTCAGCCCGTCCCTCAGCCTGGCCCCTCTCCGGAAGAAGATCCTCCGTCAGTCGGACGACGAATACGAGCCGCCGGCATTCCTCAAACGCCCCCTGGGCGTAGGAATAGCAGGCGTCGTCGCAGCGGCAGTCATCGTCGTCCCGCTGGTCATGCTCGGCAGCGGCTCGGGGAGCGACGAGGGTCACAACCAGGCCTCCGGCTCCACAGCCACTGACACCGATACCGAGACCGGCACCACTCCCCCTACACCGATCGAACTCACACCGAGCTACTCCACCTCCCCCGTCCCCTCCCCGTCCCCCTCACCGTCACGCTCCCCCTCTCCCTCAGCCTCCGCCTCGGCAAAACCGAAGCCGAAACCGAAGACAACGGCGAAGCCAAAGGCGACAGCAGAGGCGAAGACGCCCGCAACACCCAAGCCCCACAAAGAAACCGCCGCGGAGGCCGTCATGAAATTGGCGGCGAGGGATCCCGGGCGGCACATCTGCTACCGCGTGTACCTCGACAAGGACGGCTGGCAGAAGCCGGCGTGCGACGGCACCACGGCCGGGCGCGTGGGCGAGAGCCAGAAGATCAAGTCGCTCAACACGGCGACGGCGGGTACGAAGGGCACGGCCTCCAGTGCCTGGGTCCACATCGAGGAATGGAAGGCCCCCTGGAACGGTGCGGCCGACGGCGTCGACAATTACATCGGCTCCACCAAGGCGGGCTACCCGTACATCCTGGGCTTCGTCATCAACGTGGGTGACGGCGCGGTCTGCCAGAACGCGGCCGTCAACGGCCGTTGGGGCGGCATGGCCTGCGACCAGCCCACCGGCCAGGCGCCCGGCAACTTCATCTGGGGCGGCACCCAGGACAACTCCCTCTGGCTGCAGGCCGTCAGATTCACCGTGTAAACGGAACGGAACAGGAGGGGCTGGGCGGGCGGCGTCAGTGCCGCCGGCCCCGCCCCGTTGGCAGCGGCGCTGACGCCGCCCGTCGGCGCCTCCCCTACTTGTTCCACCTCTTATTGGTGTTGTTGACCTCCAGCTCAGCCGCCGTCAGATCCACGTGCAGGGGGATTCCGGGGCGGTTTCCGACCTTGATGAGGAAGTTGCCGAGGCCGGGCGGGTCGGTGCGGCGGCCGTTGGCGCCGTCCCAGGCGGGCGGGGTGGACCAGTCGACCAGGAGCCGCTTCTCCGGCTCGGTCAGTTCGACGATCTGGGCGAGCTGCGGCATCTCGGCCGGGGGCAGCCCCGCGCAGATCACCATGCCCGCGCGTTCGACGAAGCCCTTGGCCTTGGTGCGGTCCTCCTCGGTGGGGAGGGCGAGCAGGTCGTCGAGGCTGTGGGTGATCATGGCCAGGCCGACTCCGCGCTGCCGGTCCAGGCGGGTGAGCGCGTTGACCCGGTCGACCAGGCCGCGGCCCGCCTGGAGGACCCGCCACAACTCGTCCATGACGAGGAAGTAGTTGCGCTGCGGCTCAAGACCGGCGTCCGCGAGCGCGTGCGCGGCGGAGACCGCGCCGAAGCCGTAGGACCAGCAGGACAGCAGTGCCGCCGCCTGGAGCAGGACCTCGCTGTCGTCGATGCCGCTGATGTCGAAGCAGACCGGCCGGTCGAGCTTCATCGGCTCGGTGGTCTGCTGGGCGAAGGTGCCACCCAGCCGGCCGTCACCGAGCAGCGCGGTCAGCGACGCCTCCAGGTTCTCGGTGATGTCCTGGTAGCGGGTGATGTCGCCACGGTCGAGCGCGACCGAACGCACCGACTCCGGGGCCTCCTTGATGACCCGCACCAGGTCGCCGAGTACCGGTATGTCGCCCGGACCGTGCCGCTCGTCGAGGACGTTCAGCGCCGCCGAGATGATCGTCTCCTCGCGGTCGGTCGGCGGTGCCGAGCGCAGGATGGTGATCAGCGCGGAGACCATGTGGAGGCGCCGCCCATGGATGTCGGCGAGGAGCCGGTGGCGCGCGTCGCCGGTGAGCCGGGACGCGGCCTCGATCGACGCGCCGGGGTCCAGGACGTTGAGGTTGCCCCGGCCTCGGCCCAGGCTGATGACCTGCCCGCCGATCGCCCGGATCAGGTCCACGTAGTCGGGCTTGAGGTCGCCGAAGATCAGCGGGTGGACGCCGTAGCCGGAGAGGCCAAGTGCCATCCGCCGTACGATCGTTGACTTGCCGAGACCCGGACGGCCCAGCACGAACATCGAGGGGTTGGCCAGCAGGCCCGTGCGCGTGAACCACGACACTGGGTCGCAGCACACCGTGGCCCCCGAGTCGAGGTCGCGGCCCAGCGGCACCCCGACCATGGGGGTCCCCGCGCCCGCGCCGAACGGCCACAGCCCGCACACCTGCACCGAAGTGCCACGCCATTCCGGGGCGGGATCCACGTACCCCACCATGCCGCCGCCATGGCCGGGCCAGCCACGGGAGGTAGCGCGCGCCGGTCGGGGTTCCCTGGTCGTACGTGCCATTGAACTTCCCCTGTACTGGATCGAGTTGTCCTGGACCGGGCCTGCGCGGCCGGGTTACATCGAGTCCCGCACCGTCTGCGGCAACGCCGTGTGCAGCGGCAGCACCAGCCCCAGCGGGAGGGCCGCGGCGAACGCCGCCGCCTGCGAGCCGTAGACCGGCCGCACGGCGATGCGCGCGGCGGGTGCCAGGTTGTCCACGGTGGCGGCGGCCGTCGCCAGTTCGTCGGCGGAGTTGACGGTCGCCGTGATGAGCAGTCCGAAGCGGATCACCCCGTGGCCCTGGGCCTGTTCCTCGGTGGTCCTGCGGGCCGCCGTCAGCTCCGCGTCGTCACGTGCCTGGCCGACCTGCGACTGCTGGGCGGTGAACAGGGCGTTCTTGTAGTCCTGTTGGACGACCCGGGCGCCCTCGGCCCGGGTGTGCGGGCGGTAGAGCAGGGTGACGCGCTTGCGGGCGATGTCGCGGTTGGGCTGTACGAGCGCGGTCAGGACGTTGGAGAAGACCTCGCCCTGCGGGGCCTCCGTCATGGCCCAGGTGACGCTGAAGACGCCGTCGTGGCGGTAGTGGTCCCAGGACTCCTGAGCCGCCATGGGTCCGGCCTGGTCCCAGGTCAGCCCGGTGCCGCCGGCGCCGCGCGCCTCCTCCACCAGGGACGCCACGGTGGGGTCGTAGGCGACGCGCACCGCCTCGGCGAGTTCGGTCGCGGTCATCGGTACGGCTGTACCAGCGCCGGTCATCGACAGCCCGGCGGTCAGACCGGGCAGGCGGGTGCCGATGTGCAGCGCCATGTCCTCGACGCTGCGGCGGGGTGTGCCCTCGCGGGCAGCGCCCGAGTACGTCAGCGCGATCCGGGTGGCGATCTGCGCCGAACCGGCGGGATAGGCGGCCAGCACCTCCCGGAGCATCGACCGGGCCAGGTCGGGCGCCCCGAGGACGGAGTTGGCCGCGATCTCCTGCTGGAGCCGTACGCCGGAGTCGGGGGCGGTCTCCACGGTGACGCTCGCGGCGACGAGGCCCGGCTCGGCGCCCAGGGCGGACAGCCACTGGCCCCAGTGGGCCACCCAGATGTCGACCTGCTGCTCGTCGACGAGGGCGGCTCCGTCCGCGTCGCAGGAGATGACGACGGTGTGGTGGCCGGTCGCCGGAATCGTGATCACGGCGAACGGGCGTCCGTAGCCGTCCCGCGCCTCCGTCAGGGTCGACTCGGCTGCCAGGCCCGGGAGTTGGCAGGTGCCGTAGGCGGTCAGGCCCAGCGGGCCCGAGCGGTACTGGTGGCCGCCGGACGAGGTGGTGCGCCGCCAGGCCAGCCGGACCGCGCCGCGCTGCATCAGGGTGCGGCCGTGCCGGTCCCGCAGCGCCAGCGGGGCAAGCACCGTCACCAGCACCATCGCCAGGGCCAGCGCGGCCCACACGGAGACCAGCGTGGCCAGGACGACGGAGATCAGCCCGGCGAACAGCAGCATGGTCGCCCCGAGGGACAGCCCCCGCAGGCCGGAGGTGCGGGGCTTGCGGAAGTTGCCGTACGTGCGGGGTTGGGTCGCTTCAGTGGCTGCCACGGGACTCCTCCTGCTGGTCGTGGGTGTGCTGCCGGGCCGGCAGGAGTACGGCGGCTGCCTCTTCCCACCGGTGCTCGGGCTCTGTCTCTCCGCTGTCCGCCGGGTCCTGCGGAAGTACGGGCCAGGTGTCCTCCGGAAGTACGGGCCTGGCGGCGTCGCCCGCTGTGTGCTCGCCGTCCGGTGCGCCGCGCGCCCCGTCGGCGCCCCGTGGCGGCACCGGGCCCCCGGGAGTGGTGCGGGCGCCGGTGTTTCCCAGCCGGTCCGGCCTGTCCGGGCTCATGGCGGCCCCCGACACCGACCGGCCGGCGGCCGGACCGCGCAGCTGCGGGACGGGCAGCGCCCCGGTGGCCACGGCCGCGACGCCCGCCCCGGCACCTGCGGACGCCTTGCCCGCACGGCCCGTACCGGACACCGCCGCCTGTACGACGGGGGCGGCGAACCGCATCAGCGCGGGCAGCGTGAAGCAGGCCAGGACGATCAGGACGACCCCGGAGACCATCGAGACGACGTCGTTGTCCTGTGTCTGGCCGGACATCGAGAACGCGGCCGCGTACACGACGGCCGCGGCCGGTTTGTACAGCACGAAGGCGAGCAGCCAGCCCACGGACCTGCGGAACCAGACCCGGCCGGTGGCGGTGGAACTGGCCGCCGCCGACAGCGGCAGTGTGCCGGTGAGGATCACCAGCATGGCCATCCGTACGATCATCAGCGCGATCTGCGCGACGCTGCCGGTGATCACCAGAATGGCCATGATCAGGACGAGGAACGACGAGTCCGCGTCGCCCAGCGCGAGCATGGCCGAGGTGCGTTTCTCGAACTCGGCAACGCAGCTCGCCACTGGTTCGCCGGTGGCGCTGATCTGCCGGCAGCCGGTGGACCTGTCGATGATCCAGACGCTGAACTTGTCTCCCGCCTCGGCCAGCAGATTGACCGTGGCGACCCCGGCGGAGGAGACCACTACCAGGTTGAGCAGCCCCTGAAGGGCCTGCCGGGCGGGCTCGCCGCGACGCTGCCAGGCGAGATGTCCGGCCGCGACGAGCAGACACAGTACGGCGGTGAAGGTGGTGAACCAGAGCGTGGAGCCGCGCAGGAACGCCACCGGGCCGCCGTCCTCGCCCAGATCGGGACTGCCCAGGTCCATCCAGGCGCTGCCGAGTGCCTTGACGGTGGTGCTCGCCGCCTGCGCGGCGCTCTCGGCTATGTCGTCGAACCCGGTGTCACCGAGGTCCTTCGGAGCGGTCCCCGTCCCGTTGCCCACGCAGTAACCGCCGACCGTGGGGGGTATCCAGCCGAAGTCGCAGCCCGCCATCAGACGCCTCCCCACTCGGTGTATCCGGCGAGCGAGCCGACCGGGGCGGGGTCGGCCGGGTCGGCCGGGTACTCCAGCCGCCAGTCGCCGGCCTGCCACAGCACCGTCGTGGTGGCGGCCTGCATCCGCCCGTCCGGGAACCGCCACACGGTCTGGATCACCGCGGTGGTGTCGTTGTAGGTGACGAACCTGAATCCGGCGATCTGCCCGTGCGAGCCGCCGTCCCCGGCCGGGGCCGCCGTCTCCTCCGCCTCGGTCCGGTCGGTGATGTAGGCGTCGCGGCCCGCGCCCACGGTCTGGGTACGCGTGACCTTCAGCCAGTCGTCCGCCGCCAGATAGCGCACGCTGATCTGGCTGGTGGCCAGCAGGGCGCCGACGGGGGTGTGTGCGTAGCAGCGCGCCACGTCCTTGCCGGCCGCGGCCGGGCCCGCCTCCTCGGAGGAGGGGAGGGCGACGCTGCCGTACAGGGTCCAGGTCACGCCCGTGGGTGCGGACGTGGGCAAGTCCTGTTCGCTGTCGGCCAGTTCGGGGCACGAGGTGCCGTCGTCCGCGGACCCGGACGGCAGGCCTTCGGCACGGGCGACGGGTGTCCCCGGCGTGCCGGAGCCGCCGGCCGCGGAGGTGTCCGAGGTGATGGCGAGCACTGTCCCGATGACGGCAATGAAGCCGATGAATGCGGCGGCGAGGACGAAGCCGGTGCTCAGCCACGGACTGCGCGGCTCACCGGCCGCCGCGCGGTTGCCGGACTCTGACATGTTCCCTCCCTCATCCTCGTGGGTTGTGGGGTGACGGGTGGCCGGGGGACGGGTTGTTGGTCGACGGGCGGCCTGGGGACGGGTGGCCGGGGGACGGGTTGTCGGGCGACGGGCAGCCTGGGGACGGGTGGCCGGGGGACGCGTTGTCGGGCGACTGGCGGCCTGGGGACGGGTTGTCCGGCGACCGGCTGCCGCACGACGCGCGAGCGTGTGACCGGCTGCCGGGCGACCGATTGCCGCACGACGGGCGAGCGCGCGGCCAGTTGCCAGGCCACCGGCTGCCGCACGACCGATTGCCGCACGACGCACGAGCGCGCGACCAGTTGCCGGGCGACCGGCTGCCGCACGACACGCGAGCGCGCCGCCAGTTGCCGCGCGACCGGCTGCCGGGTGACCAGTTGTCGGGCGACAGGTCGCCGGGACGCAAGATCGCCGTACGGGTTGTCGGCCCGCGTCGGCGCGCGGCCGGCGCCCCGTCGCCTAGACGAGCGCGCCGACAATGCCGGAGGCGGAGCCGATGAGCAGGCAGGCGCCCAGGACGAAGCCGAGTCCCCTGGCGTGCTCGCGGGCGCCTCCCCGGGAGTGGTCGACGGCCATCCTGGCGGCCACGCCGAAGATGCCCGCGACGCAGAGGGCGGTGACGCTCCAGGCCACCCACTTCAGCACCGTGAGCAGGCCTTCGGCGCCGGGTGGCGCCTCGCCCCCGCCGACGTCCGGCGGACCCGAGGGGACCGGGGTCGCGGCGGCCAGCTGGACAAGAGGGGCTGTGACTATGTGCGGTGAGGCGTCCAGAACGACCGCCAGCAGGCTGGACAACGGGGTTCTCCCTAAGCGGGTCGGGCCAAGCGGAGCGGGCTAACGGGTCGGGCCAAGCGGGTCCGGCAAAGCGGAGCGGGCTAAACGGAGCGGGCCAAACGGGTCGGGCAAAGCGGGTCCGGCTAAGCGGGTCGGGTGAGTCGGGACAGGTCGCGCGCCAGCGGCGCGCACTCCTTGGGCAGGTGCTCCGTGGGCGATTCGCCGAGCCGCCAGGGCTCCACCCACGGGACCTCCCACAGCCGGGGGACGGCGCCGGAGACCAGCCGCACCAGGTTCTGCAGCACCCGGGGGCGCCGGCCGGGAGCGTCGGCGACGACGACCAGGCCGAGCAGGTCGACGCCGGGGACCATGCCGGAGGCCCACTGCCGCGCGGCGTTCTGCGCGGCTTGGATGCCGTTCGCGCTGGAGCGGGCGACGAGCACGACCGCCGGGGACTCCACGGACAGGGGCCAGGCAAGGCCCGCGTCCCGGCCCCCGGGCACGGCCCGTTCCAGCGTGCTGACACCCGCGCCGCCGTGCACGCCCAGCCACCACCAGGCGTGATCGGTACCGGGCCGCGGCCAGGCGACGCGAAGTCCCTGCTCGGGCCGCGGCACTCCCGCGCCCTGGGGTGCCGACGGGCCGGTGAGCCCTGTCGACAACTCCTGAACCGATCGCAGGGATTTCCCGTTGCTGCCCCCGGAAGGGCGTGACTGCGGCAACCAGGGATTGACGACCGGTACCTCACCCGCCACGGCAACTCCTTCCACTGCTGACTCGACTGACTGGACTGCCTCAACACGCCGATAGTACACATAAGTTAGCAATACAACACAAGTAACTACTTATCAGAAATGCGAAATTCAGGGCGAGTTGAGGCTCTTCCGGAGCGTCTTTCGTGGCGCCTGCCGGAGCACTCGGCTCCGGGACCGCAGGCCTATTCGGGGGGATGCAGATGACCGGCCATACCGCGCAGGCCCGGTCGACGATGCTGGTGACGGGTTGCAGCGTCCTGGCGTTGATCGGCTCGCTGGTCGGCCTGTCCGTGCTGGGTTCCGTGGACCAGCAACAGGCCGCCGCACCCGCGGGGTTCGCCACCACGCTCGACGCCGAGGGTGTTCCGGCGGAGTACGTGGATTGGATCGAGCGCGCCGGCCGGCTGTGCGAGGAGGTCAGCGCCCCCTTGGTGGCCGCGCAGATCAAGGCGGAGTCCAACTGGGACCCGACCGCGGTGAGTCCGGCCGACGCCCAGGGGCTCAGCCAGTTCATCCCCGGCACCTGGGCGACCTGGGGCGTGGACGCGGCGAGCCGGGACGGCAGCGCCCAACCGGACGGCGTGGCGGACCCGTTCACCCCGGGCGACGCCATCATGACGCAGGCCCGCTACGACTGCTGGCTGGCCGGCAAGGTCAAGGCGATGGGCGCGGCGGGCGACCCGACCCGGCTGATGCTCGCCGCCTACAACGCGGGCCCCGGCGCGGTCCAGCAGTACGGCGGCGTCCCTCCGTACCCGGAGACCCAGGCCTACGTCGCCAGGATCATCGAGTCGATGGCCGACTTCACCGGCGCCCAACCGGCCGAGCAGGGCGGCGCGTTCGGCGACCGGGTGGTGGCGGCCGCCGAGAAGTGGCTCGGCACCCCGTACTCATGGGGCGGCGGCGGTCCGGAGGGCCCCGGGCGCGGATTCGCCCAGGGCGCGAACACGATCGGGTTCGACTGCTCAAGCCTCGTCCAGTACGCGGTCTACCAGGCGAGCGGCGGCGAACTGCTCCTGCCGCGCGTCTCCCACCTCCAGGTCGGCGCGGGCAAGGCGGTGGCACGCGAGGACATGCGGCCCGGCGACGTCATCGGTTTCAAGCTCAACGGCAGCTACGACCACATCGGCATCTACATCGGCCACGGGCAGTTCATCCACGCGCCGAAGACCGGGGACGTCGTCAAGATCAGCAACCTCGACGACCCCTACTACACCTCGAAGCCCCAGAAAGTGAGGCGGTTCGGATGACTCGCCCCGGCACGCGGAACACCACCGCCGCGACCGTGACTCCCACCGCAACCGCGACCGTGACCCCTACCGCGACCGTGACTCCCACCGCGACCACGACCACGACCGCGACCGTGACCCGTACCGGAGCCGTGGCCGCGACGGTGCTCGCCCTCGCCCTCACCCTGGCCGGGTGCGGCTCCGGCGGCGACCAGGGCCCGGCCGCCCGCCCGTCGGGCCCCGCCGCGACCGGCACCGGCCCGTATCCGACCCCGCCCGACGCCCGCGAGGCCGCACCCCTGCCCGTGGGCGCCAAGGGCACCCCCAAGGGAGGCGTCCCCCGGCCCGCCGACGTCGACCAGCGGAACCCGGACGCGGTCGGCCGGGGCGCGCTCGATGTGATGTGGACCTTCGACGCCGACATCGACAGCGGCCCTCAGGACGCCATGGTGCGCGCCGCGGACGCGGGCTGGCTGACCCAGTCGTACGCGGCACGGCTGCGTACGTACCGGCCCCGTTCGGTTCCCGGCGCCCAGTGGCGGGAGTGGGCGGGCCACCGCGCGTACACCGTCGTCACGGTGCGCGATGCCGAGGACGCCGCCAAGCCCGGTGACACCGGCACCGAGGCGTGGCGGCAGTGGACCGTCACCGCCGCCCCGTTCGGCCGCGACGGGTGGAAGGGCGAAGCCACCACCGTCGTGGCGTACGTACAACTCACCCGCACGGCAGCCGACGTGGCGTGGCGTGTCGCCGATGTCACCGTCCCCTAGGACCTGTCCGGAGGGATTTCATGCCTACGACGTATGAGGACGCGGAAGTGCCCGCGTGGCCGGTCTACGCGCTCACCGTGCACGACGGCGGCCAGGTCGACGCCTCCGGACCCTTGGTGCCCGCGTACGGGCATGCCGACCGTGCCTCGGCCATCGACACCGTGGCCGCGGCGGCCGCCCGCCTCGGCCGTCCGGTACGGGCCGAGGCCACCGAACCGGACGGCACCGTATGGCATTTGGTCATCTCGCCCGAGGGAGCGGTGCGGGAGCTGCCGGGCGGCGGACAGCGCACCAAGGCGACGAAGAAACGCCACGACAGGCCCGACAAGCCTGCACCCCGGCCCGCGCACACCACCCCGGAGCCGGCTGTGCCGCAGCTCCCGGCAGAGACCGACGGAACCACCATCGCCGTACGGACTTCAGCAGGGCCGCTGGCCAACGGGCAACCGGTGACGGCCGTGCCGATCCGGCCGGTACCGAGTACGGCGGTGGCCGCCTCGCGTCAGCCCGGCCCGGTGGCCGCCTCGCGTCAGCTCGGCCCGGGGACCGATCCCGGGACAGATCCGGCGGAGTACGCCGAATCCCTGGCCCTGGTCACGAAGCTGCTGCAGACGGGCCGTGTCGGGAGGGCCGCCTCGCTCGCCTCGCGGCTGGACGAGCAGGCCGCCGGCACCCTCGGGGTCTCCCACCCCGACGCCCTGCGCATCCGCGAGATCCGGGCCCGGGTCACCGCCCTGTCGGGGGACGCCCTCGGCGGCGTACAGCTGTTCCGTGATGTCGCCGAGCGCTGGCACTACCAGGGGGAAGGCGAGCGGGCCGAGGCGGCGGCGGCCCGCGCGCAGGCGCTCTGGCTGCAGATCACCGACCTCGATCCCGCGCTGTCCGCCGCCGTCGCCGTGGTCCGGCTGCGCAACCAGATCCCGGGGGAGGGCGGCGCGGCGCTCACCGCCGCACTGCACCACCGGGCGTGGCTTGAGGCGTCCCGCGTCGCGGGCGGACAGCCACTCCCCTCACAACCACTCCCCTCACAACCACTCGTCTCGCAGCCGCTTGTCGCGCAGTCGCTGGTCGCGCAGTCGCAGGTCGCGGGCGGGCAGCCGCTGCGGGAGATCACCCCGGCGGGTCCGCCCGGCAGGACGCGGACCCGGCGTCCGATGCCGTCCTGGGAGCGCCCCGCGCAGGAGTCCCGGACGGCCAGGTGAGCCGGGGCCGTCCGGTGGCCCGCCGAGACGGGCCGGACCGGTCACGCGGCAGGCGTGTGCCACTGGACCGGGTGCTTCCCCGCGACCACTTCGTCGGGGGTCTCCACGATGCCCAGGGCCATGCGCAGCGCCCGTACCGCGTGGTACAGACGGGACTTGACGGTGCCCGGCGGTATGCCGAGCGCGAGGGACACCTCGCGTGTCGACCTGCCGGTGTAGTAGGTCTCGTACAGCACCTGCCGGTGCTTGGGCGAGAGCGACTTGAACGCCTGCTGGAGGATCATCGAGGAGAGCAGCCGGTCCACGTCGTCGGACTTGGCCAGCAACTCGTCGAGCCAGGCGGTGCCGTCGACCTCCTGGGGGCGGGCCATCCGCAGCCGGTACTCGTCGATGACGAGGTTGCGGGCGACCCTGAACAGCCATGGCCGCAAAGGCTGGTTGTCCTCCATGCTCTGCGTGCGCCAGCAGCGCAGCAGCGTCTCCTGCACCACGTCCTCGGCTCGGTGCCGATCGCCGCCAAGCAGTCGCAGGACATAGTGGTACAGGTCTCTCGCGTGGTCGTCGTACAGCGTGCGCATCGCTCGTTCCCTGACAGCGACGGCTCCGTTTGATCCCATCACGGTCCAGCTCAAGGCCGTACTCCCTCGTTCTGTGACCTCGTGGCGAAGGTCGGGCGTCGAGGCCGGTTTCAGCAGCCCCGATCACCGGGAGTTTCGCGAGCCGGGTTCCACGTCGAATTGACGAGCGATGTACGCGCGCGTGATGGATCCACGAGGAAACGGAGGCCGCGCATCCGTAGCGGCGGGGATGCCCCCACCGGGCCTCTCCCGCCGCTGTCACACGGTTGAGCTGGGCTTTCCGCCTCAGGCCGCTCCGGTCACCCGGGCGTCGGACGCGTCGGTGAGGGCGCGCATACGGCGATTGACGAGCCGCGGCAACGCGGCGTCCACCACGTTCCGGCCGCCCTGTTCCTTGCGTGTGGACGACACGGCGAGCAGTACGGCGAGCAGGGCGCGGCCGTGCTCGACGGCGGACGGCACGTCCTCGACCAACAGCCACGCGGCGGCCGCCCGGGTCAGCTCCTCATGCACCCGGGGGTCGCCCTGCCGGTGGCGGATCCGGGCGAGTTCGATACAAGTGGCCGCGGCGAGACGATGGTTGTCGCTCCGATGCGCGACGAACGCCTCCAAGGCGTGGGCCTCAAGCGTGTAAGGGTGTTCGCGGCCGAAGGCACGCGCGGTGTGTTCCCGCAGCCGGAAGGCGAGCGCCGCCGCCTGTTCCAGCGCACCGGCGTCCACGGAGTGACGGACGAGCGCGACAAGTTCGGCGAGTTCGCCGGGAACCGCCTCCGGGGCCGCGGCCGGAGGCCGGACTGTGACCGGCGGCGGAGCAACAGCCTGAGAGAGGTCGGCAGTTGGTGGCAGTACTGCCTCCGAACGGCGTTCCGCTCCCCGCGTCTCGTCGTGTTTCTCGTGCAGCAGGACCCGGCTCGAACCGTCGGGCGCGACCTCGACGAGAGTGACCTCGCCGCCCTGCCGGTCGAAGATCACCGCCTCGACGGGCTCACCCCGGGCCTGTGCGTGACGGTGCATCATGTCCAGCACCACGACGTGCACCGGCTCGCCCTCCGGTACGTGGAGAGGTTCACCGTCCACCGCCGTACTGCCGTCGTGGCCGATGAGCACGTCGAAGGGGGACGCCGTCGTCGGCGCGGTGTCTTCCGGTGTGTTGTCGTCCTGTGCGGTGTGGTCCGGTGTGTTGTCGTCCTGTGCGGTGTGGTCCGGTGAGTCCGGACGAATGCGCTTGCTGAGCACGTCGTGCCTCCCTGCTGTGCTGGTCAGTAAGTGGGCATCGGGCGCGGGCTGCCGGTCGGGTACTCCTCACCGTCCGTCAGGTCGATGTCCGCGGAGTACAGGGCGAACGACGACCTGACGCTGACGATGTAGCTCTTCGCCCGCGAGTTGTCCGGTACGCCCTTCGCCTGCTTGACCGCGTCAAGACCCCCGTCGTACGCCGCCAGCATCATGTCCAGGCGATCGCCCTTGACCTCGTTGTTGGCGATGAGCTTGTCGAGCTGATCGGCCAGCGAGCACATGTACCTGCCCTGAGCCATGATCGAGTCGGCCGCGTCCAGGGCCGAGGTCTTGTCGTTGTCGTTGTCGTCCTTGCCGAACTCCTTGAACTTGTCCGGCGGCAGCTGGGAGATGCCCTCGGCCCCGTCGGGACCGATCAGCTTCTCGTTGAACTGGGACTCGGCCTGGATCTGGGAGGCGATCACGATGGAACCCATCTGATGGCACTCCTCCCCGGCTTCCTCGATGCGCGCGAGGTACTCCGACGGCACGGCGCTGTCCAGCAACACGCCCTGCCCGTTGCTGGAGTAGGCCGACACGACCTGCTCGGTGTCCACGCCGCTACCGCCGCTGCTGTTGTCGTCGCAGGGCAGAATGCCGATCTTGCAGAGGAGCATGAGCGGCCAGAAGATCCATCCAAGGGCGCACGCGACAAGCACCCCGGCGATGATGAGCAGCAGAAGCACAAAGGCGATGACGCAGCCCACGCCCCCCACGCCGATGCCGGCGGCTATGTAGACGGCGTACTTCTGGGCGTCGGCGGAACTTGCCGAGCCCCCGTCACCACCTGCGGCCACGACCCGTCACACCCCTTGCCTTCGTCTGCCGGACATGCGTCCCAGGACCCCTTGAACCAGGTCGCCCGATTTCCCGTAGTCGCTGCCCGACGGATCACCGCGGGCACGCACGCCGCAACGGACACGACGGCCCATCAGTTCAATCCGGGATCCGTCGCACCACGCGACACAAGGGAAGGGGTGGATGCGCATGGGCGTCCCTTCGGCAACGTCCGCCGGCTCGCAGATGTGGGTCCGCGGGCCGACCGCACAACAAGCCGCACCGGCGCCTACGGCTCCGACCGCACCGACCGCACCGACCGCACCGACCAGGCCATCGCGACCCACGGCCCGGACGGCGCTGCCCAAACCCCCCGTACCGGCCGGTACTTCGACGTCGCGGCACCAGGGCCAGCAGGTCGCCTGGGTCACCACGCACGGCGGGGCCGGGGCGAGCACGCTCGCCCGGGTGCTGGGCGGCGCGGACATCGGCCACCGGTGGCCCGACCCGGCGAAGGGCGAACCCGGCCGGGTGCTGCTGGTGGCCCGCACCCACCACACGGGCATGCAGGCGGCGTCCCACGCCCTGAACGCACTCCGCAAGGGGGACCACCCCGCCGGAGTGGAACTCCTCGCCATCGTGCTGGTCGCCGACGCACCGGGACAGCTGCCGCGCGCGCTCGGCCGGCGCGTACGGGTGCTGCGCTCGGCGGCCGAGGTCCACCGCGTCCCGTGGGTGCCGGCCTGGCGCCTCGGTGAGGACGTCGACCAACTGCCGCGCGCGGTACGTGCGTTGGCCCGACGACTGGTACCGGCTCAGGCCGGTCGTTCGAGGAGGCCGCGATGAGCTTCCTGGCCGACGAGACTCCCAGCCCCGTCCCCTCCAGAGACGTCATCGACTTCGAGAACTTCGGCCCCAACGGCCCGTTCGACCCGTCGGCCGATGGTGGGACCCTGCTCGCCAACCTCGCCTGGATCGTGTCGGCCTGCGCGGTGGCGGGCCTGATGGTCGTGGGCATCCAGATGGCCATACAGCTGCGCCGCGGCGAAATGGGCGAGGGTGCGACCTATTTCCGAGGGGCGTTCTTCGTCGTGGGCGCTTGTGTCCTCGGCTCCACCGCCGGACCGATCGTCGATTTCGTGTTGGTGCCATTTCTCTGACAGTCAAATCCCCCAATGCTCGCCTCGCCATACCTGGAGAATTTCGTGAAGGACACCCTGCTCTCCCTCTACGTCAACGGCCAGACTTTCCTGGCCGCCGCAGGTGGCACCGGCGACGCCACCGGAGTCCCCGACCCGGAGATGAAGGCTCCAGGGGACCTCGCCGAAGCCGTCAACACCGTCCTCGGCATAGCCGCTTGGGCCGGCACCGCCGCCGGCGTGGGCGGCATCATCATCACCGGAATCATGATGGCCGTCTCCATGAAGCGCGGAGAAGGCTCCGAGCACTTCAGCCGCCTCGGAATGGTCCTGGGCGGCTGCGTTCTCGTGTCCACCGCTGGACCCACCGTCCAGTTCCTCTTCTGACGTAGTCCGACCGCAGGAGAGGCCACCGGCATGTTCGGCACAAAACGAAACAAGGCCCCGGCCGACGGGCCTTTCTACAAACAGCCAGGCTGGATCAATTCAGCTCTCTTCCTTGGCTTTTTCGTGGTCATGTCGTTGGTGGCCTTCGTGGTCAACCCCGAGGGTGCCGAGACAACCGCGAGCAGCGAGGAGTCCCTCACCGGAATCGGCGGTCCGCTGTCGCCCGGTGACCCGCAGCGTGTCCGGACGGGGCCGGGTGGCCGGCCGGAGAACTGCCGTACCGACGACCGGAACACCGCCCGGCCGACCACGGCCCCGGCCGATGTGAAGTGGCGGCAGCTCCTCACCATCATGGCGCCCACCTCACCGTCGGCAGGGCCCCTCCACACCGACGCCACCATGTGGTGGTGCTTCGCCCGCACGCCCACCGGGGCGGTGCTGGCGGCGCACGTCATTCCCGTCCAGCTGAGCGGCGTCTCCTGGCGCGTCATCGCGGAGCAGCAGGTCGTACCGGGGAAGGCCCGTGACGCGTTCGTCGCCAACAAGGTCCGGACCGAGGAGACGGACCTGGAGGAGAGCGCCGTCGGCAGGTTCGTGGGCTTCTCCGTGGCGTCGTACTCGGCCGACTCGGCGACCGTACAGCTGCTCCTCACCAATCCCATGGGCGGCTACCTGTCCACGTCGGTGTCCGTCCGCTGGCGGGACGGCGACTGGAAGGTGGCGCTCCTGGACGACGGGTCCCTCTACCCGTCGGTGAAAAACAAGGCGACAAACAGCGGCTTCATCTTGTGGGGAGCGTGACCATGTTCTTGGCCGCAGCAGGCGAGGGGTGCGGGGGTGGCCTCGACTTCTTCGGGATGTTCACCGACCCCATCGGCTCGATGATCAGAATGGTCGCGAAGATCATCATCCAGGGCGCCATCGGGATCTTCATGTCGGTGGGAGGCATCGCCACGACCGACGAGCCGGCCTCGACGGTGATCAGCAACCAGACGCGGTGGATCGTCGTGTACCTCGCGATCGGCTCGATCCTCTTCGCCTCCGCCAAGATGGCCCTGGACCGGCGCGGCGAATCGGGCACGACCGCGCTCAAGGGCATCCTGCGCGTCATCCTGGTCAGCGCGGCCTCGTCCGCCATGATCGCCACGTTCGTCAACCTCATGGACAATTACTCCCAGCACCTCCTCAGGGGCAGCCTCCTCAACCTGATGGAGGGCATCGACTGCAACGGCGGCATTCCGGACATGCTGCTGCTGGTCATCGGGTGCCTGCTGATCATCTCCGGCATCATCCACGCGCTTCTGATGTGGATCCGGCTCGGCGTGATGATCGTCCTGGTAGGCACCCTCCCGATGGCCGCCGCCGCCTCCATGACGGACTGGGGCGGCACGTGGTGGCGCAAGCACATCGGCTGGATGACCGCCTGGCTGCTGTACAAGCCCACAGTCGGTCTCGTGCTGTACTCCGGCGCCGTCATGGTCAACTCGTCGGAGTCCCGCAACCCCGTCGACACGCAGATCGCGGGAATGGGCCTGCTGCTGCTGTCGGCCGTCGCGCTGCCCGCGCTGATGAGAATCATCGTCCCGGCGACGGCCGCCCTCGGCGGCGACTCGGTCGGGGACGCCACCATGGGCGTCGCCGGCGGCCTCGCCTCCGGAGCGAAGAGCCTGGCCGACTCGGCCGGCCGAAACGGTGGAGGAGACTCCGGATCCTCGCCCTCAGGGGCGAAGGACAGCGGCCCCTCCGGTGCGAGTAAAGACGGAGGGGGAGGCGGCGCGAAGGGCAGCGGGTCCTCATCCGAAGGCGGAGGCGGAGCCGGAGGCTCGACAGGAGGCGGAGGCGGAGGCGGCTCGGGCGGAGGCGGCGCCGGCAAGGCGGCCGGAGCGGCGAACCCCGCCCTCGCCGGTATGGTCGCCGCCGCGGAGGTGGCGAGCAAGGTCGCCGGGGGAGCCGTAAACGTCATGAAGAGCGGGGTCGAGGGCGCCAACCAGGGAGACGGCAACTGACCGTCACCGGGAGGGGAATGGCGTGAGTCCTCCCCCGCCCGGGGCACCTCCCCCGCACGGTGTGTGCGGCGGAGGTGCCCCGGTGACACACGGAGACCGCACCCCCTGAGACCCACGAAGGCCTCCGGGACCCGCGAAAACCGCACCCACCCCCCGGGACCTACGAAAGCCGCACCCTCAGGGACCTACGAGAGCCGCACCCTCCCGGCCCCAGGGGGGGCGCACCCCCAAGAACCCTCGAGAGTCGCGACCTCGGCTCTCCCGCCCCGTACCCGAGTTCGACCCAAAGGAAAGGACCCAGGTAACCCATGTCCACCCAAGCCGCTGCTGTCGACCCCACGTACGGGAACTGGCGCAGGCCGAGGCGAGCCGGCTTCGGACCGTTCGGTCTCATCGGCACCATCGCGCTGTTCGGCGGGCTCGTCCTCGACCTGATGGTGTCGATGATCTCGCTGCAGTTCACGGTGGTCGTCATCGTCATCCAGAGCCTCTTCCTGGTGCCGCTGGCCGTGCGTACGCAGGACGGGCGCAACGTCTACCAGCTCTTCGCCGTGCGCATCGGCTGGTCCCGCCGCAAGGCCAAGGGCTCGAACGCCTACCTCTCCGGCCCGCTGTCCCAGCGCCCCGGCGGCAAGTTCCGCCCGCCGGGACTGCTCAGCCAGGTCAAGGTCATCGAGGGCACGGACGCCTACGACCAGCCGTTCGGCGTGCTGCACCACCGCAGCCGCAACCTGTACACCATCGTGCTCGGCTGCGAACCGGACGGCGGCTCCCTGGTCGACCCCGACCAGATCGACAACTGGGTGGCGTCCTGGGGCCAGTGGCTGGCCCGGCTGTCCAGCGAACCGGGTCTGCGCGGGGCCTCCGTGGTCGTGGAGACCGCCCCGGACACCGGCACCCGGCTGGCCAACGAGGTACTGCCGCGCATCACCCCCGACGCCCCGCCGGCCGCGCGGGCCGTGATGGAGGAGGTGGTGCAGCGCTACCCGAGCGCGTCGTCGGAGATGCACACCTACCTCGCCCTGACGTACGGCATCCCCCCGGGGCAGAAGCGCAAGACCGACGACATCCTCACCGACCTCGCCATCCGCATCCCCGGCCTGCTCGCGGGCGTGGTGGGCGCGGGCGGCGGCCCCGCCGCGCCCTTGTCGGCCGAGCGCATCGCCGAGGTCGTGCGCGTGGCCTACGACCCCGCCGTGGCCGCCGACGTCCTGGAAGCCCGCGCCCTGCACGGCGGCACCGGCCTCGAATGGGAGGACGCCGGCCCCTCGGCCGCCGTCGAGAAGGTCAACGCCTACCAGCACGACTCGGGGGTGTCGCGGACCTGGATGCTCACCCTCGCGCCCCGCGGCACCGTACGCGCCCAGGTGCTGCGCGCCCTGCTGGAGGACGCGCCCGGCACCCGCCGCAAGCGGGTGGCGCTGCTCTACCGGCCCATCGACCCGGCGACCTCGGCGCGCATCGTCGAGGCCGACCGGCGGGCCGCGCAGTTCATGGCCACCTCCAAGCGCGGCATGGTGCAGGCGCGTGCGGCGAACGAGGTGCGCGCCGCCGAGCAGACGGCGGTGGAGGAGGCCACCGGCGCCGGCCTGGTGGAGTTCTCGCTGATGGTCACGGTCACCGTCGACTCCGACGCCGACCTGGGCGACGCGAACGTGACCGTGCGCAACCTGCTGGCCGGAGCACGGCTGTTGATGCGCCCGGCCGACCGCATGCAGGCGGCAGCGTTCAGCTGCACATTGCCGGTCGGAATCCTCCCGTGGGAACACACCCTGGTACCGCGCGAACTGAAGGAAGCCCTGTGAGGACCAAGAACACGCGCGCCGGGAACAAGGGCGCGTACGAGGACGACGACGCCCCGATCACGTACAAGGACGAAGGCCCGGACCTCACCCCCACGAAGAACGACCGGAAGAACGACAGAAAGAAGGCGGAGGCCAGGAAGAAGCCCCGGGAGGCGAGGGAGAAACTGGCGCCCCCGCGCGGCTGGTACGGACCCGGCGGCGGCCAGGTCGCCAACATGGACCCGCCGACCATGTGGCGGGCCACCACCGTCCAGGCGTGCGGACTGTGGCCGTTCGCGGCGGGCTCGGGCGCGCCCATGACCGGCGTCCCGCTGGGCCAGCACCTCTACACCGGGGCCACCGTCTGCGGCGACCCGCTGTCCTGGTTCACCCGCGCCCACTACATCTCCAACCCCTCCCTCTTCATGCTCGGCATGCCGGGCCTCGGCAAGTCCACCCTGATCAACCGCATGCTGATCGGGCTGGCCGCCACCGGAGTCGTACCGCTGGTCCTCGGCGACCTCAAGCCCGACTACGCCGACACCGTGCGCGCCCTGGGCGGCCAGGTCATCTCGATCGGGCGCGGTGTGGGCGGCATCAACGTCCTGGACCCGGGTGCCATGGGCGCCGCCGCCCGGCGCATCGGCGGCGAGGCCGGACGGGTGCTGCACGCCGAGACCCACGGCCGCGTCCTCAACATGGTCGCCGCGCTCATCACCATCGTGCGCGACCGCCCCATGGACGACCACGAGCAGTCCGTACTCTCCGCCGCCCTGCACCATCTGCGCGAGCGCACCCCGCCGGACCGCGCACCGCTGCTGCCCGATCTGGTGAGGATCCTCGTCGAAGGACCCGACCGGGTACGGGCGGTGACCCTGGACCGCGGGGACGAGACCCGATACCGCGACGCCGTGGACCCGCTGCACCGCTCGCTCCTCGGCATCCTGGACGGGCCGCTGGGCGACACCTTCGCCTCCGAGACCTCCACCCGCATCAACCTCAACTCCTCCGCCGTGTGCATGGACATCTCCCGGATCGGCGAGGCCGACACCCAGCTCACCGCGGCGGCGATGCTGGCGGCCTGGTCCGACGGGCTCGGCACGGTGGCCGCCTCGCACGCCCTGGCGGACGCCGGGCTCGCGCCCCGGCGCTGGTTCTTCACGGTGCTCGACGAGCTGTGGCGGCCACTGCGCGCGGCCTCCGGCATCGTCGACCGCATCGACGCGCTCACCCGCCTCAACCGCACCCTCGGTCTCGGCGACGCCAAGATCACCCACACCCTGAAGGACGCCGAGTCGCTGGGCAGCGACACCGACCGCGTCAAGGCACGCGGCTTCGTCGAACGCGCCGGAATGGTGGTGGTCGCCGGGCTGCCGCGCCAGGAGATGGAGGAGCTCGGCCAGATCGTGGGCCTGTCCCGCCGGGAGATCAACCTGGTCTCCTCCTGGTCCTCACCGCCCGGCTGGGCCGCGCACGGGGACCGCGAGGAGCCGCCCGGCCGCGGCCGCTTCCTGATCAAGGTCGGTGGCCGGCCCGGCATCCCGATCCAGGTCGCCATCACCGACACCGAACGGCACCTGCACGACACGAACAAGCGCTGGGTGGCGAACAAGCCCGCCAACGAGGGCGGCTTCGAACACATCCCCGACGACCCGTACGGACATCTCCCCGACCTCTCCAAAACCGCAACGGACCGGAGGTGACCGCGTGACCACGAACGCGACGGCCCAGGCCAGGAGGTACCTCCCCATGAACGACACCGCTGCCGACGCCAGGAGGTACTTCCCATGACGGATGCCGCGGTCGACGCCAGGAAGAGGTACCTCCCATGACCGACGCCGCCAAGGGCCGGACGTACGGCAGCGAACTGATGCCATGGGCGATCGTGCTGGTGGCCGGCGGGTTCCTGGTGATGTTCGGGGGCGTCTGGCTGGGCGGGTCACTGGGCGCCGCCATGACCGGCTCGGGCTGGAACCCCCCGCCGTTCGACCTCAAGACGTTCGGCACCTTCATCACCGGCGGCCCGGGAACGCTGTGGCCGGGCGCGTCACCCACCGGCGTACTGGCCGGGATCGGCCTGCTCTACACCGCCGTCGTGGCCCTCGGCATCCTGGCCGGACGCCAGGTCATGCGCCACCTCTCCCGGCCCAAGGGCCTTGCCGGGCGGCGGGAGTTGGCCGGCATGGCACCGAACGGCATCGCGGCCCGCGCCCGCGAGCTGCGCCCCTCGCTCAAGGGCCGGGAGCACCTCCACCCCGACGAGACCGGCAACCTCCTCGGCGACCTCGACCCGAGCGGCCCCGAACTGCGCTCCTCCTACGAGGACGTCGAGCTCGACCTGATGGCCCCGCGCGCCGGCAAGTCCACGGGCATCGCCGTCCCCCGCGTCCTGCGCGCCCAGGGAGCGGTACTGCTGACCTCCAACAAGTCCGATGTGTACGCCGTCACCCGCGCCGAACGCGAGAAGGCCGGCACGGTGTGGACCTTCGACCCGCAGGGCATCGCCCACGCCCCCCGCGAGATGTGGTGGGACATCCTCGCCGACTGCCACACCATCGAGGGCGCCCGGCGCCTCGCCGGGCACTTCGTGGCCTCCGTCAACGACGACCAGTCCAAGAAGGACTTCTGGATCTCCGCGGCCCAGAACACCCTCACCGCCCTGTTCCTGGCCGCGGCCCGCGGCGAGGCCTCCGTCCTCGACCTGCTGGCCTGGCTCGCCGACCCGGCCGACCGCACGCCGGTGGACCTGCTGCGGGACGTCGACATGATCGCCATGGCCGAGCAGTTGCAGGGCACGGTCCGCGGCGCGGTCGAGACCCGCGACGGCATCTACGAGACCGCCCGGCAGTGCGTGGCCTGTCTGCTCGACCCGGAGATCGTGGCCTGGGTGACGCCCGACCCGGACCTTCCGCAGTTCAGGCCCGACGTGCACGTCCTGGGCCGGGACACCCTCTACCTGCTGTCCAAGGACGGCGGCGGCTCGGCCGCGGGCGTGATCGCGGGTCTCGCCGACGCGACACTGCGCGCCGGGGTGGTCGCCGCCGAGCGCACCGGCGGGCGGCTCGACCCGCCGATGACGGCCGTCCTCGACGAGGCCGCCAACGTCTGCCGCATCTCCGACCTGCCCGACCTCTACAGCCACCTCGGCTCCCGCGGGATCAACGTCGTCACCCTTCTCCAGAGCTACCGCCAGGGCAGCCGGGTGTGGGGCGAGGCCGGCATGGACGCCCTGTGGAGCGCGGCCACGATCAAGCTCCTCGGCGCGGGCCTGGACGACGCCGACTTCGTGGAGAAGATCTCCAAGCTCGTCGGCAACCGCGACATCCGCACCCCGTCGATCTCCCGGAGCAAGGAAGGCACCTCCCGCTCCTACTCCTACCGGCTGGACCCGGTGCTGCCCGCGGACAAGATCCGCGCCCTCCCCAAGGGCACCGCCCTGCTCCTGGCCACCGGCGTACGGCCCGCCCTGATCCGGCTGCGCCCCTGGTACAAGGAGCCCAACGCGGGCCCGATCTCGGCGGCGGCCAAGGCGGAGGTGGCCGCCATCACCGAACGGGCCGCCCGCTCATGGGCGGGCACCCCCGGGGCCCGGATCACCGAGGGCCTGTCCCGGTGGCAGCGCGAAGCGGTGACCCTGCGCAAGGGCACCGACAGGTAAACGGGCTCCGAAGCGACCCGCGGAACCAGCACACCTGCCGGCCCCCGCGGGCCCACCGGTGACCCCCGCTTCCCTCAGGGCCTCCGCCCCAGCGTCGCCGCCCGCAGCACCCACTCGGCCGGCCCGTACCGGAAGCGCCGGGTCAGCCACCGACTGAACGCGAGCTGAGCCGCGTACAGGACGAGGCAGCCGCCCAGGACCACCACGGTGCCGAATCGCCCGTACCAGGCCGCCCCGTATCCGGTGAGGAACAGGGCCATGACCAGCGACTGGGTGAGGTAGTTGGTCAGCGCCAGCCGGCCGGCCGGGGCCAGCGCGTCGCCGATCAGCCGGCCGGGGCGGGTGGGCAACAGGAGCAGCAGACCGCAGACGTACGCGGCGGTCAGGGCCGGAGCGGTGAGCACACCGGCGGCCGAACCGACGTAGTACCAGCGCGGGTCCAGCGGCCCGTTGCGGCAGATCGCCATGAACACGCTGCCGGCCAGGCCGAGCGGCAGGCAGCGGACGATGACCGGCACCAGCCGCGCGCGGTGGCGGCCGGGATCGGCGAGCAGCCCGCTCCGGCCCGCGGCCAGGCCCACCAGGAACGCCGCCAGCATGTCGGCGGCGTAGACGATGTTCCAGCCCAGCGCGTCGCCCAGCCGGCGCACGTTGTCTCCGACGACCTCGCCGGGATCGCCCCGCCGGGCCGCCACCATGTCCTCGACCGCGGCCGTGACCTCCTGCGGGTGCACGGGTGCGGCGTAGGCAAGGGTGATCAGCCCCCAGGCCAGCAGGCAGGCCGCGGTACCGGCGACCAGCCAGAGCGCGGCCCGTACCGCCGTACGCGGGGCGAGGTCCCGGCAGGCGAACAGCGGCAGGCTCAGCACCGCGTAGATCATCAGGACGTCGCCGGAGAACAGCAGCACCCCGTGGACCAGACCGAGCAGGAACAGGCAGATCAGCCGGCGCAGGTGGCGCGGCGCGAAGGCCGCTCCGGCGCGCTCGGCCGAGGCCCGCTGCAAGGTGAAGCTGTAGCCGAACAGGAAGGAGAAGAGCAGATAGAACTTGGCACTGACCAGGGCGGTGACGAGCCACCCGGCCACGTCATCGGCCCGTGACCCGGCCGCCCCCACATGCGGCCCGGCCATCAACAGCGCGTTGACCATGAGAATGCCGAGCAGCGCGAACCCGCGCAGGACGTCGACCTCCCGGAGCCGGTCCCGCCCCTGCGTCCGCTCGAGCGCCGGCGCCGGCGCGGGGGCGGCAGGTGTCCGTGTGCGGGGCGGGAAGCGCAAGGCGGACCTCCGTGATCGGTGCCGGTTCGCAGGGCCACCACGGGACACGTCCGGGGACGGTTCAGTCAGGGCTCGCACCCGGCGCGACACGGAACGCCCCGGCCCCCGAACGCCTCTTCCAAGGCGTCGTAGGCCCAGGCGGCGCACACGCCGCCGAACCATTTGAACCCTCCCGCGACAGCTCACGTTGTGCCCTGACAGCAAGGGACTCGATCACCTCGTCGACCCCGACCGGAAGGCCGCCGTATGTGGATCTTTCATCGCTCGCCGGAACGTGACCGCCGTGACGTCTCGCGTCACACCTCCCGTGACGCCTCGCGTCACACCTCCCGTGACGCCTCCCGAGACACCTCCTGTGACGCCGAGTACCGCTTCTTCTCCGCCGACGAGGGTGCGCACTTCCGGGCGCAGGTCCGTGAGGCCTTCGCCGAGCAGGGTCTTGAGGTCACCCTCCACGCGGGCGCGGTGAGCGACAGCGCGGGGCGCCGGTTCGGACTCGGCAACATCGCGGCGATCTGCCACAACGACCCCCGCGGACGGAGCTGGTGGCCCCAGCTCATCCGCGGACACGTCGGCCGCCTGGTGCGGGTGCTGGACGGACCGTCCCCGCTGGACCGCCTCACGGCCGGCCAGCTCCTCGCCCGGCTGCGCCCCTGGGTGGTGGCGCGGGACGTCATCGAGCCGAACCCCGCCCAGTACGTCCATGCCCGCGTCGTCGCGCCCGGCCTGTGCGAGGTCCTCGCCCTGGACCTGGACGAGAGTGTGATGACGCTCCCCGACGAGCTGCTGGAGCCGCTGGGCGGCATCGTCGACCTGCGGATCCGTGCGCTGCGCAACCTCCGTGAGCTTCCGGTGGAGACCCACACGGTCCTGCACGGACCGCAGGACATGCGCTTCGACGTGGTGACGGGGGACTCCTTCTTCACCTCCAGCCGCGTCCTGGCGACGGACGAGCTGGCCCGGGACCTCACCGGGCGCGACCTCGGCCCGGACGGAGCCCTGGTGGCCATGCCGAACCGCCACCAGCTGGCGCTCCGCCCCATCGGCCCCGCCCGCGACGACACCCTGCTCCCGACGCTCTACGGCATGACCGTCTTCGCCGCCGCCAACTTCAAGGAGGCCGCGGGCCCGGTCAGCTCCGACGTCTACTGGTTCCACGCGGGGACACTCACCCGGCTCGTCCGGAACGACGGCGGGGAGCCCGAGTTCACGCCGGACGTCGAGTTCGAGATGTTACGGAGACGACTGGCCGGCGACGACGCCGGCCGACGCTTCTGACGACGGCTCCCCGAGGGCGGCACACCCGGGCAATCGGGCGCCCTGTGAGCCGGCTCTCCCGGCACCGGTGCCCGAAACGTCCCTCCGTCACGAGTCACCCGATACCGATTGGACACCGCTGGTCAGACCTGCAACCATCTGCGTGTGCGCCATTGGGAGCACACAAAACCGTGTGCGACACTATTTACGCAGCCGCACACAACAGCTTGGTCCTGTGGAGCAGTTTGGAGTGCTCGCCACCCTGTCAAGGTGGAGGCCGCGGGTTCAAATCCCGTCAGGACCGCTGAAGTTCCGCAAGGAACTTCGTGGCTGGGTAGCTCAGTTGGTACGAGCGATCGCCTGAAAAGCGATAGGTCGCCGGTTCGATCCCGGCCCCAGCCACCTCCCCGAAGACCCCGCCTCAACAGGCGGGGTCTTCGCCGTTCCGCATCTCGCACACAGTCCGGCACGCAAAAGCGTTCGCCAGTCATTTCGCCGAGGTGAGATCCTGGACGGCGTATGTCTACGCACCCCGCCCCCGCCCTCGGCGATCTCGCCGCCCGCCTGGCCGAGCTGTCCCTGCGCGACGCGCACCGGCTCGGGCGCAGGCTCGAAGGCGCGCGCAAGATCCGCAAGCCCGAAGCCCGGTCCGCCGTGCTCACCGAAATCGACGCCGAGGTCACCAAGGGCGAGGCCCGGATGGCCGAGCGCCGCGCCCGCGTGCCCGCGATCAGCTACCCCGAGCAGCTCCCGGTCAGCCAGAAGAAGGACGACATCGCGGCCGCCATCCGTGATCACCAGGTCGTCATCGTCGCCGGCGAGACCGGTTCCGGTAAGACCACGCAGATCCCCAAGATCTGCATGGAGCTCGGCCGCGGCGTCCGCGGCATGATCGGGCACACCCAGCCCCGCCGGATCGCCGCCCGTACCGTCGCCGAGCGCGTGGCGGACGAGCTCGACGTGCCGCTCGGCGAGGCCGTCGGCTGGAAGGTCCGCTTCACCGACCAGGTGAACCCGGACGGCACCTTCGTCAAGCTGATGACCGACGGCATCCTGCTCGCCGAGATCCAGACGGACCGCGAGCTGCGCGCGTACGACACGATCATCATCGACGAGGCCCACGAGCGGTCCCTCAACATCGACTTCCTGCTCGGATACCTGGCCCAGCTGCTCCCCAAGCGGCCGGACCTCAAGGTCGTCATCACCTCCGCGACCATCGACCCGGAGCGCTTCTCCCGGCACTTCGGCGACGCCCCGATCGTCGAGGTCAGCGGCCGTACGTACCCGGTGGAGGTCCGCTACCGCCCGCTCCTGGAAGAGGAGGGCGACGACTCCGACCGCGACCAGATCACCGCGATCTGCGACGCCGTCGAGGAGCTCCAGGGCGAGGGCAAGGGCGACATCCTGGTCTTCCTCTCCGGAGAGCGCGAGATCCGCGACACGGCGGACGCGCTGACGAAGAAGAACTACCGCTTCACCGAGGTCCTCCCCCTCTACGCGCGCCTCTCGCACGCCGAGCAGCACCGCGTCTTCCAGCAGCACACCGGGCGCAGGATCGTTCTGGCGACCAACGTCGCCGAGACCTCGCTCACCGTCCCGGGCATCAAGTTCGTCATCGACCCGGGCACCGCCCGTATCTCCCGCTACAGCCACCGCACCAAGGTCCAGCGGCTGCCCATCGAGCCGGTCTCGCAGGCCAGCGCCAACCAGCGCAAGGGCCGCTGCGGCCGTACGTCCGACGGCATCTGCATCCGCCTTTACTCCGAGGACGACTTCCTCGCCCGCCCGGAGTTCACGGACGCCGAGATCCTCCGTACGAACCTCGCCTCCGTCATCCTGCAGATGACCGCCGCCGGTCTCGGTGACATCGAGAAGTTCCCCTTCATCGACCCGCCGGACCACCGCAACATCCGCGACGGCGTCCAACTCCTCCAGGAACTGGGCGCGTTGGATCCGCACGAGAAGGACGTACGCAAGCGGCTCACCGACACCGGCCGCAAGCTCGCCCAGCTGCCCGTGGACCCGCGCCTGGCCCGGATGGTCCTGGAGGCCGACAAGAACGGCTGCGCGCGCGAGGTCATGGTCATCGCCGCCGCGCTCTCCATCCAGGACCCGCGCGAGCGCCCCGCCGACAAGCAGACGCAGGCGGACCAGCAGCACGCCCGCTTCCGGGACGAGACGTCCGACTTCCTCGCGTATCTGAACCTGTGGCGGTACGTCCGCGAGCAGCAGAAGGAGCGCGGCTCGTCCGCGTTCCGCCGGATGTGCAAGCAGGAGTATCTGAACTTCCTGCGCATCCGCGAATGGCAGGACATCTACACGCAGTTGCGGACCGTCGCCAAACAGATGGGCATCCATCTGAACGAGGACGACGCGGCGGGCCAGAGCGTCCATGTCTCCCTGCTCGCCGGCCTCCTCTCGCACATCGGCATGAAGGACGTGAAGGAGGCCGCGGGCGAAGGAGCGAGGAGCACCGGCAAGAACGAGTATCTGGGCGCCCGCAGCGCCAAGTTCGCGATCTTCCCGGGCTCCGCCCTCTTCAAGAAGCCCCCGCGTTTCGTGATGTCCGCCGAGCTGGTGGAGACCTCGCGGCTGTGGGCCCGCGTCAACGCGAAGATCGAGCCCGAGTGGGTCGAGCCGCTCGCCGAGCACCTGTTGAAGCGCACGTACTCCGAACCGCACTGGGAGAAGGACCAGGCCGCGGTGATGGCGTACGAGAAGGTCACGCTCTACGGCGTACCGATCGTCGCCCAGCGCAAGGTCAACTACGGGCGGATCGACCCGGAGGCCAGCCGCGAGCTTTTCATCCGCAACGCGCTCGTCGAGGGCGACTGGCGTACGCACCACAAGTTCTTCGCCGACAACCGCCGACTCCTCACCGAGGTCGAGGAGTTGGAGCACCGGGCGCGGCGCCGCGACATCCTCGTCGACGACGAGACGCTCTTCGACTTCTACGACCAGCGGGTGCCCGAACACGTGGTGTCCGGGGCGCACTTCGACTCCTGGTGGAAGCACAAACGGACCGGTGAAAACGCAGAGCCCGAACTCCTCGACTTCGAGCGGTCGATGCTCATCAACGAGCGGGCCGGGGACGTCAGCAAGGACGACTATCCCGACTCGTGGCGCCAGGGCCCGCTCAAGTTCCGTGTGACCTACCAGTTCGAGCCGGGCGCGGACGCGGACGGCGTGACCGTCCACATCCCGCTGCACGTCCTGAACCAGGTCACGGACGAGGGCTTCGACTGGCAGATCCCGGGGCTGCGGGAAGAGGTCGTCACCGAACTCATCCGCTCGCTCCCGAAGCCGATCCGGCGCCATTACGTGCCCGCACCGAACTACGCGACGAAGTTCCTGGAGCGGGCCGTGCCCCTCCAGGAGCCGCTGCCCGTGACGCTGGCGCGCGAGCTGAAGCGCATGGTCGGTGTTCCGGTGGGCGCCGACGACTTCGACCTGTCCCGGGTCCCCGGCCACCTGAAGATCACCTTCCGGATCGTCGACGAGCGGCGCCGCAAGCTCGCCGAGGACAAGGACCTGGAGGCACTCAAGCTCCAGCTGAAGCCGAAGGCGCGCCAGGCGATCTCACAGGCCGCGGCGGCCACGGCGGAGCGCGAGGGCGGGCAGTCCCTGGAACGCAAGGGCCTGACCGACTGGACGATCGGCTCGCTCACCCGCGTCTTCGAGACCCGGAGGGCCGGCCAGCCGGTCAAGGCGTACCCGGCGCTGGTGGACGACGGCGACACCGTCTCCGTACGGCTTTTCGACACGGAGGCCGAGCAGGCGCAGGCGATGTGGAAGGGCACGCGGCGCCTCATCCTGCGCAACATCCCGGTGAACCCGGGCAAGTTCGCCTCGGACAAGCTGACCAACGTCCAGAAGCTCGCCCTGTCCGCGAACCCGCACGGCTCCGTCCAGGCCCTGTTCGACGACTGCGCGACGGCCGCCGCCGACAAGCTGATCGGGGACTTCGGGGGACCGGCGTGGGACGAGGAGTCGTACCGCAAGCTCTACGACAGGGTGCGCGCCGAGATCGTCGACACGACGGTCCGCACGGTCGGCCAGGTGCAGCAGGTCCTCGCCGCCTGGCAGGCCTGTGAGCGCCGTCTGAAGGGCACCAGGAGCCCGACGCTGCTCGCCAACCTCACGGACGTACGGACGCAGCTGGACGCCCTCGTGAAGCCCGGCTTCGTCACCGCGACCGGGCTGCGCCGGCTCCCGGACCTGATGCGCTATCTGGTCGCGGCCGACCGCCGCCTCCAGCAGATGCCGACGAACGTCCAGCGGGACACCTCCCGCATGGAGAAGGTCCACGAGATGCAGGACGAGTACGCCTGGCTCCTGGAGCAGCTTCCGCAGGGCCGGCCGGTCCCGCGGCAGGTCCTGGACATCCGCTGGATGATCGAGGAGCTCCGCGTCAGCTATTTCGCCCACGCGCTCGGCACGGCGTACCCCGTCTCCGACAAGCGGATCGTGAAGGCGATCGACACGCTGGCCCCGTAACGGCGTATGTACGGTGGGTGAGTTCGACCCCGGGCCCGCCCCTCCTGTACAGTCTCTTTTCGCAGCCCAGCGCAGAACCAAGTGGCTGCGAAACCTGGTCCTGTGGAGCAGTTTGGAGTGCTCGCCACCCTGTCAAGGTGGAGGCCGCGGGTTCAAATCCCGTCAGGACCGCAGTGAACGAAAGGCCCGGAGCTTCGGCTCCGGGCCTTTCGCGTACCCGGAGCCGGGTCCCACGTCGAGGCGTATGTCTTGACGTCGTCACATTCCGCCGGTACCCAGAAACCAGGGCCCTCGCCCCCGTGAGGCCCCCTGGAGGTGTGTATGGCGGCATCCGCCCGGCACGAGACGCGCGCGCTGCTCCGCGCCCATCTGTCGGCGGCCTCCGGGTACCGCCACCTGACGCGCCACTGCGCGATCTGCCACCGGCTGCTCCGGCTGGCCATGGAACCCGCCCCTTACGGCGAGGAGTACACCGAGGGCCACGAGGGCTACGAGGACTACGAAGCCTTCGAGGGCGCCCCCGCGGACGAAGCCGCCGCGGAGCCTCAACTCCCTTAGCGCAGAAGCGGTACGGGCGACAAGGACTGTGGCATGTGACGGGTGTCACCGCATAAGTTTTTGAAACAGCGGAACTTACACCTCACCTACAACTGGTCAATTTAATATGTGCAATTGCACCACCCGGCCAAGGCGCCCACAGGAGATCCGACACGCCTCCCCAGAGTCCGACAAGCCCACGCACAGACCCCCCACGCCACCCACAATCAGCACACAAAAAAGATCGCGCTGGACCCGGCGGAGTCCAGCGCGATCTACGACGCACCCTTGTCGCTTGTGTAATTGGGTCGGGCGTGAGTCCCGTTGGGGCAGGACCCGCGTCGCTTGGAGCTGTGGTTCGGGCGCTACGGCAGATTGGGGGACCTACCGAAATGCCCGGCTATGCGCTTGTTCAGGCCTCGCTGCGCTGCTGCGGGATACCCGCGAGTAGCGCGCGGACCTCAGCTTCGCGGTAGCGGCGGTGCCCGCCGAGCGTGCGGATGGACGTGAGCTTGCCGGCCTTCGCCCACCGCGTGACCGTCTTCGGGTCCACGCGGAACATCGTGGCGACCTCAGCCGGGGTCAGCAGCGGCTCGGCATCAGGGGTGCGAGCGGTCATGAGCGGCCTCCTCGGGAGAACCGAACCTTCTCGGTTCATTCCTCTAAATTCTGCACCTTGACCCGCGTTGCCCGAAATGGCGGACGCGGGCCGAGTCGGTTATAGGACGAACGGCTTGTCCTCGGCACTACAACTACACCATCCGTCCAGCCACGTCGGCCAAACCGATGGAATTGCCCTCCCAGGTGTTCATCAGCGACGGAAGCCGATGGACCATGCCATAGCGGACAGTCACGCCGCTGTGACGATCAGTCACAGGGCGATCAGGAGTCATCAGACCCCCCATAGCGTGCAATGCTGAGATTCCACCCATACGTGGGCGGACGGAGCCCTCCCCCGGGCTCCTTGTCCTATTTTGGCACGAGGAGGGGTAAGGGGCGCAAGGGCCAGGAAAGTGCCATCCGTCACGCTTGACACGCCCTTGACGCAAAAGCCCGGATCGGGACCTACGTCCCGTAGTGACGGTTCTTCAGTGCGTGACGACGCCTCAGCCGTCCGGCATGTGCCGACAGCATGCCCCGACGGTACGTCAGTTCGCGGACTGCCGGTCGCGCACCGACCGCCAGCGTTCGACCAGCCGCCCGTACGCCTCGCCCGCGGCGGCCCCGTCCCCGGTGCGCAGCGCCTCGATGCCCTCGTGGACGTCCGCGGCCGAGTGATCGCCTTCCAGCTCCCCGGCGGGCAGGACGTGCACGAGCCCGCCGTAGTCCAGCTCGACAAGGGAGCGCGGGTGGAACTCCTCCAGCCAGCGCCCCACCTCCAGCAGGCCGTCGATGAGCGGCCCGTCCTCGATGGTGTCCTTCAGCGTCTTCAGGGCCCGCGCGGTGCGCCGCCGCGCCTGCACCATCGGCGTCCGGTACCTGAGCGCCGGCGCGGCTCCGTCGGGCGCCGCCCCCTTCTCGTACAGCCGCTCCTCGTCGGAGACGAGCACGAACCAGTTCAGCGGCACCTGCCAGGTCGAGGTGCGGATCCACGGGCGGGCGTCCGGGTTGCGCTCCAGCCAGCGTTCGTAGTCCAGGGCCGCCTGGCGGCGTACGAGCGGGGGCAGGACGGCGTCCAGGACCGGCTCAGGCAGTTCCTCGCCGAGCTCGCCCAGGGCCTGCCAGCCGCGCAGCCGGGTGCGCCAGGGACACACACAGACCACCCCGTCGACCTCCACCACGAACGCGTCGCCGCTCTCGTGCACCGGCACGGCGACCGGCGGGGTGGGCAGCAAGTCGGCCAGGGAGCGGCGCAGTTCGTCCTGGTACGAGGGGCGCTCGGGGCGGCGGGCGTACCGCGCCCAGTGGCCGCGCTCCGGCTCCGGGAAGGCGGCCAGCGGCTCGTACACGCGCAGATAGGACGCGTACGGGACGATCACCGAGGACACCTTGGGCACGCCTGCTCCCTCCCCAACCGGCCGGACACGAAACCCGCTCAACCCACACACAAGCGACCGGGGAAACACTGCGAATCGTGCCACGGCCGAGGAGGACCGTACTCCGGGCGAGGGTGATCCTGAACACTGCGCGGATGGCGGCCCCGCCAAGGCCCTAGTCTCATGCCCACGGGCGCCCGCCACCCGTACGGGACCCGCACGTCAACCGCCGCTTATTACCTTGGAGTCACCACCGTGACCGACGTATCCGGCGCTTCTGCTGATGTACTGCACACCCTGTTCCACTCGGACCAGGGCGGTCATGAGCAAGTAGTGCTCTGCCAGGACCGCTCCAGCGGCCTCAAGGCCGTCATCGCCATCCACTCCACCGCCCTGGGCCCCGCCCTCGGCGGTACGCGCTTCTACCCGTACGCGAGCGAGGCGGAGGCCGTCGCCGACGCCCTGAACCTCGCCCGCGGGATGTCGTACAAGAACGCCATGGCCGGTCTCGACCACGGCGGCGGCAAGGCCGTCATCATCGGCGACCCCGAGACGCTCAAGAGCGAGGAACTGCTCCTCGCCTACGGCCGGTTCGTGGCCTCGCTCGGTGGCCGGTACGTCACGGCGTGCGACGTCGGTACGTACGTCGTCGACATGGACGTCGTGGCGCGCGAGTGCCGCTGGACGACCGGGCGGTCCCCGGAGAACGGCGGCGCGGGCGACTCGTCCGTGCTGACCGCCTACGGCGTCTTCCAGGGCATGCGGGCCTCCGCACAGCACCTGTGGGGCGATCCCTCGCTGCGCGACCGCACGGTCGGCGTCGCGGGCGTCGGCAAGGTGGGCCACCACCTGGTCGGGCATCTGCTCGGCGAGGGCGCGCGGGTCGTGATCACGGACGTGCGGGACGAGTCCGTCCGGCGGATCGTGGAAGAGCACCCGTCCGTCGCGGTGGTGGCGGACACCGAGGCGCTGATCCGCGTGGAGGGCCTCGACATCTACGCCCCCTGCGCGCTCGGCGGGGCGCTCAGCGACGACTCCGTGCCGGTGCTCACCGCGAAGATCGTGTGCGGCGCCGCCAACAACCAGCTGGCGCACCCGGGCGTCGAGAAGGACCTCGCGGACCGCGGGATCCTCTACGCGCCCGACTACGTCGTGAACGCGGGCGGTGTCATCCAGGTCGCCGACGAACTGCACGGTTTCGACTTCGACCGGTGCAAGGCGAAGGCCGCGAAGATCTTCGACACCACGCTGGCAATATTCGCACGTGCGAAGGAAGACGGTATTCCGCCGGCCGCCGCGGCCGACCGGATCGCCGAGCAGCGGATGGCCGAGGCGCGCCGCAGCTGAGGCCCGGGAGGTACCTGCCGGCGGGTGTTGGAGAGAACTCTCACGTCTGTCGGCGGGTCGCCCGCCAAGAAGAGGTTAAAATCGCGGTTGACCAGCGAGGACAGGGCTCCTCGCAGGTTCTGCGCACACGCGCGTCCTGCGGGCGACGTACCGTATGGGCGCGGGAGCAGGTACCGTGGAAGCCCTACGGACCGGTCTCTTCACGGAGAGCCCGTTCCAGATCATGAACGCGTGTCAAGACTCTGGGGCCACCGAGCCCCGTATCCGAGGGGGTCGAGCCATGGGGCGCGGCCGGGCAAAGGCCAAGCAGACGAAGGTCGCCCGCCAGCTGAAGTACAGCAGCGGCGGGACTGACCTCTCGCGTCTGGCCAATGAGCTGGGCGCTTCGACTTCGCAACAGCCGCCGAATGGCGAGCCGTTCGAGGACGACGACGAGGAAGAAGACGACCCGTACGCGCAGTACGCGGATCTCTATAACGACGACGATGAGGACGAGGACGACGAGTCCGGTCCCCAGTCGCAACGTCGCGGCGCGTAGCGTCGGCAGCGGGCTCAGCAGGTTCGGCGTTCTCGTAGAGCCTCATAGCATCTGCACCTCACCCGGTCCGGGGTGGTCTCACACCGGACCGGGTTTTGTGCTGCCCCGGGGGCCTTACTTGGCGTAGTCGCCGATCAGGGCGGCGCCCGTCGTGTGCTCGCCGCGCTCGGTGATCTCGCCGGCGATCCAGGCCTCAACGCCGCGGTCCGCGAGGGTGGCGATCGCCACGTCCGCCGACTCCTCGGGGACGATCGCGATCATGCCGACGCCCATGTTGAGGGTCTTCTCCAGCTCCAGGCGCTCGACGTCACCGGTCCTGCCGACGAGGTCGAAGACGGGGGCCGGGGTCCACGTCTCGCGGTCGACGATCGCGTGCAGGCCGTCGGGGACGACGCGGGCCAGGTTGGCCGCGAGACCGCCGCCGGTGACGTGCGAGAAGGCGTGCACCTCGGTGGTGCGGGTGAGGGCCAGGCAGTCCAGCGAGTAGATCTTGGTGGGCTCCAGGAGCTCCGCGCCGAGCGTGCGGCCGAACTCCTCGATGTGCCGGTCCAGCTCGATCTGTCCGCGGTCGAGGAGGACGTGCCGGACGAGCGAGTACCCGTTCGAGTGAAGACCGGAGGACGCCATGGCGATCACCGCGTCACCCGTACGGACAAGGTCCGCGCCGAGCAGTTGATCCGCCTCGACGACGCCCGTACCCGCGCCCGCGACGTCGAAGTCGTCCGGGCCGAGCAGGCCCGGGTGCTCGGCCGTCTCCCCGCCCACGAGGGCGCAGCCCGCCAGTACACAGCCCTCGGCGATGCCCTTGACGATGGCGGCGACGCGCTCGGGGTGGACCTTGCCGACGCAGATGTAGTCGGTCATGAAGAGCGGCTCGGCGCCGCACACCACGATGTCGTCCATGACCATGGCGACCAGGTCGTGGCCGATGGTGTCGTACACGCCGAGCTGCCGGGCGAGGTCGACCTTCGTGCCCACGCCGTCCGTGGCGGAGGCGAGCAGCGGGCGCTCGAAGCGCTTGAGGGCGGAGGCGTCGAAGAGACCGGCGAAGCCGCCGAGGCCGCCGAGGACCTCGGGGCGCTGCGTCTTCTTCACCCACTCCTTCATCAGCTCCACGGCACGGTCGCCGGCTTCGATGTCGACGCCGGCGGACGCGTAGGAGGCACCGGATGTGGTCTCAGACATTGCCTGGGATCTTTCGGGTCGGGATACGGGGCTCTTACGGGCGACGGATCGCGTCGGCCGCGGCCGTGGCGGCAGGACCTGCCGCCAGCTCGGTCTCCAGGAGCTGCTTGCCGAGCAGTTCGGGGTCCGGGAGATCCATCGGGTACTCGCCGTCGAAGCAGGCGCGGCACAGGTTCGGCTTGTCGATGGTGGTGGCGTCGATCATGCCGTCGATGGAGATGTACGAGAGGGAGTCGGCGCCCAGCGAGGTACCGATCTCCTCGATGGTCATGCCGTTGGCGATCAGCTCGGCGCGGGTCGGGAAGTCGATGCCGAAGAAGCAGGGCCACTTCACGGGGGGCGAGGAGATCCGGATGTGGACCTCCGCGGCGCCGGCCTCCCGCAGCATCCGGACCAGCGCGCGCTGGGTGTTGCCGCGCACGATCGAGTCGTCCACTACGACCAGCCGCTTGCCCTTGATGACTTCCTTCAAGGGGTTGAGCTTCAGGCGGATACCGAGCTGGCGGATGGTCTGCGAGGGCTGGATGAAGGTCCGGCCGACGTAGGCGTTCTTGACGAGACCCGCGCCGAAGGGGATTCCGCTGGCCTCCGCGTAACCGATCGCGGCGGGGGTGCCCGACTCCGGTGTCGCTATGACCAGATCGGCCTCGACAGGAGCTTCCTTGGCGAGTTTCCGGCCCATTTCGACGCGTGAGAGGTACACGTTCCGACCGGCGATGTCCGTGTCGGGGCGGGCCAGATAGACGTACTCGAAGACACAGCCCTTGGGCTTTGCCTCAGCGAATCGCGACGTACGCAGACCGTCCGCGTCGATGGCGACGAACTCGCCCGGCTCGATCTCGCGGACGAAGGAGGCGCCGCAGATGTCGAGCGCGGCGGACTCGGAGGCGACGACCCAGCCGCGCTCCAGGCGGCCGAGGACCAGCGGGCGGACGCCCTGCGGGTCGCGGGCCGCGTACAGGGTGTCCTCGTCCATGAAGACGAGCGAGAAGGCGCCCTTGACCTGCGGGAGGATCCTGGCGGATGCCTCTTCTATGGTCAGCGGCTTGCCGTCGTCGTCGACCTGGGCGGCGAGGAGGGCCGTCAGCAGGTCGGTGTCGTTGGTGGCCGCCACACGCGGGGAGCGGCCGTCCTGCTGCTTGGGGAGGTCGGCGACCATCTCGGCGAGCTGCGCCGTGTTGACCAGGTTGCCGTTGTGGCCGAGCGCGATGGAACCGTGCGCGGTGGCACGGAACGTCGGCTGGGCGTTCTCCCATGTCGAGGCGCCAGTGGTCGAGTAGCGGGCGTGACCGACCGCGATATGACCCTGGAGCGAGCCGAGAGAGGTCTCGTCGAAGACCTGGGACACGAGGCCCATGTCCTTGAAGACGAGGATCTTGGAGCCATTGCTGACCGCGATTCCCGCGGATTCCTGGCCTCGATGCTGGAGGGCGTAGAGCCCGAAGTAAGTGAGCTTGGCGACCTCTTCGCCCGGAGCCCAGACTCCGAAGACGCCACAAGCGTCCTGGGGGCCTTTCTCACCGGGGAGCAGATCATGATTGAGTCGACCGTCACCACGTGGCACGGCACCGAGTGTAGGCGAGATCGACCACTGGTCCGAATTGGGGATACGGAACTCTGACGGTTCACTTACCGGCGACAGCCGTCACATTTTCGCCGTTTGCGCTGGTCAGCGTGAGGGATCGATGATCCAACCCGTAGTCCACTTTGCCGTCGAAGAAGCCCAGCAGGGTCTTCTCGGTCTCCATGAGTGAGCTGTCGCACATCATGCGGGTGGTCTTCGGGGTCCCGAGGGTGATGTGTCCGCCCTGGACGGTGGCCTTCGCGGACACGTCGTTGCAGCCGAGGTGGCCTGTGACCGTGCCCTTCGCCTTGTCGAGGACGAGGTACGGTGCGGCGCCCTCCGGGAGGGAGTGGGACACGTCCCCGGCACCGAGTGCCGTGACGTTCCACCTGGTGCCGTAGAGGGGCGCGGCCTGCTCCTTGGTGAGGTGGACGCGGTCGCCGGCGCCGGTGGTGAGGGTGAGATCGTCGCCCTTGGCCGCCGCGGTGAGGGAGCCGTCGGCGAGCGTACGGGCGAGGGTCCGCTCGAACTCCATGGGGCCCTCCTCGCAGGCCATCTCCGTCATCGACGGGTCACCGAGGTCGATACGGCCGTCCTTGAAGGTCGCGGTCGCGCTGAAGTGGTTGCAGCCGTAGTTCCCCTGGACCTTGCCGTCCTCGCCGAACTCGACGTGCGCTCCGCCGGGGGTGGTGTGGCTGGTGCCGTCCACGGTGACGCTGTCGATGATCCAGTGGGCGCCGGTGACATCGGCCTGTGCACCGGAGCCGACCGAACTGCCACCGGTGCCGTTGCCGGTTTCGTTGCCGCAGGCCACGGCCAGCGGGATGAGGGTCAGGACGGTGAGGGTGAGTCGCTGCCTGTACATGCCGATGTGACGGGGCGGGTGGGGTGGTTGGTTCCACCCAGGTCAGGGCGCGGGTTCTCCGGGTGGCTCAGCCCATGAGCGGCAGCAGTCCGCCCAGGTCGGCCCGCTCCCCGCTCGCGCTCACCTTGGCGTCCTCCAGCGCCGCCTTCCACTCCGTACGCCCCGTCGCGAGCCGGATCCAGGTCAGCGGGTCGGTCTCCACGACGTTGGGCGGGGTGCCCCGGGTGTGCCGCGGACCCTCCACGCACTGCACCACCGCGTACGGCGGAATCCGCACCTCCGTCGACGCGCCGGGCGCCTTCGCCGCGAGCGCGTCGGCGAGCAGCCGGGTGCAGGCGGCGAGCGCCTGACGGTCGTAGGGGATGTCGAGGCCCGGCACGGCCCGGTTCAGGTCGTCCGTGTGGACGACGAGTTCGACGGTGCGCGTGACGAGATAGTCACCAAGGGTCATGACTCCGGTGCGGGCTGCGACCAGCCGGTCGTCGGAGGCGGTGGCCAGCCGCTCGGTGATCCGCTCCTCGGTAAGGGCGTAGAGCGCGTCGAGGTCGGGGTGGCGTCCGGCGAGCTCACGGGTGCCCTCGGCGATGTCACCGGAGCGCGCGGCGGTCGCGAACGGCCAGTCGAGCAGGCCGAGTTCCCGCTTCCCGGGCTCCGGCCTGTCGATGTTCCGGCTGACGGTCTCCACGGCCATCGTGACGTGCGCGGCCAACTCCCGCACGGTCCACTCCCCGAGCCCCGTGGGCCGCGCCAGCTCCTCGTCACCGAGTCCGCGTACACCTTCCCGTACGTTCCCGAACTGGGCCAGCACCGCGGCGCGGATCCTGGCGGAGTCATACGTACGGGCTCGTCGCTTTTTGGCCGGGGGCATGACGGTGAGCCTAGTCGGAGAGGGAGGCAGGGGCCTCTGCCGCGAGGGAGGGGGTCGCCGGCGCCGTGAACGTCTCGCCGTTGCCCGGTACCCCGATGCCCCGCCAGCTGAAGGGGATGCCGCGGGCCGCGTCCAGGTCGGGGCCGTCCATCAGCTGGAAGTGCACATGCGGTTCGGTCGAGTTGCCGGAGTTGCCGCAGCGGGCGATCGGCTGACCGGCACGCACCCGGTCGCCTGGCCGGACGGTGAGGGAGCCGCGGCGCAAATGGGCGTACATCGCGTACACCCCGTCGCCCAGGTCGAGGACGACATGGTTGCCGACGATCCAGCTCGCGCCGCCGGTCTCCCGGACCCAGGCCTCGATCAGCATCAGATAACCGACCGCGGGCAGGGAGTTGCGGCTGAGATGGTCACGCATCCAGTCCCCGGCGTGCACCACCGTGGCATCGGCGACGGCGAACAGCGGCTCGTCGTAGGCGGGGAAGAGGTGGTTTCGGCGGGCTATCGGCCAGAGCTTGGCGAAGGCGGGGCGGGTTCGCGGGCCGTCCTCCGGCTCCGCCACGATGTCGATCGCGTACGTCTGCCCGTACGCGTGGGTGCGATGGCTCGGCACCCTGGTGGCCGGGCTGTTCAGGGCGGACCAGCGGCCCCTCACCGGCGGCTCCACCTCGACGGGTGGACGGTCGGCGAGCTCGTGCGGGGGCCCGATCCGGCTCACGACCATCCCGAGGGGGACGGACAGCAGGAGCGGCAGGAAGGCCCACCGCCCGTCGATCGGGTAGTCGGGCATGAAGAGCTCTCCCAAGGCCATGGCCAGGAAGGTCAGTTGGAGTGCCCGGTACAGAATCATGGCGGTCCTACGGACTAACACTGTTCCCCCAATGTGCCGGAATCGTCGAAGGTTTCTCAGGCCGGGTGAGCCGTGGCCAGCGCCACGAGGAGAGGGACGACCCGCCCCGCCGGGATCTCGTAGCGGCCGCGCCCCGCCTGCCGCAGCCAGCCCGCGGCGGTCAACTGCCGCAGGTGGTGGTAGATCTGACCGCTCGTCCCCACGTCGTCGAGCCCGGCCAGTTCGGTGGCCGTACGCCGGCCGCCGAGGATCTCGCGCAGCAGACGCAGCCGCAGCGCGTGCCCGAGCGCGGCGAACACCTCGGCCGCCTCAGTCCAGTCGGTGTCGAGCAGTTGCTCGGTGAGCAGTTGGTACTGCCACTCGTAGCGCTCCTCGGTCGGCAACCGCACCGCACCCGTGAACAGCACTCCGCCGCCCGCCACTTGGGCCAGCTGCTCCCTGAGCCCTTCGAGGGCCCAGAAGTCACCGCCGGCCGGAACGGGCACGGCTGGATCCGCGCCCTCCAGGGCATCGAGACGCCGCTCAAGCTCCGCAACGCGCTGCTCCAACTCCAGCTCCATGAGCAGAGATTACGTAATTACGTAGAACCAAACAAGAGGGTGGCGGTCGCGGGCACGCCGAAGGCCCCGCCCGGAATCGGACGGGGCCTTCGACTACCGACAAGCGGTGGATCTCTACGCGAGCAGCGCCGGGATCGTGCCCTCGTGTGCCGTGCGCAGCTCGGTCAGGGGGAGGGTGAACTCGCCCTGGACCTCGACGGAGTCGCCGTCGACGACGCCGATACGGGTGACGGGCAGGCCCCGCGCCCCGCACATGTCGTTGAAGCGGAGCTCCTCCGAGCGCGGGACGGCGACGACCGCGCGGCCCGCGGACTCGGAGAACAGGAAGGTGAAGGCGTCGAGCCCGTCGGGTACGACGAGACGCGCGCCCTTGCCGCCGAGGAGCGCCGACTCCACGACCGCCTGGACCAGACCGCCGTCGGACAGGTCGTGCGCGGAGTCGACCATGCCGTCGCGGGAGGCGGAGATCAGGATCTCGGCGAGCAGGCGCTCGCGCTCCAGGTCGACCTTCGGGGGCAGGCCCCCGAGGTGGTCGTGGACGACCTGCGACCAGGCCGAACCGCCGAACTCCTCGCGGGTGTCGCCGAGGAGATAGAGCAGCTGCCCTTCCTCCTGGAAGGCGACCGGCGTGCGGCGGGCCACGTCGTCGATGACGCCGAGGACGGCGACCACCGGCGTCGGGTGGATGGCCACCTCGCCCGTCTGGTTGTAGAGCGAGACATTGCCGCCGGTCACCGGGGTGCCCAACTGCTGGCAAGCGTCGGCCAGTCCACGGACGGCCTCCGCGAACTGCCACATCACCGCCGGGTCCTCGGGCGAGCCGAAGTTCAGGCAGTCGGAGACGGCGAGCGGCTTGGCGCCGGTCGTCGCGACGTTCCGGTACGCCTCGGAGAGCGCGAGCTGGGCGCCCGCGTACGGGTCGAGCTTCGCGAACCGGCCGTTGCCGTCCGTCGCGATGGCGACACCGAGCCCGGTCTCCTCGTCGATGCGGATCATGCCCGAGTCCTCGGGCTGCGCCAGCACCGTGTTGCCCTGCACGAAGTGGTCGTACTGGGAGGTGATCCAGGACTTGGAGGCCTGGTTCGGCGAGGCGACGAGCGCGAGGACCTGGTCCTTCAGTTCTTCTGAAGTGGCCGGGCGCGGGAGCTTGTTGGCGTCGTCGGCCTGGAGCGCGTCCTGCCACTCCGGGCGGGCGTACGGGCGCTCGTAGACCGGGCCGTCGTGCGCGACCGTGCGCGGGTCGACGTCGACGATCTTGCCGCCGTGCCAGTAGATCTCCAGACGGTCGCCGTCGGTGACCTCACCGATCACCGTGGCGATGACATCCCACTTGTCGCAGATCTCCAGGAAACGGTCGACCTTCGCCGGCTCGACGACCGCACACATGCGCTCCTGCGACTCGCTCATGAGGATTTCCTCGGGCGAGAGAGTCGAGTCGCGCAGCGGTACGTCGTCCAGCGTCACGCGCATACCGCCGGAGCCGTTGGACGCCAACTCGCTGGTGGCGCAGGAGAGTCCGGCAGCGCCGAGGTCCTGGATGCCGACGACCAGCTTCTCCTTGAAGGCCTCCAGGGTGCACTCGATGAGGAGCTTCTCCTGGAAGGGATCGCCGACCTGGACGGCGGGCCGCTTCGAAGGCTTGGCGTCGTCGAAGGTCTCCGAGGCGAGGATCGAGGCGCCGCCGATGCCGTCGCCGCCCGTGCGAGCCCCGTACAGGATGACCTTGTTGCCCGAGCCGGACGCCTTCGCGAGGTGGATGTCCTCGTGCCGCATGACGCCGATGGCACCGGCGTTGACCAGCGGGTTGCCCTGGTAGCAGGCGTCGAAGACGACCTCGCCGCCGATGTTCGGCAGGCCCAGGCAGTTGCCGTAGCCGCCGATGCCGGCGACGACGCCGGGCAGTACGCGCTTGGTGTCGGGGTGGTCGGCCGCACCGAAGCGCAGCGGGTCGACGACCGCGACGGGCCTGGCGCCCATCGCGATGATGTCGCGCACGATGCCGCCGACGCCCGTGGCGGCGCCCTGGTAGGGCTCCACGTACGAGGGGTGGTTGTGCGACTCGACCTTGAACGTGACGGCGTAACCCTGGCCGACGTCGACGACGCCCGCGTTCTCGCCGATGCCCACGAGCAGCGCATCGGACTGGGGGGCCTTCTCGCCGAACTGGCGGAGGTGGACCTTCGAGGACTTGTAACTGCAGTGCTCGGACCACATGACCGAGTACATGGCGAGCTCGGCACCGGTCGGGCGGCGGCCGAGGATCTCCACGACCCGCTCGTACTCGTCCTTCTTCAGGCCGAGTTCGGCCCAGGGCAGCTCGACGTCGGGGGTCGCGGCCGCGTTCTCGACCGTGTCCAGAGGCGTGCGGCTCATGCGTTGACCAGCTTCTTGAGGATCGACGTGAAGAAGGGGAGGCCGTCGGTGCGGCCGGACCCGATGAGGGGCTCGACGGCGTGCTCGGGGTGCGGCATGAGGCCTACGACGTTCCCGGCCTCGTTCGTGATGCCGGCGATGTCCCGGAGCGACCCGTTCGGGTTGAAGTCCTGGTAGCGGAAGACGACCCGCCCCTCGGCCTCCAGCTCGTCGAGCGTGCGCTCGTCGGCGACGTACCGTCCGTCCATGTTCTTCAGCGGGATGTGGATCTCCTGGCCGGCCGTGTAGTCGGCGGTCCAGGCGGTCTCCGCGTTCTCCACCCGCAGCTTCTGGTCGCGGCAGATGAAGTGCAGGTGGTTGTTGCCGAGCATCGCGCCCGGAAGGAGGTGCGCCTCGGTGAGGACCTGGAAGCCGTTACAGATGCCGAGAACCGGCATTCCGGACTTCGCCTCACCGATGACGGTCTCCATCACCGGCGAGAAGCGCGAGATGGCACCGGCCCGCAGATAGTCCCCGTACGAGAAACCGCCCGGCAGCACCACGGCGTCGACCTGCTTCAGGTCCTTGTCCTTGTGCCAGAGAGCGACGGGTTCGGCACCGGCGAGCCGGATCGCGCGCTGCGTGTCCCGGTCGTCCAGGCTTCCCGGAAAGGTGACGACTCCAATACGAGCGGTCACTTTCCTGCCTCCGCGACTTCCTCGACCTTGACGGTGAAGTCCTCGATCACGGTGTTGGCGAGGAAGGATTCCGCGAGTTCGTGGATCCGGGCGAGCGCGGCGTCGTCCACCGGTCCGTCCACTTCCAGTTCGAATCGCTTTCCCTGACGTACGTCGGAGACGCCCTCGAAACCAAGGCGCGGCAGTGCACGCTGCACCGCCTGGCCCTGGGGGTCGAGGATCTCCGGCTTGAGCATGACGTCGACTACGACGCGTGCCACTGGCACTCCCGGTGTGTGGTGCTGAGCAGGTCGCTTCAGACTACCCGCACAAAATTTCTACTCGCGTAGATTCGTAGAATCCTACGTGAGCCCGATCACGATCCCGCATCGACGCGGGGGCCTCCACGGAAAATCCTGGGAAAAACCGCAGAAGAGCGGCAGGGCCCCATTGCCTCCGGACACGCGGAAGGATTTAGTCGGGCTTCACAATGCAATGCCGGGCACTGTACAAAGGAAATCGCAATAGCCGATACTTTGCCCAATAACAGCCGGACAGTCGGCAACTCCCCGACAACTCCGTGACGTCTCCGCACGTCATGACACTTGATCGCAGGGGTGCCGCACGAAGGGACCGATATTCGTGGCGCAGCGTGTCGTGGTCACTCTCTTTGACGACATCGACGGCTCAGAAGCGGCGGAAACGATCGCCTTCGGACTGGACGGCAAGTCGTACGAGATCGACCTCAATCCAGCCAATGCCAAGAAACTGCGTAAGGTGCTCGCGCCCTACCTGGAGGCCGGCCGCAAGCAATCGAGGTCCGGGAAGGCGTACACGCACACCGCGTTGACCCCCGACCCGGCGGCCGTCCGCGCCTGGGCCCGCTCGAACAAGCTGGAGGTGCCGCCGCGCGGCCGCATCCCCAAGAAGGTGTACGAGGCGTTCGCCGAGGCGCACTGAAGTCGGGGCTGCGCGACCGGCCCGATGACCGACCGCCGGCCGGCCACTGACCGGTCGGGGCGTCCGTCCGGCCGGTCATCCGCCCCTGGGCGAAGCCGACTTGCGCTGACCCCCCGCTGATCAGCTAGAGTCTGGAGCACGCCGAGGGGCAAGGCCGAAAAGCCGAACCTCAAGGGGTCACGCGGGTGTAGTTCAGTAGCAGAACATCCCCCTTCCAGGGGGAAGGCGCAGTGTGCAATTCCTGTCACCCGCTCTGCATCCCTTACCAACCATCCAATTGGATCAGGTAAGGTGGTGCCCGCGCCGATCGGTGAGAGCCGGTCGGAGGCAATGCGGACGTAGCTCAGTTGGTAGAGCGCAACCTTGCCAAGGTTGAGGTCGCCAGTTCGAACCTGGTCGTCCGCTCCAGAGAAAACAAAGGCCCTGGTCATCGACCGGGGCCTTTGTCGTGCCGCCGTGCTCCCCCTCCGTGCCCGCGTCTGACATATGTCATGCGGAGCGATGACACCGCGCACTGCTGCCGGGGACCGCCGGCGGGGACGCTGAATCCATGAACACGAATGAGCACAACGAGCGCGATGACGTGATCGAGGTCACGGATCTGCGGCGTGTGTACGGGGGCGGCTTCGAGGCGGTGCGCGGAGTCACGTTCTCCGTGGGCCGCGGTGAGCTCTTCGCGCTGCTGGGCACGAACGGCGCGGGCAAGACCAGCACCGTCGAGCTCCTCGAGGGCCTCGCGCCCCCGGCGGGCGGCCGGGTGCGGGTCCTCGGACACGATCCCTACGAGGAGCGCGCGGTCGTACGGCCCCGGATCGGCGTGATGCTTCAGGAGGGCGGTTTCCCCTCCGAGCTGACCGTCGCGGAGACCGTACGGATGTGGGCGGGCTGCACCAGCGGCGCGCGCCCCACGGCGGAGGCGCTGGACATGGTCGGGCTCGCCCGGCGCTCCGGCGTACGGGTGAAACAGCTGTCCGGGGGCGAGAAGCGGCGCCTGGACCTGGCACTCGCGCTCCTCGGCCGCCCCGAGGTCCTCTTCCTCGACGAGCCGACGACCGGACTCGACGCCGAAGGACGCCGGTCCACCTGGGAGTTGGTACGGGAACTGCGCGACGGCGGTACGACGGTGCTGCTGACCACCCACTACCTGGAAGAGGCGGAGGAACTGGCCGACCGGCTGGCGATCCTCCACGAGGGAACCATCGCAACCACCGGCACCCCGGCCCAGGTGACCGCCTCCCAGCCGTCCCGGATCTCCTTCGAACTGCCCGACGGCTACTTCCTCGGGGACCTGCCCCCGCTCGCCGCGCTCGGCATCACCGGGCACGAGACGGAGGGCCGCACGGTCCGGCTGCGCACCCACGAACTCCAGCGGACCGCCACCGCGGTGCTGGTGTGGGCGGAACGGACGCGGGTCGAGCTGCGGGGGCTCGATGTGCGGTCGGCGTCGCTGGAGGAAGCGTTCTTGCGGATCGCCCGGGAGGCGGGGGCCGCTCAACCCGAGGCCGGCACAGGACCTCGTACGGACAAGGAGACGGTGGCGTGAGCACGGTGTCTTTGACGAGTGTGGAGAGTGTGGAGACGGCGGGGGCCACCACCACCGCGGTGGGACGGATGGGCGCCCTGGCGCGCGCCGAGCTCACCCTGCTGGGGCGTACGAAGGCGACGCTTCTCGCCGCGCTGTTCGCGCCGTTGCTGCTGCCGTTCAGCCTCAGTGCGAACGTCGACCAGATGGATCTGAAGGGCACCGGGCTCTCGGCCGGGTCGATCATCCTGCCCTCCTCCATCGGCTTCTCGCTCCTCTTCGCGGTCTACAGCTCGCTGGTGACCGTGTACGCGGCCCGGCGCGAGGAACTCGTCCTCAAGCGGCTGCGCACCGGTGAACTGAGGGACGCCGAGATCCTCACGGGCGCCGCTCTGCCGTCGGCGGCGATAGCGCTGGTCCAGTGCCTGATCCTGACGGCCGCGTGCGCCGTACTCCTGGACGTGGGAGCGCCGCCGGCACCCCATCTCGCCGTCCTGGGGCTGCTGTTGGGCCTGGTGATGTGGCCCCCGCTCGCGGCGCTCACCGCGAACTTCAGCAGGAGCGTGGAGGGCGCCCAGGTGGCGACCATGCCGCTGATCATGGTCTCGATGCTCGGCTCCGGCACCTACATCCCCCTCGAAGTCATGCCGGACAGACTGGCCTCGGTCTGCGAACTGCTGCCCCTGACCCCGGTGATCACCCTGATACGCGGCGGCTGGACCGGCGACCTCTCCGCCTACGACGCCCTGGGCGCCCTCGCCACGGCGGTGGCCTGGACGGTCCTCGCGGTGTTTGCTGTACGACGGTGGTTCCACTGGGAACCCCGGCGGTGAGGGGCGACAGCGAGGGCGGGCGGATGCGGAAACCTGGTGCCTGGTGGCGGGGGAAGAGCACTCCGGCGAAGGTCGAGACGTATACGCGGTGGTCGTTCCACTTCTTCGCGGTGGTCGAGATCACCGGCATCGGGCTCCCGGTGGTCGGCCAGTTGGGGTCCCGGTTCGCGGGCTGGGCCCTGCTGGCGGTGTGCGTCCACAGTGTGTGCTGCGCCGTGACCGCGTCCCGGGCGCTCGACTGGACTCGGGGCACCCGTGATCGGCCCGTACGTCTTCTCTGGGCGCTGGGGGCGGTGACCGTACTGATCACGGTCGGCGCGGTCGTCCTCACGAAGCACGGTTCCGGCGGCAACGACGCCGAGTCCGCGGCCGCCGTGGTGTCCCTGATGGTGCCGGCGTTCGGCCTCGGGACCATCACCCTCGGCATCCGCGACTGGCAGCGCGCGTTCGCCCTGGTAGGGGGCGCCGCGGTCGGCGTCGGCGGCCTGATCTTCCTGGTGGGCGCCCCCGCACCCGCGGCGCTGGCCGCCGTGGCCGCGGAGTTGCTCAGCGGCGGGCTCCTCGTGTCCACCTCCGTCCTCTCCCTGTGGCTGCTCAACACCGTCTACGCGCTCGACGAGGCCCGCGAGACCCGGATCCGCCTCGCCGTCGCCGAGGAACGGCTGCGCTTCGGACGCGATCTGCACGATGTGATGGGCCGCAACCTCGCGGTCATCGCCCTGAAGAGCGAGCTCGCCGTGCAGCTCGCACGACGCGGGCGTCCTGAAGCCGTGGAGCAGATGATCGAGGTGCAGCGCATCGCGCAGGAGTCCCAGCGTGAGGTGCGCGAGGTCGTACGCGGCTACCGGGAGGCCGACCTGAGCAACGAACTCGCGGGCGCCCAGGGCGTGTTGACCGCCGCCGGCATCGACTGCGAGGTCAGCGGCACGGCGACGGGGCTGCCGCCGCAGGTCCAGTCGCCACTCGGCTGGGTCGTACGGGAGGCGACGACGAACGTACTCCGGCATGGGAACGCGGGGCGGTGCGCGGTGTCGCTGCGGGTGACGGAGGGGCGGGTGACGCTCACTGTCGAGAACGACGGGGTGCCGGATGAGGGGGCGGATGGAGTGCCGGATGAGGGGGCGGGCCCCGGGCTCAGGAGGGGTTCCGGGCTCGTGGGGCTGCGGGAGCGGTTGACCGAGGTGGGCGGGGTGCTGACGGCGGGGGCTGTCGGGGGTGGGGTGTTTCGGCTGACTGCGGTGGTGCCGTTGCCTGCGGGGCCGGTGTCATCGGCGCCATCTGTGGCATCCGTTGTGCCTGTGGCATCCGTTGCGTCTGTGGCCTCCGTTGCGTCTGCGGCATCCGTTGCTTCCGTTGCATCTGTGGCGTCTGTGGCGGATCTCTCGGAGCGGGACTCGGACCCTCGGCGGCTTCCGTCTCATGCTCCGTCTCATGCTCCGGCCGCTGCTCCGGCCGCTGCTCCGGCTCCCGCGAGTGAGGTCAATTCGTGAGTACCCAACCGGCCCCTTCTCCCGTACGCCTGCTGCTCGCCGACGACGAGCATCTGATCCGGGGAGCGCTTGCCGCGCTGCTGGGCCTGGAGGACGACCTGGTCGTGGTGGCCGAGGCGGCGACGGGGCCGGAGGCACTGGCGATGGCGCGGGCGCACGTGCCCGATGTCGCCGTACTGGATCTTCAGATGCCCGGCGCCGATGGTGTGAGGGTGGCCACATCCCTGCGAGCCGAACTGCCCGCGTGCCGGGTACTGATCGTGACGAGTCATGGACGGCCGGGACATCTGAAGCGGGCGCTTGCGGCGGGTGTGCGCGGGTTCGTCCCCAAGACGGTCAGCGCCCAGCGGCTCGCGGAGATCATTCGTACGGTGCATGCGGGAAACCGTTATGTGGACCCGGAGTTGGCCGCCGACGCGATCTCCGCCGGGGACTCGCCGCTGACCGCGCGCGAGGCCGAGGTGCTCGAATTCGCCGCCGACGGGGCACCGGTCGCGGAGATCGCCGAGCGGGCCGCGCTCTCGCAGGGCACCGTACGGAACTATCTGTCGTCCGCCGCGACCAAGCTCGGGGCCGGGAACCGGCACACGGCGGTGCGTCTCGCGCGCGAGCGGGGTTGGGTATAGTTGCTCTCGCGCCACGGCGCAGTGCGGACGTAGCTCAGTTGGTAGAGCGCAACCTTGCCAAGGTTGAGGTCGCCAGTTCGAACCTGGTCGTCCGCTCTAGAGAAGACAGCAGAAGGCAGCAGAAGGCAAAGGCCTCGGTCATCGACCGGGGCCTTTGCCGTGTGTTCCGACGTGCGTCACGACCAGCTCGTGCCCGTCAGTCGCTCGTACGCCTCGATGTACTTCGCGCGGGTCGCGTCGACGATGTGCTGGGGCAGGGCCGGCGGGGGCTGCTCGCTCGCCCGGTCCCAGCCGGACTCGGGCGAGGTCAGCCAGTCGCGGACGAACTGCTTGTCGTACGACGGTTGCGCGTGGCCCGGCTCCCACTGCTCGGCCGGCCAGAAGCGGGAGGAGTCCGGGGTCAGCACCTCGTCGGCGAGGACCAGGGTCTCGGCCCCGGTACCTTCCTCGGCGCTTCCCCGTGCACTTCCCTCGAAGCCGAACTCGAACTTGGTGTCCGCGAGGATGATTCCCCGGTCGCGGGCGATGTCGCGGGCGCGGCCGTAGACGGCGAGGGTCGTCTGACGCAACTGTGCCGCAGTCTCGGCGCCGACCTGGCGGGCGACCTCCTCGTACGACACGTTCTCGTCGTGCTCGCCGACCGCGGCCTTGGTGGCCGGGGTGAAGATCGGCGCGGGCAGTTCCGAGCCGTCGGTCAGGCCCTCGGGCAGGGCGAGGCCGCAGACCGTGCGGGTCTCCTTGTACTCGGCGAGGCCCGACCCGGTGAGGTAGCCGCGGGCGACGCACTCGACCGGGACCATCCGCAGCGACTTGCAGATCAGGGTGCGGCCAGCCCAGTCGGCCGGGGCGCCCGGCGGGAGTTCCGTGCTCAGCACGTGGTGGGGGACCAGGTCGGCGAGCTGGTCGAACCACCAGAGGGAGAGCTGGGTGAGCGTGCGGCCCTTGTCGGGGATCTCGGTGGGGACCACCCAGTCGTAGACGGAGATGCGGTCGCTGGCGACCATCACGAGGTCGCCCGCCTCGTTCTGGTACAGGTCGCGCACCTTGCCGGTGTGCAGATGCACCAGTCCCGGAACCTGGATCGGCTCGGGCTTTTCAACGAATCCGGACACGGTTCCTCCGCGTGGTTCTGTCCAATTGGCTCGATTCTCCCGTATGGCGGGAGTGGCTTTGGCCAGGGGGTACGTGGGGTACGAGGGCCAGGGGTACGTGGGGTACGACGGCCAGGGGTACGTGGAGTGCGAGGGCCAGGGTTACGAGGGGTGCGCGGTGCGGGTCCCGCGCGGGGGCCGTGCGAAGGTGACATGTGAGGGTGCCATGCGCCTTCAGTCGTGTTTGCAGATGCGGTCCAGGAGGTTGGCCGTGGCTCGCTGGACGCGGGGGTCCACATGGCCGGGGCGGTCCAGGGCCGGGGACCAGGCGAAGGTTCCCGAGGCGAAGACCAGGGCGCCGGAGGGGGCGCGGTAGAGGGAGGTCTCCTGATGGCGGGGGGTGCCCTCGCTGTCGGCGTACGGGGAGTGGGCCAGGAGGATGCGGCCCTGGTGCTCGGGGAGCGGGGTGCGCGGGAAGTAGCGGTCGGCCTCGCCCGCGACCATGCCGGTGAGCTCGTCGCCCTCGTGCGCGCCGGTCGCCTCCCAGAGCCAGTGGTCGGCGTTGCGGACGACAAGGGGGTGGGGCTCGGGGACCCTTCCCGCGTACTGGATGCCGATGAGTTGCTGTTCCGGCCGGTCGATCTCACGCCACAGGGCCGGTTTTCCGGGGCCTCTGCGCTTGCGGCAGGTCAGCAGGCGGTTGGCGACACCGGACGGAGACGGGCCCAACTCCACTTGCCAGTACATGGTGTTGGCGGAGAGGAAGACGAGCGAGGTGCCGTGTTCGCGGGCGAGTTCCGTGGTGCGGCGCATCGCCGGCGACCAGTACTCGTCGTGGCCCGGGAAGACCAGGCCGCGGTAGCGGGTGGGGTCGATCCGGCCGGAGTGCAGGTCGCGGGCGTCGGCGTAGGCGAGGTCGTAGCCGTAGCGCTCGGCCCAGCGGATGAAGTCGTAGGCGTGGCCCACGTGCAGGGGGAGGCCCGCGCCCGCGTACGGGCGGTCGAAGGAGACCGTCGTCGCGGCGTCGGCCTCGCCCAGCAGACGGCCGTTCTCGTCCCAGGCGTGGTAGAGGCTGGCCCCCGTGTGACCGTCCTCCGGGTAGAGGTTGTACGCCTGCCAGGTGATGTCCGGGAGGAGCAGGAGCAGGTCCGCGGGGTGGTCGTCGCGGATCGTGAAGGGGATGTGGGAGCGGTAGCCGTCCGCGGTGGTGAGTACGGCCACATACGCGCCGATGTTCCAGTAGCTCGGGATCTGCAGGCGCCAGGACAGCCACCAGTGGTGGCAGGAGACCGTGCGGTCGGCGGTGAGGGGCGGGGGCTGGACGATGCCGGAGAGGCGGGGGCTGGTGGTGATCTTCGAGGCTCCGTCGCCTCCGTAGTGGCCGATGCGGTAGATGTCGACGCCGAATTCCTGGGGCGGGTCCACCGTGATGTGGAAGTCGATGGACTCGCCGGGGGCGGCCGCGCCGGTGGAGGTGAAACCCTTGATCTGGCGGTGGACGTCGTCGGCGGAGCGGGGGCCTCCGGCTCGGGGGTGGGGGATGGGGCCCTTGGCGGCGTGCGCCGAGGCCGCGGTCCTGCGGTGCGCGGGGTCGCGGTCCGCCTCCGGGAAGCCGGTGGCGCCCGGGGCCTTGTCGATGTACCAGGGGACCACGTGGCCGGTGTCGTCGAAGTACTGCTCGTCACCGCGGAGCCAGGGAACCGGCCCCTGGCCGAAGGGGTCCGTGACCGCGTGGGCGAGTGCTCCCGACTCCCAGCGGCGAATCTGCTCCGACCCCATGTCGGCTCCCCTCCCTGTTGCCCCCGTCGTCCTTGTCAGCCATTGCCCTGGGCGGTCAGCCGCTGCCCTGTGCGCGATGTACGCGATCGGTCCCAGCACATCACATTACGCACGCACACCGTCACCGTTCGTCGCTAATTGGCAGGAGTGGAACGCGGGGCTCCGCCCGGCTCGGCGGGTGCGGTGTGCGGTGGGTGGGTCGGGGGCGTGCCAGTACGTCCCCGAGCGGTGCCGGAGGGTGGGTCGGGGGGCGTCCCGATCCTCACCCACCCGAGGGGGCTCAGCTGTTCAGCTCCGGCCGGGGGAGGGATTTTCAGCCCGTCCGGCGTTTGAGGACGAGCCCTTCGGGCGTTGGGGGGTCTGGGGGCGGAGCCCCCAGGTACGGGATGGGTAGGGGCGGAGGGGGCGAAGAAAACCCTCCACCCGCTCGCCGGGAAGGTGACCGCTCAGGTCAGATCAGGCGGACCGGTTTCTCGGGGCGGACGCCGAGGTGGCGGAGCCAGTCGCGGAGGGGAGCGGGGTCACCCGTCTCGACGAGGGTGAGGACGCGGGGGCCAAGGTCGGCGGCTCGTTCGCCGTCGACGAGAAGGGACGGTCCGTCGAGCCAGTCGAGCCCCGGAGCGGCCCCGGCGGTGTCCATCGCGGCGCAGCACACCATGGCCGTCACATGGTCGGCCAACAGCTCACGACCGGTCCGCGGCGGCTGAAGCGGAAAGAGGGGAAGAAGCCCGTCGTCCCAGAAGGCGAGGTCGGGCCCCTGCTGCTCCTTACCGCCCCCGGCCGGAGCCCCGGCCGCCAGAGCCGGCGCCGCCGCCTCCTCGCGCGCCAGCTCCGCACTGAGCCCCGCCGCAAGCGCGGCCGTCCGCTCGTTCCCGAGGGCAAGCTCCGCGTCGTCCTCGTCCAGGCCTATGCCCATCTCCTCGTACGCGCCCCCGCGATCGGCGGCAAGGAGGCCGTCGGCGTCCGAGTCCGGGTGCGTGGGCAGGTCCGGGTCCCGACTTGGTACGTCCGTGTCGTCGTCGCCCGGCGCACGCATGTCATCGTCCGGCGACGCCATCAGGTGGTCCATCACCCGCGCCAGCGTGGGACCGCCCGAGTCGGGTGTCGCCGGGCTCGGCGAGTGCCGTACGCCCAGCGCGTCCAGGACCCGGTGGAGGCGGGCAGCGTCGGCACGCCATTTGCGGTCGACGACCTCGTCCGGGTAGTCAAGCCAGTCCACGGGCGCCCAGTCGGGCCCGGCCTCGGCGGGCCCGCCGTGGAAGAGGCGGGCGGCAAGCAGGGAGGCCGCCTCGTCCACCGTGCCGGGCTCTTCGAGGAGGTCACAGGCAGGGCGCTCGCCGAGCCGTGAGGTGAACCCCTCGGCGAGACGGTCACGGCGGGACAGCTCGGTGAGGGCGGCGACGACGCCGGCGTCCAGCCGGGACGGCCAGCGGCCCATCCGCCAGGCGGGCAGCGCGACGCGGGTCAGCAGCCGGTCCCAGCCCGCGTACGCCAGTCCCACCTGTTCCTGCGCGACGATCCGCAGCCCGTAATCCACAGCCTGTGCACGCTCGGCCGCCGCGGCCGCCACGCCCCGCTCCATTTCGGCCGCATGCCCCCGGCAGCTGCGCAGCAGCAGGCGGGTCACCCAGCCGACGCCGCCCAGGACCATGCGGGACAGCGGCCCGCGAGTGGGCGCCGAGGTCACGGCCACGGCTGCGTCCAGGCCCCGTACGAAACGACGGGCCGCGGCTATGTCCGGGTGCGCCGACGGACCCGTACCGGCGACGACCGGGGCGAGGACCGCGCGCAGTTCCCCGACGCGCATCCACCAGAGGAAGGGCGAGCCGATGACGAGGACGGGGGCGGCGGAGGCGGCTTGGCGGGAGCGCGTCGACAGCCCGCGTATACCGCGCAGCCCCTGCGCTCCTTCTGTTTCCTTGCTGTCCTCGGGCGCCGGCCGGCCGTGCGACAGGTGGGTGCGGTCCTCCAGCCAGCTGTCGCAGTCCGGGGTGAGCGCTATCGCGGAGGGGGCCGGGACGTCGAGGCGGTCCGCCAGGTCGCGGACCATGCGGTAGAGGTCCGGCGCCGAACCCTCGGCGATGGCGACCGTGGGACTAACTGCGGGCCTGGCCCGGGCGACGACCAGCGCGATACCCGCGGCGGCGAGCAGGACGAGGGCGGCGAGGGCGGTCACGATCCAGCGGGTGGTGTCCCAGCCGGCGCCTGTGATGTGGCCGGTGGAGCCACCGGCCAGCAGGACGACCGCGACGGCCGCGGGCAGCAGGGCGACGGCCAGCGCCCTGCTGCGGATGCGCAGCACGGCGAGAGCCCGGGAGCGCGCCGACTGCGCGCCCACCTCCACACCCATACCTGTCACGACCGGACCTCACCCCCTACGGTCCGCCCCACCCGGGCTGTCTCGCAGCCCGCGCCGGCGGATGTCCTGGCGTTGCTCACTCCCCCACTGTGGCACTCGCCACTGACATCGCAATGCCGGTGGGCCAAGTGCCGGAACGCTTTCGCCGCACCCTAGTTGGGGCCCCGGCCCCCGTCAGCCGGATGGGGCATCGGTCACTCGATGGAATGGCTTTGGGGAAAGGTGGATGACGGTGGGCAACGATCAGGCCCCGAATTCCGCGGGGAATCCGGGGCCCAGGTGGCTGGCGACGAGGTGCGCACAAGCCCGTGGCGGCCGGCGGCCGCCCAGCGCGCTGACCAGGCTCTACGCCTCTGCCGCCGCCTTCGCGGCGATGTCCGTACGGTGCTGCGAACCGTCGAGACCGATGCGGGCGACCGCCGCGTACGCGCGTTCGCGGGCCTCGGTGAGATCGGTGCCGGTCGCCGTGACGGAGAGCACACGGCCACCCGCACTGACGACCGAGTCGCCGTCGCGCCTCGTCCCGGCGTGCAGGACGTACGCGTGCGGGGCGTCCTGGGCGGCCACCTCGTCGAGCCCGGTGATCGGGTCGCCGGTGCGCGGGGTGTCCGGATAGTTGTGCGAGGCGACGACCACGGTGACGGCCGCGGCGTCGCTCCAGCGCAGGGGCTCCAGGTCGGCGAGGGTGCCGTTCGCAGCGGCCAGCAGCACCCCGGAGAGGGGCGTCTTCAGGCGGGCGAGGACCACCTGGGTCTCGGGGTCGCCGAAGCGGGCGTTGAACTCGATGACCCGTACGCCCCGGCTGGTGATCGCCAGACCCGCGTACAGAAGGCCGGAAAACGGGGTACCGCGGCGGCGCAGCTCGTCGACGGTCGGCTGGAGGACGGTCTCCATGACCTCCTCGACGAGCTTCGGGTCGGCCCAGGGCAGGGGCGAGTACGCGCCCATGCCGCCGGTGTTCGGACCCTCGTCGCCGTCCAGCGCGCGCTTGAAGTCCTGGGCGGGCTGCAGCGGGACCACTGTCTCGCCGTCCGTGATCGCGAAGAGGGAGACCTCGGGACCGTCCAGGAACTCCTCGATGACGACGCGATCGCAGGCGTTGGCGTGGTCACGGGCCTTCGCGAGGTCGTCGGTCACGACGACACCCTTGCCGGCCGCGAGCCCGTCGTCCTTCACGACGTACGGGGCACCGAAGGCGTCGAGCGCCTCCTCGACCTCATCCGGCGTCGTACAGACGTACGATCGTGCCGTCGGGACGCCCGCCCCCGCCATCACATCCTTGGCGAAGGCCTTGGAGCCCTCCAGCTCCGCCGCCTCCTTGGAGGGGCCGAAAGCCGGGATGCCCGCCGCGCGCACGGCATCGGCGACCCCCGCGACAAGCGGGGCCTCCGGGCCCACGATCACCAGCTCGGCGCCGAGCTCCGTGGCCAGCGCGGCCACAGCGGCGCCGTCGAGGGCGTCGACCGCGTGCAGCTCGGCCACCTCCGCGATGCCTGCGTTCCCGGGGGCGCAGTACAGGGCGGTGACGTCGGGGTCGAGGGACAGGGAACGGCACAGGGCGTGTTCACGGGCGCCACTACCGATGACAAGGACCTTCACGGGGGTCAGCCTATCCGCCGGGGGTGGGTGCCTTTGTGGGGGCCGCTGGAGGGGGGTGAGGCATGGGGAATGGGAGACGGCCGCCCGTCACCCCTCACCTATTACTCGTCGCCCGTTCCTCGTCCCCCAATTACTCGTTCGAGAACTCCTCCACCACCGTCGCTCCCAACTCGCGGACGATCAGGTCGTAACCCGAGAGGGCGGACTCGACGAGGTCGGGGTCATCGTCCTCGGGAGTGTCGTCCTCGGGGGCGACCGGGGGCGGTTCGGGAGCGGCGGGAACCGGGGTGGATGCGGAGGCGGGTGCCACCGGAGCGTGGCTCGCGGACGGGCCCGGTGACGGGGAGGGGTGGGGCGGCGGGGCCGACGGCTGCTGAGGTGCGGGGTAGGGGGCTGCCGGCGCCCCGCCATAACCCCCGCCCGCGCCTCCGCCTCCGCCATAACCTCCGCCGGCCGGAGCGGGCGGCATCGAGCCTCCCGAACCACCCGGGCCACCTGCGCCGCCTGCGCCGCCCGAGGTGTCGACGATGGCGTCGATCTTCCACTGCACGTTGAACTGCTCGGACAAGGCCTGGCGCAGCACCTCTTCGCTGCCGCTGCTGGCGAAGTTGTCCCGGGCGCCCGCGTTCACGAAGCCGATCTGCAGAGTCGTACCGTCGAATCCGGTCACCTGCGCGTTCTGGCTGAGCAGGATCCAGGTGAACCGGCGACGGTTCTTGACCGCCTCCAGGATGTTCGGCCAAAGCATGCGGGGGTCGGGGCCGCCGCCGACGGGAGGTTGGACGGCCGGGGAGACGGCGGCAGGAGCCGGTGCGGATGCCGCCGCGGCCGGCGTCGACTGCGCCGGAGCCGTGGGCACGCCCGGTGGTGGCTGCCCCCCGCCCGTGGGCGCCGCCGTCGGCCACCCACCGGGACGCCGGCCACTGCCCGCGGCCGTCGGGGTGGGCCAGGAGCCGGGCGCGCCGCCCGACGGAGCGGGGGTCGTGGGCGAAGTGGCGGGAGCCGCAGGAGGTGCCGGAGGCGCAGGAGTCTGCGGTTGCTCAGCTACAGGAGGAGCGGCCGCGGGAGGAGCGGCATAGGTGGCCGCGGGAGGAGCGACTGGGGCGGCCGGTTCGGTGACCGGCTCGGGCCCCGCCGCGCGCACCGCAGCCCGCGCCGCTGCGACTCCGCCCCCCGGAGGAACGGCCTGTCCGGTGGGAACGGCCTGACCCGCAGAGACCGGAGCCCCACCCTGCGCAAGCCCATGCCCCTGCGCAAGCCCATGCCCCTGCCCCTGCCCCTGCCCACTTCCAATCGCGTGTCCGTGCGCGTCAGCCCCAGGGACGTACCCCATGGCTGGGCTGCCACCGCCACCGGAGAAATTCACGCCTCGCTCGATACGGTCCAGCCGGGCCATGACGGACCGCTCGTCGCCGTACGCGGCGGGGAGCAGCACGCGCGCGCAGATGAGTTCGATCTGGAGGCGCGGCGAGGTGGCGCCACGCATCTCTGTCAGTCCGTCATTGACGAGATCGGCGGCGCGGCTCAGCTCGGCGGCGCCAAAAACGCCCGCCTGGGCCTGCATCCGCTCCACCACGTCGACAGGGGCGTCGATGAGTCCCTTCTCGGCGGCGTCGGGCACGGCCGCGAGGATCACGAGATCCCGCAGTCGCTCCAGCAGGTCGGCGACGAACCGCCTCGGATCATTACCGCCCTCGATGACCCGGTCCACGACCTCGAAGGCCGCGGCGCCGTCCCCCGCGGCGAAGGCCTCGACGACGGAATCGAGCAGCGAGCCGTCCGTGTACCCGAGCAGCGAGGTGGCCATGGCGTAGGTCACGCCGGCCTCACCCGCGCCCGCGAGCAGCTGGTCCATGACGGACATGGAGTCACGCACGGACCCGGCACCGGCCCGCACCACCAGCGGCAGCACCCCGTCCGCGACGGGAATGCCCTCCTGTCCACAGACCTCGCCCAAGTACTCCCGAAGGGTCCCTGGCGGCACCAGCCGGAACGGGTAGTGGTGGGTCCGCGACCGAATCGTCCCGATGACCTTCTCGGGCTCGGTGGTGGCGAAGATGAACTTCAGATGCTCGGGCGGCTCTTCGACGACCTTCAGCAGCGCGTTGAACCCGGCCGACGTGACCATGTGGGCCTCGTCGATGATGTAGATCTTGTACCGGCTGCCCGCGGGCCCGAAGAAGGCCTTCTCGCGCAGGTCACGGGCGTCGTCGACGCCACCGTGCGACGCGGCGTCGATCTCGATGACGTCGATCGAACCGGGCCCGTTCCTCGCCAGGTCCCGGCAGGACTGGCACTCCCCGCAGGGTGTTGGTGTCGGCCCCTGCTCGCAGTTCAGGCACCGGGCCAGAATCCGCGCGCTGGTGGTCTTCCCGCACCCGCGCGGGCCGCTGAACAGGTACGCGTGATTGACCCGGTTGTTCCGCAGCGCCTGCTGCAACGGGTCGGTTACATGCTCCTGCCCGATGACCTCGGCGAACGACTCCGGGCGATAGCGGCGGTACAGCGCGAGAGACGACACGCATACGAGGTTATAGGCGCCCACTGACAACAGGGACCGCCCGGAGACCCGGGCCCCTGCCCGCACCCGTACAAGCCCCGTACAAGTAGTGGAAGCCAAGTGGTGGAAGCAAACGCAAGCGCCCCCCACGCACCCGCCAGAGCCAACCTACCCTTGCTGCCTTCCGGCCCTGGGGGAGTTCAGTCAGATAGCGCCACGTGAGGGGCTCCGCACAGGGTACAGGATCTGAGCGGGGGGAACGAGTTCGCGAGCACTCCTCAACGTCTTGTATTGTTTGCCGCGGAGGATTCGCCTAGTGGCCTAGGGCGCACGCTTGGAAAGCGTGTTGGGGGCAACCCCTCACGAGTTCGAATCTCGTATCCTCCGCCAGTGCCTCACCGGGCACTAACGTCGAAGGGCCCCACCGCAAGGTGGGGCCCTTCGACGTTTTCCGTCTCGTTACATCGGTCTCTGTCCCAGTTGGCCTTCCGTCTCAGTCAGTTGCCGGCGGCGGCTCCCACGGGATGTCGCCGACCTGCTGCGCCCGCCCAGTCAGGTTGACTCGTCAAGTGAGCGGAGTTGGATACCGTCGCAGCGATGAGTCTGACGGCGCCCACGGGTCTACCTCCTGACCGAGACAACCAACTCATCGGGAGTACGTCATGGGCCTCATCCACGTCGAGATGTTCGCAACCCTCGATCTCGTCGGGCAGGCTCCCGGCGGCCCTGAGGAGGACCCGGCGGAGTTCCCCTTCGGCGGCTGGCAGGCGCCCCTGATCGACGAGGTCGCCGGAGCCCAGATCGGTGCCGCGTACGAGGGCACGGACGCCCTTCTGCTCGGCCGGCGGACGTATGACATCTTCGCCGCCTACTGGCCCCACCAGAAGGGCGGCGAGGACAACGAGATCGCCACCCTCTTCAACAGCGTCCCGAAGTACGTGGCCTCCCGCGGCAAGCCCGACCTCCCCTGGGCCGGGTCCACACACCTCGGCCCGGATCTGGCCGACGCAGTGCGCGAGATCCGCGACCGGCACGAGAACGTGAAGGTCGTCGGAAGCCTGAACCTGGTGCAGACCCTCCTGCGCGAGAAGCTCCTCGACCGCCTCGACCTCTGGGTGCACCCGATCGTGCTCGGCGTCGGGAAGAAGGTGTTCGACGGCGGCGCCGTGCCTACGAACCTCACCCTCCTCGAACCGCCGGTCGCCAGCCCGAAGGGCACCGTGTACCTCCGCTACGGACTCGCCGACGGCACCCCCAGCACCGGGGACATGAGCGCACCCGACCGCGGCGTCGGACGCGACGCCGACTAAGACCGTGCCCTACGTGGTGAGGCGGACGTTGAGCCGTATATGGGGCGGGGTACGTGGAGTTGGATTGTTCCGGACGGGCTGTGGGAGATCGCGAAGCCGCTGATCCCGCCGTCGAGAGTGCGACCGCAGGGCGGCGGAACGCAGGACACGCCTGATGAGACGCTGTTCGCGGCCATCATCTACGTCCTGGTCAGCGGCTGCGCCTGGCGAGGCTTGCCGCCGTGCTTCGGTATATCCAAGTCGACCGCACACCGCCGGTTCCTGATCTGGTCGAGAGCTGGCGTCTGGGGCCGCCTGCACGAAGCCGTACTGCGCCACCTCGACGACGCCGGCCTCATCGACGTCACCCGCATCGTCCTCGACACCGCCCACGTCAGAGCTAAAAATGGGGCGAACACACAAGTCCCAACCCCGTGGACCGGGGCAGCGCCTACACGCCGACAAAGCCTACGACCACGCCAGCCTGCGGAAATGGCTGCGCGGCAAGCGCATCGGAGTCCGGATCGCGCGCAAAGGCATCGAGTCCAGCGAACGGTTGGGGCACCGCAGGTGGGTGATCGAGCGCACGATGTCCTGGCTGTCCGGCTACCGCAGGCTCAGTCCCCGTTATGAGCGTCATCCCCGCAACTACCTGGCCTTCCTCGGTCTCGCCGCCGCCCTCTGCTGCTACAAACGGTTCGTCCGCCTCACCACGTAGGACACGGTCTAAGGCACGGCTCAAGGGCGAGAGACCTCGGCAAGCACCGAGGCCTCTCGTAGTGTCCGTACCGCAATGCCCGTGGGATCTCCCAGGTCAGAGCGCCTCCTTCGACGGAGTGATCAGCTCCCCGAACTTACGTACTGGAGGCAACACACTCCAGGGTGAGATGATCCACTCTGGGCGCGGCCCTAGCCGTGCCACTCTTGTGCCAGAACAGCCGGGAACTCACGGGGAATTAGGGTGGGCAGGGGTGTGCACCGCCAGACTCCGTCCAAGGCAGAGAATCCCCAGATCACACGCGTGGCCGCCCAACCTCGCTCGTAAAGCGGTGATCACGCGTCGGGTGTGCCGGGCGCGAGACCGGGAGCGTCAAGGCGTAGCACGAGTGCACGTAGGGCCCTGAGTTCGACGTCCAGGGCCTGCGCACCTTCACGGGTGAGGGATACCCATGTTCGGGGGCGTCGACCGGCATAGCCCTTCTCCACCGTGATCATTCCGGACTCCTCCAGCACCTTCAGGTGCCGGGAGAGATTTCCGTCGGTGACGGCCAGTTGCTTCTTCAGGAAGCTGAACTCGACCCGGTCAGCTTCGCGAGCAACAGTGAGGACACCGAGCCGCACGCGCTGGTGGACGGTGTCGTCCAGCGCCTGGGTGGGATGCAGTTCCTCTTGGTCGTGCTGCGCAGCGGTCGAGTCTTCGACGCTCATGAGGCGACCGTACCCGCAGCTCCGACACCGGGCGCGCGGCGGCGGACCGCTGTCCACTCGCACAGACCGGCGAGAAGCAGTACGGCAGCGAGCAGAAAGGCCTTGACCTGCGGTCCGTCGGCCCAGCCGGGGTGGGTGGGGTGCTGCCAGGGAAGCCATCCACTACCCCAGGAGGCTCCTAGGTACCCCGTGAGCAGCAGGGCGTGAGCGATGCCGGCCGCCGCGACGATCCAACTGCGTTCGGCAATGCCGAGGGCGAGAAGTCCGATGCCGACCAGATACCACGGGGAGGCGTAGCTGTTCTCCAGCAGCACGGCCTCCCACGGCTGATCCTTGCCGAACAGCAACGCCACCAGAGCTGCCGTGATCACAGTGGTGGCTGCGGCAGTCGCTCGGACCCACATGCCACGCCGCGGGACGACCCCCCGGGCCTCGCCGCGCAGGCGGTACCAGCGGGCGAAGACGAACCATGCGAGGGGGAGGAGCGCAAACCACACGCCCCATGCCGCGAAGCGCAGGACGGCTCCGTCGAACTCGCCCTTCAGACAGGGTGTTCCCGGTTCGTGGACGACGCACAGGCCGGTCAGCTCGGCGTAGGCAAAGAGCGGATAGGACCCGATGTCGCGCCCATGGGCTCCGAAGTTGAAGGCGTACCGGGCGACCGGAATGGCCGCCAGTGCAAGGAGCCCGAAGCCAAGGAGGGGAGTCCAGGCTCCGTTGGTCTGCGTGCGGGTCCTCGCTCGAAGGCCTTCCGTCGCAGCCAACAAGGCGGCCGCGGCCGCCCTCGGTTCTGATCCCGCGCTGTTCAGTGCGGATGTCCCCATCTGTCCCCCTTGTAGCCGGCGCTCTGGCAGCGCTCGTGAGCGGATCGCCAGATGGCCGCCCGCCGAGAGTTAACTTTGCGATGCAAAGTACATGGCAGTCAAGAGTAAGCCGTGTACTGACAACAACAAGAGGGCCTTCCACGGAGCAACGCCGAGCAGGCCGGCCGATAGCCCGAAGAGGCGTCCGCGACGGCTCCGCTCGCAGTTCAAGGCAAAGAGGTCGTGCCAGAAGCGTGCCAGGTTGCACGGGGAATCGAACGACGGCCCACCAGGGGCTCCAGAACCCTTTGCCGCAGGTCAGTAAGCCAGCGGAGGCCAGGAGTCCCGAGCTTCCCAAGCTGAGAGCGTCCCGTTCCACTTCGGCGGACACCTCTCGTGGCGTCAATACAGTGCCTCTCATGGACTGGACTGCACCCCTGAGTGCCATAGCCGGTGCGCTTGTCGGCATCGTCGCAACGTTCGTCGTGGACCGAGACCGATGGAAACGCGCCCAACAGGCCGATGCACAGACCGTTCTGCGCGAGACCTTCGTGACCTACCTCGCCCACTTGGCCCGCGCGACCGAGGGCATCCGTTTTGCCGCCGAGGCAACCTACGACATGCCGGAAGAACGCAAGCGTGCAGTCCGCGCGGCATTCTCCGAGTCTGGTCTGTTCGAGCAGCGCTTCGGCCTGACGATGCTCGCTCCGCCGCAGGTAGTGGAGTTGGGCGTCGACGCGTTCCGCAGCGTCCGTACGCTACGTGATCTTCTTGCAGATGGTGCGCAAGTCACTGACGGGCCCTTCCAGACGGCGCAATACACTTACTACAAGGCCGTCCAGGCCGCAGCAGCGGCCATGCGCCAGGAGCTTGGCATCCCCGAGCTCCCGTTCATCCCCCTGGCATCCAGCCACGATGAACACGGCCAGACACAGGCCTGAGCACCAGAGTCCGCGTGGCTGTCATAGCCTGCCGCTCCGTCTCAGTTTCCGTCTCATTCAGCGCCGTTCACGGTCGTTCGGACGAGACCGAAGTCGGTAGCCGCTCCCGCATCTGACCGCCCATGAACCCAGGTGAACGCCCCCGCATACACCCCAAGTCCTCACCACCACAGTTGGAAAGCGTGTTGAGGGCAGCCCCACGCGAGTTCGGATCTCGTATCCTCCGCCAGTGCCTCACCGGGCACGACTTGAAGGGCGCCCCACCGTTCGCGGTGGGGCCCTCCGACGGTGTCCGTGTCAGTCGGCCGTCCTAGGTCGGATGTTGGCGGCTTTCAGGGCATGCCGCCAACCTGCTGGCATCAGCCCCGTGGTGCGCAGGTACCGAGGGCGCATCCGGTTCGGTATCTCCTGGGCAGCCCTACCCGTGATCAAGTCGACGACGAGAGTGGCTTTGGCGATCTCGCATGTCTTACAGGCCTTGTCCTTTCGGCTGAGGGGCGTCGGCTCCGGCGGCGCCACCGCGGTGGGCGCGCGCCTGTGCCGGGGGCGGCGGGATCGGGCCAAGGGGCGCCCTGTTTCGCGCGCTGCTCGCTCGGGTGTCCGGGAACTACCCCGGGATTGTCCTTGATCGGTAACGGACGCATCCCGTGGCTGCTGTTCCTCGTCCTGTCAGGTGGTCGCGAGGTGACCGGGGAATCGGCGAGGAACTGCGGGAAAGCGGGGCGGACATGGCGCGACACGTTGGCGGGCGGGGCTGGTACGGCAAGGTGCTCGGCGCGGCGCTCGGGGTGACGTTGCTCGCCTGCGGTGCCTCGATGTGGACCGCGCAGGCCGGTGCCGTGGGCGGCTCGTCGCCGAAGGTCACCGCGTCGGCCACGCCGGGCAGTGACGTCGAGGCGGTCGCGGTGACCATCGCGCACGCCTCGGACAAGGGAGCGCGCGGCGTCAACATCACCATCGACGACGGCCCCGACCCCGTGTGGACCCCTCAAGTGCTGGACGTGCTGCGGGAGTACGGGGTGAAGGCCACGTTCTGCATGGTGGGTACGCAGGCGCAGGCCTACCCGGACCTCGTGAAGGAGGTGGTCGCGGCCGGGCACCGGCTGTGCGACCACTCGGTGTCGCACGACACCACCATGGACAAGAAGTCCGAGGCCTACCAGTCGCAGCAGATCCTCGATGCCGAACGCATGATCACCGAGGCGTCCGGGGGCGTACGACCGATGTACTACCGGGCGCCGGGCGGAGCCTTCACCCCGTACAGCCGCAAGCTCGCCGCCTCCCACGGGATGCGCCCGCTGGGCTGGAACGTGGATACCAAGGACTTCGAACTGCCGGGCACCGACGCCATCGTCGCCACCGTCGAGCGGGAGCTGCCCAACGGGCCGACGCTCCTCTTCCACGACGCGGGCGGCGACCGCTCCCAGACCGTCGAGGCCCTGCGCCGGATCCTGCCCCAACTCACTGAACAGGGCTACTCCTTCGGCTTCCCGGTGCGCTGAGCTGCCGCTCTGGTCAATCCCGGCATTCAAAGAGATGACTTTCTCGCACGGGTGATCGCTTCCCAAGTCTCGGCACCCGGAACAGAATCAATCCATGTCACCAGAGGTCCAGGAGGCTCTCCGAGCGGGGGGGCTGGCAGCCAGGGCGAAGGATTGACTCGGCTGCCTGGCGCTCTCAACCGAAGCTGGAGGGCCTCCACATGCACGCAGCCGCTGAGAGCTTCCTCCAAGAGTTCGGCGGCTTGGACGTCTGGCTGAGCGGACCTGGCATCTCCTGCGCGCGCACATCCTTCGAACTGGATCCGGCACTCGCCCGAGGTGAGGGTGATCGGTTCACAGAGTGGAGTGCCTCGATCGGGCGGCACCTCTACCCACTGGGGGAGCTGGACCACGGCCGATTCTTCCTGGGTATCGACGAGTTCAGAGAGATCTACCTGGTCGAAGCCTGGCTGGCCAGCTACGGCCGGATGCCGGAGGCATTGGAAAACCTTGTCCTGGGCGTGGCTCCGGTCGACGTCACGGCTCCTGATCGGCCCTGACTACCACCGACGAACCTAGGGTCCCAGAGGGCGAGCATTCCGGCGTCGGTCGCCACTGTGGACACGGTCTCGGCAGGGCGCGGAGAGGCAGTCATCCGGGAATCCTGGCATGCGCGAAGTCCCTGCTCATGCGTCGCTTCGGGTGCCATGCTGCGCCGTTTCCTACGCGGTGCCGGGAGCATCGAGGAAGGTGAGCAGTACGGCGGCCTCCTCGCGGAGGCGTGTGGCGTGGGCGGCTTGGGCGGGTGCGGTCAGTTGCGCGGCAACCTCCAGACGCTCGGCGGCCTCGGCTCGTACGACGGACACCACCGTGCTCTCGCTCAGTTCACGGCGCGCTGCTTCGGTGGTGCCGACGCCGACCGGTGACTGTTCGAGGGCCAAGCCGCGGAGCTCCGCTTCGCCCACGGGCACGGCCTCGGCGTTGTCCAGCGCGGCAAGTGTTGCGCGCAGGGCGCTCACCGCGGCCTTGTCACGGGCGCGCATCGCTTCCGGCAGGGCTTGACGCATACGAAGACGTAGAGACATGCCGGTGACTTTATGGGGCGCGGGCACCTTGAACCCACAACGACCGTCGGCCACAAGCCATACGGTCCCCACGCGACACGGTCCCCAAGCCGCACCGTCACCAAGCCGCACCCTCCCCAAGCCACTCGGTCACCAAGCCGCACCGTCCCCAAGCCACTCGGTCACCAAGCCACACCGTCCCCAAGCCACTCGGCGGTGAGCCACACCGTCACCAAGCCACACCGTCCCCAAGCCACTCGGCGATGAGCAGTATCAGCACCCGGTCACCGCGAGCCACACCGAGTCCTGCAGCGAGCAGCCCGCTGCCGGACGCCGGGGAGGACAGCGGTTCGCCGTACGTCGGGATGCGGCGGCCGTCGGTGAACGTGGTCCGGTCGGCCGGTCGGCCGGTCGACCGGATGACCGGATGACCGGACAGCGACGCCATCAGCGTCGTAGGAGCTCGTCCCGAACTGGTGTCACCGCACAACCTTCCTTCCGGAATCCGGCGCGGACGGGCATGGTCTGACCATGAAAGCGATCAGTCAAATACCGCCCGAGGTACGGGAGTTGGCGGCCAAGGCACCGGAACCGCTCGGACCGGATTCGCTGACCTGGAAGTACCTCGGCGACTGGCGCGGCCTGCTCACCGCGCTCTGGGCAGGGTCGATGCAGAACATGCATCCCGGTCTCGGCGCCGGCGTCGAGCAGCATTCGCGGTTCTTCGAGGAACGCTGGCAGCGGCTGTTCCGCTCGCTCTATCCCATCAGCGGAGTCGTCTACGACGGCCCGCGCGCCCACCGGACCGCGCTCGAGGTACGCGGCTACCACGACCGGATCAAGGGCGTCGACGCCCAGGGCCGTCGCTACCACGCGCTCGATCCCGACACCTACTACTGGGCGCACTCCACGTTCTTCGTCAGCACGCTTCTGATCGCGGAGCACTTCGCGGGCGGCATCGGTGAGGCGGAGAAGCGCCGGCTGTTCGACGAGCATGTGCAGTGGTACCGGATGTACGGCATGAGCATGCGGCCGGTGCCGGAGAGCTGGGAGGACTTCCAGCGCTACTGGAAGCACATGTGCGTGGAGGTGCTGGAGGACAACAGGGCCACCCGGGACGTGCTCGACATAGCCGGGATCGCGAGGCCGCCGTTCCTGCCGTGGCTGCCGAACGCCCTCTGGCGTCCCGTCGGCGCGCTGATCGGGCGGACCTTCCTCTGGTTCACCATCGGGCTGTACGACCGGGAGGTCCGCGACCTGCTCGGCTTCACCTGGTCGGAGCGCGACGCCCGGCGGCATCGCGGGACCTGCCGGCTGATCAGCGCCGTCTTCAAACTCCTCCCGCACGACCGCCGCTACCACCCGCGCGCCAGGGCCGGTTGGCGTCGCGCCCGCGGCGAACCCGGGTCGGACGCCGAGCCGGTCGAGACACCCCGACGGAACCTCCCGCCACTCTCCGAGCGCGGAAAGCCGGAGCACTACGCACCGGATGTCCCATAGCCGCGCGAAGGCAACGGCGCGACCACCACACGGACTTGCGTGATCACCGTAGGGACTTGCGTGCCCACCGCACGGACTGCCTGCCCACCACATGGACTTGCCTGATCACCGCACGGACTGCCCGGTCACCGCACGGACTGCCTGCCCATCGCACGGACTTGCCCGGCCAGCGCATGGACTTGCCAGGTCACCGCACGGACTTCACCCGCAGGACAGCAAGCCCGCCCAGGACAGCGAGGACGGTGGCGGTCGGGAAGATCAGCGCGTACGAGTCGGTGCTCACCACGATCGCACCGGCCACCGCGGGAGCCAGGATCTGCGGAGCGGTGGAGGCGAAGTTGACGACGCCCAGATCCTGGGCGTAGGAGGCGGACCGGGGAAGGACCTGGGTGATGAGCGCGGTGTCGACGGCCTCGAAGCAGCCGAAGGCCAGTGCGACGAGGACCGTCATGACCAGGTATCCCGTGAGGGTCGGGCTGATGAGCGGGATCAGCATCGCGCCGCCCAGCGCTGTGGCCGCGCAGGCCACGAAGATCTTGCGGCGCCCGATCCGGTCGGACACGATGCCCGCCGGGACGGTGGAGAGGCAGATGCAGAGGGCCGCGATACCGGCCACGACGGGGACGACGTCGACCGCGTCGTCCCCCAGTCCTATGTAGTCGTCGAGCAGGTAGAGGCTGTAGGCCTGTACGAGGAAGAAGCCGGTATAGGTGAGGGTGCGGCTGGCGAACGCCCACCAGAAGTCCGGGTGTTCCTTGGGGGACACGAGGAAGGACCGCCACCCTCGCGTCGGCGCGGACGTCGATGTCTGCCCCTGCGCCGGCGCACACATCGACGTCTGCGTCTGCCCCTGCCCCTGCCCCTGCCCCTGCCCCTGCCCCTGCGTCGGATCGTGCCGGACACGGCCCACCGACCGGTTGTCGGGGTCGGGTGCGATGAACAGCCGCGTTCCGGCGAGCGCCACCGGTATCAGGCCGAGGACGAGGTAGGCGACGCCGTAGTCGGACGAGATCACCGAGCCGAGCACGGTTCCGAAGACGGAACCGAGCATCATGCCGAGACCGAGGGCGGAACTGAACCGGCCTCGCCGTTCGGCCGGCACCCGGTCGGGCAGCACGGCGGCCAGCGGTCCCTGCGCGGCGCTCAGCACGAACTCCGAGGCGACGTACAGGACGGCGAGCGTGGCCAGTGACCCGGCGCCGCCCATCCCCCACAGAAACGGGACGGCAAGGACGCTGCCGCCCACGATGAAGGGCGTACGGCTCCCCGAGCGGGTACGCGTCCGGTCGGACAGCGCCCCGGCGAGCGGCTGCGCCACCATGGCGGCGGCCGCGCCGAGAAGGGTGAACAGGCTCAGGACTCCGGCCTTGCGGTCGTCGCCCACGAGGTCCTGGACCTGGAGCGCGAGCAGCACACCCGGCACCGCGCCGTACACGACGGAGATGCCGAACTGGGAGGTGCTGATGGACACCATCAGGCGAAGAGGCGCGGTATCGGTACGCGAACTGTCCGCGGACGCGCTGCGCACCTGCGGGAGGGGAGAGGGCGAGGCAGGCAAGGCGTCTCCAACGAAGTCGGGGGATACGGCGCGGGAGGCGTGCTGTCGAGGTGCGTGCGGGGCCGTGCACTCTCGCCGGTACGCATCCACGTCGTCGCCGGATCCCGTACCTGCACGTTCGGGGCTGAATTTCGACAACACCGTATCCATAATGAGTCGGGCAGGTAAATGGGCGCGTAAGCATCGCTTCCGGCAGGCCGACGGCACACCCGTACCTCACCGCACACAGCCCGAAGGGCCCCACCGCGAACGGTGGGGCCCTTCAGCGTTCTCCGACCAATCAGGGCAGGTCCTGGACGACAACCAGGCGACTACTCCCAGCCGATGACCTTGAAGTCCTTGTCGACGAAGATGTGGTGCGGCCAGTTGACGCCGACGTTGTGGACCTCGTACTCGCCGCCGCTCAGTTCCACCACGCGGTTGGTGACACCTCCGGGCACGACGGCCTGTGCGGCCGTTACCGCCTTGTCGGCCACGGTCCCGGCGAGGATCGTCCCCTCTCCCTCGGTGTACTCCGGGATCGTGCCGACCGACTTCGCCGGTGACGGCGTCCCCTGCTCGAAGGGGACCACCCCTGCCGCCGCGGCGGCCGCGACTCCGCCGTCACCCTTGGGCTGCACGATGACCTGCGTGGCCTCGATGGTCGCGCTGTCGACCGTCCCCAGGACGAGGACGCTCGCGCCCTCCTGCACGGCCTTCGCGGTGGTGCGGTCGGCGCCCTTCGTGTACGTCGTGGTGGACGCCACGTCGACGGTCACCACCACGCCGGTCGCCGTCGAGAAGGTGAAGCCCGTGGTGGACGTGGTGTCGACGATGCCGGTCGCGCCTCCCTCGGAGGGATCGGCCACGGGGCCTCCCGTGGGCGTCGCCGTGACATCCAGGGGCGTCACGGAAGCCGCCGAGGCGGACGTGCCACCGGCGAGTCCGGCCACCGCGCAGGTCAGTCCGGCGGCCACGATCAGCCCGCCGGTCTTCTTCGACAGCAGCCGCCGTGCGTGCGTCCGACGGGTCTTCACGGCCAGGGCCGCCGGGGCGGGCTCGGTGGACGAGTTGCTGGTGGGGTCGTACTCGTTCATGACGACATTCCTCATCGCTGTGGGGGGAGATAACTGCGCTGAGACTGAACGCCGTTCATACGAGGAGGCTGTGGGTGCCCTTAAGAACTCCTTGCAATAGTCAGCGACATCGTCACCCACTCGTTCCCCGGATTTAACGCACGACGTCTTGGCACCCAGGATCTACGCGCGTAACTTGAGCCGACTCCCCACACCAGCCACTCCATGTGCCGCCCGCCGGTGGCGCGTTGCCGTTCGTGATGTACGAGGAGACAGTCGGCGTGTCCAGAACTCCACACAGCAGACCCCGTTGGCGCCATCTCGCCTACCCGCTCCTCTCGACGGGAGTGACCGGGGCGTTCGTTCTGACCGCGGTGCCCGCCGCCTCCGCGGTGCCTTCCACCGGCGCGTTGATCGCCGAGGTATACGGCGGCGGGGGCAACTCGGGTGCGACGCTCACCCGGGACTTCATCGAGCTCGGCAACGCCGGTTCGGCGTCGCAGGACCTGTCGGGCTACAGCGTGCAGTACCTGCCCGGTACGCCGTCCGCGTCCTCCCAGTGGGGAGTGACCGCGCTCAGCGGCTCCGTCGCACCCGGCAAACGCTTCCTGATAGCCGAGTCGGCGGGCACCGGCGGGACGACCGCGCTGCCCACCCCGGACGCGACCGGCACGCTCGCGATGAGCGCGACCACCGGCACGATCGCCCTGGTCTCCGGCACCACGGCACTCACCTGCAAGACCGCCGCGGACTGTGCGGCCGACAGCCGGATCGTCGACCTGGTGGGCTACGGCACGGCGGTCGTACGGGAGGGCAGCGGCCCGGTGACCGGCGCCTCCAACACCGCCTCCGTCGCACGCGCCGCGTCCCTGACGGACACCGACGACAACGCCACCGACCTCACCGCGGGCGCACCCACCCCGTTCAACTCGGCAGGTGAGACGGCCGGTTCGGGCGGCGACGACGGTGGCGGCGACGACGGCCCGACCGAGCCCGGCACCGTCCGGGTCCACGACATCCAGGGGACCACCCGGCTGTCCCCGCTCGCCGGGCAGACGGTCACCCGCGTACCGGGCATCGTCACCGGCGTACGTACGACGGGCTCGAAGGGCTACTGGCTCCAGGACCCGGCGCCCGACACCGACGCCCGCACCAGCGAGGGCGTGTTCGTATACACCGGCTCGGCCACTCCGACCGTGAAGGTCGGCGACAGCGTGCTGGCCACCGGCAAGGTCAGCGAGTACTACCCGAGCAGCACCAGCCAGTCGGTCACCGAGATCACCACGCCCACCACCAAGGTGCTCTCCGGCGGCAACCCGCTGCCCGCGGCCGTCACCCTGGACGCCACCACCGTCCCCGACGCCTACACGCCCACCGCCGCGGGCGGCAGCATCGACTCCCTCGCCCTCGAACCGGCCGCGTACGCACTGGACTTCTACGAGTCCCTGGAGGGCGTGCGCGTCGCGGCCACCGACACCCGCGTGGTCGGTGCGACGACGGCGTACGACGAGGTGTGGGTGACCGTGAAGCCGGGCGAGAGCCCGACCCCGCGCGGCGGCACGCTGTACTCCTCGTACGACCAGCCCAACACCGGCCGTATCAAGGTGATGTCGATCGACGACACCGCCACCTTCCCCGTGGCGAACGTCGGTGACGTGCTCACCGGCACCACGGCCGGCCCGCTCGACTACTCCACGTACGGCGGCTACAACCTCCAGGCCACCCAGCTCGGCACGCTCGCCGCGAAGGGGCTCAAGCCCGAGACCACGCGGAAGCAGCAGAGCAAGGAGCTGGCGGTCGCCACGTACAACGTGGAGAACCTGGACGCGCTCGACGAGCAGGCGAAGTTCGACCGGCTGGCCGGCGGTGTCGCGGTCAGCCTCAACTCCCCCGACATCGTGGCCCTGGAGGAGATCCAGGACGACAACGGCGCCACGAACGACGGCACCGTCACCAGCGAGGCGACGCTGACCCGGTTCACCGACGCGATCGTCGCGGCGGGCGGCCCCCGCTACTCGTGGCGCTATGTCACGCCGGAAAACAACCAGGACGGCGGCGAGCCCGGCGGCAACATCCGCCAGGTCTTCCTCTTCAACGCCAAGCGGGTCTCCTTCACCGACCGGCCGGGCGGCGACGCCACCACCGCGACCAGTGTGGTGAAGACCCGCAAGGGCGCGCAGCTCACCTACTCGCCGGGCCGGATCGACCCCGCGAGCGACGCGTGGGACGCGAGCCGCAAGCCGCTGGTGGGCGAGTTCACCTTCCGGGGCGAGCAGGTCTTCGTGATCGCCAACCACTTCACGTCCAAGGGCGGCGACGAGCCGCTGCACGGCAGCGACCAGCCGCCCGCCCGCAGCTCGGAGACACAGCGCAACGCCCAGGCCGCCGAGGTCAACACCTTCGTCAAGAGCCTGCTCGCCGCCGACAGAAGCGCCAAGGTGGTGGTGCTGGGCGACCTGAACGACTACGAGTTCTCCCAGACCGTGACCACGCTCACCGCCGACCGGGTGCTCACCCCGCTGATCAAGACGCTTCCCAAGGCGCAGCGCTACACCTACGTGTACGACGGCAACTCGCAGACCCTGGACCACATCCTGACCAGCCCTGCCGTCACCGCGTTCGACTACGACATCGTGCACATCAACGCAGAGTTCGCCGACCAGGCGAGCGACCACGACCCGCAGATCGTCCGTATCGACATCAGCAAGTGCGGAAAGCGGTAACCCGTTCGCCTATGGGCGCTTCGAGTGCCCGGTGATCTCTCGCCGTGCCGTCCCCCTCGCCCGGGGACCGGCACGGCGAGAGCCGTTTCACAGGTCGCGATAAGATTCCAGCCTTTGGGGTGGGCTGGAAAGCAGCGGGGGATTTGCACGAATGCGCATCACGTTTCTGATCCACAACGGCTACGGCGTCGGCGGGACCATTCGCACCACGTGCAATCTCTCGGCCGCGCTCGCCGAGTTGGGGCACGACGTGGAGGTGGTGTCGGTGTTCCGGCACCTCACAGCCCCCCGCTTCGCCTACGACAAACGCGTGCGCCTCCGGCACCTCGTCGACTCCGACAAGAAGAGTTCCGGATACGAAGGCGAAGATCCCGAATTCGCCCTCCCTTCCGCCGACTTCCCGCGCGGCGATCACCGGTACCGCGAGTACAACGCCCGGACCGACCGGCGAATCGCCGAATTCCTGGCCGCCCTGGACACCGACGTCATCGTCGGCACCCGCCCCGGACTCAACGTGCAGATCGCCCGCCAGGCCCCGGCCGGCGTCGTCAGAGTCGGCCAGGAACACCTGTCCCTCGAAGCCCACTCGCAGCGGCTCGACCTCACGCTGCGCCGCGCCTACCGCCGGCTCGACGCGCTCACCACCACCACGCGCGCCGACGCGGAGGCGTACCGCCGGCAGATGTGGCTGCCGGGCGTCCGGGTGTCCGCCCTCCCCAACAGCGTGCCCGATCCGGGCATCGCCCCCTCCGACTGCTCCGCCCACCAGATCATCGCGGTCGGCCGGACCGCGCCGGTGAAGCGCTACCCGGACCTGATCAGGGCCTTCGCCCAGGTCGCGGACCGGCGCCCCGACTGGGAACTGCGGATCTGCGGCGTCGGACCTCAGACGGGCGAACTCAAGTCACTGGTGGGCGAGTTGGGGCTCGCGGACAGAATCACCTTCCTGGGCAACGTCACCCCCGTCGAGCCCGTGATGGCCAAGGCGTCGATCCTGGTGATGTCCTCGCGGATGGAGTCCTTCGGGATGTCCCTCGTCGAGGCCATGCGGGTCGGCCTGCCCGTGGTGAGCACCGACTGCCCGCACGGCCCCCGCGAGATCATCACCCACGGCGTGGACGGCCTGCTGGTGCCGCCGGGCGACATCGACGCGCTGGCCGGGGCACTCCTGGAGCTGATCGACGACGAGCCCCGGCGCCGACGCATGGGGCAGGCGGGGCTGCTGAAAGGCGCACGGTACGACCCCGAGCCGATCGCCGACCGGTGCGCGGCCCTCTTCCAGGAACTCCTGGACGCACGCGGCACCGGCACCACCGCCCCTCCGCAGCCTGCCACCGTCTTCCTGCGCGCGACCGCACACACCGCAGCCGACCTCATGGGCCTGACCGCCGCCAAGGCACGCCGAGTGCCAGGCGCCCTGAAGCGACGGCTGCGCGCCCGCCTGGGAAGGCCGGCCAAGGCTCAGTAGACCGGGCCGGCCCCTTCAAGAACCGCGTTGGTGACTCACAGGATCGCTCTCACCGGCGTGCGATAGGTTCCCCGCCATGACCGACCCCCGGCCCCTCGCCTGGCCACCCGCCCCGATCAGGACCGAGCGGCTCGTACTCCGCGAGTCCGAGGCCCGGGACCGCGCGGCGGTCATCGAGCTGTTCACCTCGCCGGAGGTGAACGTCTACCTCGGTGGCCCTCGACCGCGTGATGAGCTCGAACGGACGGTGCCCGAGATACCCGGACGGCGCCCCGGCTTCTTCGTGGTCGAGCTCGACGGAGCGACGATCGGCACGATCCAGCTCGACCCGCACGCCCCCGAGCCTCCGGGCAACCACCGTCTGAAGGCCGGGGAGACCGAGCTCGGCTACCTGTTCCTGCCACCGGCATGGGGACGCGGATACGCCACCGAGGCATGCACAGCGGCACTCGACTGGTTCGCCGACGCTCTTCCCGGTGGGCCCGTGGTGCTCTACACCCAGACCGCCAACACCCCCTCGATACGCCTGGCGGCGAAGCTCGGGTTCACCGAACTGGAGCGGTTCGAGGCGTACGACGCCGAGCAGTGGTTCGGCGTACGGTCACCGACCACACAGCCCGGTTGAGCCAAGTCGCGTCAGGCCACCCACTCCCGGGCAAGCCCTAGCCGATGGTCACCGTCTTCTCCACCGTGACCTGGTCGATGTCCGACGTCCGCACGGTGGCCTTCATGGTCCAGGTGCCGGCCAGCGGGAGGGTCAGGCCGTCGGTGGCCCAGTAGCCGCCCTTGTCCGTGAGCTGGGCGTCGATCGGTCCGACGTCCTGCTTCGGCAGGGTGAAGGTGAGGCGGAGTTCGGGGATGGTCGCGAGACCGCCGTCGGGACCGTAGACCACGGCCTGGACGGAGTTCTCGCCCACCCGGCCGGGCGCCAGATCGATCTGGACCTTGCCGCGCCCGCCGGGGGTGCCGACGTCGAAGGGGATCAGTGTCGTCGAGCCGGTGGGCTGGTCGGCGGCCACGGTCGCGGCCGCCGTCTCGGTGGCCGCCCGCCCCGGCTGGGTACCGGTCAGCACGGTGGTGATCACCAGCACGACGATCCCGACGGCGACCTCGGCGAACACGGACCGCCGCAGCGCCCGCCGGTACACATCGGACTCGCTCCCCGAGGTTTGTACGTCGTCGGACTCGCTCCCCGGGGTTTGTACGTCCTCGGACTCACTCCCCGAGGTTTGTACGTCCTCGGAGGAGACGTCGGCCCGTACGCCCTCGGAGCCACCCGGAGCCCCGACCACCTCCGGCACCCGCTCCACCACAGACACCGGCACCGGCACCGGCACCGGCTCCGGAACCGCCAGCCGCCCCGTCCAGCGCCGCGAATACCCCGCCCCCGCCAGCAGAAGCAGCACCGCGCACAGCTTGACGAGGAGGATGCGGCCGTACGACGTCGAGGTCAGGGCGTCCCAGGAGCCGAGGCCGCGCCAGGACTGGTAGACGCCGGTGACGGTGAGGACGGCGACCGAGGTGAGGGCGAGCCGGGAGAAGCGGGTGACGACGGCCGCGGGGACCGGTTCGGCCGGGCGGTGCAGCGCGACGAGCAGGGCGGTCAGACCGCCGAGCCAGACCGCCATGGCGAGCAGGTGCAGTACGGAGGAGACGATCGCCACCGGGACCTGGATTCCGGCGGACGCGTGCTCGGCGGCGGCCCAGGTGACCGCGAGGCCGAGGGCGAGCACCCCGCCCAGTGCCCACACGGCCCGCCCCCGCTCCCGTACTCGTACGGGATAGAAGGCCACCGCCCCCAGCAGCACCAGACGTGCCACCAGCGCCAGCCCGGGCCGGCTCGTCAGGGTGTCGCGAAGTACCGCCGGATCGAAGGCCGCCCCGAGTCCGCTGCCCCGCTCGTACGGGCCGCGCAGGAGCACCAGGGCGAGGGTGGAGACGAACAGGGTCCACCAGCCGCCCACCAGCAGCCGGCGCACACTGCCCGGGAACCCGCAGGCCAGCACGAAGACGGCGGCGCCGATGAGCACGGCGAGGCCGCCATAGGCGACGTAGCGGGTTATGTCGTAGAGGTTGCTCGCGAGGGTGTCCTCGGCGGAGGCGGTGGGCAGGACGGCGGCGGTCGCGGAGGCTTTGCCGATGGAGAAGGTGAAGGCGCCGGAGACCGGGTGGCTGTCCGCCGAGACGACCCGCCAGGCCACGGTGAAGGTGCCGGTGCCCATGTCGTCCGGCAGGGTCACCAGGGCGGTGTTGGAGCGGTCGCCCGCGTGCGTGGGCTTGCCGGTGTGGACGCGGGCGTTGTCCGGGGTGATCACGCGGAAGGAGTCGTCGAGCAGGCCGACGGACTCGGTGAACGTCAGCGTGATCTGGGTGGGGGCCTCCTTCACCACGCTGCCGTCCTGCGGATCGGTGCCCTTCAGCGCGGCGTGCGCGGACGCGCCGCCCACCCCGCCGAAGAGCACCAGGACCAGCACGGAACCCAGCAGCGCCAGTCCCCGGACGATGTGCCGTCGCGCTCGCTGTCCGCTCACGTACCGTCTCCGTATCCGCATGTCCTCGCCGCGACCCGCATGCCCCCGGTCCCGGATATGTACGGACGATAGCGGCGTCCTGCTCACCCCCGCGGCGCGGAACCCTCCACGCAGCTCCCTTCCGCGAAGCTCCCGTCCGCGAAGGCTCCCTCCGCGAAGTCGCTCTCATCGAAGTCGCTCTCCTCGAACGACCTCTCCGCGAAGGCCCTCTCCCGGGTGAGGAAGGCGAGCCGGGCGGGCTTCTCCGGCAGATGGACATCGGGCAGGTCGATCTCCGGCAGCACGATCTCCGGGCCCGGGACGAACCCCTGCCTGGTCATCCGGGAGATCGCCTTGGTGTTGCGCGCATCGGGCTCGGCCACAATCCGCTGCCGGTCGAGCCCGACCAGCACATACGTGGTGAACGCGGTCAGCAGCCCGGCCGACCAGCCGGGCCGCCCGCCGCCGGGTCCCGCGGGCCCGATCAGCAGGTGGATCCCGATGTCCCCGTCCTGGACGTCGTAGCACTCGCTGACCCGGTCCGCGGCGGGCTCGTAGGTCTGGAAGAGCGCGGCCGGTTCGCCGTCCTTGACCGCGAGGAAGGCGTGGTGGGTGTCGAGCGAGTCCAGATGGACGTAGATCTCAAGGACCTGCTCCTTGCTGAGCCCGTTCATGCCCCAGAACCGGGCCCGCTCCTCGCTCACCCAGCCATGGATGACGTCCAGGTCGGCGCGCGGTTTGACGGGCAGGATGCGGACGGTCCCGAAGCCGTCGACGACCTCCTCGTGGACGGCGTCACGGCGCTCGGCGTACGGCTCAGTCCGCATGATTCTCCTTGCTCAGTACATTCCAGTCGGTGGTCACCCGGACCAGATCTCCCTTGAGCCACAAGGGGAGTTGGTCACGGTGGTGGACGGCCCCCGGCACCCCGTCGGCCCCGAGCGGCACCACCCAGAGACTCTGGTCCCGGTCGGCGAGATCCCATACGTAACGGGCGGCCGGACCGCGCGCGCTCAGATCGGTGAGCCCCGGCACCGCCGAGGTGCAGAGCACACAGTCGTGGTCGCCGGAGAGCGCCGGTTCGTCGTACGACGGGCCCCCGGCCGCACGCCAGGGGGCGAGCCGGTGAGTCTCACCCCACGTACGCGGGGTCCAGTCGGCGGCCACTTCCTCGACCGCCGCACGCACCACCTCGGCGCGATCGATGCCGTACAACTCCTCGGCCCTCAGCAGGCTTTCGAGGGCGAAGGCGACGCGTGGGGTGAGGGCGAGCCAGGGAAGGAAGATCTCCGGGTACGAGGGCGGGTCGGCCAGCACGGCGAGCGCGGGGTGCGCCGCGAGCCGTCGTACGACCGCAGTGCGGACCGCCGCGAACGCCGCGGCGCCAACACTCCCTGCGTCCATGTGCCGGTCCCAGCCGAGGAGTTGCTCCCGTAGGTCGACGGCCGGCGGGCTCAACTCCACGCCGAGAGCGGCGAGATGGTCCAACAGGGCCCCGGCCGAGGCGAGATGGGTGTCCATGTGAATGGCGGCCATGTCACCGGCGGCCCATCTCGCCCGGGATCCGAGAAGTTCAGCGATCCGCTCGGCCCGATGCGGCGCGGCGAACTCCACACCGAACGGAGTGGCCGGCCCACGCTGATTGGCCATGACGGCGATCTCACCAACACTGCCATCGACACTGCCATCGCCACCGCCACCGCCACCGCCACCGGCACCGGCACCGGCACCGGCGCGAGGCATCTCCTCATGCCACCCCCGCCACTCCCGCCCCGGCTCCCACGCGTTCACGATCCGCGTCCGGTTGTCCGCACTCCGCACCGGAACCCGTCCCGCGACCCGGTGCAGCAGCCCGCCTTCCGTGTCGGCGGCCTGAACAACATTGACGGGCTCGGCCCAGAGGTCGAACGCCCGGTCCACATCGGCGACTTGACGGGCACGCAGCAGCGGAAGCAGCGCACTGAAACCGAGATCTTCGCTGACGCGGGGCGGATAGCGGAGGCTGATGGCCCCCTCCCCACCGGCGCCACCAGAACCACCAGAACCACCGATGATGACCGGCCCCCGATCCGTCTCCATCACCTCGACGTCGACGGCCGATCCCCCGGCCACCTCAACCCGCTCCACGTGCCGCGACACGGGCTGCCACTCGCCCCCGGGCCCAAGCGCCTCGACGGACGACGGACCACTCCGTCGCAACCGCTCCCGGTAGAGGTCCTGATAGTCGGCCATGGCGTTGGTGATCGCCCAGGCGACCTGGCCCGTGTGACCGAAGTGGGCGATGCCCGGGACGCCGGGGACGGCGAGGCCGACGACGTCGAACTCGGGGCAGGCAAGGTGGATCTGCTGGTAGACGCCGGGGTCCTCGATGAAGCGGTGCGGGTCGCCGCCGATGAGCGGGTGCCCGGTGACGGTCCGCGCGCCGCTCACCAGCCACCCGTTGCTGCCGGAGGTACCGGGCCCGTCGGTGGCGAAGAGCTCCACGGCCTCCGCGCCGAGCTGCCGCACGACCTCCTCGCGCCACAGCTTGGCGGGAAACCCGGCGAAGAGGATGTGCGCACCGAGCCAGACACCGAGCGGCGTCCACGGCTCCCAGCGCCCGGGAACGAGCCCGGTCTCCGCGAACTCACCCGCCCGCCGGCCACCCTCCACCAACCCCTCATTGACCCCGTCCACATACGACACGACCCAGGCGGCGGTCTCCGGGTCCCGTCTCTCCAGGGCGGCGAAACAGCGTCTGGCGGTGTCGTCGAGCCGGGCCTGCCGCGCGAACCGGTCCCAGCCGACGGCCCCGGCGCCGAGGAACCCGGCGGAGGTGCCCTGGAAGCGGTGCCGCTCGACCTCGAGCTGCCAGGCCCGGTCCACGGCGGTGACCCGGCCCTGGGCACGGGCGAGTTCGAGCGCGCTGTCGGCGCGCAGATGAGGGATTCCCCAGGCGTCACGGTAGATCTCGACGGTCACGGCCCATCCCCACTCTTATCAGGTTAGGCTAACCTAACCACCTTCGAGGAGAGATCGTACGTGAGGGGTGGAGAAGGCATGGGCCAGGGGCACGGCTGGGAGGGCGCGGTCCTCAAACTGTTCCGCGGCAAGGACTTCACGTTCACGGTGACGGGCGCGGAGGATGTCACCCCGTACTTCCGGCGCCTCCACCTCACCGACGGCGGGATGCTCGCGGCGACCGGCGTGCACCCCACCATGTGGGTACGCCTCTGGTTCAACAACGCGGGCAAGCCGCACCAGCGGGCGTACACACTGGTCGACCCGGCGCCGGCGACCGGCACCTTCAGCCTGGAGTTCGCCCTGCACGAGGGCTGCGCGAGCGACTGGGCGAGGTCGGCGAAGCCCGGCGACACCATCGACGCCACGGTCCAGGGCACCGCCTTCACGGAGCCGGCCCCTGCCCCCACCCACCTCTTCGCGATGGCGGACACGGCGTCGCTCCCGGCCCTCAACTCCCTGCTCGACGCGCTCCCTTCGACCCCGGCAACGATCTGGTTCGAATCGGACCACGACCCCGAAGCCCTCCCCCTCCGCCTGACCCCCACCCTCCACAACCTCCGCCCGCTCCCCCGCCGGGACAACGGCGCACACCTGCTCACCCAGGTAAGAACGGACCTCCCCGCGCTCCTCAAGGCGGCGCCCCCGAACCCGTACGTCTGGATCGCCTGCGACACGACCACCACCCGTTCCCTGACGTCCTACGTCCGCAAGGAGCTGGCGCTTCCCCGCCAGCGCGTGCACGCGCTGGGCTACTGGCGAGCGGCCTGACGCCACACCCGCCATCATCGATCCATGGACGTCACCCTCCACCTGGCCCAGCAGCCCGAAGCCGACGAACTCCTCGGCCGCAGCCCCCTGGCAGCCCTCGTCGGCATGCTCCTCGACCAGCAGGTCCCCATGGAATGGGCGTTCGCGGGCCCGTACACGATCGCCCAGCGCATGAACACGAACGACCTCGACGCCCACGAGATCGCCACGTACGACCCGGAGGCCTTCGCCGCCCTCCTCTCCACGAAACCGGCCGTACACCGCTACCCCGGCTCCATGGCCAAGCGCATCCAGCAGCTCTGCCAGTACCTCGTCGAGCACTACGCCGGGGACGCGAGCGCCGTCTGGAAGGACGTCACCACCGGCGACGAACTCCTCCAGCGCCTCAAGGAACTCCCCGGCTTCGGCCCCCAGAAGGCCCAGATCTTCCTGGCCCTCCTCGGCAAACAACTAGGCGTACACCCCAAGGGCTGGCGCGAGTCCGCAGGCCCTTACGGCGCCCCCAATTCCTTCCGCTCGGTAGCCGACATCACAGGCCCCGACTCCCTCACAAAGGTCCGAGCCCACAAACAGGAAATGAAGGCAGCGGCAAAGGCTGCCAAGGCAGCCGGCAAATAGCCCGAGGCCCCACGGCTGGCAGCCCTTGCAGCCCAGAAGACCACCGGGCTGGAGCCGAAAAGCATTGCGGCCGCCCCTCGCACCCGCAGCCGACCGACGACGGAAGGGGGCGTGCCGGTACGTCCACATGCCCGTCGCGTACGTCCGCGTCACCGGACCCGCACCCCACTGCCCGACGTCTGATCCGGCGGCGACGGGCGGGACGTACCGGCACGCGGCCCCCCCCCCCCCCCCCCCCCCCCCCCCCCCCCCCCCCCCCCCCCCCCCCCCCCCCCCCCCCCCCCCCCCCCCCCCCCCGCCGCGGGCGCCGCCCCGCCCCCCCCCGCCGCCCCACCCCTCGGCCGCCGCCGGGCGGGACGTACCGGCACGCCCCCGACCCACCCACCCGGACGCCACACGGCACACGCACCCGCACACGCACCCGCACCGGAGGCCGGCAGGCACACGCACCCGCACACGACGTCCTCCACTCGGTCCACCCCGGTGGCGACGCCCCCCAAACCGTCCCCAGCATGAGACATGACCGAGGAAAGAGACGCCCCCACCACCACCCTCGACGGCCCCCTGAGCCTCCTCACCCGCAGCGCCTGGCAAGCGGTCCTCGCCGCCGGAATCGCCGCGCTGGCGCTGGGCGTCATGGTGCTGGTCTGGCCGGGCGCCTCACTTTTCGCCGCAGGCATCCTCTTCGGCCTCTATCTCCTCTTCAGCGGCGTACTGCAACTGGCCGCCGCCTTCGGCACACACGCGGCGACATCCCTGCGGGTGATGGCGTTCATCAGCGGCGCACTCTCCATCCTGCTGGGCCTGTTCTGCTTCCGTGGCGCGATGCAGTCGATCCTGCTGCTGGCCCTGTGGATCGGCATCGGCTGGCTGTTCCGCGGCATCACCCAGACCCTCGCCGCCGCCTCCGACCCCGGCGTACCGGCCCGCGGCTGGCAGCTCTTCCTGGGGATCGTCAGCTTCTTCGCCGGCATCGTCCTGATCGTGTCGCCCTTCGAGTCGGTCGCTGTCCTCACCCTCGTGGGCGGCCTCTGGCTCCTCGCGGTGGGCATCACCGAGATCTTCACGGCGTTCCGGATCCGCAAACTGGCGCACCACGTCCCACGCGCCCTCTGACGACTCACAACTCACGACTCGCGCCTGACACCTGACCCTTGACCCTTAACGCCTGACGCCTGACGCCTGACACCTGACCCTTGACCCTTAACGCCTGACGCCTGACGCCTGACGCCTGACGCCTGACGCCTGACGCCTGACGCCTGACGCCTGACGCCTGACGCCACAAAGCGTCGTCGTCAACTCCGCACCCGCCCGTACGCCAAGAGGGCGGATCTCACACCCACCCGATGAACGACCGGCCCCCGACGGGGACATGACGTGACATGAAGCCAAGGGTGCTCGTCCTGCTGGTGGTCGCGATCCTCGCGACGACCCCGCACCCCGCCGCGCTCACGGCGCCCCTCGGCGCGATCACCACCGAGACCCCCGCAGGCCCGACCTCCCCCGGGGCCCCCGCAGCCCCCGCCGCGGACCCCGACGTACTCGACACAGCCCTGCGCCCACCCGCCCGCCAGGGCCACCGCCCCACCGCCCCTCTGCGTCCCGCACGCCACCCCAAGACGGCCCACCCGGAGCCGTCTCCCCACAGCGGAATCACGACGTACGACACGACCTGCGACCACCGGCCCAGCCCCACCCTGCACGCACTGCGCTGCGTGGTCCTGCGCTGCTGAGAGTCCCGGCCTCGCGACCCGTCACTCACTCACCAGCGAACGCAAGGACACCTCATGCCCAAGGACCCCTACGCGATCCTGCGCGCCCTGCTGCGCGCGGAGGCCGTACGCAACGCGCCGAAGCCGGAACCCCGTCCGCTCCCGGACGGACACCAGCAGAAGACACCCCCGAAGAAGCCCCAGACGAACTGACCAACAGGAAGGTGGCCGCCCCTCTCCCCGAAGGGGGCGGCCACCCCAGGTCCGTCGCACGGCACCCGCCAACAGCCCTACCGTTTCCGCCGAGCCGTCCCGAACAGCGACCGGGTGATCTCCCGCCCGATCTGCGTCCCCACCGACCGGGCAAGGGACTTGAACATCCCGCTGCCGACAACCTGCTCGACCACCGAGGTGTCCGCCTTGGGCGCCTTGGCCCGCCCCTTCTCGGGGGCCGACACGGCCTCAGGCGCCGACGCCTCACGCACAGCCTCCGCCCGCAGAGCCTCCGCCCGCGCGGCCTCCGCCGCCGTGAGCTTCTCGTACGCGGACTCACGGTCCACCGCCTGCGCGTAGCGCCCGTACAGCGGCGACCCCTTCACCGCCGCGTCGAGGGCGCCCGCGTCGACCGGCCCCATCAGGGACTCCGGTGCCCGCAGCCGCGTCACCGCGACCGGTGTCGGCGCGCCCTTCTCGCTGAGCACGGTGATCACGGCCTCGCCGGTGCCGAGGCCGGTGAGGACCTCCTCCAGGTCGTATGGCGAGTTCGGAAAGGTCTTCACCGTGGCCTTCAGCGCCTTCTGGTCGTCGGGCGTGAAAGCGCGCAGGGCGTGCTGGACGCGGTTGCCGAGCTGGCCGAGGACATCGGCGGGGACGTCCTTCGGGGTCTGGGTCACGAAGAAGACGCCGACCCCTTTCGAGCGAATGAGGCGGACGGTCTGCGTGATGGAGTCCAGGAAGGCCTTCGAGGCATCGTTGAAAAGCAGATGGGCCTCGTCGAAGAAGAAGACAAGCTTCGGCTTCTCCGCGTCACCGACCTCGGGAAGGTCGTGGAAAAGATCAGCAAGCAGCCACATCAGAAAGGTCGAGAAGAGCTGCGGCTTGTCCTGGACCTCGGGGAGCTCCAGCACGGACACGACACCGCGCCCGTCCTCCGCCACCCGCAGCAGCTCGCCGGTGTCGAACTCCGGCTCCCCGAAGAAGGGGCTCATGCCCTGCGCCTCGAAGGCGGTGAGGGAGCGCAGGATCACGCCCGCCGTCGCGGTCGAGAGCCCGCCGATCCCCTTCAGCTCCGCCTTGCCCTCGTCCGAGGTCAGGAAGGTGGCGACCGCGCGCAGATCCTTCAGATCGACCAGCTCCAGGCCCTTCTGGTCGGCGTAGTGGAAGATCAGGCCGAGCGACTGCTCCTGGGTCTGGTTGAGCTGGAGCACCTTGGAGAGCAGCACCGGTCCGAAGCTCGTGATCGTGGCCCGTACGGGGATGCCGTGCCCCATGCCGCCGAGGGCGTAGAACTCCGCAGGGAAACCGGTCGCGTTCCACTCCTGCCGCACATCGGCGGCGCGCCCCTGGACCTTGTCGTTCGGGGCTCCCGGCGCCGAGATCCCGGAGACGTCACCCTTGATGTCGGCGAGAAAGACGGGCACACCCTGCGCCGACAACTGCTCGGCGACCAGTTGGAGGGTCTTCGTCTTGCCGGTGCCGGTGGCACCGGCGACCAGTCCGTGCCGGTTCAGCATCGGTAGCGGAATGCGGATCTGTACGTCGGGCAGGCACCGCGCGTCCCAGAGCAGCGCGCCGAGATCGAGGGCGGGCCCCGAGAAGGCGTACCCGGCAGCGATCTCCAGGGTTTCCTTGGGGAGATCGGCAGCGCCACCCCTGGTCCCGGCAGGGCCGATCTCCAGGGCTTCCTTCGGGGGATCGGCGGCGGCACCACCCATGGTCCCGGCAGGGCCACCGTTCACCTCGGCAGAGTCACCACTCGCCCCGGGAGCAACACCCCCCGTCGCGGGAGCGCTCCCCGCCGTCTGAGCAGCGGCGGACGCGGGCGCGGTCCCAGCAGTGGCCGGAGGTACGGTCTCGCTGTCACTCATAACAGGCCCCTGTTTCCGCTTTGCCCTGATTTACGGCGTCTTTTCCAGCGTCGCACTCCGTCGCCGAGGCTGCGCCCGGAAGGTCTTGACCGGTAGGCTTTCCGTGTGATCTTCAAGCGCATCGGAAACGGCCGGCCGTACCCCGACCACGGCCGGGAAAGCACCCGGCAGTGGGCGGATGTCGCGCCGCGCCCGGTCCGCCTCGATCAGCTGGTGACGACCAAGGGCCAGCTCGACCTCGAAACGCTGCTCGCCGAGGACTCCACGTTCTACGGCGACCTCTTCGCGCACGTCGTGAAGTGGCAGGGCGATCTGTACCTGGAGGACGGCCTGCACCGCGCCGTCCGCGCGGCCCTCCAGCAGCGCCAGGTACTGCACGCACGCGTGCTGGAACTCGGCTGACCGACGCTGTTGACCCTTTTGGGTTGGACTGCGCGCGGGACAATGATCATCTAGTAGTTATCGTCGCCGCGGAGCACTACGCTGCGCCCATGAGCATGCTCACTCCCCCTGGCATGGGTGGCCAGTACCGGATCACGGGGGACAAGTACCCGCGGATGCGCCGACCCCGCGGGCGCCGCAGGCTCGCGTTCCTGGTCGTCGTCTCCGTCGCCGCGATAGGGCTGATCGGGTGGGGAACCCTGCAGCTCATCGACGTCTTCACGGGCGGCGGTGACAAGGCCGCGGCAGCGGGCCCCAAGGCGGACTGCGCGTCGAAGGCAAGCCCCTCGGCGACCGCCTCCGGCGCCTCCGCGACCTCCGCCGCCGCCAAGACACTGCCCAAGCCGGCCCAGATCACCGTGAACGTCTTCAACGCGACGCCCCGCAGCGGGCTCGCCAAGGAGACCGCGGACGAGCTGAAGAAACGTGGCTTCCGGATCGGCGACGTCGGCAATGCGCCGGACGCGTACGACAAGAAGGTCGAGGGCGCGGGGATACTGCTCGGCGCGAAGGGGGCGGCCCAGGCCGCGCTGCCCGTGCTGAACACCCAGCTCTCCGGCGCCCAGCTGAAGACCGACGGTCGCGCGAAGGCCGATCAGGTCGACCTGATCATCGGCACCGCCTTCAAGAACCTGACAGCGAAGGAGGACGCCGACAAGGCGCTGGCCGTCCTGGCCCAGCCCCTGCCGACGCCCTCCACCACGAAGAACAGCTGCTGAAGTCCGTACGTACGTACTTCCGTGATTACTCGGCAGCCCCGTACATCCGGTCGCCCGCGTCCCCGAGGCCCGGCACGATGTAGCCGTGCTCGTTGAGCCGCTCGTCGACCGACGCGGTCACGACCGTCACCGGCGCGCCCGCCAGCTCGCGCTCCATGAACTCGACGCCCTCGGGGGCGGCCAGGAGCACCACGGCGGTGACGTCGTCGGCGCCGCGCTTGATCAGCTCGTGGATCGCCGCGACGAGGGTGCCGCCGGTGGCCAGCATCGGGTCGAGGACGTACACCTGGCGCCCGGAGAGGTCGTCCGGCATGCGGGTCGCGTACGTGGACGCCTGGAGCGTCTCCTCGTCGCGCACCATGCCCAGGAAGCCCACCTCGGCGGTCGGCAGCAGCCGCACCATGCCGTCGAGCATGCCGAGGCCCGCCCGCAGGATCGGCACGACGAGGGGGCGCGGGTAGGAGAGCTTGACGCCGGTGGTCGGGGAGACCGGGGTCACGATGTCGACCTGCTCCGTGCGCACGTCCCGCGTGGCCTCGTAGGCGAGCAGGGTGACCAGCTCGTCGGCGAGCCGCCGGAAGGTCGCGGAGTCGGTGCGCTGGTCGCGCAGAGTGGTGAGCTTATGGGCGACCAGAGGGTGGTCGACGACGTGGAGACGCATGTCCACAACAGTAGCCGGGCCCCGGGCGCCCGCCACTGCCCCACCGGATACGGTCCCGCCCTCCCCTTGACCCGTCCGCTGGCATCAAACCGCCCATCAGGGGGAAAGTGGGAGGGACGGACCATGGGGTGGTGAGCCTGTGCGAGACCGGGACGAGGAGTTCCCCGAGCGGCTGGAGACGGACGCCGAGCGCCGCAGACGCCGCGCCCAGTTCCTCCGCGACCTGGCCGAGGCGCGCGAACTGCGCGACCGCGTCCAGCCCCGCCGCGCCAAGACCGCACGGATGCGCCACGCCATGCGTATGCGCACGTTCCGCTGGTGATCACGCGGCTGTGCCGTTAGCCGCCCGCGCCGCGCGGACAGCGTCCGCCGAGAGCCCCGCGAGGTGCTTGCGCGCCTCTCACCGGCAGCCGCACCATGTGCTTGAGCGCCCTTCACCGGCAAGCACGCCGTGCGGGTGCGCGACATCCGCCGGCGACCCGTCCGCGCGCCGCCCACGCCGTGAGGGCGGGGAGGTGCGTACGTGGTGCCGACGGCCGCGTACGATCCGCTGTTAGCGATCAAAAGAGGCAGACACAGCAGGCCGAAGACGTCCCCTGAGGCCTCCGTTTCTGCCACGATTCCGAGTGGGTGGGACTCGGAGAAACGCGCCCCGCCCACATCCTCCGCCGGGGGGACCCCCAACCGGCACGCCTATGACAGTGGGAGAGTCACGGTGTACTTCGCCGCACTGCTCGCGCGCACCGAAGACGGGTGGGAAGCGAGCGACACAGAGCTGGACGATGTGGAGACCCTGTCGGATCTGACCGATCTGGCCCGTGAAGCCTCGGAGGAGGCCGACACGGTACTCGTACTCATCGAGCAGGAGGACGCCTGGTTCGGCGTTCTCCGCCTGGACGGCGAGGAGGACCCTCGTATCTACGTCTCGGACGCCGCCGCGGCTGCCCGCAGCTCGTACGGCGAGATCCTGCTCACGGACGAACTGCTCGGAAGGGAGCCCGGCGACGACGATGTCGCCGACCTCGACTCCCTGGACCTGGACGGCACGGAAGACGGTGAGCCCGACAACGAAAACGACTCTGACGAAGAGGACGAGGAAACCGGTGCTTCCGGCGAGACCGTGTCGCACAGCCCCGTAGGGGACCGCGACATCCTCGCCGATCTCGGTGTCAGCGAGAAGGAACTGCTCGCCCTGGACGAAGGCGACGCGCTCAGCACGATCGCCGACTCGCTGGGAGCGGCGGAGGTTCTGGAGACCGTCCGTTAGGTTCCTCGGCTAGGTTCCCCTGGTGAGCACTGCCAAGGAGACCCCTCAACCCGATCCGGTACGCGACCGCTGGCGGGCCGCGATGCGGCTCGCCCTGGACGAGGCCCAGCTCGCCGTCCGGGGCGGGGATGTTCCCGTCGGCGCCGTCGTGCTGTCCACGGACGGTACGACGGTGCTCGCGACCGGGCACAACGAGCGCGAGGCGACCGGCGATCCGACGGCGCACGCCGAGGTCCTCGCGCTCCGCAGGGCCGCCGCCAAGCTCGGCGAATGGCGGCTGTCCGGCTGCACACTCGTCGTCACCCTGGAGCCCTGCGTCATGTGTGCGGGCGCGCTCGTACAGTCCCGGGTGGACCGGGTCGTCTACGGCGCCCGCGACGAGAAGGCCGGCGCGGCCGGCTCCCTCTGGGACCTCGTACGCGACCGCCGGCTCAACCACCGCCCCGAGGTGATCGAGGGCGTCCTCGCCGACGAGTGCGCCCACACACTCACCGACTTCTTCCGCGACCGCTGACCCTGCCCTGACCCCGCCGGACGAGTCCGCGATCCCTCCCCCCGTACGTCCTCCGATACGTCCCCGCTGAGTCCCCAGGAGTACCGGAAACGGATTTCGGAGCACGCCCCACCTTGGGGTAAGGTCTCTCTCGGTAGCGTGTCCGAGCGGCCGAAGGAGCTCGCCTCGAAAGCGAGTGTGGCGCAAGTCACCGAGGGTTCAAATCCCTCCGCTACCGCAGGTAGACGAAGGGCCCGGTCCAATGGACCGGGCCCTTCGTGCATCTCCGTCTCACTTCCCGTCTCAGTTGGCCCGGCCAGTCGCTGCTCAACCGGGCGCACAAGACATTGCCGCCGTTCCGGGCGGAGCTGTCGGTGGGATACGTGAGACTGTCCACGTGTTTACGATCGGTCTTCTCGTCGCGGTTTCCCCGTGGTTGGTCTTGGCTGGGATGCTTCTGCTCCTCATTCCTGGACCGGTTCAGCGCTGGTGGTCGGCTTCCTTGGAGCGCTTCGAGCGACTGCGCGCCAACTCGGGGGTGCGTCGGGCTGCTCCGCTTCTGACGCAGATACTGCTGCTGCCGCCTCGAATACAAGATCGGGTCGGCGGCCACGGATTGGCCCCTCAGTATGTTGTGCGGTGGTGGCGCGCTCGGCCCCTGGCCGCGCCAATCAAGACGCTCCGGTTTTGCTTACTGCTATTCATCTTGGTGCACGTTGATGACATGGCCGACTGGGAGCATCTGCGGTTGAGCGCTGATCCGGGACCGCAGCCTGGCGTGGTGCAGGCGCTGCTCAGCAGCATCGTGGCTGTGCCGATGGCGGTGCGTCTCTGGGACTTTTCTGCGATCAACAAGGTAACGGCACTTCTTTTCTGGGCCCTGATTTTGATCGTTGAAGTGCAGATCATCAAACGCATGAACCTGAGCAGTTCTGGCCACGGCGCGTCTTATGCCGCCTATGACCTGGAGAGCCTCGACGGGTACCCGGTCAAGGAGAGTGCGCGAACGGAGGACCGGCGCTCCTGGCCTGTCGTCGCACTGTTGACGGTCGCAGCTCAGTGCGCCACGGTTCTCCGTCGCTGGGAGGAAACCCAGCCGGACTGCCAGATCCCGCGAGTTTCCATGCAACCGATTGAGCGCGCCATCTGGAGGGCCCATCGCACCCGCCGCGCCAGAGCCAGGCGGCACAATGAGAGGCAGTTCAAGGCACATGCCGCACTGGTGGTGGGCGCGCTACGAAGGGCCGAAGCACGGCAGGACTCCGAGCCAGGCCGCGCTCTTGAAGACCTCATCGTGATGTTGCTGACGATCGCCGAACGCTACGCCGAGGGCCGCGTCGACGACCTTCTCGACGCGGATCAATTGGCCGGTGTGGCTCCGGTCGCGCCGAGGGAGCGATTGCGGGTTGTCGTGGTGGGCGGCGTGGTCGTGCTGATCATGGCTGGTGCGGCCGTCATTGGATTGCCTGATGCTGCACTCGTCCCTTTGCTACCGGTAGTGGTGCTGTTCGTTGCGGTCGTCTTCAACCGCGGTCGGATACCAACTGCGGGGCAGCTCACCGATTTACTCATCCCTCGGTGAGGCCGGAGGACCCCCTAAAGCCCTACCCGCCTCACCACATAGGACAGCGTCTTAAGCGGATGGGGGCAGGTTTCCAAACCTGCCCCCCCTCTGTCATCTGACCGGTACTCGCACCCCGGCCATTCCGTCGTCGCCGTCCTTGGGACCGTCTCGGTACGGCTTCCAGATCAGCCCGTCGACCTGTCGAGCGACATCGCTGCGGACGGAGTCGACCATGTGTTGATACCGCGCCGCCATGGCGGTCGTGGACCAGCCCATGAGCCCCATGACGGCGCGCTCGGAGACTCCGAGGATCAACAGGACCGTGGCGGCGGTGTGCCGAGCGTCATGCAAGCGGCCGTCTCGTACCTTCGCGCCGTCCAGCAACTCCTTCCAGTCGTCGTAGTCCGTTCGGGGGGACGTGCCCCGACCATTGGGCGTCGCGAAGAGCCAGCCCTCATCCGTCCAGTCGTCGCCGGCCGCCGCGCGTTCGTCCGCCTGCCTGGCCCGGTGCGTCCGCAGCAGGTCTACGAGTTGGGCCGGCAGTCCGACGGCTCGCCGACCCGCGCGGGACTTCGTGTCGGCCGTCTCCGGGTTCGTCCGCTGACGCTGCGGGCAGTACCCGGCCTTCCTGCCGCAGGTGTCTCCGCACCCGTGGGCGTAGCGCGGTCGGCGACGGCTCCGACGAACCATCAGGACACCCCGGTCAAGGTCCACGTCCGTCCACTTGAGTCCGAGCGCCTCACCCTGCCGAAGCCCCAGAGCGAGGGCCACGGCCCAACGTGCGGAGTTCCTGCGCTCGTCGGCCGCTCGAAGCAACCTCTGCACGTCTTCCACGGGGTACGGCTCGACTTCCTGCTCTCGTACGCGGGGAGCCTTGGCAAGCCGTACGGGGTTCTGCCCGAGGTGGCCACGCCGGACCGCCTCATTCAGCGCAGTGCGGAACGTGCGATGGATCTGGTGAATCGTTCCGGCCTTACGGCCGTTGGCCTGCATGGTCCCGTAGAAGTGCTCAATGTGCTCGGGCTTCAGCCTGTCGAGCCTGTGGGCTCCGAGACCAGGGATCAGGTGCTTCCGCACGGCAACGCCGTAGCCCACCATCGTGTTCTCGTTCACTCCGAGCGGGGCAATGTTGTCGACCCAGTGCGTGAGCCAGGTCTTGACCGTCCAGGGCTTGCCCGGCTTCCGCGTGGTCTTGGCGTCGCGCTGCCGCTCCAACTCGCGGACGGCGTCGGTCACCTCGGCTCGGGTCTTGCGTTCAACGTGCCGGCGGTCGGGACTGCCGTCGTCGCGGATGCCGACGGTGACACGCCCGTGCCATTTCCCGTCCTTGCCAAGGTAGATGGAAGATCGGCCGTTGGGTTGCCGGGTGCGCTTCGTGCTGTCGTTCTCGTCTGCCATGGGCGTACTCCTCAGGCGGCGGCTATCGAGGCGGCGGGTCGGTGGGTCTTACGGCGGCGGGCGACGTACTCGGGTACTGCGTCGACGGGCACCCTGCGGAGGTGGCCGACAGTGATGGACTCCAGCTCTCCGGAGCTGATGAGCCGGTAGCAGACGGTCCGGCCGATGCGGAGGCGTCGCGCGGCTTCCTCGACGGTGAGCAGAACCAGAGTGGGATCGATGGAGTCGGTGAGCTGAACCGGATCCATACGGTGTCTTCTCCTCAGGGAGGATGCGGGGGCGATCGGGGCCCCTTTCCTGTCAGGTCCGCTACTTCCGCTACCTCCGCTACCGCCCTGGTCAGGGGCATGATCGAGGTAGCGGATAGAGGTAGCGGTAGCGGATGAATCCGCTACCGGCCCCGGGTGGTGTCGCGGGACCGGTAGCGGATGGGGTGGTGCGGGTAGCGGATGAATCCGGGCTTGCCGCTACCTTTTTTAGGCCTCTGACCTGCGCGGTAGCGGAGGTAGCGGAAGTAGCGGACTCTCAGGGGGTGGGGGGCAGTACCGCTCCCACGCGTCGTGCAAGTCCGCGGCGTAGTAGCCCTTCATCACGCTGCCGCCCGCCTTGATGTTCCGCGCCGTGACCGGGGTGTTGTCGGCCGTCATGTACTCGCGCAGCATCCGCGCCAGCCCGCGGGCATCGAGAGGCTTGCCGCTCATGTCCGCCCACGGCGCCTCTTCGAGGCTGTGGAGGCGGTCAAGGACAGCGACGGTGGGCAGGCGGTCGATGCCGTTGAACACGGCATCGCGCAGATCCGTCAACAGGCGGATACCGATGCTGCCCTTGTCCCCGACCTTGGCCGCGTTGACCAGCTCCACGCACGCCGCGCGGGCGCGCTCCGGCCACTCGCCCCCGGCAGCATCCGCCACGGCGAGCAGGGGTTCCCACACGTCCGCGGGACGGTCGGTGACCTCCGGCGGCAACACAGGAAACACCCCGTCGACCAAATGCCGTACGGATTCGGCCCAGTTGGAGAGCCGGTCGCGCAGTGCGTTGCCTTCCTTCTCGTGAATGCGCTGCCGGTAGGGCTCCACGCGTTCGTTCCGTGCGCGGCGGCGCATGCGGATAATGACGGAGCGGGTCAGGATCGTGTCCGGCAGCGAGCCGAGCCCCGCCATCGCCACTGCGCAGTACGAGGGGAACTCCTGCACCTGCTGATTGGCTCCGTCCCCGACACAGCGCCACATCCCCACTCCGCGACGGTGTCCGGCGTTCAGGAAGCCGCGCAGGGGTTCGTTGTCTCCGGCCTTGGGCCCGAACACGGTGTCCACTTCGTCGAAGAGGATCGTGGGGCGGGTCTCCAGGGTGGACACGGCGCGGAAGAGCACCGAGGCGGATGCGTTGGCCGCAACGAGCGGCTTGGGCACCAGGGTCTCGATGATCTCCAGGGCCCGCGACTTCCCCGAGCCGGGTTCCGGCGAGAGGAACGCGATACGCGGGGTGGCGTCGAAGCTGTCGAGCAGGTGGGCGTGCGCGTTCCACAGCGTGACGGCGACGTAAGCGGCTTCGAGGGGGAAGACGTTGAAGCGTCGGTGGAAGGCTTCGACCTCATCGAGCAGGGCCGAGCCGTCCGTGGGGTGTGCCGGCGGTTTGGTCGTCATGCCGCGGCCCTCCCTTCCTGGGTGGTGCGGAGCGGGCATTCGTCGCGGTGGGCGGTGTGGTCGTCGATCAGGGCCAGCACGCGGGCTTTGCCGACGGCGCTGCGGTCACGACCGCACAGGCACTTCGAGGTGGCGGTCGGCACGGCGCCGCGCGGTGCGGCAATGTGCAGCCACGCGACGGGGTACCGACCGTCGCCCTGCGGCGGGTCAAGGCGATGAGCTGAAATGACGCCTTCGGCGCCGCCCTTGGGCTCGCCCACGGCCGGACCGAGCGCGGCTTGTGTAGCGGCGCCCGGGTCGGAGGGAGTGGAGGGGAGGCTCTTCAGTGGGGTGGGGGAAGGGGTGCTCATGCCGTCCTCCGCCGCTGATTGCGGGCAACGGACCAGTCCAGACCGCTGCGGATGGTGGAGCGACACTGAGACGGCGGCAGTCCGATGTACTCCCCCGCCGACTGAAGAGCGTCCTCGACCACCGATCGCGGAAGGTCGCCCCACGCGATGAACCGCCCCAACGCTCGCGCCGCCCGGAGCAGCGTGGCGTTGCGCTCGCCCTCAGGAGCCGCCCTCACGGACGCGGTTTCCGCGTTGAAGCCTGCTGTGGCGTAGCTGGAGGCGCGAGCCGACGACGGCACGGCCGTTAGTGCCCGCGCAGCCTGACGGGGCGTCAGAAGCACGTGCAGCCAATCCGGCAGCGGCACGGGCGCCGTGTCGTCGACGACCGCGTACGTGCCCGCCCGGGTGATGCTGCCGGGGGCGACCACGTAGCCACCCCAGGCACGGGTGTCGATGCGCTTGCCGAGCCGTCCGGCCGAATTGCCGAGCTGCACCCCGGGCGGGGCGGTGAAGTACAGGTGGACCCCGCCGCTCGCGGTCCGCACGGTGCGGGTAGTGGGGATGGCCTGTCCGGCGCGCTCGCAGAGCGCCGTAAAGGTCGTCACGCCGGAAGGCGTGTCCGCACTGCCCTTGCTCTTGCGCTTGGGCATGTCGAGGTCCACGACGACCAGACCTGACGGACCGGTCGCGATGCCGACGTTGAACGGCAGCGACGCCCATGCGCGGCGGATGCGGTCCGGGTCGATGGTGGCGCGCTCTTCCCACTTGCGGTGACCGCCCGCACAGTCCCCGATGCCGGGGCAGTACTCCGCGCCGTGCAGCGCCGGACGCTTATCGCCGGGGCGCAGAGGGAAGACCGCACACCCCTGCTCGGCTGCATCGAGTGCGGCGTACAGGAGGTGGTTGTTCATGCCACCACCCCCGGTGCGCTCGATGGGGTGGCGTGGGCCGGGCGGCCCTCGCCGAATGGCGTTCGTTGGGTCATGCTGGATGTCTCCTGAACTGTCGTAAGGGGCAGGCGGGAGCCGAGGCGGTCGCGGCTTGTGGTGAGAGGCGACCGCCTCGGGCGTAGCTAGGCCGCGTCGCGGCGTTCGGGCAGTTCCGGCAGGCCCGCGGTCTCCAGGGCCCTGGGGTCGAAGCCGGGCAGCATGGCGCGGGCGGTGAGTGCCTGCGCGAGGGATTCGGCGTAGGCCACGCCGGTACGGGCCACCTCGACCTGGGTGGTGCCGCGGATGGTTTCCACGCGCTCGATGTGGGCGCGTTCCTCGCGGCGATCGCTCACGTGCCGCTCGTAGGTGACGCGGTCGCGGCGGTCGGTGCGCCAGTAGCGGGCGGCGAGTCCGTAGGCGCCCGCGGTGGCCACCGACCACAGCAGCAGGGGCAGCGGCAGGCCGTCGGCGTATCCCGCGACGCCCGCGAAGGCGAGCGCTCCGGACGCGGCGAACGCGGTGCCCGCGATCACGGGGTCTCCGGCGCGGCCGACGCTCGCGCAGGCGCCGGCCGCCGCGGCGGCGAGCGAGAGCGCGGTCATCAACACGGCGTTGCCGACGCTGTGTTCGGCGCCGTTGGCGTTCCAGATCCGCGCCAGGATCAGCACGGTGGACGTCGCCACAGCAGGCGCAGCCTTGGGCGCGATGATTGCGAGCCAGTGGCGCGCCACGATCTGCTCATTCACGGTCGCTCCTACAGGTCCGGGAGCGCGTTGACCACGGCGCTCATGAGTTCGTTGACGGTGGTGGCGACGCCGGTGGAGGCGAGGTAGAAGCCGAACATCACGGCGACGAACGCGGAGCCCGCTCCGAGGGTCTTGGAGCGGAGCAGCATGAAGAGGACGAAGCCGAAGAGCAGGGCGAGAGAGATGGTCACAGCCATGGCGAAACTCGCTTTCGGGCGAGGCAGAGGGGTTGTTAGGTTCCGTGGGCCCCGGGTGCTGGCAAGTTCGGGGCATTGACCGGCGATCGCGCCCGCCTAGCGTCTGCGTGACGCGGGGTCCGTCTCATGACGGGCGATCGCCGGTCGCCTTGCGTGTGGTCAGCGAGTGCCGGCGCGGTAGACGTCGGCCCACCGGTTGTAGAGCCAGCGGCCGACGCGTATCCGCTTGCCGGTCGCGCGGCAGCGGCGGCAGTCCTTGCCGCGCTTCATGCGGCCCTTGCGGTCGGTCTTCATCGCGAAGCCCCACCCGTTGCACTTGCGGCAGTTGCCGAACGGCGAGGACGCACACACCGCGGCGTAACAGAACGTGACACCGAGGATCAGAGTGATAGCGAGCAGGGCAGGGGTCATCACGGGCCCTTCCAGGCGGGTTTCAGGGGTTTCCGCAGGTGGGCCGCTATCCGCTAGCAGCCTGATCAGAGCAGGTTTGGGGCGCTAGCGGGGTCGCTAACGTTAGCGGGGCATGCCGCTAGCGCTAGCGACCCCGGACCGTCAGCCCGCGTCCCGCTTCCCGTCACGCTCCGCAATCACGGTGGTGATGTGGGAGCGGTCGATACCGCGCCGGTTGACGACCTTGCCGTCGATGCGGCGGCCGACCTGGATGGTGGAGATGCCGTGCGGCTTGAGGGCCGCGTTCAGCGCGTCGGGGTCCCATCCGTCGTAGACCTCGGGACGCAGCTCGGCGAGCCGCCCGACGACGGTCTCGGACCATGCCTTGGGCTCCGCGGCGGGCACGACGGCGAGGATGTCGGCGAGCAGGTCATACGCGCTCGCGGTCGCCTCCGGCTCCTCACCCAGCGCGTGGCCGGACAGGGTTCCGGCGTCCTCGCGTGCCTTGCGGGCTCGCAGCGCGATCCGTTCGGCGGCGGGTGCGTCGACGTAGACGCTGCGGATGATCCGGGCGTCCGAGCCGTCGCCGATGAAGTAGGCGATGCCCTTGTCAGCCCAGGAGAACATCGTGGCGCGCACGCCCCGCTTGTAGGAGGACGTGCCCAGCACCATGTCGTTCTCGGTCTGCCCCATGACCTTCATGCACAGCCGCACGCCCGCGTTCGCGGAGATGCCCGTGGGCAGCGACTTGGCGTCGGGGCGCTGGGTGGCCAGCATCAGCACGATCCCGGTGGCAGGTCCCCGCTTGACCAGGTCGGTGCAGATGTCCTCGAACTCCTTGCCGTACTTGTCGTGCTCGAACCACACCTGGCACTCATCCACGCAGATGACGATGGGGTGCAGTCCAAGACTCGGCTTGGAGGCAAGGTCGCTGGTCACCTTGGACTCCGGGCAGATGTCCCGCGGCAGCGAGCGGATCACCTTCGCGCGGCGCCGCAGTTCGCCCCGGATCTCGCGCATGTCGGCGATGGCGTACTCGATGTCCTCGTCTTCCTCGCCGGCGCGGTGGCGGTAGGAGACGTTCTCGCCGACCGGGTCCAGGTCTCCGGTGCCCTTCAGGTCGTAGGTGTGCAGCTCTGCCCGCGGGTCCAGCGCTGCGATCAGCGCGAACAGGCGCAGCAGGAACGTCTTGCCCATGCGCGGGATCGCGCCGATGATCGCCGCGATGTACATGAACGTCAGGCCCACCCAGCGGCCTCGCTGGTCGGTGGAGAAGTCGACCGCCTTGAACAGGTCGACCAGTCCTGTCTTGGCCAGCGGCCAGGCAGGCTGCTTGGCCCTGTTCATGTCCTGGTCACCGACCCACAGCACCAGGCGCCCGGTGTGCTCATCAGCCACCGCCTCCGGCCACACGCAGCCCAGCGGGCGGCGCAGACCGGACGCGAGGCGGTCGCGGCGCTCGATGACGTCGGTGACCGTGACGCCGTAGGGGAGGTTCCCCTCGGCACGCCAGCCGGGGCCGTCGCGGGTGATGGGGGCGGTGAACTCGAATCCGTCCCTGCCTTTGCCCTGGGCCTGGTTGATGGCGGGAATGCCGAGCGAGCCGAGCGCTCGCAGCACGATGTCACTGGTGAGCTTGATGGCCTTGGGCAGTTCCACCGCGCGGTGGATGACCGGGTCATCCGCCTTGCGGCCGGCGTAGCCGAGCGCCGTCACCAGCGCGCCGACCGACAGAGCCTGAAGCCAGTCGGGGGCCAGGACGTAGATGGCGAGCGCCGAGCCGAGCCCGACGAACATCGCGAGCACGGTCACCAGGGTGCGCAGCCGGACCCGTCCGTCGCGCTGCCGCGACAGCTTCAGGTACTCGGCCGCGTCCTCGCGCCGGACCGCGGCCAGTCGGACCGCCTCGCCCTCGCGGTCGGCCACCCACCGCATCACACCGCCCACGAACTTCGCGGCACCCGACGGGGCTTGGAAGGTGAGCCGGGCGGCGTAGACCGGGGAGCGCAGGGCGTGGTAGCCGACCGAGTGGGCGTAGTGGCGCGCCACCCATCCGGTGGCGGTCTTCAGCTCCGCGAGCGACTTGAGCCAGATGGGAACGACCGCACGGCGCTGGGCACCGAGCAGCCGACCGAGGTAGCCCGGACCGGTCGCCTTGACGGTCGGGAGGTCGACCATCACGCGGGGCGTCGGGTCGCCCGACTCGGCAGCCGACCGGTCCGGCGCGGAGTCGGCCGACTGGTCGGTGTCGGGTCGGGCAGTAGGGTCGGCCGACCCGACACGGGCCGACCGTGCCTTGTCGAGGTCGACTACCTCGCCCCCGGAGTCGGCGCTCATCTCGGCTTCGAGTCGGTTGAACAGTTCGTTGTCGTCGGGCTGGTTCACTGAAGGTTGTTCCTTCCAAGGGGAGGACAGGGCGGGGTCCGGCCGTCGCTGTAGGAGGTGGGCGGACGGACCCCGTGTGGTGCGGTGCGTGCGCGCCCCGGGCCGGATTCGATCCGGCGCCCTCACGGCATGGATGCCGGGGCTGTCTGCCTGCTCAGGCGGCGCGCTGTTCCTCGGGAAAGGCGCAGAGGATGCACATCCCGAGCGAAGTCGGGAGGCAGTAGCTGTAGATGACCTGGCACTTCGGGCAGGTGCGGCGGGCGAGCATCGCCAGCGCGAGCGCGCCCCATTTGCGCGAGGTCATCGGACGGACCGGCCGGGCGAGGTCGAGGCGGTAGAGATAGGCGACCTGCACCCCTGCCTTGCGGCCCCGGTGACGGCGCATCACCTGCGCGGCAACCGGCTGCCCACCCGGCCGCAAACCGCGGTCCCGCAACTGGCGGCGGGTGGCGTAGCCGTCCGGGGCGAAGCGCCAGGGGAAGGTGGGGACCCCGAACTGGACGCCGTTGGGGTCGAAGCACTTGGTGAAGGCGGTGGACATCAGGCAGCCACCCCAACGACCGTCGTATCGGTGCGGGCGCCGGTTCGGCCGGCACGCCGTCCGGCGACGGTGGCGAACAGCCAGCCGAGCCCTGCGCGGCGCATTCCGGCGCGGCCTTGCTTGGCCGCGTACATCGCCTCATCTGCCCGCCGCAACAGCCCGGACAGGCTGTCGTCGGGGAAATCAGCGGCGTGTGCCCAGCCGAGCGAGACGGTGGTGTGCGCGGCAGGGTCCTGGCCCTCGACCGGGCGGGCGAGCACGCCGTGCAGGACGGCAAGCAGGTCACCCGCGGTACCCCGGTCATCGAGCAGGACGGCGGCGAACTCATCGCCCCCGAGCCGTCCCACCACACCGGAACTCCCGACGTGGTGGACGAGACGGTCCGCGGTCGCCTTCAACAAAACGTCCCCCACCGCGTGCCCGTGGGTGTCGTTGATCTGCTTGAAGCGGTCCACATCAGCGAGCACGACGACCGCGCGCGGGTCCTTGAGCAAGGCAGTGGCGCGGCGGGTGAACCCGTCGCGGGTCCATAACCCAGTCAGCGGGTCACGCCGGGCGGTGTTCAGGCGGGCACGCAGCCACCACACGTGGACCGACCAACCCACGGCCAGCGGCAGTACGGACAGCAGGACCGTGACCAGGGTGCTCACGCAGCCACCCCCGCAGCACTGACCTCAGGCACAGACGCAACATCCACGGCATGCAGCGGGCGGCCCTCGGCACGCTCCGCCTTGAGGGTGTCGCGCAGGGTGCGGGCGTTGGCCTGCGAGACGTGCACCGCGGTGCGGATGCGGTCCGCGGTCACCTCCCCGTCCGACCAGTCTTCGGTGACCTCGCGCGCCTCGGTCAACAGCTCCTCGAAGGTGCGCTGCGCCTTGGGCTTGCCCTTGGCAGGCCGCTTACGCGGCGTCTTGGGCGCCTCGGTCTTCGCCTCTTGCGGAACCCGCTCCGGCTCGGGATCGACGGGCAGCGCGGTGGCGGGGGCGAGTTCACCCAGGCGCAGCATCACGCGTTCGCGCCGCGGGGTCTTGGAGCGCCACCACAGTCCGTGCTCCTCGCGCAGGTCCGCGCGGGCCAACTGCCGCTCCCGCTCTAGGGCGAGCGCACGGGTGTAGGAGGTGACCTCCCACAGCGTCATGCGCCGCCACAGCGCGAACGTCTGAGCCGGGGCGAGCAGCCAGCGGGAGAACCGGATCTTCTCCATGCGGCGGCCGGTGGCGGCGCCGATCCGCACGGCGTAGATGTGCGCGCCGATCTCGGAGAACACCACCCACAGCAGCGGCATGGTGCCGTGCGCGACCTTCGCGGACAGGGAGTGTCCGGCCGCGACGTTCAGCCCGCACGTGATGAGCGTGAGGATCCAGGGCACGAACCGCACCCAGGCCAGCGCCATGTCCATCCGGATCAACAACAGGTTGGCCACGGTGAACACCGGAATGGACACGTCGATACCGACCGGCAGCATCCACGGGGAGGTGAAACCCCAGGTGGCGGCGGCCTCGGACACGGCGTCGAAGGAGGAGATCAGACCGAGCGCGCCGACTCCGGCGGCGGCGAGCGCGCCGATACCGGCGAGGCCCAGTTCTGGCTTCGTCAGCGGCGGCACCCCGGACGGAGGCGCCTCGGGGGCAGGGGTCGTAGTCGTCATGCTGCGACTCCCCGGCCTGCCGCGCGGCGCCGCGAGATGCGGGACAGCGGGATGACGTCGAACAGGTCCGGGTTGTCCTCGATGACCTGCGCCGCCATCCGGATCAGGTCGTCGGGCAGGTTCGGGGTGTCGGAAAGGATGTCGCGCGCCGCATCCTCACGGGCCGCGCGCTCTTCGTCACTCTCACCCTCGACCCCGAGCCACAGCTCAACCGGGGTGCCGAGCGCGAGTTCCGCGAAGTCCTCGGGGGAGACGGCCTGTTGACGGCCGATGTAGGTACGCATGGATCTCTCCTGATGTCAGCAGGGGCAGGCAAGATCCGGGGCGGTCGTGGCCTGGTGGTGAGAGGCGACCGCCTCGGAGAGGAAGCCCCGACCGCGTCCGCGGTCGGGGGAGTGCCTCGGGCCGGTTTCGATCCGGCGCCCTCGCGGCTGGATACCGAGGCTGTGATGCGTACTTCAGATCAATGCCAGTCACCGCCCTGTTGGGCGGATCCGGGCAGGTCACCCGGCCCGACATGGGTGGTCGGGATGGTGACCTGCACCCATCGACCGCACATGGTCATGCGGCTGGGTCGGCACTCTGTTGAGTTGTCCACAGCGCGGTGTCCGGGCCTTGCCTTCCGGGCGCTGAACAGCAGGTTTCACGCGGCAACCGCCCCTGGGAGGGGGCTGAGCGCCTCGCTCAACTCTGCCTCAGAGTGCACTGTGAGGCAGAGTTGGTCAAGTCCCCTGGCGGAACAAGCGGTGGGGGACACTGGTTCTCCCTCTGCCGCTTGGGCACTATGAGGCAGAGACCAGGAAGAGACTTGGGGTGCAGATGGTCGAGTGGACCGGAAAATTCGCCTATCAGCAGGTCGCGGACGATCTACGGCGGAGGATCGCGGCCGGCGAATTCGCGGAGACCGGCAGGCTGCCGTCGCTCGCCGACCTTCAATCGGCCTACAGCGTCACCATCACCGTGGCTCGCGAGGCCATTCGACGACTCACAGCCGACGGACTCGCCGTGAGCCACCAAGGCAAGGGCGCCTTCCTGACGCCCGACGCCACGGGGGCCGCGAAACTCACAGACCCAAGCCAGGTCGTTGCCGACCTGCGCACCGAGGTCGCCAAGCTCCGCACCGAAGTCGGGGAGCTGCGTGAGCGCGTCGCGACGCTCGAAGGTAGCTGAGGGTCTGGCTGTTGTGGCTGTGTCGCGATGCATGAGCACCCCCTGTTCGGATGTGCTCTAGTTCACTATCGCGGCTCGAGAATCGGTATCACGTTCCACTACCTGAGAAGTTCTCAGCGGTTTTATACATCCGCTTACACATCCGCTATCACGAATTTCCACAGGCCTAGTCGAGCCGCTACACTCGCGGCTCGACTAGCTATCTAGGAGGGGCAGATGGCTCGGCAGCACCCAGATTGGAAGCCCGATCTCTTGCGTATGCACAGGGAGGAAATAGGGCTGACGTTGGAAGACACTGGTGAGAAACTTCGCGAAATCGCGGAGCGTCACGGCTTCAATATTGCCGCGAACTTCCAAACAATCTGGGGTCACGAGAAGGGTTCGGTCTATCCCGGTCCGCATTACCGCCGGGCTTATTGCCGTCTCTATCATTGCAATGAGGCTCAACTCGGCTTCCGTCGAGCCCTGCCCGGAGAGGATGCCCCTGTGGAGTCCATCCCGGTACCCAATTCAGTTGACCGAAAGATCCCCGATCAGCGGAACGCAGTTCGGCACGCACTCAGTAGCATCCGAGAAGGCACTGACGACGTTGACAGTGAGGCCCTGCACAACCGCGTGATTGATGCTTGGAGTCGACGCACCGCAGGCGGAAGCCTCGATGGTCCCTCCGTCGTGTTGGTTGGGGGGTACGCCGGGTCTGGTAAATCCGAGTTCGCCAAGTTCCTCGGAGGTATCACAGGCTGGCCCATCCTCGACAAGGACTCGCTTACCCGGCCGCTTGTGGACCAACTCTTGGTTGCCCTCGGAGGCGAGGCCCACGACCGCAGCTCTGAGCTATATCGCGAGAAAGTCCGGCCTCTCGAATACCGCTGCCTTATGGAAGCCGCTTGGGACAACGTGGATTGCGGAACCTCCACCATCCTCGACGCCCCGTTCATTTCTGAATTCTCACAAGCGGATTGGATGCAACGTTTCCAGAATCGTTGCCGATCTAAGCGAGTCTCCGTGGCGACCATATGGGTCGAGTGCGATGCGGAGTCAATGCGCGAGTACATCGAATTCCGGGGTGCAGCCCGCGACGCATGGAAGATGGACTCATGGGAGGAATACGTCTCCGGGCTTGACCTGACGATGCGACCCCAGGGCCCCCATTACGTCGTAGACAACCGGCTTGGCGCCGCTGTGGCTCTTGTCGACGAAGCAAGGGACGTACTGAGTGGAGGTGGGCTGTGATCGCTTCCGGCGTCATCCTCTACGGGCCTCCGGGCTCCGGAAAGGACACGCTAACCGCTGAGCTCTCGCACTTGCGGCCACAGTTCACGCTCTTCCAGCGCCTTAAGGCCGGTACTGGGCGGACTACTGGCTACCGGATCACAACTACTCGCCACATCGAGGAGTTGGCGAGTGCCGGAGAGCTCCTCTACCGGAACGACCGATACGACTCGGAGTACGCCATCGACCGCGGCGAGGTTTCCGCGCTTGTCGACTCCGGGCGCATCCCGGTCCTCCACATGGGCCAGGTCGCCGGAGCCCGCGCGGTCGCGGCCTACCCCATCAACTGGGTGCGGGTGCTCCTGTGGTGCTCCGAAGACGTGACGCGCCAGCGCTGCCGGGGGCGCGGAGATAAGGACCTGGACGCTCGGCTCAAGGTCTGGCACGAGACGCGGCAGGATCTTTTGGACCACGCGGCCGAGCCCTGGTCGCTCATCATCAGAACCGACCAGGTCCGCGCGGGTCAGGCGGCGCAGGCCATCGACGAAGCACGGTTCGCCAGCACACCTGCCGAAGTGCGCGATATCCGTGGGCTGGTCGGATGACCGTCGTCGGAGTTGTGCACCCGGGCAGCATGGGCGCCGCGGTAGCAGCACAGGCCAGGTTCAACGGAGCCGAAGTTCTGTGGTGCCCGGCAGGCCGCAGCTCCGCGACCAAGAAACGGGCCCAGAGACACGGACTCACCGCGGTGAGCGACCTTGGCGAACTGACGGAGCGAGCCGACGTCGTCCTCAGCATCTGCCCGCCGGCGTACGCGGAAGACGTCGCAGTCGAGGTCTCCGCCCAGTCATTCACGGGGATCTACGTGGATGCCAACGCCATCTCACCGACCAGCATGGCGCGCGTCTACGCCGTCATGAGCCGCACCGGGGCGACCGTCGTCGATGGCTCCGTCATCGGCTCGCCCCCCTCCGACTCGAAGTCCACTCGCCTGTACCTGTCTGGCCCGACGGACGCACTCGCCCCCGTCGCGTCGCTCTTCACAGGCACCGCCGTGCAGGCGCACCAACTTCCCGGCGGCATCGGACGCGCTTCCGCACTGAAGCTGTCCTACAGCAGCTACCAGAAGGCGAGCCGTGTCCTTGCCGCGGTCTCGTATGCCCTCGCCAAGGACTACGGGGTAGAAGGGGAGCTACTCGATATCGCGCAGGGCCGCACCACCAACTACCTCGCGGAGACGGCCTACATCCCGAAGGTGGCGGCGCGGTCATGGCGCTGGGGCCCTGAAATGGGCGAGGTGGCCGACGCCCTGCGGGAAGCTGGGCTCCCCGCCGACCTGGCAGAGGCGTCAGCCACGGTCATGAGCCGATGGGATGACCTCAGGGACTCATCCAAGAGCGCTGCCGAAGTGCTCGATCATCTGCATGATTCGCCGAGTAGCGAGCCAAGCTAGTCCCCCGCCGCTTGCATCATCTCGATGGCCTCCGCGACGCCCTGCACCACAATGTCGGGCTCACGGGGGCCACCGCTCCATGTACGGCCGTTGGCCACCCACACCGTGCGAAGTCCCGCCGTGCGGCCTCCCTCTATATCCGTCTCGGGCCCGTCCCCGACCATCCACCCGCCCGCGGCGAGCCGGACACCGCACAGCACGGCAGCGGCCTCGAAATGCTCGTAGGCCGGTTTCCTGGCCCCGATCTCCTCCGAGACCGCGATCCCGTCGAAGAACGACTGAAGCCCAGTCGCGGCGAGCTTTGCCCGCTGGATATCCCCCGCGCCATTGGTCGCGATACCGAGCGTCCACCCCGCGCCGCGCAGCACTTCGAGCCCCTCCCGCGCCCCCGGGAAACTGCGGACCGACCGCGCGACACCATCGACGTACTCTTGCCACAAGCAGCCTGGGTCATCGCTGAGCCCGAGCGCCTCCCGTAGATGGACGAAGTCCGCGGGATAGGCACGTTCCCGGAGCCGCTCACAGATGACGGACTCCGCTCGCCCGGACAACCGTCGCGACCGCACGAAGCTGCGAGCCCAGTCCTCTAGGCCCCCGCTTCGGTCAATCAAGGTGTTGTCGAGGTCGAAAAGTGCCAGCACACGGCGACGCTACGCGTTGGGCAGCAAGTGAAGCCCACTGCCCTCTCAACTCAGGGCGGTGGGCTTGCGAGGAGGAGGTACGGCCCGCAGCAGCTCCCACAGTGGGCGCGAGCCCGACGCCCAGACTCCCAGCGTCTGGCGGTCCACCACGTGCAGCCGCTGCTGCTTGGCGAATACGACGGCCGGCGCGGTCACCCTGCCGTTCGTCACGATCACCGCGATGTCCGCCCCGTGCACCTGCCGGGCCGTCCCATTGAGAACCTGGAGATCCGGCGTACCCACCGCCGAGCCCCGAACCCCGTTGCGGCGGTGCTTGCACTGGATTACCCAGCGTCGCCCGAACGGGTCGGTTGCCTTCACATCCGCTCCCAGATCACCACCCCCGCCGACCCGCTGAGCATCCCGGCAGCCGTCCCGTCGCATCAGCTCCCGTATCGCGTCCTCGAACCGGGAGTGGTGCAGGGCGTCGATCTGAGGCAGCCCGAAGCGCAGCCCCTGCACGCGCACGGCTTCCCACCGGGCTTGGTGCTGCCGGTTGTAGTGCCAGCCGACGCCAGCCAGCACCGCCACCACCAGGACGACGACCAGCAGCCACCAGTGCGCCAAGAGCCAGTGCACCACGGCGACCGCAACGGCGACGGCTACGACCACCGCGACCATCAGACCGATCATCTGTGCCTCTGCCTGCTGGCGCCGCTTGCTACGCCGAGCGCGCCGCCGCGTCACCGCCCACCGTCCGCGGCCGGGAACCTGATCGGGTACGACACGGTGGGCTGCGGCCGCTTCACCTTCATCGTGTTCTCGGTGTCCCACCTGATCGGGTACTGCACCGTCGATTGCGGACGTGGACCAGTGTCGTTGCCCGTTCCCACCGTGACGTTGCCGTTGCCTATCCCCACAACCACAAGCCCGACCACGGCTAATATCGCCATCTCCCGACGCGCACCCGGCGCCCACCGCGAGTACCCGCGAACTGGTGTGCCGTCCTTCCTTACATACGGATTGACCCAAGGCACTCTGCCGACTCCCCCTCGTCAGACCTCCCCGCAGACCGCCCTACCACTTGCAACGGTCCCTGACATTAAGTTAGGGAACCACCACTCGGCGTGATCAAGGTAGAGAAGAACAGGACAAGCGTCACAGGTTGCTGGACGGTTCTCGTGCCAGAAATCGAACATATGCTTGAATCCCGACCATGGCGCACACGACGTTCCCCCTCGATCTGATCCAGGCCCAACGCGACTGGAACCGCACCTACGCGGCGCTAGAGCGTCGACCGCTGCACACGGCCGCGCTGCGTCGCCGGTTGCAGCAGCTCTCTGCCCGGCTCGCCTCCCACTCGTTTTGGGAGACGAAAGCGGGGCGGTCGCCAGGGGCGAGGGTCGACCTGCGTCGACAGGTCCGGGAGCTGGAAGAGGCAGAGAGCCGCCTCACTGAACAGCAGGAACGCATCCTGAAGTGCATCAGGGAGTGCGTAGCCGACCGCGGGGAGGCTCCCTCGATGCGGGAGATCTGCCGAAGCGTGGGGCTGTCGAGCACGGGGTCGGTCGCCTACCAACTCGACAGGATGGAAGAACTCGGCGTCATCGACCGGGGTTCCAGTCGCGGCAGGGGGAGGGGAATTGCCCTGCGCTGGTAACCGTTCGCGCTCTCCTCGCCATCGCCAACGCAAGAGAAGCTGCACATCGTCTGACCAGCCTCTTCGGGGCGTCGGCCCGTCTCAGTTTCCGTCTCATTCATCGCCGTACGCGGCCATTCAGAGCCGTTCACCCCGCACCCGTAGGCGCAGCATCCGTACGGGAATGAACGCCCGTGGACGACTCCGGATCATGCTCTGACCAGCACGAACAGACCTCGAAAGCGAGTGTGGCGCAAGTCACCGAGGGTTCAAATCCCTCCGCTACCGCTTCTGGAGGGCCCCGTCGAGAGACGGGGCCCTTCGTGCGTTCGCACCCTTCAAAAGGCCACGACCAGCGGGCCGTTGGGCCGTAAAGGGGGTGTGAAGGTTACACTCGCCGCCGTCAACAGGGGCCCACCGGGCGCAGCAGTCACAGGGGAGGCCGCGATGGCGGTGAATTCGAAGAAGATCGCCGTCTATGTGCTCGTGGTCTTCGCGCTCTACGTGATCATCACGGATCCGGCGAAGGCGGCCGACTACGTCCAGATAGGGTTCGAGGGCATATCGAACGCCGCTCAGGGCGTCGGCGACTTCATGACGTGGATCGCCAACGGGGCCCAGGACTGAGCCAGGAACCGCACCACCAGGGAGTGCCCGTGATCCGCCATCTGGTCCTCTTCAAGCTCAACGAGGGCGTCGAGCGCGACGACCCGAATGTCGTCGAGGGCGTCGCGGCGTTCCGCGCGCTCGGTGAGCAGATCCCGGAGCTGCGCTTCTGGGAATGCGACTGGAACATCACCGAACGGCCCATCGCGTACGACTTCGCGATCAACTCCGCCGTCGACGACATCGACGCGCTGAAGCGGTACTTGGAGCACCCGGCACACCAGGCGGGCGTCGCGCTGTGGCGTGAGTTCGCGACCTGGGTGATCGCCGACTATCCGTTCTGAGCCGCCCGGCCCGTCCTTCCGAGGCGCACCACCCCGAGCTCCTCGCCGCAACCGGCGAGGGGCTCTTTTGCGTCCCGGGTCCCAACTCTCCCTAAATCCCGTTCAACACGGCGTTATGGGGTGCTTGCACACAGTGCACATGTCTTGTGATGCTATGACCGCTTTTGACGGATGAGTTGATGGATCTGACGGATCATAGAGGTGGAGTTGACCGTGCCGGCCAGTACTGCGCCTCAAGCACCGCCGCAAGCACCACTGCAGACACCCCTGCAGGCCCCGCCGCAGGCCCCGCTGCAGACACCGCCCCAGGTCGTCTCACCCCAGGCATCAACCCAGGCGCCACAGACGCTGCACGCACCGCCCGCACCGCAGGTACCACCCGCACCGCAGGTACCACCCGCACCGCAGGCGCCACAGACAGACGTCGTGATCGTGCAGGACCCGCCCCAGGAAGTCGCCCCGGAGCGGCGCCGCGGCGCCGACACCCGGGCCCTGACCCAGGTGCTCTTCGGCCAGCTCAAGGGGCTCCAGCCGGGCACCCCGGAGCACCACCGCGTACGCGGCGCGCTCATCGAGGCCAACCTCCCGCTCGTCCGGTACGCCGCCGCCCGCTTCCGCAGCCGCAACGAGCCGATGGAGGACGTCGTCCAGGTCGGCACGATCGGCCTGATCAACGCGATCGACCGGTTCGACCCCGACCGGGGCGTGCAGTTCCCCACCTTCGCGATGCCGACCGTCGTCGGGGAGATCAAGCGGTACTTCCGCGACAACGTCCGCACCGTCCACGTACCGCGCCGGCTGCACGAGCTGTGGGTGCAGGTGAACAGCGCCACGGAGGACCTCACGACGGCCTTCGGGCGCTCGCCCACCACCGCCGAGATCGCCGAGCGGCTGCGGATCACCGAGGAGGAGGTGCTGTCCTGCATCGAAGCCGGACGCTCGTATCACGCGACCTCCCTCGAAGCCGCCCAGGAGGGCGACGGACTGCCCGGGCTGCTCGACCGGCTCGGCTACGAGGACCCGGCCCTCGACGGGGTCGAACACCGCGACCTCGTACGCCACCTCCTCGTACAGCTGCCCGAGCGCGAGCAGCGGATCCTTCTCCTGCGCTACTACAGCAATTTGACGCAGTCACAGATCAGCGCGGAACTCGGCGTATCCCAGATGCATGTGTCAAGGCTCCTCGCCCGTAGCTTCGCGCGTCTCAGATCCGCAAACAGGATCGAGGCGTAACCGGTAAGAGCGAATCGCTCACCGGCGTCTTTTCCGGCTGTTCAGCGCTGAAAAACCGTCAGACCCCCTCTACCCAGGGCCTATTCACCCCCTCCGTGTCGACATATCACTTCAGCGTGTTGCCGACATGTGACATTCTGCGGCTACCGCGTTTGCCGCGGCCTCGCCTCCGGTATTCAGGTGGAGGCTGCGTTCCTCCGACGGGAGCGTCCGCCGCGACCGTCCGCGACCCAAAGGGGGTGGCATGTCCGCAGACCAGGGCAGCTCGAAGGTGCTCACGCTCACGAAGAGCGAATCCGCGCCCGACGTGCTTCATGATGTCCCGGCCCTTCCGGCCCCCGATGCCGCTCCGGCCGCCCAAGCCGCCCCGGCACCAGCGACCTCAGGGGCGATCGACACCCGCACCCTGTCCCGCTCCCTGTTCCTGCGGCTCGCCGCACTGGGCGAGAACAGCCCCGAGCGTGCCTACGTCCGGGACACCCTCATCGAGCTCAACCTCCCGCTCGTCCGGTACGCGGCGGCACGCTTCCGCTCCCGTAACGAGCCGATGGAGGACATCGTCCAGGTCGGCACGATCGGCCTGATCAAGGCGATCGACCGCTTCGACTGCGAACGCGGCGTGGAGTTCCCGACGTTCGCGATGCCGACGGTCGTCGGCGAGATCAAGCGGTTCTTCCGCGACACGTCCTGGTCGGTGCGCGTCCCGCGCCGCCTCCAGGAGCTGCGGCTCGCCCTCACCAAGACCAGCGACGAGCTCTCCCAGAAGCTCGACCGCTCGCCCACCGTCGCCGAACTCGCCGTCGCACTCGGTGTGTCCGAGGAGGACGTGGTCGACGGCCTCGCGGTCGGCAACGCGTACACGGCGTCGTCCCTCGACTCACCGGCCCCCGAGGACGACGGCGGCGAGGGCTCCCTCGCGGACCGCCTCGGCTACGAGGACACCGCACTGGAGGGCGTCGAGTACCGCGAGTCCCTCAAGCCGCTGCTCGCCAAACTGCCGCCCCGCGAGCGCCGGATCATCATGCTCCGCTTCTTCGCGAACATGACCCAGTCGCAGATCGGCGAGGAGGTCGGCATCTCGCAGATGCACGTCTCCCGGCTCCTGACCCGGACGCTCTCACAGCTCAGGGAAGGGCTCATCTCGGACTGAGTCGACTGAACCTGAACGGCCCGCGGGACCGGTATACCGGCGAACCGGTCGGCCGGGCCCGAGGGTTCATATTTGACGGAGCGTCAGTCACACTGTCGCGATGCCGCGTCGACAGTCGATTCGTGTGATCCGTGCGATCCGTGCGATCCCTGCGATCCGTGTGATCCATGTGATCCATGTGATTTGTGGTCGCCGAGGTGCCCTTGTGGGTGCCTCGGCGGCTGTCGTGTGTCTGGCGAGCGCGCTCGTCGCCTGCGGCACCGGGAACGGCGGGGGCGGCGGGGGCGGTTACGTCGCCGTGCAGCACCCCGCGTCCGGCCCGGCGGTGGCACCCACGGGGGACGTGGAGTTGATCCCCCTGAACCCGGACCCTCCGCCCGAAAGCGCCAAGGGTGCGGCGGGGAGCGGGACTTCGGGCACGACGGACACCCGGGATGGCGGAAGCGGCACGCCCGCACCAGAGACGGGGACTGCGAGCGACGCCCCCCGAGGCGGACGTACGACCTCACCGGGCGACGCGGACTCCGGCCCTGCGGACGGGAGTTCCGGCTCGGGAACCCCAACCGGTGCACCCTCTACGACTCCCGCGGTTCCCGTGACGCCCACGACTCCCGCGACTCCCGCGGTTCCCGTGACGCCCACGACTCCCGCGACTCCCGCGGAGCCCGGGCCGGCCGCACTCACCGTCGGCACCCCGGAGCGCAAGACTGCGGATCAGCGGTGGTGCGAGCAGGTCACCGTCTCGTTCCGCAACACCGGCGGTACGACGGTGCGTTCGGGCACGGTGACCTTCGGGACGCACATCATCGGGGCGCTGGGGATCGACTGGGCGACGATCGAGTCCGACGAGGAGTTGCCGACGCCGATCGCCGCGGGTACGGAGCGGACGAAGACCTGGACGGTGTGCGTCGAGGCGTGGCGCGTGCCGCTGGGTATGCATGTCGAGACGCGGGACGTGTCCGTGGACTGGACGTAGCGCCTGCTTCCGCGGGTGTCCACGCGTGAGATGGACGCTGCCCGGCGGCGCGTGTGGTCCACGCGTGAGGCGGATGTCGCCCGGCAGCGCGCGTCGCCCACGATTGAGGGGCTGTCGCCCGGCAGCGCGTGTCGTCCACGCCTGAGATGGATGTCGCCCGGCAGCGCGCGTCGCCCACGATTGAGGGGATGTCGCCCGGCGGCGCGCGACCCCCGACGCCACGAGCGGCAAAGGGCGCCCGCCGCGTCGGCGACCGGTACGGCGTTCTACATGAGTGCGAGCCAGGCCACCGCGGCCACGACCGCGACGGCGAGGACGACTCCGATGATCAGACCGATGCGGGGGCCCGCCGGAGCGGCCACCGCCTGCTGTTGCCGGCCCTGGGGGGCCTCGTCGACGAATGCGCGGAACATCTGGGTGCTTCCCGCGGGGTCGTGGTTGCCCTCGGGGCCCTGGGTGTTTGCCATGGCCCAGGACACTAGCGAACGCGGGACGGTTGCCCAAGTGCGGGGGTTCGGCCCCTGGCCCTCCGTGGTCTGCGCGATGGCCGGAAAGGCCCGCCCTGGCCCCTACTCCCACCTGCGAGTTTACGTTCGCCAACACTTGCCTTTGCCAAGGTTTTAGGGCGCGATCCTCCGATTTAGTTTGCCTGTAGCAACCAACCTATTTATGGTTGCCCAAAGCAACGAATAGAGGAGGGGTGATGGCCGAGCAGGCGCAGTACGAGGAACTGGCTCGTCAGCTCAGCGCCATCGGTGCGGTGAAGAGGGACCTGGCGCGGACCCTGCCGCCCGACTGCCCCGCGGGTTCCGCCACCGTGCTGACGCTGCTCGGCCGGTACGGCGAGATGCGCATGAGCAGGCTCGCCGAGCTGCTCGCCGTGGACATGTCGGTGACCAGCCGCCATGTCGCACACGTCGCGGACCGGGGCTGGATCGAACGGTCCCCCGACCCGGCCGACAAACGCTCGCGCATCCTGCGCCTCACCCCCGCCGGGCACGAACGGCTCGACGAGCTGTCCCGGCGAACCTCGCATCTCCTCGCCGACCGGCTGAGCGACTGGTCCGCCCACGAGGTCGGACTCCTCATCCACCTCATGGGCAGGCTGCGCGAGAGCTTCGGCGACTGCCGCACCACCACCCACCGGCTCCCTCCGTCACACGAGGCACGCCAGTCACGCCAGGTACCCGAGGCACACGTGGCAGACGCGGCACCCGAGGCAGACGCGGCACCCGAGGCAGACGCGGCACCCGAGGCAGACGCGGCACACGGCACCACAGCTGACCGACCACTGGCCGCCCACTGATCACCCGTACACCCACATAAGTACGAAAGTACGCAACAGAAGGAAGCCCATGGCTACAACCACACCGTCCGGTGTGCGGGCGCACGCCAAGCACGGAGGTGGGTCCTCCGGATCCGCCGACGGCGCTCCGATGACACACCGGCAGATCATGGAGGCGCTCTCCGGGCTGTTGCTCGGACTGTTCGTCGCGATCCTGTCGTCGACGATCGTCACCAACGCGCTCCCCGAGATCATCGGCGCCCTGGGGGGCGGCCAGTCCGCCTATACCTGGGTCGTCACGGCCTCGCTGCTGGCCATGACCGCGACGACGCCCCTGTGGGGCAAGCTGTCCGACCTGTACAGCAAGAAGGCGCTCGTACAGATAGCCCTCATCATCTATGTGCTCGGATCGGCCGCCGCCGGACTGTCGCAGAACCCCGGCATGCTGATCGCCTGCCGTGTGGTGCAGGGAGTCGGCGTCGGCGGTCTGTCCGCCCTCGCCCAGATCGTGATGGCGGCGATGATCTCCCCGCGCCAGCGCGGGCGTTACTCCGGCTATCTCGGCGCGACGTTCGCGGTCGCGACCGTCGGCGGGCCGCTGCTGGGCGGTGTCATCACCGACACGTCGTGGCTCGGCTGGCGCTGGTGCTTCTACGTCGGTGTGCCCTTCGCGGTCATCGCGCTGATCGTGCTGCAGAAGACCCTGAACCTGCCCGTCGTGAAGCGCGAGGTGAAGGTCGACTGGGGCGGCGCCTTCTTCATCTCCGCCGCGGTCTCGCTGCTGCTGGTCTGGGTCACCTTCGCCAGCGTCAAGTACGACTGGATCTCGTGGCAGACGTACACGATGGTCGGCGGATCGATCCTGCTCGGGCTGCTGTTCGTACTCGTCGAGTCCAAGGCGAGCGAGCCGATCATCCCGCTGCGGCTGTTCCGCAACCGCACCATCACCCTCTCCTCCATCGCCTCGCTCTTCGTGGGCGTCGCGATGTTCACCGGCACGGTCTTCTTCAGCCAGTACTTCCAGCTGGCCCGGGACAAGTCGCCGACGATGTCCGGCGTGATGACCATCCCGATGATCGCCGGTCTGGCCATCTCCTCCGCTGTCTCCGGCCGGGTCATCACCAAGACCGGCCGCTGGAAGTACTGGCTGGTCGGCGGCGGCATCCTGGTCACCGCCGGGCTGGGCCTGCTGGGCACCATCCGGTACGACACGACGTACTGGCACATCGCGATCTTCATGGCGCTGATGGGTCTCGGCGTCGGCATGATGATGCAGAACCTGGTGCTCTCCACGCAGAACCAGGTGGCCCCCGCGGACCTCGGCTCGGCCAGCTCCACCGTGACGTTCTTCCGCTCCCTCGGCGGCGCGATCGGCGTCTCCGCACTGGGCGCGGTGATGGCCACCCGGATCACCGACTACATCAAGGACGGCCTGGCCGGCCTCGACCCCAAGTACGCCTCCCTGGCGGCCGGTTCCAGCTCCGAGAGCACCATCCCGGACGTCGACAAGCTGCCCGCACCGCTGCGCACCGTCGTGGAGAGCGCGTACGGCCACGGCATCGCGGACGTCTTCCTGATCGCCGCGGGACTGGCGCTGCTCGCCTTCCTGGTGACGCTGTTCATCAAGGAGGTCCCGCTGCGGACCTCGGGCGCCCTGGCTCAGGCAGCGGAGGCGGCTTCGCCGGAACCAGCCCCCGAAGCCACACAGCAGCAGCCCACGACCGCCGCCACGTCGGAGAGGGAGAGGGAAAGCACCCCCATGGCGAGCATGTCCACCACACCCATTGGAATTCCGGTACGCGGGTACGTCCGGGGCGCCGAGAGCGCGCCCGTGCCGCAGGCCGCGGTGACGCTGATCTCGCTGGCGGGACGGCAGTTGGGCCGCTCGGTCTCGCAGGCCGACGGCGGCTACGCCGTGGACGCGCCCGGCGTGGGCAGCTATGTCCTGATCGCCTCCGCCGACGGTTTCCAGCCGCAGGCCTCGACGGTCCTCGTCAACGAAGGGCCGGTCACCTACGACATCCTGCTGAGCGGCACGAGCGGCCTGAGCGGTGTCGTACGGGCCACGGAGACCGGCACCCCGGTCAAGGACGCCATGGTCATCGTGACCGACGTGCGCGGTGACGTGCTGGCCACCGGAACCAGCGGTGAGCAGGGCGAGTTCGCCTTCGCCGAGCTCATCCCGGGCTCCGTGACCGTCGCGGTCAACGCCGCCGGACACCGGCCCGTGGCCCTGCCCGTCGAGGTCGGCGGCGCGGGCGTCACCCGGGTCGAGGTCGAACTCGCCTCGGGTGCCCTGGTCCAGGGTGTCGTACGGGCTCAGGGCAGCCCGCTCGGCGACGCACGGGTCACGCTGGTGGACGCGGCCGGCAACGTGGTCGGCACCGCCAGGACCGGCACGGACGGCGCGTACGCCTTCACCGACCTGGACGGCGGCGAGTACACGGTCATCGCGACGGGCTACCCGCCGGTGGCCACCGCGCTCACCGTCAACGGCCGCGGCGTCGACGCCCACGACATCGAACTCGCCCACCCCGGCGAGTAACCGAACCCGGCCCGTGGGGCGCGCCCCGAGCGGAGGCGCGCCCCACGGGCCGGACTCTTCTGACCAAAGCTGCAGGGAGAAAACGGGATGGGACTGACCGCAAGGATCCGTACGCGCGACGGATGGGCCGTATCGCACGCGGTTGTCACGCTGACCGACATGACCGGCGCCCAAGTACTGCGCGCCGAGGCGGACATCGAGGGAGCCGTGCGCGACGCGACGCCCCTCGCTCCCGGCGCGTACACCGTGATCGTCACGGCGGTCGGCTACGCGCCCGTGGCCTCCAGCGCCCTCGTCACGGCGAGCGGCCGGGCCGAGATCGGCAGCGTGATCCTCGCCCGCCAGGGCGGCACGGAACTGCCGCCCCCCGGCCTCTGGACCGTCGACCCGGCGCACTCGTCCGTCGGCGCCGTGGCCCAGCACCTGGGCATCTCCAGCGTGCACGGCCGTTTCACCGACTTCGCGGCCCGGATCGAGATCGCCCCGGACGAGCCGGCCAAGTCCCGTGTCGAGGCGGTGATCAAGGCTGCCTCCATCGACACCGGCAACGCGATGCGCGACGAACACCTCAAGTCCCCGGACTTCCTGGACGTCCTCGCGTACCCCGAGATCACCTACCAGTCGACGGACCTGACCACCGCGGGCTCCGACCGCTGGACCGTCCACGGCGAACTGACCATGCACGGCGTCGTACGCCCGGTCGACCTGGACCTGGCCTACCTCGGCACCGGCGCCGATCCCTGGGGCGGCACCCGCGCGGCGTTCCGCGCCACGGCCGACCTCCACCGCGAGGACTTCGCGATGAACTACAACCAGATCCTCCAGGCAGGCATCGCGGCCATCGGCACCACACTGAAGGTGGAACTGGACATCCAGGCCCTACAGGGCGAATCCCTCCCCCAGACATAGGAACACCAGGGACAGCCAGCCGGCCACCCCAGGCTCTAGGCTGCGAGCCATGGCACCGAACACCGCAACGAACACCCCCGTATCCCGCGAACAGCTCCTGGACTTCGTACGTCCCCGCCATCGCGCCATCCTGCTCACCCGCCGCGCCGACGGCAGCCCCCAGGGATCCCCGCTGACCTGCGGGGTCGACGACTCCGGCCGCATCGTCGTCTCGACGTACCCCGAACGCGCCAAGACCCGTAACGCCAAGCGGGACGAGCGGGTCAGCCTGATCATCCTCAGCGACGAGTGGGACGGCCCCTGGGTCCAGGTCGACGGCACGGCCGAAGTCCTCGACGTGCCCGACTCCGTCGAGCCCCTCGTCGAGTACTACCGCAACATCGCCGGCGAGCACCCGGACTGGGACGAGTACCGCGCGGCGATGCTCAAGCAGGGCAAGTCGATCATCCGGGTCACCCCCGAGAAGTGGGGCCCGGTCGCGACCGGGGGCTTCCCGGCCCGCCTGGCCCCGCAGGACGAGAACTGACCGCACCGGACAACGCACCCGCGGCCGCCCACCGGCGGGAGGGGCCGTGTCGGTACATCAAATGCCCGCATCCGAATGGATCCAGCCCCACGGTCACTGACAAACCCCAGTCGATCCGTTCGGATGCGGGCGGATGTACCGGCGCGGCCCCGACCCACCGACCGGCCGTAGGCGCGCACGGTCAGCCCCGCAGTCAGCCGCCCCGCGCGACCATCTCTTCGATCCCCGCGATCAGCATCTCCAGCGCGAACCCGAAGTCCCGCTCCCGCATCTCCTCGACGGTGTCACCACCACGCGCCTCCAGGAGATCCGCGGACCGCTCGAAGTGCTCCGCGAACTGCGGCTGTTCGCTGATCGTGCTCATGGCCTGGCGGTGGTACTCGTCCTGGCTCATCCCCGCCGAGGCGCACCGCTGCACGAAGTGACCCTCGATCGTGCCGAACCCGTACACGAACTGGAAGACCGCAGAGAGCGCGCCCATCTGCCCGTGCGGAGGAAGCCCCGTCCTGCGGATCAACTCCTGCACGCGGAGCGAGAAGGCCATGGAGTGCGGCCCGATGTTCAGGAAGGTCCCGATGAGCGGGGACACCCAGGGATGGCGCACCAGCAGCGCCCGGTAGCCGCCGGCCAGGGCACGGAGCTGATCCCGCCAGTCCTCGCCCGACTCCGGGTCCGGCAGCTCCAGTTCCCCGAACACCGCGTCGAGGGCCAGTTCGAGCAGATCGTCCTTGGTGTCGACGTACCAGTACACGGACATCGCGGTGACGTTCAGCTCGGCGGCCAGTCGGCGCATGGAGAACTTGGCCATCCCCTCCGCGTCGAGCAGCCGCACCGTGACCTCGGTGATCCGGTCCCGGTCGAGCCCCGACGGCTGACCGCCGCCACGGGGACTCCCACCGCCCCGGTGGACCTTGCCCTCCAGCCAGACACTGGCCCGCGCCGGACGCTCGGCCCGGTCGGCTGCCCTCACCATGGCGCACCTTCCTCGGAACTCAAGTGGGCCCGGAACTCTCGGATCCGCCCCTTCTTGATGATGCTAAGCGTGCGTTACGCGGAAACCGCCACAGCCGATTCTCCCCTCTCGGCCCGCCGCAGCAACGCCGCCGCCAGCAGTCCGCCGAGCAGGACGGAGACCGCACCCACGAGCCGGCTGGTCTCGAGCCCCGCCGAGAACGCGTCCGTGATCCGCCTCCGCTCGTCCGCCGAGCCGGCCGACGCGAGCGCCGTGGGCAGCGAGCTCGCGGCCACCGGAACCAGCGCGGCGAAACGGAAGTTGAGGACCGCGCCGAGCACGGCGGCACCCAGACCGTTGCCGAACTCCGCGAGCGTGCCGTTGATTCCCGCGCCGACGCCCGCTTTCTCCCGGGGTATCGCGCTCATGATGGCGTGCGCCATGGCGGGGTTGGCGATCGCGCAGCCCACGCCGATCAGCGGCAGCCCGAGCAGCGTGCCGCCGTACCCGTCCGTGGCCGGCGTCGCGATCGACACCGGGCCGGCCGACATCAGCAGCATGCCGAGCGCGATGGACACCGGCGTCCCGAGCTTCGCCTCCACCTCGCCGTAAGGCCCGAGAAGTTCAGCACGACGACCGCGAGAGCGAGGGGCGCCACCCGCACCCCGGCCTCCAAGGGCCCGTAGCCCACGACCAATTGGAGGTGCTGGGTCAGCAGAAAAAGCGCCCCGCCCATACCGAAGGTGATGAGCACCGCGCCCTCGACGGCGCCGGTGAAGCGCCGGTCCCGAAAGAAGTGAAGATCAAGCATCGGGTACGGGATCCGACTCTCCCAGTAGGCGAGGAGGACAAGCACCACCACCGCACCCCCCGCCATGACCAGCACCCGGCCCGAGGTCCACCCGTGCTCGGACCCGGAGATGATCGCGTACACGAGCGCGCTCATTCCGACGGTGGAGAGCAGCGCACCGAGAAGATCCGGCCCCCGCTCCCCTCTCGGGTTCTTCGACTCCGGTACGAGGGCCACCACCGCGACGAGTCCCAGCGCCACGGCCGGCAGATTGTCGAGGAAGATCGCGCCCCACCAGAAGTGGTCCAGCATGAAGCCGCCGAGAAGGGGCCCCGCCGCGAAGCCGAGTGCGTTGACGGCGCTCCAGATGCCGATCGCCTTCGGCTGTTCATCGGGCGTGAAGATCTGCATGGCGACGGCGAGGGTGGTCGTCAGCAACAGCGCACCGCCGACACCCATACCCGCCCGCGCGGCGATCAGCTGCCCGGCGGAATCGGCGCCCGCGCCGAGCTCCCGGTGAGGGAGGGGATCGCGACGTTCAGCACGGTGTTGTCGAGCAGCACGGTGAGCTGGGCAAGACAGATGACGCCGAGGATGAGCCAGAGCTGGGGGTGTCCTTGGGGGGTTTGAGCGAGGGACATGCTGTACACCGCAGAACTACTCCTGTACGGCGTACAACAGGCGAGCCGTCGGCCGACGCACGAAAAGGCGGTGGCCCGGAGCGAACGCCCCGGACCACCACCCACCCAGAAGGACCCGTCAGCTACTGCTGGTCGGCTGCGTCAGGTCGTAGAAGGTGGCCGAACCGACGGTCACCTTCGTGTAGTTGGCCTCGACCCAGGTGGTGATCTGGGAGGAGGTGCCTTCACTGCCGCCACCCATGGCGCCACCCCCTGTCGAGCTGGAGATGAAGTAGTGGATCTTGCCGTCGGCCACGTACTGCTGGAACTGGGCCAGCGTCGGCGACGGGTCGGTGCCGTTGAAGCCGCCGATCGCCATCACCGGGTCGCCGGTGGCGAGCTGGTAGTTGGCGGAGTTCTGGGCACCGATGGCCGCGGCCGCCCAGGTGTAGTCGTCGGCGTTCTTCTGCAGCAGGTCCTTGGCCTCGTCGGTGACGGTCGCGCCGTTGAGCAGGCCGGCCGCGCCGCCACCGCCCATGCCGCCTCCGGCCGCACCGCCACCGCCCGCACCACCCTGTCCCTGCTGCTGGGTGTTGCCGTTCGCGCCACCGCCGGGGAAGCCGCCACCACCGGGGAAGCCACCACCGCCACCGGTCGGGGGCTGGCCCGTGGTGCCACCCTGCTGGTTCTGGCCGGGCATGCCGCCACCACCGCGCATGCCACCGCCACCGCCACCGCCTCCGCCGAACCCGCCCCTGCTCGCGCCCGCGGGACCGGCCGTCACGATGGACCCGGTGTGCCCGGTGTTCACCGTGCTGAGCGTGTACGCCGTCGGTCCCGCGACCGCGGCCACGAAGCTCAACGCGGCTGCGGCGAGGGCCAGTTGACGGCCCAGCTTGGCCACGAAGATCAGACCGAGGGCGCCGACCAGACCGCCGACGAGGACCAGCCACTTGAGCCAGGGCAGGTAGTCGGGGGTGCGGTTGAGGAGGACGTACCCCCAGGCCGCGGTCGCGGTGACCGAGGCGGCGAGGGTGAGCGAGGCCCAGATCTTGGCGCGCTCCGCCCACAGCGCCGTCGCGCCCATACCGACCAGGGCGGCGATGTAGGGGGCCAGGGCGATCGTGTAGTACTGGTGGAAGATACCGGCCATGTAGCTGAAGATCAGCGCGGTGATCAGCAGCGCGCCGCCCCAGGCGAGGAACGAACTGCGCACCAGGTCGGTCCGCTTGGCCTTGCGGCTGAGCACCAGGCCCGCGACGAAGAGGATCAGCGCGGCCGGCAGCAGCCACGAGATCTGGCTGCCGATCTCGTCGTTGAACATCCGGTCCCAGCCGGTCGCGCCCCAGCGCCCGGTGCTACCGGCGGCACCTCCGCCGACACTGCCGGCCTCGTCGCCGCTGAGACGGCCAAGTCCGTTGTAGCCGAAGGTCAGTTCAAGGAAGGAGTTGTTCTGCGAGCCGCCGATGTACGGTCGCGACGACGCCGGCCAGAGCTCGACGATCGCGACCCACCAGCCGCCGGAGACGAGCAGCGCGAGCGTCGACCAGCCCAGCTGCACGAACCGCTTCTTCAGCTTCACCGGCGCGCAGACCGCGTACAGGATGGCGAGCGGCGGCAGGATCAGGAAGGCCTGGAGGGTCTTCGACAGGAAGGCGAAGCCGACCGCGACACCCGCCCAGACCAGCCACTTCGTACGGCCGTCCTCCAGGGCGCGGATCACGCAGTAGACCGTGACGGTCATCAGCAGCGCGAGGATCGCGTCCGGGTTGTTGAACCGGAACATCAGCGCGGCGACAGGAGTGAGCGCGAGCACCGCGCCCGCGATCAGACCCGCAGCGGGGCTGAAGCGGCGGCGCACGGCCGCGTACAGGACGCCGACCGTGGCGACGCCCATGAGCACCTCGGGAACGAGGATCGCCCACGAGCTGAGGCCGAAGATCCGTACCGACAGCTCCATCGGCCACAGCGAGGCCGGCGGCTTGTCGACGGTGATGGCGTTGGAGGCGTCCAGCGAGCCGAAGAAGAAGGCCTTCCAGCTCTGGCTGCCGGCCTGGACGGCCGCGGAGTAGAAGGAGTTGGCGTAGCCGGAGGCGCTCAGGTTGTACAGGTACAGGACGGCGGTGACGACCAGCAGGCCGAGGAACGCGGGGCGCGCCCAGCTCGGGTCCTCGGGCCGGCCACGCCAGACACGGCGCGCGAAGGGCTGCTTGGGCTCACCGGAGTCGGGGGAGGCGGTGGGCACGACCGGCTCGTGTACAGCCGTCGAGGCCGCCGGCCCCGCCGAGGGATCCGCGGTACCGGTGGGGGGATTCGCTCCCCCCTGATAGCTCGTATCGGACTGGGTCGTCATCGCGCGTTCCTCGGATTCGGATCGTCGTCGTACGGGCGTGTCGCTTCCAACTGCATGGTCGCGTCCCCGTAGGTGCGGTCCGCGGCTTCGCCGGCGCGGAACTGGTCTGTGTCGTACGGGGACTGGGGCGGCGGCACGTGTCCAAGACCCTGGTGCCCCTGGTAGTGCCCCGGAGCCGCTGTCGAGTAGGTGGGCGAGGCCGGGTGGTGGCCCGCCACGACGGGGGAGGGCGTCTCGTCGCGCCGGTCGGGGAAGACCCAGGCCCGGAAGAGCAGGAAGCGCAGGACCGTGGCCGCGAGGTTGGCGGCGACGAGCACCGCCAGTTCCGTGGAGTGCCCGGGGTCGGTCGTCGCCGCGTTCAGGGCGGCGAGCGAACCGCTGGTGAGAGCGAGGCCGATACCGAACACGACCAGACCCTGGGCCTGGTGGCGGACGGCGCCGCCCCGGCCGCGTACGCCGAAGGTCAGACGCCGGTTGGCGGCCGTGTTGGCGACGGCCGAGACCAGCAGGGCGAGCGCGTTGGCGACCTGCGAGCCCGAGAACATCCGGAAGCCGCTGTAGAGCACCAGGTAGAAGAGCGTGGACAGGGCGCCGACCACGCAGAAGCCGACGAGCTGACGGGCGAGACCCTTGGGTACGTCGGTCAGTTCGCGGTCGCGAGGGTCGTCCCCGAAGGGCCGGGCGAGCCGGTCGAGCGGCAGCGAACCGGTGGCCAGGGCGCGGCCGACCCGCCAGACGCCCTTCAAGTCGTCCGTCGCGGTCTTGACGATGTGGACGGTCGAGTCCGGGTCGTCGACCCAGTCGACCGGCACCTCGTGGATGCGGAGCCCGGCCCGTTCGGCGAGCACCAGCATCTCGGTGTCGAAGAACCAGCCGGTGTCCTCGACCAGCGGCAGCAGCACCTGGGCGACATCACGCCGGATCGCCTTGAAGCCGCACTGGGCGTCGGAGAAGCGCGCTTGCAGCGAACCGCGCAGGATGAGGTTGTACGTACGGCTGATGAACTCCCGCTTGGCACCGCGCACCACGCGCGAACTCCGCGAGAGCCGCGAGCCGATCGCGAGGTCCGAGTGGCCCGAGATCAGCGGGGCCACCAGCGGCAGCAGGGCGTTGAGGTCGGTGGACAGGTCCACGTCCATGTAGGCGAGGATCGGCGCGTCCGAGGCGGACCACACCGTGCGCAGCGCCCGGCCCCGGCCCTTCTGCTCCAGCCGGAAGGCCCTGACTTCCGGTATGTCCGCGTCCAGCCGTGCGGAGACCTGTGGGGTCGTGTCGGTCGACGCGTTGTCCGCGATGGTGATGCGGAACTCGTAGGGGAAGGTGCGCTTGAGGTGCTCGTGCAGTCTCATGACACACGGCTGAAGGTCCTTCTCCTCGTTGTAGACGGGGATCACTACGTCCAGGACAGGCGTACCGGCGGACCCGGCCGGGAGGTGCTCCCGCGCCGGCAGGTTGCCGGGAGAAGAGTCGGTTCGCATGCCAACTACTTTCCTCACGCGCCCTGTTGCGCCCATGTGGTGGCACTGTGCTGCACCTGTGAGTACGTTTGCGAATTTGTTACAGACGTTTCTACCAGCAGCGCAGGCAGATGCAGGGTGAACACCGTACGTCCGGGAACACTGTCGACGGTCACCGCGCCCCCGTGCGCGGACGCGACGGCCTGCACGATGGCAAGGCCGAGACCGGTCGAGCCGGACGAGCGGGAGCGCGAGGTATCGCCGCGCGCGAAACGCTCGAAGACGTGCGGAAGCAGGTCCGGCGGAATGCCCTGACCGTCGTCCTGGACATCCACACAGATCCACGGTCCCTGCTGGCGGACACGTGCCGTCACCGTCGTACCCGGCGGTGTGTGCGTGCGTGCGTTTGCGAACAGATTGACCATCACCTGTTGCAGCCGGGCCGCGTCCGCGAGGACGAGCGCGGGCTCGTCGGGCAGATCCAGGCGCCAGTTGTGGTCACGTCCGGCCGCTCGGGCGTCGCTCACGGCGTCGATGACGAGCGGTACGAGGTCGGTCTGCTCGTACTGCAGGGGACGCCCGGCGTCGAGCCGCGCCAGCAGCAACAGGTCCTCGACGAGGAGGGTCATGCGCCCGGCTTCGGATTCAATCCGGCCCAGCGCGTGCCGGGTGTCGGGCCCGGTCTCCTCACGGCCGCGTCTGGTCAGCTCGGCGTAACCACGGATGGACGCCAGTGGCGTACGCAGCTCATGGCTCGCGTCCGCGACGAACTGCCGTACGCGCGTCTCGCTCTGCTGTCTCGCGTGCAGGGCGCCGTGGATGTGGTCGAGCATCCGGTTGAGGGCCGCGCCGACCTGGCCGACCTCGGTGTGCGGGTCGGCCTCGGACTCGGGGACACGCTCGTACAAGGTGACTTCGCCGCTGTGCAGGGGGAGTTCGGAGACGCGGGTGGCGGTGGCGGCGACCCTGCGCAGCGGGCGCAGGGCCACACTGACGAGCACGCTGCCCGCGATACCGGCCGCGATCAGACCGGCGCCGGTGACGCAGACCTCGACGATGACGAGGGTGCTGATGGTGTTGGTGACGGACTTGGTGGGGATGGCGATGTAGAAGTCGCCCTTGATCCCCGACTGGTACTTGACGCGGTACTGCCCGAGGCCGGGGATCTCCACGCTGTGCACGCCGGTCTTGGACACGGAGCCGAGCGCGGCCGTCTGCGCCTCGGAGAGGGGCTGGGTGTCCATCTCCTGGAAGGTGCCGCTGGTGTCGGTCTTCTCCTGGGAGATGACCGCGTCGGTGATACCGCCGTTCTGCACGACGGCGGCGATGGTGTTCTCCTGGCTGGGCCCCCGGGTGAGGAACTCGAAGGTGTTGTTCTGCGCGTTGTTCTGCGAGGCGGTGTTGCCGTTGGCCCCGGGGAGCTGGTTGTTCGGGGCGTTGGCGGCCGGGTTCCCGCCCCCCGGCTTCAGGGGGCCACCGGTCGCGCGCATCGCGGCTTCGCCGAGCTGGCCGTCGAGCTGCTCGTACAGATGATTCTGCAGCGCGATGGTCGTCACCGTGCCGATCACCGCACAGACCACGGCGATGAGCGCCACCGCCGAGACGACGAGCCGCGTCCGCAGGGTGCGCGGCTGTCGTCCTCGCCTCTTCTGCGCTCGCGGCCGTCGTCGTCCGCTCATGACGCGGCGGGCTTGATCAGATAACCGGCTCCGCGCCGCGTGTGGATCATCGGCTCGCGACCGGCGTCGATCTTGCGGCGCAGGTAGGAGATGTACAGCTCGACGACGTTGGCCTGGCCGCCGAAGTCGTAGGACCACACGCGGTCGAGTATCTGCGCCTTGCTGAGCACCCGGCGCGGGTTGCGCATCAGGAAGCGCAGCAGCTCGAACTCGGTGGCGGTGAGGTGGATGCCCTCGCCGCTGCGCGAGACCTCGTGGCTGTCCTCGTCGAGGGTGAGGTCCCCGACGACGAGCACGGAGTCACTGCGGCGGTCGGCGGCGCCGGAGCGGCGGATCAGCCCGCGCAGCCGGGCCACGACCTCTTCGAGGCTGAAGGGCTTGGTGACGTAGTCGTCGCCGCCGGCCGTGAGCCCGGCGATACGGTCCTCGACGGCGTCCTTCGCGGTGAGGAACAGAACGGGCACGTCGGGCAGTTCACGGCGCAGCCGTCCCAGGACGGTCAGCCCGTCCATGTCGGGCAGCATCATGTCGAGGACGACGGCGTCGGGCCGGAAGTCACGAGCGGTCTGGATCGCCCCCGTCCCGTCACCCGCACTGCGGATCTGCCAGCCTTCATAACGAAGGGCCATGGACAACAGCTCGGTGATCGACAGCTCGTCGTCCACCACAAGCACTCGGACGGGGCTCCCGTCCGGCCTCAGCAGTTCGGTGCGCCCCTGGGGCGAGGTCGTGGTCATAGCCGACACATTGCTCGGCGCCGCTGAGAACATCCTTTCCGGAACCTGTGATTTTCCTGAGAAACGCACAGGCGCCTCTCAGGGAACACCTGGGAGGCGCTCAGCACCCAGGGTGACGGGTTGGTGCTGGAGGGGCGGGATGTTGGTGAGGTTCGCGATGTCGGTGGGGTTCGGGATACCGGAGAGGGTCGGGATCCCGGAGGGGGTCGGGATCCCGGAGGGGGTCGGGATCCCGGAGGGGGTCGGGATCCCGGAGGGGGTCGGGATCCCCGTGGGGGTCGGGATCACAGGGGGCGCGTGATGCCGAACAGCCGTGCCCCGTTCTCGTAGCAAACGGCCCGTAGCCAGTCGTCGCCCAGGCCGAGCCGCTCCAGGACGTGCAGTTGGTGGACGTACGGGTGCGGGATGTTCGGGAAGTCGGTGCCGAGCAGGACCCGGTCGCCCAGGTCGGCGAGCCGGGGCAGCGCCTCGCCGGGAAACCGCGAGAAGCGGCCGCTGAAGTCCGTGAACGCCATCGTCGTGTCCAGCCGCACCTCCTCGTAGCGCTCCGCGAGGCCGAGGAAGTCCTCGTACTCGGGCATCCCGAGATGCGCGACGATCATCCGGAGCCGGGGATGCCGGGCGAGTACGTTCGCGACCGGCCCGGGCCCGGTGTGCTTGCCCGGCGCGGGCCCGGACCCACAGTGCGTCACGACCGGGATCCCGGCCTCGGCGAGCAGTCCCCAGACGGGGTCCAGAAGCGGGTCACCCGGGTCGTACGCCCCCACCTGCACGTGTGCCTTGAACACCCGCGCCCCCGCCTCGACGGCCTCACGCACATACGTCTCGACGCCCGGCTCGGGGAACAGCGTCGCGGTGTGCAGACAGTCCGGGGTCCGCCGGGCGAAGTCGGCGGCCCAGCCGTTGAGCCACTGGGCCATGCCCGCCCGGTGCGGGTACAGCAGGGCCGTGAAGGCCCGCACCCCGAACTCCCTTATCGCCGCGAGCCGTTCGTCCTCGTCCCCGCGGTAGGTGATCGGCCACTCGACGCCGCCGGTCAGCGGCCCGAGCCCGTCGAAGTAGGCCCACACCTTGCGCAGAACACGCTCGGGCATGAAGTGGGTGTGGATGTCGACGAGCCCGGGGAGCCCGAGCCGCGTCCAGAACTGCCGTACGTCGTCAGCGTCGTGTCGTACGTCGTCGGCGCCAGGCCGGCCATCCGTCTCGTTCACACCCGCTCCTGCTTCTGCTCCCGCTCCCGCCCCCGCACGAACCCGTGGCTGTGCTCGACCTTGGCGATGTGGATGCTGTAGCGCTCGTACCAGTGCTCGCGGCCGTACGTCTTCGCCGCCCGGTGCTCCAGATGGTTCCGCCACTCGTCGATGGCGGCCTCGTCCCGGAAGTAGGCGACGGTGATCGCCAGCCCGCCGGGCGTCCGTGCGGAGTCCTCCCCGAGGAACCCGGGAACCTCCTTGACCAGCTCTCCCATACGCTCGGCGGTCTCGCCGTACCCGTGGTCACCTTCCGTCCGCAAGGACGTGAACACGACGGCGTAGTACGGGGGTTCGTGGGCGGCGACAGGTGCAACGAGTTGATCGCTCATGTCAGCCACTCTCGGGTCCTACGCTCCCCGACGTCCAGCCCCTTTCCGAACGGGCCCCAAAAGGGATCGAAGTCTTGACCATCCCGCCCCTCAAAAGAGCCCGTCCTGGACGACGGTGTCGTTCGGGTTCGTCAACTCCCTTATGGGGAGGGTTATTTCGGGGGCGGTGGGTGCGCCGGGGGCGGTGGGTGCGCCAGGACCGGCGGGCAGGGACGGTACCGCAGGCACGGCAAGCACAGCGGACGCGGCACGCACCGCAGGAACCGAGGTCACCGAAGTCAGATCCCACCCGCCCATCAGCCGCGTGTCGAGGATGACGACCCCGCGCTCGGTGGCCAGATGCAGATCGGGCCCGGCAGCGGCGACCAGCTCCCCTCTCACCACACCCCCCGCGACCAGCTCACTGACGACACCCCAGGCCGGCGGCAACCCGCCGAGCCCGAAGGCACCGGCGTGATCGACCGCCTCGAACGGCATCCGCTCCAAGGACTCGGGCCACCCGTCGAGCCCCACCGCCCGCGCGTGCAGCTCACGGATCTCGGCCGCCCGGACATCGGCGCCCGGCAACACACTGCGGACGGCCCGCTTGGCGTCGTAGGGGATCCGGTCCGGCACCCCGAGGACCCTGCGCAGCAGTTCCTCGCTCCGCCGGGCGGCCATCAACGGCCCCCGTCCGAGCCAGCTGAAGACCACGGCTCCCTGCTCCAGGAGCCGAGCCGACCCACGCTCGACGGCGGTGATCCCGACCTTGACCATCCCCGGCCCGAACCAGGCCAGATAGGCGGAGTAGGGCCGATGATCGTCCGCGATGGTGTCCGCCGCGACGGAGTGGGCCCGCTCCAGCCGCCCGCACTCCTCGCACCGGGCTCCGACACCGCGCCCCGGCACCGCCGCCCCGACGGGACACGCATTCCCCCGCGCCCCCACGCACCTCCGCACACCCCCGTCCACCACGCCGAACGCAACCTGCTTCCCCCAGGTCAACGCACTGCTCCGCCCCCCGTCCCAACCGAGCACGGGGACACCCCCGGCCCACCGCAGCCCCGTACATCTCCACGCCTGTGCCATCACCAAAAGCGTAGAGGCCACCACTGACAACGCAGGCGACCTGGCGGAGCCGGGCTACCTTGCGACCGTTGGGTTCACCGTTGTGATCCAGCGTTGTGTTCCACCCTTGTGATCCAGCGTTGTGATCCGCCATGGGAAGGGCGCGAGATGGAGAACGGGCTGCGATGGATAGCGGACGTGTACGACGTCGGCTACACCTTCACGCTCTGCGAGGGAATTACGCCGCAGGAGTTGCTGGTTCGGATGGGCGCGGAACCCTCGCACATCCACGAACTGACCGACCATGCGGTCTCCGAGCTGCAGTTCTGGCCGGAGGACGGCCACCTGAGCGATCTGGAGTTCCTCGACCGGGAGGACGAGGACCTCCTGGCACGACTGGAAGAGGCCGGGTTTCTCTCACAGCCACAGGTGATCGTCCGGGCCGGAGCCGTCCCCGGCTGGGCCTACGCCATCGAGTCCTTCTCGAGCCGCGCCACGAACTACCTGGGGCCGTTGTCACACGGCACACGGGCCTTCACCGTGTTCCGCAGCGGCGCGGGCATGCAGCAAGTCGGCTACGCCCGTGCGGGCGAGGTGGTGGCCTACTACGAACCGCGGGCGTCGAGCCAGGCCCCCACCGCGACGGAGGCCTCGGTACCCGGTTTCACCTACACAGCCGACGAGCTACCCGATATCGCCTTCCTCCGCTTCCTGGAACGCGAACTCGGCGTCTACATCCCCTGGGAAGAAACCCTGACCCCCCTACCGACCGCCGCTTTCACACACAACCACCCCTGAACACAGGGCGCCGGCCGAGCAGTTGCACCCCGGGCTTACGGCCTGTCGTACGGAGCCTGGCGACGCCACACGCGTCGCCACTCCCACGGCAGAAACACACACCCCACAAGAACAATCCCCCAGCCCGACCAACTGACCCGAGGCAGGTCAACAAAGCTCGACACCACGGTGCCCACCCACCCAAAGGACATCAGGACGAGCGCCATCATGTGCCCAGTCCGCCCAAAGAACGGAGAACTTCGGCTTCTATCCACGTGTGGCGTTCCTGTCGTACGCGTCCTGGTGGCCTCGGACCTCGGGGTGGTGCTCGGAGCTCCAGGCGGCCAAGTGCTGGATGGCGGCGAGCAGCGAGGAGCCGAGGCCGGTGAGGGAGTACTCGACGCGCGGTGGTACCTCCGCGTAGGCGGTGCGGTCGACAAGGCTGTCGCGCTGAAGGCGCTTGAGGGTGAGGGTGAGCATGCGGCGGGAGATGGCGGGGATCGTGGTGTCGAGGTCCGAGTAGCGGGCGTCGCCGCCGGCCAGGGCGCCGATGACCAGGATGCTCCACTTGTCGCCCACCAAATCGAGGATCTCGCGGATGAAGTCCGCGTCCTGCTCGTCCCAGCGCTCACACGGACCCGCGAGGCGCAGTACGTTCGCCCGCGCCCCACCGGCGGAGAGCGCCCGGCCCTCATCGCTGTTCACGGATGACGCCCTTCCGATGTTCCTAAGGAACACAGAAATACCTTTTGTAAGGTTAATTCCGTTCCTGCACAGTGGCCTACGCATCAGGCGTCAACGCACTGGTCGAAGCGGTGTTCTGCGCACACGGCGGCAACCACCGGGCCCTTCGGGCGTATTCCCGCCTCATCGCTCCGGCACTGTTCCCATCTGCCGCGCGGGCGCCGTACCCACGCCGTACCCACACAGTGAAGGGACACCCCCGTCGTGACCGCGCTCCGTAAAATCGGCACGTCCGACCTCACCGTCTTTCCCCTCGCCCTCGGTGGCAACGTCTTCGGCTGGACCGCCGACGAGAAGCAGTCCTTCGCCGTCCTCGACGCCTACACCGCGGCCGGCGGCAACCACCTCGACACCGCCGACGTCTACGCGGCCTGGATCGACGGCCTCAAGGGCGGTGAGTCCGAGACCGTCCTCGGCAAATGGCTGGCCGCACGCGGCAACCGCGACAAGGTCGTCGTCTCCACCAAGGTCGGCATGCACCCGGACTACCCGGGCCTGTCCGCGTCCAACATCAATGCCGCGGCCGAGCAGTCGCTGCGCCGCCTCGGCATTGACCACATCGACCTCTACTACTCCCACTGCGATGACCCGTCCGTGCCCGTGGAGGAGATCGTCACAGCTCTGGACGACCTGGTGAAGGCCGGCAAGGTACGCGCCGTGGCCGCCTCCAACCTCTCCGCCGAACGGCTCCAGGCCTCCCTCGACTTCGCCGAGCGCGAGAACCTCGCCCGGTACGTGGCGATCCAGCCGGAGTACAACCTGGTCTCCCGCAACACCTACGAGGGCGCCCTCCAGGACACGGCCGAGAAGGCCGGCGTCTCCGCACTGCCCTACTTCGGGCTCGCCGCCGGCTTCCTGACCGGCAAATACCGTCCCGGCGTCACCGTCGACAGCGCACGCGCCGATCTGGCGGCCGGACACGCGTCGACGGCACGGGGCGTCGCGGTACTCGAAGCCCTGGACACCATCGCCGACGCCCACGGCGCCGAACCCGCAACCGTCGCCCTCGCGTGGCTCCTCACCCGGCCCACCGTCGTCGCCCCGATCGCCAGCGCCCGCACCCTGGAACAGCTCCCGGCACTCCTCGCCGTCCAGGATCTCACCCTCACCGACGAGGACACCCGCCTCCTCACCAAGGCCTCGGCCTGACACCCCCCCTCCGCGACCCCGAAGGCCCAGCCCACCGACGCGAGCCCGCCACACGCACCGACGCGCCCCCCCCCCATCGGGGCCGACGCGCTGGAGCGCACCCGATGAACCCGACGCCGCTGCCACTGTCAATGCTGGAGCTGTACGGCACGAAAAAGCCCCGCTCCGTTGATCGGAGCGGGGCTTTCACCTGTGTGCACTCGGCAGGATTCGAACCTGCAACCTTCTGATCCGTAGTCAGATGCTCTATCCGTTAAGCTACGAGTGCTTGTTTTGTTTTTGTCCCGTTTGCTGGGCTTTCGGGCCCGCTCGTGGCGACAGGAAGAACATTACATGACTGCCGCCGCCATGTGAAATCCGTTTGGTGCACCCCTTGTGAGCTGCGCGGACATGCTCTGGCCTGGGGTAACGCCGAAGCCCCGGACCAGATGGGCCGGGGCTTCGGATCTTGGTGCGGAGGCGGAGGGATTTGAACCCTCGATGGGATTGAAGTCCCAAACCGCATTAGCAGTGCGGCGCCATAGACCGGACTAGGCGACGCCTCCCGCACAACCGCTCGCGCGAGCGCGAGTGGTGCGTGCAGATGATGACACAGCCGAGTGGGCTGTCACCAATCGCCTCCCACGGTACTAGGCGGGCGGGCCGCTGAGCAAAGCCGAATGTGGCCGGAGCAGGCGAAGCGGCAGACAGGACGGACGACAAGGGGCCGGGGGCGCGGACAGCACGGAGTGGGGGGAGGGACGAGAACCGGCCCGGCGCGGGAGTGACCGGAACTCCGCGCAACTGTGCGGCGTGCGTGGCGTTAGTCAGCTCATGTTGCGTCGTCTCGTCCTCACTGTTGCCGCATCCTCCGCCGCGCTCTCCGCCGTACCCGCCGGGTCGGCCACCGCGCAGCCCGCCGGCTCCGTCACCTCCGCCGAGTCCCTCAAGCCCCTCGGGCCGGTCATGACGTACGCCGAACCGATTCTTCTCGGCCCCTCCCCGAGCCCGGCCCCGGCAGTTGCCCCGAAGCCGGCCCTGATGCCCCCGCCCGCCCGCGACGAGGACTCCCGCGACCGGCTGACGGTGACCGTCCACGACGCGGGGAGCGGTGCGGACGGGACGTATGAGCTGCGGTGTCACCCCGACGGTGGCAGTCACCCCGATGTGAGCGGAGCGTGTAGTGCGCTCGACCGGGGGGCTCGCTGGGGCCAGGATCCGTTCGCCCCGGTGTCGCCCGGGACCATGTGCACGATGCAGTACGGCGGTCCGGCCACCGCGCATGTCACCGGGACCTGGGCGGGTCGGCCCGTCGACGCCAGGTTCGATCGCGGGGACGGATGCCAGATCTCGCGCTGGAACTCGCTCACACCTCTCCTTCCCGACCTTCGGTCATAGCCGGGGCAGAGGCAGAACATGGGGAGGGCAGGGTGAGCGCACGGCGGACTCCTCGTGGCGTCACGGTTCCACAGGAGGACAAAGGGGGCGAAATGTGCGATCACGGCCTCCGTGTCGCTTCTGCGTGGTTTCTGCGTCAGTTCTGCGTGCGACCTCCCTCTCATCCGGCGTCGCGAGCGCAACCTCTGCCCGTAGACTCCCTCGCGTGACACGCTGCGGGACGGTTGGCAAGATGGCACCCGCGGACGGCAAGGTGCGGTAACAGGGAGGAAGCGTCTCGTGAGCAGCAGGCCATCCCGAGGCGCTGCTCGCCTCGCAGCCATACTGGACGCGCTGCCTGACGCCTTGGTGCTGGTCAACGCCAATGGGACCGTCGTCAACGCGAACACCATCGCCCTGGAGGCCTTCGAGGCCCCGGGCACGGCTCTGGTGGGGCGCGGACTGCTCGATCTGCTGCCCGCGTTCGACTCCCGGCTCATCCCCGGCAGCATGCGGCGGCCCGAGTCCATCGACCCGAGCGGGCGGACCAAGCCGACCCGGATGATCGCGCGGCGTACCGACGGCAGTGAGTTCCCTGTCGAAGTCACCAGTGCGAATCTTGAGAACGGCCAGCAGGCCTACGACAGCTACGGCCCCGCCAACGACGAGCTGCTCATGCTGGTCGTACGGGATCTGTCGGGTGCCGTCGACACCGAGGCCGAACTCGCGCGTTCGCAACGGCAGACCGAGATGATCCTGCGGGCCGCGGCCGAGGGTGTCGTGGGCACGGACACGGACGGGCGGGTCGTCCTCGTCAACCCGGCGGCCGCTCAGATACTCGGATACCGCGCCAGTGATCTCGGCGGCCAGGCGCTGCACGCCCTCATCCTGCACTCACGCGCCGACGGCGAGCCCTTCGCGTACGAGGAGTCGCCGCTCGCCGACACCCTGCGCTCCGGGCGGAAGCACCGGGTGCGCGGGCAGGTGCTGTGGTCCAAGTCCGGGGACAAGGTGTCGGTCGACCTCACGACCGCGCCCGTGCGCGACGGGGACCAGCTCGTCGGCGCCGTGATGACGTTCACCGACCGGCGGCCCTACGACAACCTCGCCGAGGAGAAGGACAAGGCCGAGGAGCGCCACGAGCAGGAGCTCGCGCGAGCCGCCGAGGAGCATGACAAGGAACTCGCCGAGCTGCGCGAGCGGCATGCCGCAGAGCTGGCCGAACTGCGCGAGCAGCACGAGGAGGACCTCGCCGCGGGTGACGAGCGGTACGCCTCGCTCGGGGAGCGCGAGAAGGACCGGTACGAGGCCCTCGCCGCCCGGCACGAGCAGCTGCTCGCCGTACTCTCGCTGTCCCTGCGCGGCCCCCTGGACCAGCTCCGCGGTGAACTGTCCAAGCTCGCCGCGGACGACGCCGGGCAGCTGTGGCCCGAGGCCAACCAGGTGCTCCACCACCTCGCGGCCGGCTACTCGCGGATCACGACGCTGGTCGACAACGTGCTCGGCTATCAGCGGCTCGACTCCGGGGCCGAGGAGATCTCCCGTACGAACGTCATGCTCGACGCGGTGGTCGCGGCCGGTGTCGAAGGCGCCGTCGAACTGATCGGTCCCGGACGCGTGCAGTTCGCCGTACACGCGCCGCCCATCGAGGCCGAGGTCGACCCGCAGCGGCTGGCGAACGCCCTCGCGCATCTCATCGCGGACGTCGCCGGAGTCGACGCCACCGGCAACGCACCCGTGTCCGCGGGCGGTTACATGGACAACACCGTCGTCGTGGCGGCGGCGCAGCGTGGCGAGGTCGTACGTATCGAGGTGCGTGGTCCGTACGCCGGGGGAGACCCGGTGCACGAGCCGATCGTGCGCGGGACGGTGCGTGCGCACGGTGGTGTGCTGCAGACGCACGAGGTGCCGGGGATGAGCGGCAGTTCGTTCGTGCTGGAGGTGCCGATCGGCGGCGGGGCCGGAGCGGTTCCGGCTGCCCTCGAGACCAATTCCGGGGTCGGCTCCGAGATCGCCCTTCCCGAGCAGGCCTCCCAGCAGAGCGGTGGCAGGCGGCGGGCGCGGCGGTCCTCCGTGGACGCCTTCCTGGAGAGCGAGATGGCGGGGGAGTCCGACGCGGACTCCGGCACCGACTCTTCGACCGGCGGCGGCTCGACCGCTCCCACCGGGCGTCGGCGGCGACGTATGGCGGAGGAGCAGGCGGCCGGGTCGGCCGGCGCGGTGTCCGTTCCCGCGCAGGGGGTGGCCGTCGAGAGCTCCGGCGATGGCGGGGCTTCCGGTGGTACCGGGCGGCGGCGTGGACGACCGAGTCCGGTCGAGAACGCGGCCGGCGATGTGGCTGGGGGTCCTGCGGGGAGTGCCTCCGAAGGCGCGGTCGTCATGGCGGGCGAGCACGGGGCGGGGACCGCGGCGGCGGGTACGGGACTGGGCGGGACGGTGCCTCCGCAGGGCGTGCCCGTGTCCGCGCAGGGCGTGGCCGTGCCTTCCGGACGGCGCGCACGACAGGGCCGCGAACAGGCCGCGCTGCCGCCGGCGTTGCCCGCGGCTCCGAGTACGGCCGGTGCACAGAATGCGGCCGACGGTGGTGAGGCTGCGGATGGGGCGCCCGGACGGCGTCGGCGTGCGCTGGCCGCCTCGGCCGAACGTGCCGCCACGCAGGAGGCGGGCGCCCGCACGGTGTTCGCGCTGCCGCCCGCGGACGCGGACCGTTCACCGGAGTACGTCGAGGCTCAGCAGCAGGCCCAGCGGCAGCACCTCCAGCAGGCCGACGCTCTCGGCGCTCGCGGCGCTCTCGGCGCTTCTCAGGGCGGGGCCGACGACGGCCGCCACGACGCGATGCTGCACGACCCGGCCGGCGATCACACTCCGCCCCAGCCGCACCCCGTCTCCAGCCCTACGGGACGGCGCCGTGCGGCAGCACGGACCGCGGAGCATCAGGGTGCCGCGGGGACGCCTGCACAGGGGGTTCCTGCACAGGGAGTTCCGGGTACGGTGCCCGCTGGGCAGCCTGTTCCCGCGCAGTCCTCCGGCACGCCGGGACCATGGCCCGGGAACGCCGAATCTCCCGCAGGCGGCGCACCCACGCCCCAGCCCTGGCCGAACGCGAGCACCCACGACACACCGGGCGCCGGCTCCCCGGCACAGCCCCGGACACCGGCTCAGGCCGCGCCCCCCACAGCCTCCGTACCCAATGCCCCCGCCCAGCCGCGCGTCGCTCAGCCACTGCCCGCTGAGGCCCCGGCCCCGATCGACCCCAACTCGACGCAGGGCCGCGCGATCAGTGTCCGGGCACTCGGCCAGGGCGTGCCGTTCGGCCGCCAGCCCGCCCCGAACCAGCCGCAGGCCCCGCAAGCACAGGCGCCGCAGGCACAGGCACAGCCGCAATCGCAGTCCCCGACGCCTCCCCCGCAGCAGACCAACGGCAACGGCGGTCGTCGTCGCAAGCTCGGCACACCCCCCGAGCCTGCCGCCGAGCGCCCGGAGACGGCAGCGCGTCCGCATCCACAGGGCGGGCAGGCCCCCGGATCGCGGCCGGCCGGAGCCACCGAGGGTGCCGGACGGTCGTACGCCATAGGAGCCCCGGACGAGAACGCCGCCGAGGGCCCCGAGCCGCTCGACGGTCCCGGTGGTGCCGTCGAAGTCGCCGACCAGCCACGTCTGCAGCCCCTGGACGACGAGTTGCCGCCGGAACCGCTGGACAACCCGCGGCGCCTGCTCGTGTGGCCCGCACCCGACGTGACGACCCAGCAGGCGCTGAGCGACCGCGGCTACCGGCCCGTGATCGTGCACTCGCGCGAGGAGGTCAACGCGCAGATCGCCGCCTTCCCGGCCGCACTCTTCGTCGACCCGCTGACCGGGCCGATCACGCGCACGGCACTCCAGTCGCTGCGCCAGGCCGCTGTCGCCGCCGAGGTGCCCGTCCTGGTGACAGCGGGACTCGGGCAGGCGACGCGCGAGGCGGCGTACGGCGCCGATCCCGCCGTACTCCTGAAGGCCCTGGCTCCCCGGGACTCCGAGCAGCACCCGCCGCGGGTGCTGCTCATCGAGGAGCACGCGGAGATCTCACTCGCGCTGACCTCGACGCTGGAGCGACGCGGGATGCAGGTCGCGCGGGCGTCGACCGACGCGGACGCGGTGACACTGGCCTCGCAGATGCGGCCGAACCTGGTGGTGATGGACCTGATGCAGGTACGTCGGCGCCAAGCCGGGATCGTCGACTGGCTGCGCGCGAACGGGCAGTTGAACCGCACACCGCTCGTCGTCTACACCGCCGCCGTCGACCAGGCCGAACTTCCGCGGCTGGCCTCGGGGGAGTCGGTCCTGTTCCTGGCGGAGCGGTCGACGAGTGCGGAGGTTCAGGAGCGGATCGTGGACCTGTTGGCACGGATCGGCACGAACTGACCGATCCGACCGATCCGATTGGTCCGATTGGTCCGCGGGGGAGGAATCACCGACCCGCGCGGGACCGGCATCGGGGGTCCGAACTGACTTCGCACATATGAGACTTGGGGCGTTGTTTCACGTGAAACAACGCCCCAAGTCTCATATGTGCCCCAAGTCCCATGCAGGAACTGCTAGATCTGCGTGACGTCCAGCTCACCCGCGGCGTACTGCCTGCGCAGCACCTTCTTGTCGAACTTGCCGACGCTCGTCTTCGGGACAGACTCGATGATCGTCCAGCGCTCGGGGAGCTGCCACTTGGCGATCTTCCCTTCGCCTGCGAGGAAGGCGCGGAGGGTGTTGAAGTCGGCGGTGGAGCCTTCCCTGAGGACGACGGTCGCGAGGGGACGCTCACCCCACTTGTCGTCGGGAACGGCGACTACGGCGGCCTCGGCGACGTCCGGGTGAGACATCAGCGCGTTCTCCAGCTCGACCGAGGAGATCCACTCGCCGCCCGACTTGATGACGTCCTTGGCTCGGTCGGTGAGCGTCAGGAAGCCGTCGGAGCTGATCGTGCCGACGTCGCCGGTCTTGAGCCAGCCGTCCTCGCTGAACTTGTCGGCGGGGCGCTGGAGTTCGGCGCCCGGACCGCCGTAGTACGCGCCCGCGATCCAGGGGCCGCGGACCTCCAGCTCGCCGGCGGACTCGTTGTCCCAGGGGAGCCGTTCGCCGCCCGGGCCGCTGAGGCGGGCCTCGACTCCGGCGGGGAAACGGCCCTGCGTCAGCCGGTACGCGAACTCCTCGTCCGTGCCCACGACATGGGCCGGCGCCCGGGCGATCGTGCCCAGCGGGGACGTCTCCGTCATGCCCCAGGCGTGGCAGACACGCATGCCCAGCTTGTCGAAGGCCTCCATGAGCGAGGGCGGACAGGCGGAGCCGCCGATGGTGACCTGGGTGAGGGAGGAGACGTCGCGGGGCTTGGCCGTCAGTTCGCCGAGCAGTCCCTGCCAGATGGTGGGGACGGCCGCGGCATGCGTCGGCCGCTCGCTCTCGATCATCTCGGCGAGTGGCGCGGGCTGGAGGAAGCGGTCCGGCATCAGCAGGTTGATGCCGGTCATGAAGGTCGCGTGCGGCAGGCCCCAGGCGTTGACGTGGAACTGCGGGACGACGACGAGGGTGGTGTCCCGGTCGGTGAGACCCATCGACTGAGCCATGTTGACCTGCATGGAGTGCAGGTAGATGGAACGGTGCGAGTAGACGACTCCCTTGGGGTCGCCCGTCGTGCCGGAGGTGTAGCACATGGCCGCCGCCGTGCGCTCGTCCAGCTCGGGCCAGTCGTAGCTGGTCGGCCTGCCCGCGATCAGCTCCTCGTACTCGTGCACCCGCGCCGTCGCCCCGTCGAGCAGCGAACGGTCGCCGGGCCCCGAGACCACGACGTGTTCGACCGTCGGCAGATGGGGGAGGAGCGGGGCGAGCAGCGGAAGCAGCGAGCCGTTGGCGATGATCACGCGGTCGGCGGCGTGGTTGACGATGTAGGCGAGCTGCTCCGCGGGGAGCCGGAGGTTGAGGGTGTGCAGGACCGCGCCCATGGAGGGGATCGCGAAATACGCCTCCACATGCTCGGCGTTGTTCCACATCAGCGTCCCCGTCGGATGCCCCTCCTCCACTCCGAGGTCGCTCAGGGCGTGCGCGAGCTGTGCGGCTCGGGCGCCGATCTCTGCGAAGGAACGACGCTGCGGCTCTCCCTCCCCGGTCCAGGTGATCACCTGTGATGTTCCGTGGATCGCCGACCCATGGGTCAGGATCCTCGAAATCAGCAGCGGTACGTCCTGCATCGTGCTCAGCACGGCGTTCCTCCCGGGGGGCGACATTGCCTACGCGGTGGCAAGGGTTGGGCTGATTCTGCGCACATACCGCGCGGTATGTCACTAGTACCCGGGATGATCGATCAGTCCGCGACACCCCTTCGGCGGAGGCAGCGAGGGGACGGGAGACCGATACCGGGGCCGGTGGGGTGGGGGGCGGATGCCGGGAGTGGACGTTGGGAGTCGCGAGCCTGGGAGGTGGCGGACCGAGAAGTCGGGAGTCGGAGGGCAGGGGGTGGGACTGCGGACTGGGGGCAGATGACCAGAGACGGTCATCCCGTCACGGAAGTGGGCGCGCTACCGGACGGGCTCCAGCTCGGGGTCCTCGCGCAGCTTGCCCAGCGCACGCGACACCGCCGACTTCACCGTCCCGACGGAGACACCGAGCACCTCCGCCGTCTGTACTTCGCTCAGGTCCTCGTAGTACCGCAGGACGACCATCGCCCGCTGCCGCGCCGGCAGCTTCATGATCGCCCGCCACATCGCGTCGTGGAGGGCCTGCTGCTCGGCGGGGTCCCCGGCGGGCGCCCCATCCGGCTCCGGCAGCTCCTCGCACGCGAACTCGTCGACCTTGCGCTTACGCCACTGCGACGTCCGCGTGTTCAGCAGGGCCCGCCGTACGTAACCGTCGAGCGCCCGGTGGTCCTCGATCCGCTCCCACGCGACATACGTCTTCGTGAGCGCGGTCTGCAACAGGTCCTCGGCATCGCACGGGTTCGCGGTCAGCGACCGGGCGGTACGCAGCAGCACCGGCTGGCGGGCCCTCACGTACGACGCGAACGACGGGTAGGGCGCGGACGGAAGGGTCCGCGTCGCGGCGTTCGAAGCGCTGGTGCAGACGGGTGTGGTCATGGCTCCACGCTAGGATCGACCCCTACTCTCGCGGATCGGCCGCAGGTCCCGAAGCGTTGTCCGCCTCAGGTTGTAGGAGGGGGGCTGCCCCCACCTCCTGAAGGTGGACTAACAAGTCCTGCCCCCTGAGGGTTCACCCCTGAGGGATGAGTACGACGGTAGTACGCGGGCCACGGTCCCCCGGTCCCCGCAGGTCATCTCCGGCCTTGCCCGAACAGGCTAGGAAACCACGCCGGCATCCGCGTCGACCTCCAGGATCAACCCCGACGTGGGAACCCCGGTGCCGGCGGTGACGAGCGTGTGGCGGGCGCCCGGTATCTGGTTCACCGCCGTCCCCCGCAGTTGTCGTACCGCCTCCGCCACACCGTTCATCCCGTGCAGGTATGCCTCCCCGAGCTGTCCGCCGTGCGTATTGAGCGGCAGCCCCTCCTCGGCGACGAAGTCCGCGGCCTGGCCCGGTGCGCAGAACCCGAACTCCTCCAACTGCATCAGCACGAACGGCGTGAAGTGGTCATAGAGAATCCCCACGTCGATGTCCGCCGGAGTCAGCCCGGTCGTCCGCCACAGCTGCCGTGCCACCACGCCCATCTCCGGCAGCCCGGTCAGACCGTCCCGGTAGAAACTGGTCATCTGCTCCTGCGCGCGGCCCGCCCCCTGAGCGGCAGCCTTGATCACCGCAGGGGGATGGGGCAGATCGCGGGCCCTCTCCAGAGAGGTGACCACCAGTGCCTGACCGCCGTCCGTCTCCTGACAGCAGTCCAGCAGCCGCAGCGGCTCCGCTATCCACCGTGAGGCGGCGTGCTCGGCAAGCGTGATCGGTCTGCCGTGGAAATAGGCCGCTGGATTTGTCGCCGCGTACTTCCTGTCCACCACGGCGACCTGGCCGAACACCTCGGGCTTCAGCCCGTACGTGTGCAGATAACGCTGGGCCGCCATCGCCACCCAGGACGCGGGCGTGAGCAGCCCGAACGGCAGGGCCCACCCGAGCGCCGCTCCCTCCGCCGACGGCTCCCGCTGCTGCACCCCGGAACCGAATCTGCGTCCCGACCGCTCATTGAACGCCCGGTAGCAAACCACGACCTCGGCCACCCCGGTCGCCACCGCGAGCGCCGCCTGCTGGACCGTGGCGCAGGCCGCCCCGCCGCCGTAGTGGACGCGCGAGAAGAAGGACAGCTCCCCCATTCCGGCCGCCTGGGCGACGGTGATCTCCGGGCTGGTGTCCATCGTGAACGTGACCATCCCGTCCACGTCCCAGGGCGTCAGCCCCGCGTCGTCGAGCGCGGCCCGCACCGCCTCGACCGCCAGCCGCAGCTCACTGCGCCCCGAGTCCTTGGAGAACTCGGTGGCTCCGATCCCGACGATCGCCGCCCGCCCGCCGAGGGTGTCCCGCGTCCGTACGCTCATGTGGCACCCCCGGGTGGAAGAGTGACCGTCACCTTGCCGGTCACATGTCTGCCGATGCCGTTCGCCCCGACGACCCGCACCGTCGCGGTGTCGCCCGCGAGCTCCTCCACCGAGCCGGTCAACACCATGGTGTCGCCCGGGTAGTTGGGCGCCCCGAGCCGGATGGCCACCTTGCGCAGGACCGCGCCCGGTCCGAAGTGGTCCGTGATGTACCTTCCGACCAGGCCGTTGGTGGTGAGGATGTTCATGAAAATGTCGGGGGAACCCTTCTGCCGCGCCAGCTCCGCGTCGTGGTGCACATCCTGGTAGTCCCGTGACGCGATGGCCCCGGCCACGATCAGCGTGCGCGTGACCTCGATCTCCAACGGCGGCAGCGCGTCCCCCACCTTCACGTCACCGGCCCGCGCGTCACCAGCCCGCACGTCACCAGCGCTCACCTTGTCGGCCGTCACTTCATCGGCCGTCACGTCCCCGGCCCAGGTGTCACCGGCCCACCCGTTGTCGACTCTCACGTCGTCGGCCGTCGCCCTTCCGGTTCCCGCCTCTCCGGGCCTCGTGCCTCCGCCGCCCCTCGTGCCCCGGTGCTCACGTCCCCTCCTCGCCGCTCACGATCAACTCCCCCAGTTCCTGGAGCACTTCGCTCCCGCATCCCAGATACGCGTCCAGTTGCCGCCCCCACAGAAAGTGCCGGTGCACGGGGTGCTCCAGGTCGGCCCCCGTCCCGCCGTGCAGATGCTGGCCCGCGTGCACCACTCGCAGGCCCGCCTCCGACGCCCACCAGGCCGCGGTCAGGGCGTGGGTCACGTACGCCAGGCCCTCGTCTCGCCGCCACGCCGCCTCGTACGCGGTCACCCGTATCGCCTCCGTATCCATGTACGCGTCGGCCGCCCGGAGTTGGACCCCTTGCTTGGCGGCGAGCGGACGCCCGAACTGCTCGCGCGCGTTGGTGTGCTCCACCGCCCGGGCCAGCGATCCCGCGCACACTCCGGCCTGCAGCCCCGCGAAGGCGGTACGCGCGGTGGCGAGTACGTCGGCGTACGCGCCCTCCCCGCCGAGCCGCTCGCCCGGTGTGCCGTCCAGTGTCAGCCGCCCCGCCGACCAGGGCGCCGTCAGTTCCACCGGCTCGCAGACCGCCTCGGCGGTCCGCACCAGCCACAGTCGGCGCCGGTCGTCCGCGACAAGCACATGGGTGGCGTCCCGCAACCAGGGCACCACGGGGGCGGTGCCGCTCAACTGCCCCTGAGGCGCCGCACGTACGGCACGGAGACCGGACCCCGGTACGGCTCCGGCTACTCCCGTCCGCTCGCCCTCAGCCGCACCCGTCCGCTCGCCCTCAGTCGCGCCGGTCGGCACGCTCCCAGCCGCACCCGTCCGCTCGCCCTCAGCCGCGCCGGTCGGCACGCTCCCAGCCGCGCCTCCACGTATCGCACCCAGCCCACCGGTCGTTGCGGCCGGCCCCGGCCCGAAGATCGACCCGCTGACCACCACCGTCCCGTCGGCGATCCCTGGCAGCAGCCGCTCCCGCTGCTCCGGTGAACCATGGGCCGCCACCGCCAGCAGCCCGTACACACAGCTCGCCGCGAACGGCACCTGGGCAGTGGTGCGGCCCTGCTCCTCCAGGAGGAGCACCAGGCCGAGCAGTCCGATGTCCGCAACGGCCGCCACCAGCCCGGCCGCGCACAGCGCCTTCCACACCTCGGCGTCGCTCCCGGTCCCGGCCGCGGCGAGCCGCTCATGCGTGGAGAGGTCGCCGAAGATCCGCGCGGCGAGGTCACGGGCGGCCGCCTGCTCCTCGGTGGGCGTGAAGTCCATGTCAGCCTCCACCTCCGCCCACGCCGGCCTCGCCGCCCACTCCGGCCACTCCCGCCTCGTCGGACCGGAAAACCGGCAGCTCCAACTCATCGTCGTACCGCTGGAATTCGAGCCGTACGGGCATCCCGATCCGCACCTTGTCGTACGGCACCCCCACCACGTTGCTCACCATCCGCACGCCCTCCGAGAGTTCGATCAGGCCGACCGCGTAGGGAGGGTCGAAGGCCGGGAAGGGCGGGTGGTGCATGACGACGTACGAGTAGACCGTGCCGTCGCCGCTCGCCTCGACCGTGTCCCACTCCAGGCAGCCGCAGGCGTTGCACCCCGGCAGCCAGGGGAACCGCAGCGCGCCGCAGCCGCCGCACCGTTGGATCAGCAGCTCGTGCCGGCCCACGCCCTCCCAGAAACCGGCGTTGTCCCGGTTGATCACAGGGCGCGGGCGGCGCGCTTTCGGTTCCTGCTGCTTCCGGCGCCCGGCCGGTGCGTACTTGAGGATCCGGAAGCGGTGCGTACCCGCCGGCTCGCTGCCCGCTCGTACATCCATCCGTGTCGTGACGAAAAACCCCCTCCCCAGCTTCGTCGTCTTGGGCTCCGAGACCGACTCGATCACCGCGTCGAAGGTGATCTCGTCCCCGGGCCGCAGTGGACGCAGATACTCCTGCTCGCAGTCGGTGGCGACCACCGAGGTGTAACCGGCCTCGTCGAGGAGCCCCAGCAGCTCGTCGTAGGCCTGCGTACGCCCGGTGTGCCCGGAGAGGCCGCCCATGGTCCACGCCTGGAGCATGGTGGGCGGTGCGACGGCATCCGGCCCCTCGTACGCCGGATTCGCGTCCCCCATCGCCTCGCACCAGTGCCTGATCATCGGCGCGTTGACCGGATCCCGGCCCGCACCGGCGACGGCGGCCGGCCGGCCCTCGTACGCCTTGAGCCGCCCGGACAGCCCGCCCATTCCGTCCCCTCCACCCGCCCCGTCTCCTCCGTCCACCCCGTCCGCTTCCTCGCTCACCGCCGCCCCCTCCGCATCCCGAGCCGCATCGTCGCCACGATCTCCCGCTGCACCTCGCTCACCCCGCCCCCGAACGTGTTGATCTGCGCCGCCCTGTTCATCCGCTCCAGCTCGCCGTCGCCGAACACTCCCGGTGAACCGGAGCGGACCAGGGCGTCCGCTCCGACAATTTGCTGACATATTCGGTACACCGCGACCGCCGATTCGGTTCCCACCACTTTCACGCCGCTCGCGTCGCCGGGTGCCGGCCGGCCGGCCCCGACATCCCCCACCAAACGCCAGTTGAGCAGGCGTGATACCGCAAGTCGGGCATGTGCCTCGGCCAGTTGGGACCGCACCCACGGCTCGTCAACCCGACGCCGACCGTTCACTGGATCGGGTGTGCGTGCCGCTTGCAGCGCGGCCGCGTAGAAGTCCTCGGCCTGCATGCCGATCGCGGCGAGCGCGACCCGCTCGTGGTTCAGCTGGCTGGTGATGAGATTCCAGCCGCCGTTCTCCTCGCCGACGAGGTTCGCGGCCGGGACGCGGATCCCGTCGTAGTACGTGGCTGTCGTCGTCTGCCCGCCCACCGTCTGGATCGGCGTCCACGAGAAGCCGGGCGCGTCTGTGGGCACGAGGATGATGGAGATGCCCTTGTGCTTGGGGGCATCCGGGTCGGTCCGGCAGGCGAGCCAGATCCAGTCGGCGTTCTGGGCGTTGGACGTGAAGATCTTCTGCCCGTCGATCAGCCAGCGGCCGCCGGCACCGCCCCCTACGCCTGCGCCACCCCCCTCGGCCGCTGATTCGACCGCGTCCCCATCCGCATCCCCCTCCCGCACCGCCCGCGTCCGCAGCGACGCCAGGTCCGTCCCCGCCTCGGGCTCCGAGTACCCGATCGCGAAGACGAGGTCACCACTCAGGATGCGCGGCAGGAAGAAGTCCTTCTGTTCCTCGCTCCCGTACTTCATGAGCGTCGGTCCGACGGTGTTCAGCGTGACCATCGACACGGGCGCACCGGCCCGGTACGCCTCGTCGAAGAACACGAACTGCTCGTCCGCGCCACGCCCTTGCCCCCCGTACGCGACGGGCCAGCCGAGCCCGAGCAGCCCGTCGGCGCCGATGCGGCGCAACAGCGCGCGCTGCTTGCCGGGTTCGTCGGCGGGCGGGGGCCCGTCTGGCATGAGGTCGCGGAAGTACATACGGAGTTCGGCGCGCAGTCGCTGCTGGCGTTGAGTGGGGGCGAGGTGCACGGCTGCGGCCTCCCGGACCTCGTACGAACAAGGGTTTCTGACTGTCCGTCAGACAATGCGGACTGTCAAGGTCAATGGAGTCCCGCACCGGGCACCTCGTACCGCACCCCACGCACCCCATCTGGACACCCCGGACACGCGAACCCGATTCACGCGCCCGATGCAGAGACCCGAGGCTCGGACCCGATTCGAGGACCGGATTCGAGGACCCGAGGCGACGGACCCAATGCACAGACCCGAGGCTCGAACCCGAGGTGACGGACCCGGTAACACAGAGGCACGCGCACGCGTGGAGACGTAAAAACGTCTGCGCGACGGCACCGAAGCACCGCCGCGCAGACGCGTTAGAACCCCACAGAACACAACCCCGCACGGGAGTTTCCAGGCCGATGAGGGCGCATCGGCCGGCGGTTTACCAGAGGTTGGTGAAGTTGACGACGGTGTTCGACTGGTCGATTGCCGTGAACGCGGAACCGTTCACCTGGGCCGTGTTGTTCTGGTTGGAGGCGCCGGAGCCGACCGCCTGCTGCTGCGTGGTGGACGAGTTGCCGTGGTTGTTGCCACCGACACCGCTGATGGTCGCCACCGCCGCATTCGATCCGTCGTCCGCGAAGGCGCCGTTGTCTGCCGCCGCGACACCCGTGAAGAGGGTGGCCGCGAGGGGCAGGGCCGCGACGGCGGCGATGACGCGGGCGGTACGGATGCTTGCCATGTGAATTCCTCCAGAAGAACCGGATGTACGCACCGGTGTGAACCGGGAAGTACGGCTTGTCCCAAGGCAGTTGGCCGACCACCTCAGTGATGTGCACGACGTCGCGAGTCCAGAGTTGCCCACCGAATCCCCGGCGAACCACCCCGGAGGCACCGATTCCCCCTGAAGCGTGAGGACAAGTCGATAAACGCCTTTCGCGACCTTTCACCTGTCGGCTCTGGCTCAAAGCCGCAGGTCAAGGCCACCGAGCCGACTCGGACGACAGACACCGCACGAGATGAAGCGTTCCGGCACATTTTCAGCCAATCTCTCCTGCACTCGCCGAAATGCCCAGTCCCGCTCCGGCACCTCACCGAACCCTCTTCCCTTTTTCGAACACTCGTACGAACATAGAGGCATGGCCACCACCACCATCGACCGGCAGGCCACGACCATGGCCCTGGCCCACGCACTGTCCGCCGCCGAGCGCGGCCTCGCGGTCATTCCGCTGTCCCGTACGAAGCTCCCTGCCCTCCGCTCCCCCCACCGCACCGACCCCGCCGGTCTGCCCGTCTGCCACGGCGAATGCGGCCGCTTCGGGCATGGCGTGTACGACGCCTCGACCGACCCACGCCGCATTCGCACGCTCTTCACGGCCGCCCCCTGGGCCACCGGCTACGGAATCGCCTGCGGCCTGCCGCCGTACCACCTCATCGGCATCGACCTGGACACCAAGTCCGGTACGGAGTCATCGGCGGCCCTGCGCGAACTGGCCCTTCGCCACCTGTTCACCATCCCGGAGACAGTGGTCGTCCTCACCCCGAGCGGCGGCCGTCACCTGTGGCTGAGCGGTCCGCCGGACGTGGCCGTCCCCAACTCCGCGAGCCGGCTGGCCCCCGGCATCGACGTCCGCGGCGCCGGCGGCTACCTCGTCGGCCCCGGTTCCCGCACCGAACAGGGCATCTACAGCACCGCTCCGGGCACCGCCCACCTGGCTCCCGCGCCCTGCCCGCCGGCCCTGCTACGGCTGCTCCTGCCGCCCCCACGGCACGCCAAGCCGACTTCGTCCTCGACACCGGCGGACGTCCACGGGCAGGGCCAGGGCTTGATCCAGTTCGTCCTGGCGGCCCACGCGGGTCAACGCAACACCCGCCTCTTCTGGGCAGCCTGCCGCGCTTACGAGAACGGCATCGGCCCGGACCTGACCCCCGCCCTGATCGACGCGGCCGTCCACACCGGCCTCACACTCCGCGAGGCCCGCTCGACGGTGGCCTCTGCGGCACGCATGACGGGAAACCACGCCTGAAGAGCGACACAAAAGCCATGCAGCACAGAAGGGGTGCCCCGTTCCCAGGGACACCCCTTCTGACCTGCAATACGTCTGACCAGCGCGGTGGGTGTGGGATTTGAACCCACGGTGACATCGCTGCCACGACGGTTTTCAAGACCGTTCCCTTAGGCCGCTCGGGCAACCCACCGTCGCCCCGGCCCACCTGGGGCGGAGCGGGTTACAGCCTACCGGCCTCGGGGGGTGTCGTGGGCTGGTGGTCCGCGCGGGGCCCTGCGGGGCCGACGGCGGCGGTCAGCAGGGCCTTGAGGTCGGCGTTCTCCGCTTCCAGGGCCGCGATCCGTTTTCTGGCGAAGTAGAGCTCCATCACCGCGTCGTGGAACTCCGACACCAGCTCTTCAGGGGTCAGTTGCATCGTCGTCTCCCGTCCCGCGTGCTCAGGCCGGCGCGATACGGGTGACCGTGCCGGCGGAGCCCCGCCAGAACAGTTGGCCGTTCACGGCGTACAGGGCGCCGCCGCCTGCCGAATCGACGGTCGTCGGCACGGCCGCGGCGTTCGCTATCCGGACCACGCCCTCGACCAGCAGGCCGGCCGGGGCGGCCGACGACTGGACGATGTGGACCTGGGCGCGCGGGGTGGCCGCGCGGTCGATGCCGACCCCGATCCGCCCTGTTCCCTTCACCACGAAGTCGTCCAGGCCCGTGTTGTTGCGCAGGGCGATCAGGTTGCCGGTGGTGGCGCCGTTGGTCGCCGTCAGGTAGATGCCCTGGGCGGCTGTCCCGGCCGTCCCGTCCGCCCCGGCGGTCTGCAGGTCGATCGACAAGGCGGCGGCGTTCTTGTCGGAGCCGTCGGCGTACCCCACGTGGGCGATCTTCAGCGTGCCGCGCGCGGTCTCCTTGCCGGACAGGTACATGGCCGAGGTGCCCGGGTTGTCCGAGACCACGTTCAGTGCCGCGCCGATTCCGGCGGTGCCCGCCTGATAGACGGTCACCGTGTGATCCGTCTCCGAAGTCGTCTTGAAGAACGCGGAGTTGGCCGTGGCGTTCGTACTGAACTTCTGCCCGGTCACCGCCCCCGCGACCGCCAACGGCCCCCCGACGACCACCGGTCCGTCGAACGTCGTCGTCTCGCCCTCCACCGCCGCGCCCTCCGACGCGGCGGCCTCCGAGGCCGCACCACCTACGGCGACGGTCACCGCGCCCGCCGTGAAGCTCCCCAGAAACAGTCTGCGTGCCAGGGGCATGCAGCCACCCGCCTTCCACGTCTCGCGCCGCCGGAGCGTCCGGCGCATCCCGGGTACGACTCAAATCGCCGGCCTTTGGTTGTACGACCGGTCGTACGAGGGAGCTGGACAGCTGACTGCACGTGCGGCGCCGCGTCGTCCGAGAACCCACGCGGAAGGGGTGCCCGCAACCCGCGGGCACCCCTTCCGATGCCGGCCAGCTCATGCCGCGCCGGCCACCTACTGTCAGCTGTCGCCCTCGCGTTCGCCCAGGGTGACGTCGGTGGTGTGGGTCTTGCCGTCGCGCGTGTAGGTGAGCTTGACGGTGTCGCCGGGCTGGTGGGTCCAGATCTCGCCGATGAGGGTGGGGCCGCTGTCGATCACCGTGTCGTCGAGCTTGGTGATGACGTCACCGGACTTGAGGCCCGCCTTGTCCGCGGGACCACCGGCGGTGATCGAGGCGGAACCGCTCGCACCCTGGTCGGTGATCTTCGCGCCGCCGGTGCCCTCTTCGAGGGAGACCGACGCGCCGATCACCGGGTAGACCGGCTTGCCCGTCTTGATGAGCTGCTGGGCCACGGTCTTCGCCTGGTTGATCGGGATCGCGAAGCCCAGGCCGATGGAGCCGGACTGGCTGGTGCCGTCGAGGCTCCCGCTGGACTGGATCGCCGAGTTGATGCCGATGACCGAACCCTGGGCGTCCAGGAGGGGGCCGCCGGAGTTGCCGGGGTTGATCGAGGCGTCCGTCTGCAGGGCGCTCATGTACGAGGAGCTGCTGGACGTGCCGTCGCTGGAGGCCACCGGGCGGTTCTTGGCGCTGATGATGCCCGTGGTCACCGTGTTCGAGAGACCGAAGGGCGCGCCGATCGCGATCGTCGAGTCGCCGACGGCCACCTTGTCCGAGTCGCCGAGGGCGAGGGGCTTCAGATCCGACGGCGCGTTCTTCAGCTTGATGACCGCGACGTCGTAACCCTGTGCGTGGCCGACCACTTCGGCGTCGTACTTCTTGCCGTTGGAGAAGGTCGCGGTGAGCTTGCCGTTGTCGACCGCGTCCGCCACCACGTGGTTGTTGGTGAGGATGTGGCCTTCCTTGTCGAAGACGAAACCGGTGCCGGTGCCGCCCTCGCCGCTGCTGCTCTCGGCCTCGATGGTGACCGTGCTCGGCAGCGCGTTGGCGGCCACGCCCGCGACGCTGTCCGCGGCGCGCTTCACATCGCCGCTGCTCTGCGGGGCGGAAACCGTCGTCGAGTCCGTGGAGTCGTCGTTGTCCTTGGCCAGCGTGTAGCCGATTCCGCCGCCCACTCCGCCCGCGACCAGCGCGGCGACGAGGATCGCGGCGACCAGGCCGCCGCGTCTGCCACCGGGCTTGGGGGCGGGCTCCTGGTAGGAGGAGCCCCAGCCGGATCCCGAACCACCGCCGTCGGCGTACGAGGGGGTGGCGGGGGGCGGCGGCGGCCAGCCTGCCTCGGCCGCGGAGACCGGCGCCCCGGAAGGCCCGGTGGCCCCGGAGTCGGGACCGTGCCCGTCAGGAGCCCCGGCGCCCACGGAGGCGTACGCCGGTGCCTGCTCCGGAGATCCGTAGGCCGACGTGTGGTCGGGTGCGCCGTAATTCGGCGTCTGGTCCGGAGATCCGTACGCAGGCGCGTGCTCGGGTGCGCCGTACGTCGGTGCCTGGTCAGGTGTGCCGTACGCCGGTGCACGCTCCGGTGTGCCGGGGGCGCTCGGAGGCACCGCCGGGAGCTGAGCGGTCGGCACGCTCTCCCCCGGGGCGGCTGTCTGCGCGGAAGCAGCGGGAGTGTCCACCGGCACAGGAGGTGCGGACGGGGCCGGGGGTACTGCAGTGCCCTCGTTCTCGGTGCTCACAGCTCTTCTCCTCGATCCACGGCTGTTGTTCTTGGTCGCACTCGGTCACGCTCGCTCACGCTTTTCGGCGGTCCGGCGCGATTCAGCTGTGCATGTGTTCTTGTCTGCCGTCAGCTTTTCCCACCGGGCGTCAGAGCACCATAAGCGGTGCCTGTGCGTCCGAGGCCATTCTTTATAAGGGTCTTGTCAGGCGAAATTAACCCATTCTCGGCATACCCGCCCTCACGCCCGCCCTGCGGCGGTGGCACCATGACGCGGTGACCCACGCACGACAGCACCCGATTCAGGTGGTCGCCCACCGCGGAGCCTCCGAAGAGGCACCCGAGCACACCCTGGCCGCGTACAAGAAGGCTATCGAGGACGGTGCGGATGCCCTCGAGTGCGATGTACGCCTGACCGCGGACGGCCATCTGGTCTGTGTTCATGACCGCCGCGTCAACCGTACGTCGAACGGCCGCGGAGCGGTGTCGGCCCTGGAACTCGCCGATCTCGCCGCGCTGGACTTCGGCGCCTGGAAGAACCGCGAGGAGTCCCCCGACTGGGAGTACGGCCCGGGGGACCGCGAGGACACCTCCGTCCTCACCCTGGAGCGGCTGCTCGAACTCGTCGCCGACGCCGGCCGGCGGGTGGAACTGGCCATCGAGACCAAACATCCCACGCGCTGGGCGGGCCAGGTCGAGGAGCGCCTGCTGCACCTGCTGAAGCGTTTCGGCCTGGACGCCCCGGAGTCCGCCGCGGAGTCGCCCGTACGCGTCATGAGCTTCTCGGCGCGCTCCCTGCACCGCGTCCGGGCCGCTTCGCCGAACCTGCCCACGGTCTATCTGCTGCAGTGGGTCTCGCCCCGACTGCGCGACGGACGGCTGCCCGCGGGTGTCCGGATCGCGGGCCCGTCGATGCGGATCGTACGCAGTCACCCCGGGTACATCGAGCGCCTGAAACGCGCCGGACACCAGATCCACGTCTGGACCGTGAACGAGCCCGAGGACGTCGACCTCTGCGTTGAGCTGGGCATCGACGCCATCATCACCAACCGCCCGCGCGCGGTCCTGGGGCAGCTCGGCCGCTGACGCGACCGCACACTTTCAGCCAGCGATCTCCCAAAACCCCACAAGAAACCATCGAAATCCAGCCACACAGTCACCGGGAGTGCTCCGGCGCGTTCGCTCCGTATTCGATCGTTACGAGTGCGTCAGCAGACGTTGATTGGCCGGTTTCCGGTCCAGTTCAAAGGGGCATCCACACCGTGGCGTGGGGCAAAGGAGGTCTCGGGGGTGGCGTTGGTGGTGGCACAGGAGGTGCCCGCGTCGTCAAGCATGGCCGTACCTCATGGCCCTGCGGGCGTGGGGCAAGCAAGGCACCGGATGCGGGATCAGCTGCGTACCGGTGGCGTAGCGGAATCGGTCATCGACGACGCCGTACTGATCCTTTCCGAACTGCTCAGCAACGCGTGCCGGCACGGCAGGCCACTGGGCGACGCCCTGTCGGGGGACGGTGACGTCCGCGCCGCGTGGCGTGTCGACGCGTCCGGAAGACTCACCGTCGAGGTGACGGACGGCGGCGGCCCGACCCGTCCGATGCCGGCCACTCCCTCGGTCACCGCGCACGGCGGCCGCGGGCTGAACATCATCACGGCACTGGCCAAGGACTGGGGCGTCCGGGACAACGCCCGCGGAGAGATGACGGTCTGGGTCGTCGTCCAGGACAACGTGCAGACATCGCGCCGAGGCGACGACCTGGGCCACGACGACCTGGCTACGCGCGTCACCGCACCGGCCCAGCGGCGGCAGCCGCTGATTCCGCAGCAGCCGACGATACCCGGCCTGGGCTTCGCGGACGCCTACGACGACTTGGCCTGAGCAGGCCCGGTACGACACCGACAGCAGGCCCGGTACGACACCGACAGCGGGCCTGACATGGCACCGACAGCGGGCCCGACATGGCACCGTCGGAGGCCTGACACAACACCGCCGGCAGGCCCGATACAGCACCGCCGACAGGCCCGATAAGACACCGACCTGGACCGAAGTGTCGGTTCCGGGACGACTCGGTGCGTTGTCCACAGGGTCCCGTCGGCCCCCGTACGAACGGCTAGGCTCGCGCCCGTACGAGACGAGCCGTAACCGGGAGACACCCACGATGGCCAAGAAGCGACCCCAGACGAAGGCCAAGCAGCCGCAGCTGAAGGATGGTGCCCGAGCCGGAGGCGCTGAAGGACACGTATCGGTTGTCGGCGCACGCGAACCCTGCCCCTGCGGCAGTGGCCGCCGCTACAAGGCCTGTCACGGCCGGGCCGCCGCGCATGCCGCGACCGAGCTGGTGCACCGCCCCTTCGAGGGCCTGGCGGGCGAGGGCGACTGGATCGCGCTGCGCGAGCTGGTGCCCGCCGCGACCGTCGAGCTGAAGCTCAGGGAGAGCCTGCCGGAGGGCGTTCCCTCGGTCACGCTCGCCACCGTCCTGCCGATGGCCTGGCCCGCGCTGCGCCGCGACGACGGCTCGGTGCTGATCGGCCTGCAGAACGACACGGCGTCCGGCGACATCAGCCGCGACCTGGCCGACACCCTCCAGCGCGCGCTCACCGCGCAGCCCGGCACGCCGGTCGAGGGCCGCCGCGCCCCGGCCGACGGTCCGCGGCTCCAGGATCTCCTCGACCCCGAGGGTGCGTTCGAGCCAGTTGTGCACGCGGGCTTCGAGTTCTGGGTGCCGGACGCGGAGAACGCGTCGCCCGAGGTGACCGCCTCCCTGGAGCGGGCCAACGCCGCTGCCATCCCGACCGTGAAGCTCTCCGGCGTCGACGCCGCCTACTGGTGCGAGACGCCCGACAAGAACCATCTGCGCTGGGTCATGCCGTACGAGGAGGAGCGTCTTCTGGACGCGCTCGCGCGGCTCCACGCGGCCGGGAAGTCGAGCCTCGGGGAGGGCACCCGACTGGTCGGCTCCTTCCGTGCACACGGGCTCACCGTGCCGGTCTGGGACCTGCCGACCGGGGTGACGGCGGACGATGTCGAGAAGCCTGCGGCCGAGTTCGCCGAGCGCCTCACCACCGCCCTGGCCACGGACGCAGCGCTCAGCGCGGACGAGCGCCGGGCGCGCGGCGGCCTCACCAATCGACAGGTGACACTCAGCTGACACACATACAGGGGAACTGACCTACCGGTCAGGTGGTCAGGAGTCACCAGCCAGGTGACTCCTGTCACAACTCCCCGTACCGGCAGGTAAATTCGTGTCCGAATAGCCAAGACCGAATTTGCGAACCGCCGATCTCTTGTTACCGTTCGAGTAGCCCGGTTGCTGGTGCATCCCCCGTCGCCAGCAACCGGGTCTTTTCATGTGCGGGCTCCCGCGCGGCGCCAACCGCCTTGCTGCGGCGCCGAGTTGCTTCCCCGACACCCGGCGCCCAGTTCCTCCCTGGGCCTACGGCGCCGAAGTTGCTCCACGGCCTACGGCGCCGGGTCGCTTCCCGAACGCAGCAGCAGCGGCCCGTCCTCGCCGCCCCTCGCGAACTCCGCGACCGCCGCGTACGCCGTCACATCCCCCGTCGTACGCCCCCGCGGTGTCTCGCACGCCCCAGGGTCGTCCTCCGCGCCCACCGCGCAGCGCATCAGCACGGTGCGGCCGCCGGGCTCCATGAGGCTCAGTACGGAAGTCAGCTCGCCGCCGGTCGCGTTGCGGTAGTAGGTGCGCGCCCAGGTCTCCTCACCCTGCGTCAGGACGCAGGTCTGTGCCTCGATGCCGTCGGCCGAGGTGAGTTCGGGGCCGCAGCGGGCGGCGGTGGCGAGACCGAGGCCGAGCAGCCGGGGCGACGACGCGGGGTCCGGGGCGGGGGCCGGCGCCTTGTCGCCGCCACTGCCACTGCCGTCGCGGCTGTCGTGACCGTCGTCTTCGGAACGGTCGGAGTGTGCGGAAGAAGCACGTGCATCCGCAGGACCCTCGTCACCGACAGGTCCTGCGGATGCGACAGCCAACGGAAGAGCCACCGTGACCGCCACTACGCCCGCGAGTGCGAGCAGGCGAAGGTTCATAGAAGGGAAGATAACGACCGTGGGCGGGCGCCCGGTTCGCCGCGCGCCCGACACCCCTACAAGTCGGGAGCGCTCACACCCGTACGAGTGAGGGCCTCCACCACGGCGTCCACCACGGCCTCCACATCGGGCACCCAGGGGGCGGCCGAGCCGGGCAGTGGTGCGCGTTCCCAGCGGATCTGGCCCTGGCCGGTCCCGGACGGAGGCAGCGCGATGTAGCCGCCCTCTCCGTGGAAGCGCAGGGAGCCGGGGACGTAGTCCTTGGCGTACAGCAGCTCGCCGAGCTGCTCCAGGGAGTACGGCGCGACGAGGATCGCCCATCGCGTGGGGGCCGCGACGACCGGGCCCAGGCGCATGCCCTGGCGGTCGAGCGCGGCGAGTGCGCGGGCCGCCGCGAGGGCGGGCAGGCTCACCGCGCAGGGGGCCTTCTCACCGGTGGCCAGCACGATCGGTGCCGTCGGCCGGTTGGTCCACCACCAGCGCACCATGCGCTCGTCGGTGGTGGCCGCGAGGAGGCCTGGGTCGAAGGGGTGGGCGCCGGGCACCGTGCACTCCGGGTCAGGGCATCCGCAGCGGGCGCGCCCCTGCGGGTCGGCCGCCACACCCGGGAGTACGGGCCACTGCCATTCGGTCGCGAAGGTCAGGGCCGACTTGAGCATCTCAGTCCTCCCGTTGTTTCGCCTGGACAGGAGCCTGCGTCGCCTTCCGAGGATCTCGCGCATGAGCGCTCGTTCCTTTCCGTTGCACGCCTGGCAACACTGTGGACCATTCACATCATGTGTCGATCACTTCACTGTGCGTACCTGCTGGCGCATCACACCCTTGCTGGAGACAAGGGAAGCCCCTCTGGGCCGAGCGTCGGGCTTCGTCCGCGTCCGTACTGCGTGTGCCTGAAGCATGGGCATGGCGTGGGGTGGCGGCGCCTGGCGTTTTGCCGTCCCGTGTACTTCTAGCCGCCTCCGCCACGGGAGGATGGGGCACGGTCGTCGGTGGTTAAGACGCCCGGGTCCGTCGCCAGGTTCCGGGCGATACGCAATCGCCCCTGGCCTTCACCGAGTACGTACCCATCACGACCGCTGTGACGCTCTGTCGAACTAGGCCAGTCGACCTCAATAAGCCGTTACCCGAGTCAGTTTTAAGCCAACTTTACTTTCCCGCAAGGGTTACCGCCGGTCTCACGGACACCAGGAATCCCGGCAGGACAATGCTGGACATCCCCTCACGAGTGCGTGTACATGTGGAGACACTGCTTGCGGCGCAGAACGACATGGGGGTTTGCGATGCTATTGAGCAATACGCACCGGTCGGAAAGCCGGATGACATGACCGCCCCTCACCTTCCGAAAGTGGCCGGAATCGATTCCACGGTTCCCTCGCCCGCACACACTGTCGCGCCGAGGTCCGCCACCACGGTCACCCCCTCGGCCACCTCCGCCACCGGCCCGGGAGCCGATCTCCAGGATCGTCTCGCCGGACTGGTCTCCGATCTGACCACGCTCCACGAACTCACCGAACGCCTGGCACGCACCGCGACACTGAGCGACGCACTCGAGGAGCTGCTGCGCGCCGGAGCCGCCCTGGTGGGCGCCCGGCGCGGTCTCGTCGTCATGGAACCGAGCGACGGACTCGGCCCGGACACCACGATCGGACTGGGCCTCGCGCGGGCCGATCTCGGCCACATCGAGACCGTCCCGCGAAGCTGTATGGCGTACGGGAAACTCCTCGACACCGCGGCCGGACTGCCCGGCGGCGAGGCGGAGATCACACAGCCCGATCTGTTCGCCGAGGACGGGCTCGACCCCCGCCACCGCGAGGTGGCCGCCCAGCTCGGCTACGCGGCGAGCTACGCACTGCCCTTGTCCACGGAGGGCGCGGGCCGCCTGGGCGCCGCCGTATGGCTCTACGACGAGCCCGCCGAACCGGTCGAGCGCCAGCGCCACCTCATCGGCCGGTACGCCCGGCACGCCACCGAACACCTGGCACGGCTGCTGGAACTGGATCGCACGCGCGCGTGCCTCACGACGATGTCCGAGGAGCTGCTTCCCCCGCGGCTGCCCCGGGTCTCCGGCGTCCAGCTCGCCGCCCGGCACCGCACCGGTCCGCGCGGCGGCGGCGACTGGTACGACGCGCTGCCGCTGCCCGACGCCGCGCTCGGCCTCGCGGTCGGCTCCGTCACCGGGTCCGGGCCCAGCGCGGTCGCCGCGATGGGCCGGCTCAGGGCGTCCCTGCGGGCATACGCGGTCATGGAGGGCGAGGACCCCGTCGCCGTCCTGTCCGACCTCGAACTTCTGATGCGGCTGACCGAGCCCGCCCGCTCCGCCACCGCCCTGTTCGCCTTCTGCGAGCCCGCGCTGCGAAAGATCACGCTGGCCGGCGCCGGACACAGCCCGCCCCTGGTGATCGGCCCGCGGCGCACGGAGTTCGTGGAGACCTCCCTGTCGGCGCCCCTGGGCATGCTCGCCTGCTGGGAGGCACCGAGCGTCGAACTGAGCGCCGAGCCCGGCGAGACGGTGCTCCTCTACACGGACGGCCTGCTGCACCGCACCGGCGACCCCATGGACCGCGCCTTCGCCCGGCTGCACGCGGCGGCGTCGAGTGTCCCTCGGACCCTGCGCGACGATCCGGGCGCGCTCGCCGATCACGTCCTGCGGAGTGTGCTGCCGGACGGGCTGGACGAGGCGGACTCCGAGGAGGACGTCGTACTTCTGGCGGCGCGCTTCGAGTGAAGACGTCGTACTACTCGCGGCACGCTCCGAGTGAAGACGTCGAACTACTCGCGGCACGCTCCGAGTGAAGACGTCGAACTACCGGCGGCACGCTCCGAGTGAGGACGTCGTACTACCGGCGGCACGCTTCGAGTGAGCCCGCGTAACAGGTCTTCCGGCTCTGGACCCCCTTCAGTACGACCGTACGATGGTGGGGGTCCAGAGTCGTATCTAGGAGGCAGACCGTGGCGGACGAGCTCAACCCGGAGACCCCGGACGAGACTCCCGAAGAGCCGATCAAGCAGCGCAAGAACGGGCTGTACCCGGGCGTGTCCGACGAGCTGGCCGAGAGCATGAAGTCCGGCTGGGCCGACACGGAGCTGCACGGCCTGGAGCCGATCGCGCAGGCCGAGCACACCGCCGCCCGCCGCGCCGCGCTCTCCGCGCGCTTCCCGGGCGAGCGTCTGGTCATCCCCGCGGGCAACCTGAAGACCCGCTCGAACGACACCGACTACCCCTTCCGCGCCTCGGTCGAGTACGCGTACCTCACCGGCAACCTGACCGAGGACGGCGTCCTGGTCCTGGAGCCCACCAGCGACGGCCACAAACCGACCATCTACCTGCTGCCCCGCTCCGACCGCGAGAACGGCGAGTTCTGGCTCAGCGGCCAGGGCGAGCTGTGGGTCGGCCGCCGCCACTCCCTGACGGAGGCCGGGCAGCTGTACGGCATCCCCGCCTCGGACGTCCGCGAGCTCGCCGACAAGCTCCGTGAGGCCACCGGTCCGGTCCGCGTCGTACGCGGCTACGACGCCGGCATCGAAGCGGCGCTCACCGACAAGGTGACCGCCGAGCACGACGACGAGCTGCGGGTCTTCCTGTCGGAGGCCCGGCTGGTCAAGGACGAGTTCGAGGCCGGCGAGCTGCAGAAGGCCGTCGACTCGACGGTGCGCGGCTTCGAGGACGTCGTGAAGGTCCTCGACAAGGCCGAGGCGACCAGCGAGCGCTACATCGAGGGCACCTTCTTCCTGCGCGCGCGGGTCGAGGGCAACGACATCGGGTACGGCTCGATCTGCGCCGCCGGTCCGCACGCGTGCACCCTGCACTGGGTGCGCAACGACGGTCCGGTCCGCTCGGGCGACCTGCTCCTGCTGGACGCCGGTGTCGAGACGCACACGCTCTACACGGCCGACGTCACGCGCACGCTGCCCATCAGCGGCACGTACACGGAGATCCAGAAGCAGATCTACGACGCGGTGTACGAGGCCCAGGAGGCCGGTATCGCGGCCGTACAGCCGGGCGCCAAGTACCGCGACTTCCACGATGCGGCGCAGCGCGTGCTGGCCGAGAAGATCGTCGAATGGGGCCTCGTCGAGGGCCCGGTCGAGCGCGTCCTGGAGCTGGGCCTCCAGCGCCGCTGGACCCTGCACGGCACCGGCCACATGCTCGGCATGGACGTCCACGACTGCGCGGCCGCGCGGACCGAGACGTATGTGCAGGGCACGCTGGAGCCCGGCATGTGCCTGACCGTCGAGCCCGGCCTGTACTTCCAGGCGGACGATCTGACGGTGCCGGAGGAGTACCGCGGTATCGGCGTGCGGATCGAGGACGACATCCTGGTGACCGAGGACGGCAACCGGAACCTGTCGGCCGCCCTGCCGCGGCGCTCCGACGAGGTCGAGGCGTGGATGGCCGCCCTGAAGAGCTGAGCTGAACACCGCTTTTGAAGTCTGCAGTACTGAAGTACTTCGGGTGCTTCGGGTACCTCAGGTACTTCGGGACCTAGGTACTTCGGGAGACTGCAGGGGCTGATACGAGATTGGTGGCCGGGTACCTGTGGCGGTGCCCGGCCATTCGTGTGCCTGTTCGGGTGCCTTTTGTGCGCCTTTTCCGTGTGCCTAGGGGGCGGCTTTTCGTGGACGACTTCTGGTCCGGCGTCGGTGTGGACCTGCACCTGGAGCCCGACGCGGCTGCGGGACGCAGATCCGGGCTCGAACGGGCACTGCGCGACGCCGTACGCGACGGGCGGCTCACGCCCGGTACCCGGCTGCCCGCGACGCGACGGCTCGCGGTCGAGCTGGGCGTCTCCCGGGGCACGGCGAAGGCGGCGTACGACCAGCTCGTCGCCGAGGGCTATCTGACCTCACGCCAGGGGTCTGGCACGGCGGTCGCGTCGCTGCCCTCGGTCGACGCGGCGGCGCCGAACGCCCCCACGCGCACGCGTGCCCCCCGTTTCGACCTGAGGCCCGGCAGCCCGGACGTCGGTACGTTCCCGGCGGCGGCCTGGCTCCGCGCGCTGCGGCGGGCGATCGCGACGGCGCCCTCCCTGACGTACGACTACGGGGATCCGCGCGGCCGCATCGAACTGCGGACGGCGCTGTCGGAGTACCTGGGCCGGGCCCGGGGCGTTCTCGCGCCGCCCGAGCGGATCGTGATCACCTCCGGGTATGTGCAGGGGCTCGCGCTCCTCGCGCGCGTGCTGGACGGCGGGACGTTCGCCATGGAGGACCCCGGGCTGCCGTTCCACCGGGAGGTGGTGCGGCGGGGCGGTGGGCGGGTGGTGCCGCTGCGGGTCGACGAACACGGTGCCCGTGCCGGTGAGTTGACCGATGCGGCGGCCGTGGTCGTCACGCCCGCCCATCAGTACCCGACCGGCGTGACACTGCACCCGGAGCGGCGGCGGGCGCTCACCGACTGGGCACGCGCGCGTGGCGGGCTGATCATCGAGGACGACTACGACGGGGAGTTCCGCTACGACCGGCAGCCGGTCGGCGCCCTCCAGGGGATGGCACCGGGGCAGGTCGCCTACCTGGGTACCGCCTCCAAGACGCTCGGGCCCGCGTTGCGGCTCGGCTGGATGGTGCTGCCGCCCCGCCTGGCCGACGAAGTGGCCGACGTCAAACTGCACACCGACCATCACACCGAGTCCATCGGGCAGTTGGCCCTCGCCGAGATGATCAACAGTCACGCGTACGACCGGCACGTACGCGCGTGCCGTCTGCGCTATCGGCGGCGCAGGGACCAGCTCGTCGACCGCTTGGGAGCGCGGCGGGGCGTACGGGGGATCGCGGCGGGGCTGCACGCGCTGGTGGAAGTGCCGGACGAGGCCGAGGCGTTGGCGCGGGCGGCGGAGGAAGGGCTCGCGGTCGGGCATCTCGGCGAGCACTGGCACACGCCGGGCGGCGGCGGCCGGGCACAGGGGCTGGTCGTCGGATACGGGACACCGCGGGAGCGGGCGTATCCGGAAGCACTGGAGGCGCTGGGGCGGGTGCTGGAGACCGGCTGACGGGCCTCTCTCGGTGGGCGTGGGGAGACCGCTGACGACGTCCCCGAGTGGGCCTGAGGAGACCAGCTGACTGCGTACCCGGGTGGACTTGGGGAGACCAGCTGACTGCGTACCCGGGTGGACTTGGGGAGACCGGCTGACGGCGTCACCGGGTGGGCCTGGATTGGGTCACGAAATGGTGCTCGGATTGGGCCTGTCCAGGGGTCCACCGTGCTTCTAGTGTCGGTCTCATGACGAACTCCCTCGTCCCGCCCGCGGGTCCGCAGCGTGTACTGGCCCTCGCCCAGTTGGCCAACTCCGTCGGAGACGGCGCCTACTACGTGACATCGGCGCTGTACTTCACCCACGTCGTCGGTCTCGCCCCCGGGCGGGTGGGCCTCGGGCTGACCGTCGCGTGGGCAGTCGGTTCGCTGGTGGGGGTGCCGCTGGGACGGCTGGCCGACCGGCGCGGGCCGCGCGGCACGGCGGTGCTGCTCGCACTGGCGACCGCGGCGGCGGTGGCGTCCTTCCTCGTCGTACGCGGCTTCCTCCCGTTCGTCCTGGCGGCGTGCGCGTACGCGTCCGCGCAGTCGGGGCTCGCGGCGGCCCGGCAGGCGCTGCTGGCGGGGCTGATACCGGCCCGGGAGCGGACCGGACTGCTCGCGCACCTGCAGTCGACGCTCAACGCCGGTCTGGCCGTGGGCGCGGGACTCGGCGGCCTCGCACTGCACGCCGGGACGCGAGCCGCGTACCTCGGGGTGTTCGCACTGGACGCGGTGACGTTCCTGCTCTGCGCGGGCCTGCTGCTGCGACTGCCGGCCGTGTCATCGTCGGTCGCCGTGCACCGCGGTCATGGCCTCGGCGTACTGCACGACCGCCCCTACGTCCTCGTCACGTTCCTCAACACCGTCCTGCTGCTGCGGATGCCGCTGCTCAGCCTCGGCATCCCGCTCTGGATCACCGAACGGACCGCGGCCCCGGCCTGGCTGGTCTCCGCGCTGTTCGTGCTCAACACAGGTGCGGTGATGGTCTTCCAGGTACGGATGGCCCGCGGTGTCACTGGCCTCGCGTCCGCCACGCGCGCGATACGCCGCTCCGGGCTCGTCATGCTGGCGTCCTGCGCCGTCTTCGCTCTGTCGTCCGGTGTCTCGGCGTGGGTCGCGGTGAGCGCGCTGGTGGCGGGCGCGGTACTGCAGGTCCTCGCAGAGATGCAGCAGTCCGCCGGTTCCTGGCAGTTGGCCTTCGGCCTCGCTCCGGCCGACCGGATGGGCGAGTACCAGGGCTTCTTCGGCACCGGCGTCACGGTCGCCCGCACGATGGGCCCCCTCGTGCTCACCGCGCTGCTGGTGGGCTGGGGGACGCCGGGGTGGCTGCTCCTGGGCGGGGTGATGCTGGCGGCCTCGTATGCGATGGGGCCGGCGAGTCGGTGGGCGAGCGCCGGACCTGCGCAAGGGCGCGTCAGGCAGCCCGTGCCGGTGCCGGTGAACTGACGGCCGAAGAGGCACGTCAAGAAACCATCGCCGGTGAACTGACCACCACCGGCAGCGAGTCCACGAACAGCGCCCCCGCGAGCAGCCCTCCGCTGCCGCGGGGGCTCCACGCGCGCGCGTGGAGGTCGTTGTCGAGGGCGGACAGGGTTTCGCGGCCGGCCTCCGTGGACGTACCGCCCGCTTCCAGCACTGCGCGCGCGCCTGCCTGGACATGGCGGAGGCCGTGCGGGCCCGCCGTGTGCAGCAACTCGGTGTCCTGGAGGGTGGACATGACGGTGAGGAGGGCGTCGAGCCGGGCGTACGGCTCGGACGCGCCGGCGTCGCGGGCGGCGGTGAGCGCGTCCAACGCGCGCCGTACGTGCGGGAATCCAGCCCGCGCCTCGCCGCGCGCCCCGGCGGCGCCGTACTTCGCCGAGACGGACGATCCCCGCGAGGGCCGTCGCGGCGCCCGCCGGTCCTGGTGCGCGGCGATGCGCTTGGCAGCGACGGTGACATCCTTCCCGGTGGCCCGGGGCTCCAGGGCCGCGGCAGCGACCAGGAGCCCGAGGGTCCACATGGCGCCGCGGTGTCCGCCGCCCGCGAGGGCCATCGAGTGCTCGGTGGAGCGGCCGATCGCGCCCAGTTCCGTGCGGAGTTCGGCCGTGGGCCCGCCGATGCGGCGGGCGGCGGCGGCCATGGCCACGAGGCCGGGCTCCAGCGCCCTGGCCGACCAGTGCAGGGCGCGGTGGTCCTGGCGGGTGGAACGGGCGTCGAGGTCGCGCGGGTCGGGCAGTCCGGGCTTGGGAGCCAGCTCCAGTTGCCGGATCAGCGCTGCCACGGCGGCCCGCGCGAGCGTCTCGTCCTCGCGGCTCTTCATGGGCGTAACTTACGAAGACGCCGTCGCGGACGGGGACGGGGACGGGGAGACGCTGTCCGTCGGGGCGTCGCTCGGCGGCGTACCGGTCGGCGCGTCGCCCGGATCACTGCCCGGGTCACCACTCGGGGGCGTACCGCCGCCGCTGCCCGCCCCGGTGCTCTCCGCGTCGGGGTCGATGCCCAGGACGATGGACCCCTTGTAGCCCTTGGACGGGTCCTTCTTGTGCACCGCCTTCAGGGTCAGCAGGCCGCCGGCCGCGCCGTTGTCCTCGTACACCATGTCGTCGGCGAGCTCGGTGTAGCTGCCGCTGTGCCGGGAGTACGGCTCCAGGGCGAAGATCTCCGCGGCGATGTCGTCGTCGAAGAAGAGCTGGCCGGTGAAGTTCACCGTGCCGCCCTCGTAGGTGCCGTCCTCCTTCTCGCCGCCGGTGTGCACCTTGACGTGGATGTGCGTGGTGCGGGGCGTGTACCAGCCCGGGAAGATCGTCTCGAACTTGACGACCCCGTTGGCGCCTGCGACCTGGTAACCACGCAGGTACGTCTTGTCGTTGGCGGTCGAGCCGTCCTCGCTCTCGGCGGGGGCGGAGCCGCCGGGGTTGGCGGTGGTGTAGCCGGAGTAGTAGCCCCAGGCGTCGCAGTGCCAGATCTCCACGGCCGCGCCCGCGACCGGGGCGCAGGACTCGGTGGTGTCCTGAACGGTGATGCGCAGCGTCAGCGGGACGCCGCTCTTGCCCTCGGTGATGTCCTTCCGCACCAGGGCGCCGTCCAGGTAGTACGGCCCCTCGGTGACGCTCGACATCAGCACGCACTGGCCGCTGGTGGCGGAGGTCGCGGAGGCCGGCGCCTCGGCGTCCGTGGTCGCGGTGGTCGTCTCCTCGTCCGCGAACGCCGCCCGGTATCCCGCGAACGCGACTCCGCCGGCCGCGACCGTCCCTCCGGTCACCGCGATCGCGTGGCGCCGGGTGATCGTCTTCTCTTTGTGGCTTCCCGTCATGCTGGGAAAATTAGGGGCGTTACCCGTCAAGGACATGGGATGGCGCTGTCAGTTGACTATGGGCCCTGAGAGGTCGGCGGGGACTACACCGCGATCAAAGGCGCGCCCTTCCTCCACTTGAGGATCTTGTCGAAGCTGACCACGGCGCCGCCCCGCCCCGGCTTGTTGCCGATCTGGACGTGGTCCGCGAGTTCCTGGATGAGACACAGCCCGCGGCCGTGCTCGGCGTCACTGCGGGCCGGAACCGGGCGGAGCGGGGTGCGCATGACGCGGCCTGACGGGAGGTCGGGGCCGGACGGCGGGCTCGGGTCGGACGGAAGGGCGGTGCCGGACGGGAACCCCGGGCCGGAGTCGGCGACTTCGATGCGGCACGTCTCGCCGTCGAGGTAGGCGGTCACCCGGTAGGCCTCGGAGGAGCCGCCCCGCGCGGTGTCGCCGCCGTGCTCGACGGCGTTGGCGCAGGCCTCGCTCAGGGCGATGGAGAGGTCGAAGGAGACGTCCGGGTCGACGCCCGCGGTCTCCATCGTGCCGAGCAGCAGGCGTCTGGCGAGCGGAACGCTCGCAGCTTCACGCCGCAAATGGAGTGACCACCAGATGCTCATGCTCCAGCCTCCCGGCCGCGGCTCGACATACCGTTACGTATTGCCGCAACCACGCGTACGCAATCACCCACTTGACGTGATGCCGCCCATACGGCGGATGCGCGGGCGACAGGAATCGGTGTATGTGCAGGCGGAGAACGCCGTACCCGTCGGGAAACCCCGTACCCGCGGACGACACGACGGGCACAGACATCTCGAACGGCACGGACATCTCGAACGGCGCCGACGGCACGGACTGCGCCTCTACGGGCGGCACAGACAGATCTACGTACCGACGGTCGCCCGGATCGCCGCCCTCCGGACCAATCGCCATCTTGCGGACCTGCCATAGGGAACGGGTAAGCCCAGTGCGATGATGAGCCCGCCATGACTGCCCCCCACAAGCGCACGGCGCGCTCCGGATGCGATGTCCGGATGCTCCGGGCCGCGGTGTTCGCCGCGGCCTGCGTCGTGCTGGCCGCGGCCGGTCATGTGCTCGCCTCCTCCGCCACGGTCCCGCCGTGGACGCTGGCCGCCGGTTTCCTCGCGGTCTTCGCCGTCGCCGCGCCGCTGGCGGGACACGAGCGTTCCCTTCCGGGCATCGCGGCGGTCCTCGCGACCGGCCAGTGCGTGCTGCACACCCTGTTCGGACTCGGCCAGCACGGCGATACGACGATGACGATGGGGTCGGCCACGGCGTCGACCACCGGGTCAGGAACCGGGTCCGGAATGGCGTCGGGCATGGTCATGGCCGACGCGTCGGTCGTCGAGCGCGCGGCGCGTCTGCTGTGCGGCGCGACCGCGGCGGCGATCAGCCCCGCACAGGCCCAGCAGATCCTCGCCGACGCCCGGCTCGACACGGGCACGACGCAGTCCATGCACCACTCCGCGGACGCCATATCGGCGACCGGTTCCTCGATGTCCGTGCTGCCCTCGCTGCCGATGCTGCTCGGCCACGTCCTCGCGGCCGTCGCCACCGGATGGGTCCTGCGCCGGGGGGACATGGCGCTGCTGCGTCTCATCCGGCTGTCGGCGCACGGGGTCTCCGAGGGGGCTCTCGTACGTTCCCTGCGCGCCGCGCTCGCACTCGTACGCGCCCTGCGCACGGGACTTCCGGGTACGCCCGGCGCGGCACCGCGCACTGCGCGCCCCACGCCGCTCAGGCCGCCGAAGCCCCGTACCACCGCGCTCCAGCACACCGTCATCCGGCGCGGACCGCCGTCCTCCACCGCGCTCGTCCTCGCTGCCTGACGCGACGCACCACTCCACCGAGGGGCTGCCGTCGTGCGGCACACGCGCGTGCCCGCGTTTTCGACACCTCCAAGGGCGCCTCTAAGGGCTCCCCATCGGTGCCTTCCGCACGCGCATCGCGCACCACGCGCGCCCCAGCTCACCGGATCCCGTCCGATCTCACCGGATGTCATCCGATCCCATCCGATCTCATCGGACTCACAGTGGAGTGCTTCCTGTCATGAAGGTTTCCCGTATCGCCGCCGCCGGTGCCGTCGCCGCCTCGGCCGTCCTCGTCCTGTCCGGCCCCGCCTTCGCGCACGTCAGCGTGCAGCCGGAGGGCGAAGCCGCCAAGGGCGGATACGCCACGGTCAACTTCAAGGTCCCCAACGAACGCGACAACGCCTCGACCACCAAGCTCGAGGTCAGCTTCCCGACCGACCACCCGCTCGCCTCCGTCATGCCGGAGGCGGTCGCAGGCTGGACCACCAAGGTCACCACGTCCAAGCTGGACAAGCCGCTCGAAATGCACGGCGAGACGATCTCCCAGGCCGTCACCAAGGTCACCTGGACCGCCACCGGCAAGGGCATCCAGCCCGGCTACTTCCAGAAGTTCCCGCTCTCCATCGGCGCGCTCCCCGAGGACACCGACGAACTCGTCTTCAAGGCGGTCCAGACGTACTCCAACAAGGAGGTCGTCCGCTGGATCGAGGAGCAGAAGGAGGGCGCGGAGGAGCCCGAGAACCCGGCCCCGGTACTGGCGCTCAGCGCGGCGAGCGAGGAGGGCCACCACGGGGCCTCCGCCACCGCGACCCCGGCTGCCGAAACCTCCGCGGAGCACACGGAGACCACCGAGGTAGCCGCCGCTTCCACCGACAGCAGTGACACCACCGCGCGCGTGCTCGGCGTCGTGGGCATCGTCGTCGGCGCGGCGGGCGTGGCGTACGGCGTGCTGGCCGGCCGTCGGCGCACCGACGCCTGAGGCCCATCGCTCCCTCGGTGCCGCGCCGGAGGTCGTACGACATCGCCGTACAGGCCCTCGTACGACCCCGGTGCGCACCGGGCTCCTCACATCTGGGACATTTTTGTATGCGCAAGAAGACGTATGCCGCGGCCGCCCTGTTCGCTGCCGCCGCTCTCACCCTCTCCGCCTGTGGCAGCGGTGACGACAGCAACAAGCCGGTCGCCGACGTGTCCGTCGAGGCCGACTCCGGCAAGGCCGCGACCGTACTCGACCAGCCGTTCGAGAAGCCGGACCTCGTACTCACCGACGCCGAAGGCAAGAAGTACGACCTCCGCGCGGAGACCAAGGGCGACCCGACGCTGATCTACTTCGGCTACACCCACTGCCCCGACGTCTGCCCGCTGACCATGAACAACCTCGCCGTCGCCAAGAAGGCGCTGCCCAAGGCCGAGCAGGACAAGCTGCGCGTCGTGTTCGTCACCACCGACCCCGACCGCGACACCCCCGCCGAACTCAGCAAGTGGCTCAAGGGCATCGACTCCGACTTCATCGGCCTGACCGGTGACTTCGCCACCATCCAGGCAGGCGCCCGCACCCTCGGCATCTCCATCGAGCCCACCTCGAAGGACAAGAACGGCAAGCTCGTCTCCGTGCACGGCACCCAGGTCATCGCGTTCTCGCCGAAGACCGACGGGGGCTATGTGCTGTACGGCGAGGACGCCACCGTCGACGACTACATCAAGGATCTGCCCAAGCTCATCAAGGGACAGAACCCGTGAGGCGTCACACGACGGGAGCCGCCGTGCTGACCATCGCGGCCCTGACACTCACCGGGTGCGGCGCGGACAGCTCCGCCAGCACCTCGGCCAGGCCCGAACTCAAGGTCAGCGGCGCCTACATGCCCGCCCCGAGCATGGACATCATGGCGGCCGGCTTCTTCACCGTCACCAACTCCGGCGGCGCCGACACCCTCACCTCCGTCACCAGCGACCTCTCCGACGACATCACGCTGCACTCCACCAAGGACGGCACGATGGAGGAGGAGAAGTCCTTCGCCGTGCCCGCCGACGGCACCCTCGACTTCGCCAGCGGCGGCAACCACCTCATGTTCGAAAAGCTCACCCACCGGCCGAAGCAGGGCGAGAAGGTGTCGGTGGAGCTGCACTTCGCCAAGTCCGGCACCGTGAAGATCTCCATGCCGGTGCAGTCCGCGACGTACAACCCGAAGACCGGGCACTGAGGGAGGGATCACCTGTGACGCCGACCATCGCTCCCCGTGGCGCCACGCAAGGCATCGCGCGGATACGGACGCTGCTGTTGCTGTTCCTCGCCGTCAGCGGCGCGCTCCTGGCCGGCGCCGCGCCCGCCTCCGCGCACGCCGCGCTGACCGGCAGCAACCCGACGCAGGGGTCGGTGGTCGACAAGGCGCCCGCACAGGTCTCGCTGACCTTCTCCGAGCAGGTCGCACTCTCCGACGGCGCACTCCAGGTGCTCGACCCCAAGGGCGAGCGCGTCGACACCGGCAAGCCGACCAACCCGAGCGGCACCACGTACGCCGTGAAACTCCACGCCGGACTGCCCGACGGCACCTTCACCGTCACCTACCAGGTGGTGTCCGCGGACAGCCACCCCGTCTCGGGCGCCTTCACCTTCTCCATCGGCGCGCCCTCCCAGACCACCGTCGCCGTGTCCGACAAGGAGGCCGGCGGCGGAGTCGTCGGCGCGCTCTACGAAGCCGGTCGCTACATCTCGTACGCCGGGTTCATCCTCCTCGTCGGCGGCGCGGCCTTCGTACTCGCCTGCTGGCAGCGGGGCGCCGGAGTCCGCCCCGTACAACGGCTCGTGGTCTCCGGGTGGCTCGCGCTCACCGGCGCCACCCTCGCGCTGCTGCTCCTGCGCGGTTCCTACGTCGGCTCCGGCAAGGTCGGCGACATCTTCGACCTGACACTGCTCGGGCAGGTGCTGCAGACCAAGGCGGGCGCGGCGCTGGTGTCGCGGCTGCTGCTGCTCGCCGCGGGCGCGTTGTTCATCGCGGTGCTCTTCGGGGCGTATGTGAAGCGGGAGGAGGCAGAGGCAGAGGCTGGGGATGGGGATGGGGATGGGGATGGGGATGGAGTGGACGCCGATACCGATGCCGATGATGCCGCCGCCGCGAAGAGGGACCTCACCTTCGGGCTCGCGATCGGCGGCGCCGTCGTCGCGGCCGGACTGGCCGCGACCTGGGCGATGGCCGAACACGCCTCGGCCGGCATCCAGACGGGCATCGCGATGCCCGTCGACGTCGTGCACCTGCTGGCCGTCGCCCTCTGGCTCGGTGGCCTCGCGGCGCTGCTCGTGGCCCTGTTCCGGGCGCCCGCCGACGCCCAGATCGAGGCGGCGGCCGTCCACCGCTTCTCACGCATCGCGTTCGGCAGCGTGATCGCACTCGTCGCGACCGGTATCTACCAGTCATGGCGGCAGGTCGGCTCGTGGTCGGCCTTCACCGACACGACGTACGGGCAGCTGCTGCTCGTCAAGATCGGCCTGGTGGCGGTACTCGTCGGCATCGCGTGGATCTCGCGGCGCTGGACGGGACAGCTGTCCGAGCTTCCGGCCCCGGACGCCGTCGCGGCGGCCGTGGTCGAACAGCGCGCGAAGACCCGGACCAAGGTTCCCGCGGGCTCCGGTGACCCACGGCGGGCAGCCCAGCTCGCGCGGCAGGAAGCCGCCATGACCACCACACGCGACAAGCGCCTGCGCGACGCCGACCCACTCCGCTCGGGCCTGCGCCGCTCGGTGCTCGCGGAGGCCGGCGTCGCCGTCGTCCTCCTCGCGGTCACCACCGTGCTGACATCCACCGAGCCCGGACGCACCGAGGAGGAAGCCAAGGCAGCCACCTCGGCCACCTCCCAGCAGACCGGACCACTGTCTCTGAAGATTCCGTTCGACACGGGCAGCGAGGACGGCAAGGGCACCGTGGAGGTCACACTCGACCCGGCCCGCGTGGGCGGCAACGAAATGCACGTCTTCGTGGTGCGGCCCAACGGCAAGGCCTTCGACGTCCCCGAGGTGAAAATCGCCTTCACGCTCGAATCGAAGGACATCGGACCGCTCCCCGTGACCCCCGACCGCGTCGCCACCGGCCACTGGACGGCGAGCGGGGTACAGATCCCCATGGCGGGCGACTGGACGATCGCCGTGACCGTGCGGACCTCCGACATCGACCAAGCGACCGTAGACAAGAACGCGCAGATCGGCTGAACCACACCATGGCTGACCAGTCCACGCCGGGAGCCCCCTCCCAGGGAAGCGCCGCCAAGGAGGCATCCCCTGAGTCCCCTCCTGTAGAGGGCGCCCTCAAGGTGGGCTCTCCGGGCCCTTCCAAGGAGGCCGTTTCCGAAAACGCCTCCCCCAAGGAGGGCATTTCGCGGCGGCGGCTGCTGGGAACCGCCGGTGCCACCGGGCTCGCACTCGGTGCGGCGGGCGGCGCCGCCGGGTATGCGACCGCCCCCTCCGACAAGGCCGTGCCACTCACCTCGGTCGGCGCGGACATGGCGATGTTTCACGGGAAACATCAGCCCGGCATCACCACCGCCCTCCACGCCAGCGGCCACCTCATCGCCTTCGACCTGGCAGCGGGCGCGGGCCGCAAGGAAGCAGCCGCACTGCTGCGCCGCTGGTCGACGACAGCCCAGCGGCTGATGGCGGGCGAGGCCGCCGCACAGGACGACACGGACGTCGCGCGCGACGCCGGACCGTCGTCCCTGACGGTCACCTTCGGCTTCGGGCACAGCTTCTTCGCGCGCACCGGCCTGGAGAAGCAGCGCCCGGTCGCCCTCGACCCGCTCCCCGACTTCTCCTCCGACCACCTCGACAAGGCGCGCAGCAACGGCGACCTGTGGGTACAGATCGGCGCGAACGACGCCCTGGTCGCCTTCCACGCCCTGCGCGCCATCCAGAAGGACGCGGGCAGCACGGCCCGCGTGCGCTGGCAGATGAACGGCTTCAACCGCTCGCCGGGCGCCACCGCCCAGCCGATGACGGCCCGCAACCTGATGGGCCAGCTCGACGGCACCCGCAATCCGAAGCCCTCCGAAACCGACTTCGACGAGCGCATCTTCGTCCCCGCCTCCGGCGACCCGGAGTGGATGGCGAACGGCTCGTACGCCGTCGTACGCCGGATCCGCATGCTCCTCGACAACTGGGAGCAGCTCTCCGTGAAGGCCCAGGAGGACGTCATCGGGCGGAAGAAGGCCACCGGGGCGGCCCTGAGCGGCGGCACCGAGACGACCGAGATGAACCTCGACACGACCGACGCCGACGGCAACCTCGTCGTCCCCATCAACGCGCACGCCCGCATCACCCGGCCCGACCAGAACGGCGGCGCCGCGATCCTGCGCCGCCCCTTCTCCTTCCACGACGGCTTCGACCCGGACGGGGCGCCCGACGCGGGCCTGCTCTTCATCTGCTGGCAGGCCGACCCCGTACGCGGCTTCGTCCCCGTCCAGCGCAAACTCGACCGTGGCGACGCGCTCTCCGAGTTCATCCGCCATGAGTCGAGCGGACTGTTCGCGGTACCGGGCGGGGCGACGGAGGGTGAGTACGTGGGGCAGCGGCTGCTGGAGGGGTGAGGGGGCCGGCCTCTTCGGGATGGCGGGGTTCATGAGTGTGGTCGTCGCTCACCGGGGCCGTCGCCTCCACAGCCGGCGTCGCTCACCGGGGCCGTGGTTTTCCACAGGCGTGAGCCGGGTCGCGCAGGGCCCATTAGGGTGAGGTCATGCCAGCCAGCTACGCGTATCTCGGCCCGCAGGGCACCTTCACCGAAGTCGCCCTGCGGACGCTTCCGGAGGCTGCCACCCGGGAGCTCGTCCCGATGGTGTCGGTTCCCGCCGCGCTCGACGCCGTCCGTAACGGCGAGGCCGAGGCCGCGTTCGTGCCGATCGAGAACTCCGTGGAGGGCGGCATCACCACGACCCTCGACGAGCTGGTCGCGGGCAAGCCGCTGATGATCTACCGCGAGGTGCTGCTGTCGATCACCTTCGCGCTGCTGGTCAGGCCCGGCACGAAACTGTCCGAGATCAAGACCGTGACCGCGCACCCCGCCGCGCAGCCGCAGGTGCGCAACTGGATGAAGGCCAACCTCCCGGACGTGCTCTGGGAGTCCGCGGCCTCGAACGCGGATGGTGCCCGACTCGTGCAGGAAGGCCGGTACGACGCCGCCTTCGCCGGCGAGTTCGCGGCCGGTCCCTACGGCCTGGAGGCCCTGGAGACCGGGATCCACGACGCCGAGAACGCGCAGACACGGTTCGTCCTGGTGGGACGGCCCGCCCGGCCCGCCGCGCCGACCGGCGCGGACAAGACGTCCGTGGTCCTGTGGCAGCGTGACGACCACCCCGGTGGGCTGCGCGACCTGCTGGGCGAGTTCGCCACACGGGGCATCAACCTGATGCTGCTGCAGTCCAGGCCCACCGGCGAAGGCATCGGCAACTACTGCTTCTGCATCGACGCCGAGGGCCATATCTCCGACCGCCGGGTGGCCGAGGCCCTGATGGGGCTCAAGCGGATCTGCCTCCAGGTGCGGTTCCTCGGGTCGTATCCGCGCGCCGACATCGGTGTCGAGGACGTACGCACTCCGCTGCGCGGGACATCAGACGACGAGTTCGTCGCGGCGGCCGACTGGGTGGCGCGCTGCCACGACGGACGGTTCTGAGCGGTTCAGCCACTTCTGTCGAGCCTGCATGGTGACGGGCCCTGTCAGAGCTCAGCGCTGCCTTGCTCCGAGACCAGTCGTACCTGCCGATTTTCCTCATCCACAGGAAGTTATCCACAGGTGCGCTTCTCGACCTGGGGACAAGTCGACAACGAAGGGCTACATCGTCGACAAATCGGCCTCTGGGCCCCTGTTTCATCCACAGGGCGGCACGTCACCCCTCGTCCACTCTTTTCCCTTGGTCAATCCTATGGAGCGAAGCATTTCTGCTCGAATCCACTCGAACGTGGGTGTAGGGATGGTTTGACCCGAGAATCCCCCGCCCCGGCCACCCCTTTCGGAATGATCACTTCCATAGTCCACAGATCTTCCACACACCCTGTGGATAACTTCATGGAGGCGTGACTCCCTGTGGACAACTCTCCACTCAAGTCCCCTTTCCCATAAGGGGATCCAGTCAACAGCCCAACCGCCACGTGCCCCGATTCAGGGAGCATCGTCCGTTTTATTGACGGATATTGCCGATCAAGAAATTCAGTCCGGCATTTCGCCCATAACGTGACAGAAGTCACGGTACGGAATATCGAGTCGTTGACCGGAAGCACGCACCGGTAACCTTGAGGGGTGATTGACCTTCGCCTGCTCCGTGAGGACCCCGACCGTGTTCGCGCCTCCCAGCGCGCCCGTGGAGAGGACGTCGCGCTCGTCGACGCCCTCCTCTCCGCCGACGAGCGGCGCAGGTCGTCCGGCCTGCGGTTCGACGAGCTGCGCTCCGAGCAGAAGGCGCTCGGCAAGCTGATCCCCAAGGCCTCGGGTGACGAGAAGGCCGAGCTGCTGAAAAAGGCCGGCCAGCTGGCGGCCGACGTCAAGACGGCCGACGCCGAGCAGCACGAAGCGGACGAGGCGACCAAGCACCTCCTCCTCCAGCTCGGCAACCTGGTCCACCCCGATGTCCCGGTCGGCGGCGAGGAGGACTTCGTCATCCTGGAGACGCACGGCACCATCCGTGACTTCGGCGCCGAGGGCTTCGAGCCCAAGGACCACCTGGAGCTCGGCGAGGCACTGGGCGCGATCGACGTCGAGCGCGGGGCCAAGGTGTCGGGCTCGCGCTTCTACTACCTCACCGGTGTCGGCGCGCTCCTGGAGCTCGCCCTCGTCAACGCTGCGATCGCACAGGCCACCGAGGCCGGCTTCATCCCGATGCTGACCCCGGCGCTGGTCCGCCCGCGCGCCATGGAGGGCACCGGCTTCCTCGGCCAGGCCGCGGAGAACGTGTACCACCTGGAAAAGGACGACTACTACCTGGTCGGCACCTCCGAGGTCCCCCTCGCCGCGTACCACATGGACGAGATCCTCGACGCCGACAAGCTGCCCCTGCGCTACGCCGGCTTCTCGCCGTGCTTCCGCCGCGAGGCCGGCACGTACGGCAAGGACACCCGCGGCATCTTCCGCGTACACCAGTTCGACAAGGTCGAGATGTTCTCGTACGTCGCTCCCGAGGACGCGGAGAACGAGCACCAGCGGCTTCTGGACTGGGAGAAGCAGTGGCTGACCGGCCTTGAGCTGCCCTTCCAGGTGATCGACGTGGCCTCGGGCGACCTCGGCGCATCCGCCACCCGCAAGTTCGACTGCGAGGCGTGGATCCCGACCCAGGGCAAGTACCGCGAGCTGACCTCGGCCTCGAACTGCGACGGCTTCCAGGCGCGCCGCCTGTCGGTGCGGATGCGCGACGGCAAGAAGGTGCAGCCGCTGTCGACGCTGAACGGCACGCTGTGCGCCGTACCCCGCACAATCGTGGCGATCCTGGAGAACCACCAGCTCGCCGACGGCTCCGTACGGGTGCCGGAGGTGCTGCGTCCGTATCTGGGCGGCCGTGAGGTTCTGGAGCCGATCTCCAAGTGACGTCCGGCGCCATTCGGTCAACGGGGGCGTTCCCCTACAAGCTCGTCGCGACCGACCTCGACGGGACGCTGCTGCGTTCCGACGAGTCGGTCTCGGCGCGTACGCGTGAGTCGCTCGCGGCGGTCACCGCCGCGGGCGCCGCGCACATCGTCGTCACCGGGCGCGCGGTGCCCTGGACCCGGCACATCCTCGACGACCTCGGCTACCACGGCCTCGCGGTGTGTGGTCAGGGCGCGCAGGTGTACGACGCGGGGGAGCACAGGCTGCTCACCTCGGTGACCCTCGACCGGCAGCTGGCAGTTCTGGCGCTCGCCAAGATCGAGGCGGAGGTCGGCCCTCTGTTGCTGGCCGCGAGCCGCGACGGGCTTGACGGCGAGGTGCTGGTCGGGCCCGGCTACCGAGTGCACGAAGGGCCGCTCCCGGTCATGCCGATCAAGGACGCGGCGGACCTCTGGGCGGCGCCTCTGAACAAGGTGTACGTGCAGCACCCGACCCTCTCCGACGACGAGCTCGCCGCGGTGGCCCTGGAGGTCGCGGGCGGTCTGGTCGGGGTGGTCATGGCCGGCGCCGGGATAGTGGAACTCCTCCCCCTGGGCCTCTCGAAGGCGACGGGGCTTTCCCTGGCGGCCCGCCGTCTCGGCGTGAAGGCCGCGGACACGATCGCCTTCGGGGACATGCCCAACGACATCCCCATGTTCGCCTGGGCTGCTCACGGGGTGGCGATGGCCAACGCGCATGAGGATCTCAAGGCGGTGGCGGACGAAGTCACGCTGTCCAATGAAAAGGACGGCATCGCGGTGGTGCTGGAGCGGTTGCTTGGTCGCTGAGGGCGCGGCCGGCTTCTTGCCACTGGCTGCGTGCTGGTGGGCGTGCGTGTTGCGGAGGATGCGCGGATCGAACGCGCGCGGGGGTTCAGTCCCGATCGCGACTCGCTTCTGCTCAAACGCAGCGCAAGCCGGTGCCTTACCTCTCGGCCAATCCTCCGGGTGGGCGGCCCGCGCGAATACGCGCTCGAAGCGGCCGCCCCGGACAGCCCCCCGTGCGGCGCGGGTTCGACGGAGGTGACTACTCCGGAACCCGCCGCGGGCTGCCCTGTCGGGAGCTCGACGAACTGCTCCTGACGAACATCGTCGCGCTCCTCTCCCTGATCGTGGCGCCGACTCGAACCGGCGGCGTTGACACAACCAATGTGCCCGTACGCCGAGTTGGGCGCCACTGATTAAAAGGGCCGGCCGGGGGTGCTCACCGGCGGCGCCACCTGCGTCGGCGTCCCTTACTGAAGAACCACCCCGCGGGCGGCTCGTCGGAGCGCCAGGGCTGGGGATCGGGTCCCCCGTTGCGCCAGCGGGCGGCGAGCATCCGCGCGCGGGCCGACGGCTCGGTCGTCTCGGCGGATCGTATGAAGGCCTCGTCGAGCACGAGGTCGTCCCAGACTTCCCCGTCCGCATCCCCGTCCGCGCCTGTGCCCCTGCCCCCGGACTGCTCGCGACCATCACTCCGTGGTTCTTCGGCTGCCATCCCCGTTCCTCCTGGACGTGCGTCCCCGTCTGCCCAGTGTGCACAGACAGATGTGAAGCCTCTGTCAAGAAACAAAGAGGGCTCCACGCGCGCGTGCACGGTGACATCCGGGCACGCGCGCGTGGAGCCCCCGCTCACTCCTCGCCGGCCAGTGTCAGCGTCCGCAGCTTCTGCCCGGCGTACCAGGTGGCGAGGACGGTGACCACGACCAGCAGCACCGTCGCGGTCGGCAGGCCTACGTCCGAGGTGACGAGGTCGCCGCCGGTGACTTTGTGGCCCACCGCGAGCGCCCACTGCTGGACGCTGAGGGTGCGTGCGCCGGACACCAGTGAGCCGAAAAGGGCCTCCCAGACCAGCGCGTAGACGAGCCCGAAGACCACCGCGTGCCGGGTGATCGTCCCCAGGAGCAGGAAGAGTGCGGCGTAGGCGATCGAGGCGACCAGGGCGGCCACGGTGTAGGCGACGGCGATCTGCTGGCCGTTGCCGTTGAGGATCATGCCGGCGATGAAGGTGGGCACCGCGGAGAACGCCATGGTCACGGCGACGGCGACGATCAGCTTGGTGAAGATGATCGTCGGCCGCTTGAGCGGCTTGGCGAGCAGGTACACCACCGAGCCGTCGTCGATCTCGGGGCCGATGGCGCCCGTACCGGCGATGACGCCGATGATCGGGACCATCGTGGCGAGCGCGAACCCGCCGAGGACGTCGGCGGCCGTCTGGTCGTCGGCTCCGGTGAAGCCGCGTACGGCCGCGGAGATCACGATGAGCAGGACGGGAAGGGCGCAGAGAATGAGGGCTCGGCGGCGGCCGAGCAGGGCTCGATAGGTGAGCCGGGCGACTGTGGGGTCGTACATCTTCGGCCTCCTACGCCGCTACGAGATACGAGAAGACGGACTCGAGGGACTCGTCGGACGGCGAGACCGTGAGCAGCCGGATGCCGCTGTCGCGTGCGACCCGGGGCAGCAGCGCGGTGAACCGGCCGAAGTCGACGGCCTGGATGCGCAGCGCGCCCTCGGCGAGGTCCACTTCGATGCCGGAGGTGGACGGGTCGGCGATCAGCGCGGCGGCGAGTGCCCGGTCGTCGCTGGAGCGGACGAGGTAGCGGTGCGGTCGGTCGGTCATCAGGCGGCGGATGCGCCGGAAGTCGCCGCTGGCCGCGTGCCGTCCGGCGACGATCACCTCGATGTGGGCGGCGAGTTGCTCGACCTCTTCGAGGATGTGGGACGAGAACAGCACCGTGCGGCCTTCGTCGCCCATGCGGCGCAGCAGGTCCATGAGCTGCATGCGCTGGCGCGGGTCCATGCCGTTGAAGGGCTCGTCGAGCAGCAGCAGGGACGGTTCGTGGACGAGGGCGGACGCCATTTTCACGCGCTGTCGCATGCCCTTGGAGTACGTCGAGATCTTGCGGTCCTGCGCGTACTCCATCTCGACCGTGGCGAGCGCCTTCTGGGCGGCCTTCTTGCCCAGGCCGTGCAACTCGGCGTTGGCGACGACGAATTCGAGGCCCGTGAGGAAGTCGTACATCCCCTCGCGCTCGGGGACGATCCCGATCTCCTTGTAGATCTGTTCGTTGCGCCAGGTCGGCTTGCCGTCGAGGGTGACGGTGCCCGTGGACGGAGCCAGGAAGCCGCCCATCATGTGGATGAGGGTGGACTTGCCGGCGCCGTTCGGGCCGAGCAGGCCGGTGACTCCGGGGCCGATCGTCATCGTGATGTCGTTGACCGCCACCACGTTGCCGAACCAGCGGGAGACGTGGTCGATGTTGAGCGTGGTCACAGCCCGACCTTTCGGTAGCGGCGCATCAGGAGGCCGTAGCAGCCTGCGATGAGACCCAGGACGACGATGAGGTAGACGACGCCCTGCGCGGACGAGGGGCCTTCCCCTCCGGGGAAGGCGGAGGTGGCGCCCAGGAAGGCCGTCTGTACTCCGTCGATGAGCGTGATGGGTGAGAAGAGGCCGAGCCACGAGACGGCCGTGGGGTCGCTGGACTGGTTGAAGGCGATGGCCTGGACGGTGGACACGGCTCCGTAGGAGATGGTCAGTACGGCGATGACGGCCGCGATGCCGAAGCCGCGGCGCGGGGTGACCGCCGAGATGACCAGGCCGATGCCGGCGAAGAGGAGCGACAGCAGCGTCACGGAGACCAGCCCCTGTGCGAAGCCCTTCGTCTGGTCGGCGAAGTCGAGCTTGGCCAGCAGCGCCCCTACGTAGAGCACGATCAGCGGCGCGGCGGTGAGGGCGAAGAGTGCGGAGGCGAGGGCCGCGTACTTGGCGCGTACGTAGTCGGCGGTCTCGATGGGGCGCGAGAAGTACAGCGGTACGGTCTTGAAGCGCAGGTCGCGGGAGACGGACTGGGGTCCCTGGGAGGCGACGTAGAGGCCGATGACGGCCTGCATGATGATCGCGTAGCGCGTGTAGTCGACGGGCAGGTCCTTCGCCTTGGTGGCGACCGCTACCGCCACCATGATCAGCGCGGGGACGCACATCACCACGAAGAGCAGCATGGGCAGCACCTTGGACTTGACCGAGCGGCCGAGTCCGTAGGAGCCGCGCAGCGACTGCGAGTACAGCGAGCGGCGGGCGTACGCGCGGCCCAGGCGCGGTCCGTCGTAGTTGCGGTAGCCGATGTTGTGGATTCGGGTCTGCTCGCCCGCATGGGCTGTGGGCTGGACCTGGGGCTGCTCAACCGCCATGGCCGACCGCCTCCTTCCGCTGCTCGAGCTCGTCACGTGCGCCGTTCTGGTCGCTCTCGGTGTGGAAGACCTCGGCGATGTGGTGCCTGCGCTGTTCCATGCGGACCAGGCCGAGGCCGAGGTCGGCGACGATGTCGCGGACGAGGTCGTAGGTCTCCTCGCCCTCTGCGGTGAGCAGCAGGATGTGGCCGGCGCCGGGCAGGCCGCTGCCGTCGTGGGTCTCCACCCCGCGCGCGTGGAGCACGTCGCGCACCGCGCCGGTGCCGTCCGGGTGCTCGTCGGTGTCGGTGACCTCGATGGCGAGGGTCGTCGTCTTCTGGGTGAAGTCCGTGGTGGAGCTGGAACGCAGCAGTTTGCCGCCGTCCACCACGACGACGTGGTCGCAGGTGCGCTCCAGCTCGCCCAGGAGGTGCGAGGTGACGAGGACCGAGATGCCGAAGTCGGTGTGGATCCGGCGGATCAGGCCGAGCATCTCGTCGCGGCCGACCGGGTCGAGGCCGTTGGTCGGCTCGTCGAGGAAGACCAGTTGCGGGTCGTGGACGAGGGCCTGGGCGAGCTTGACGCGCTGCTTCATGCCCGTCGAGTAGCCACCGATGGGGCGGTACCGCTCCTCGTACAGGCCGACGTGGCGCAGTGTGTCCGCGGTGCGCTCGCGGGCCGCGGCCGGCGGGAGTCCGGACATGCGCGCCATGTGGACGACGAACTCGGTGGCCGAGACATCGGGCGGCAGGCAGTCGTGCTCGGGCATGTATCCGACCCGCTCGCGAATGGCGCCGCCTTCGGTGGCGACGTCGAGGCCGAGCACGTGTGCTCGGCCCTCGGTGGCGGGGGACAGACCCAGCAGGATCTTGATCAATGTGGACTTGCCGGCTCCGTTGGCTCCGACGAGTCCGGTCACACCGGGTCCGACGTCCACGGAGAGCCGGTCAAGAGCGGTCACCCTGGGGAACCGCTTGCTCAGGCTTTCGGTCGCGATCACAGTCACGGTTCGAAGTTAGTGGCGCACGCCACATCAAGTCGTCAGACCAGGGAGCTGTATCCGCGTCCCTCTCCAGTCGTACGGGCCCGTAGGGGTCCCCCTGAGGTCGAACAACCGTCAATGGGTTGTCCACATCGACCCGGCTGTCCACAGGGGTCGCGCAGGCCTATTGACGCAGCCTCCAACCATTGTCACATTCATCAGTGTCAAGTTACGGGCACGTACGGCGATCGTGGTGGACGGACGGTGGCATGAGCAGTGCAGCGACAAGTGAACTCTCGGCGGAGCTGCGGGGGTTCCGGGAAGTGCAGCGTCTCGCCTACGAGTGCGCGGAGGCGGTCGCGGCGCGGCTGAAGCCGGGGGTCACCGAGCGTGAGGCGGCGCGGATGCAGCGTGTGTGGCTGCGCGAGCGCGGGGTGCGGGACTGGTTCCATCTGCCCTTCGCCTGGTTCGGGGACCGCACGGCGTTCGTCAACTTCCGCATCCCGCTGCAGTTCTTCCCCACCAACCGCCGGCTGAAGGCGGGGATGCCGTTCATTCTCGACATGGCCCCGGTCCACAAGGGTTTCACCGCGGACATCGGCTACTCCGGCTCCCTGGGGCTGAATCCCGTGCAGGACAAGCTGATGGCCGACCTGGAGGCGCATCGCGAGCTGATCCTGCGCGAGGTGCGCGAGCGCCGCCCGCTGCGCGAGATCTACGAGGACGTGGACCGGCTCATGGTCCGCCAGGGCTATGCGAACCGGCACCGCGCGTACCCGTTCGGCGTGATCGCCCACAAGGTCGACCGGGTGAAGGAACGCCCTTGGTCACCCCACCTGTTCGGGTTCGGCACCCAGTCCCTGAAAGGGCTGGCGAGCGACGCTCTGCGCGGGCACCGCGACGGCTGGTCGCCGCTGTGGTCGCCGTACAAGTTCTCCGACCACCCGCCCCGGCCGGGGCTGTGGGCGGTCGAACCGCACCTCGGATTCCGGGGTACGGGCGCGAAGTTCGAGGAGATCCTGGTCGTCACCGACTCCAAGGACCCCGAACAGAGCGCGTTCTGGCTGGACGACGATCTGCCGCACGTGCGGCGCTGGGCGGAGGACAAGTGAGTCTCACGGGGGCGCGCGAGCGCTGGGTGCGGACGGGCGGAGTCGAGCTGTGCGTCGCCGAGTTGGGCGACCCGCGGCAGCCCACGGTCGTGCTCGTGCACGGCTATCCGGACTCCAAGGAGGTGTGGTCCGAGGTCGCCGGGCGGCTCTCCGAGCGCTTTCACGTCGTGCTGTACGACGTCCGCGGGCACGGCAGGTCGTCGGTGCCGCAGCCGCTGCGGGGCGGGTTCACGCTGGAGAAGCTGACGGACGACTTCCTGGCCGTCGTGGACGCGGTCAGCCCTGACAAACCCGTACACCTGGTGGGGCACGACTGGGGTTCGGTGCAGTCGTGGGAGTTCGTCACCGTCGCGCGCACCGAGGGCCGGATCGCGTCCTTCACGTCGATGTCCGGGCCCTCCCTCGATCACTTCGGGCACTGGATCAAGCAGCGCGTGAAGAGCCCCACCCCGCGCGCGATCGGCCAGCTCCTCGGCCAGGGTGCCAAGTCCTGGTACGTGTACCTGCTGCACACACCCGTGCTGCCCGAGCTTGCCTGGCGCGGCCCCCTGGGCAGGCAGTGGCCGAAGATCCTTCGACGCGTCGAGAAGATCCCCTCGGACGGCTACCCCACTCCGTCACTGCCCCTGGACGCCGCACACGGAGCCTGGCTGTACCGGGACAACGTACGGGCCCGGCTGGGCAGGCCCCGCGCGGACGCGTACGCACACGCGCCCGTGCAGCTCATCACGCCCCTGGGGGACGCGTTCCTCTCCGAGCGGCTGTACGACGAGCTGGAGCAGTGGGCTCCGGGGCTGGTGCGCCGTACGCTCCCGGCCAAGCACTGGGTTCCGCGCACCCGGCCCGATCAATTGTCCACCTGGATCACGGAGTTCGTGCACGCCAACGAGGACGGTGTACCGGTGGGGGACACCGTGGCCACCGGCAAGTACGCGGACCGGTTCGGCGGGCAGCTCGTGCTGGTCACCGGCGCGGGCAGCGGTATCGGGCGGGCCACCGCCTTCGCGTTCGCCGAGGCAGGCGCGCGCGTGGTGGCCGTCGACCGGGACGCGGAGAGCGCGGCCCGCACCGCGGAGATGTCCCGGCTGATCGGCTCCCCCGAGGCCTGGGCGGAGACCGTCGACGTCTCCGACGAGCAGGCCATGGAGAAGCTCGCAGAGAAGGTCGCCACCGAGTACGGCGTGGTGGACGTGCTGGTGAACAACGCCGGGATCGGGCTCTCGGGCTCCTTCTTCGACACCACTCCGGAGGACTGGAAGAAGGTCCTCGACGTCAACCTGTGGGGCGTGATCCACGGCTGTCGGCTCTTCGGGAAGCAGATGGCCGAGCGCGGGCAGGGCGGCCACATCGTCAACACCGCGTCGGCGGCGGCATACCAGCCGTCAAAGGCACTGCCCGCCTACAGCACCTCCAAGGCGGCCGTGCTCATGCTCAGCGAGTGTCTGCGTGCGGAGCTGGCGGGCCAGGGCATCGGCGTCTCGGCGATCTGCCCCGGCTTCGTCAACACCAACATCACCTCTACCGCACGCTTCACCGGCGTCGACGCGGGCGAGGAGCGGCGGCGCCAGAAGAAGTCGGCGCGGCTGTACGGGCTGCGGAACTACCCGCCGGAGAAGGTGGCCGACGCGATCCTGCGCGCCGTCGTCCGCAACCAGGCGGTCGTGCCAGTCACCCCGGAGGCGCGCGGCGCCCGCCTCATGTCCCGCTTCACACCGAGGGCGTTGCGCGCGATCGCACGATTGGAGCCACCTCTATGACCGACTCGATGGATGGCTCGACGAATGCCTCGACAGCTGGCTCGACGACTGGCTCGGCGAATGCCTCGACGGCTGGCTCGACGAGTGACTCGACGGCTGGCTCGGCGAATGCCTCGACGGCTGGCTCGACGAGCGACTCGACGGCTGGCTCGACGAGTGACTCCCTACGCGACGATCACTACGCGATCGCCCCGCGGCGGGTCTCCTTCGACTGGGAGAAGACGCCGCTGCACTGGATCCCGGACGAGCCCACCGCCACCCATGTCATCAACGTGCTGCATCTGCTGCTGCCGGCGGGGGAGCGGTGGTTCGTGAAGGTCTTCAAGGAGGCGCTCGCGCTCGTCGAGGACCCCGAACTCCTCAAGGACGTGAAGGGGTTCATGGGGCAGGAGGCGACGCACAGTGTGCAGCACGCGTTCGTCCTGGACCACCTGGCGGCGCAGCAGCTCGACACCGCGGACTTCACGAAGTACGTCGACTTCCTCTTCGAGAAGCTGCTCGGCGAGCAACCGCCGCTGGGCGCGCCCGTTCCGCCCGAGGCATGGCTGCGCTTCCGGCTGTCGGTGATCGCGGCGATCGAGCAGTTCACGGCGGTGCTGGGCGACTGGGTGCTGGCGGCAGAGGGCCTGGATCTCGCCGACGCCGACGAGGTCATGCTCGACCTGCTGCGCTGGCACGGCGCGGAGGAGGTCGAACACCGCGCGGTCGCCTTCGACATGTTCCAGCACTGCGGCGGCGAGGGCCTGCCCCGCTACGCACGCCGGGTCGCGGGCATGGCGGTCACCGCACCGGTGATGCTCTATCTGTGGGGGTGGGGCGCCGCATACCTCATACGCCACGACCCCCAGCTCGCCGGCCGCCTGCGCTACTCGCTCGCCGCCCACAACAGAGCCGTACGCAAAGGGCTGTTGCCCACCTGGCGGGAGCTCGGCGCGGCCGTACCCCGCTATCTGCGGCGGTCGTACCATCCGTCGCAGGAGGGCTCGCTGCGCCGGGCGGTGGAGTATCTGGCGCAGTCCCCGGCGGCCCGGTCGGCGGCGGGAGTGATCGGACGGGCGGCCACCGCGTAGCGACGTGCGGCCATGGCATAGCGAGGTGGGGAGGGCGGGGATCGTGAACGAGGAGTCGGTGGACGGGGCGGCGGGTGTCGGCCCTACGGCCCGTAGCCGTGCGGAGTCCGGTGTCGGTCCTGCAGCCCGTGGTCGTACAGAGGCTGGTGTCGGCGCGGAGGCCGGTATTGGCCCGGAGGCCGGTGTCGGTCCGGAGGCCGGTATTGGCCCGGAGGCCGGTGCCGACCCGAAGGCCGGTATTGGCCCGAAGGCCGGTATTGGCCCGAAGGCCGGTATTGGCCCGCAGGCCAGTGTTGGCCCGCAGGCCGGTGTCGGTCCGCAGGCCGGTGTCGCGTACCGGATAGAGGATCTGGCGCATCACAGCGGTGCCACGGTCCGCACCATCCGTGCCTATCAGGACCGTGGCCTGCTCCCCCGCCCCGAGCGGCGCGGCCGCGCCAATGTGTACGCGGACGCGCACCTGGCCCGGCTCCGGCAGATCGCCGATCTCCTCGACCGGGGGTTCACGCTGGCGTCCATCAAGGAACTCCTGGAGGCCTGGGATGCCGGCCGGGGTCTCGGCGGGGTCCTCGGTCTGGTCGCGGAGGTCGACGGTCCTTGGACCGATGAGGAGGCCGTACGGATCTCCCGGGCCGACTTGGACGAGCGGTTCGGCGGCTCCCCGGACGACGAGGCGGTCGCCGACGCGATCGAACTCGGCGTACTGGTACCCGTACCGGGAGACGAGGATCTCTTCCTGGTCCCGAGCCCTCAAGAGCTCGCTGTGGCAGTCGAGTTGTACGCGGCGGGGGTCCCGTTGTCCGCGATCTCCGTCCACCTGCGGGAGTTGAGGGGTCAGGTCGAGCACATCGCCTCCCGTTTCCTGGAGTTCACGACCGAGCATGTGTTCGCCCGCTATCTGGGGGAGCACCCGCCGACGGACGCGGAAGCGGCGGAAGCGGCCTCACTCGTACGACGGCTCCGGCCGCTCGCACAGCAAACCGTGGATGCTGAACTGGCCCGTGCCATGCGGCTGTTCGCCAACCGGCATCTGCGTCAGCACCTTGGCGCGGACAAGGTGCCGCAGCCCGTGGACGAGACCCATTTCGTGGCGCTCCCGGCCGGGACAATAGGGGCGGTGGAGAAGCTGGTTGGCGCCGGGCAGGTCGCCGCCTTCGTCGCCGCAGCGGCCGAACGGGAGGTGCAGGCCCGCGCCTTGGACCAACTGGCGGCAAACCATGACAAAATAACCATAGTTGACGAACTCTCCTAAACGGCCTGTGGGTTGTCCACAGAATCGCCAATTCCCCTGTGGATAACTGGACTTGGCTGTGGATCAAACCTGAGGACCAAAATCAAATGCGTGATCTCCGTCCCGCCAGGCACCCTTACGGGATGGACGAAAGACGCACCGTGAAGGTGTCGAAGTACCTCTCCAAGCATCTGCGGCACCAGCCCGAGAGGATCGGGCTCACGCTCGGCGAGGCGGGCTGGGTGGAGATCGAGACGTTGATCGCCGCGGCGTCGGCGCACGGTTTCGGGTTCACGCGCGAGGAGCTGGACCACGTGGTGGCCGAGAACGACAAGCGGCGCTTCGCGGTCGAGGGGACCCGGATCCGCGCCAGCCAGGGCCACTCCGTCGACGTCGACCTCGGACTGCCCACGGCGACTCCGCCGGCGTATCTCTACCACGGGACCGTGTCCGGCAGCCTGGACGCGATCCGCGCCGAGGGCCTGAGGCCCATGAACCGGCACGACGTGCACCTCTCGCCCGACCGCGAGACCGCCACCCGGGTCGGTGCCCGCCGCGGCCGGCCGGTCGTGCTCTCCGTGGACGCCGCCGCGATGGACCGCGACGGTCATGTTTTCCACGTCAGCGCGAACGGGGTGTGGCTCACGGAGGCCGTACCGCCGGGGTACATCCGGTTCCCGGCCCAGCACTGAAGTGACTCAGGGATGATCGGGAACATGGAGCAACTGTCCAGTACCGAAGCCGCCGTCACCGCGCTCCGCGCGATCGCCGTCGAGTACGCGCGTGAGATCGAGGTCACCCACGACATCGGTGCGGACCAGACGTCCCGCCGCAGCGCCGCGGGCGTCGGGGTGACCGCCGATCCCGACGGCTCGCTTCCGCACGAGGCCTTCGTGGAGTTCGGCGGACTGCCCAGGCTGAGTGTCCGGCTCTATCCGGAGGACGACGCGCTGATCACCGTGGAGGACGTCGAGTTCCCCGACGTCCCGCGCGATGACGTGCCCGCCTTCCTGCGCTCGGTCTTCGGCGGCCTCGCCTACGTGAGTACGCGCCGGTTCCCGCCCGGCTACCGGCTCATCGTGCCGCTGCCCGGCGACCGTACGTACAAGGAACACCTGCTGATGATCAGCCTCAGTCCGTGGCTCAGCGGACGGGTGCGCTGAGCGGGCGGGTGCACTGAGCAATCCCGTGCGCTGGACAGGCCTGGGCTCTGAGCAGCCCGGTGCGATGAGCAGGCACGTGCGCCGACCGTTCACTCCTGCGCTTAGGCTCGATGGCATGAGTCTGCGTCTGAGCACCGTGATCCTTCCGTACCTCCGCTGGCATGAGGGCGGTCGTGCCGCATGGCAGCGGGCGGAGCAGCTCGGGTTCCACACCGCGTACACGTACGACCACCTGTCCTGGCGGACTTTCCGGGACGGCCCGTGGTTCGGTGCCGTGCCGACGCTGACCGCCGCGGCCGCCGTCACCGATCACCTCCGCCTCGGCACGCTCGTGACCTCGCCGAACTTCCGGCATCCGGTGACCCTCGCCAAGGAACTGATCTCCCTCGACGACATCTCGGACGGCCGGATCACCCTGGGGATCGGCGCGGGAGGCACCGGTTTCGACGCGACGGCGCTCGGCCAGGAGCCCTGGACCCCGCTCGAGCGCGCCGACCGCCTCGCGGAGTTCGTTCCGCTGCTCGACCGTCTCCTGACGGAGGACTCCGTGTCGTACGAAGGTGACTTCTACTCGGCGCACGAGGCTCGGAACATCCCGGGCTGCGTCCAGCGCCCCCGGCTGCCCTTCGCGGTGGCCGCGACCGGACCGCGTGGGCTGAGGCTCGCGGCGCGGTACGGGCAGGCGTGGGTGACGACGGGCGACCCGAAGCTGTACGAGACGGGGACCCCTGAACAGTCAGTTCAAGCCATTCGCGGACAGGTCGAGAAGCTGGGCGTCGCCTGCGCCGAGGCGGGCCGTGACGTGGGCGAACTGGACAAGATCCTGCTCACCGGCTTCACTCCGGACCGTGGCCGTCCGCTGCAGTCGCTGGACGCGTTCGTCGACTTCGCGGGCCGTCACGCCGAGCTGGGATTCACGGACCTGGTGATCCACTGGCCGATCCCCGACTCCGGCTTCGCGGCGGACGAGAAGATCTTCGAGCGGATCGCCATGGAGGCTGCCGCGCAGCTCGCCTGATCCCTCGGCCGGAACCTGACTCCGTCGGCTTGGTCTTGACGGGGCGTAACGTCCCTGGTGAGGACGGTAATCACTCACATGTGCGGACCGCCGCCCGCACGTGCGCGCATATGCGGGAGAATGGGCCAGTGACCTCCGCGACTCGACGGCCCGAGACCCCGGCCTCCATGGTTCCGCCCCGGCTGATCGCCACCGACCTCGACGGCACTCTGCTGCGCGACGACAAGTCGGTGTCCGAGCGCACGGTCGCCGCCCTCGCCGCCGCCGAGCAGGCGGGCATCGAGGTGTTCTTCGTCACCGGCCGCCCCGCCCGCTGGATGGACGTCGTCAGCGACCACGTCCACGGGCACGGCCTGGCGATCTGCGGCAACGGCGCCGCCGTGGTCGACCTGCACGGCGGCCCCGGCGCCCACCGCTTCGTCAAGATCCGCGAGCTGGCGCCCGACGTCGCTCTCGACGTCATCCAGCTGCTGCGCGCCGCCGCCCCCGGCACCACGGTCGCCGTCGAGCGCACCTACGGGCTCCACCTCGAACCGGCCTACCCGTCGCTGCACATGGAGCCCCCGGAGATCATGGCGCCCGCCGAGAAACTCCTCGCCAAGGACGCGCTCGACGCCGATCAGCCGGTCCTCAAGGTGCTCGCGTACCACCCCGAGATGGACCCGGACGACTTCCTCACCGTCGCCCGCCTGGCCATCGGCGACCGCGCGGGTGTCACTCGCTCCAGCCCGAGCGCCCTCCTGGAGATCAGCGGCCCCGGAGTCTCCAAGGCGAGCACGCTCGCACTGTGCTGCGCCGAGCGCGGCATCTCCCACGAGGAGGTCGTCGCCTTCGGCGACATGCCGAACGACGTCGAGATGCTCACCTGGGCGGGCCGCTCGTACGCGATGGGCAACGCCCACCCCGCCGTGATCGCCGCAGCCTCCGGGCGCACGGTCGCGAACAACGAGGACGGGGTGGCGGTGGTGATCGAGCGGATCATCGCCGAGCGCCAGGTGTAGCCCCTTCGGCAGGAAACCCGGTCTGTGGCGACCTCCACCGTTGCTGTTGGCGTTGCCGCGTCGGGGAGCGAGCACCGCTCCGGAGGAGGGCCACCGGCAGCAGGGGCATACGCGCCAACCGGAGCTAAAGCTGGACCCCGTGCTCGGCCAGCCACGGCACGGGGTCGATCCCGGACCCCAGTTCCGGCGTGACCCGCACCTCGAAGTGCAGATGGGGCCCGGTCGAGTTGCCGGTCGTGCCCGACTGCCCGACCCACTGCCCGGCCGCGACCTGCTCCCCCTGGTCGACGGTGACGGCGGCGAGATGCGCGTACTGCGTGTAGTAGCCGCCCGGGTGCTGGACGACGATCTCGATACCGAAGGCCCCGCCGCACGACACCTTCACCACCCGGCCCGCCCCGACCGCCCGCACCGGCGTGCCGATCGGCACCGCGAAGTCCTGTCCGGTGTGCCGGCTAGCCCAGCGCTCGCCGCCGCTGCCGAAGCTCGCGGAGAGTTCGTACGTCTCCACCGGCGCGACCCACGCACGCGCGAAGTCCGTTTCCGGCTGGTCGAGCTGGACGGCACCACGGCAGGAGCCGGCCACCACCGCGGCGTCGGCCTGCCCCTGGAGCACCGACCGTGCCTCGTCCAGCTTCGCCTGGATGGTCCGCTTCATCTCGGCGAGTTCACCGTTGCGCTTCTCCAGCGCCTGCCACTCCGCCTGGGCCTTCGCCTCGTCGGCGGCGAGCCTCGCCTCGGCCCGGCGGCTCTTACTGACCGCGTTGTTGACGGCGAGATCCGCCTGCCACACGGCACGCTGACCGCGCATCAGGTCCTCGGGGCTGTCCGCGAGCAGCAACTGCGCGGTGTACGGCAGGCCGCCGCCCTGGCGGTACTGGGTGCGCGCGATCCGGCCGAGGTCGTCGTGGAGTACCGCGATGTCCTGGCGTTCCCGCGCGAGGAGTTCCTCGGCCCGCTGCGCCCTGCCCCGCTGCGCTTCGGCCTCCTGCTGTCCCGCCTCGTACTGGCGCGCCGCCACGGAGGCGTCCTCGTAGAGCCGCGCCACCTGGGCGCTGATGCCGGGCTCGCTCCCGGACTCGCCCTCGGCGGCGGTGGGACGGGCCGCGAGAACCGCGACGGCGCACAGCAGGGCCGGCACGAGCAGGGGATGGCGGCGAGGTGAGCGCATGACAGCGATCGTGTCCTGTGCCCCCGCTCGCGGTCCTGTTCAAGGGGTACGCCCGGGGGAACGGGCTCCACGGATGGCTCCGTCGGCTGGGCCGAACAGGGGCTCGGCTTGGGCGTGTTGCCCCGGCAGAGCGGTGGAGTGTGCTTCGGGCGCCCACATGGTGTGCTCGGTCGAGCTGCGAAGTGTCGCCGGGGAAGCCACGCCGGTGCGCTCGGTGAAAGGGCTACGGCCCGCGCTCAGTACGGCGCCTGCCACACCACCGTCGTACCGCCCTCGTCCTCGCCCGCCCCGGGGCCGTACCAGCTCTCGCCGCCCAGGTACTCGGCGCGCCGCTCAAGGTTCCGCAGGCCGCTGCGCCGACCGCCGTCCGTGATGCCGACGCCGTCGTCGGCGACGGTCAGCCGGACGCCCTGGCGTCCGTCCCGCAGGGTCACGGTCGCGTCGACGACGACGTCGATACGGGAGGCGCCGGCGTGCCGGAAGGCGTTGGAGAGGGCCTCGCGCAGGGCGGCGATGAGGTTCTTTCCGGTGAGTTCCCCGACCATGGTCTCCACCGGGCCGACGAAGCGGTGGGTGGGTTTGAAGCCGAGGGGTACGGCGGCCATGTTGATCTCACGCAGCACGCGGGTGCGCAGGCCGGACGGCGTTTCTGTGGGGTCCTGCCGGAGCGCGAAGATGGCGGTGCGGATCTCCTGGATGGTGACTTCGAGTGCGTCGACCGCCTTGCCGACACCTTCCCGGACCTCGGGAGCGACGGACAGCCGCTGGGCGCTCTCCAGCATCATCCCGGTGGCGAAGAGCCGTTGGATCACGAGGTCGTGCAGGTCACGGGCGATCCGGTCACGGTCCTCGTACACCGCGAGCCGCTCCCGGTCGCGCTGCGCCTCGGCCGTCATCAGCGCGAGCGCGGCCTGTGCTGCGAACTGCGCGGCCAGGGTCCGCTCGGTCTCGGTGAACGGGCGGGCGCCCGGCGCGCGAGGCGTGATCAGGCACCCGAGCACGCGGCCGCCGCACTGCAGGGGGAGCATCATCATCGGCCCGTACACGCGGGCGAGGTCGGAGACCATACGCGGGTCGGTGGCCGCGTCCTCGACGAACACGGTCTCTCCGCCGAGGAGTTCGGCGACAAACTCGTTCTCCGGCGGGAAGGTCATTCCCAGCGCCTTCGACGGGTGTTCGGAGGCGACGGCGACGACCTCGAGACCGCCCTCGGCGGCGGGCAGCAGCACGGCCCCGGCCGCCGAACCGGAGAGCCGGCGGGCCTGTTCGGCGACGACCTGGAGGGCGTCCTCGGCGCCGCCGCCCGACAGGAGGGCGGTGGTGACGGCCACCGAGCCGTCGATCCAGCGTTCGCGCTGCTGGGCGGCCTCGTACAGCCGGGCGTTGCCGATGGCGATGCCCGCCTCTGTGGCCAGCACGCCGACCATGTTGAGGTCGTAGTCGCTGAAGGACCCGCCGCCCCGCTTCTCGGTCAGGTACAGATTGCCGAAGATCTCGCCCTGCACCCGGATGGGGACCCCCAGGAAGCTCCGCATCAGCGGGTGGTGTTCCGGAAAGCCGCAGGAGCGCGGATCGTCTGCCAGGTTCGCGAGCCGTACCGGCTCCGGTTCGTGGATGAGCGCCCCGAGCAGCCCCCTGCATCCGTCGGGGAACCGCCCGATCAGCCCGGCGGTCTCCCCTTCGACCCCGTGGAACACGAAGTCCACGAGCCCTCCGCCTTCCTCCGCCACGGCCCCGATCGCGGCATACCGCGCATCCGCCAGTTCGGCGGCCGTCTCACAGATCCGGTCCAGCGTGGAGTGCAACTCCAGCCCCGCTCCGACCTCCCGCACAGCCTCCAGCAACTGAGGTACCCGCTCGGCCAGCTCGGCGGGCAGCCCCTGGCTGCCGCGGACCACAGGACCGGTTGCGTCCGAGCCGTCATCAGGCTCGGACGGAGGTGAGGCGGGGGCTGCCGTCATACCTTGAGCGTAGTTAGTCCCATTTGCCATGGAAAGTCGAGGTGGTGGCCGCCCGGCGAGGCAAACGAGGTCACCACGCCCCGAAGCCGAGTCGGCGCGATCAGTGGGCCACGGCACCGGCCAGCAGATCCCCCGCGGCCTCCCGGTCCACCATCTCCCGCAGCGGACCCTCGACGGCCACCAGCTCCGCGTACGGCCCCCGCTGGGCCACCCGGCCCTCCGCCAGCACGATCACCTCGTCCACCGCATCGAGCCCGGCCAGACGGTGGGTGATCAACAGCGTCGTACGGCCCTCGGTCGCGGCCAGCAGATCCTCGGTGAGGGCGTCGGCCGTCGGCAGGTCGAGGTGTTCGGCTGGCTCGTCGAGGACGAGGACAGGGAAGTCGGCGAGCAGCGCGCGGGCGAGAGCGAGCCGCTGCCGCTGGCCCCCGGACAGCCGGGCGCCGTGCTCACCAATGAGTGTGTCGAGCCCCTCGGGCAGCCCGTCGGCCCAGCCGAGGAGCCGAGCCCGCGCGAGCACGTCACACAGCTCGGCCTCGGTCGCGTCCTTCCTGGCCAGCAGCAGGTTCTCGCGCACCGAACTGTCGAAGAGGTGCGCGTCCTGGGCACACAGCCCGACCAGTCGGCGTACGTCGTCTCCCGCCATCTGGTACGCGTCCACTCCGCCCAGCGTGTAGGTCCCCGCGTCCCCGTCCAGGAACCGCAGCAGCACTTGCGCGAGCGTGGTCTTGCCGGACCCGGAGAGACCTACGACGGCGACCCTGCGTCCCTGTTCCAGGGTCAGGTCGAGCCCGGCGAGCGCGTCCCGGTCCTGCCCTGTGTGGCGCGCGCTCAACTCCTTGAGGACCAGAGGGAACGCGGATGCGGGCGCCTGCGCCGGCTCCTCCGGTTCGCGTACGGCATCGGGGGCGTCCAGCACCTCGTACACCCGCTCCGCGCTCTTGCGTACCCGCTGTCGATGCTGGACGGCGAGCGGCAGCCCGAGGACGGCCTCGAACGCGGCCAGCGGGGTGAGGACGACGACGGCCATCGCCACACCGCTCAGCCGCCCGGCGGCGACGGCCTGGGCGCCGACGAGCGCCGCAGCCGCGACGGTCAGCCCGGACACCAGCGCGGTGAGCCCGTCGCCGAGCGCGGTCGCGGTGGCGGCCCGCGAGGCGATACGGGTGAGCACCGAGTCGGCCCGACGCGTCTCGGCGGTACGGGCGGGCAGCGCACCCGCGACCGTCAGCTCCGCCGTTCCCGTGAGCAGATCGGCCACCCTGGTCGCCAGGACACCGCGCGCGGGCGCCAGCCGCCGCTCCGCACGGCGCGCCACGGCGCCGGTCAGCAGCGGCACACCGAGCCCGGCCGCCAGCAGCCCCACGGCGAGAACGGCACCGGCCTCGGGCAGCAGCCACGCGGTGAAGCCGACGGAGGCGGCGGACACGACGCCCGCGGCCCCGACCGGCAGCAGCCATCGCAGCCAGTAGTCCTGGAGCGCGTCCACGTCCGCGACGAGCCGCGACAGCAGATCACCTCGCCGGGTCGTCCGCAGCCCCGCGGGCGCCAGCCGTTCGAGGCGCCGGTACACGGCGACCCGGGTGTCGGCCAGCATCCGCAGCACCGCGTCGTGCGACACGAGCCGCTCCGTGTACCGGAACACGGCCCGCCCGATCCCGAACGCCCTGGTGGCCGTCACCGCCACCATCAGATACATCACCGGCGGCTGTTGAGAGGCGCGCGAGATGAGCCACCCGGAGGTGGCCATCAGCCCGACGGCACTCCCCAGGGCGAGACCGCCGAGCAGGAGGGCGAGGGCGAGTGCTCCCCGCCGGGGGGCGGCCATGGCACGGACGCGGGCCAGCACACCTCCATGCCCTCGCGGAGACGGAGCCGGAGCGGGAGCGGGAGTGGGAGACAGGGCCGAACCCGGACCCGGAGCCGAGGCCGAGGACGCGGCCGGATCCGGAGCCGAAGCCGAGGACGCAGCCGAAGCCGAAGCCGAAGCCGAATACAACTCCTCTCCTGGTGCCGCAGGCATGCTCTCCGCCTCGACGGACGGAGACTCCCTCACCTCTGCGGCACGCACGGACCCAGCCGCCTGGACAGGCACCCCAGGCCCCGCGGCGACCACCCCGGGCTCCAGCCGCACCACCCGGTCAGCCACCCCCAGCAACGCCGGCCGATGCACCACCAGCAGTACCGTGCGCCCGATGGCGAGCCGCCGCACCGCCTCCACGACCTCCGCCTCCGTCGCCCCGTCCAGCGCGGCCGTCGGCTCGTCGAGGAGCAGCACCGGACGGTCCGCGAGGAACGCGCGGGCCAGAGCGAGGCGCTGGCGCTGGCCGGCGGACAGCCCGGCGCCGTCCTCACCGAGTACCGTGTCGGCCCCGTCGGGCAAGGCGTCCACGAAGCCGGCGGCACCCGCGTCGGCCAGCGCCCGGCGTACCGCCGTGTCGTCCGCGTCGGGACGCGCCAGTCGTACGTTCTCGGCGATGGACTGGGCGTACAGGTGGGGTCGCTGTGGCACCCAGGCGATCCGCGAGCGCCAGTCCGTCAGGTCGGCCTCGGAGAGATCGACTCCCCCGATCCGCGCCCGCCCCTCGGCGGGATCCACGAATCCCAGCAGGACGTTCAGCAGCGTCGACTTACCCACACCGCTCGGCCCGACAAGAGCAACCGTCTCCCCGCGCCCCACCGTGAAGGAGACGTCCGAGACCGCGTCTCGTGAGCGCCCCGGATAGCGCACGGTCACGCCCTCGAAGGCGATCTCGCCCTCGGGCGCGGAAAGCGAGCCGGAGGCGGCCAACGGAGTCTCCAGGACCGAGAAGATCTCCTCGGCGGCCGAGAGTCCCTCAGCGGCGGCGTGGTACTGCGCCCCCACCTGTCGCAGCGGCAGATACGCCTCGGGCGCGAGGATCAGGATGACGAGCCCGACGTAGAGATCCATCTCGCCGTGGACGAGCCGCATTCCGATGGTCACCGCGACCAGCGCGACGGAGATGGTGGCGAGGAGTTCCAGGGCGAAGGACGACAGGAAGGCGATCCGCAGCGTCCGCATGGTCGCCTGCCGGTAGTCGCCGGTGATCTTCCGGATCGACTCAGCCTGTGCCTTGGCCCGGCCGAACACCTTGAGCGTGGGCAGCCCAGCGACCACGTCCAGGAAGTGGCCCGAGAGCCGTGACAGCAGCCGCCACTGACGGTCCATCTGGCTCCGGGTGGCCCAGCCGATGAGAATCATGAAGACGGGGATCAGCGGCAGCGTGCCGGCGATGATGGCCGCGGACACCCAGTCCTCGGTGACGATCCGCGCGAGCACCGCCACAGGGACTACCACCGCGAGCCCCAACTGCGGTAGATAGCGCGAGAAGTAGTCGTCGAGCGCGTCGACTCCCCTGGTGGCGAGGGCGACCAGGGAACCCGTCCGCTGCCCGCTCAGCCAGCCGGGACCGAGCAGCGACGCCCGCTCCAACAGCCGACCCCGCAGCTCCGACTTGACCGCAGCGCTCGCCCGGTGCGCGGCGAGCTCGGTGAGCCAGGAGACGACCGCCCGCCCCACTGCCACCAGGACCAACAGCCCCAGCGGCGTGCGGAGTTCAGTGACCGAGAATCCGTGCTGGAAGGCGCCGACCACCACTTCGGCGATGAGCATCGCCTGGGCAATGACCAGAACCGCCCCGGCGGCCCCCAGACCGACAACCGCAGCGAGGAAGAAGCGGGTGGCGCGGGCGTACCGAAGCAGACGCGGGTCGATTGGTTTCACGTGAAACACACCCTTGGGTCATCAGGCATGTTTCACGTGAAACATGCCGTTATTCGGACTCTGCGCGCCGTGCCGGACTCGGTGCGCACGGCAGGAATCAGTGCGTGCCATCCACGGCGATGTGGTGCGTACCGATCCGCTTGCGGAACACCCAGTACGTCCACGACTGATAGAGCAGCACGATCGGCGTCGCGATCCCCGCACACCAGGTCATGACCTTCAGGGTGTAGGGGCCCGATGACGCATTGGTGACCGTCAGGCTCCACTCGTCATTGAGCGAGGACGGCATGACGTTCGGGAAGAGCGACAGGAAGAACATCGCGACGACCGCGATGATGGTGAGCCCCGAGAGCATGAACGCCCAGCCCTCACGCCCGGCCTTGGCCGCCCCGAGGGCCACGAGGAGTGAGGCCACCGCGACGATCGCCGCGGCCAGGGACTTGCCGTTACCGCTGTCGATCTGGGTCCAGATCAGGAAGCCAAGTGCCAACGCGGCCGTCACCAGGCCGAGTTTCAGCGCCAGCCTCCGCGCGCGCTCCCGGATGTCCCCGACGGTCTTGAGCCCGACGAACACCGTCCCGTGGAACGTGAACAGCGCCAGTGTGACCAGACCGCCGAGGATCGCGTACGGGTTGAGCAGGTCCCAGAGGGTGCCGACGTACTCGAAGTTCCTGTCGATCTTCACGCCGTGCACGATGTTGCCGAAGGCCACACCCCACATGAATGCGGGGATCAGTGAGGCCCAGAAGATCGCGTTCTCCCAGTTGCGCTGCCAGGACTCATCGGGGCGCTTCACGCGGTACTCGAAGGCGACACCGCGCACGATCAGGCAGACCAGGATGAGCAGCAGGGGCAGATAGAACCCCGAGAAGAGCGTGGCGTACCACTCGGGGAAGGCGGCGAAGGTCGCGCCGGCCGCGGTGAGCAGCCATACCTCGTTGCCGTCCCAGACGGGTCCGATGGTGTTGATGAGGACCCGCTTCTCGGTGCGGTCCCGGGCCAGCAGCTTGGTGAGGATGCCGACCCCGAAGTCGAAGCCCTCCAGGAAGAAGTAGCCGGTCCAGAGGACCGCGATGAGGACGAACCAGACATCGTGGAGTTCCATGGCTCAGAGGCTCCCTTGGCCTAGTAGGAGAAGGCCATCGGCTTGTCGGCGTCACTGGAGTCGCCGCCGATCTTCGTGGGCGGGTTGAGGTCGGCCTCGGTAAGCTCGGGCGGGCCCTGCTTGACGTACTTGACCATCAGCTTCGCCTCGATGACGGCGAGGGCCGCGTAGAGCAGGGTGAACACGGTCATCGAGATCACCACCTCGGTCGTGGAGACTCCCGGCGAGACCGCGTCCTTGGTCTTCAGCAGGCCGTAGACGACCCAGGGCTGACGCCCTGTCTCGGTGAAGATCCAGCCCCAGGAGATACCGATGAGCGGGAAGATCAGCGTCCACTGGGACAGCCACCACCACCACTTGCCGAGCTTCGGTGCCAGCCCCCGGTGCTTGGTGAGCATCAGCTTCGGCACTTCCTCGTCCCCGGTGCGGTGTTCCGGCGCCAGCCAGAACTTCCGCCGGGTCAGCCAGAGTCCGGCCACACACACGGCCATCGAGACCCCGCCGAAGCCGATCATCCAGCGGTAGGCCCAGTAGGCGGTGGGGATGTTGGGACGGTAGTCGCCGGGGCCGTACTTCTCCTGCTCGGCCTTGTTGATGTCGTTGATGCCGGGGAGCCTGGACGTGAAGTCGTTCTTGGCGAGGAAGGACAGCAGCCCGGGGATCTCCAGGGCAACCGTGTTGTGCCCCTTGGCGACATCGCCGTACGCGAAGAGCGAGAAGGGCGCGGGCTGTTCCGAATCCCACAGGGCTTCTGCGGCCGACATCTTCATCGGCTGCTGTACGTACATCACCTTGCCGACGGTGTCGCCGCTGAGGGCGACGAGGATCGTGCCGACGAGTGCCGTGACCAGGCCGAGCCGCAGCGACATCCGCATCGTGGGGATGTGCCGCTTCTTGCGGAGATGGAAAGCGGCGATGCCCGCCATGAAGGCGCCGCCGACAAGGATGGAGGCGGCCATGACGTGCCAGAAGTTGACGAGTGCCGTCTCCTGGAAGAGCACCCTGGGAAGGTCGGTGAGCTCGGCCCGTGTACTGCCGTCCGCCTTCTTCACGATCCGGTAGCCGACCGGATGCTGCATGAAGGAGTTGGCCGCCATGATGAAGTACGCCGACAGGATCGTGCCGACCGAGACCATCCAGATGCAGGCGAGGTGGATCTTCTTCGGCAGCTTGTCCCAGCCGAAGATCCACAGCCCGATGAAGGTGGACTCGAAGAAGAACGCGATCAGGGCCTCGAGGGCGAGTGGGGCTCCGAAGACGTCACCGACGAAGCGCGAGTAGTCGGACCAGTTCATGCCGAACTGGAACTCCTGCACGATACCGGTCACGACACCCATGGCGATATTGATCAGAAACAGCTTTCCCCAGAACTTGGTCGCCCTGAGGTAGTGCTCCTTGCCCGTTCGCACCCAGGCGGTCTCCAGGATCGCCGTGAGTGCGGCGAGCGAGATCGTCAGGGGGACGAAGAGAAAGTGGTAGACGGTGGTGATGCCGAACTGCCAGCGCGCCAGAGTCTCGGGCGCCAAAGCCAATTCCACGTCGTCAGTCTCCTTACATCGCCGTGGTACAGCGGCAGTTTGCCCCCTTTGTCACGCACATTGCGGGAGCAACCGGGACACGTTTGTGAACGCGTTCACATTCACAAGCAAGTATGACGCATGGCCGTTCGAGGGTTGACGGGAGGGGGTACCTAAGCGTGGACCGGCTGGTCACTGACGGATTGTCGACACGGAAGAGTCGGCCCTCGGCCAGAAGAGCTGCCTCGAAACCGGCGTCACCGCCAGCCGTGCGGACGGTCGCCAACAAGTCGCCCAACAAGTCGTCGAGCCCCCGCACGGTGGCCTTCCGGGCCGACAGCAAGGCCCGTCCGCGCGCTCCCCTACGGGCCCACACGGGTCTCACGGGGCGCCGAATGCCGCCTCGCTTCGCGAGCCCGCGCCGCGCACAGCGCCGCGTCAACGGCGGCCTACGCACCTTCGCGACCGTGGTCGACAGCGGCCGCACCCGCTCGCCATCGTCCGCTACGCCAGCCGCCGCACCCTCGCCACCATGCGCGACGGCGCCCCCCTACACGTAGATCGCCTATGGCGGCTCCTGGCGGACGAGGAACCGCCGTAGTAGTCAGAGCTCCTTGCGGAACCCCTCTGTCGTCTTGACGAAGATGTCGTTCGCCTCGGTCTCGCCGATCGTCACCCGGACCCCCTCGCCGGCGAACGGCCGCACGACGACCCCGGCCTGCTCGCAGACGGCGGCGAAGTCGAGCGTGCGCTCCCCCAGCCGCAGCCACACGAAGTTGGCCTGCGTCTCGGGCACCGTCCAGCCCTGCCCGCGCAGCGTCTCGACCACCCGTACGCGCTCCGACACGAGGGAGCCGACCCGGCCGAGCAGTTCGTCCTCGGCGCGCAGCGAGGCGACCGCCGCGTCCTGTGCGAGCTGGCTCACACCGAAGGGCACCGCCGTCTTACGCAGCGCCGCCGCCACCCGGTCATGGGCGATCGCGAAACCGACCCGGAGGCCCGCGAGCCCGTACGCCTTGGAGAACGTGCGCAACACGCAGACGTTGGGCCGGTCGCGGTAGAGCACGACGCCGTCCGGCACCTCGGCGTCGCGGATGAACTCGCGGTACGCCTCGTCCAGGACCACCAGCACATCACTGGGCACCCGGTCCAGGAACCGCTCCAGCTCGGCCCGGCGCACCACCGTCCCGGTCGGGTTGTTGGGGTTGCAGACGAAGATCAGCCGGGTCCGGTCGGTGATCGCGTCCGCCATGGCGTCCAGGTCGTGCACCTCGCCGGGCGTCAGCGGCACCTCGACCGGGGTCGCCCCGCTGATCTGCGCGATGATCGGATAAGCCTCGAAGGACCGCCAGGCGTAGATGATCTCGTCGCCCGGGCCGCTCGTGGACTGCACCAGTTGCTGCGCGACCCCGACGGAACCGGTGCCGGTGGCCAGGTGCGAGAGGGGGACGGCGAAGCGGTCCGACAGTTCGTTCATCAGTGCGGTGCACGCCAGGTCCGGGTAGCGGTTGAAGGAGGCGGCCGCGGCGGTCACGGTCTCGATCACACCGGGCAGCGGCGGATACGGGTTCTCGTTGGAGGACAGCTTGTACGCCACCGCACCACCGACCGCGGCGGGCTTGCCGGGCTTGTAGGTGGGGATACCCTCCAGCTCGGCACGCAGCTTGGGGCTCATCTCGCTCACCGCAGTCCTCCTCGCGACCACCGCCGGCTCATGACCGCCGTCGGCTACCAATACTCCTCACCCTATGAGGATTGGGCTCCGCTGCGAATGGCCTGTGGACAACCACCTCGCCGCCATGAGCGGTCCGAGTGATCATCTCCGTACGAAGGCGTACGAATGGGGGCGCGCTGCTCGTCGCGCCGCGCGCCGGTGGCTCACGCCGTGGCGCGCATCCCTCGTCAAGGTGAGTTGAGACCTCTTCGAGACATGGCCGGGTTGGCAGGCCCATGCGCGCCGACAAGTCACGTCCTGCCATCGGATCGTTCAACTGACTTTCTTTCTAAGGCAGTTGGCCCATTTGGACCATGCAGAAACGTGCCTGTCAACGAGTGCATATGCGTCCGCACTACCCCACCGCATGAGCCCTACTATCGGCTCGCCATGACAGCAGCAGGGAAGCACCAGGTGAGCCGGGCGGAGACAACCCGCCGCGGCGGTCGGCCGGGACGGGCGGGCATCAGAGATGTGGCCGCAGCCGCCGGAGTGTCCATCACGACCGTCTCCGACGCCCTCAACGGCAAGGGCCGGCTCCCGGACGCCACCCGACGCCATGTCCGCGAGGTCGCCGACCGATTGGGCTACCGCCCGTCGGCCGCGGCCCGAACCCTCCGTACCGGCAAGTCGGGCCTCATCGGCCTGACCGTGACGACGTACGGGGATGAACCTTTCACCTTCACCGAGTTCGCGTACTTCGCGGAGATGGCCAGAGCCGCCACGTCGGCCGCGCTGGCCCGGGGCTACGCCCTGGTCATCCTCCCCGCGACCTCGCGCCACGACGTGTGGTCCAACGTCGCCCTGGACGGAACCGTGGTCATCGATCCGTCCGACCACGACCCGGTCGTCAGCGAACTGGTCCGCCAGGGCTTACCGGTCGTCTCCGACGGCCGCCCGGCGGGCTCGCTGCCGGTCACCGCCTGGGTGGACAACGACCACGAGGCAGCCGTCCTCGGCATCCTCGACCACCTGGCCGACGCCGGCGCCCGCCGGATCGGCCTCCTCACCGGCACCACCACCGACACCTACACCCACCTCTCCACCACCGCTTACCTGCGCTGGTGCGAGCGTGTGGGCCAGGATCCGGTCTACGAGGCCTACCCGGCGCACGATCCGTGCGCGGGAGCCGTCGCCGCCGACCGGCTCCTCGCGCGCCCCGACCGACCGGACGCCGTCTACGGGCTCTTCGACCCGAACGGCACCGACCTGCTGGCCGCCGCCCGGCGCTACGGCCTGCGCGTACCGGACGACCTGCTCCTCGTCTGCTGCAGCGAATCCACCGTCTACGCCAACACCGAGCCGCCCGTCACGACGCTCTCACTCAAACCACGCCGGATCGGCACAGCGGTCGTCCAGCTCCTCATCGACGCCATCGAGGGAGTCGAGTCGGACCAGCCCGTCGAGCAGGTGATACCGACCGAGCTGATCGTGCGGACCTCCTCGCAACGCCGTCCGCCACGTACGACGGTGAGTCCGCCCCGATCACCCGAGAAAGGCTGACTCCCGCTGAGGGCAGGGCGGGAAAGCCCCGCCCAATTCGGGCAAAAACCCCGGTGAACTGGGCTCCTGCTCCGATTCACCACCCCTGGGTCATCACATGGCGCGATCCGCATTCCTATGATGGGCCCACGACACCGCGGGCCGCTGCGACCAGGCAGTCCGATCCGGTGCAGATGCGGCGCGATGGTGGTGGAGGGGTCGATGACTCAGGGGGCCGGTCAGGGACCCGAGGTGGCGCGGACGGCGACGTTGCGCGACTTCCGGGTGCCCGCGTACGTCCACGAGACCGGTCCGTTCGCACAGGACACTCCACCCGACGAGGACGCGGGGCCCGGCGAGGAACCCGAGGGGTACACGCCGACCCGGCGCGATCTCCCCGTCATCAACCGCAGTGACACGGTTGAGGTCGCTGTTGACGCCGCCGCTTCGGAGGGCGCCGACGGACCGGGGCCGCTGTATGTCGTAGGCGATGTGCACGGCTACCTCGACCAGCTCGTCGCCGCGCTCCAGGAGCAGGGCCTCATCGACGCCGCCGGGAACTGGTCGGCGGGAACCGCCCGCCTGTGGTTCCTCGGCGACTTCACCGACCGCGGCCCGGACGGCATCGGCGTGATCGACCTCGTGATGCGGCTGTCCGCCGAGGCCGCCGCAGCCGGCGGCTACTGCAAGGCGCTCATGGGCAACCACGAGCTGCTCCTCCTCGGCGCCAGGCGCTTCGCGGACACCCCCGTCAACTCCGGCGCGGGCACCGCCACCTTCCAGGCCGCCTGGCTGCTCAACGGCGGCCAGAAGACCGACATGGACCGTCTCCAGGACCACCATCTGCAGTGGATGGCCCGACTCGACGCCATGGAGCAGGTCGACGGACACCTCCTGGTGCACTCCGACACCACCGCCTATCTCGACTACGGCGACTCGATCGAGGCGGTCAACGACACCATCCGCGAAACCCTCACCCGCAACGACGCGGACGAGTGCTGGGACCTGTTCCGCAAGTTCACCAAGCGCTTCGCCTTCCGCGACGACGGCGGCGCCGAGGCCGTGCGCTCCCTGCTGGACATGTACGGCGGCTCGCGCATCGTCCATGGCCACAGCCCCATCCCGTACCTCCTGGGCGATGTGGGCTCGGAGGACGGCGAGGACAGTGCCGGCCCGCTGGTCGAAGGACCGCATCTCTACGCCGAAGGACTGGCCATCGCGATGGACGGTGGCGTGACCATGGCCGGAAAACTGCTGGTCCAGCAACTGCCACTGGACAGCTGAGGGTTCATCGGGCAGGTCTCGTCCTGCTAAAGACCGCGCTGGCCAGGGGGCAATTTCTGGAAACCCCCTGTCACGGCGTGCCATCACCGCTCTACCATCGGACTATCCGTAGCAGGCTCCCCTCCGTTTCTGCCCAACGGCTCGTCAGCGTGCGAGCCATCAGCCCTACGGAGCATCGGGGGATGCAGATGAACAGCGTTCCGCAGCACCTGCTGAGCGAGGACCGCCAGGACTACGAGCGGATCCTCGATGAGGCGCTGCGCTCCGCACCACACCGCCCGGAACTCGCCGCTGTCGGCCAGCGGCTCAATCCGGAACAACTGCGCACCATGGCGCTCAACGCCACAGCGCTCATCACGGTGGCGGCGGCAACCGAGTACCAGCACTACGTGAAGGTCCGTGAGGAACTGCGTCAGCCGGCGCCGACCACCCCACCCGTCCGCAAGGAAGCCGGTTCCGCCGAACCGGGTTCGAGCGCGATGGGGCTCGCCGCCACCGTGGGGGAGGTCACCGAGACAGCCGGAGCGGGCGCCGTCGCCATCGTCGCGGTACTCGCCCCCGTCCTCGCCGGGACGGCCGCGGCGATATTCCTGCTCGTGGGGTACATCCTGAAAATGATCGACCCCGAGCCGGCGTTCGCCAAGACCCTCCTGACCACCGGGTGGGTCTTCGGCGCGGTCACGGCGGCCGCGATTCTGGTCGCCGCGGTCGGCCTCCTGCTCACCGCACTGCGCAACGGCTCGTCCTCGCTCCTGGCAGGAGCACGCGGCGAGCTCGACGAAGAGGTCGCCCGGGCCAGGGAAGCCTGGCGCGAGGCCCTTCTGGAGCGCGGCATCATGCCGTTCCTCCGGGAGGCTCTCGCGGACCCGGGCTCGGCAGCATTCGGCCGTCCGTCGCCGACACCGACGAGCCGCATGCCGCAACTGGGCTACAACCGGCCGGGGTTCAGCAGCCCCGACGGCGGCCCGGCAGCGGGCCCGCGCCCGAGCTACTCAAGCCCGGACTTCTCCAGCCCGGACTTCGGGGGGCCCGAACACCAGCCGGAGTAGGACCCGGCCGGCCGACCGTCGGGGAGTATCCCGTGCCGGGGAACCGGGCCCGCGCCACATAGGCACGGGCCCCGTCTCCGGTCGGCTGCGTACGTTTCTCACGCGCGCGTTAGTCCGCATCCGTTCGCCTGAGTACGCCCCACGCGGCGGCCTCGGCCTCAGGCGAGGCCCAGCTGCCGTACCGCGGTCACCCGGGCCGGGCAGCTGGGGCAACAGGCGACCGCGCAGTGCGCCGGGCCGGTCCCCACAGCTCCGGCGCACTGCCCGCGTTCCCGTCAGTCGGCCAAGGGCAGATACACCCGGTTGCCGCTCGCCGCGAACTCCTTCGACTTCTGCAGCATTCCCTCGGCGACCTCCTCGGCGGAGGCCCCCGCAGCCGCCGTACCGCCGAACTGCTCCGTGATGCTGTGGCTGATCTTCATGGAGCAGAACTTCGGCCCGCACATGGAGCAGAAGTGGGCCGTCTTGGCGGGCTCGGCCGGGAGTGTCTCGTCGTGGAACTCCCGTGCCGTGTCCGGGTCGAGGGCCAGATTGAACTGGTCCTCCCAGCGGAACTCGAAGCGGGCGTCGGACAGCGCGTCGTCCCATACCTGCGCACCTGGGTGCCCCTTGGCGAGGTCGGCTGCGTGGGCGGCGATCTTGTAGGTGATGACGCCCGTCTTGACGTCGTCACGGTTGGGCAGGCCCAAGTGCTCCTTGGGCGTGACATAGCAGAGCATGGCCGTGCCCCACCAGGCGATCATCGCGGCACCGATGCCGGAGGTGATGTGGTCGTACGCCGGCGCGACGTCCGTCGTCAGCGGACCGAGCGTATAGAACGGAGCTTCATCACAGATCTCCTGCTGAAGGTCGATGTTCTCCTTGATCTTGTGCATCGGGACATGTCCCGGGCCTTCGATCATGGTCTGAACATTGAAACGCTTCGCGATCGTGTTGAGTTCCCCGAGCGTCCTCAACTCCGCGAACTGCGCCGCGTCGTTGGCGTCCGCGATCGACCCCGGCCGCAGCCCGTCACCGAGTGAGTACGTGACGTCGTACGCCGCGAGGATCTCGCACAGCTCCTCGAAGTTCTCGTAGAGGAAACTCTCCTGGTGGTGGGCCAGGCACCACGCCGCCATGATCGAGCCGCCGCGCGAGACGATGCCGGTCTTGCGGTTCGCGGTGAGCGGTACGTAGGGCAGGCGCACGCCCGCGTGGACCGTCATGTAGTCCACGCCCTGCTCGGCCTGCTCGATGACCGTGTCCTTGTAGATCTCCCAGGTCAGCTCCTCGGCGCGGCCGTCCACCTTCTCCAACGCCTGGTAGAGCGGCACGGTGCCGATCGGTACGGGGGAGTTGCGCAGGACCCACTCGCGGGTGGTGTGGATGTTGCGGCCGGTGGACAGGTCCATGACCGTATCCGCGCCCCACTTCGTGGCCCAGGTCATTTTGTCCACCTCCTCCTCGATGGAGGAGGTCACCGCGGAGTTGCCGATGTTCGCGTTGACCTTCACCAGGAACCGCTTGCCGATGATCATCGGCTCGATCTCCGGGTGGTTGATGTTCACCGGCAGCACCGCGCGGCCCGCGGCGATCTCCTCGCGTACGACCTCGGCGGCGACGTTCTCGCGCACCGCCACGAACTCCATCTCGGGCGTGATCTCGCCGCGCCGGGCGTACGCGAGCTGCGTGACGGCCTGTCCGGAGCGGCCCCGGCGCGGCTGGCGCGGCCGCCCCGGGAAGACCGCGTCGAGGTTACGGAGGCCCCCGCGCGGTGAGGTGTGCTTGATCCCGTCGTCCTCGGGACGGACCGGGCGGCCCGCGTACTCCTCGGTGTCACCGCGGGCGATGATCCAGTGCTCGCGCAGCGGTGCCAGACCCCTGCGTACATCGGTGTCGACGGTCGGATCGGTGTACGGACCGGAGGTGTCGTACAGCGTGACGGACTGGCCGTTGGTGAGGTGTACCTGACGGACCGGCACCCGCAGATCGGGGCGCGAACCCTCGACGTACGCCTTGTGCCAGCCGATGGACTGCCCAGCTCCGTCGTTCTGGGACGGGGATGGGGCCCCGTCCGTCTGGCTGGAGACAGGCGTGCCTACTACGTCCTTGTTGGTCATGAGACCTACTCCCTACGCCGGCATTACCCGGTAACAGGTTCGGCGGTCGACGCAGCGGATTCCGTCTGCCGATGTTTCATGTGAAACATCGCTAAGACGAAGGTCAGCGCCCTCTCAGCCCGGTGCTCCGAGCTCCCGCGTGTGCAAAGGTGCCTCCACGCTAGCGTCACATCGGGCGCGCTGAACAGTGGGCCCCTTCCGTTCTTGCGATGATCGGTCGGTGACCACGATGCAGCAGCCCCCTATTCCGCCGTCCGAGTCACCGCACGGACATGGCCCCGGCGACGGCCACGGGCACGGCCCGGGCGGCGGCAGAGGCCCCGGCGACGGCCATGGGCCGGGCGGTGGGCAGGGGCCCGGTGGCGTCCATGGGCCAGGCGGTGGGCAGGGGTCCGGTGGCGGCCAAGGGTCCGGTGGCGGCCAAGGACTGGGCGGCGGCCATGGGCCCGGTGGTGGACAGGGGCCCGGTGGTGGACAGGGGCCGGGCGACAGCCACGGCCATTCGCACAGTCACAGCCATGGCCCCGCCGCCCCCGTCTCCAAGCATCTGCGCAAGGTCATCGGCGCGGTACTGATCCCCTTCGCCGCCGCGGTCGTCGTGGGGCTCGTGGTGCTCTGGCCGGGCGGCGCCCCGGGGCACGAGCGCACCGGCGTCGGTTTCGACCGGCAGACCCAGCAGGCGACGGTCACCAAGATCGACCAGGTGGACTGCGATTCCGTGAACGCCTCGGGGGAGACCCCGACCGGCGACACCTCCACCGCCGAGGGCTCCTCGGCACAGCAGCAGGCGACGGGCGACTGCAAGAAGGCGACGATCCGGGTCGACACCGGCAGCGACAAGGGCCGTACGTTCACCGAGATCGTCCAGCCTGATCAGTCACGCCAGTTGCACCAGGGCGAGAAGGTCGTCGTCGCGTACGAACCCTCCGCGCCGAAGGACCTGCAGTACTCGGTCAGCGATGTGAACCGCAGGATCCCGATGGCGGTGCTCGCCGGGATCTTCGCGCTGATCGTCGTGGGGGTCGGCCGGCTGCGCGGTGTCATGGCGCTGGTCGCACTGGCCGTCAGCTTCATGATCCTGACGTTCTTCATCCTGCCCGCCATCCTGCAAGGCTCGAACCCGCTGGTCGTGGCGGTCGTCGGGGCCAGCGCCATCATGCTGATCGCCCTCTACATGTGCCATGGCCTCTCGGCGCGGACCTCGGTGGCGGTGATCGGCACCCTGCTCTCGCTGCTGCTGATCGGTTTGCTGGGCTCCGTGTTCATCGACTGGGCCGCGCTGACCGGCAACACGGACGACAACACCGGCCTGATCCACGGCCTGTATCCGTCCATCGACATGAGCGGTCTGCTGCTCGCCGGCGTCATCATCGGTTCGCTCGGTGTGCTCGACGACGTGACGGTGACGCAGACCTCCGCGGTCTGGGAGCTGCACGAGGCGAATCCGGCGATGGGCTGGCGGGGGCTGTACCGCGCGGGCATCCGCATCGGCCGCGACCACATCGCCTCGGTCGTCAACACGCTCGTCCTGGCTTACGCGGGTGCGGCGCTGCCCCTCCTGCTGCTCTTCTCGATCGCGCAGAGCAGCATCGGCTCAGTCGCCAACAGCGAACTGGTCGCCGAGGAGATCGTGCGCACCCTGGTCGGATCGATCGGCCTGGTCGCCTCCGTGCCCGTCACCACCGCACTGGCCGCCCTGGTCGTCTCGGCCGACCGCACGGGGACTCCGGCCGGCCGGCCCGGGGCCGGGGCCCCCGACGCACCTGTGGAGCCCGTGGGGGCCGCCAGGACGCCGGTGCGCGGCGGGAAGGGCCGCCGCCGCAAGCACTGAAGTCACGTGGCGCCCAGGGCACTTGAAGCGTGCCGTGCGGCCCCCTCCCTGTGCGCGGGGCCAGTTGAGAGGAAGCGTTACTCCACTTGGGGGGTGAGGCGGCGTTCAGCCCGCGCTCTGTTCCTCCGCCAGGATGCGGTCCAGCGCCTCGTCGAGGTGGGCGTCGAAGTCGGCCAGGGAACGCTCCTGCCCGAGCGGCACCAGCTTGTCCGTACGGTCGAGGAACGCCACGAGCGGCGCCGCGCCCGACCTGAACAGCGCGTGATCGCCGCCGACCTGAAGCCGGATCAGCACCTCACCGAACGCGTCCGGGTCGGCGGGTGCGATGTGCACATCACCGTCGCCACACGGGCGGCCCACGCCGTCCACCAGCAACTCCCGTCCGAACGCCCAGGTCACAGGCGCGTCGCCGGGCAAGTGAAAGGTCAGCCGCACGGCGTACGGATCACAGGTCTCGTATCGCAGCTCCACCGGAATGCGGAAGGAGAGCTCCTCCGACACGAGGAAGCTCATCATGACCTCTGCCTGTACCGACTCACGCATCGCCTACCCCGTCGTTTGCGGTCGACTGGCCAGGAATCGTCCCCCTGACACTGCTGAAATCTTGCTCAACGTACACGGCAGATCACAAGGAGTGAGTTTTCAGATACTGATAGAGATGGCGAGTGTCCCTGGCGCCCTGCCGATTTCCCCTTGCAACTGGCGTGCGGCAGGCAGGAGTCGGTCGGCCTGGTGCGACGGTACGGAGATGGCCACGGTCGACGCGGTGGCGCCGACGGTGATGGGGATCGCGGCGCAGACCGTGCCCAGCGCGTACTCCTGTCGTTCGATCACGGGCTCCATCCGCCCGATGCGTTCCAGGCGCCGCAGCAGGCTGTCACTGTCACGCACCGTGTAAGGAGTGATCGACTGCACCGGATAGCGGTCGAGATGATCCCTGCGGGCCTTCTCGTCCAGTTGCGACAGCAGACACTGACCGATCGCGTGGGCGTGCCCGGTCTCCCGGAAGCCGGCCCACTCCTCGACCGCGGGGTTGCCCGGAGTGTCGGCGACGGACAGGACCTCGATCTCGCCGTCGCGGTATGTCGCGTAGTACACGGGTACGCCGATCGAATCGCGCCAGTGCGCGAGCATGTCGCTCATCGTGCTGCGACGTTTCTGCTGGGCTCCGCTGCTGCTCAACCGCTCGGCGGCCTCACCGAGGAAGAACAGCCCCTTCTCGCGGCGCAGATAGCCCTCGTGGGCCAGAGTGCGCAGCAGGTGGTACGCCGTCGGCAGCGCGAGCCCTGCCTCCCGGGCGAGCTGTTTCGCGGGGGCCCCGTGCTCGCGCGCCGCAACGGCCTCCAGGAGGCGCATCGCCCGCTGTACGGAGCCGATGAGGGTCGTGGGGTGCGGCTCCAGCGACGCGGCGTCGGCCGGGGGCGTGCGGGCACCGACGAGCAGGGCGTGGGCAGCCACGGGCGGGGTGCGCGCAGCCGCGGGCTGCGTGTCGATCTCGGCGGTTGACGTCCCTCCGTCGGCCTCGGCGGTTGACGTCCCTCCGTCGTGCTCAGAGGTTGGCGTCTGCCCCTCGTGCTCAGGGGTTGGCGTCCGGACGACCTGCGCCGCCGCGGGCGAGGTCTGCGCCCGTGTCTCGGCGGGCGACGTGCGTGGCTGGGTCGGCGGGACACGAGACCCCGCGGACACTCCGGACCGCTGGACAGGTGGAGCGTGTGAGGTTGCGGGTGCGGTGTCAGCCGTGGCCAAGGGGCACTCCCTGAGCGCGAGGGGGACCGCCCGTGCGGGGGAACACGGGAGGGAGGTGTGCGCTGCTCGCGAGGGTCAACCCTGCGTCGAGCTTCCGGACTTTAACTGCCCGTCGCCGCTCGCAGACCGCCCCGCCGGGAAACTTCCCCCTGCCGAGGGAACCTCGGCTTCCCTTTACCGGCCCACCCGTTACCGATCGCTCACCCGCTCGCGCCTCCCCGTCACCTCACCAGTCGCCCCGCGAGGACGAACTCGTCGTGAACTTCCGCACGACGTAGATCAGTCCGCCGACCAGCGCGACGAAGATCAGTGCCTTGAAGAGCAGGCCGATGACGAAGCCGACGACGGTCGCTATCAGGCCACCGAACACCACGAGGGCGATGACCGGCACCGCGACCCACTTCACCCACCACGGCATACCGTTGAAGATCTCTCGCATCGCCCTTGTCCTTGCCTCTGTCCGCCCGTCGCCCCAAATCCGGGACACTGATTGCGGGTTCTCCGATGTTTCACACGTCTCGCATGTCTTGCATTCGATGCTAGATCCGCGAGGGACCGGACGGGGGCCTCGCACCCCTTGTTCCCCCCTGACCGTTCCCCTAGGGAATCCCGAGAAGGCAGTCAGCTCTCGGGCGGAGAGAACACCACCAGAACCCGTAGGTCCTCGGTGATGTGATGGAACTTGTGGGCGACCCCCGCGGGTACGTAGACGACGCTGCCTCGCGCCACCTGCGTGGTCTCCAGACCGACCGTGATCGAGGCCCGCCCGCTCACGATGAAGTACACCTCGTCCTGCTGGTGGGGCCGCTGCGGGTCCTGGTCCCCCGCGTCGAGCGCGTACAGACCGACCGACATGTTCCGCTCACGCAGAAACTGCAGATAGGCACCGTCGTTGGCGGCGCGTTCCGCCTCCAGTTCATCCAGCCGGAATGCCTTCATCGCCCTCGTCCGCTCTCGTACGCGGTCTGCTCTGTCCACAGCCGCGCTCGCCAGTCGATCTCTTCTGCCACGATCAGACACATGAAGAATTTCGTAGTCAAGACGATCGCCAACGCGGCGGCCCTGGCCGTCGCCGTCTGGGTGCTGGACAAGATCACCCTGACCGGTGACAGCACCGGCAAGAAGATCTGGACACTTCTCCTCGTTGCACTGGTGTTCGGCCTGGTGAACTTCCTGGTCAAGCCGGTCGTGAAGGTGCTGACCTTCCCGCTCTTCATCCTCACGCTCGGCCTGATCACCCTGGTGGTCAACGCCCTGATGCTGCTGCTCACCTCATGGCTGTCCGACAAGCTGGACCTGAGTTTCCACGTCGAGGGCTTCTGGACCGCTGTCCTGGGCGGCCTGATCATCTCGGTCGTGTCCTGGGCACTCAACGTCGTCCTGCCCGATGGCAAGGACTGAGCACGTCCGATGACCTTCTCCGTCTGTTTCGTCTGCACCGGCAACATCTGCCGCTCCCCGATGGCCGAGTCCGTCTTCCGCGCCCGCATAGAAGAGGCCGGACTCGAAGGCCTGGTCGAGGTCGACAGCGCGGGCACGGACGGCTGGCACGAGGGCGACGGCGCCGACCCACGCACCGTCGCCGTACTGGAGGCGCACGGTTACAGGAGCGACCACGTGGCCCGGCAGTTCCGGTCCGCGTGGTTCGCCCGCCTCGACCTCGTCATCGCCCTCGACTCCGGCCACCTCAGGGCCCTGCGCCAGCTCGCACCCACACCTCAGGACGCGGAGAAGATCCGGCTGCTGCGCTCCTACGACCCCGCCGCGGACGCCGATCCCGACGTCCCCGATCCGTATTACGGACATATAGAAGGCTTCGAGGAGTGTCTTGAGATGGTGGAGTCGGCGAGCCACGGGCTGCTGGCCGCCGTACAGGAGCAAGTGGAGGGACGAGCCGCATGACCACTGGGGATTTCGTCACGGGGAGCGGTGACGGCACACGCGCGGTACGGGCCGGACTGCCCGAACCCGTCAAGTACGAGCCGACCCTCCCGGGCCCGGTCTTCGCCGCGCACTTCCACCTGCCGGGAGAGCCCACCGGCCCGTACACCTACGGCCGCGACGAGAACCCGACCTGGACCCTCCTGGAGCGTGCAATCGGGGAGCTGGAGGCCCCCGGCCAGGACGACGTCGAGACGCTCGCCTTCCCCTCAGGCATGGCCGCCATCTCGGCGGTGCTCTTCTCCCAGCTACGAGCCGGCGACACCGTGGTCCTGCCGGACGACGGCTACCAGGTGCTGCCTCTGGTGCGCGAACAACTGACGGCGTTCGGCATCGAGGTACGCACGGCCCCGACCGGCGGCGACGCCCAGCTCGACGTGCTCGACGGCGCGAAGCTGCTGTGGATCGAGACCCCGTCGAACCCGGGGCTCGACGTGTGCGACATACGGCGGCTCGTCGGGGCGGCCCACGCACAGGGCACCCTCGTTGCCGTCGACAACACGCTGGCGACCCCGCTCGGGCAGCGCCCGCTGGAGCTGGGCGCCGACTTCTCCGTGGCCAGCGGCACCAAGATGCTCACCGGGCACGGGGACATCCTCCTGGGATACGTCACCGGGCGCGACGCCGCTCTGATGGCTCCCGTACGGCGCTGGCGGAAGGTCGTCGGCGCGATCCTCGGGCCCATGGAGGCATGGCTGGCACACCGCTCGCTCGCCACATTGCACCTGCGTGCCGACCGGCAGACGGCCAACGCCCTGACGATCGCTGAGGCACTGCGGAATCGGAGCGAGGTGACCGGGCTGCGCTATCCGGGGCTGTCCGACGACCCCTCGTACAAGATCGCCTCGCAGCAGATGCGGCGCTTCGGGTGCGTGGTGTCCTTCACGCTGCCCACGCGTGCGCGTGCCGATCGTTTTCTCGACGCGCTGCGACTGGTGGACGACGCGACGAGCTTCGGCGGGGTGCGGTCCACGGCCGAGCGGCGCGGGCGGTGGGGCGGGGACGCGGTGCCGGAGGGCTTCATCCGTTTCTCCGCCGGCGCGGAGGATCCGGAGGACTTGGTGGCGGACGTGCTGCGGGCGCTGGACGAGTCCGGGGACTGAGTCCCCGAGTCCCCGCCGAGCCCCGTCTTCACTGAAGCCCGTCTTCACGGTCTCGGGTCTTCGCCGATTCGAGGACCCAGCTCTTCCCGCGCGACCAGCGACGCCGAGCGATCGGTGAGTGGGCGGCCACGCCTGTCCGAGCTGCGGGCTGTGGTGTCCCGCCAGGCACAACGGACGGTCCGAGCCTCCCCCCTCGTGGCTCGGACCGTCCCGGTTCCACGCGCGAAGAACCGCGCGAACAAGGCTAGTTGACTCTGTGTCAGTGTCCAATCACAGTAGCGACAGCAACCTATCGACTTATTTATAGTTGGGGGCTCGACCGGGAGTGGTGGGAGGGGAGGGGCACCGTGGATCTGGCGCTGCTGCGCACGTTTGTGACCGTCCACCGTGCCGGTTCCTTCACCCGAGCTGCCGCACTGCTCGGCCTGTCGCAGCCTGCCGTCACCTCACAGATCCGCGCACTGGAGCGCCAGTTGGGGAGGCCCCTCTTCCTGCGCCAGGCTCGCGGAGTGACCCCCACGACCATCGGCGACGAGCTCGCCCACAAGGCCGCACCGCATCTCGACGCCCTGGTGGAGATCGCCGAGACCGGACTCGAGGACGACTCCTCCCAGCGCACTCTGCACCTCGCCGGGCCACCGGAGTTCACCGCCGAACGGGCCCTGCCCGCGCTGACGGAGCTGACCGGCGACGACGGCCACGGTTTCGCACTGCGGGCTTCCTTCGGAAACGCCGAGGAAGCGCTGGAGGGGCTGGCTGCCGGACACCATGATCTGGCCATCACCACAGCCCAGCCGCGCGGCTCATTGCTCACCGCGACTCCACTCTGCGACGAGGAGCACGTCCTGGTCGCCGCCCCGCGCTGGGCCGCCCGCATCGGTCCGGGCAAGCTGCGCCGCAAGGGTGCCCACGTTCTGGAGAAGTTCCCCGTCGTCGAGGTGCACGAGTCCCTTCCGCTGGTCGCCCGCTACTGGGCCTCCGTCTTCGACTGCCACCCGGTGGCCTCCGGCACCGTCGTCGTGCCCGATCTCCGCGCGGTGCTCGCCTGCGCCGCCGCGGGCGCCGGCCTCGCCGTGCTGCCGCGGTATCTGTGCGCCGCCGCCCTGGAACGCGGCGATGTCGTGGCGCTCCTAGACCCGGCGGTGCCGCCGCTGCGTACGTACTTTCTGGTGGTCCGCACCGGCACTCTCGCCATGCCTCATATCGCACGGGCACACGAGTGGCTGCTGCGTGCCGCGGCAGACTGGTCGTGAAGTCCCCTCCTGGGCCTCCGCGCCTCGCCCTCTGCCCCTCCCCCTTCTGAGCCTTCTCCTGAAGCTCTGGCGGCTTTGCGATGTTTCACGTGGAACCAACCGGGCCACATTCCTCCCATGACCGTCCGACCCGTGGTCAAGCGCACCGCCCGCGCCATCCTGCTGGATGGCGACGACCTGATTCTCATCAAGCGCACCAAGCCAGGCGTCGATCCCTACTGGCTCACGCCGGGTGGCGGGGTCGAACCGGAGGACGCGACTGTCGTCGACGCGCTCCATCGTGAAGTTCACGAGGAACTCGGCGCCAAGGTCGTCGATGTGGTGCCCTGCTTCGTCGACACCGTCGAGCACATCGGCGACGACGGCGGCGCGACCGGTGTGAAGGTGCAGCACTTCTTCGTCTGCCGTCTGGAGTCCATGGATCCGGCGCTGCGGCACGGCCCCGAGATGGATGAGCCGTGCGGCGAGTACGAGACGGTGCGGGTTCCGTTCACCCGGGTCGGTATCGCCTCCGTCCACCTCGTGCCGCTGTCCCTGCGGCACTATCTGGACGGGAACATCGAGGGCGTACGAGCGATGCACGCGCCCGATCTGGGCTGAACTCCACCGACCCACGACGAGGCGGTCATCTGTCGATGCGGGCCCGAGGTCAGTCCCCGGTCAGGACGAGCTCTTCCACCGCGTCGTGGCGTATCCGGTCCGACGGGATACCGATGTCCCTGAGGGCGTCCACTCCGCTGCGGATCATCCCGGGCGGACCCGACAGGTAGGCGTCGTACTCGTTCCACGGCCCGTACTCGCGTATGACATCGGGCAGTTGGAGATGGGCCTGCTGGTCGACCACCGGACGCACCTCAAGCCACGGGTGGCTCTGCTGGAGCCGCAGCATCGTGTCGATGTCGTACAGATCGTGATCGGTACGGGCTCCGTAGAAGACCTCGACCGGGCGCCGCTCCCCGTGCTTGGCGACATCCTCGACCAGCGCCTTGATGGGCGCTATACCGGTGCCGCCGCCCAGGCAGAGCAGTCCGCTTTCGGTGGTGTGATCGACGGTCATCGAACCCGCCGGCGGGCCGAGCCGTATGGTGTCGCCGGGCCGGGCACGGTGTACCAGCGCGTTGGACACCCAACCTGCCGGAATCGCCTTGACATGGAACGAGAGCAGCCCGTCCGAGCGGGGCGCCGAGGCGAACGAGTAGTGGCGCCAGATCCGCGGCCACCACGGCGTCTCCAGGCTCGTGTACTGCCCGGCGAGGAAGGGGTACGGCTGGTCCGGGCGGACCGTGATGACGGCGATGTCCGGAGTCCTGAGGTCGTGCGAGACCACTTCGGCGTACCACCAGGCCGGGGCTCGCAGTTCGTCCCGGGCCGCAGCGTCGATCATGACCTGGGAGATCGTCGTGTACGTGCGGACCCAGGCCGCCTCGGTCTCTGGATCCCAGACCGCCGAGGCGAACCGGCTGAGCGATCCGATCAGACACTCCCCGACGGCCGGGTAGTGCTCGGGCCTGGTGCCGTACTTACGGTGTCCGCGGCCGAGGTTCTGCAGGTACGCGACGAGGACCTCGGTGTTGTCGATGTGCTCTGCCGCGGTCAGCAGCGCCTTGAGCAGCCGGTCCCGCTGAGCGTCCATCGCGGCAGGGAACAACGACCGCAGTTCGGGGTGCCGCACGAAGAGAAGTGCGTAGAAGTAGGAGGTGACCTTGTCGGCGATGGAGCCGACCTCGGCCATCGTCCGACGGACCAGTACGGCGTCCGGAGACGGCTCGGGAGTGGAGACGGAACTCCGGGCGTGCACGTGCGGCTCCGGCGCGTGAGCGGGCTGCTCCGGGATCGGTTGGGGGCGCGGAGAGCCGTGGCTGGACTGCGGAGAGCTGGGTCCGGGCCGCGGAGGGCCGTAGTCGGACTGCGGAGAGGCCTGCCCGGTCTGCACAGAGCCGGATTCAGGCCGTGGCGAGCCATGCTCGGGCGGTGCGGGGTCTGACTGCGGCCCTACGGATTCACGTGCCCGGTCTGACGGCAGTCGTACGGCTTCACGTACAGGGTCTGACGGCGGTCGTACGGCTTCAGGAGGGGGCACCTGCTCGCGCGGCGCCGCCGGGACAGGCGCGGCCTCGCTGCTCCGGGTGTGATCGGTCTCGGCGTGCTCGACGGCCCGTATTCGCTCCTGCGGGGGTGAACCCTCGCCCGCTCGGGGAGTGCGTCCGGTGCGATCCGGATCCGTCGGGCTGCTCCCGGTCGGCCGGCCCACCGGTCGCAACGCGGCCAGACGGCTCCCCTCCGGCTCCTGTTCCCCGCCGGCGGACGGCGCCGGATCCTTGCGTGGTGTGAACCAGCCACCCCCGCTGTTGCCGCCGGAAGTGCCGTTGTCGGCCGACGTGGTGGTCGGAGCGTCCATGGGTGTGCCTCGCCTCGAACATCTTTCGGTCGGTCTACGCACCTCCGCGATCGGAAGATGCCTACTTTCCCCCGCAGACGGCTTGCTTTCGTTCCCGGTTCAGTCCCCTTCGGTCAATGCGGCCACATTGAACCCGGATTACCGCTCCGTACGGACAAGTAAGGAGAGAATGTGACATTGACCGCAGTAATCGCAGCTTCCCATCCCGAGCCAACGTCCGGCCCCATAACGCAGAATGCGGGTCTTCGATCTCTCCATCCCGTTAGGCTGCATTGGCATGCGTTCGCGCCTCCACGCGGCTTGCGCACAGCTCGACGGACGCGAACCGGACTCGACCATACCGGCCGCCTCCTCAGGCACAAGTCCCGCCTTCGTTGAGCACGAACGGACGGGACCCACGCATCCATCGCCTCAATTGCCGGGTTCGACGGATAAATTCATGGACACCCCACAGGTTCAGACCTACATAGAGGTGGATGACTAGGCCCGTCGGATCGCGATCGCATTGAGCGCTACGGATACCGCTACGGCGCCGAGCAGTCCGTCCGTAAGACAACGTCGGCCACGCAATCGACCCGGTTCACCTCGAATTCTTCACAGAGCCGGTTCGCGATCTGCACTCTGCTTGCAGCACTGGGAATCTCCGCAGGGTCAATTGACTCGACCGAGCGCATGGCTGGGAACCACGAGCTGTTTCACGTGAAACATCTGTCCACGAGCTGTGTGGTGCCGTATAGCCTGGCCAAAAGCGTGTACGTCTACCCGCAAACAGGTGGACGTCGCGGGTGCGGGTCGGACAGCCTGACCTGCGTGCCAACACCTTCCCTCGCCGCTCTGCCCATTCGTCGCCTGACGCTTCGCGATCTCACCGCCTGCGCCAACTTGTCCGAGGACCGGGGCTGGCCCCGCGAGGAACACAAGTGGGGCCATCTCCTCACCGCCGGGACGGGATACGGCATCGACGCGCCCGACGGCGGACTTCTCACAGCCTGTGTCCTGACCGAGTACGGCCCGCGCGAACGCCCTGATCTGAGCGCAATCGGCATGGTGCTCGTCGCCGAGCGGTACGCCCGCCAGGGAGTCGGTCGGCGTCTGATGCGACATGTCGTCGAGGAGATGGGCACCACCCCGCTGACGCTCCACGCCACCCCCTTCGGCCGTCCCCTCTACGAGGAGATGGGCTTCAAGGTCACCGGCCGGGCCGAGATGGTCCTCGGCCACTTCACCACCGACGGGCCGCGTCCCAAGGTCTTCACGCGCCCGGCCACGGCCGGCGACCTCACCACGATCCTCCGGCTCGACGAGGAGGTCTTCGGCTGCGACCGCACCCACGTGATTACGCGGCTGCCCGCCTTCTCCGACCAACTGCGCGTCGCCGAGGAGCACGGCCGGATCACCGGATACGCGGCCGCCTGGCCCAACATGGACAACCACGTGGTGGGTCCGCTCATCGCCCACGACACACAGACAGCGAAGGCACTCATCACCTCGCTGGCCGACCACACCGACGGCCCACTGCGCACCGACATCGATGTACGACACGAAGATCTGTTGTCCTGGGTGAAGGAGCGCGGCCTCGTGTCCATCGGTTTCAACGCGGTGATGACGTACGGGATCTCGGAGCTGCCCGGAGACTGGACACGACGTTTCGCTCCCCTGACGGTGGCGGCCGGCTAGAAGGCGACGGCGGCCCGGCAGCCGACACCAAGGAAGCGCCGGTCCCCCAGGCTTGGGAGACCGGCGTGTCTGCACTGAATCAATGTCAGGCGAGTGCCTCTACGGCGGCTACGGCGAAGCCGTGGTCCTGGTCCGGTGCACCGCCACCGACGCCGATCGCGCCGATCAGCCGGCCGTCACGGTGGACCGGCACACCGCCCGCGATGAACAGCAACGGGCGGTCAAGCGCGGTGGGCAGGGTGTGGAAGAGGCCACCGGGCTGAACCGCCTCGACAAGGTCCGCGGTGGCGGAGTCCAACTGCAGTGCCGTGTAGGCCTTGCGGGTGCTGGTCTCACCGGAGATCAGCACGGCCTGGTCATCGCGGCGGAAGGCCAGCAGGTGACCGCCGGCGTCGAGGACGGTGACGCTGACCCGGGCTCCGGAGACTTCGGCGGCACGGCGGGCCGCGCTGACGAGAACCTCGGCGTCCTCGGTGGTCAGCGGGGAAACGGCGATGGTGGTGCTCATGGGGCTTCTCCTTGTAGGTGGTACTTGGTCACAGGTGGCGCTGAGTCGCGAGGGTGCGGAGACGGCCCTGGCCCCGCACCGAGTACGACTCGGGTCATCAGTGGACGGCAGTTCGCTGTTCAGCGGGCGCACCACCGGCGACGACAGCGCTGCGGGCGACGGCTCGCCGCTCCAGGGCGGCTGACAGAATGGCAAGTACGAGCGCACTCGCGGCAAGGACGGCGCCGACCCAGTTGGGCGCGGTGTAGCCCAGGCCGGCAGCGATGACGATGCCGCCGAGCCAGGCCGACAGGGCGTTGCCGAGGTTGAAGGCGCCGATGTTGACAGCCGAGGCCAACGTGGGAGCGCCGTGCGCCTGGTCGAGGACGCGCTTCTGCAGCGGCGGCACGGTGGCGAACCCGAGGGCGCCGATCAGCGCGATCGTGACGGCCGCGAGGAACTTGTTGTGCGCGGTGACCGTGAACAGGGCGAGCACGGTGGCGAGGCCGCCCAAGGACACGTACAGCATCGGCATCAGCGCACGGTCGGCGAACTTGCCGCCCATCAGGTTCCCGCCGACCATGCCGAGGCCGAAGAGGACCAGCAGCCAGGTGACAGACCCATCTGCGAAGCCAGTGACGTGCGTCATCATCGGCGCGATGTAGGTGATGGCCGCGAAGACACCGCCGAACCCGAGCACAGTCATCGCCATGGCCAGGAGAACCTGGACGTTCTTGAAAGCGGCCAGCTCGTGTCGGAGGCGTACGCCTTCAGGCTTCGGAAGCTCGGGGACCAGCTTGGCTATGCCCAGCAGACCGACCACGCCGAGTGCGGCGACGCCCGCGAAGGTGACGCGCCAGCCGGCGGACTGCCCGATCATCGTGCCCAGCGGGACGCCGACCACATTGGCGACGGTCAGACCGCTGAACATCATGGCGATCGCACCGGCCTTCTTCTCTGGGGCGACCAGTTCGGCGGCGACCACTGAGCCGATGCCGAAGAAGGCACCGTGGGCGAGGGAAGCGACCACGCGGCCCGCCAGCATCAGCCCGTAAGCCGGGGCGACGGCGGAGAGCAGGTTGCCGAGCACGAACAGACCCATCAGCAGCATCAGCATCTGCTTGCGGGACACCTTCGTGCCGAGCGCGGTCATGATCGGGGCGCCGATGACCACACCGAGGGCGTAGCCGGTCACCAGCAGTCCAGCGGTGGGGATGGAGACACCGAAGTCATCGGCGACCTCGGGCAGCACACCCATGATCACGAATTCGGTGGTTCCGATTCCGAAGGCCCCGATCGCGAGGGCCAGAAGCGCGAGAGGCATGGTGGGGTACACCTTCCCAGACGATTGCAGGAGCGCTTTGCGTGCGTTCACAATAGTTGCAGACGCGGGCTACACGCAAGTGCGGGCTATTGCGGACGTGCTTTATCCTGGATCCAGTCGCTCCGGGACGGAGAAATCGCCATGACAGCCACGGACCCCGCACTCACCGCCCTCTCACAGGGCTGGTGTGCTCTCTCCCTGCTTCACGGGAGGATCGAGGCCCACATCGAGCGCGCCCTTCAGGCCAAGCACGGCCTGAGTGTGCGGGAGTACTCCCTGCTCGACGTGCTCAGCCGCCAGCACGACGGTGATGGCGGTCATCTGCAGATGAAGCAGGTCGCGGACGCGGTCGTCCTCAGCCAGAGCGCCACCACCCGGCTCGTCACCCGACTCGAGGACCGCGGGCTGCTCTCGCGCTATCTGTGCCCGACCGATCGCCGCGGCATCTACACGAACGTCAGCGAGGCAGGCCTCACGCTCCTCGAAGAGGCACGGCCCACCAATGACGCCGCCCTGCGCGAGGCACTGGACGAAGCAGCCGGAAACCCGGAGCTGGCCCCACTGGTCAGGGTCGTGGAATCGGCGCAGGTTCCCGCTTAGGCGATGCGCAGGGGTGAGCCCACTCTCGTAAGGTCCGGCCATGGGAGATCTTGAAATACGTGCCGCCGTTCCGGACGACATGCCTGCCATCGTCGCGATGCTCGCGGACGACCCGCTGGGCGCCCAGCGGGAATCGCCGGAGGATCTCACCCCGTACCTGGCCGCGCTGAAACGCCTCAGTGGCGATGCGAACCAGCACCTCGTCGTCGCCATGCGCGAGAACCGTGTCGTCGGCACCCTCCAGCTCACGGTGATTCCCGGGCTGTCCCGCAAGGGAGCGACCCGCTCGATCATCGAAGGCGTACGTGTCCACGCCGACGAGCGCGGCAGCGGCCTGGGCACCCGGTTCATCGAGTGGGCGATCGAGGAATCCCGGCGCCAGGGCTGCCAGTTGGTCCAACTGACCTCCGACGTCACCCGTACCGATGCTCACCGGTTCTATGAGCGGCTCGGTTTCACGGCCTCCCACGTGGGCTTCAAACTGCAGCTCTGAGAGACAGCCGCGCATACGGCGGGAGGCGGTTGTTTCACGTGAAACAGGCGCCTCCCGTCGTTGCGGCCCCTACTGGACCCCTCGCCAGCCCTCAGGATCCACCCCACCCGGCACAGGAGCCTTCTCGTCGTACGGCTGACGCGTGAAAGTGAAGGACCCGAGGTCCAGGTGACTCACAGACCCGTCAGGGCGCCGCAGGGCCCGGAGAAGCTCTCCGGCGTAGTAGCCGTCGAGTCCCGTCCAGGTGCCGTCGCCGTTCGCCCGAAAGCGCGCACCTCGACCCGTGCCGGACAACGGCTCCAGCGAAACACCGCCGTCGGCCACCAGCCGCAGCCCGAAGGCGTAAGTCCCCCAGTACCACTGCCCCGCCAACTCCAGGACCGCTCCGTCAACTTCAGGCAGCGGACGCCAAGGCTCAGGGATCCGGGGCTCCGCCTCCGCCACGATCCGGACAAGATCTGCAGCGACCGTCAGCGCAGGGAGTCCGGAGGTGCAGTTGGACAGCACGACCGCCGCCAGGTCGTCCTCCACACTCACCACCAGGCCGGCGAGGAAGCCCGGCAGAGAACCGGAATGGCCGACGAGGGTCCGGCCGTCACGGTGCACGATCTGCATGCCCAGGCCGTAAGCGGAACCCACGGCCAGGTCCGCCGTCTCGGGCGGCGCGGCGGGCGTGCGCATCTCCCGCACGGATTCCGAGCTCAGCACCCGGTCGTCGCCCTGGGTAAGGAAGATCGCAAAGCGCGCCAAATCCCCAGTGGTGGACCAGAGTTGTCCGGCCGGCGCCATGCGCCCGAGGTCCTCGGCAGGTTCCGGCATCATCACGTCCGCCCAGGGGTGGACGGCCCACCCGCCCGCGTGCGGCGCCTGAGGCTGTCCGCTGGTACGGCGCAGTCCAAGCGGTTCGAGCACCTCGCGCCGCAGCACCTCTTCCCAGGGGGCACCCCGCAGTTCCTCGATCAACGCTCCCAGCAGCGTGTAGCCGGGGTTCGAATAGTGGAACCGGCGCCCCACCGAATGCCGGAAAGGCTGCTCGCCCAGTACATCGGCCAGCTCGGGTCGCAGCGAGCCAGGCGTGCGCTCCCACCAGGGAGCGGGTGACTCGGCAGCCAACCCCGCCGTGTGAGCGAGCAGTTCGGCAATGGTGACCTCTCCCGCGCCGGTACCCGGCAGATGCTTCTCCAGGGGGTCACCGAGATCCACCACCCCTTCGTCACGCAGCCTCAGTACCAGTACGGCGGTGAAGGTCTTGGTGATGGAGCCGATCCGGTACTGCACGTTCTCGTCCGGCCCGTGCCCGTCCACCGAGGTGCGCGCGCCGGTCCAGACCGTCTCCCCACCCCGGACCACTGAAGCGACCAGTGACGGCGTCCGTCCTTCGGCCTGCGCGACGGCGATACGGTGCAACAGAGCCCGGCGCGTGGCAGGTAGCAGCTCTTCCTGAAGTGTCGTCATGCCCCCAGTCCATCTGCCCCGGCATCACACGTCGAGCACATTTCTCCGACGCACTGAGACACAGCGAGGTACCGGAGCCGCATCCTGTCACTCCGACGCGGTGCCGGAGCCGACTGCGGCCAGCCCGACCAGGTGTCGGATCAGGTCTGCGCCATGTCCACGAAGCGTGAGTAGTGGCCCTGGAAGGCCACCGTGATCGTGGCAGTCGGACCGTTACGGTGCTTGCCCACGATGATGTCCGCCTCGCCCGCGCGCGGCGACTCCTTCTCGTAAGCGTCCTCGCGGTGCAGCAGGATCACCATGTCCGCGTCCTGCTCGATCGATCCGGACTCACGCAGGTCGGAGACCATGGGCTTCTTGTCCGTGCGCTGCTCAGGGCCACGGTTGAGCTGGGACAGCGCGATCACCGGCAGCTCAAGCTCCTTGGCCAGCAGCTTCAGGTTTCGCGACATGTCGGAGACCTCCTGCTGTCGGCTCTCGGACCTCTTGCCGCCCGACTGCATCAGTTGCAGATAGTCGATGACCACGAGCTTCAGGTCGGCGCGCTGCTTGAGGCGGCGGCACTTGGCGCGGATCTCCATCATGGACAGGTTCGGGGAGTCGTCGATGTAGAGCGGGGCCGCAGAGACATCGGGCATACGGCGCGCGAGCCGTGTCCAGTCCTCGTCGGTCATCGTGCCGGATCTCATGTGGTGCAGTGCCACACGGGCCTCGGCGGACAGCAGACGCATCGCGATCTCGTTGCGGCCCATTTCGAGGGAGAAGATCACGCTGGGCATGTTGTGCTTGATCGAGCAGGTGCGCGCGAAGTCCAGGGCAAGCGTCGACTTACCCATGGCGGGACGAGCGGCGATGATGATCATCTGGCCAGGGTGGAGACCGTTGGTGAGAGAGTCGAGGTCGGTGAAGCCCGTCGGCACACCGGTCATCTCCCCCGACCGGGATCCGATCGCCTCGATCTCGTCGAGCGCGCCCTCCATGATGTCGCCGAGCGGCAGATAGTCCTCAGTGGTGCGCTGCTCGGTGACCGCGTAGATCTCGGCCTGCGCGCTGTTGACGATCTCATCCACATCGCCGTCGGCCGCATACCCCATCTGCGTGATGCGCGTCCCCGCCTCGACCAGACGGCGCAGGACCGCACGCTCGTGCACGATCTCCGCGTAGTACTCCGCGTTCGCCGCCGTCGGGACCGTCTGCACCAGGGTGTGCAGATACGGTGGGCCGCCGACCTTGGTGATCTCACCGCGCTTGGTGAGCTCCGCCGCGACCGTGATGGGGTCAGCGGGCTCGCCCTTGGCATACAGGTCGAGGATCGCCTGGAAGATCGTTTCGTGTGCCGGACGGTAGAAGTCGTGGCCCTTGAGAACCTCCACGACATCGGCGATAGCGTCCTTGGAGAGAAGCATGCCGCCGAGAACCGACTGCTCGGCATCCAGGTCCTGCGGCGGCACACGCTCGAAGGCCGAACCTCCGCCCTCCCACGAGCCGGTGTCCCGGTCGCGGTCGTGCTGATCGTCGCGGCTCCTGCCGCCGTCCTGGCGCCGGCGGGAGGATGGCAGACGATCACTGGGACCGCTGTCGGCCCAGGGGTCGTCCAAAGGCTCGGAAATACTCACCGAGCCACCTCCTCCCGTCCGCGTAGCGGACCTAGCCGTGCCCCTTATTTCTACGGCACGGCACTGACAACTAAGAGGCCCAACTCCGGTTCTGACGCGTCCTTTTTGTGAGGTTTTCGAGGACGAAGGAGAGAGTGGGCGCCGCACCACGTTAGGCCCGCGGGCACCGTCAGCCAATCTGGTTATCCACAGGCCATGTGGACGACGGCCCGGATGCTGTGGAGAACCCCACCAAACCTGTGCACGACCCGGTGGACAGGCCTGTGAACAAGCACTCAAGATCTCCTGACAACCTACCCTGACCTGCCCTTTTCCCGTCCACCGGCTGTGCAGAAGAAAAACTTTCCCAGTCGGACCAAGATCGTTGCAAACGGCCCGCGACGGCGCGTCCCACTGGAGAGCAAGTAAGGGTTCTTATTGTCTTGCATCTATTACCTGTGGAAGATTAGATTGGTGGCCATGACACAGGCTCCTGCGGCGTCCAAGGACGTCCGACGCCGACACGACCGAGAGATCGTCGCACTGGCCGTTCCAGCCTTTGGCGCACTTGTCGCCGAGCCACTCTTCCTCATGGCCGACACCGCGATCATCGGCCACCTCGGCACAGCCCAACTGGCCGGCCTCGGCGTGGCCTCCGCCCTCCTCATGACGGCCGTCGGCGTCTTCGTCTTCCTCGCCTACGCCACCACGGCCGCCGTCGCCCGCCGCGTCGGCGCGGGAGATCTGCGCGCCGCGATCCGTCAGGGCATGGACGGAATCTGGCTCGCCCTGCTGATCGGCGCAGCCGTCATAGCCATCACTCTGCCCACGGCACCGGCCCTGATGGAACTCTTCGGCGCCTCGGACACAGCCGCCCCGTACGCCGTCACCTATTTGCGCATCTCAGCACTCGGCATCCCGGCCATGCTCGTCGTGCTCGCGGCAACCGGCGTCCTGCGCGGACTCCAGGACACAAAAACCCCGCTGTACGTCGCCGTCGCGGGCTTTGTCGCGAACGCCGTCCTCAACGTCGGTCTCGTCTACGGTGCCGGCCTCGGCATCGCAGGTTCCGCCTGGGGCACCGTCATCGCCCAGTGCGGCATGGCCGCGATCTATCTGTACGTCGTCATCCGCGGCGCCCGCCGGCACGGCGCCTCCTTGAGACCCGATGCCGCTGGGATACGCGCCTGCGCCCAAGCCGGTGCGCCCCTGCTGGTTCGCACACTCTCGCTGCGAGCGATCCTCATCATCGCCACGGCGGTGGCCGCACGTCTCGGCGACGCCGACATGGCGGCACACCAGATCATCCTGTCGCTGTGGAGCCTGCTCGTCTTCGCACTCGACGCGATCGCCATCGCCGGGCAGGCCATCATCGGACGCTACCTCGGCGCGGGCGACGCCCAGGGCGCCCGGGAGGCCTGCCGCCGCATGGTCCAGTGGGGAATCGCCACAGGAGTCGTACTCGGCTTGCTGGTCATCGCCGCTCGCCCCCTGTTCCTCCCCCTGTTCACCAGCGACTCGGTCGTCCAGAACGCCGCACTGCCCGCCCTGCTGCTGGTCGCCGTGTCGCAGCCGATCAGCGGGATCGTCTTCGTCCTGGACGGAGTCCTGATGGGTGCGGGGGACGGGCCGTATCTGGCCTGGGCGATGCTGCTCACTCTGCTGGTCTTCGCTCCCGTGGCGCTGCTCGTACCGGCACTCGGTGGCGGCCTCACCGCACTCTGGGGAGCGATGACGCTGATGATGACAGTCCGGATGATGACCCTGTGGCTGCGTTCCCGCTCGGGACGCTGGATCGTCACGGGCGCGACGCGCTGAGCGTTTCACGTGAAACCTCCCGCTTGTTTCACGTGAAACAGGAGAGAGCCGCGCCACCGGGAAGCCCAACCGTGCCGTCGAAGCACGAAGAAGGGCCGCACCCAGTCGGGTACGGCCCTTCCCTCAGCAATGCCGAGTGCGGCGTCAGGCCGCGACGACCTCGATGTTGACCTTGGCGGCAACCTCGGGGTGCAGACGCACGGACGTCGCGTGGGCGCCCAGGGTCTTGATCGGCGCGCCCAGCTCAATGCGGCGCTTGTCGACCTCGGGGCCACCGGAAGCCTTGATCGCCGAGGCGATGTCGGCCGGGGTGACGGAACCGAAGAGACGGCCGGCGTCGCCGGAGCGAACGGCCAGGCGGACCTTCACGCCTTCGAGACGGGCCTTGATCTCATTGGCCTGCTCGATGGTCGCGATCTCGTGGATCTTGCGAGCACGACGAATCTGCTCGACGTCCTTCTCGCCACCCTTGGTCCAGCGGATCGCAAAGTTCCGCGGGATCAGGTAGTTGCGAGCGTAACCGTCCTTGACGTCGACGACGTCGCCCGCGGCACCGAGGCCGGAGACCTCGTGGGTGAGGATGATCTTCATGTGTCAGTCACCCTTCCCTTATCGCGCGGTGGAGGTGTAGGGCAGCAGCGCCATCTCACGGCTGTTCTTCACAGCCGTGGCGACGTCACGCTGGTGCTGCGTGCAGTTGCCGGTCACGCGGCGGGCACGGATCTTGCCGCGGTCGGAAATGAACTTCCGCAGCATGTTCGTGTCCTTGTAGTCCACGTACGTGACCTTGTCCTTGCAGAAAGCGCAGACCTTCTTCTTAGGCTTGCGCACAGGCGGCTTCGCCATGGTGTTTCTCCTGTGTGATCAAGAAGTTGGGGTACGAGCCCCACCCCTTAGAAGGGGGGCTCGTCCGAGTAGCCGCCGCCAGAGCCGCTGGAGCCGCTTGAGGCGCCAGAGCTTCCGCCCCAGCCACCGCCACCGCCCTGGCTTCCACCGGCGGGAGCGCCGGTCGCCCAGGGGTCGTCAGCGGGGGCGCCGCCGCCCTGCTGCTGGCCGCCGCCGGAGCCTCCGCCCCAGCCACCGCCCTGCTGGCCGCCGCCGCCACCGCCGCTGTATCCGCCCTGGCCGCCTCGACCCGTGGTCTTGGTGACCTTGGCCGTGGCGCTCTTCAGGCTGGCGCCGACTTCCTCGACGTCCAGTTCGTAGACCGTGCGCTTGACGCCCTCACGGTCCTCGTAGGACCGCTGCTTCAGCCGGCCCTGCACAATGACGCGCATGCCTCGCTGAAGCGATTCGGCGACGTTCTCCGCCGCCTGACGCCAGACCGAGCAGGTCAGGAACAGGCTTTCGCCGTCCTTCCACTCATTGGTCTGACGGTCAAAGGTGCGGGGAGTGGACGCGACACGGAACTTCGCGACCGCCGCACCGGAAGGGGTGAAGCGCAGCTCGGGGTCGTCGACAAGATTGCCGACGACCGTGATGACGGTCTCGCCTGCCATGGGGGAACCTCTCGGCGGGTTTGCTGCTGGCTGCTGGTGCTGCTACTCGATGCCCGAGATCAGCTGAGCTGGAAAGCTCAGTGGGTCTCGGGACGGAGGACCTTGGTCCGGAGGACCGACTCGTTCAGGTTCATCTGTCGGTCGAGCTCCTTGACGATCGCGGGCTCAGCCTGCAGATCGATGACCGAGTAGATGCCCTCGGGCTTCTTCTTGATCTCGTAGGACAGACGACGACGGCCCCAGGTGTCGACCTTCTCGACCTTTCCGTTGCCCTCACGGACGACGGAGAGGAAGTTCTCGAGCAGCGGGGAAACAGCGCGCTCTTCGAGATCGGGGTCGAGGATGACCATCACTTCGTAGTGACGCATGTGGAACCCACCTCCTTTGGACTCAGCGGCCACGGTCGTTCCGTGGCAGGAGGGTTGTGATGCGTACGCAACGGTATCGGCCGCCACTGACAATCGGGCTCCCCGAACGGCGAACCGAGCGGGTTTCCCTCTCGTGACCTGGCCTTGGCCTGGGCAGACACCGGTGCAGAGGGTACAGAGTACCTGCACAACGGCTTCCGGTTGAAATCCGACCGGGTTGGGCGTCAATCTGTACACATCGGGTGTGTATGGCGCTACGATGCGCCGCCTTCCGCAGGAGGTGCCATATGGCACAGACATTGCGACCCAACACCGTCGGTTCTCTGCTCGCCACCGACCACAAGCCCCACCCGCTCCAGGACACGCTGGTCGGGCTGACCCTGGTGCTCGGCTTCACCGCCTTCATCACGGCGCAGTTCCACAGTCTTCATCTGCTCAGTTCCTGGACAGGCCTGGTGGGCATCCTTACCGGCGCCGGCGGACAGTTCATCTCGGAGACGACACGGGAGCGCTTCGGGCTGATCCTGGGTCTCGGTGCCGCGGGCGTCGGTTTCTTCCTGGGTATGGCACATGGCGGTCTGTTCGGCGGCGTCATCGGCTGACGGCCCGCCAGAAGGCCGAACAACACCTCAGGACGTCCTGGCCGCGTATCGGTCGGGGCGCAGGTTCCATACGGCCAGACGGGGCGCTCGCGGGGCGCAGTAGGCTTCGGCGCGAGAGCCGGAGCCCCTGTACCCATGGGGACACACCAGCCCGAGGAGCGCCCCGAATGAGCCTGACCCTGAGGACCATCAGCCGTGAGCAGCATCTGGCGTACATCCAGAGTCTGCCCGCGGCCAGCCACATGCAGGTCCCCGCCTGGGCAGACGTCAAGGCGGAGTGGCGCTCCGAGAACCTCGGGTGGTTCGATGACAAGACCGGCGAGATCGTCGGGGCGGGGCTCGTGCTGTACCGCCAGCTCCCCAAGATCAAGCGCTATCTCGCGTACCTGCCCGAGGGTCCGGTCATCAACTGGTTCGCCCCGAACCTCGACGACTGGCTGCAGCCGATGCTCGCGCATCTCAAGCAACAGGGCGCCTTCTCCGTGAAGATGGGTCCGCCGGTGATCATCCGGCGTTGGGAGGCCACCTCCATCAAGGGCGGCATCCAGAACCCGGACGTGAAGCGCCTGCGCGACATCGAGGCGGACTTCATCGAACCGCGCGCCTTCGAGGTCGCCGACAAACTGCGCCGCATGGGCTGGCAGCAGGGCGAGGACGGCGGCGCCGGCTTCGGCGACGTACAGCCGCGCTACGTCTTCCAGGTGCCGCTCGCCAACCGCTCCCTGGAAGAGGTTCACAAGAACTTCAACCAGCTGTGGCGCCGCAACATCAAGAAGGCCGAGAAGGCGGGCGTCGAGGTCGTCCAGGGCGGCTACCAAGACCTGGAGGAGTGGCAGCGGCTGTACGAAATCACCGCGATCCGCGACCACTTCCGGCCCCGCCCGCTCTCGTACTTCCAGCGCATGTGGACGGCCCTCAACACCGAGGACCCCAACCGCATGCGGCTCTACTTCGCCCAGCACGACGGCGTGAACCTGTCCGCGGCGACGATGCTGGTCGTCGGCGGACACGTCTGGTACTCGTACGGCGCCTCGGACAACATCGGGCGGGAGGTCCGGCCCTCGAACGCGATGCAGTGGCGCATGCTGCGTGACTCGTACGCGCTCGGGGCGACCGTCTACGACCTGCGTGGCATCTCCGACTCGCTGGACGAGACCGACCACCTCTTCGGTCTGATCCAGTTCAAGGTGGGCACAGGCGGGGAGGCCGCGGAGTATCTCGGCGAGTGGGACTTCCCGCTCAACAAGCTGCTCCACAAGGCGCTCGACATCTACATGTCGCGCCGCTGACCCGGCCGGAGCCGCATGTCGCGCCCTTGACCCGGCCCGGTATGGCTCCGTCGGTCCGCCGAATCCGCCACAATTTCCGTTCATACCTCTGATACACCGCAGCCACGAGAAAGGTTCCGGGACCGGCCATGGCGCTCACGCTCTACGTCGACACCGCGCGCTGGCGGGCACACCACAAGCAGGTGTCCGAGCAGTTCCCGGGGCTCGTCCCCGTCTGCAAGGGCAACGGGTACGGCTTCGGCCACGAGCGCCTCGCTGACGAGGCCACCCGCCTGGGCTCGGACGTCCTCGCCGTCGGCACCACGTACGAAGCCGCCCGGATCAAGGACTGGTTCGGTGGTGACCTGCTGGTCCTGACGCCTTTCAGGCGGGGCGAGGAGCCGGTTCCGCTGCCGGACCGTGTGATCCGCTCCGTGTCGTCCATCGACGGCGTGTACGGCCTCGTGGGCGCCCGCGTCGTCATCGAGGTGATGTCCTCGATGAAGCGGCACGGAGTGAGCGAGCAGGATCTGCCGCATCTGCACTCCGCCATAGAGAACGTCCGGCTGGAGGGCTTCGCCATCCACCTGCCGCTGGACCGCACCGACGGCTCGGACGCCGTCGAGGAGGTCATCGGCTGGATGGACCGCCTGCGCGCCGCCCGTCTGCCGCTGCACACGATGTTCGTCAGCCACCTCAAGGCCGAGGAGCTCTACCGTCTCCAGCAGCAGTTCCCGCAGACCCGCTTCCGCGCTCGCATCGGCACGCGGCTGTGGCTGGGCGACCACGAGGCCACCGAGTACCGCGGAGCCGTCCTGGACGTCACACAGGTCTCCAAGGGCGACCGCTTCGGCTACCGCCAGCAGAAGGCCGCCTCGGACGGATGGCTGGTGGTCGTCGCGGGCGGCACGTCGCACGGTGTGGGGCTGGAGGCCCCGAAGGCGCTGCACGGCGTCATGCCTCGCGCCAAGGGCGTCGCCCGCGCCGGCCTCGCAACGGTCAACCGGAACCTCTCCCCGTTCGTCTGGGCGGGTAAGCAGCGCTGGTTCGCGGAGCCCCCGCACATGCAGGTCTCGATCCTCTTCGTGCCCTCTGACGCCACCGAGCCGAAGGTCGGCGACGAACTCGTGGCCCATCTGCGGCACACCACCACCCAGTTCGACCGCGTCGTCGAACACTGACCTGCGGAAGACGACACGCTCGACCCAGTGGAAAGGCCGTACACGGACACCGTGTACGGCCTTTCACGTGGCTTTCCTTCGCCCTGTTCGCTCAGGGCGAACGGTCTCCAGTAGTGGCACTCCCACTGCCCCAGTCCACCTGAGGCCCGTCGAAGTGCGCGGCGTGCCGTGGCGGATGAGCAGCGGCCCCGAACACGAAGACGTCCTCCGCACCGTCCAGCACCCCGCCCGACGGATCGTCGTCACCGGCGCGGCGCACCATGTCCCGCTCGGGCAGGAAGATGTCACGTACGACCACGGCGCACAGGTACAGCGTCCCCAACAGGTGGACGGCGATGGCGACTTGATACCCCTCGGTCGGCAGGCCCTTGTGTGCGTCACCGCTGGTCGTGTAGGCGAGGTACATCCAGATACCCAGGAAGTACGCGACCTCGCACGCCTGCCAGATCAGGAAGTCCCGCCAGCGCGGCCGGGCCAATGCGGCGAGGGGGACCAGCCACAGTACGTACTGGGGCGAGTAGACCTTGTTGGTGAGGATGAAGGCCGCGACGATCAGGAAAGCGAGCTGAGCGAAGCGGGGGCGGCGGGGAGCGGCGAGGGTGACCGCGGCCAGGCCCAGGCAGACGAGCAGCATCATGATCAGCGCCCAGGCGTTCGCCGTGTCGGCGGTGATCGTGATCTTCAGCCAGTTCGAGAGGAACAGGAAGATCGAACCGAAGTCGACTCCCCGCTCCTGGCTGAAGCTGTAGAACTTCGACCACCCCTCCGGCGCGAGGTACATCACCGGAAGGTTCACGAGGAGCCAGGCTCCGACGGCGCCCAACAGCGCGGTCCCGAACTCACGCCACCTGCCCGCCCGCCAGCACAGCAGGAAAAGCGGTCCGAGCACCAGGAACGGGTAGAACTTGGCGGCCGTGGCGAGCCCGATGAGCACACCGAACGCCAGCACACGGCCTCGCGACCACATGAGCATCGCAGCGGCCAGGAGGGCCACGGCGAGGAGATCCCAGTTGATGGTGGCCGTAAGCGCGAAAGCGGGCGCGAGAGCGACCAGTAGGCCGTCCCAGGGCCTGCGACGGTGGGTACGCGCGGTGCATACGGCGATGACCGCCGCGCACACCATCAGCATCCCGGCGTTGACCATCCAGTAGATCTGCTCCTGGTCCTGGATGCTTCCGCTGCCTGGTGTGAGCCAGGAGGCGACCTCCATGAACACGCCGGTCAGCACCGGGTACTCGAGGTACTCCATGTCGCCGGGGAGCTTGTCGAAGTACGGCACGAGACCGTCGGCGAAGCCGCGTCCCTGGTAGAGGTGCGGGATGTCCGAGTAACACGCATGCGTGTACTGGGAGCTGGCCCCGAAGAACCAGGCGCCGTCGTAGCACGGCAGTTTCTGCACCATGCCAAGGGCGAATACGCCGATCGCGATGAGTGCGACAACCCGCACGGGAGTCCACCAGGACGTCCCGAGCAGGGCCCGTCGTCCGATGGGGCCGCCGATCAGCTCACTGCCGGTCGCGGCCACCTCGTCTTCCTTGGTCGGCCGTACCAGCTCTGGCTCGCGCACGCTCGCTCGCGTCGTCTCTGCACTGGGCATGGCGCACATCCTGCCGTACGGACCTGAGTACACGACGAGGGCCGCCGCACCTGATAGGTGCGACGGCCCTCGTTTCACGTGAAACGGTGTGTTTCACGTGAAACACACACGGAGGCGGCTATCCGCTCGACCCTCCGAAGAGTCCTCCATTGGCGTTCCCGTTACTTGTGTTATTGCTGGTCGACTCAGATGGAGTGGCGGACGCCCCTCCGTCCGTACCTCCCGTATCCGTACCGCCGGTGTCTGTTCCACCGGTGTCGGAGCAGTTGAAGTCGAAGTTGCCGCAGGTCTCACTCGTCGAGGGCGAGGGAGCGGTCGTAGTGGGCTCCTCGCTGGGAGTCGGCGTGGCCGTCGGGGTCTCCTCCACGCTCTCGGTGGGCGAGGGGGTCACGCTCGGACTCGGAGTGTCGTTGAGGACCTCACCGATATCCTTGGGCGTCGGGAAGTCCTCCGCCTTCTCACCCTTGAGCGCCTGTTCCATGTAGTCGTGCCAGATCTGGGCCGGGAACGAGGCGCCGTGGATCTTCTCCTCGCCGCCCGTGCCGTACATCTCCAGGAACTCGCGGTTCTTCTTGGTCTCGTCGTCGTCCATGCGATACATGCCGATCGCGGTCGACAGCTGCGGGGTGTACCCGACGAACCAGGCGGACTTGTTGCCGTCGGTGGTACCGGTCTTACCGGCCACGTCCCGGCCCGTCAGCTTGGCCGCGGTACCGGTTCCCTTGTCCACCACGGTCTTCAGGACGTCGGTGACGTTGTCGGCGACATCCGACGTGAAGGCCTGCTTGGCCGCGCCCTCGTGCTGGAAGACGGTGCCGTCCTGGTCGGTGACCTTCTCCACCGAGTACGGATTGTTCTGCTTTCCGCTGGCCGCGAAGGTGGCGTAGGCGCCAGCCATACGGATCGCACTCGGATCGGACGTACCGAGGGAGAAGGACGGGTAATCGGCGCCGGCAAAGCTGGACTCCAGGATGCCCGCGTCGCTGGCGGCCTCCTTGACCTTGTCGAGGCCGACGTCCATTCCCAGCTGGACGTAAGCGGAGTTGACGGACTCGCGCATCGCCTCGCGGAGGTCAATGTCGTAGCTGGGCGCGTTGTACGACTCACCGCCGTCGTTCGTCTGCAGCCACTCCTTGCCTTCCTTGTCCGTCCAGACGGTGTGGTCGTAGTCCTGGATCTTGAGCTTGTTCTTGCCGCTGTACAGGCTCTTCGGAGAGACCTTGGTGCGCTCGTCCTGCGGCTGAGCCGCGCCGCCGTCGGGGTCCCGAACACCCCACGACATGGCTGCAGCCAGCACGAACGGCTTGAACGTCGAACCGACCTGGGCACCGGTGGCGTCGGCGTTGTCCGTGAAGTGCTTGGTCGCGTCCTCGCCGCCGTAGATGGCCTTGATCGCGCCGGTGTCGGGGTCCACGGAAGCCCCGCCGAACTGGACGAAGGTGTCGGTCTGGGGGCGCTTCTTGGGATCGATGTTCTCCTCTTGGACCTTCTTCACCGAGGCTTCGAGCGCGTCGACCTTCTTCTTGTCGAAGGTCGTATGGATCTCGTAGCCGCCCTGCTGAAGCTGCTCCTGAGTGATCCCCGTCTTGTTGTTGATGAGGTAGGAACTGGCCAGGTCGACGAGGTAGCCGACCTGTCCGCTCAGCTGCGCGTTCGACCGCGGGCTCTGGGGCTCGGGGAACTTCGTGAACTCGGCGCGCTCCGCTGCGGTCAGGTGCCCGTCCTTGACCTCTTCGTCGAGGATCCACTTCCATCGAATCTGGGCGCGCTCGCGGTTGGCCTGAGGAGTGGCGGCCGGGTCGATCGACACGGCGCCCGCGGGGTCGTAGTACGTGGCGCCCTTGAGCATCGCCGCCAGGAAGGCGCACTCGCTCGCGTCCAGGTCCGTGGCGTCCTTGTCGAAGTAGGCGCGTGCCGCTGCCTGGATTCCGTAGGCGTTGCGCCCGTAGTACGCGGAGTTCAGGTAGCCGGCCATGATGTCCTCCTTCTCCATGGAGGTACCGACCTTTATGGAGACGAACAGCTCCTTGAACTTTCGCGAGATCGTCTGCGACTGGTCGTCCAGCATCGCGTTCTTCACGAACTGCTGGGTGATCGTGGAGCCACCCTGCGTCTGACCGCCCTTGGCCATGTTGTAGAAGGCTCGGGCGATACCCATCGGGTCGACGCCGCTGTCGGTCTCGAACGTCTTGTTCTCGGCCGACATGACCGCGTATCGCATCTCCTTGGGGATCTGCGCGTAGCTGATGATCTGGCGGTTCGTCTCGCCACCGGTGGCGACCATCTGACTACCGTCGGCCCAGTAGTAGACGTTGTTCTGCGCCTCGGCGGTCTTGGCGACGTCCGGGATGCCCACCAGGGCGTACGCGACACCCGCCACAGCCACCATGCTGCCGCAGAAGCCGATGAACAGCCCCGTGACCAGTTTCCAGGACGGAACCCAGCGCGCTGCACCGTACTTGCCGGCACGCGGATAGTCGATGATGCGCTTCTTGACGGGCCCGGTGCCGCGGCCTCGGCCCCGGCCGGGCCCGGTCGGGCCACCGGGTCCACCGCGTCGGCCTCCGCCTCCGGAGCCGCCATTTCCGGCGCCCTCGGCGCCTCTGCGCCGGCTGGCGCCACCTCTCTGCGCCGCACGGCGGGCCTCGGCACGGCCACCGTACGAGCGCTCCTCTTCACCCCCCGACCCATAGGAGTCGGAAGGAGACTCGGTGGCGCCACGCGGTGCCGCGCGGCGGCCGGAGGCCGAGCCGGACTGGCCGCGTCGGGCCGCGGCACGTCCGCCTTCCTGCGACTGCGGCAGTTTGCGACGGTGCTCGCTCATCGAACGATTACTCCTCGGGCAGGCGCACCCATGCACGCCTGGAAACGGCAGCGGCTGGTTTCCGGTCCCCCCGAAGTACGGATGCGGTCCTCATCGCATTCATCCGTACTGCACCGAGGACGGTGACGTCCTCAGACGTCACTTGGTTCCCCGTGGTGTGCATGCCGCACAGACTACGCACCGTCAAAACCTGCCGAGGGCCGAAGTTCACCCCAAATCAGGCAAGTTGCTTCGTATGAATCAGTGATGTGACGCCGTTCACCGTGACCCCTCTTGCCGCATCCGAGTGGCCGTTCTATCGTGTCGATGTATCGAGTCGATACATCAGCTCGGCATAAAGACCGTGCCGAGGCGACAGCGACAGGGAGGAGGCGACGTGAGCCGGCGTTCCGGGATCCTCGAGTTCGCCGTCCTCGGCCTGCTCCGCGAGTCTCCGATGCACGGCTATGAGCTGCGCAAACGACTCAACACATCGCTGGGTGTGTTCCGTGCCTTCAGTTACGGAACGCTCTACCCCTGCCTCAAGACGCTGGTCGCCAACGGCTGGTTGATCGAGGAGCCAGGGGCGGCCACACCCGAAGACTCCCTCGCCGCTCCACTCGCAGGGCGTCGCGCCAAGATCGTCTATCGATTGACGGCGGAAGGTAAGGAACACTTCGAGGAGCTGCTCTCCCAGACGGGTCCCGACGCATACGAGGACGAGCACTTCGCCGCTCGCTTCGCCTTCTTCGGGCAGACGTCACGCGACGTACGCATGCGCGTACTGGAGGGCCGCCGCAGCCGCCTCGAGGAGCGCCTGGAGAAGATGAGCGCCTCTCTGGCGCGGACCCGGGAGCGCCTCGACGACTACACGCTCGAGCTCCAGCGCCACGGAATGGAGTCCGTGGAGCGCGAAGTGCGCTGGCTGAACGAGCTCATCGAGAGCGAGCGGGCAGGACGGGACGTCAAAGGTCCCGCCTCCGAAAGCTCCGCTCAGCAGGACAGCACATCTGGCGAGGCGGGCGGCCTGCCCCGGCACCGGGACAGCTCCCGGCCGGATCCGTCCGACGACACCACCACGTGAGACCCGTTCGGGGTTTCACCAGTACATACAGGGAGCAATCGGAATGGGTTCGGTTCGCGTAGCCATTGTCGGCGTGGGCAACTGCGCCGCCTCGCTGGTGCAGGGCGTCGAGTACTACAAGGACGCCGATCCGGCGGCCAAGGTGCCCGGCCTGATGCACGTCCAGTTCGGCGAGTACCACGTCCGCGACATCGAGTTCGTCGCCGCCTTCGACGTCGACGCGAAGAAGGTCGGCCTCGACCTCTCCGACGCCATCGGCGCCAGCGAGAACAACACCATCAAGATCTGCGACGTCCCGAACAAGGGCGTCACGGTCCAGCGCGGCCACACCCTCGACGGTCTCGGCAAGTACTACCGCCAGACCATCGAGGAGTCCGACGAGACCCCGGTCGACATCGTCCAGACCCTCAAGGACAAGCAGGTCGACGTCCTCATCTGCTACCTGCCCGTCGGCTCCGAGGACGCGGCGAAGTTCTACGCCCAGTGCGCCATCGACGCCAAGGTCGCGTTCGTCAACGCCCTTCCGGTCTTCATCGCCGGCACCAAGGAGTGGGCGGACAAGTTCACCGAGGCAGGCGTCCCGATCGTCGGCGACGACATCAAGTCGCAGGTCGGCGCCACCATCACGCACCGCGTGATGGCGAAGCTGTTCGAGGACCGCGGTGTCCGTCTCGAGCGCACCATGCAGCTCAACGTCGGCGGCAACATGGACTTCAAGAACATGCTGGAGCGCGACCGCCTCGAGTCCAAGAAGATCTCGAAGACGCAGGCCGTCACCTCGCAGATCCCGGACCGCGACCTGGGCGAGAAGAACGTCCACATCGGTCCGTCGGACTACGTGCAGTGGCTGGACGACCGCAAGTGGGCGTATGTGCGTCTCGAGGGCCGTGCCTTCGGCGATGTCCCGCTGAGCCTGGAGTACAAGCTCGAGGTCTGGGACTCCCCGAACTCCGCGGGCGTCATCATCGACGCCCTGCGTGCCGCGAAGATCGCCAAGGACCGCGGTATCGGCGGCCCGATCCTCTCCGCGTCGAGCTACTTCATGAAGTCCCCGCCGGTCCAGTACTTCGACGACGAGGCCTACGCCAACGTCGAGAAGTTCATCAAGGGCGAGGTCGAGCGCTAGCAAGACACTGAGGTGCGCGCCAAAGCTCATCTCCTCGAAGGCTGTTGAGGGTCCCCGGGCATTCCGCCCGGGGACCCTCCTCGTATGTGAGGCTGTGCCCATGGCTGTCGTACGTGATCTGCGCGTACTCCTGCGCTTCCAGGGCTTCAGGCGCCTGCTCGGCGTACGGCTGCTGTCCCAGGGCGCCGACGGGGTCTACCAGGTCGCGCTCGCCACGTACGTCGTCTTCTCACCCGAGAAGCAGACCTCGGCGGGCTCGATCGCCTCCGCCATGGCCGTTCTGCTGCTCCCGTACTCCCTCATCGGCCCGTTCGCGGGTGTCCTGCTGGACCGTTGGCGACGCCGTCAGGTCTTCCTGTACGGCAATCTGCTGCGGGCGGCGCTGGCGTGCGTGACGGCCGTCCTGATGCTGAGCCATGTCCCGGACTGGCTCTTCTATGTCTCCGCGCTGTGCGTCACTGCGGTCAACCGCTTCGTCCTGTCCGGCCTTTCGGCCGCGCTGCCCCGCGTCGTCGACTCCGACCGGCTCGTCATGGCCAACTCTCTGTCGCCCACCGCCGGGACGCTCGCCGCGACCACGGGCGCCGGGCTCGCGTTCGTCGTACGGCTGGTCGCCTCGGACTCCGACGCGGCGGTCGTCCTCGTCGGAGCAGCCCTGTATCTGTGCTCGGCCCTCGCGTCCCTGCGCCTCGCTCCGGAACTACTGGGCCCCGACCGGCAGTTGGTGCCCTCAAGGCTGTCCACGGCACTCACGGGCACCGCTCGCGGTCTCGCAGCGGGCGTGCGCCATCTGGCCGAGCCCGCACGCCGGGAGGCGGCCTGGGCGCTCATGGCAATGACGGTGATGCGCTTCTGCTACGGCGCCCTGACCGTCATGGTGCTGATGCTGTGCCGCTACGCCTGGACATCCGGCTCGGACGACGAGGGGCTCGCGCTGCTGGGGTTGGCCTTGGGTATTTCGGGGGCAGGGTTCTTCGTCGCGGCCGTGGTGACGCCCTGGGCGGCGGGACGGCTGGGCCCCGGCGGCTGGATCGTCGCGTGCGCCGGCACCGCCTCCGTCCTGGAACCAGCGCTCGGTCTACCGTTCGCCGCCACCCCGATGCTGCTTGCCGCCTTCATCCTGGGGCTGTCCACACAGGGGGCGAAGATCGCGACCGACACGATCGTGCAGTCCTCGGTCGACGACGCCTTCCGCGGCCGGATCTTCTCCGTCTACGACGTCCTGTTCAATGTCGCCTTCGTCGGTGCGGCCGCAGTAGCCGCGTTGACACTGCCTCCGGATGGACGTTCGGCCTCTCTCGTCGTCACCGTGGCAGTGCTCTACGCGGCAGTGGCTGTCCTATTGGCTCGCCTCAAAGCACGGCGGGTAGCACCTCAGTCGTGAGGGGCGATGTTTCACGTGAAACACCGCCCCTCCGTAGCGCGAGAGGTCATGTTTCACGTGAAACATGACCCGCCGAGAGCCTCAGCTCTGCGCGGCCCACCACTCCTTGAGTGCGGACACTGCCGCGTGATGCTCCATCGGGCCGTTCTCCAGCCGGAGCTCCAACAGGAACTTGTACGCCTGGCCGATGGCCGGTCCGGGGCCGACACCAAGGATGCCCATGATCTCGTTGCCGTCGAGGTCGGGACGGATCGAGTCCAGCTCCTCCTGCTCCTGAAGCTGAGCGATGCGCTCCTCCAGGCCGTCGTAAGCCCGGGAGAGTGCGGTCGCCTTCCGCTTGTTCCGGGTGGTGCAGTCGGAGCGGGTCAGCTTGTGGAGCCGATCCAGAAGGGGGCCCGCGTCGCGCACATAGCGACGAACTGCGGAGTCCGTCCACTCCCCGGTGCCGTATCCGTGGAAGCGCAGGTGGAGTTCGACCAGACGCGAGACGTCCTTCACGAGATCGTTCGAGTACTTGAGCGCCACCATTCGCTTCTTGGTCATCTTCGCGCCCACCATCTCGTGGTGGTGGAAGGAGACCCGCCCATCCTGCTCGAAGCGGCGCGTCCTCGGCTTGCCGATGTCGTGCAGCAGCGCGGCGAGCCGAAGAACCAGATCGGGACCGTCCTCCTCCAGCTCCATCGCCTGCTCCAAGACGATCAGGGTGTGGTCGTAGACGTCCTTGTGTCGATGATGCTCGTCGCGCTCCAGGCGAAGCGCGGGAAGCTCCGGCAGCACATGGTCGGCGAGCCCGGTGTCGACGAGCAACGTCAGACCCTTGCGCGGGTACGCGGACAGGATCAGCTTGTTCAGCTCGTCCCGTACTCGCTCGGCGGAGACGATCTCGATGCGCCCGGCCATGTCCGTCATCGCGGCCACCACCTCGGGCGCCACCTCGAAGTCCAGCTGCGCGGCGAACCGTGCCGCCCGCATCATCCGCAGCGGGTCGTCGGAGAAAGACGCCTCGGGGGTCCCCGGAGTCCGCAGGATGCGCTCTGAGAGGTCGTCCAGGCCCCCGTGCGGGTCGATGAACTCCTTCGCCGGCAGCGCGACGGCCATCGCGTTCACGGTGAAGTCCCGGCGCACGAGATCTTCCTCGATGGAGTCGCCGTAAGACACCTCGGGCTTCCGGGAAGTCCGGTCGTACGCCTCGGAGCGGTACGTCGTGATCTCGATCTGGAACGACTGCTGAACATCGCCCACCCGGGCGTCCTTCTGAGCGCCGACGGTGCCAAAGGCGATCCCGACCTCCCACACGGCGTCCGCCCAGGGCCTCACGATCTTCAGGACATCTTCGGGACGGGCGTCCGTCGTGAAGTCCAGGTCGTTGCCGAGCCGGCCAAGGAGCGCGTCCCGGACCGAGCCGCCGACCAGAGCGAGTGAGAACCCGGCCTCCTCGAATCGGCGGGCGAGGTCGTCGGCGACAGGGGAGACCCGCAGCAGTTCAGTCACCGCTCGGCGCTGCACCTGGCTCAGGGCACTGGGGTTGTCTTCATTGGCGTTCGGCACAACAGAAAAGGGTACGTGGCCGAGGCCCCCACAGGCGCCTCCATAAAACGCGCACACCCGTCCCCTCTTACAGGGGCATTGATACGCACACATAAAGGACAGTCGGCCCGGTCTCCCGATCTTGTGGAGCAGTCCGCGGCACTTCCCCTCAGCGCACATCGTTACCATGCGTGGACGCACATTCCGACGACCACTGACGATGACGAGGGACGGGCGAGCGCGTGGCCGAGGCGGCAGACTTCCAGGGGATGACTCCCTCACCTGCCCGCCGGTGGCTCCGGCGCAGCGGCGTACTTCTCGCCGGTGTGCCCCTGCTGACCGGGCTGCTCCAGCTGCCCCTTGGGACGCCCGCGTACGCCACCGAGAAGACCGCTGTGGCCGACGCCACCGGCTCCAGCACAGTCGACGTCTCGCTCGACTCGCTGAGCCCCAGCGCACCTACGACCGGCGACACCATCACCGTCTCCGGTACGGTCACCAACAACGGCAAGCAGGCGGTCACGGACGCCCACGTGGGCGTCCGTGTAGGTCCGTCGCTCAACAGCCTCTCCGCCATCGACAGCGCCGCGCAGCGAACCGGGTTCCAGCCGGGAGTCGATCCTTCGGAGGTCGGTGGCTCGTACGTCGCGAAGTTCTCCGAGCTCGCCGTCGGCGTCTCGCAGCCCTTCAGCATCTCGGTGCCCGTCGACGAGCTGGACCTCGGCGCCGACGGCGTCTACCAGCTGGGTGTCTCCCTCACGGGCCGGACCGCCACCCAGCCTTGGGACCAGATCCTCGGCATCCAGCGGACGTTCCTGCCCTGGCACCCCGACGCGGCTGACACGAAGACGAAGACGACGTACCTCTGGCCCCTGATCTCCACGGTCCATCTCACGGCGGAGACCGGCTCGGACGCCCAGCAGACACCCGTCTTCGAGAACGACGACCTGGCCGCGGAGATCGCCCCGGGCGGCCGCCTTGACCAGCTGGTGTCCTTGGGCAGCGACCTGGACGTCACCTGGGTGCTCGACCCGGACCTGCTGGCCTCCGTCGACGCCATGACGCGCAGCTACCAGATCCAGGACGGCGACACCACCACGGCCGGCAAGAACCAGGCGATCGCCAAGCAGTGGCTCGCCAAGCTGGAGACGACGGTCAAGGACAAGGAAGTCGTCGCCCTCCCCTTCGCCGACCCCGATCTCGCCTCGCTTGCGCACAACGGCACGAACGTCACCGGCTCCCTCAGCCACCTCAAGGACGCAACGGACGTGGCCGCCTCCACGGTGGACACGGTCCTTCACGTCACGCCGAACACAGACTTCGCCTGGCCCGCGGACGGCGCCATCGACCCGTCGATCGTCAAGGTCGCCACCTCCGCGGGCGCCGACACGGTGATCGCCCGCAGCGACAGCCTGCGCGAGACGGGCGGGCTGTCGTACACGCCGAGTGCCGCCCGCCCGATCGGCGGCGGGACGACCGCGGTCGTCGCGGACGCCGGGCTGTCGACCGACTTCCAGGGCGACATGACCAAGGCCGACAACTCCACACTCGCTGTGCAGGAGTTCCTCGCGCAGAGCCTGGCGATCAACCTCCAAGAGCCGCACAAGCAGCGCAGCATCGTGATCGCTCCGCAGCGCATGCCGTCCGGGAGTCAGGCCGAGACGATGGCGGAGGCGCTGACGGCGCTCCAGGACGGGAACTGGTCGGAGTCCCAGGGCCTGGCCGCAGCCGCCAAGGCCAAGCCGGACCCTGGTGCCACCACGAAGGTGCCCGCCGAGTCCGCGTACCCCTCCTCGCTGCGCAAGCAGGAGCTGCCGCGGTCGGCCTTCGAGTGGATCCGGGACACGCAGACCAGCCTCGACAACTTCAAGGTCATCCTCACCGACCAGTCCCGCGTGGTCACCCCGTTCGGGCGGGCCATGGACCGGGGGATGTCCACGTCCTGGCGCGGCCGCGCCGCTCCGGCGGCGGCCTTCCGCACGAGCGTCTCGTCGTACCTGAATGACCTCACCGGCCTCGTGAAACTGATCGAGAAGTCCGACGCGCAACTCTCGGGTCGCAGCGCCACGATCCCCGTGACCGTGCAGAACAACCTCGTGCAGGGCGTCGACCATCTGGTCCTGCGTCTCACGTCGCAGCAGCCCACCCGTCTCAAGATCGGTGACGGCCCCTACGACGAGCAGCCGATCGCGGTCGCGGGTGAGCACAGCCAGTCGGTGAAGTTCACGACCTCGACCAAGGCCAACGGTCCTGTGAAGGTGGTCGCCCAGCTGTACACGGAGGACGGCCAGAAGTACGGCGCCCCCGTCACCTTCGAGGTGAAGGTCACCGAGATCACCTCCACGGTGATGCTGGTCATCGGCGGTGGCTTCCTGTTGCTCGTGCTCGCCGGATACCGGATGTACACGCAGCGCAAGCGCGCGGCCGCCCGGCAGGCCGAGGAGGACGCTCGCGAGGGCGGGAGCGTGAGCGAAGACGGCGACGGCGCCGTGGACGCTGAGGACAGCGCCGCCGAGGACTCCCAGGACCGCCCCTCGGGCGAGTCCGGCACGGAGTCCGGGGCAGACGACCCGGAGCACCCGAGTGACCTGGCACCGGACACCGCACCGGAAAGCACCGGCCCGTCCGGGACGGGTGAGAGAGTGGACCGTTGAGCGATGTCGTGGCCGGTGGGCCCGGGGACGATGAGGTGGGGTAACCATGAACGCGCCGTACGACGGTGACCGCGGTCAGGGCGCGGGCGGCTCCGGCTACCCCGAGGGCTACCCGGACCAGGGCGCCGGGAACTCCGGCTATCCCGAGGGTTATCCCGAGGGCCCACCATCCCAGTCCGGGCAGACGCCGCAGGGGGCTCCCTCGGACGTGTACTTCCAGGACGCATACGCCCAGGACCCTTACCGAGCGCAGGACCTCTCCGCCCAGGACCCGGTGACCGAGGCACTGTACGACCGCGCCGCGCACCCTCCGCCACCCCCGGGCACCTACCAGCCGCAGCCTCCGCTGTACGCGCAGCCGCCCACATCGCAGTACGCACCCGACCCGCGCGTCTGGGCCCAGACGCCGCCGCCGGAGCCTGCGGGCCCGACCCGGCACCTTCCGTACGGCGACGACGCGCGCACCACCCAGTTCGTGGGCGTCGACGACCTGGTCACCCAGGCCGGCGAGCAGCAGCACGAGCCGGACGCCTTCGCCCACCTGTTCCGCGACCAGGGACAGGGCCCCGGCCGTCCCTACTACGGTCCGCCCGGCGTACCGTCACCGACCCCCGAACCGGCTCCGGCCGCCGCACAGCCACCGCCGGCTGCGGCCGCTCCGAAGGAGTCCGGGGGGCGTGTGTCGGGGATGCTCCAGTCGAGCGCGGTGATGGCAGCGGGGACGCTGGTGTCCCGGCTCACCGGCTTCGTACGCACCGTGATCATCACGGCCGCTCTGGGTGCCGCGACACTCGGCGACACCTGGACCGTCGCGTACACCCTGCCGACGATGATCTACATCCTGACCGTCGGCGGAGGACTCAACTCGGTCTTCGTGCCCCAGTTGGTGCGCTCCATGAAAGAGGACGAGGACGGCGGCGAGGCCTACGCCAACCGCCTGCTGACGCTCGTCATGGTCGCCCTCGCTGTGATCGTCACCGGGGCTGTCTTCGCGGCACCGCTGTTGATCCAGTTGATGTCGAACCCCATCGCGAGCGATCCGGCATCGAACAATGTCGCCATCTCCTTCGCCCGCTACTGCCTGCCCACGATCTTCTTCATGGGCGTTCATGTGGTCATGGGGCAGATCCTCAACGCCCGTGGGAAGTTCGGCGCGATGATGTGGACTCCGGTCCTCAACAACATCGTCATGATCTTCACCTTCGGCATGTTCCTCTGGGTGTACGGGACCGCCGCGGACTCCCACATGACCGTGAGCAACATCCCGCCCGACGGGATCCGACTGCTCGGCGTCGGCACTCTGCTCGGCCTGGTCGTGCAGTCCCTGGCGATGATCCCGTATCTGCGTGAGACCGGTTTCCGGTTCCGCCCACGCTTCGACTGGAAGGGTCACGGTCTCGGCAAGGCGGTCAAGCTCGCCAAGTGGACCGTGCTCTTCGTCCTCGCCAACCAGGCAGGCGTCCTCGTCGTCACGCAGTTGGCCACCGCCGCAGGCAAGGCCTCCGGCAAAAACGGCGCGGGCATCATGGCCTACTCCAATGCCCAGCTGATCTGGGGCATGCCGCAGGCGATCATCACCGTCTCCGTCATGGCGGCCATGCTGCCGCGGATCTCCCGCGCCGCCCACGACGGCGATCCGGGTGCTGTCCGCGATGACATCTCCCAGGGCCTGCGCACATCGGCCGTTGCGATTGTCCCGGTCGCTTTCATGTTCGTCGCCCTGGGCATCCCGATGTGCACCCTGCTCTTCGGCTCCAGTGGCATCCCGGCCGCCCAGTCCATGGGGTACGTCCTCATGGCGTTCGGCCTCGGCCTGATTCCGTTCTCGGTGCAGTACGTGGTCCTCCGCGGCTTCTACGCGTACGAGGACACTCGTACCCCCTTCTACAACACGGTCATCGTGGCTGCCGTGAACGCCGCCGCCTCGGTTCTCTGTTACGTGGTTCTGCCCGCTCAATGGGCGGTCGTCGGCATGGCGGGCTCGTACGGCCTGGCGTACGCGGTCGGCGTCGGCGTCGCCTGGCAGCGGCTGCGCAGGCGGCTGGACGGCGACCTCGACGGTGCCCGTGTCCTGCGGACGTACGCGCGGCTCTGCCTGGCATGCATCCCAGGCGCTCTGGCAGGTGGTGCCGTCGGGTACGCGATCACCAGGGCGCTGGGACACGGAGCCCCGGCCTCGATCGCGGCGCTCGTCGCAGGGTCGATCACCCTCCTCGGTGTCTTTTACGTAGCAGCGCGGAAGATGCGCATCGAAGAGCTCAACTCGCTGGTCGGAATGGTCCGCGGGCGCCTTGGGCGCTGATGCGGGGGTACGCGCACAACCATCGTTCGCCGCCGCGTGTCGTGCATAGCGGCGGACTGTGGGCACAATTGGGTTCTGCGTCGGAGCACGCAACGGATGGGGAGGCGGGAACGACGGTGGCGGAACGGAGCACGGCTGCCGTCGACGTGGCAGACAACAGCGGTGACGAGCCGCTGACCGCCAAGGCGGACCAGTCCACGGCCGACGGGGTGGCCCAGAAGCGGGAGCGGGACACGGAGAGCGAAAAGGCACAGGGGAGCGGCGGGACCGAGCGTCCCGGAAAGGCCTCACCGCCCGAACTTCACAGCGGCCACAAGCTCGCCAGACGCTACCGCCTCGAGGAGTGCGTCACCCGTCTGGACGGTTTCAGCAGTTGGCGTGCGGTGGACGAGAAACTCCGCCGTGCGGTCGGTGTGCATCTGCTGCCCGCCGACCATCCGCGGGCCCGCTCCGTACTGGCAGCGGCCCGCTCCTCCGCCCTGCTGGGTGATCCCCGCTTCGTCCAAGTCCTGGACGCGGTCGAGGAGAACGACCTCGTCTATGTGGTGCACGAGTGGTTGCCGGACGCCACGGAGCTCACGACGCTCCTGGCCGCGGGCCCGCTGGAGGTGCACGACGCGTACCAGATGGTCAGTCAGGTCTCTCAGGCCATGGCCGCCGCGCACCGCGAGGGCCTGGCGCACCTGCGGCTGACCCCGGGCGCCGTACTGCGCACTTCCTCCGGCCAGTGGCGCATCCGCGGGCTCGCGGTCAACGCCGCGCTGCGCGGCATCACCTCGGACACCCCACAGCGCACCGACACGGAGGCGATCGGCGCGCTCCTGTACGCCGCGCTGACCCAACGCTGGCCCTACGACACCGACGCGTATGGTCTGTCCGGACTACCCAAGGACATCGGCCTCATCGCTCCCGACCAGGTACGGGCCGGAGTTCACCGGGGCCTGTCCGAACTCACGATGCGTGCGCTCGCCAACGACGGCGCGACTGCCTCCCGCCACGAAACTCCGTGCACCACACCGGAGGAACTGGTGAAGGCGATCAGCGAGATGCCTCGCATCCGCCCGCCCGAGCCCGCGTTCACCGCCCCGCCGGAGTATCAGCGCACGTCGTACCAGCAGGGCACGTACGGCCGTCCGACGCCGCGCCCAGGCTTGACGCAGCCCATGCCCGCCCCGCCGTCCCCGTTGCAGAGCCGTACCGGCAGGGCCCTCAAGTGGGCCGTGTCCGCTCTGCTCATCGCCGCGCTGGGCCTGGGCAGTTGGCAGCTCGCGGACGCGCTCATGGAACAGAGCAAGTCCGACGACACCAACCAGACGCAGACGACGGACGGCGACGACAAGTCGAGCGACAAGGCCAAGCCCGTCACGCCGATCACCATCAAGGGTGCGCAGGAGTACGTCGCCAGTGGCGAGGCCCAGGCCGCCGGAGATGTCGGCAACACGTACGACGGCAACAGCTCCACCTACTGGCGCACCAAGAAATACAACGCCGGCCCCAAGCTGGCGCCCTACAAGCCAGGTGTAGGGATCGTCTACGACCTCGGCTCGGACACGGAGCTCTCGGCAGCCTCAATAGGGCTTCGCTATTCCGGGGACCACACAACAATCCATCTGTACGCCACGGACTCGTTGTCCCCCTCGACTTCCGTCGACGGAATGAAGGAAATCGGTTCCGTCACCACGGACGGCACAACCGCGAAGGTGACGGCAGCGAAGTCCGTGAAGACGCAGTACGTGCTGCTGTGGATCACGGACGTTCCCAATGCACCCGCCGACGGCTACAGCGGCGCCGGCTACAAGCAAGCCATCACGGACGTGAAGTTCACCGGCTGACGCTCGTCGAAAAAGGGGAGGGGGTCCGATGGCCGATGAAACCGCATACGGCGAAGCAAGCGATCAGGACCTCCTCGCCTGCCATGTCGGAGGCGACACCGATGCCTTCGGTGAGCTCGTGCGGCGTCACCGCGACCGGCTCTGGGCCGTGGCCCTGCGGACTCTGGGAGACCGCGAGGAGGCCGCTGACGCGGTCCAGGACGCCCTGGTCTCCGCCTACCGGGCCGCCCACACCTTCCGCGGCCAGTCGGCCGTCACAACCTGGCTGCACCGCATCACGGTGAACGCCTGCCTGGACCGCGCCCGCAAGGCTGCCTCCAGAAAGACGTCTCCCGTCGATGACACCGAACGCCTGGAGCAACTCCTCGAACCGCACGAGTCCGCCTCCGCTCCGGCGGAGCGCAACGATCTGCATCGAGAGCTCCTCAAAGCCCTGGCCACCCTCCCGCCCGACCAGCGCGCCGCCCTGGTTCTGGTGGACATGCAGGGTTACCCCGTGGCCGAGGCCGCCCGCGTTCTCGACGTGCCGATCGGCACGGTGAAAAGCCGCTGCGCCCGCGGCAGAGCCAGACTCCTCCCGCTGCTCACCCATCTCCGCACGGAGAACGAGAGCAGCACGGGCAGTAAGAAGTCGGTGAGCGGACGGAACCGGACGCAGGGGACATCCGTCCCACCCGCAGCGGGACCACATGATGCGGGGCCAAGCGATTCAGCTGCTGTGAAGGGCGGAGGTGGGAGAGCGTGACATCCACGACGGATACGGCCGGGCACCCGGACGTCGCGGAGATCTCCGACCTCACTGAAGGTCTCCTCGCCCCCTCCCGTACCACGGACGTACGACGGCACCTCGACGAGTGCCCGCTCTGCGCCGACGTGTACGACTCGCTTGAGGAGATCCGCGGCCTGCTCGGTTCCCTCCCCGGCCCGGTACGTATGCCCGCCGATGTGGCCGGCCGCATTGATGCCGCCCTGGCCGCGGAAGCCCTACTCAGTGCCACGGCACCCGATAGCGGCGGCGAGACAGAAGACGACCGCGCGCCTGTTTCACGTGAAACATTGACCGCGGGCGTGCTCCCTGCATCTGCCGGCTCAGGCTCCTCTGCGTCCACGGACCGCCCCTCGGGACCTCGCGCGGCCACCGGCCCCGGCCGTTCCCACCGGCTGCGCCATGGACGTGTCAGGGTGGCCGTGATCGGCACGGCCTTCACGGCTGCCGCACTGGGGCTGGGCGCAATCCTCCTGCAGACGATCGGCGACGACAGCCCGGGCAAGAGTTCTCAGGCAGAAGCACCGGGGTCGGGTTCGACGGTCACCTTCTCCGAGGCAACGTTGGAGAGCCAGGTCTCTGAGCTCCTTTCGAAGAACAAGAGCACAGGTGCTCCTTCCGCAGACGGGGACTCCTTGGGCATCGAATCCCATGGCAACGAATCCGAGTCCCCCAGAGTCGGCACCTTGACCACGCCCTCGGTGCCCGTCCCTGAATGCGTCCAGGAAGCAACGGACAACAGCGGAGCAGTTCTCGGCGCCGAGCCGGGCACCTACAAGGGCACCAGCGTCTACCTCGTCGTACAGCCCGACACGTTCGATGGCACGAAGGTCACGGCTTATATCGTCGACGCCGCGTGCGTGAAGCAGGACTCGGCAGCCCCGGGAAAGCTCTTGCTGACGCAGTCGTACACCCCTTCCTGAGGGGTACAGAGCCGAACGAGTTCCTGCCCGGACGCTGCATGGCCTCTCTGTACGGTCCCGGGTCTCCGTGTGCCCGGACACAGCGGGAATGCTGGCCCCTTAGGATCCGTTGGGTGGGGTGAGAGTTCTGAGAGAGGCTCCCACCGGCAGTACGCAGCAGTCTCCAGAGACGAGGAATCAAGCCGTGACCGACGTCCGTAACGTGATCATCATCGGCTCCGGGCCCGCCGGCTATACGGCAGCGCTCTACACCGCGCGCGCGTCGCTGAAGCCCCTGGTGTTCGAGGGCGCCGTCACCGCAGGCGGTGCGTTGATGAACACCACCGAGGTGGAGAACTTCCCCGGCTTCCAGGACGGCATCATGGGCCCGGAGCTCATGGACAACATGCGCGCCCAGGCCGAGCGCTTCGGTGCTGAGCTCGTTCCGGACGACGTCGTCGCCGTCGACCTGGCGGGCGAGATCAAGACCGTCACGGACACCGCCGGAACCGTCCACCGCGCCAAGGCCGTCATCATCACGACAGGCTCCCAGCACCGCAAGCTCGGCCTGCCCAACGAGGACGCCCTCTCCGGACGCGGCGTCTCCTGGTGTGCCACCTGTGACGGCTTCTTCTTCAAGGACCACGACATCGCCGTGATCGGTGGCGGCGACACCGCGATGGAGGAAGCCACCTTCCTCTCCCGCTTCGCCAAGTCCGTGACGATCGTCCACCGCCGGGACACGCTCCGCGCCTCCAAGGCGATGCAGGAGCGGGCCTTCGCCGACCCGAAGATCAAGTTCGTCTGGGACAGCGAGATCGCCGAGATCGAGGGCGACCCGAAGCTCTCCGGTCTGAAGCTGCGCAACCTCAAGACGGGCGAGATCTCCGATCTGGCGGTGACCGGTCTGTTCATCGCGATCGGCCACGACCCCCGCACCGAGCTCTTCAAGGGCCAGCTCGACCTTGACGGTGAGGGCTACCTGAAGGTCGAGGCGCCCTCGACCCGGACGAACCTGACCGGTGTCTTCGGCGCCGGTGACGTCGTCGACCACACGTACCGTCAGGCGATCACGGCCGCCGGCACCGGCTGCTCCGCCGCCCTCGACGCCGAGCGCTACCTCGCCGCCCTCGCGGACAACGAGGCCGCTGCCGCGGCTGCCACTGTCTGATCCCCATCCGCCCCACCGCACCAACGAGTTAAGGAGCCCGCTGTGGCCGGCACACTCAAGAACGTGACCGACGACTCCTTCGAGCAGGACGTCCTCAAGAACGACAAGCCCGTACTGGTGGACTTCTGGGCCGCCTGGTGCGGTCCGTGCCGCCAGATCGCGCCGTCTCTCGAGGCGATCGCCGCCGAGTACGGCGACAAGATCGAGGTCGTTAAGCTCAACATCGACGAGAACCCGGGGATCGCCGCCAAGTACGGCGTCATGTCGATCCCGACCCTGAACGTCTACCAGGGTGGCGAGGTCGCCAAGACCATCGTCGGTGCGAAGCCGAAGGCTGCGATCGTGCGTGACCTCGAAGACTTCATCACCGAATAGTCGGTGAGGCGCCGCGCGAGCGGCGTGTGTTTCACGTGAAACACGAATGGGCCAGCCCTCCTGGGTTGGCCCATTCGTCTGTGCAAGGTCGGAGCGGCCCCTTCAGGGCACGAGCCCCGGCTAAAGGGGACGGAGCACCGGTTCCTTCTGTACGGCTCCCAGAAGGCGGTCCAGGGCCAGCTCCACGTCTTCCTTCCACGAGAGCGTCGTCCGTAGTTCCAGCCTCAGTCGCGGATGGGTGGGGTGCGGACGGACCGTCTTGAAGCCGACGGCCAGCAGATGGTCGGCCGGCAGCATGCACGCCGGTTCCTTCCACCGGGCGTCGCCGAAGGCCTCGATCGCCTTGAAGCCTCGGCGAAGCAGGTCCTTGGCGACTGTCTGGACCATCACCCGGCCGAGTCCCTGTCCCTGATAGCCCGGCACGATGAAGGCGGTCATCAGCTGAACCGCATCCGGTGACACCGGGCTCGTGGGGAACGCCGTAGCGCGGGGAACATATGCCGGGGGCGCGTAGAGCACGAAGCCGACCGGTACGTCGTCCACGTAGACAACACGGCCGCAGGATCCCCACTCCAACAGGACGGCGGAGATCCAGCCCTCCTTCTCCAGCTCAGGTGTGCCTGCTTTTAGCGCGGCCTGCCCACTGACTGGGTCCAGCTCCCAGAAGACGCACGAGCGACAGCGCTCGGGAAGGTCCTGAAGGTTGTCCAGCGTGAGCGGTACGAGCCGACGCCCCATGAAGGATGTTCCTCGCTTCCTTCGCCCGCGAGATCGCGGGCGGCTGTCAGAGCGCTCCGCTCCCTGAGCAGGCTGCCGACGAATCCGCCGACCGCCCCCAGTCCCAGGCCTGCGGTCAACAGTCCGGTACGGGTCATGGATTGCACGGCCCCCGCCTCCCCAAGAAGGTGCTGCCAGGTGGATGCGCCATACCCGAACGCATCGTATCGACGATGCGATTCCATCGATACCGCCAGAAAGCAAAAGAGCGGGCCGTCTCCGGTACACACCGGACACGGCCCGCTCTAATGGTTCTGACGATCAAGGACCCTCCCGCCACCGGGAGACTCAGCCCTCCGTGTCCTCGGAGTCGTCGTCCAGGAGGCTCTTCTGAAGAACCGGTCCTTCGCCCGGTGCCAGGGAGCCCAGGATCCGCTCAAGGTCATCCATCGAGGCGAACTCGACGGTGATCTTGCCCTTCTTCTGTCCCAGGTCGACCTTCACTCGCGTCTCGAAACGGTCCGAGAGACGCGACGCCAGATCACTGAGCGCCGGGGAGAGCAGCGCGCCGGCCCGCGGACCCTTGGAGCGCGGAGCGGTCTGCGGCCGCGATCCCATGAGGGTGACGATCTCCTCGACGGCACGCACCGAAAGCCCCTCGGCGACGATGCGGTGAGCCAGCCGGTCCTGCTCCTCCGAGTCATCCACGGAGAGCAGCGCCCGTGCATGGCCGGCGGAGAGAACCCCTGCGGCAACACGGCGCTGAACCGCAGGAGAGAGCTTCAGCAGACGCAAGGTGTTGGAGACCTGCGGACGCGACCGGCCGATGCGGTCCGCCAACTGGTCGTGCGTGCAGTTGAAGTCCTTGAGCAGCTGGTCATAGGCCGCCGCTTCTTCCAGCGGGTTCAGCTGCGCGCGGTGCAGGTTCTCCAGCAGAGCGTCCAGGAGGAGCTTGTCGTCCTCCGTGGCACGCACGATCGCCGGAATGGCCTCGAGCCCGGCTTCCCGGCATGCCCGGAAGCGCCGCTCGCCCATGATGAGCTCGTAGCGTGTCGGGCCGACCTGACGCACGACGACCGGCTGGAGAAGCCCGACCTCCTTGATGGAGGTGACGAGCTCAGAGAGAGCGTCCTCGTCGAACACCTCGCGGGGCTGGCGCGGGTTCGGGGTGATGAAGTCGAGGGGCAGCTCGGCGAAGTGAGCACCCACCGGCGCCGGGGGCGCCTCCAGCACTCCGTTCGCCGACAGCTCCTCGGTTTCATGTGAAACAGGCGGCAACATGGCCACCTTCGCCGCAGCCACACCGCGTTCGGCGGTGAGCACGGGCACGGCCGACGGCGAGGTGGACGGTTCACCCGTCGCGGAGGCCGCCTTCTCCCCTGTCGGTGCCGCAGGGATCAGGGCACCGAGTCCACGCCCCAGTCCCCGTCGTCGCTCGCTCACTGGATCCCCTCCACCATGTTCTGACCGTTCTGTACGCCCACGTGGGCAGGTTCCGCCTCGTACGCCACACCAACACCGCGGAGGGCGATTTCCCGTGCTGCCTCAAGATACGAGAGGGCACCGCTCGACCCCGGATCGTACGTCAGCACCGTCTGCCCATAGCTCGGTGCCTCGGAGATACGAACCGAGCGAGGAATGCTCGTCCGCAGCACCTCTTCGCCGAAGTGACTGCGCACCTCGTCCGCGACCTGCGACGCCAGCCGCGTCCGACCGTCGTACATGGTGAGCAGGATCGTGGAGACATGGAGGTCGGGATTGAGGTGCCCCCGCACCAGGTCCACATTACGCAGGAGCTGCCCCAGGCCTTCCAGCGCGTAGTACTCGCACTGGATGGGGATGAGGACCTCCGCGCCGGCCACCAGCGCATTGACTGTCAGGAGGCCGAGTGACGGCGGGCAGTCGATGAGGATGTAGTCCAGCGGCTGCTCGTACGCCTGGATCGCTCGTTCCAGTCGGCTCTCCCGCGCCACCAGGGACACCAGCTCGATCTCCGCACCGGCGAGATCGATGGTGGCCGGCGCGCAGAAGAGACCCTCGACATCGGGGACCGCCTGGACGACTTCGGAGAGCGGCTTGCTGTCGATCAACACGTCGTAGATCGATGGAACTTCGGCGTGGTGGTCGATGCCCAGCGCGGTGGAGGCATTGCCCTGAGGGTCGAGGTCGATCACCAGGACACGGCCGCCATGCAGAGCGAGTGAGGCAGCAAGGTTGACCGTAGTCGTGGTCTTACCCACCCCACCCTTCTGGTTGGCAACGACCATGACCCGGGTCTGTTCGGGCCGTGGCAGGCCCTCACCGGCGCGACCTAGCGCCTCCACTGCCAGTTGGGCAGCACGACCGATGGGAGTGTCGTCCATTGGAGGCGGTGTTTCACGTGAAACATCCTCCCCCATCGACTCGGTACGGGGACCGGGGACCGGATCGGTCATCGGTCCCGCGATGTTGGCGTCGGACCGCAAGGATTCACTCTCCTCGACTTCAGGCTCGCAATGAACAGAGCCTCCCATGCCTTCGGGGTCGTGAACCAGCGAGGCCCGTTCTTCTGTGGAGAAATCCACCTCTGTGGACAACTCCGCACCCTCTCCGAGTGAACCGAGAGGTTTCCGGTCCCGGGATACGGCCGCGGCCCGGCCGCGACTGATGATGCCGTGCAACAGTGAGCGACGTTTCACGTGAAACACGATGCATAGCGTTCGCTGCCAACACGGCGCGACACTCCGAGATGTATAGGTTTGGCAGCTTGTGTGGAGTACCGCTCGTCGTCAGGACGGATCAGCGATAGTGACAAAAAACTCCCGGCTCCGCATGGCGGAACCGGGAGTCCAACGTCCATTCAGCCCCTCGGGCTCAGCGTCGACGTCGCGTTCGCCCGATCCGGGCCGCCTTCGCTCGCTTGGCCGCGAAACGCACACCGCCCGGACTCTCTCCGACCTCGACCCGTACGACGGTGGAAAGCGGATCCACCACTCCCTCTCCGACATGGAGCACGGAGGTCTGGGCGGCACCGAGCTTACTGAGCGCCGTAGCCGCGCTCTTCAGCTCCTCCTCGGCCGTGTCGCCCTTGAGGGCGAGCATCTCGCCGTAAGGGCGCAGTAGTGGGATTCCCCAGGCGGCCAGGCGGTCCAGAGGCGCTACGGCGCGCGCGGTCACCACGTGAACGGGCGGGAGCTTGCCCATGACCTCCTCTGCGCGGCCACGGACGACCGTCACATGGTCGAGGCCCAGCAGCTCCACGACCTCGGTGAGAAAGGTCGTGCGACGCAGCAGCGGCTCAAGCAAGGTGATCTTGAGGTCCTCGCGCACGAGCGCCAACGGAATGCCCGGCAGCCCGGCACCGGAACCGACATCGCACACCGTCACCCCCTCGGGTACGACCTCGGAGAGCACCGCGCAGTTCAACAGGTGCCGCTCCCAGAGACGCGGCACTTCGCGCGGGCCGATCAGCCCCCGCTGCACTCCCGCCTCGGCCAAGAGCTCCGCGTACCGGACCGCGTCCGCGAAGCGATTACCGAAAACCTCACGCGCCTGCTCGGGCGCGGGAGGAAGCTCCGCTGCCTCCGTCACGGGGACCGTCCTTCCGTACCGCATAAGCGCATCGAGCGCTGCCACCAGAACCATCAGGGACTACCGGCTACTGCCCGAGACACGACCAGGGACCAACAGGCACCACCGGGAACTACCAGGCTGACAAGATTCGGCCCCGCCTGCGCAACAGACGGGGCCGATGAAACGTACGTACCGATCAGGCAGGGAGCACGACGACGAAGCGCTGAGGCTCCTCGCCCTCGGACTCGCTGCGCAGGCCGGCGGCCTTTACAGCGTCGTGCACGACCTTGCGCTCGAACGGCGTCATCGGGTTCATCTTGACGGGCTCGCCCGAGCTCTTGACCTCGGCCGCGGCTTTGGCGCCCAGCTCGGAGAGCTCCTCGCGCTTCCTCGCGCGGTAGCCCGCGATGTCCAGCATGAGGCGGCTGCGGTCGCCGGTCTCCCGGTGTACCGCCAGGCGCGTGAGCTCCTGCAGGGCTTCCAGCACCTCGCCGTCCCGGCCGACCAGCTTGTTCAGATCGCGACCGCCGGAGTCGCTGATGATCGAGACAGCGGCGCGGTCGGCCTCGACGTCCATGTCGATGTCGCCGTCGAGATCGGCGATGTCGAGCAGACCCTCGAGGTAGTCCGCCGCGATCTCGCCCTCCTGCTCAAGGCGGCTCAGGGTGTCGCCCTCGGCGGCAGCGGAGGTGGTGCCTTCCGTCACGGGATGGACTCCTTCTTACTTCTTGGACGGCGACTTGGGCCGCTGAGGACCCTTGCGCTGTCCGGACTGGGCTTTGCTGCGGGTACCGGAGCCGGGCTTGTTGCCGCCCGCGGCCGGCTTGGCGGCGTTGGGCTTGGCGTCCTGCGGCTCGTCGGACTTGGTCAGCGAGGTCTTCGGCTCGGCCTCGCCGGCCGCCTTGGCCACAGCGGCCTGACGCTGGGACTTGGACTGTCGCTTCGGCTGCTGCCGCTTGGGCGCGCCGCCCGAGGTCGTCGGAGTGCCGTCCTCGCCCTCGGTGACGGCATCGCTCACGCCCTTCGCCACGGTGCCGTCGGCCTGGGCCGCCAGGCCCGCCTTCGTCAGAGCGTTGATGAACTTGCGCTCGTGCTCGTTGCGGTCGCGGCCCTTGGCGACGATCGCCTTGACGATGGCCTTCTGACCACGGCCGCGCGTCTTCTCATGGTGCGTGACGTGCTTCTCCAGGCGCTCCAGGTAAGCGGCCTGGGCCTTGCTGCCCGGCGTCGGGTTGTTCCGGATGACGTACATCTGCTGGCCCATGGTCCACACGTTGGTCGTCAGCCAGTAGACGAGGACACCGACCGGGAAGTTGATACCGAAGATGGCGAACATGACCGGGAAGACGTACATCAGCATCTTCTGCTGCTGCATGAAGGGCGTCTTGACGGACATGTCGACGTTCTTCGTCATCAGCTGGCGCTGCGTGTAGAACTGCGACGCCGACATCAGCACGATCATGATCGCGGTGACGACACGGACATCGGTCAGTGTGGCCCCGAGCTGGGCGACCTTGTCGGCGCCGTCGGTGAACTTCGCCGCGAGCGGGGCACCGAAGATGTGTGCCTTACGGGCGCTGGTCAGCAGCGAGTCGTCGATGACGCCGATCGTCTTGCCGGTCGCGATGCCATTGAGCACGTGGTACAGGGCGAAGAAGAACGGCGACTGCGCCAGGATGGGAAGGCACGAGGAGAGCGGGTTGGTACCCGAATCCTTGTACAGCTTCATCATCTCTTCGGACTGACGCTGTTTGTCGTTCTTGTAGCGCTCCTGGATCTTCTTCATCTCGGGCTGCAGCGTCTGCATCGCCCGAGTGGCCTTGATCTGCTTCACGAAGAGCGGGATCAGGCAGATACGGATCAAGATCACCAGGGACACGATGGACAGGCCCCAGGCCCAGCCCGTATCGGCGCCGAAGATCTTGCCGTACACGGAGTGGAACTGGACGATGACCCAGGAGACGGGTGTCGTGATGAAGCTGAACAGACTGGCAATCGTGTCCACTAATCAGGCTCCTTGAGCATGGGACGGGGTCTCGGCGGCCGGGCTCGAGGGGTGGTCGGACATACCGTGCCCCTCGATGGCCGGTTCGGCGGCGGAGGTCCCGCCCTTGCGTGCACGCCAGGCGTTACGCAGCATTTCGTGCCACCGCGGACGCTTGCGCGGCGGAACATGGTCCACACCGCCCAGCGACCACGGATTGCACCGGAGGATGCGCCAGGCGGTGAGTGCCGTTCCCTTGATCGCACCATGCCGGTCGATGGCCTGGTAGCCGTAGTGGGAACACGACGGGTAGTACTTGCACACCGGCCCCAGGAGTGGGCTGATCGTCCACTGGTACAGCTTGATAAGAGCCAGCAGCGGGTACTTCATCGCGCGCCCCCTCCCAGCAGCCGCTGAAGGGCGGCATCCAGGTCTCGGGCCAGCTGTTCATGGTCGGCGTCACCCGCTCCGGGCAACGCTCGTACGACTACCAGGCTACCGGTGGGCAGCAGGGCCACCCGGTCACGCATCAGATGGCGAAGTCGGCGCTTCACCTTGTTGCGTACGACAGCCCCGCCCACGGCTTTGCTCACGACGAAACCCGCACGCGTCGGGGGAGCGCTCTCCCCAGGCGCGTGCGGGTCCGTTGCACCGCTACGTAGATGGACGACGAGGAGCGGGCGTCCGGCCCGGCGTCCTCGGCGTACCGCGGTCGCGAAGTCCTCGCGCCGCCTCAGCCGATGCTCGGTAGGCAGCACGACGTCATGACCTGTAAGTGATCAGGCGGACAGGCTGGATCGGCCCTTGCCACGACGGTTCGCGAGAATCGCGCGGCCGGCACGGGTGCGCATCCGCAGGCGGAAGCCGTGGGTCTTGGCGCGACGACGGTTGTTCGGCTGGAAGGTGCGCTTGCTCACTCGGGGGCTCCAGAAATAATCGGTGGTGGCGGGATGCCGTCCTGGCTGTCACCGTGCGCCCACGAGTAGCTCGTACACGCCCGAGTGCACCGCTTCCCGATCACTCGAAGTGACCTGTGCCCATCGGAGGCAGGCGGCAGCAGCCATCGACAACTCGACCTGGTCACGGTACGCGCGGCTACGCCATCCGGTCAAACCAGCACCTGCCAGGAGACACTATCCACAGGCTGGGGACAACAACTTGAACCGCAGCGGTCGCCCTGACTACCGTGGCCAAACTCCGATTCGTTCCCTTCTCACCGCCCCAGCGGCTTTGTCCCCACCGCTCCAGCAGTTTTGTTCCCGCCGCCCCACCCGAGTGATCTTCCCAACCTGCTCCCAGAACCACACGTTCGTGGGACCCATGAGAGAGCGTGCCCTGTGGCTGACGTACCTGCCGATCTTGCCGCAGTGTGGCCACGAGTAATGGAGCAACTTCTCGGCGAGGGCCGCGGTCAGGGTGTCGAGGCGAAGGACGAGCACTGGATCAAGCGCTGCCAGCCCTTGGCACTGGTCGCGGACACCGCACTCCTCGCCGTCCCCAACGAGTTCGCGAAGGGCGTACTCGAAGGCCGTCTCGCGCCCATCGTCAGCGAGACCCTGAGCCGCGAGTGCGGCCGCCCGATCCGCATCGCCATCACCGTCGACGACTCCGCCGGCGAACCCCCCGTGCCCGCCCAGCCCCGGTACGACGAATCCGAGCCCCCCTCAGGACAGGGCCAGGGACGCGACTCGTACGACGGTCAGACCCGCGACGACCGAAGCCCGTACGACAACCCGACGCGCGACGAGCGCCCCCCGTACGACAGCCAGGGCCGCGACGAGCGAAACCCGTACGAACCCCAGGCACGCGACGACCGGAACCCCTACGACGGTCAGCGGCGCGACGGATACGAGGGGTACGGCCGGCACCGCGCCGACGACCACAGGTCCGGCCGCTCCGACCAGCTCCCCGGAGCCCCCGGCGACCAGCTCCCGAGCGCCCGCCCCGCCTACCCCGACTACCAGCGGCCCGAGCCGGGCGCCTGGCCGCGGCACCAGGACGACTACGGCTGGCAGCAGCAGCGCCTCGGCTTCCCGGAGCGCGACCCCTACGCCTCGCCCTCGCAGGACTACCGGCCGCAGTCCATGGACCGCCCGCCCTACGAGCAGCAGCGCCCTGACTACGACCAGCAGCGCTCCGACTACGACCAGCGTCCCGACCGCCGCGATCTTCAGGACCCGACCGCCGGCAGTGGCCACATGCACCGCGGCGGCCCCTCGCTGCCCTCATCCAGCGGCGCCCCGGGCCCACTGGCCGCGCAGCCCGCACCGGCGAGCGGTCCGGGCGAGCCCACCGCGCGCCTCAACCCGAAGTACCTCTTCGACACCTTCGTCATCGGCGCCTCGAACCGCTTCGCGCACGCCGCCGCGGTCGCCGTCGCCGAGGCACCGGCGAAGGCATACAACCCGCTCTTCATCTACGGGGAGTCCGGCCTCGGCAAGACTCACCTGCTGCACGCGATCGGGCACTACGCGCGCAGCCTCTACCCGGGCACGCGGGTGCGGTACGTGAGCTCGGAGGAGTTCACCAACGAGTTCATCAACTCCATCCGCGACGGCAAGGGCGACAGCTTCCGCAAGCGGTACCGCGAGATGGACATCCTGCTCGTCGACGACATCCAGTTCCTGGCGGACAAGGAGTCGACGCAGGAGGAGTTCTTCCACACCTTCAACACCCTCCACAACGCGAACAAGCAGATCGTGCTCTCCAGTGACCGGCCGCCCAAGCAGCTGGTCACCCTGGAGGACCGGCTGCGGAACCGTTTCGAGTGGGGCCTGATCACGGACGTCCAGCCGCCCGAGCTGGAGACGCGCATCGCCATCCTTCGTAAGAAGGCGGTGCAGGAGCAGCTCAACGCCCCGCCGGAGGTGCTGGAGTTCATCGCGTCCCGGATCTCGCGGAACATCCGCGAGCTGGAGGGCGCGCTGATCCGGGTGACGGCGTTCGCGTCGCTCAACCGGCAGCCGGTGGACCTCGGCCTCACCGAGATCGTCCTCAAGGACCTGATCCCCGGCGGCGAGGACTCGTCCCCGGAGATCACCGCGCCGGCCATCATGGCGGCCACCGCCGACTACTTCGGGCTCACGGTGGACGACCTGTGCGGCTCCTCGCGCAGCCGCGTCCTGGTGACGGCACGCCAGATCGCCATGTACCTCTGCCGCGAGCTCACCGACCTCTCGCTGCCGAAGATCGGCGCGCAGTTCGGCGGCCGCGACCACACGACCGTGATGCACGCCGACCGCAAGATCCGCGCGCTGATGGCCGAGCGCCGCTCCATCTACAACCAGGTCACCGAGCTCACGAACCGCATCAAGAACGGCTGACAGTGCCGACGACGGACACCGTCGTACGTCGCTGAGGGCGCCCCGGGACACCTTCCCGAGGGCGCCTTTCGCCGTTCTCGGACCCATGTCGGGGGCGCCTGCCGAGGTTTTCGGACCCGTGCCCGGGCCCCTGCCGAGGTTTTCGTAGGCCGTCGAAGGCCGTCCCAGACACGTTCTCGTACGTCCACGGAGGCCGCCCGGAGCCGTTTTCGTACCCGCGCGGAGGGCCTCGGCGACGTTTTCGTACGTATACGGAGGGCGCCCTTCGTCGATCGGCGGTCATCCTCTGTTCGATTAAGCGCGGGGTTACGGCCACTCTCCACAGATTCGGTGACTTTCCGGCGTCCACACCCTGGGGACTGAGAAGTTGTCCAGATCGTGTCCACAGGCAGGACTGTTGAGAGACGATCAGACCAGGTCACCCGCTTGTGGATTGGTGGACGAAGACTCTCCACAGGCTGTGGATGAAGAAAAGATCCACAGGGTGTGCACGAAGTTGTCCACCGCCGGCCCACAGGCTGGGCCGAGTTGTCCCCAGCGATCTCCAGCTTCTCCACACCTCTGTCCACTGTTCGGCAACCCGACGCGCCCTCTCACCGTGTCGAGTGAAAGGCGTCACACCAAGGTGTCCGGTTGGCCTGTGGGGAACGTGGGTAAATCTGGGGACGGCGCTGGGGAGAAGTGACCTCCGCCTGTGCATCGAGTGTGCAGAACTTTTCGCCGTCCACAGAAGAGCGTGGTTTTCCACCGCTCCCGCCCACAGGGCCGGTGGACAAAAAATCGCCCCTGAGCTGCGAAAACAGGGTTATCCACGGTTTCCACAGGCCCTACTACTAAGACCAACTAGAGAGAGCCTGAGAGTCGATTCGAAGTGGGGGCTGTGCACAACTCACGCTCGGAGCCTCCGCTGCCGCTCGGAACGACTTGACCCCGAGGGGCACCGACTGTCAGTGCTGTGCGTCAGACTGGTCCCCGGTGTCCTGCCCATCCCTGGGCCGAACGACACCGAGTCAGACGACGAAGGCCAGCAGGGCGAGAGCGCCGGCAACAGACGGAGGCGGCAACGGTGAAGATCCGGGTGGAACGCGACGTACTCGCGGAGGCAGTGGCCTGGGCGGCACGCAGCCTCCCGGCCCGTCCGCCGGCTCCTGTGCTCGCCGGCCTGCTCCTGAAGGCCGAGGAGGGCGCCCTGAGCCTCTCCAGCTTCGACTACGAGGTCTCGGCACGGGTCTCGGTGGATGCCGAGATCGACGAGGAAGGCACGGTGCTCGTCTCCGGGCGCCTGCTCGCTGACATCTGCCGCGCCCTTCCCAACAGGCCGGTGGAGATTTCCACAGACGGTGCACGGGCGAGCGTGGTCTGCGGCTCCTCGCGATTCACACTCCACACCCTGCCTGTGGAGGAGTACCCGGCGCTGCCGCAGATGCCGTCGGCGACCGGCACCGTCCCCGGTGAGGTCTTCGCCTCCGCGGCCGCCCAGGTGGCCATCGCCGCCGGACGCGACGACACCCTGCCCGTCCTGACCGGTGTCCGCATCGAGATCGAGGGCGACACGGTCACCCTCGCCTCCACCGACCGCTACCGCTTCGCCGTCCGTGAGTTCCTGTGGAAGCCGGAGGACCCCGAGGCGTCCGCGGTGGCCCTGGTGCCCGCCAAGACGCTCCTGGACACCGCCAAGGCCCTCACGAGCGGCGACAGCGTGATCCTGGCGCTGTCCGGCTCCGGTGCCGGCGAGGGCCTGATCGGTTTCGAGGGCGCGGGGCGGCGTACGACCACCCGGCTGCTCGAAGGCGACCTCCCGAAGTACCGCTCGCTGTTCCCGACGGAGTTCAACTCGATCGCCGTCATCGAGACCGCCCCCTTCGTGGAGGCTGTCAAGCGTGTGGCCCTGGTCGCCGAGCGGAACACCCCGGTGCGGCTGAGCTTCGAGCAGGGCGTGCTGATCCTGGAAGCGGGTTCCAGCGACGACGCACAGGCTGTGGAGAGGGTTGACGCCCAGCTCGAGGGCGACGACGTCTCGATCGCCTTCAACCCGACGTTCCTGCTCGACGGCCTGAGCGCCATCGACTCGCCGGTCGCCCAGCTCTCCTTCACGACGTCCACGAAGCCCGCGCTGCTGAGCGGCAAGCCGGCCCTGGACGCCGAGGCGGACGAGGCCTACAAGTACCTGATCATGCCGGTGCGCCTCAGCGGCTGACGCGCGGCGGCCGGCCCACCGGCCGCCAAAGCCGCAGGTGGGGCGTACGTCTGAGCGCGTATGCCCACAGGTGTGCGTGAGCGCCCGGGTTTAGGCTCGGACGTAGGTACGAGAGTGCCCTCACGCCACGTCGAAAACCTAAGGAACAACTGATGGAGCTCGGTCTCGTCGGCCTCGGCAAGATGGGCGGCAACATGCGCGAGCGGATCCGCCGCGCAGGCCACACCGTCCTCGGATACGACCGCAACCCGGACCTCGCCGATGTCCACAGCCTGGAAGAGCTTGTGGGCAAGCTCAAGGGCCCGCGGGTGGTGTGGGTGATGGTCCCCGCGGGCGCCGCGACCCAGTCCACCATCGACGAGCTGGCCGCCCTCCTGTCGCCCGGTGACGTGGTCGTGGACGGCGGCAACTCGCGCTGGACGGACGACGAGAGGCACGCCGTCGAGCTCGGCATCAAGGGCATCGGCTTCGTCGACGCGGGCGTCTCGGGCGGTGTGTGGGGCCTGGAGAACGGCTACGCCCTGATGGTCGGCGGCGACGCCGAGAACATCGCGAAGGTCCAGCCGGTCTTCGACGCGCTCAAGCCCGAGGGCGACTTCGGCTTCGTGCACGCCGGCAAGGTCGGCGCGGGCCACTTCTCCAAGATGGTCCACAACGGCATCGAGTACGCCATGATGCAGGCCTACGCCGAGGGCTGGGAACTCCTGGAGAAGGTCGACTCCGTCACCGACGTACGCGAGGTCTTCCGCTCCTGGCAGGAAGGCACCGTCATCCGCTCCTGGCTGCTCGACCTCGCCGTCAACGCCCTCGACAGCGACGAACACCTGGACAAGCTGCGGGGCTTCGCGGAGGACTCGGGCGAGGGCCGCTGGACGGTGGAGGCGGCCATCGACAACGCCGTCCCGCTGCCCGCGATCACCGCCTCGCTCTTCGCCCGCTTCGCGTCCCGCCAGGACGACTCACCGCAGATGAAGATGGTCGCGGCACTGCGCAACCAGTTCGGCGGCCACGCCGTCGAAAAGAAGTAATCCACAGATCCGAAGATCCACAGGCCGACGGCCCGCGGATCCACAACCTGGGGGAGGTCGGCGAACGACCATGCACGTCACGCATCTGTCGCTGGCCGACTTCCGTTCCTACGCCCGGGTCGAGGTCCCGCTCGACCCGGGCGTCACCGCGTTCGTGGGCCCCAATGGGCAGGGCAAGACGAACCTGGTCGAAGCGGTCGGCTACCTCGCGACCCTCGGCAGCCACCGCGTCTCCTCCGACGCCCCGCTGGTGCGCATGGGCGCCGACCGCGCGATCATCCGGGCCAATGTCCGCCAGGGCGAGCGCCAGCAGCTCATCGAGCTCGAGCTGAACCCCGGCAAGGCGAATCGCGCCCGCATCAACAGGTCGTCGCAAGTCAGACCCCGTGATGTGCTCGGCATCGTACGGACCGTGCTGTTCGCCCCCGAGGATCTCGCCCTGGTCAAGGGCGACCCCGGCGAGCGGCGCCGCTTCCTCGACGAGCTGATCACCGCCCGCTCCCCGCGAATGGCGGGCGTCCGCTCCGACTACGACCGGGTCCTCAGGCAGCGCAACACGCTCCTGAAGTCGGCCGCACTGGCCCGGCGGCACGGCGGCCGCACCATGGACCTGTCCACCCTCGACGTCTGGGACCAGCACCTCGCGCGCGTGGGCGCTGAGCTGCTCGCCCAGCGGCTCGACCTGGTCTCCGCGATCCAGCCTCTGTCCGACAAGGCGTACGAGCAGCTCGCGCCCGGCGGCGGCCCGATCGCACTGGAGTACAAGCCCTCGTCGCCCGAAATCGTCGGCCACGCGCGCGAGGAGCTGTACGAGCAGCTGATGGCCGCCCTCCTGGAGTCCCGCAAGCAGGAGATCGAGCGGGGCGTCACCCTGGTGGGCCCCCACCGGGACGAACTGCTGCTCAAGCTCGGCCAGCTCCCCGCGAAGGGATATGCGTCACACGGCGAGTCCTGGTCGTACGCGCTGGCGCTGCGCCTGGCCTCGTACGACCTGCTCAGGTCCGAGGGCAACGAACCGGTGCTGGTTCTGGACGATGTTTTCGCCGAACTGGACACCCGCAGGCGAGAGCGGCTCGCGGAACTCGTCGCTCCGGGCGAGCAGGTCCTGGTGACCGCCGCGGTCGACGACGACGTACCCGGCGTACTGGCGGGGACGCGGTACTCCGTGTCCGAGGGCGAGGTGGAACGCGTATGACGGAGAACACACCCGACCCGGGAGCGGCACCCAAGGTGCCCGAGCCGTCCGGCGTCGACCTCGCGCGCGTGGCCCTGCGCGCCGCGAAAGAGCAGGCACGCGCGCGTGGGGACGCCGCGCAGCAGAAGAAGCAGGCGCGGCGCGGCGGCGGGCTGCGTTCCGGCGCGGGCGCGGACGGGCGCGACCCCATGGCCCTCGGTGCTGCCATCAACCGGCTGCTGACCGAGCGCGGCTGGGAGACGCCGGCGGCGGTGGGCGGTGTGATGGGGCGCTGGCCCGAGATCGTCGGCGACGCGATCGCCACGCACTGCAAGCCGGAGCGATATGACGAGGAAGCGCGGGAGCTGACTGTCCGTTGCGACTCAACGGCGTGGGCGACCGAAATCAGGCTCCGCGCCCCGCAGTTGGTCGCGCGGCTGAATGAGGACCTGGGGCACGGCTCGGTGCGCCTGATCAAGGTGCAGGGACCCGGGGGTCCCCCCCGTCGCTTCGGCCCCCTGCGCGCCCCTGGGAGCAAGGGTCCCGGCGATACCTACGGGTGATCGGCACAGGCCGGAACCGTCGGTAACGGTTGACCGGGTGCGGTTGCGAACGCCGACCTGACTCGGCAGTAGCCAAGGGTTGACACCCGGAAGCGCTGAGTGCCGCTGTAAGCCTCTTTGGGCCCGGGTCCGCATATGGGGAGTCGGCCGAGACCGGTTCAGGGCGGCACATGCGGACTCAGGTACCGGCAAACCCCCATCACTGTCGGCGCTACCGGTAGACTGGAAGCTAATCCCGCCCCACTTGTGGGACACACCGAGCAACGCTGACTAAGGCTTACCAACGCAACACGCCGCAGCCGCTCCGGCCACCCGCCAGGAGTTCGGCTTGTGCTGTGCCAGAAAGGGCGCTTCGTGGCCGATTCCGGCAACCCCAACGAGAACATCCCGTCCACCGACGCCGGCGCGAACGGCGCGGCAGTCTCCTCGAACGGGGAGGTCGCCGCCTCGTACGACGCCAACGCCATCACCGTCCTCGAGGGTCTGGACGCGGTCCGCAAGCGACCCGGTATGTACATCGGCTCGACCGGTGAGCGAGGCCTGCACCACCTGGTGCAGGAGGTCGTGGACAACTCCGTCGACGAGGCGCTGGCCGGTCACGCGGACACCATCGACGTGACGATCCTGGCCGACGGCGGCGTGCGAGTCATCGACAACGGCCGCGGCATCCCGGTGGGCATCGTCCCGTCCGAGGGCAAGCCCGCCGTCGAGGTCGTGCTGACCGTGCTGCACGCGGGCGGCAAGTTCGGCGGCGGCGGCTACGCGGTCTCCGGCGGTCTGCACGGCGTGGGCGTCTCCGTCGTCAACGCGCTGTCCACGAAGGTCGCCGTCGAGGTCAAGACCGACGGCTACCGCTGGACGCAGGACTACAAGCTGGGCGTCCCCACGGCACCGCTGGCGCGCAACGAAGAGACCGAGGAGACCGGTACGACGGTCACCTTCTGGGCCGACCCGGACATCTTCGAGACCACCGACTACTCCTTCGAGACGCTGTCGCGGCGCCTCCAGGAGATGGCGTTCCTCAACAAGGGTTTGACCATCAAACTCACTGATGAGCGCGAGTCGGCGAAGGCCACGGTCGGCGCGGACGAGGCCGGGGCGGACGAGATCGCCGAGGTCAAGACCGTCACGTACCACTACGCGGGCGGCATCGTCGACTTCGTGAAGTACCTGAACTCCCGCAAGGGAGAGGTCGTCCACGACACCGTGATCGACATCGAGGCCGAGGACAAGGAGCGCCTGCTCTCCCTCGAGGTCGCGATGCAGTGGAACAGCGGCTACAGCGAGGGTGTGTACTCCTTCGCCAACACCATCCACACGCACGAGGGCGGCACCCACGAAGAGGGCTTCCGGGCCGCTCTGACCGGTCTGATCAACCGGTACGCGCGCGACAAGAAGCTGCTGCGCGAGAAGGACGACAACCTCACGGGTGACGACATCCGCGAGGGTCTGACCGCGATCATCTCGGTCAAGCTCGGCGAGCCGCAGTTCGAGGGCCAGACCAAGACCAAGCTGGGCAACACCGAGGCGAAGACCTTCGTACAGAAGGTCGTGCACGAGCGTCTGACGGACTGGCTGGACCGCAACCCGAACGAGGCTTCGGACATCATCCGCAAGTCCATCCAGGCGGCCACCGCGCGCGTGGCGGCCCGCAAGGCGCGTGACCTCACCCGCCGCAAGGGCCTGCTCGAGTCGGCGTCCTTGCCGGGCAAGCTCTCCGACTGCCAGTCGAACGACCCCACCAAGTGCGAGATCTTCATCGTCGAGGGTGACTCCGCCGGTGGCTCGGCCAAGTCCGGCCGCAACCCGCAGTACCAGGCGATCCTTCCGATCCGAGGCAAGATCCTCAACGTCGAGAAGTCGCGGATCGACAAGATCTTGCAGAACCAGGAGATCCAGGCGCTGATCTCGGCCTTCGGCACCGGAGTCCACGAGGACTTCGACATCGAGAAGCTCCGCTATCACAAGATCATCCTGATGGCGGACGCCGACGTCGACGGCCAGCACATCAACACCCTGCTGCTGACGTTCCTGTTCCGCTTCATGCGGCCGCTGGTCGAGGCCGGGCACGTGTTCCTCTCGCGTCCGCCGCTCTACAAGATCAAGTGGGGCCGCGAGGACTTCGAGTACGCCTACTCCGACCGTGAGCGCGACGCGCTGATCGAGCTGGGCAAGCAGGCCGGCAAGCGCATCCGCGAGGACTCGGTCCAGCGCTTCAAGGGTCTCGGCGAGATGAACGCCGAGGAGCTGCGCATCACGACCATGGACCAGGAGCACCGTGTCCTCGGCCAGGTCACCCTCGACGACGCCGCCCAGGCCGACGACCTGTTCTCGGTCCTCATGGGCGAGGACGTGGAGGCGCGCCGCGCGTTCATCCAGCGCAACGCCAAGGACGTCCGCTTCCTCGACATCTGAGTCGGTCTCAGCTGACCGCACCAGAAAGGATCTTGACCAGCAATGACCGACGAGAACACTCCGGAGACCCCCGAGGGCGAGGGCTTCGTGCTGCGCGTCGAGCCCGTCGGGCTCGAGACCGAGATGCAGCGCTCCTACCTCGACTACGCGATGTCCGTCATCGTGTCGCGCGCGCTGCCCGACGTACGGGACGGTCTCAAGCCCGTCCACCGCCGCGTCCTGTACGCCATGTACGACGGCGGCTACCGGCCCGAGAAGGGCTTCTACAAGTGCGCTCGCGTCGTCGGCGACGTCATGGGCAACTACCACCCGCACGGCGACTCCTCGATCTACGACGCGCTGGTCCGCCTCGCGCAGCCGTGGTCGATGCGCATGCCGCTCGTGGACTCCAACGGCAACTTCGGTTCCCCGGGCAACGACCCGGCCGCCGCCATGCGGTACACCGAGTGCAAGCTGATGCCGCTGTCCATGGAGATGGTCCGTGACATCGACGAGGACACCGTCGACTTCACGGACAACTACGACGGCCGCTCCCAGGAGCCGACCGTCCTGCCGGCCCGCTTCCCGAACCTGCTGATCAACGGCTCGGCGGGCATCGCGGTCGGCATGGCGACCAACATCCCGCCGCACAACCTCCGCGAGGTCGCGGCAGGCGCCCAGTGGTACCTGGAGAACCCCGAGGCCTCCCACGAGGAGCTCCTGGACGCCCTGATCGAGCGCATCAAGGGCCCCGATTTCCCCAGTGGCGCTCTGGTGGTGGGCCGAAAAGGCATCGAGGAGGCGTACCGCACGGGTCGTGGCTCCATCACGATGCGCGCGGTCATCGAGGTCGAGGAGATCCAGAACCGCCAGTGTCTGGTGGTCACCGAACTCCCCTACCAGGTCAACCCGGACAACCTCGCGCAGAAGATCGCCGACCTCGTGAAGGACGGCAAGGTCGGCGGCATCGCCGACGTCCGCGACGAGACCTCCTCGCGCACGGGCCAGCGCCTGGTCATCGTCCTCAAGCGGGACGCGGTCGCCAAGGTCGTACTGAACAACCTCTACAAGCACACCGATCTGCAGTCGAACTTCAGCGCCAACATGCTGGCGCTGGTCGACGGCGTCCCGCGCACGCTGTCGCTCGACGCGTTCATCCGCCACTGGGTGACGCACCAGATCGAGGTCATCGTCCGCCGTACGAGGTTCCGGCTACGCAAGGCCGAGGAGCGCGCGCACATCCTGCGTGGCCTCCTGAAGGCCCTGGACGCCATCGACGAGGTCATTGCGCTGATCCGGCGCAGCGACACCGTGGAGATCGCGCGTGAGGGCCTGATGGGCCTCCTGGAGATCGACGAGATCCAGGCGAACGCGATTCTCGAGATGCAGCTGCGCCGACTGGCCGCTCTGGAGCGCCAGAAGATCGTCCAGGAGCACGACGAACTCCAGGCGAAGATTACCGAGTACAACGCGATTCTCGCCTCGCCGGTCCGGCAGCGGCAGATCATCAGCGAGGAACTGACCGCGATCGTCGACAAGTTCGGTGACGACCGCCGTTCCAAGCTGATCCCCTTCGACGGCGACATGTCCATGGAGGACCTGATCGCCGAAGAGGACATCGTCGTCACCATCACGCGCGGCGGCTACATCAAGCGCACCAAGACCGAGGACTACCGCTCGCAGAAGCGCGGCGGCAAGGGCGTACGCGGCGCGAAGCTGAAGCAGGACGACATCGTCGACCACTTCTTCGTGTCGACGACGCACCACTGGCTGCTGTTCTTCACCAACAAGGGCCGCGTCTACCGAGCGAAGGCGTACGAGCTTCCGGACGCCGGCCGTGACGCGCGCGGCCAGCACGTCGCCAACCTGCTGGCCTTCCAGCCGGACGAGCAGATCGCCCAGATCCTCGCGGTCCGTGACTACGAAGCGGCGCCCTATCTGATCCTGGCCACCAAGGGTGGTCTGGTGAAGAAGACGCCTCTCAAGGATTACGATTCCCCGCGTTCGGGCGGCGTCATCGCGATCAATCTCCGCGAAACGGAGGACGGTTCCGACGACGAACTGATCGGAGCCGAGCTTGTTTCGGCCGAAGATGATCTGCTTCTGATCAGCAAGAAGGCCCAATCGATCAGGTTCACGGCGACGGATGACGCGCTGCGACCCATGGGCCGTGCCACCTCGGGCGTCAAGGGCATGAGCTTCCGCGAGGGAGACCAGCTGCTCTCGATGAATGTTGTTCGACCCGGTACGTTCGTGTTCACTGCCACAGACGGTGGGTACGCGAAGCGGACCAACGTCGACGATTACCGCGTCCAGGGTCGCGGTGGCCTGGGCATCAAGGCCGCCAAGATCGTCGAGGACCGTGGTTCTCTGGTGGGCGCGTTGGTGGTCGAGGAGACCGATGAGATTCTCGCCATCACGCTGTCCGGTGGTGTGATTCGTACGCGAGTCAACGAGGTCAGGGAGACGGGCCGTGACACCATGGGCGTTCAACTGATCAATCTGGGCAAGCGCGATGCCGTCGTCGGTATCGCTCGTAACGCCGAGGCCGGACGCGAGGCGGAGGAAGTCGACGGCGATGACGCCGTGGACGAGACCGCCGAAGGCGTCGAGGCAGTCGGTACGGAAGAGGGCGAGCCGTCCTCGGCCGAGTAGCGCGAGGAGTGAGTCATCGTGAGCGGAGCCACGGGCGCCGGATCGACCGGTACGGAAACGGACGGCGGCCGTGGCCCCGCCACAGATGCGACTGACTCCCATGACTCTCATGGATCCCAGGGGGGAACTGTGACGGACACCCGAGGCCCGCAGGCCCAGAGTTACATGGGCGGGGAGGCCCCGGCAGCAGCGCCGCCGGCACCTGGTTCGCCGGTGGCGGGGCCGCCGCAGCAGGGTTCGCCCCTGCCGGGCTCACCGCTGCCAGGATCGCCCCTGGCGGGTTCACCATTGCCCGGTTCGCCGCTGCCGGGGGAGCGGCAGCCGTCGCAGCCCGCACAGCCGTACCACCCGCCGCAGGCGTACCCGGCTCAGGCGCCCTCGGGCGCGGTCCGCCGACCGCGCACCGGCGCTCGCACGACGCCGCGGACGCGCAAGGCACGGCTGCGGGTCGCCAAGGCAGACCCTTGGTCGGTGATGAAGGTCAGCTTCCTGCTTTCCATCGCCCTCGGTATCTGCACGATCGTCGCGGCCGCGGTGCTGTGGATGGTCATGGACGCGATGGGCGTCTTCTCGACGGTCGGCGGCACCATCTCCGAGGCAACGGGGTCGAACGAGTCGAACGGCTTCGACCTGCAGTCGTTCCTCTCCCTGCCGCACGTCCTGATGTTCACGTCGGTCATCGCGGTCATCGACGTCGTCCTCGCCACCGCGCTCGGCACGCTCGGCGCGTTCATCTACAACCTCTCCGCAGGCTTCGTCGGCGGCGTCGAGCTGACGCTGGCCGAGGACGAGTAAGCACGAGCCGGCGGCCTCTCAAACGTCCGCCGACTATCGATTTTGGGACTGGCCGCGTCGTGCGCTAATCTTCAGAGGTCAGCGCGCGGGACGTACACCGCAAAGCGCGGCGGGGCTATAGCTCAGTTGGTTAGAGCGCATCCCTGATAAGGATGAGGCCACAGGTTCAAATCCTGTTAGCCCCACCAGCCAGAAGACCCCCAGGCGATCATGCCTGGGGGTCTTCTGCATCTACGGCTGCGATCGGCCGATGAGTGATCTTCCAACGGTTCGGCGAGCGTTGCGGTTGCTTCCCGTGAGTTGCTCGCCGCGCGCCGGCTGGCGGAGCGCACTGTCGATCTCGTACGCCGGTAGCCGCGTGCTGCACGGGCGTTGGCGGGCTGGGACGCGTCGTTGGGCGCCTCCCGCTTGCGTACTCCGCTGGTGGCCCGCGCGAAGGGTCGGCCCCTGTGAGTGGCGCCGACGGCAACTCGGTCCGTCGGGCGCGCCGCTTGTCCGGCTCGTGATGCTGGGCGCTGTGGGGCCGGCGACGGTGCCTGCATGGTCGTACGCGGGCACGGGAGCAAGTGCGCTGCCACGTCGGGGAGCGAGCACCGCTCCGGAGGGGGGGCCACCGGCAGCAGGGGCATACGCGCACTCCTTGGTGACGGCACGCGCCGACATGGATCGTCGGACCAAGGGTTCGCGTGGACCAAGGGGTTGCTTCGGGAGGCGGCCTCGTCGCCTATATTCAATCTTCATGTAGATGTAGATTTTCAAGGCGTGGAACGCGTACGGCGGCAGCTGTCACCCGTGGCGTGCTCGGGGGGATGAGTGAAGAACTCGTGTGGACCGAAGACTCAGGCCCTCAGGCGTGCCTCGTAGTACGCGGGCAGCGTGGAATGACTCCTGTCCCGGAATGCCGGACGTCGATCTGCGATCTACTTGCGCATGTGTATGTTGTCGGTCGATGGTCGAAAACGTGACTAAGTTCCCTTATTCATCCGGTGATCTCGGCTCCGGTGAGGACTTCGCCTACGACGGTGAAGATCTGGCTGCCCTACTGGAACGTCTTCTTGACCAAGCGCAGGGCCGGACGCAGAAGGATCTGGCCGAGCAGGCCGGTATCTCGTACCCGACGCTCAACGCGTGGGTGAACCGGACCCGTGGTACGTCCCGCATCGACCCCGAGAAACTGCGGGCGATGGTGGAGGTGTTCCGTCGCTGGGGTGTGAAGACCACGCTGCGGGAGTTCTTCGCCTCCGTCGGACGGCCTGTACCCGGTCCCAGTGGCGACGAACGAGAAGCGCAGTTGCTGCGGCTCTACCGGCAGCTGCCCGAGTCCAGGCAGCGTGACCTGGTCAAGAACGCCGAGGCGATGCTCCGGCTCAGTCGCGCGGTCTGAAGGTCACCGGCACAGCTACGACTTCGGTGATTTGTGTCCACTTTCTCCCCATCGCTGTTCCGGGAACTGCAGGAGATCCTCACGATCGACCTGGGTGCGTCGGCCACCGCCGAGGCGGCACTGTTCCACTTCTGCAGCACGCGCGCCGAACTGCCTGGTGAACTCGCGCCACAAAGTTCCGGTGGATCTGCTGATGCCCTCTGACGTACGGAATGGCGCCTGTCGGTCATCGAGCGCCGGTGGCGCAGTCGACCGCGCTCGTGGATCCGGTTCCCGTCGTCGTGCCTGTTGCGGCCGAGAGGTCGGTCCAGTCGGGCTCGGTTGCGTCCAGGGGTGGGCGGTGACGGCAGGAGGGGGACGAGCCGTGGGCTTCTGCCCGGATGCGCTGCTTCATCGTCGGAGGCAGGCCCCGATCTTGTGCTCCGGACCCGAGGGGCGCCGCCGGGACCGTCACGGCCGGGGCTCCGGCGTTGCGGACGGGTGCTGACTGCGGTACTGCCGCGGCTGCGGTCGTCGTGATGAATCCGGCCGCCGTGCACAGGGAGAGAAGGAGCGTCACGATGGCGGTCCACAGCTTCATGACCTGGTTCCTGGCCATGGTCCCTCACTTTCGGGTTGGGTGATTTGCGTACTTTCCTCATGATGTGTATAGAGGCCGTGAAGTGCTGGACCGACGCCCGTGGCGTGTCGATCTTCCGATGAACAGCACTCGGACGGGTGCATGAGGCTCGAAATCCGGGGAGGGGAGAGCCGAGGCGGACGCAGTCACCTTCCGAAGGGGGGCGATCACCCTTTGATCGGAGCGGTATTCCTGGCCTCTAATGCGCTGTGCCGGCGGCGAGTTGGCCATCGACGCAGGTCACCGATCGATATCGGTCGGTGTGTATAGTCGGGCGCCAGAGGTCCCCTACGTCAAGGAAAGACGAGGTCGCGCGGTGAAGAAGCTCCTCCTGGTCGCACTGGCCGCCATCGGCGGGCTCCTCGTGTACCGCCAGATCCAGGCGGATCGCGCCGAGCAGGATCTGTGGACGGAGGCGACTGACTCCGTGCCCACGGGTTCGTGAGTAGCGAAAACAGTCGAGACGACAGTCTCAGAGCAGACCCCGGCCGCCTCGCGGTCGGGGTTTTGTGTTGCCCAGGGGCTCTCAATTCACAAGAGCAAACGATTGAATTGCGATGAGGAACTCGAGCACTACGTAGAGGGCACTTTCGGCCGCTCGTCCGGATAGCACGGGTAGCGAGGTGGCGGTCGGGGCAGGATGGGCCACGATCGAGGGCGGCCACGGCTGTGGTGCGTACGGCTGCGCATACGCCTACGAGCTGGGCCATGGACATGCTGACAGGCACGCGAAAGGGCATGCCTGTGGAGAGGGCCTACAGATAGGGGCCCAGGGATAGGGGCCCACGAGGGCCTGTGGATGGGGCCTGCGGATGGGCCTCCAACGAGGGGTGGCGCGCGATGGGGCGGCGCAGGGCGCGGTGGCGCGTGATGTCGTGGCACGGCCGGGCGTTCGCGGCCAGTACGGCGACGACGGTCGTGGCAGCGGCACTGTGCACGACGATCGCACTGCCCGGGCAGGCAACGGCCGCCTCCGGCAGGCAGGTGGCCACTTCCGGTACGCAGGTGGCAGCCTCCGGTACGCAGGTGGCAGCCTCCGATATGCAGGTGGCAGCCTCCGGTACGCCGAAGCCGTACGCGTTCGCCGAGGACGCCACCCCGGTCGAAGGCACCGCGGACACCACCAACTCCGTACGCCTGGAGCCAGGAAAGGCATACAAGAGCTCCATAGGAAAGGATGGCAAGCTCTACTACCGTCTCGAACTCGATGTCACTTCCAACGCGTACGTCTCCGCCACCGCCATCCCCAGGGCGGGCGAAGCGGTCACCTATGGGGACGGCGTCAAGGTGTCCGTGCAGGACGGCAACAGCCGCAACTGCTCCTTCTCCGGGACCACCCACTTCGGTGCCACCCAGAGTTCCCACCCCATCGCCGCCTGGGCGTCGCGGGAGAGCGGCAGCGACCAGTACGCCTGCCAGACAGCGGGGACGTACTACGTCGTCGTCGAGCGCAGCGGTACGACGGGTTCCTCCTCCGGCGACTGGGACCTGGAACTCACCTATATGTCGGAGCCCAGCCTGAGGAAGGCCGCTTCGACGAGTGCACCCGAGACGTGGAACTCCGCGTCGCCGGACGCCCTCACGGGCGACCCCGAGTCCCGCAGAGGCGGTGCGGGCTTCACCCAGGCAACCGGCCTTGAACAGGGAGTCTGGCAGGACGCGATCGCCCCTGGACAGACGCTCTTCTACAAGGTGCCCGTCGGCTGGGGACAACAGCTCTACACCACCGCCGAACTGGGCAGCTCGACCGGCGGCGACGGCTATCTGGGTACGGCCCTGGCCGTGTCCCTGTACAACCCCGTACGTGGCTTCGTCGACGACGAGAGTTCCGGATACGACGGCAGCCAGCGTTCAGCCGCGCTGGATCCGCTGCCTCCGGTCGCCTACGAAAACCGCTACGCCCCCAACAACCGCGTGAGCGGCATGCGATTCGCCGGCTCGTACTACCTCGTGGTCCATCTCGCCGAGCAGGTCGCCGATAAGTTCAGCGACGGGCCGTTCGGGTTGACACTGCGTGTGCGGGTGGACGGCACCGCGCAGGCGGGGCCGTCGTACGCTGGGCAGGCCCAGCCCCGGGGCGCGTTCGACGTTCCGTCAGGGGCTCTTGAGGGCGCGGCCGGGGACGAAGGTGAACGTGGCGGCAGCAGTAGCGGTAGCGATAGCGGCACGATGAAGCTGGTCGCCGCGGGTGGGATCGGCACGGGGAGCGTCCTGGTGCTGGCGCTCGGCCTGTGGGCCGTGGTCGCGCGGCGGGCGGGGCGGGTGCCCGAGGACGCGGACACGGTCCCGGCTCCGCAGCCGTCGACTTCGAGGGCCCATCGGGCGCCACGCCACCGGTAGGACCGGCGAACCGGCAGCGAGACGCCGTCCTGGACGGTCCCTTTCAGACCTGGGTCAACGCCCAGAAACCCACCGCGAAGCAGACCAGCGCGAGAAGCAGCACCGGTACGGCCACCATCGCGGGAGGTCCCGAGCGCTGCTGCGCCCGGCCCGCGCCACCCTCCGAAAATGCACTCGCCCGAGGCGGAACCTGCGGGGACCGAGCGGTGTATGAACCAGTAGAGGCGTACGCGTGCTGCGGCATCGCGGCGGACGGGGAGACAGGCCCATGGGGGGAGGGCACATGTGCGGGCGTAGGCGTGGGCGTGGGCTCGAAAGGCTGAGCGCAGGGGGGAGTTGGGACCGGGAGCGCGACCGCGGTGGGGGGAGTGGGCGGCTGCTCGGGCGGGTGCGGCGGCGAGTGGTGCGGCTGTTGATGGGGGGTGGGGTATCGCTGTGTCTCGTGCCATGCCTGGTGGGGCTGAGGCTGGTGCGGCCCGTGCTGGGGCTGGGCGTGGGGGACGGCTGCCCGGGGTGGGGGCAGGTGGAAGCTCCCGGTGTCCGACATCGTGGAGGGCTGTGGGGGCACGGGCGCCGGCACGGGGACGGACGCGGGGTGCGGGGGTGCGGCACCATCACTGGCAGGGGGATTCGGTCGTACGTTGCTGGGGGCAGACCCCGGCCGTCCGCCATCGTCGGTGGACTCGGGGCGTACGCCGTCGGAGGCGGACCTTGGCCATGTCGCACCGGAGACGGGGCTCTGGGGCGGGGAGCCCGAGCCGAGCTGCCATGGGCTGGGAACTTGGGCCGAGTTCGGTTGCCCGGAGCCGGAGTCGGAGCCGGAGCCGGACCCGGAGTCGGAGCCGGAGCCGGAGTCGGACCCGGACCCGGACCCGGACCCGGACCCGGAGCTAGGAACGGGGCGGAGCCCAGTCTCAAACTCCGTCCCACCGTCTGCCCCAGCCTCGGCGCCGGAGGCCTGACCACGACTGTGGCTGTGGCCCGAGCCCGGTTGCCAGGGCCCGGACCCGGAGCTGGACCCGGTGTCAGCGCCAGGAACCGGCCCGAGCCCAGTCCCTGCCTCCGCTCCAGCCTCAGCCCCGGTGCCGGCCTCAGACCGATGGTGGGAGCCAGTGCCGGCCCCGGTACGAGCTCCTCCACGTGCAGCGCCACGTGCAGCGCCTCGGCCGGCTCCATAGCCAGAGCCACCCTCAGAACCAGGAGTAAGCCCGGACACGGCCTCGGCCCCCAACGGCCCCCCACTCAGACCGAGTTGTGCCGCTGCGGAGGTGGATCCCGGCCGGTGCGATCCGTCGCCCGCGCGCACTCCCGGCGTGCCCCCGAGGGGACCCTCTGGGCCGAACCCCTCCGGGAGCGGCCCGAGTTGGTCGAATACGTCGATCAACTCGTCGTCGGGGCCGGGCTCCGGGAGCAGCTCGGCAGCCGAGGCGAGCGCCTTGCGCGCCCCCGTGGCGGTGCGGAACCGCGCCTGCGGATCGGGCTGTACCAACGTGGCCACGACCTGCCACAGCGGTTCGGGGATGCCCCGCGGAGCCGTCGGCGTGCCGTTCTCCGCGAAGTACTCGATCAGCGCCTTGGCATCCGGCTTGGCGCCCTCCAGCAGATACAGGGCGACCAGACCCACGGCGAACAGATCCGCGGGAAAGTCCGGCTCGGCGCCCAGCATCTGCTCGGGAGCGAAGTAACCGGGCGTCCCCACCACATAGTTGGTCTCCGTCAGCCGTGGCTCGCCCAACCGCATCGCGATGCCGAAGTCGGACAGCCGCAGCCTTGGCCGAGCTTTGCCGGTCGCCTCCAGCAGCACGTTGGCAGGCTTGATGTCCCGGTGCACGACCCCCTCGGCGTGCACGGCCGTAAGCCCGGACAGAAGCTGGTCGAGCAGGGTGCAGACGAACGGAGGTGGCAAGGGACCGTAGTCCGCGACCAGATGGACCAGCGAGCCCCCGGCGACCAGGTCCATCGTGAACAGGACCTTGTCGTCGTCGGCGGCCCAACTGGCAGGAGCGAGGACATGCGGATGATCGATGCGCATCGCCTGCTCACGCACGAAGCGCAGCAGCGCATGCGCGTCGCTCTGCTGCAGCACCTTGGCGGCCACATACCGGCGCCGCCGGTGATCCCAGGCGCGCCAGACGGCACCGACTCCCCCACGCCCGATCGGGTCGACCAGTTCGTACCGGCCTGCGAAAACCTCACCCATGTCGTGCGTCGCCCCCCTGCGGCGGTCTGTCCGGTGACCTCTTCCGATGTGCACGGACGCCTGGACCTCTGTGAAGTCCCGGCCGTCCGGTACTTCACAGAGGTTCCCGGCCGCGTGAACCCCGATGAGGCGCCCGGCTGCCTGACGTGACGCGCGGCGTCCGGAGACCTCGCGAGCCTTCAGGCGCCCGGCAAGCGGCGGCCGGGCTTCGGCTCAGCTCTGGTGCGACTGGTAGTGAGCGACCGCGTCAGAGGTGCGGCCGGCGCCGTACACCCGGAGGAACTCTGCCAGTTCCGGGTGGGTCGGGGCGAGAGTGTCCGCCGCGTCGATGATGTCCCCCGCAGCTGCCACCGAGCGCAGCAGAGACTGGATCTCACGCACCACCCGCTTGACCGTGGGTGCCCCTGAACTGCTGGTGGATTGTGTGGTGTTGCTGAGCACCGAGCCCCCCTGCGACTTCTTGATCTCGTCCATACGCTCAGTTGCCTCAGCGGCGCTGACACTGCCGTCCACGACCTGCCCCGCCAGGTCCTGCAACAGCTGCACACGCTGCACCACGGCCGGATTGCCGATCTTGGCGCGCTGACCACTCATCAGCTGCGACAACATGGGTGCGGACAGGCCCAGCACCCCGGCAAGACGCGCCTGGTTGAGCCCCAGATCGTCTATGAGCCTACGGAAGAGCGCCCCCAACGGCTCCCCGTACCAGTTCCGCTGCAGCTCCCGGGCTCTCGCGGTTGCTTCCTGCTGTGCGGCGTCCATTCGCGTCTCCCCATCGCTTCCCCAAAAACCGCGGTTCGCTGTAGCGAACCACGTCGAGCATCTTACGGAGAGTGGTCGTCCACGGGGACCCCCAATCTTTTTGCGAGATCCCGGGGGTGACCCGGTACTCTGGTCTCCGGCGCCAGTCGGAAGGGGTTCTTTCGGCCGGACGTTCCACTTCCGGGGCCTTAGCTCAGTTGGTAGAGCGCTGTCTTTGCATGGCAGATGTCAGGGGTTCGACTCCCCTAGGCTCCACACCCAAAAGCCCCTCCGAACTGCGGAAACGCAGAGCGGAGGGGCTTTGTGCACAGCAATGGACGCGGCCCGGCCTCATGTCGGCAGATACGGTCCGGGTTCCCTCATTCGGCGAGACGGCCGGACTGCCACGGGCTCTCGACGCCGCCCGCCCGCCGGTTCCACGTGAAACATCGTCGCCCACAGGCGAGACCCGAGCAGGTTCCACGTGAAACATCGCTGTGGGGCAGAAGGCCCGCAAGCCTTCTGCCCCACAGCGATATTGAGATCGAAATCAGAACTCAGACACAGAGATCACGGACGGTCCTCACGTCCCGCCGCTTCCTCCTCGGCCTCCTTGGCCTCGACCTCGGGATCCAGGCCGGACTGCCCGGTGCCGTCGACCGACGTCAGGTGACCCGGCTCGGGCACCTCCGTCGCGGCAGGCGGCTCGACCAGCCAGTCGGGGTTGGCCTGCTTGTCCCACCACTTCCAAGCCACAAAGGCACCGCCCGCCAGAATCCCCAAGACGGCCAGCCCCTTGGCAACACGGCCGGCTCGCGCCCGCCGCTCCTGCTTACGGACCAGCTTCTGGATCTCCTTCGGCGAGACCTGACCGCGCAGCGCGGCCAGCGCAGCCACACCACGCGACGCGGCTTCCTCACGAACAGGCTGCGCCGCAGCAACCGCCTGCTCGATCCTCGGCTTGGAATAGTCGGCAGCCTGGCGAGCCGCCTTACGGGTACGGACGGCGGCATCATGGGCCGCCCGGTCGACCTTGGGCGGCACATGCGTACGCGCCTGCTCTACGCGCGGGGCGAGATGAACGTCGTACTGCACGCGGGCCTGGTCTGCGGCCTGCGACACCTTCGGCGCGAGACGCACACGCGCCTCATGCGCATAGTGCGATGCCTTGTCCTTGGCCGTGTCGGCGTAAGGCGCCACCACTTCCGCGGCGTGCAGCACGCTGTCCTTCGCCGAGCCGCTCGCGGCGCGCACGCTGTCGATGCGGGTCACGGGTTTCCTCCTCCTCGGTGGCGTACGTCGGGGGTTCTGAGTACCCCCAAAGACACACAGTTCACCTTTCCACCCCTATCCGGATCATGCCCGCCCGACGGGACCGGGGCATGTGAGGACGGGCATCCGGGTCATGGGCGGACTCCGGGCGAACTCAGAGCGAGAGCCGCTCACGTGTCGATCAACTGCAATAGCGCATTAATACGGGGCAACGGGAGCTTGTCGTCGACAATGCCACGGATCGCCGTGCAGCGCCCCGGTACGGAGAGGACTGGGCCGGATTTCTGCAAGGCCGACACCCCGAACTCGCCCAGAGGTGGCGGCCGGGCGACGCGCGTCCCCGTCCGTGCGAGGATCGGAGGGTCAAGAGAAGGCAACGGAAGGCAGATCGTGGCTGAGCAGCTTTACGCCACCCTGAAGACCAACAACGGCGACATCGAAGTCCGGCTCCTGCCGAACCACGCGCCCAAGACGGTCCGGAACTTCGTCGAACTCGCCACGGGCCAGCGCGAGTGGGTCAATCCGGAGACGGGGGAGAAGTCCACGGACAACCTCTACGACGGCACGGTCTTCCACCGGGTGATCAGCGGATTCATGATTCAGGGCGGCGATCCCCTGGGCAACGGCACCGGCGGCCCCGGCTACCAGTTCGAGGACGAGTTCCACCCGGACCTCGCCTTCGACAAGCCCTACCTGCTGGCCATGGCCAACGCCGGCCCGGCCACCAACGGCTCGCAGTTCTTCATCACCGTCTCCCCGACGGCCTGGCTGACCCGCAAGCACACCATCTTCGGCGAGGTCACCGACCCGGCCAGCCAGAAGGTCGTGGACGCCATCGCCGGCGCCAAGACCAACCCGCGCACCGACCGTCCCGTCAACGACGTCGTCATCGAATCGGTCGTCGTCGAAACCCGCGGAGCCTGACCCCCCGGCTGACCCCAGAGACCTCAGGGACCTCAGGGACCTGAGGGACCTGAGGGTCGAGCCCCCAGAGCTGAGCTGAGCATCGAGGACTGAGCCCCCAGGTACTGAGCCCCTAGGTATCGCCCGCGCGCGGCAGAGTCCCGTACGCTCCCGCAGGGAACCAAACGCCCCGTTCATCCGTATGGATGGACGGGGCGGTGCATTGCGTACGACCGAGTGAGGGGACCCCATGGACCAGGCGCCAGGCAGCCCCCAGGGCCCACAGGGCCCCGGGGATCAGGAACCGCAGGACACGCGGAGCCTGCCCACCTGCTACCGGCATCCGGACCGCGAGACGGGCATCCGCTGCACCCGCTGCGAGCGACCGATCTGCCCCGACTGCATGGTCAGCGCCTCCGTCGGCTTCCAGTGCCCCGAGTGCATCCGCGGCGGCTCCGGCACCGGACACTCCCCGACGGCCACCCAGCCCCGTACCCTCGCGGGCGGCACGGTCACCGCGGACCCCAGACTCACCACCAAAGTCCTGATCGGCATCAACCTCGCCGCCTTCCTGGTCCAGCTGTCCTTGGGCGATCGCTTCACCGACAGCTTCGACCTCTTCGGGCAGGCCTGGCTCTCCGGACGGCTGCAAGGAGTCGCGGAAGGCCAGTGGTACCGGCTGGTGACAGCCATGTTCCTGCACGGCAGCTACATCCACATCATGTTCAACATGCTCAGCCTGTGGTGGATCGGCGGCCCCCTGGAGGCCGCCCTCGGCCGCGCCCGCTACCTCGCCCTGTACTTCGTCTCAGGCCTCGCGGGCAGCGCGCTCACGTATCTCATCGCCGCGCCGAACCAGCCTTCGCTCGGCGCCTCCGGCGCCATCTTCGGTCTCTTCGGCGCGACCGCCGTCCTCATGCGCCGGCGCAGGTACGACATGCGTCCGGTCATCGCCCTGCTGGTGATCAACCTGATCTTCACCTTCGGGTGGAGCAACATCGCCTGGCAGGCCCATATCGGCGGGCTCGTCGGCGGAGTCGTCGTCGGCTACGCCATGGTTCACGCGCCGCGTGAGCGGAGGGCCCTGATCCAGTACGGGGTGTGCGCCCTGGTGCTGGTCGCTGTGGTGGTTGCGACGCTGGTCAGGACCGTTCAGCTCACCTGAAAAACCGGTGTTGTCCACAGACCGTGGCGGATCTTGTGCACATTGTGCGGGAACAGCTGTGCCCCCTGTCACTGAACTGGGTTTCCCCAGGTCAGGCAGGGGGCGAACAAGCTTCCGGATTCCGGTAGGTCTGTCACACCGGCGTCAACCCCGGATTAGTTATCCACAGATCTTCTTTCTTTTCCACCTGTGGATAACTGCTGTGGATAACTCAGTGGATAGCCCTGGGCAGAGCTGCCGCAGAGTTGCCGCATGGCGACCGCAGAGCTGCCTCACGGCTACTTTCCTGGAGCTACTTCCACTGGGTGGAGACGCCGAAGCCTGCGGCGATGAAGCCGAAGCCGACCACGATGTTCCAGTTGTCCAGGCCGTCAACGGGCAGCGAGCCGTCCGTGACGTAGAAGACGACGATCCAGGCCAGGCCGATGAGGAACATGGCCAGCATGACCGGTGCGACCCAGCCGCGGCTGGTCAGCTTGATGTTGGTCGCCTGCTTCGCCGCGGGCGGCGTGTAGTCGGCCTTCTTGCGGATACGTGACTTCGGCACGAGGGTCTCTCCTGTCGATGCGCTGCGTGGCCGCGCAGGGAACTGGGGCGGGCTCCGGGGCAGCGTACAAGGGGACACTGAGTGCTCCCCCGGGCGTCCGTTAGCGTAGTGCTTCCGCGGCGCCGAAGGAGATAAGGGTACGTTGAGCAATTCTGCCGACTCCCCCGGTACGGGTTCCAGCCCTGCCGGTAAGCGCCGTTTCCGGCCCGTTCGCGTACTAACGGCCGCCGTTTTCGCCCTCGCGGGCCTCATTTTCTTCACGAGTTTCAACACGGCCAAGGGCACCAACATCCGCACGGACGCCTCTTTGCTCAAGCTTTCCGACCTGATCGAGGAGCGCAGCCACAAGAACGCCTCGCTGGATAAGTCCAACGGTGTGCTGCGCGATGACGTCGACGCGCTGGCCGGGCGGGAGGACGGCAGCACGGCCGCCGAGGACGCCAAGCTCGCGGCACTGGAGAAGAACGCGGGTACCCAGAAGCTCAAGGGTGAGGCCGTCACGGTCACGCTCAATGACGCCCCGCCGAACGCCACGGCCAAGCTGCCCGGCTATCCCGAGCCGCAGCCCGACTACCTGGTGATCCACCAGCAGGACCTTCAGGCGGTCGTGAACGCCATGTGGGAGGGCGGGGCGCAGGGCATCAAAGTGATGGACCAGCGGCTGATCTCCACGAGCGCCGTCCGCTGCGTCGGCAACACCCTGATCCTGCAAGGCCGCGTCTACTCGCCCCCGTACAAGATCACCGCAATCGGTGACCCGGACACGCTTCAGGACGCGCTGGCCGCCTCCCCCGCGATCCAGAACTACATGGTGTACGTCAACGTCTACGGGCTCGGCTGGAAAGTCGAGGAGGACGGGGCGGTGACTCTTCCCGGCTACTCGGGCACAGTGGATCTCCACTACGCGAAGCCCGTGGAGTAGCTCGGGGCGGCTCGGAGTGGTGCCTGATTAGCTGTTGCTGCCGCTGGGGGACCCTGTGTCGGTGCGAGTGGTCGTCAGGACGATCAGTGAACTGTGCATCACTGTCGGTACTTTGATCGTGCTCTTCGTGGTCTATGTGCTGTTCTGGACGGGCGTGAAGGCCGAGAGCGCGATGGACCGGCAGATCGACCAGCTCCAGGAACAGTGGTCGAAGGGGAGCGTGCGGTCGCCGGCCGCCTCCCCTCCCCAAAGCCCGGGCTCCGGGGAGAGTCCGAGCCCGGGCCCTGGGCAGGGTGAGGCACCGGTGGCGGCTCCGGAGCCGCCCGCCCCGTACACGTATGGCAAGCCTTTTGCTGTGATGTACATCCCACGGCTTGGTTTCACGTGGAACAAGCCTCTGCTCGAAGGCACCGGCACCGACGTTCTCAAGAAGGGGCTGGGTCACTACAGGGGGACGGCCCAGCTCGGGCAGCCCGGGAACTTCGCCGTCGCGGGGCACCGCCGTACGTACGGCGACCCGTTCAAGGACTTTCCCCAGCTGCGCGAGGGTGACGCGGTGGTGCTGACCGACGGGACGACCTGGTTCACGTATCGGATCGACAAAGGCCCGTACAAAACCGTGCCCTCCGATATTGAGGTGATCGATCCTGTGCCGCGTAAGTCCGGGTATACGCGTCCGGGCCGCTATCTCACGCTGACCACGTGCGACCCGGAGTGGGGGCACAGTCATCGGCTGATCGTCTGGGCGCACCTTGATTCCACACAGCCTGTGGAGGCTGGGAAACCGACGCCGCTACGCCGTTAGTCTGGTGCCGTACGACGACGGAAGGGACGGCATGTACGGCTGGATCTGGCGGCATCTGCCGGGGAACGCGTGGGTGAGGGCGCTCATCTCCCTCGTACTGGCCCTCGCGACGGTCTACGTGCTCTTCCAGTACGTCTTCCCGTGGGCCGAACCGCTGCTTCCCTTCAATGATGTGACGGTGGACAACCAGTGAGCGCACGGATTCTCGTCGTCGACAACTACGACAGCTTCGTCTTCAACCTGGTCCAGTACCTGTATCAGCTGGGTGCCGAGTGCGAGGTGCTGCGCAACGACGAGGTGTCGACGGCGCATGCCCAGGACGGTTTCGACGGGGTGCTTCTGTCGCCGGGCCCGGGCGCTCCCGAGCAGGCCGGCGTCTGCATCGAGATGGTCCGGCACTGTGCCGCGACCCGCGTGCCCGTCTTCGGTGTCTGCCTCGGCATGCAGTCCATGCAGGTGGCGTACGGCGGTGTCGTGGACCGTGCGCCCGAACTGCTGCACGGCAAGACCTCGCTCGTGGAGCACGAGGGTCAGGGCGTCTTCGCGGGCCTTCCCTCCCCCTTCACGGCGACCCGCTACCACTCGCTCGCGGCCGAGCCGGAGACCGTGCCGGCCGAGCTGGAGGTCACCGCCCGTACGCATGACGGGATCATCATGGGGCTGCGGCACCGTGAACTCGCGGTCGAGGGTGTGCAGTTCCACCCCGAGTCGGTGCTGACCGAGCACGGGCACCTCATGCTTGCCAACTGGCTTGTGGCGTGTGGCGACCAGGGTGCCGTGGCGAGGTCGGTGGGGCTCGCCCCGGTGGTGGGCAGGGTCACGGCGTGACCGCGCTGCGCCCCGAGCGCGAGAGCTCCTCCTATGGCGGCGAGGCCGCTTACGGGGGCGCCGAGGCGTTCGAGGGTGCTGACGGTTTCGCGGGTCCGGAAGGCTTTGCGGGCACCGGGGCTTTCGAGGCGGCGGTCGAGCGGCTGGACGACCCGCTGACGGATCCGCTGCCCGGACAGGGACGGGGGCAGGGGCAGGTACGGGGGGCGGGGCAGGGGCAGGCGACCGGGCAGCAGCATCAGCCGAGCGCCGGGCTCCGACAGCCGACGACGACCGGGCTGCAGGGGATCCCTCCGCAGCCCGCCTCTCCGAACGCTGCGCCTCTGCCGCCGCAGGCTCCTCAGCAGCCGAGCCATCAACAGCCGACTCCTCAACAGCCGACTCCTCAACAGTCGACTCCTCGGCAGTCGACTTCTGAGAGGCAGGAGTGGTACGACCCGGAGGGGTACGCGCACGACTGGTACGCGGCGTCCGAGCCGACGCGGCCGCGGCAGCCGTCGTACGAGGAACCGGTCACGGCGCCGTACGTGGAGCCGGTGGCCCCGCCGTACGAGGAGCCGGTCTCCGTGCCGTACGAGCAACCGCGTGCGGCGCCCGCGCCGTTGGACGACGAGACGGTGGCGCTGCGGATTCCGGGTTCGCTGCCGGGTTCGGTTCCGGGCCCGCTGCCAGGTCCGATGCCGGACTTCATCACGGATACGCCCCGAATAGCCGGTAATGCGAGCGCACCGGTGCCCGCCTCGGGAGGTCGTGCCGCCCGACGTAAGGCTGCCCGGCGCCACGGGCGGCATGGAGGGCCTCAGGAGCCTCTGGAGTCACAGGACCCCCAAGAGTCCCTGACGTCGGCGGAGAAGGGCGCTGAGGCGCCTCTGACCCGGATGGAGGCACGGCGGGCGGAGCGGGCGCGGAAGCCGGGGGCTGCTGTCATCGCGAGCCGGATGATCGGTGAGGTGTTCATCACCACCGGTGTGCTGATGCTGCTGTTCGTGACCTACCAGTTGTGGTGGTCGAACGTGCGGGCGCACCAGCAGGCGGACAGTGCCGCGAACAATCTTCAGCAGGACTGGGCGACCGGCAAGGGGGAGCCGGGGACGTTCGAGCCGGGGCAGGGGTTCGCCATCCTGCACATTCCGAAGCTGGACGTGGTCACGCCGATCGCCGAGGGCACGAGCAAGACGAAGGTGCTCGACCGCGGAATGGTCGGTCACTACGCGGAGGGCAGCCTGAAGACGGCGATGCCGGATGCCAAGACGGGCAACTTCGCGCTGGCGGGGCACCGGAACACGCACGGGGAGCCGTTCCGGTACATCAACAAGCTTGAGCCGGGCGACGAGATCATCGTCGAGACGCAGGACGACTACTTCGTCTACAAGATGACGTCGATCCTGCCGGTGACGAGTCCGAGCAACACGGCCGTGATCGACCCGGTGCCCAAGGGTTCGGGTTTCACCGAGCCGGGCCGCTACATCACGCTCACCACCTGCACACCGGAATACACCAGCAAGTACCGGATGATCGTGTGGGGCAAGATGGTCGAGGACCGGCCGCGCAGCGAGGGCAAGCCGGAAGCGCTCGTTCAGTGAGAGCACCCGGGAGCATGCAGTAGCCGCACGCGGGACACCTGCGACAGACCACACGGGACAACCCGCGACAGACCAGACGGGGCAGATGCACAGTGGCAGCGAGGACCGACCGCGACGAGCGCACCGACGTCGAGGAGCCGGTGCCGGCGTCGCGACGCGGCGGGTCCGGCCGCCTGGCGCTGGCGGTCAGCGTCTTCGGTGAGCTCCTCATCACCGCGGGTCTGGTGCTCGGACTGTTCGTCGTCTACTCCCTGTGGTGGACGAACGTCGTCGCGGACCGCGTGGCGGACAAGCAGGGCGACAAGGTCCGCGACAACTGGGCGGCGGCGGACACCGGCCCGGGTTCCCTGGACACCAAGAACGGCATCGGCTTCCTGCACGTCCCCGCGATGAAGAACGGCGAGGTCCTTGTCGAGAAGGGCACGTCGTCCGAGGTCCTCAACGACGGCGTCGCCGGCTACTACACGGACCCCGTCAAGTCCGCCCTGCCGACGAGCGACAAGGACGGCAACTTCGCCCTCGCCGCCCACCGCGACGGCCACGGCGCCAAGTTCCACAACATCGACAAGGTCAAAGAGGGCGACGCGATCGTCTTCGAGACCAAGGACAAGTGGTACGTCTACAAGGTCTACGCCACCCTCCCGGAGACCTCGAAGTACAACGTCAAGGTCCTCCAGTCCGTCCCCAAGCAGTCCGGCAAGACGAAGCCGGGCCACTACATCACGCTGACGACCTGCACACCGGTGTACACCTCGCGCGATCGGTATGTGGTGTGGGGGGAGTTGGAGCGGGTGGAGAAGGTGGACAGCGACCGGACGCCGCCGGAGGAACTGCGCTGAGGCGACGGAGTTGCCGCGAGCAACTCCGTCAGCCTTGTGCCACTACTCCAGAGCCGGCAGCGCTGCTCCGGCGCTCCACTCCTCCAGCAGTCCTCGGTGTACGGCCGTGATGCCGCCGTCGCCGGCGATGTTCAGGGCGTCACGGGTGAACGGGCATGTCGCCACGAAGAGCGCCACCTCCGAGGTGTGCAGCACCTTGACCGCCCCGATGAACTTCTGGATGTCGGGGCTGGTGACGGAGAGGTAGGGCGCGAATCTCTTGCACTGGACGACCAGGGTTCGCCCGTCGGCGGTAAGGCCGGTGATGTCGACGCCCCGGTCACCGTTGCCGCCCCGTACGACGACGGAGGTGCAGCCGTCGCGGCGCAGGAGTTCGGCGACGTACTCCTCGAACTCGCGGCCGTTCATGGCGTCGATGGCGGCCATGACTCCGGCGAGGGGGCGGTCTTCTCGATGGCTTTCCAGGCGTTGCAGCCTGGCGTGGTGCTGCCGGAGCCTGCGCTCGACGGTTTGGACCCCTGCCCGCAGGGCGATCAGCTCCCCGCGGTGCTCGCCCGATGTCTCGATCAGGGCGTTGAACATCGGGACGACGGTCTTGCCTAGGATGTGGGTGATGCGCTGGTCGATGCGGTCGTCCAGCGGCACGGCGTCGCTCGGGGCGGGGTTCTCCACTGGGAGAGTTCGCGCCAGGTACTCCATGTCGAGGAGGTAGGTGCGGACCTGCCGGGCCACGTCGCTGTCGCGGAGGAGCATGGCGACGTTGAGGACGGCTCGACGGGACCATAGGGCCAGGCTGGAGCGGGGCTGTGGATAACCACTGCGATAGGAACTCAAGTTGAGTTCCTTAAATTCTTGCAGCTCAGAGCCTCGGAGAATGCGCAGGCCGTTGCATTCGAGCTCTTGCCTGTGGCGGCTTAGTAGGTTGTTGATCACTGTTTCGGCGACTTCGAAGTACGCCGCCACCATCGCCGTCGTCACATGCATGCCGTCCGGCAGTAGCGACAGCGCCTTCACCCTGTCCAGTACGTCCGTGCGTTCCAGCACGCTGTCCCGCAGTGTCTTCGATTCCAGCAGAGCCGCTTCGTTGATCACGGTCCGCCCCTTCTGCTCGTGTCGTGGCCATCCGGCCAGGGGCAGAGCTCTGTTTCCCGCCCCATCGGTTCAACGAGTCGGTGTATATGAAGATGTGGTCGGATCTCGCACGGATTGTCGATGGATGTCGATGACCTGGGTGGGGAGACCTAGGCAAGTCCGCCCTGGGGACGCCACCACCGTGTGCATGACGAAGGCCCGGCTCCCTATGAGGGAGCCGGGCCTTCGTCATCGTGCTGGGCGGAGTCGGTGGTTCTCCGTCCGGGCGGGTCTATCCGGTGGAGCCGCCGAAGAAACCGTTGTCGCCGTTGTCGCCGCCGTTGTTGCCGGGCTGGTCTGCGGTGATCAGGTTGACCGCCGAGCCCGGGTCGACCGGGTTGCCCTGGCCCGGGTCCGAACCCAGGACAACGGCGTTGTCGTCCTGGGAGCCGGTGATGTTGCCGGGCTGGAGGCCTGCCTGTTCGAGCAGTGCCTTGGCGGCCCCGAGGGTCTGCCCATTGATGTTCGGGACATTGACCTGGGTCTTGGCCTTGCCGATCTGGATCTGGACTTTGGACCCGGGGTCGGCCAGCGAATTGGGCGTCGGGCTGGTCTGGATGACCTTTCCGACCAGGTTGGGGTCGTCCGTCTCCACGTCGGTGCACTCGCCGACCAGGTTGTTGGCCGTCATCTGCGCCTTGGCGGCGTCACAGGACTGGTTGAGGACGTCCGGCACGGTGGACTGCTTCTTCTCGATGGCGATGGTGAGGGTGATGGTGGATCCCTTCTCCACCTCTGTGCCGAGCCTCGGGTCCTGCTCCAGGACGGTGTCCGGATCCTCTGTGGACTCCTGGTCCTTCGTCTCGACCTGGAACTGGTAGTCGTCGCCTTCGAGGATCGACTTGGCGTCGTCAAGGCTCTTGCCGACGACGCTCGGAACCGCCACCTTCGGCGCCCCCGTCGACACCACCAGATTGACCGTGCTGTTCTTCTCGACCTTGGTGTCCGGGGCCGGGTCCTGCGTGCAGATGTTGCCCTTGGGCTGGGCTTCGCAGGTCTTCTCCGTGAAGGCCAACTGCAGTTCGGAGTTGTCGGCCAGTTTCTGGGCCTCTGCCTTGGTCGTGTCAACGAACCGCGGTACGGACACCTGTGTGTCGGCCGCGTTGTCGCCGGGGAACAAGTACTTCCCGATCAGAATCGCACCCACCAGAACCAGAACCCCCGCCACGACCAGCAGGATCGTCGAGGTGTTCGACTTCTTCTGCCGGCGCCGGTCGGGGCGGTCGTCGTAGCCGTAGCTGCCGTCGTCCGGGTTCATCGGGGGGAGCATGGAGGTGGCGCCGGCGTCCGCGGAGTGCAGGGCCGTGGTGGCCTGGTCGGCGCCGTAGCCGCCGTATCCGACGGAGCCCATGGCCGCGGTGGCCGCGACGGGCTGGCCGTCGAGGCAGGCCTCGATGTCGGCGCGCATCTCGTCGGCGGACTGGTAGCGGTAGTCCGGGTCCTTGACGAGCGCCTTCAGCACGATCGCGTCCATCTCGGGCGTGATCTCGGGGTCGAAGACGCTCGGGGGCTGCGGCTCCTCGCGTACGTGCTGGTAGGCGACCGCGACCGGGGAGTCGCCGATGAACGGCGGGCGGACGGTCAGCAGCTCGTAGAGGAGGCAGCCGGTGGAGTACAGGTCGGAGCGTGCGTCGACCTGCTCGCCCTTCGCCTGCTCCGGCGAGAGGTACTGCGCCGTACCTATGACCGCGGACGTCTGCGTCATCGTCATGCCGGAGTCGCCCATGGCGCGGGCGATGCCGAAGTCCATGACCTTGACCTGGCCGTTGCGCGTGAGCATGACGTTGGCGGGCTTGATGTCGCGGTGGACGATGCCGGCGCGGTGGGAGTACTCCAGGGCCTGGAGGATCCCGATGGTCATCTCCAGGGTGCGCTCGGGCAGCAGTCTGCGGCCCGAGTGCAGCAGCTCGCGCAGCGTGGATCCGTCGACGTACTCCATCACGATGTACGGGATGGACGTGCCGTCGATGTAGTCCTCACCCGTGTCGTACACGGCGACGATCGCGGGATGGTTGAGCGAGGCGGCCGACTGGGCCTCCCGGCGGAACCGAGCCTGGAACGATGGGTCGCGTGCGAGGTCGGCCCGCAGCGTCTTCACCGCCACCGTGCGCCCGAGCCGGGTGTCATGCGCGAGGTAGACCTCCGCCATGCCACCACGGCCGAGCACGTGGCTCAGCTCGTACCGGCCGCCGAGGCGACGCGGCTCTTCCATAGCTACCTACCAGCCCTCTCCGTCGGTCCCGACCGCACCTTTGTGTGGTCCGGCGGTGTGCCGTCCGGGCATACCGTACCCGGCTCGGCTTCTGTGACCTGGCCACAATCGTCACTCGATACAGGACCGGTATCCCAACGTGCACGGATGTGCAGGAGACGTGACGGGGGTCACTTGGTGCTGTCGATGACTGCCTGCATCACACTTTTCGCGATGGGAGCCGCCAGGCCACCACCGGAGATGTCGTCGCGGTTGGCGCTCTCGTCCTCGACCACCACGGCCACGGCGACCGGGGAACTGCCGTCGCTGAGCTTGGCGTACGAGATGAACCAGGCGTACGGGTTCTCGCTGTTGTCGACGCCGTGCTGGGCGGTTCCGGTCTTGCCGCCCACCGTGACGCCGTCCTCGTTGATCTGGGCGTTCTTGCCCGTGCCGTCCTTGACGACCGTCTCCATCATCGACTGCAGGATCGCGGCGTTCTCGGGGGACAGCGGCTCGCTCATCTTCTCGGGCTCGGTCTGCTCGATGACGTCCAGGCTGGGGGCCTGGAGCTTGTCGACCATGTACGGCTTCATGAGCGTGCCGTTGTTGGCGACGGCCGAGGCGACCATGGCCATCTGCAGCGGGGTTGTCGCGGTCTCGAACTGGCCGATCGAGCTGAGCGCGGTCTGCGGCTTGTCCATCTTCTCGGGGAAGACGGAGGCGCTGGAGCGGACCGGCGTGAACTGCTCGGAGTTGAAGCCGAACTTCTCGGCCTCCGTCAGCATCTTGTCCTTGCCGAGGTCGGCACCGATCTTGCCGAAGACGGTGTTGCAGGAGACGCGGAGCGCTTCGCGCAGGGTGGCGTCCTTGCAGGGGATGTTCCCCTCGTTCTTCAGCTCGGTCGTGGTGTCCGGCAGGATGTACGGCAGCGGCGAGTCGGTCTTCTCGTCGGCTGACGTGTACAGGCCGTTCTCCAGGGCCGCGGCCGCGGTGACCACCTTGAAGGTGGAGCCTGGCGGGTAGACCTCGCGCAGCGCCCGGTTGAGCATCGGGTCGTCGGGGTCGTTCTTCTTCTGGAGCGCCGTCCATGCCTTGCCGTCGACGCTCGTCGAGTTCCCGGCGAACGTGGAGGGGTCGTACGACGGGGTGGAGGCGAGGGCGAGGATCGCGCCGGTCTCCGGGTCGATCGCGGCGACGGCGCCCTTGCCCTGCTTCAGCAGTCCGTCGTACGCCGCCTTCTGCGCGGCGGCGTTGAGGGTGGTGACGACGTTGCCGCCCTGCTGCGCCTTGCCCGTGATCATGTCGAGGGTGTTGCGGAAGAAGAGCCGGTCGTCGTTGCCGGTGAGGATGCCGTCGTCGATGGATTCGAGCTGGGTGGCGCCGAAGGCCTGCGAGGCGTACCCGGTGACGGGTGCCCACATGGCGCCGTCCTTGTAGGTGCGCTTGTACTCGAAGTCGTTGTAGCTGTCGCCCGACGTCTTCTTGGACCCGGTGATCGGGTTGCCGTCGACGATGATGTCGCCGCGGGGGCTTGCGTATCGCTCGATGGCGACGCGGCGGTTCTTGGGGTCGCTTCTCAGCGTGTCCGCTTGGACGTACTGGATCCAGTTGTCGCGGATGAGCAGGGCGAGGACGAGGAGCCCGCAGAAGATCGCGATCCGGCGAAGGGGCTTGTTCACGGGCGGACCACCTGGGTCATCTCGGCGTCGGGGCTGGGGGCGGGGGCCGGTGCCGGGCGGCGGGCGGTGTCACTGATTCTGATCAGGATGCCGATGAGGGCCCAGTTGGCGATGACGGAGGAGCCTCCGTATGCCAGGAACGGCATGGTCATACCGGTCAGCGGGATCAGGCCCATGACGCCGCCGGCGACGACGAAGACCTGGAGGGCGAAGGCGCCGGAGAGGCCCACGGCGAGGAGCTTGCCGAACGGGTCGCGGGCGGCGAGTGAGGTGCGTACGCCTCGCTCCACGATCAGGCCGTAGAGCACCAGGATCGCCATGATTCCGGCCAGGCCCAGTTCCTCGCCGAAGGTGGCGAGGATGAAGTCGGAGTTGGCGGCGAAGCCGATGAGGTCGGAGTTGCCCTGGCCGAGTCCGGTGCCGAGGGTTCCGCCGGAGCCGAAGGCCCACAGGGCCTGCATGGACTGCTCGGTGTGTCCGGCCACGCCCTGCTGGCTGAGCGTGTACTCCTTCATCGGGTCGAGCCAGGCTTGGACGCGCTGCTGGACGTGCGTTTCGAAGGTGGCGACGCCGACGGCACCCGCCGCGGACATCAGCAGACCGAAGACGATCCAGCTGGTCCGCTCGGTGGCGACGTACAGCATGATGATGAACATTCCGAAGAACAGCAGCGACGTACCGAGGTCGGTCTCGAAGACCAGGATCAGGATCGAGATCACCCAGACGACGATGATCGGGCCGAGGTCGCGGCCGCGCGGCAGGTAGAGGCCCATGACGCGGCGGCTGGCCAGGGCCAGCGCGTCTCTCTTCACCATGAGGTAGCCGGCGAAGAAGATCGCCAGGACGATCTTCGCGAACTCGCCCGGCTGGATGGTGAATCCGGCGATCGAGATCCAGATCCTGGCGCCGAAGACGTTCAGGCCGAGTCCCGGGACCAGCGGCAGGAGCAGCAGGATCAGGGCGCCGACCATGGAGATGTAGGTGTAGCGCTGCAGGACGCGGTGGTCCTTGAGGAAGATCAGTACGGCCACGAACAGGGCGACGCCCATGGCGGAGTAGAGCAGTTGCCGAGGGGCCGCCTCGACGAAGGTGGACTTGGCCTGGAGCCGCGGTGACTGGTCCAGGCGCCAGATGACGACCAGGCCGATGCCGTTGAGCAGCGTCGCCAGCGGCAGCAGCAGTGGGTCGGCGTACGGCGCGAACTTGCGTACGACGAGGTGGCCGACGCCGGCGAGGAGGCCGAGGCCGAGGCCGTAGCTCAGCAGGCCCGGCGGGACCGAGTCGTTGATGGCGAGGCCTACGTTGGCGTACGCGAAGACCGGGATCACCACCGCGAACACCAGCAGTGCCAGTTCGGTGTTGCGTCGGCTCGGTGTGCCGATCGACCCGATCGTGGACGTGTGGTGCGTCGGCGTGTTCGTACTACTGCTCATGGTGTGACAGGGCCCCTCACGGCTGCTTACTGCTTACCGCACAGCGAGACCAGCTTCTGCTCCTCGTCGGAGAGGCTGGGGCCGGGTGTGGGAGTGGGTGCGGTTGTGGACGTGGACGCCGAGGGGGTCGGCGTCGGCGTGGCTTTGGACGTCAGGGAGGTGGTTGTGGTTCCTGTGGTTCCGCCTGCCTCGCCCTCACCGGTCTTGGCGTTGTTGTCGGCTTCGGCGGCGCGGCGCTCGGAGTCCTTCTTGCAGGCGGAGGCCTGCACGGCGAGCTCGTCGATCTTCGACTTGGCGTCGCTGAGGCCGCCTTCGGCGATGGTCGCCTTGACCTGCTTCTGCTGGTAGGGCGGCAGGTACTTGAGTTCGATCTCGGGGTGGTCCTTCTCGACCTTCGAGAGGGAGACCCAGGCCAGGTCCTGGCTGATGCCCTGGTAGAGCGCCACGTGTTCGCCCTTGGCGCCGACGTAGTACTGCGTCTGTGTCCAGCGGTAGCCGCCGTAGAGGCCGCCGCCGATGACGCCGAGTGCGAGCACGATGTAGAAGGATCTCTTCAGCCACTTGCGTCCGGTTCGCGGTTTGACGAAGTCCTCGTCGGAGTAGCCGCCGAAGCCGCTCGTGTCGACGTAGCCGGTGGTGTCGCCGCTGCCGGGTGGGCCGAATTCGCCGCCGCCCTGTCCGGGCACGGGGCGGCCGAGGCTGGATGCGCGGCCGGCCGGTGTCTGCATGGCGCCGTTGTCGTGCAGTTGGTGCTGATGCTGGTTCTCGGCGACCGCGCCGACGACGACCGGGGTGTCGGAGAGCTGGGCCGCGAGGGTGTCTCCGCCGTCGATGTCGAGGACGTCGGCGATGATGACCGTGATGTTGTCCGGGCCGCCGCCGCGCAGTGCGAGCTCGATGAGCTGCTGCACGGTTTCCTGCGGGCCCTGGTAGCTGGCGAGGGTGTCTTCCATCGTCTGGTGGGAGACGACCCCGGACAGTCCGTCGGAGCAGATCAAGTAGCGGTCGCCGGCGCGGACTTCACGGATGGAGAGGTCGGGCTCGACGTGGTCGCCGCTGCCCAGCGCGCGCATGAGGAGTGACCTCTGCGGGTGGGTGGTGGCCTCTTCCTCGGTGATGCGTCCCTCGTCGACGAGGCGCTGCACCCAGGTGTGGTCCTGTGTGATCTGCGTCAGTACGCCGTCTCGCAGCAGGTACGCGCGGGAGTCGCCGACGTGCACGAGACCGAGCCGCTGACCGGTCCACAGGAGGGCGGTGAGGGTGGTCCCCATGCCTTCGAGCTGGGGGTCCTCCTCAACCATCATCCGCAGCTGGTCGTTGGCCCGCTGTACGGCGGTGCCGAGCGAGGTGAGGATGTCGGATCCGGGCACGTCGTCGTCGAGCGCGACGATCGTGGAGATCACCTCGGAGCTGGCGACCTCACCGGCGGCCTGGCCGCCCATCCCGTCGGCGATCGCGAGGAGGCGGGGACCGGCGTAACCGGAGTCCTCGTTCCCCTCGCGGATCATCCCTTTGTGCGATCCGGCGGCGAAGCGCAGTGACAGACTCATGCGCACCTCGCCCGTCGGCTCCGGGTACATCCGCACGGTGCCCACCCTCCGGTCGGGAGCGCGCGGGCGTCCTTCGTCTGGACCGCCGCCGCGTGCTCGCTCCGCTCGCGCCTATTCATGATGTAGCACTACTTCCGCAACTCGATGACGGTCTTGCCGATGCGGATCGGCGCGCCCAGCGGAATCGGCGTGGGGGTCGTCAGTCGGTTCCGGTCGAGATACGTGCCGTTGGTGGATCCGAGGTCCTCGACGATCCACTGGCCGTCGCGGTCCGGGTAGATCCTGGCATGCCTGCTGGATGCGTAGTCGTCGTCCAGCACGATGGTGCTGTCGTGCGCGCGGCCCAGCGAGATGGTCTGCCCCTGCAGTGCGACCGTCGTGCCCGTGAGGGTGCCCTCCGAGACGACGAGTTTGGTCGGGGCGCCGCGACGCTGGCGGCCGCCGCTGGGTGCGGCTTGCTGGCGTTGCGGCGGTGGCGCGGCCTGGCGCGCGGCCGGCTGCTGCCTGTTGGCGTCCCGTCGCGACCCGCGCTGTGTGACACGCGTTCCGAACAGGTCGCTGCGGATGACCTGCACGGCCACGATCACGAACAGCCACAGTACGGCCAGGAAACCCAGCCGCATGACCGTGAGGGTCAGCTCTGACATTGCCCCCGCTTCACCCTTCGGCTTGCCGGTAAATGATGGTGGTGCTGCCCACGACAATCCGCGAGCCGTCGCGGAGCGTAGCGCGGGTGGTGTGCTGCCCGTCCACCACGATGCCGTTGGTGGACCCTAGATCCTGGACGGTCGAGGGCGTTCCGGTCCGGATCTCACAGTGCCTGCGCGATACGCCGGGGTCGTCGATCCGCACGTCGGCTTCGGTGCTGCGGCCCAGCACCAGCGTCGGGCGGGAGATCTGATGGCGGGTGCCGTTGACCTCGATCCAGTGCCGCGTCCGGCCGCCGGGCTGCGCGCCCGGTGCCGCGGTGGGCCGCTGGCCCATGGGCGCGGGGGCCGGACGTCCGCCGGGCGGTGGTGCGGCAGGCATGGGCGGAGCGCCCGCGGGCTGGGCGGCGGGCGGGTAGCCGTAGCCACCCGGCCGGCCCGGGGCCGGAGCCGCCGGGCCCGCGGGAGCGCGCTCGGGTGCCTGCTGGTTGGTCGAGGAGGCGAGCGTACGGCTGCGCACCCGGTACAGACCGGTGTCGAGGTCGTCGGCCTTCTCCAGGTGGACCTTGATGGGGCCCATGAACGCGTAGCGCTGCTGCTTGGCGTAGTCGCGCACCATGCCGGCGAGCTCGTCGCCGAGCTGCCCCGAGTAGGGGCTGAGGCGATCGAAGTCCGGCATGCTGAGCTCGACGATGAAGTCGTTGGGTACGACGGTCCGGTCGCGGTTCCAGATCGTGGCGTTGTTGTCGCACTCGCGCTGGAGCGCTCCGGCGATCTCCACGGGCTGGACCTCGGACTTGAACACCTTGGCGAAGGTGCCGTTGACCAGGCCTTCGAGACGCTGCTCGAACTTCTTCAGGACTCCCATGGGGCACCTCCTCCTTCGTAGCCGTCCTGGTGCAGGTTGCTGTTGTCGTCTTGTTGGTGGTGCGGGTGGTGCGGGTTCTGCCGGTCGTACGGGTTCTGCGGGTCGTACGGGTTCTGCGGGTCGTACGCGGGTTCTGCGGGTCGTGCTTGTACTGCCGGTCGTGCTCGTTTTGCGGGTCCTGCTCGTACTGCTTACTGATCGTATCCACGCGCCGAGAAATCGGGTGGTTCCCCCTGTCGGCCCGGTCGACGGATGTCGACGGCTTCCGGAGTCCCTTCCCGAAGTTCCCTGTGAACTGCCTTTTCGAACTCCCGCAGGTGCTACTCCTGCCATGGATCGTAGAGGCGGCCCGTGACCAGTGTCCCGCACCTGACTGTGCGGGCTGTCCTGCTCCTGGGTAGATGCGCAGGACCGGTACGAGGTTGATACGTGAACCGGTTCGGCTTGATACCTGTGGCCGACGCCGACCGGGCGCGGGCGAGGTGGCCTGGGCGGGAGCCCTGTTTCGGAGGGGTGCGGGTCGGCTTCCCCAGGGGCGCGGGCGCGGTCCGCGCGGGGGTGCGGGGCACCGGAAAGGGATGTGATTCCACCCTGAGCAGCGTGCTAATCTTCTCGATGTCGGCAGGCGCTCACACCACTTGGTGGGAGACGGACGGCACACCAAATGCGCGAGTGGCGGAATGGCAGACGCGCTGGATTCAGGTTCCAGTGCCCGCAAGGGCGTGGGGGTTCAACTCCCCCCTCGCGCACCACACGAAGTATCGAAGGAACGGGTCTTCACCAGGGACGAGAGTCCGGGTGGGGCCCGTTTCTCGTTGTGCGGCAGGCAGGCAGGCAGGCTTACGCCCGGACAGGGACGTGGCAGGGGCCCCGGCGGTGAGGTATCTCACGCTCGGGGCCCTGTTTTTTGTGCTGGTGGTGGCGGGGACGTGGGGTGGCGTTGGCCCGGCTTCCGCACGTCATCGACTGGGGGGCGATCGTTGTCTCCGTCCTGGCAGGAGCGCTCGCCAGGTGGATCTGCCGGTCGTGGATGGGAAAGGGGAGCGGGGAGGGGGCCTGAGTCGGGATGTCGGGTCCGCGGCGCGGGCGGTCCAGGTGCTCGGGTCTCCCGGAGGTACTGCGTGTGGGCGCCCCGCATGATCGTTCTGCGTGAGGACAATCACACGGGGCCTTGCGGATGGTGGGGCCGCGCTCCGGAGGGGCGAGGGGCTACGCGGCGAGGCGTTCGGCGAGTTCCTTGGCCTTGGTGGTCGCGTCGTCGAGGGCCTTCGTGCGGGAGGCCTCGAAGAGGGGGACCAGCTCGGACATCGCCGGGTTGTGGGGCGCCGCGGTGAGTTCCGGGACGATGAAGTCGAGGTCCAGGGCGAGGGAGTCGCGCAGGACGGCTTCCAGGTAGTTCTGCACGTACTCGAAGGACTCGCGCGGGGTGCCCGGCGCGTAGGAGCCGCCGCGGCTGGCGACCACGGTGACCGGGGTGCCCGCGATCTTCGAGTCCTCGGTCGCGGCGGTGCGGCCCATGAGGATGATGCTGTCCAGCCATGCCTTGAGCGTCGACGGGATCGCGAAGTTGTACATCGGGGCGCCGATCAAGATCGCGTCCGCCTGCTCCAGTTCCTCTATGAGAGTCACGCGCGCGGCGAAGGCGGCGGCCTGCTCGGGGGTGTGCGTGTCCGGAGCGGCGAAGCCGGCGGAGTGGGCGTCGGCGGTGATGTGCGGTACCGGGTTCGCGGCCAGGTCGCGGTAGATCACCGTGCCCTCCGGGTGCTGCTCCTCCCAGGCCTTGCGGAAAGCGGCCGTCACCGCACGGGAGGCGGAGGCGGAGCCCGGGAACACGGACGAGTCGATGTGAAGGAGGGTGGCCATGGGGATCTCCAAGGGGGGACTGGGGTGTGGTCAGTCAGAAGCGGCAGCGCTGGCTCCGGATCCGGGACTCTCGCTGGGCTTCTTTTTCGTACTCGACTATAGATAACACAGCTACTTACTTTTTTTCATCCCCTTGCGTGGGCGCAGTACTCTGAAGCCATGCCTGAACGGGGAAGCCACGAGGACGCAGGGCCGTGCCAGAAGGTCGATGGCGGCATGACCCGGGTCTTCCAGCTGCTCGGAAAGCGCTGGACGGGCCTGGTCGTGTCCGTTCTGATGCAGCGGCCTGTTCACTTCGCCGAGCTGCGCAGGGCGATCCCCGGCATCAGCGAACGGATGCTCTCCGACCGGCTCACCGAACTCGGCGCGGCCGGACTGGTCGTGCGCGAGGTCGATGAAGGGCCCCCGCTGCGCGTGGCGTACCGGCTGACTGAGGCGGGAGCCGCGCTGGAGCCCGCGCTCAAGGAACTCGGGGTCTGGGCGGAGCGGCATCTTCCGGAGGGCGGGCAGTGCCCGGGGTGACGTGCTCCGGCGCCGCTCCTTGCCCCTTTCCGCTCTTTCCGCCAACCCGTTTCTGCGAGCCTGTGGAGTTGTTGTCCACAAGCTCCGAGTTGTCCACAGGCTCTGACGCCTTTCCGCGGCCGGCTGTACGGTCGTGGCAAGTTGATGTTCGTGCGCGGGGGAGGCGGTCGGAGTGACCGAGCTCGGTACAGAGGTTCCGGCCCAGGAAGCGGTCGAAGCGCAGAAAGCGGTCGAAGCGCGGGAGTCCGTTGAAGTGCGGGAAGCCGGTGGAGTGCAGGGGGCGCGGCAGGCGCAGCAGACATCCAGGGCCTTCGACGTACCTGGATTCGCCGCGTGGCCCGTGCAGGGTTCGCCGAAGGAAGAGGGCAAGGCGCTGCGCGGGCGTGTGGCGCGCGCCTCACACGCCGAGTTCACCCCGGACGCCGGCCGGCCCGACGCCGTCCGCGCGGTGGAGGAGTCCAACGTCGGCCGGATCCCCGGGCTCATCCCGATACGGGTCGGCAGGATGGCGGCCACGCCCTTCGCCTTCCTGCGCGGTTCGGCGGGCCTCATGGCGTACGACCTCGCGCGCACCCCCGTGACCGGGATCAGCGCCCAGATCTGCGGCGACGCACACGCGGCGAACTTCGGCCTCTACGGGGACGCGCGCGGCGGACTCGTCATGGACCTGAACGACTTCGACGAGACGGTGCACGGCCCCTGGGAATGGGACCTCAAGCGCCTCGCCACCTCCCTCGTGCTCGCGGGCCGGGAAGCCGGGGCGGACGAGGACACCTGCCGCAAGGCCGCGCATGACGTGGTCGGTGCCTACAGGCGCACCCTGAGGCTGCTGGCGAAGCTCCCGGTGCTGGACGCGTGGAACGCCATCGCGGACGAGGAACTGGTCTCACACGCCGACGCCCACGATCTGCTCGGCACGTTGGAGCGGGTCTCCGAGAAGGCGCGGCGCAACACCAGCGGGCGGTTCGCGGCGAAGTCGACGGAGGCCGTGGAAGGCGGCGGCCGGCGCTTCGTGGACGCGCCTCCGGTGCTGCGCCGCGTACCCGACGCGGAGGCGGAGGTGGTCGCGGCGTCACTGGAGGAGTACCTCACGACGCTGTCGGCCGACCGACTCCCCCTCCTCGCCCGGTACACCGTGCACGACGTCGCCTTCCGCGTCGTCGGCACCGGCAGCGTGGGCACCCGGTCCTATGTCGTCCTGCTCCTGGACCACCGTGGCGAACCCCTCGTCCTTCAGGTGAAGGAGGTCCGTGCCTCGGCGCTGCTCCCCCATCTGGCGACGGCCGGCCATGAGATCCCCGACGTATCGCATGAGGGACGTCGGGTGGTCATCGGCCAGAAGCGTATGCAGGTCGTCAGCGACATCCTGCTCGGCTGGACCTCGGTCGACGGACTCCCCTTCCAGGTACGCCAGTTCCGCAACCGCAAGGGCAGCGTCGACCCCGCCGCCCTCGCCGCCGACCAGATCGACGACTACGCCCGGATGACCGGCGCCCTCCTCGCCCGCGCCCACGCCCACAGCGCCGACCCGCGCCTCATCACCGGGTACTGCGGCAAGAGTGAGGAACTGGACGAAGCCGTAGCCTCGTTCGCCGTGACGTACGCCGACCGCACGGAGGCGGATCATGCGGAACTGGTGGCGGCGGTGCGGGAAGGGCGGATTGAGGCCGAGTTGGGGGTTTGAGGAGTGGGGGCCGCAGTCGCGCCGACCCTGGCGGCCTGCCCCATCACGGGCTCCCGAGCAGTAGCCCCGAGTGGCCTCCCCTCCCCGTGGCCTACGCTGGTCGGGTGACGACGCCGGAAGCCGAGCAGAGCCAGTCCGAGCCCATCGACGAGGGGGCCCGGGAGCGGTCCGGTGCCCTGGAGAGCGCGGAGGCGGACGGTTCCGCCGCGGCGGATTCCCGCGAGGCGGAGCCCGCGGGCGTGAAGCCCTCGCAGGCGGTGTCCGAATGGAAGCCGTCACAGCGGGCCGGCGCTGCGGGTGGCCTTTCTTCACAGGGGGAGTCCGAAGGGAAGTCGTCCCAGCAGCAGGCCGGCGCCGCCGGTGAGCCGTCTTCCCAGGCGGAGCCGCCCGTAGAGGAGACGCTCCAGCGGGCCGGTGGAGAAGGCGAGGAGCCCTCGTCGGCGCAGGCCGCGGAGGAGACGCCGCAGCAGGCCGGCATCGAGAGTGGGGCGTCGGTGCAGGCGGAGGGCGATGGTTCGGCGCGGCCCGAGGAGCGGTTGGAGCGCGCTGTTCGGGTGGCTGAGCAGGCGTTGATCGAGTTCGAGATCGCGGTGGAGACCTTCCGCGTCGAGGTCGACAACTTCTCGCGGCTGCATCATCAGAAGCTCGGGCCGATGTACTCGCGGCTCGACGAGCTGGACGCACAGATCGCCGAGGCGCGGGCCGTGCGCACCGGGGACCCGGAGGACCTGCGCAAGGCGGACGAGGCGCGGGCGCGGGTCATGCCGATGCCGGGTGTCGAGGAGCTGTTCCACGGCTGGATGGACGCCGAGGGGCTGTTCCCGGAGGCCGTGGCGATGCTGACGGACCAGCCTGTGCGGCCCCCGCAGCGGGTGCGCCCCAGTGACGAGGCTCGCAGGCTCTACCGGGATCTGGTCCGCAAGGCCCATCCCGACCTGGCGCAGGACGACGACGAGCGCAAGCGGCGCGACGAGTTCATCACCCGGGTCAACGCCGCCTACGCCCGGGGTGACGAGGCGCAGCTCAGCGAGCTCTCCGTGGAGTGGGCCGCGGGGCCCGTGCCCGAGGAGTGGAAGCCGAGCCGCAGCGAGGAGCTGTACGCCCGGCTCGAGTGGCTCTCCCAGCGCAAGGAGATGCTCGCGTTCGTCGCCGGCGAGCTGGAGGAGAGTGCCATTGGCGCGATGCTCAAGCTGGCTCCCGAGGATCCCGACCGTCTCCTGGAGGAGATCGCCGAGCAATTGCTGGCCCAGGTCAGTGAGCGTGAGGCGGAGCTGGCCGAGCTGGTCGGCCAGGCTCCCGAGGCCGGCTGACCGGTCCGAGGCCGGCTGACCGGTTCGGCTCCGGCTGGCCGGTTCGGCTCCGATTGACCGGTTCGGGCCCGGTTGACCGGTCCGGGTCCGGGTGGTTGAGGGTCGGGATTCCGGAAGAGGATCAGGCCGTCGGTGGGGTCGGGTAGCGTCGGAGGTATGAGTTTCGGAGCTGGTGTGCCCACGGTCGAGGTCGGCGATCTCACGGACGGAGACTTCCTGCTGGACGTCCGGGAGGACGACGAGTGGGAGGCAGGTCACGCCGATCGGGCACTGCACATCCCCATGAGCGAATTCGTCGCGCGTTTCGGTGAGTTCACCGAGGCGGCACCGCAGGACGGCAAGGTCCACGTGATCTGCCGCTCCGGCGGGCGTTCGGCGCAGGTCACCATGTATCTGGCCCAGCAGGGAATCGACGCGGTGAATGTGGACGGCGGCATGCAGGCCTGGGCGGCCACCGGTCGCCCGGTCGTGGACGACAAGGGACAGCCGGGCTTCGTGGCGTAGATCGCCGGCGCCGGGGGAGGCGCTGGGCGGCGCCTAACCTGACGGGCTGGACCCGATGTTCAGCCCAGCGGATGGGCAGCGAGCAGATCCCCCAGTGCCTCCTCGTGCGCCGCTGCCGGCCCGAGCGACAGTTCCAGTTGCTTGGCCCAGGCGTGGTACCGGTGCAGCGGGTAGTCGGTGTCGGCGCCGAACCCCCCGTGCAGGTGCTGCGCGGTCTGCACGACCCGCCGTACGCCTTCGGACGCCCAGATCTTGGCGACGGCCACGTCCCCGGACGCCGGAAGCGCACCGCCCGCGCCCGTGCTGATCCGCCATGCGGCCTGCCAGAGCGTCACCTCCATCGCGCGCAGGTCGATATAGCGGTCGGCGGCCTGCACGGCGACTGCCTGGAAGGTGGCGACGGGGAAGCCGAACTGCTCCCGTTTGCTGGTGTATTCACTCGTCATCCCGAGCACGCCCTCCCCGAGCCCGAGCGCCAGCGCGCACGTCCCGGTGGCAAGGAGTTCGCGCAGCCACTCCCATGCTCCGTCCGCCTCGATGACATCCCGGGCGGCGATCCGCACGGAGTCCAGGCGCAGTTCACCGAGTCGCTCGCCGCTGGTGGAGATCTGTTCGGCGAGTACGGCCCCTTCGTGGACGCGGGGAACGAGGGCGAGGACGGTCCGGTCGGCGGCGGTGTGTGCGGGTACGAGGGTGAAGTCGGCGTTCTGCGCCCAGGGAATGGCGGTCTGTGTGCCGTCCAGTACCCATGCGTCGCCGTCCTGCCGTGCGGTCACGGCGAGTTCGGCGGGGTCGTGACCGCTGCGGCCGTTCGCGGCGACGGTCAGCACCAGCTCGCCCCGGCCGACCCGGGTGAGCAGCCGCTCCTTCAACTCCGCGCCGCCGTAACGCTGGACGGCCACCGCTGCCGCGCTGCTCTCGAGCAACGGCACCCGCGCGAGCACCCTCGCCGACTCCCGCAGCACCAGGCACAGCGCGACGGCGTCGAGTCCCGCCCCGCCGTACTCCGGGCCGAGCAGCAGGCCCAGCAGGTCCGCGTCGGCGAGCTTCGCCCACAGGGTCCGGTCGAGGTCCTCGGCCACGGCGCCCGGGGTGAGCGCGGGGCTTGGCACCCCGTCCGGCGCGACGCCCGCGAACACGGCCTTCGCCGCCTCGACCGCCGCCTGGTGCTCCTCGGTGAAGGTGAAGTCCACGGTCCCGTCCTCCCACGCACCGGTCCGCCGACCAGGCGGACGCCTGATCTGACGGAGCGTCAAGATAGAACAGGTTCTACGAGAAGGGAACGGTTCGGCCGTGACCCACGTCAGCCGTGACAGGCGTGGGTCGTGCCCTACGTCGGCCATGACTGACGACGGTCACGGCCTACGTCAGCGGTGTCGTCGCTTACCGGCCGAAGTCCAACTCGACCCGCTCCGTGGCCGGTGGCCGGATGCGACTGGCAGGCCAGTACGTGTCCCGTGTCCCGTGCCCCGGGTCCCGTGCCCGTCTCTCCGGCTCCGGCGCGAAGGTGCGGTCCACCCGTGCCTTCCCTGAGGCCAGGAAGGCGGGGCACGGTGCAGACCCACCCCTCAATTTATACCGACCGGTCGGTAGGTGGGCTCGATTCAATGGTGGGACGAGTCGCCGTAAGGTGTCAACCGCTGTGGATAACCTCGTGGCCGCCGATGTGGCCACAGTGGCTCCTGGGGCTGTGCCGGGCGATCCGGTCTGAGTACCGTTCCCGTGCGAACGCCGCAGCGTGGGGCTCGCGGGCGGTACGACCACGCCGGGCGGCCTCGGTGGCGGGGAGTCCGACCGGATCGGGGATAGGGGCGGAGCGGAATGGACGCGTACGACGAGGGCTCGAACGGCCGGCGTGGTCCGGACGTGCCCGACGGGCCCGCGCCTGGCAGGCGCGACGATCCCGCCGCACCCGACAGCTCCAGCGCGCCCGACGACTCCAAGGCGTCCGACGACTCCAGCGCACCCGAGAACCCAGGCGCATCTGAAGCGTCAGACGCCTCCGAAGCGTCAGACGCCCCCGTAGCGTCAGACGCACCCGAGGTATCCACTTCGAGCCCCTCTGACCCGCCAAACGCTTCCGCCGGCCCGAAAGTGCCCGACGGCCTCGCCGATCACCAGCCGCTTGCTGATCCTCAGCCGCTTGCTGATCCTCAGCCGCTTGCTGATCCTCAGCCGCTTGCTGACCCCCAGCCGCTTGCTGACCCCCAGCCGCCTGCCGATCACCAGCCGCCCGCCGACCCGCAGCCGCCCGTCCACCGCCACCCGGCAGACGCAGGCCACGAGCCGCACCCCCTCCATCCCGCACCCGTTCACCCCGAACCCCTCCACCCCGCACCCCTTCACCCCGCACCCCTCCACCCCGAACCCCTCCACCGCCCCACCCCGGAAGCCGCCCCGCCGGTCTCCGCCCCCACCGGGATAGCCGCCCTCTCCCTCGGCTACCAGATCGCCGCCGCCTTCGCTCTCGCGATCGTCGCGCTCACCGCCTGTGTGCACCTGGGGATGGTGTTCCTGCACCTCGCGCCCTCGAACACCGTCACCAAGCAGCACGGCCGGGCGATCGAGGAGTGGATCTACCCCGAGTTCGAACAGAACTGGAAGCTGTTCGCGCCCAACCCCTTGCAGCAGAACATCGCCGTCCAGGTCCGTGCCCAGGTCCGCACGCCGGACGGCACCAGCACTGAGACCGGCTGGTACGACCTGTCCGCGCTCGACGGCGCGGCCATCGACGGAAACCTGCTGCCGAGCCACACCCAGCAGAACGAACTGCGCCGGTCCTGGGACTTCTACGTCAGCAGCCACGACGGCGAGAACCGCCCCACGGGCCTGCGCGGTGACCTCTCGGAGCGCTATCTGCGAAGGATCGTCGTGCTGCGCCTGGACCGGCTGGACGCCGGCGGCAAGGACGCGGTCGTCGAAAGCGTGCAGGTCCGTTCCGTCACGACCAGCGTGACGCCCCCCAAATGGAGCGAGGAGCAGGTGTCCGACAAACCCGCCGTCCGTGAACTGCCCTGGTGGTCCGTCCCCGAGGCGGACCGGCAGCAGGAGACGGCGGAGGCGAGCGCCCGATGAACACCTTTTCCCTGTCGCTCGCGCGCGGCATCACCCGGGTCACCGAGGCGGCCCTCGGCCCCTACCAGACCGCCGTGATCCGTATCGGTTTCGCCGGGACCTGGCTGCTTTTCCTGCTGCGCGAGTTTCCGCACCGCCAGGAGATGTACGGGCCTGACGCGCCGTGGAGCTGGGACATGGCCCAGCAGCTCATCGCGACCAACCACGCCTTCACGATCCTGATGTGGTCCGACAGCCAGATCTGGTTCGAGATCGTCTACGCCCTCGCGGTCCTGTCGAGCCTGCTGCTCCTGCTGGGCTGGCGGACCCGCGCGGCGTCCGTCCTGTTCATGGTGGGTGTGCTCTCGCTGCAGAACCGCAGCGTGTTCATGGGGGACGGCGGCGACAACGTCATCCACCTGATGGCGATCTACCTGGTGTTCACGCGCTGCGGCCAGGTGTGGTCCCTGGACGCGCGGCGGGCGCGGCTCGGACGGGAGGCACGCGCGCGTGGAGAGCGGGTAGGGCCCGACCGGGCCGGCCCCGTCCTGTGGGGGGTGCTCGGCCTCGCGCTGGCGACGGCGACGCTCGCCGGACGGCTCAGCGACGGCTGGCTGGTCGTCTTCTGGGGGCTGTGGGCGGCGCAGGCCCTGTGGTGGGTCGTCGCCGAGCGCGCGCGCAGCAACGAGCCCCGTGTCCTGCTGGACGTCGTCGCCAACCTCGTGCACAACGCGGCCCTGTTCGTGATCATGGCCGAGGCCTGCCTGATCTACGCGACCGCCGGCTGGTACAAGATCCAGGGCTCGCGCTGGCAGGACGGCACCGCGGTGTACTACCCGCTCCACCTGGACTACTTCTCGCCCTGGCCGGCCCTGTCCGACCTGATGACGAATTACGGCACGATGGTGATGCTGGTGACCTACGGGACGGTGATCGCCCAGGTCGCCTTCCCCTTCACCCTGTTCAACCGGCGGGTCAAGAACGTCCTGCTCGTGGTCATGATGACCGAGCACGCGGTGATCGCCGTGGTGCTCGGGCTGCCGTTCTTCTCGCTCGCGATGATCGCCGCCGACGCGGTGTTCCTGCCGACGTCGTTCCTGCGGCGCCTGGGCGGCTGGGTCACACGCGCGCGTGGAGGGCTGTTTTCGGGCAGCGGCGGCGGTCGTACGCTGCCGGGTCCGCGCGAACAGCCGCCGAGCACCCCGGATTCGGCGGAGCCCACGCACGTAGGCTTCAGGGCATGAACGACCCCGACAGCGGGCTCGGAGCGGACGGTGCCGGGCACCCCCAGGACGGTGCCGGGCACCCCCAGGACCGCGCCAGCGGCTTCCAGGACGGCGCCAGGGGCCCCCAGGAGGCCATGCGCGCCTGGCACCGGCTTGCCGACAGTTCCGTTCTGCTCGACGGCTTCCACGCCCTCAAGCACGCGGTGCGCTTCCAGGCCCGTATCCCGGTCGCCGTCACGACCGACCGGCAGGCGGCGCTCGCGCTGGCCGACGACCTGGCTTCCGACGTACGGGCCGCCGTCGACCGGCTGTTGGTGGAGGTCCCGGAGGCCACGCTGAAGGCCCTGGTGCCGCGTCCGCACCCCACTTCGGTGGCCGCTCTGGCGGTACGTCCGTCCCGGGCGGCCAATCTTGAGTCGCTGGCCAAGATGCCCCGCCGCACGCCGGTCGTGGTCCTCGACAACCCCCGCAACCTGGGCAACGCGGGGGCTGTGATCCGGCTCGCGGCCGGCTTCGGCGCGACCGGCGTGATCACCACGGGCTCGCTCGACCCCTGGCATCCCACCGTCGTACGCGGCGGGGCGGGCCTGCACTTCGCGACCGCAGTGGAGCGGCTGACGGTGGACGAGCTGCCGCCGGGCCCGGTGTTCGCCCTCGACCCGGAGGGCGAGGACATCCGGGGGCTCAAGCTCCCCGACGACGCCGTCCTTGCCTTCGGCTCCGAGCGCAGCGGCCTGTCCGCCGAACTCCGTGCCCGCACCGACCACTTGGTGTCCCTGCCGATGCGCCCCCAGGTCTCCAGCTACAACCTCGCGACCAGTGCGGCCATGACGCTGTTCCACTGGAGCGCGACCGGCGGCGCGACGGCCTGAAGGACAGGGGGTGTCTGATCATCCCCGTCCGCCCCACGACTCGGGGCGACGACGGCGATGGTCAGACGGGCCTCACGCGTCCCGGCGTACCTCCACCACGCGGAAGCGGTTGGCGACGAACGCCCCGTCGGACAGGGCCGCGTTGGCTGCCGGGTTGCCGCCCGAGCCGTGGAAATCGGAGAACGCGGCCGTCTGGTTGACGTACACCCCGCCCGTGAGGTTCAGGGAGAGCTGGGCGCACTCCTCCAGGCACACCTCCCGCACGGCCTCCTCGAACTCCACCGAGCTGGTGTAGGCGCCGACCGTCATCGCGCCCTTGTCGCGGACCGTGCGGCGCAGCAGCTCCACCGCGTCCGTGGCCGAGTCGACCGCGACGGCGAAGGAGACGGGGCCGAAGCACTCGTTCATGTAGACGGCCTCGTCGTCCGGCTTGGCTCCGTCGAGCTTCACGATCACCGGCGTACGGACGACCGCGTCCGGGAACTCAGGGTTGCTGATCTCCCGTGAGGGGAGCGCGACTTCGCCGAGGCCGGCAGCGGCTTCCAGGCGGGTCTTCACGTCCGGGTTCACGATGGCTCCGAGGAGCGCGTTGGCCCGGGCGTCGTCGCCCAGGAGCCCGCCGACCGACTTCGCGAGGTCGGCGGTCACCTCGTCGAAGGACTTGGGGCCCTCGTCCGTGGTGATGCCGTCGCGCGGGATCAGCAGGTTCTGCGGGGTGGTGCACATCTGGCCGCTGTACAGGGACAGGGAGAAGGCCAGGTTGGACAGCATGCCCTTGTAGTTGTCCGTCGACTCCACGATCACCGTGTTGACGCCGGCCTTCTCCGTGTAGACCTGCGCCTGGCGGGCGTTGGTCTCCAGCCAGTCGCCGAACGCGGTGGACCCGGTGTAGTCGATGATCCGGATCTCGGGCCGCAGGGCGAGGGTCTTGGCGATGCCCTCCCCGGGGCGCTCGGCGGCCAGTGCCACCAGGTTCGGGTCGAAGCCGGTCTCGGCGAGCACCTCGCGGGCCACCTGGACGGTGAGCGCGAGCGGCAGCACCGCGCGCGGGTGGGGCTTCACGAGCACGGCGTTGCCGGTGGCGAGGGAGGCGAACAGGCCCGGATAGCCGTTCCACGTCGGGAAGGTGTTGCAGCCGATCACGAGGGCGGTGCCGCGCGGCACGGGCGTGAACTGCTTGGTCAGGTTGAGCGGGTCCCGCTTGCCCTGGGGCTTGCTCCACTCCGCGCTGTCCGGTGTGCGGACCTGCTCCGCGTACGCGTACGCCACCGCCTCCAGGCCGCGGTCCTGTGCGTGCGGGCCGCCCGCCTGGAAGGCCATCATGAAGGCCTGGCCGCTGGTGTGCATGACCGCGTGCGCGAACTCGTGGGTGCGGTCGCTGATCCGCTTGAGGATCTCCAGACAGACCGCGGCACGCGTCTCGGCGCCCGCGTCGCGCCAGGCGCGCTGCCCCGCGCGCATGGCGGGCAGCAGGATGTCGACGTCCGCGTGCGGGTAGGTGACGCCCAGCTCGATGCCGTACGGCGAGACCTCGCCGCCCACCCAGTCGTCGGTGCCGGGCTGGCCGAGGTCCAGGCGGGTGCCCAGGAGGGCGTCGAAGGCGGCCTTGCCCGCTGCCATGCTCAGGCTGCCGTTCTCGCCGTACGCCTTGGGGTGTTCGGGGTGGGGGGACCAGTACGCGCGCGTGCGGATCGCTTCCAGCGTCTGGTCGAGGGTGGGCCGGTGCTGGGTGATCAGCTGGTGCGCGGTGAGTTCGGCGGCCATCGGGGGACCAACTCCTCCTCGAAGCAGCTCTTCGTCGAGCTGGTGATCTGGGCAGGATTACGGAAAAGGTGCGGCGCCCGGCGCCTCTGTCAGGGTGGTGGTGGGCGATGGGCGGGTACTCACAGCTAGAGTAACCGAACGATCGGTCGGTACAAGGGGGTCCGCCGCATCTGTGGAAAACCCTGTGCGGGAGGATCGCGAGCATGACAGCACTCGACCTCAGCGGCCCTGTGGCCGTCGTCGGCACCGGCACCATGGGCCAGGGCATCGCCCAGGTCGCACTGGTCGCGGGCCACCTCGTGCGGCTCCACGACGCCGTGCCGGGGCGTGCCGACGCCGCCGCCGGGGCGATCGGCGCGCGCCTGGACCGGCTGGTCGAGAAGGGCCGGCTCAGCGGCGCCGACCGGGATGCCGCACGCGACCGGCTGCGACCGGCGCGGGACCTCTCCGACCTCGCGGACTGTGTGCTCGTCATCGAGGCGGTCGCCGAACAACTCGACGTGAAACAAAAGCTGTTCCGCGGCCTCGAGGAAATCGTCGACGCCGACTGCCTGCTCGCCACCAACACCTCGTCCCTGTCCGTCACGGCCATCGCCGGCGCGCTGCGCAACCCCGGCCGGCTCGTCGGACTGCACTTCTTCAACCCGGCGCCGCTGCTGCCGCTGGTGGAGGTCGTGTCCGGGTACGCGAGCGACTTCTCTTCGGCCACGCGCGCGTACGAGACGGCACGCGCCTGGGGGAAGACCCCGGTCGCCTGCGCCGACACCCCCGGGTTCATCGTCAACCGCATCGCGCGGCCCTTCTACGCCGAGGCCTTCGCGGTGTACGAGTCGCAGGCTGCCGACCCGGCCACCATCGACGCCGTCCTGCGCGAATCCGGCGGCTTCCGGATGGGCGCCTTCGAACTCACCGACCTCATCGGCCAGGACGTCAACGAGTCCGTCACCCACTCCGTGTGGCAGGCCTTCTTCCAGGACGTGCGGTTCACACCCTCGCTCGCCCAGCGCCGGCTCGTGGAGTCGGGCATGCACGGCCGCAAGACGGGGCACGGCTGGTACGACTACGGGGAAGGCGCCGAGCGGCCCGAGCCGCACACCGCGGAGAGGGCCCAGCCGCCCGCGTACGTCGCCGTCGAGGGCGACCTGGGCCCGGCGGCCGAACTCCTCCCGCTGATCCGTGAGGCGGGCATCCAGGTCCGCGAGGACGAGGAGGACCATGGCACGCGGCTGATGCTGCCCAGTGGCGGTCAGCTCGTCCTCGCCGACGGCCAGACCTCGGTCGAGTTCCGTGACGTCGTCTACTTCGACCTGGCGCTCGACTACCGCAAGGCCACCCGCATCGCCGTCTCGGCCTGCCAGGACACCGCTCCCCAGACCCTCGCGGAGGCCATCGGCCTCTTCCAGGCGCTGGGCAAGGACGTCAGTGTCATCGGGGACGCCCCGGGCATGATCGTGGCCAGGACCGTGGCACGGATCGTCGACCTGGCGCACGACGCCGTCGCCAAGGGGGTGGCCACCGAGGAGGACATCGACACCGCGATGCGGCTCGGCGTGAACTATCCCCTCGGTCCCTTCGAATGGAGCCGCAGGCTCGGCCGGACCTGGGCGCACGACCTCCTGGAGGAGCTGCACCTGCGCGAACCCTCCGGCCGGTACGCACCCTCACTCGCGCTGTACCGTCACGGACACACCGCCGAGAAGCGGGAGGGCACCTCATGACCACCGCCAAGCGGGACACCTACACCCCGGAGACCCTGCTCTCCGTCGCCGTCCAGGTCTTCAACGAGCGCGGCTACGACGGCACCTCCATGGAGCACCTCTCCAGGGCGGCGGGCATCTCCAAGTCGTCGATATACCACCACGTCGCCGGCAAGGAGGAGCTGCTGCGCAGGGCTGTCAGCCGCGCCCTGGACGGCCTCTTCGGGATCCTCGACGAGGAGCACGCGCGCGTGGGGCGTGCCGTGGAGCGCCTGGAGTACGTCGTGCGGCGCATGGTCGAGGTGCTCACCGCCGAGCTGCCGTACGTGACGCTGCTGCTGCGGGTGCGCGGCAACACGGACACCGAGCGGTGGGCCCTGGAGCGGCGCCGCGAGTTCGACCACCAGGTGGCCGAGCTGCTGAAGGCGGCGGCTGCGGACGGGGACGTACGCGGCGACGTGGAGGTCCGGCTCGCGACCCGGCTGGTCTTCGGGATGATCAACTCGATCGTGGAGTGGTACCGGCCCGACGGGCGGGGCATGAACGAGCGGGAAGTGGCCGACGCCGTCGCCCAGCTGGTCTTCGGCGGGCTGCGCAGCGAGTCCTGAACGCCCAGGTCATCCGAGCCTTCAGGACTGCGGTTCCAGGTCCTCCTCCTCGAACACCAGCAGTGTCCTGGTGCTGAGGACCTCCGGGATGGCCTGGAGACGGGTGAGTACCAGTTCGCGCAGGGCCTTGTTGTCCGGTGTGTGCACCAGGAGGAGTACGTCGAAATCGCCGCCCACCAGGGCGATGTGGGAGGCCCCCGGGAGCACCCTGAGCTGCTCGCGGACCGTGCGCCAGGAGTTCTGCACGATCTTCAGGGTGATGTACGCCGAGGTTCCCTGACCGGCGCGTTCGTGATCCACGCGCGCCCCGAAGCCGCGGATCACGCCGTCCTCGATGAGGCGGTTGATACGCGCGTAGGCGTTGGCCCGCGAGACATGGACGTGTTCGGCCACGGACCTTATCGAGGCGCGGCCGTCCGCCTGGAGCATCTGGAGGATGTCTTGATCTATGGCGTCGAGCGGGCGGGCGGGCGGAAGGGCGGGGCCGGCCTCCGGCGGCTCGGCCATTTGTTCAGGTGCCATGTCTCCCCGCCTCACTATCATGGACGTACTGCGTCCATTTCAGGCTGTGCAGAACCGTTTGTCCACAGCTTGAAGGGGTCTGTAGCCAAATTGTGCCGACGACCGAACAATCGGTAGGTGAGGCGCATCACAACCGTGACGCGTCCGGAGCCGTCTCCCACGAGGAGGTGCCGTTATGACGGTCATGGAGCAGCGAGGCGCTTACCGGCCAACCCCGCCGCCCGCCTGGCAGCCCCGCACCGACCCCGCGCCGCTGCTGCCCGACGCGCTGCCGTACCGCGTGCTCGGCACCGAGGCAGCCGCGCAGGCCGACCCGGGTCTGCTGCGCCGTCTGTACGCGGAGCTGGTGCGCGGCCGCCGCTACAACACGCAGGCCACCGCCCTCACCAAGCAGGGCCGCCTCGCCGTGTACCCCTCCAGCACCGGCCAGGAGGCCTGTGAGGTCGCCGCGGCGCTCGCCCTGGAGGACCGGGACTGGCTCTTCCCCAGCTACCGCGACACCCTCGCGGCCGTCGCCCGCGGCCTCGACCCGGTCCAGGCGCTCACCCTCCTGCGCGGCGACTGGCACACCGGCTACGACCCCCGCGAGCACCGCGTCGCGCCCCTGTCCACCCCTCTCGCGACCCAGCTTCCCCACGCGGTGGGCCTCGCGCACGCCGCCCGCCTCAAGGGCGACGACGTGGTCGCCCTTGCGATGGTCGGCGACGGCGGCACCAGCGAGGGCGACTTCCACGAGGCGCTGAACTTCGCCGCCGTCTGGCAGGCGCCGGTCGTCTTCCTCGTCCAGAACAACGGCTTCGCCATCTCCGTACCGCTCGCCAAGCAGACCGCCGCCCCGTCGCTGGCCCACAAGGCCGTCGGCTACGGGATGCCGGGCCGCCTGGTCGACGGCAACGACGCGGCGGCCGTGCACGAGGTGCTGAGCGAAGCCGTCCGCCGTGCGCGCGCGGGCGGCGGTCCGACGCTCGTCGAAGCGGTGACGTACCGCATCGAGGCCCACACCAACGCCGACGACGCCACCCGCTACCGCGGCGACTCCGAAGTGGAGACCTGGCGCGCGCACGACCCGATCGCGCTCCTGGAGCACGAGTTGACCGAGCGCGGGCTGCTCGACGAGGACGCGATGCGTGCGGCCCGCGAGGACGCCGAGACGATGGCCGCGGACCTGCGCGCGCGCATGAACCAGGACCCGGTGCTCGACCCCATGGATCTGTTCGCCCATGTGTATGCCGAGCCCACACCTCAACTGCGTGAGCAGGAGGCGCAGCTCCGCGCGGAGCTGGCAGCCGAGGCCCACGGGCCGGTCGGGGCCCACGGGCCAGAAGGAGCCGGGCGATGACGACCGTTGCCCTGAAACCGGCCACCATGGCGCAGGCCCTCGGGCGCGCGCTGCGCGACGCCATGACCGCGGACCCCACCGTGCATGTCATGGGTGAGGACGTCGGCACCCTCGGCGGCGTCTTCCGGGTCACCGACGGACTCGCCAAGGAGTTCGGCGAGGACCGCGTCACGGACACCCCGCTGGCCGAGGCGGGCATCCTCGGGACGGCCGTCGGCATGGCCATGTACGGGCTGCGGCCTGTCGTGGAGATGCAGTTCGACGCCTTCGCCTACCCGGCGTTCGAGCAGTTGATCAGCCATGTGGCGAAGATGCGCAACCGCACGCGCGGCGCGATGCCGCTGCCGATCACGATCCGCGTCCCGTACGGCGGCGGCATCGGCGGCGTCGAGCACCACAGCGACTCCTCCGAGGCGTACTACATGGCGACTCCGGGGCTCCATGTCGTCACACCCGCGACGGTCGCCGACGCCTACGGTCTGCTGCGTGCCGCCATCGCCTCCGACGACCCGGTCGTCTTCCTGGAGCCCAAGCGGCTGTACTGGTCGAAGGATTCCTGGAACCCGGACGAGCCGCCGGCCGTTCAACCGATAGGCCGCGCGATGGTGCGGCGCTCCGGCCGGAGCGCCACGCTCGTCACGTACGGGCCGTCCGTGCCCGTCTGCCTCGAAGCCGCCGAGGCCGCGCGGGACGAGGGCTGGGACCTGGAAGTCGTCGATCTGCGCTCCCTGGTGCCGTTCGACGACGAGACGGTGTCGGCTTCGGTACGGCGGACGGGGCGCGCGGTCGTCGTGCACGAGTCGGGTGGGTATGGCGGACCGGGCGGGGAGATCGCCGCGCGGATCACCGAGCGCTGCTTCCATCACCTGGAGGCGCCGGTGCTGCGCGTGGCCGGGTTCGACATCCCGTATCCGCCGCCGATGCTGGAGCGGCACCACCTGCCTGGCGTCGACCGGATCCTTGACGCCGTGGGGCGTCTGCAATGGGAGGCGGAGAGCTGATGGCCCAAGTGTTGGAGTTCAGGCTTCCCGACCTCGGTGAGGGACTCACCGAGGCGTTGATCGTCCGCTGGCTGGTCGAGGTCGGCGAGGTCGTCGCCGTCGACCAGCTCGTCGTCGAGGTCGAGACCGCCAAGGCGATGGTCGACGTGCCCTGCCCGTACGGCGGTGTGGTCACCGCCCGCTTCGGCGAGGAGGGCGCGGAACTGCCCGTGGGCGCCCCCCTGTTGACGGTCGCCGTGGGCGCGGCTGCCTCCGGCGAGGGCGAGGAGGCCGACGAGGGCTCTGGGAACGTGCTTGTCGGTTATGGCACCGGGGCGCCTCCGGCACGGCGCGGGAGGGTGCGCCCGCCGGGCGTCACCGGCCTGACGGGCGGCGCGCGTGCGGACGGGCGGCCGGCACCGGGTGCTTCGGAGGGTGCGCCGGGGGGCTCGATGGCTGCCGACGGTGCGGTGGCCGCCCCTGACCGGGTGCGTGAGACGGGCCGTCAGCCGGCCGCGCGTTCGGGAGACGGGGACCACGCGGTCCCCGACGGCCGGTACGGCGCGGGCACGGATGTCCAGGACCGGACGGCCGAAGGCAATCACGGCAGCCATGGTGATCACGGTGGCGTCGCGGTGTACGGGGACGGTCCCGTGCCGGTCATCTCTCCGCTCGTACGGCGGCTCGCGCGGGAGAACGGCGTGGATCTGCGCGAGTTGGAGGGTTCGGGGCCCGACGGGCTGATCCTGCGGGCGGACGTCGAGTACGCGCTGCGCGCGGCGGCAACCGGTCACGCACGGGTGCCCACAGCCGCCGAACCCCTCCGGGCACCGGCAGTCGGTCACGGGCCTGTCGCGCCCCTCGGCGCACCCCAGTTCCAGTCCCGGCCGGCGACCGGGACCGGTCCCACCGACGCCCAGAGCGGGACGGGTATCCCCCTGCGCGGCATCCGCGGAATCGTCGCCGACAAGCTCTCCCGCAGCCGCCGCGAGATCCCCGACGCGACCTGCTGGGTCGACGCCGACGCCACGGAACTCATGCACGCGCGCGTGGCGATGAATTCCGCAGGCGGCCCGAAGATCTCCCTCCTGGCCCTGCTCGCCCGGATCTGCACGGCGGCGCTGGCCCGCCACCCCGAGCTGAACTCGACGGTCGACATGGACGCCCGCGAGGTCGTCCAACTCGACCAGGTGCACCTGGGTTTCGCGGCGCAGACCGAGCGGGGGCTCGTCGTACCCGTCGTACGGGACGCGCACGCCCGCGACGCGGAGTCGCTGAGCGCGGAGTTCGCGCGGCTGACCGAGGCCGCGCGGACCGGCACCCTGACCCCCAGGGACCTCACGGGCGGCACCTTCACGCTGAACAACTACGGGGTGTTCGGGGTCGACGGCTCCACGCCGATCATCAACCACCCCGAGGCGGCCATGCTGGGCGTCGGCCGGATCGCTCCCAAACCCTGGGTGCACCAGGGCGAACTGGCGGTGCGGCAGGTCGTGCAGCTCTCCCTCACCTTCGACCACCGGGTGTGCGACGGCGGCACGGCGGGCGGCTTCCTGCGCTATGTCGCGGACTGCGTGGAACAGCCGGCGGTGCTGCTGCGGACGCTGTGACCGCCCCTGCCCACATGCTGCCCAGGGGGTGGCAATGATCCTTCGGACGCTCATACTCGGGGGATGAACGCGTACGAGGCCCCCGGCGACCCCGGCGCCGGTCTCCGGTACGACGCCGTCGTGCTGGCCGGAGGCGCCGCCCGGCGGCTCGGCGGGGTGGACAAACCCGCTGTGCGGGTGGGCGGCCGGGCGCTGCTCGACCGGGTGCTCGCCGCCTGCGCCGGTGCCGCGACCACGGTGGTGGTGGCCGAACCACGGCCGACCGCCCGTCCCGTGGTGTGGGCCCGGGAGGACCCGCCCGGTGGAGGACCGCTCGCCGCGCTCGGCGCCGGGCTGCGGCACACCACCGCGGAGTACGTCGTCCTGCTCTCCGCCGACCTGCCGTTCCTGGAAGCGGGGACGGTACGGCGACTGGTGGAGACCCTTCAGCTGAGCACCATCGGCCCGGTGCAGGCCGAAAAGAAGCCCAGCGGTCCGGTGGACGCCGATCGGAAGGCGAGCGGCCCCGACGGCGTTCTGCTCGTCGACCCCGGGGGCAAGGACCAGCCGCTCGTGGCGGCATACCGGGTGGGGGCGCTGCGGCGAGAGCTGGGCGCACTCGCCGCCGGTCCCATCGGCGGTTCCACCACCGCCGCAACCATCAGCGGCCTGGCCGGGCTGCCGCTCCGGCGGCTCACCGCCGCGCTCGATCTCCTCCGAATCTCCGACCCCGTCGCGTCTTTCGACTGCGACACCTGGGACGACATCGCCGCCGCCCGGGCACGTATCAGGGAGCATGGGCACGTGTTGGATGAATGGATTTCCGCAGTCAAGGACGAACTGGGCATCGATCTGGACGTCGACACCGGCATCCTGCTCGACCTCGCTCGCGACGCCGCGCACGGTGTGGCCCGGCCTGCCGCGCCGCTGACCACGTTCCTCGTGGGCTACGCGGCCGCGCGGGCCGGGGGAGGCCCCGAGGCGGTGGCCGAAGCCTCCCGGAAGGCCGCCGCGCTGGCTCTCCGCTGGGCCGACGAGGAAGCCGCCGACGCCGATGCCCTCGCCAAACCGGAGACCGGTCCCGCAGAAGGTTCCGCGGCCGGATCCGGTGCGGGTTCCGGCGCCCGGCCGGACGCCGGATGACCGCCGCGCGCGGCACCCGGGACAGCCACGACGCCGGCGGCCTGGACGACCTCGACGTGGAGGACGTGCTGGCGCTGGTCAAGGAGGGCAGCGCCCGCGCATCGAGCGGGCAGCCGGGCCCTCGGGACAGCGGCGCCGGGGACCGCTCCGGCGTGCCCGCCACCCCCGTGCCCACCCCGCAGGGCGAGCCCCACTCGCACGCCGCCACCAGCGGCTACGGCGAACACAGCGGGGGCGGTCACGGAGCGCACGGCGGTGACCAAGGCGGCCGCCACCAAGCCACCCCCTGGCCGCAGGCCCGCACCACCGCCGAGCGGGCCGCCCGTGCCCTCCCCCGCCCCACCGCCGTCTCTGTGCCCCTGGACGCCTCCCTCGGCCTGGTCATCGCCGCTCCCCTCACCGCGCTCTCGGACCTCCCCTCCTTCGACACCTCGGCCATGGACGGCTGGGCGGTCGCCGGGCCCGGACCCTGGGACGTACGTGAAGGAGGCGTGCTCGCCGGGCACGCGCAGCCCGCGGCGCTCACCGACGGCGAGGCGGTGCGGATCGCCACCGGGGCGCGCGTCCCGCAGGACGCCACCGCCGTACTGCGCAGTGAGCACGGGCGTATCGACGACAAGGGGCGGCTGCACGCGGCCCTCCCTCAGGCTCCCGGCTCTGCCCGGTCAGGGACGACCTCCGGCGTCACGCACGGGCAGGACATCCGGCCGCGCGGTCAGGAGTGCCGCAGTGGCGACCAACTCCTGCCGGTCGGCGCGCTGGTGACGCCCGCCGTGCTGGGTCTCGCCGCGGCCGCCGGGTACGACACCCTTGCGGTCGTCCCCCGGCCACGCGTCGAAGTCCTCGTACTCGGCGACGAGTTGCTCACCGAGGGGCTGCCCAAGGAGGGGCTGATCCGGGACGCTCTCGGCCCGATGCTGCCGCCCTGGCTGCGCGCGATCGGCGCCGAGGTCGTCGCGATGCGCAGGCTCGGCGACGACGCCAAGGCCCTGCACCGGACCATCACCAACTCCGAAGCCGACCTGATCATCACCACCGGCGGCACCGCGGCCGGTCCCGTCGACCATGTCCACCCCACCCTGCGCCGCATCGACGCCGAACTCCTCATCGACGGCGTCAAGGTGCGCCCCGGCCACCCCATGCTGCTGGCCCGCACCAAGCAGAACCAGTACCTCGTCGGCCTGCCGGGCAACCCCCTCGCGGCCGTCTCCGGGCTGCTCACGCTGGCTGAGCCCCTGCTGCGCATCCTCGCCGGACGTGCCGCGGCGGAGTCGTACACGCTGCCCCTCAAGGAAGCCGTGCACGGGCACCCGTACGACACCCGGCTCGTTCCCGTCGTCCTGCGCGCGGACCGGGCCGTGCCGCTGCACTACAACGGCCCCGCGATGCTGCGGGGCATTGCGGCGGCGGATGCCCTCGCGGTCGTGCCGCCGGGCGGTGCCCGTGCGGGTCAGGAGCTTGAGCTCCTTGACCTGCCGTGGGCCGCGGCAGGAATCGGGGTGTGTTTCACGTGAAACAACCGGGCCATGACGCGATTGCCCGCCAGGCGGACGAACACCTCGTGACCCATCGGGTGAAACTCCCGAAGAACGTGGTGGAGCGACCGATCCGCCAGGTCGGGAAGCGCGTGGCGATGGCCCTGCTGGTGCTGGCCGGCACGGCGTTCATCGTGTGGGTCGACCGCGACGGCTACACCGACAACTCGGACGGCGCCGTCGACCTGCTCGACGCCTTCTACTACGCGACCGTCACCCTCTCCACCACCGGATACGGCGACATCACCCCGGTCAGCGACGGCGCCCGGCTCACCAACATCTTCGTCATCACCCCGCTGCGGGTGCTGTTCCTGATCATCCTGGTCGGCACCACGCTGGAAGTCCTCACGGAACGCACGCGCGAGGAATGGCGGCAGAACCGCTGGAGGGCGGCCTTGCGAGATCACACCGTCGTTGTCGGCTTCGGTACCAAGGGACGGTCGGCGATCGAGACCGTCTGTGCGACCGGGCTGAAGAAGGAGCAGGTCGTGGTCGTCGACCCCAACTCCAAGGTGGTCGACGCGGCGACGGCCGACGGATACGCGGGGGTCATAGGGGACGCGACGCGCAGCGAGGTGCTGGATCGGGCCGAGGTGCGCAAGGCCAGGCAGATCATCATCGCTACCCAGCGCGACGACACGGCCGTGCTGGTCACGCTCACCGCGCGCCAGCTCAACAGCGGGGCGAAGATCGTCGCCGCGGTGCGGGAGGAGGAGAACGCGCCGCTGCTGCGCCAGTCCGGTGCCGACGCCGTGATCACCAGTGCCAGTGCGGCAGGGCGGCTGCTCGGGCTCTCCGTGCTCAGCCCCGCCGCGGGCATGGTCATGGAGGATCTCATTCAGCAGGGCAGCGGGCTCGACATCGTGGAGCGGCCGGTCATAAAGGCCGAGGTCGGCAAAGGCGTGCGGGAGACGGAGGACCTGGTGGTGAGTGTCGTACGAGGGCACCGGGTGCTCGGCTACGACGATCCGGCCGTCGGCACACTGCAGTTGACGGACCGGCTCATCACGATCGTGCGGGTGACGCCGGGCACCCATGTGGCACCCGACGCCCATCGCCTGCGCACGGACCACCGCAGGCCGTAGCCGTAGTAGCCGCCTTCGCACGGGCCACCGCAGGCCCTAGGGGTCGCCTGCGCACGGTCCACCGCGGGCAGGCCCGAGTGGTCGCCCGCGGTCACTTGCGGTTGTAGAGCCGCATCGTGATCGGCCCGAAGACCAGCACGAGCAGGCCTGCCCAGCCCAGTGACCAGGCGACCTCCGCGGCCGGCCAGTCGCCCGCCATCAGGCCGCGCACCGCGGACGAGACGTGGGTGATCGGGCTGTTGTTGACGAAGGCCTGGAGCCAGCCGGGCATCGTCTTCGGGTCGACGAAGACGTTCGAGAGGAAGGTCAGCGGGAAGATCACCATCATGCTGACGCCCATCACCGACTTCTCGGTGCGCAGCAGCAGTCCGAACATGGTCCAGATCCACGAGAACGCGAACGAGAAGACCAGCAGCAGGGCGATCCCGGCGAGTACGCCGAGGACGCCGCCGTCCGGGCGGTAGCCGAGGATCACGCCGACGACGAGCATCACCACCGACGCCATCGTGTAGCGCAGGGCGTCGCCGAGGAGATAGCCGACCATCACCGCGGGCCGCCAGATCGGCAGGGTACGGAAGCGGTCGAAGACGCCCTTCTCGATGTCCGTGTTGACCGAGACACCCGTGTACATCGTGATCATGACGACCGACATCACCAGGATGCCCGGCAGCAGAAACTGGATGTACTCCGTGGGCGATCCGGCCAGCGCACCGCCGAAGAGGTACGTGTACATCAGCACCATCATGATCGGGAACGCGGTGACGTCGAAGAGCTGCTCCGGCACGTGCTTGATCTTGAGGATCGCCCGCCAGCCGAAGGTCAGCGACGCCGACAGGGCGCTGGGCCGCGGCGGACGGTCCTTGCTGATGAGGAGCTCGGCCAGCGACTCGGCGCTGACCGGGGCGAGATCCTGGCTGTCCGTGGTCGTCGCGGTGCTCATACCGCCGCCTCCTTGTCCATCGCGGCGTCGGCCGAAGGAACCTCGGGCTCCGTCACATGTCCGGTGAGGGCGAGGAAGACCTCGTCCAGGCTGGGCTGCCCCAGCGAGAAGTTGTCGACGATCACGCCGGTGCGGGCCAGTTCGGCGAGCGCTCGCGCGGCCTGTTCCGCCGCGCCCCGGCCATTGGCGGCGCCCGCACCGACCCGGGCCGTCAGCGCCACCGGATCCGGTTCCAGCTGAACGTCGACGTCCAGGGCCAGGCGCAGCACCTCCTGCGCCTGCGGGCGCTGCGCCGAATCGCGCAGCCGCAGGTGGACGGAGCCGGCGCCGACGGACGCCTTCAGCTCGCCCTTGGTGCCCTCGGCGATGACCTTGCCCTTGTCGATCACCGCGATCCGGGACGCCAACTGGTCCGCCTCGTCCAGATACTGCGTGGTGAGCAGCACGGTGGTGCCCTGGGCGACGACCGCGCGCACGATGTCCCACACCTGGTTGCGGCTGCGCGGATCGAGGCCGGTGGTCGGCTCGTCGAGGAAGAGCAGGTCGGGAGTGTTGAGGATGGAGGCGGCGATGTCGATACGGCGCCGCATGCCGCCCGAGTAGTGCTTGACCTGCTTGCCAGCCGCCTCGCTCAGCCCGAACGCTTCCAGCAGCTGTGCCGAGCGGATCGCCGCGGCCCGCTTGTGGTGGCCGAGGAGGCGGCCGAGCAGCACCAGGTTCTCGTTGCCGGTCAGGTCCTCGTCCACGGACGCGTACTGGCCGGTGAGGCTGACTCTTTCGCGTACCCGGTCGGCCTCCTGGACGACGTCGTGGCCGAAGACGTGCGCCTGGCCGCCGTCGGGACGCAGCAGGGTGGCCAGCATCTTCACGGTGGTGGTCTTGCCGGCGCCGTTCGGCCCGAGGACGCCGTAGACCGTGCCGGCGGGCACGGCGAGGTCGACGCCGTCGACGGCCCGGGTCTCGCCGAACGTCTTCACCAGACCCGCGGTCTCGATGGCCAGACCGGATGTCGGTGTGCTCAGTGCGCTGAGTGCGCTCATGTCTCGGTGTCCTTCCGGGTGCGTGGCTACGCAAGGGAGACCGCTGCCGTGCCGCGAACTCATCGCCCGCCGTACGAGTAATTCGCGCAGTTGTCCGTTTCCGCTGTTCGCGCAGCCATCCGCTGCCACGGCCCTTCGACTTTACGGTCCCTTTGCCTACACCGTGCCTCTACTGGAGGATCCGCGCATCCCAATTACCTTGAGGAGTAGCGTCCCCCTCATGTACGCGATCACGATTCCTGAACCTGGTGGGCCCGAGGCGCTGGTGTGGGACGAGGTCCCGGATCCGGTGGCCGGACAGGGCGAAGTACTGGTCGAAGTGGTGGCCAGCGCCGTCAACCGCGCCGATCTCCTGCAACGACAGGGCCTCTACAACCCGCCGCCCGGCGCGTCCCCCTACCCCGGTCTCGAATGCTCGGGGCGCATTGTCGAGGTCGGCCCCGGAGTCTCGGGGTGGGCGGTCGGCGACGAGGTGTGCGCGCTGCTCTCGGGCGGCGGGTACGCCGAGAAAGTCGCCGTCCCCGCGGGGCAGCTGCTTCCGGTGCCCGAGGGCATCGACGTCAAGCAGGCCGCGGCGCTGCCCGAGGTGACCTGCACCGTCTGGTCGAACGTCTTCATGGTGTCCCATCTCCGCCCCGCCGAGACCCTGCTCGTGCACGGCGGCTCCAGCGGTATCGGCACCATGGCGATCCAGCTCGCGAAGGCCGTGGGCGCGCGGGCCGCGGTCACGGCGGGTACCAAGGAGAAGCTCGACTTCTGCGCCGAGCTGGGCGCGGACATCCTGGTCAACTACCGCGAGCAGGACTTCGTTGAGGAGATCAAGCGCGCCACCGACGGCGCGGGCGCCGATGTCATCCTCGACAACATGGGCGCCAAGTACCTGGACCGCAACGTCCAGGCCCTCGCCGTCAACGGACGGCTCGCGATCATCGGCATGCAGGGCGGCATCAAGGGCGAGCTGAACATCGCCACCCTCCTCAACAAGCGCGCCGCCGTCACCGCGACCTCGCTGCGCGTCCGCCCGCTGGCGGAGAAAGCGGCGATCGTCGCCGCCGTACGCGAACATGTGTGGCCGCTGATCGCCTCCGGCCACGTACGCCCGGTCGTCGACCGTGAGCTCCCGATGAACGACGCGGCGGAGGGCCACCGGGTGCTGGAGGGCAGCGGACACATCGGCAAGGTGCTGCTGGTCGCCCCCTAGGGGGCGCGCTGCCCGGGCGACTCGGCGGCGCGCTTCCTAAGGGGCGCGCCGTTCGGGGAACTGGGCGGTGCGCTTCCCAAGCAGCGCCCCCACGGGCCCCACGGGCCCCACGGGAAGTTCCAGCGTCCCAGGGGGCGCGCTGCCCGGCGGTTCGGACGTGTGCTTCCCAGGGGCGCGCTGCTCGGGGGATCCGACCGCGCGGTTCCCAAGGGCGCCCGCTTCCCAAGGGCGCCCCCTCGGGCAGGTCCCGGTCTCCCAGGGGGCGGCGCCGCTCGGGGAGGTTCGAGCTTCCCGAGGCAGCGCCCGCTCGGGGAGGTTCCAGCTTCCCAGCCAGCGCCCCGCTCGGGGAGGTTCCAGCTCCCCAGGAAGCGTCCCGACCGGTGAGTCCCGGCCCCGCGCATCCCAAAGAGCGCGCCGCCCGAAGCGGTTTCAGCCGCCGCGCCGGACGCGCAGGGCGAAGAACGCCAGCCCCAGACCGAGCCCGATGAGGATCAGCCCGCTGCCGAGCGGCACGATCGGGAACACGGGCTCCGGCGCGCGTCCGGGGCGGCCGACGCTCTGCCGTACGGGGACCGCGGCCTCCTGCGGCGCGGCGCTCGCCTCCGGACGGTCGAGGACGGTGGGGTCGCGGTCCGTGTACGGCGGCTCCGCGGCCTCGGACGCCGACTGCCCCCCGGGCTCCTCGCGCCCCGGACGCGCCCGGCCCTCTCCCGGACCGCTCCCCGCACGGGAGGCATCGGCACTGGGATCGGGGGCGTACGAAGAGGCGGGTGTGGCGGCGTACGAGGGGGCCGTCGCCCCGGTCGTCAGGGCCAGCAGCAGTCCCACCACGTGCAGCGCACGGAGCCATGGAGTCACGCCCGTGACCCCCTCCCGGTGAGGAGTCCATGATCAGTGGGTCCAGCCTCACATGCCCCCTTTGCCCCGGCATCTCGGTTGCTCCCTTTGCCCACGGTGGCCCCGCCGGCTCGGGCCGGGGGGTGGTGCGGTGGACGGGTGCGAGACAATGGACGGCATGGAGATGCCGAGGAACGAACGGTCGCCGGAGAACCCTCAGATCCTGGTCCTGGGCCAGGACGGAATGACTCTCGGTGACGCCGGAGACGAGGACTCCCGCGAGATCCCGGTGACGGAGATGGTCGAACAGCCCGCCAAGGTGATGCGCATCGGAAGCATGATCAAGCAGCTGCTCGAGGAGGTGCGCGCAGCCCCTCTGGATGAGGCGAGCCGTGTCCGGCTGAAGGAGATCCACGCGAGTTCCGTGAAGGAACTGGAAGACGGTCTGGCCCCCGACCTGGTCGACGAGCTGGAGCGCCTTTCCCTTCCGTTCACGGACGAGGCGATTCCCTCCGACGCCGAACTGCGCATCGCGCAGGCACAGTTGGTGGGCTGGCTGGAAGGTCTCTTCCACGGGATCCAGACCACGCTCTTCGCCCAGCAGATGGCGGCGAGGGCGCAGCTCGAGTCGATGCGCCGCGCCCTTCCGCCGGGCGCCGGCGGCGCGGAGGGGGACGAGGACCCCCGCACGGGCGGCCGTTCGGGCGGGCCGTACCTGTAGCCCCTGGCGGGCACCCGCAAGCCCCCGGCGGGCACCCGCAAGCCCCCGGCGGCCGGACAACGAAATGGGCCCGGCACGAAAGTGCCGGGCCCCACTCGTACCCGGATCAGGACGGATTGCCCGTCGACACCTTGAGCTGGATCTCCGGCATGTCCTTCGGGTCGACGTCCGTGCCCTCGGAGGGGAACTGGTCCATGACCGTGCCCTCGCCGTACGTGTTCTCGTCGACGTATTCGATCTCCATCTGCCAACCCGCCGCCTGGAAGCAGGACTTGACCGACTGGAGGTACTTGTAGGAGAAGTCCGGGACCTGGATCTTCTTCTCGTCGTTGTACGACTCCTGCGGCGCCGTGCACTTCTCCGTCTCGATGGTCTTCGTCGTGTCAGGCCCCTTGTGACCCGCCACAACGGACGGCGACTGACTGGCCTCGCCGCCACCGCCCTGGTCGTCGCCGATCCCGCCGTACAGCGCCACCGCCGCGATCAGGCCGCCGACCGCGACGACCGCGACGACGATCGAGCCGACGACAACCCCCTTGGCGCTCTTGCGGCCGCCGCCGGAGCCGCCCGGCTGGGGAGTCGGGTACTGGGGCGTCAGGTTGTACGGCGGAGGGGTCGAGACGCCCTGCTGCGGGGAGTACGCCGAGGTCTGCGGCGGCGGCAGATAGCCGCCCTGCTGCGGATAGCCGTACGACGGAGCCGGCGTCGGGGGCGGGGTGGGTGCCGGGGTCGGCGGACCGTAGGGACCCGGCTGGTAGGGCGACTGGACCGGGCCCGGTGCCGGAGCGGCCTGGTCGACGGGCGGGAAGACCGCGGAGGCGACACCCGCGCCGTTCGCCGTCCGGGCGCCCGGCACGATGCTCGGCGCGGCGGCGTGCAGCGACTGGGCCACGCGCAGGCACTCGTCGCGCATCGCCTCGGCGCTGGGAAACCGCTCGTTCGGGTTCTTCTTCAGCGCGCGGGCGATGAGCGCGTCCACGGCCGGGGGCAGCGAGCGGTTGACCGAGGAGGGCGCGACCGGCTCCTCCTGGACATGTGCGTACGCGATGGCCAGCGGCGAGTCCGCCTCGAACGGCAGCCGCCCGGTGGTGAGTTGGAAGAGCATGATGCCGACCGAGTACAGGTCGGATCTGGCGTCCACCGCTCGGCCGAGGGCCTGCTCCGGCGAGAGGTACTGCGGTGTGCCGACGACCATGCCGGTCTGGGTCATCGAGGTGACCCCGGACTGCATGGCGCGGGCGATGCCGAAGTCCATCACCTTGACGACGCCGCGCTTGGTCATCATCACGTTGCCCGGCTTGATGTCCCGGTGGACCAGGCCCATCTCGTGGCTGATCTCCAGGGCGGCCAGCACATCCGCGGTGATCTTGAGCGCCTTGTCGGCGGGCATGGCGCCCTGCTGCGCGATGTCCTGGTCGAGCACCGAACCGAGCGGGCGGCCCTCGACGTACTCCATGACGATGTACGGCGTCGTCATGCCGTCCAGGACGTCCTCGCCGGTGTCGAAGACCGAGACGATGTTCGTGTGCGTGAGCTTCGCCACCGACTGGGCCTCGCGGCGGAACCGCTCGCGGAAGGCCTGCTCGCGGCCGAGCTCGGTGTGCAGGGTCTTGATGGCGACCTGGCGGTCGAGCACCGAGTCGTACGCGAGATGGACCGAGGCCATGCCGCCCTCGCCGAGCAGATCACGCAGCTGGTAGCGGCCGCCGGCGACCGCACGCCCCGCGTACCGGCCCTGTGCGCCGTCCTGGCTCATCTTCTGCGTCCCCCATCGGCGCGGCGGGAGCGGCTGATCGCCCCCGCGGTCCGTGACTTGTTCGTCGTGATCGATTGCGCGATCTGCCCGGTGATCGGCCGGTGTTCGGTGATCGATTGGCTCATTCCCGGCCAAGTCTGCCCGAGGGCACTGACACGTCAAGTTCGGTGCCCGTTCCGTGACCGTCTGAGAAAGAAGCGTCGCGGAAGCGTTACAGGTGCCGTACGGCCGGTACACAGGATTTGCACGCGGGTACCCGCGACGGGTTGGATGGCCGATCCATCCCACTTCCGTCTCGGACCGGAGCCTTGCGCAGAGCCTGTAGCGTGGCCCGACGGAGACCGTGACAACCACCGCGCAGACCGCGGGCAGAAACGACGGCGAGGACTGATGGCACAGCAGCAGCGCGCTCAGGGCCCGTCCGACCCCGAGGCGGCTGGCGGCGGTATGTCGGATGCGCCGGAGCTGTGGGGTAACGGCGGGCTGGTCGGCGACGGCCGGTATCGGCTGACCCACAGACTGGGCCGAGGCGGTATGGCCGAGGTGTTCGCGGCCGAGGACGTACGCCTGGGACGCACTGTCGCGGTCAAGCTGCTCCGCTCCGATCTGGCCGAGGACCCGGTCTCCAAGGCCCGCTTCACACGCGAGGCCCAGTCGGTCGCCGGCCTCAACCACCACGCGGTCGTCGCCGTGTACGACTCCGGCGAGGACGTGGTCGGCTCCCGCGTCGTCCCGTACATCGTGATGGAGATCGTCGAGGGCCACACGATCCGCGACCTGCTGATCAACGCCGAGGCCCCCGGGCCGGAGCAGGCGCTGATCATCGTCTCCGGTGTCCTCGAGGCGCTCGCCTACTCGCACCAGCACGGCATCGTGCACCGCGACATCAAGCCGGCGAACGTGATCATCACGGAGACCGGCGCGGTCAAGGTGATGGACTTCGGCATCGCGCGCGCCCTGCACGGCGCGCAGTCGACGATGACCCAGACCGGCATGGTCATGGGCACGCCGCAGTACCTCTCCCCCGAGCAGGCGCTCGGCAAGGCCGTCGACCACCGCTCCGACCTGTACGCGACGGGCTGCCTGCTCTACGAACTCCTCGCGCTGCGGCCCCCGTTCACGGGTGAGACGCCGCTGTCGGTCGTCTACCAGCATGTCCAGGACATCCCGGTGCCCCCGTCCGAGGTCTCCGACGCGGCGCCGCCGGAGCTCGACGGGCTGGTCATGCGCTCCCTCGCGAAGGAGCCGGACGACCGGTTCCAGACCGCCGAGGAGATGCGCGGGCTCGTCCAGTACGGGCTTCAGATGCTGTACGACCAGGGCAGCCACACCGGCACCTGGAACACCGGGCCCGTCGACATGCACGGCGGCCCGCGCACTCCGGCCGGGGGCTACGCCGGAGTCGCCGCGATGCCGCATCCCGGCGACTCGGGCACCTCGCAGATCCCGCAGCCGATCCTGCCGAGCAGTTACGGCGGCGGGGACGACGGCGGTTTCGAGGGGCACGGCAACAGCGGGGGCGGCCGCGGCAAGCTGTGGATCCTCGCGGTCCTCGCGGTGATCGCCATCGCGGCGGGTGTCGCACTCGCGCTCAACCAGGGCGGAAACGGCGGCGGCGGGGCCGGCACCACCCAGTCGCCCACGGTGACGTCGTCGTCCACCGAGGACAGCAACTCCAGCGCGACGCCCAGCGAAGAACCTACGGACACCTCCACCGACGACTCGACGGACAACGGCAACACCACGGGCTCCGGCTCGCAGTACACGCCGTCGTACACACCGTCCCCGAGTTACAGCAACGAGCCGTCGGACGAGCCCACGGGTGAGCCGAGCGAGACGACGCCGACCACCACGGAGCCGACGGACGAACCGACCACCACGGAGCCGACGGACCCGGCGACCACGGAGCCGACGGACCCCGGAGGCGTCACCGGTGGCGGCACCCCTGGCGGCCTGACCGGCGGCTGACCCGGCGAGCGAAACACACCCCCACGCGCGCGTGCGGCCCGAACGGGCTCCACGCGCGCGTGCCGTTTGCCACCGGACAAGCCACCGGACATGCCCCGCACAGGCCACCGCACAAGCCACCGCACAAGCCGGGATCACCCCGCGAACGCCTCGCACACCGCCTCGTACTCCCGGGTCCACCACACCGCCAGCGCCGACGCCGCCGGGAACTGCGGATCGGCGCGGGTGTCCCCGCGCTCGTAGTGCCAGCGCAGTATCCAGAAGTCGTTGAGACGCTCCCACCACACGCGGTGCACGGCGGCGGCGAGTTCGGAGGGGGTGGCGCCCGCGGTACGCCGGTACGCGCGCGCGTAGGCCCGCACTTTCGGCAGGTCGAGTGCGCCGACGGGCCGTACGAAGAAGATCACCGCGGCGCGTACGGCCTCCTCGGCGCGGGGCTGCACGCCCAGCCGGTCCCAGTCGACGATCGCGGCCGGTTCGCCGTCGCGGTAGAGCAGGTTGAACGGGTGGAAGTCGCCGTGCACCCAGCCCACCGAGGCGCCCTGCGGAGGGCGCCGGTCGGCATGCCGTTCCAGGAGGACGCGCCGCTCCAGGAGCCGGTGCCTGGCCAGTTCGTCGAAGGCGTCGGACGGGCGGTGGCGGCGTACCCGGGCGAGCAGGTGGTCGATGAGCGCGAAGGTGTCGGCGGGGTCGGCGCCGTCGGCCGGGGCGGCACCGGGTGACGGGGCGGCACCGGGTGACGGGGCGGCACCGGGTGACGGGGCGGCACCGGGTGACGGAGCTGCGCCGGGCGACAGGGCTGCGCCGGGCGACAGGGCGGCACCGGCCGACGGGGCGGACCCTTCGGCCGGTTTCGCCGAACCGCGTCCCTGGGTCGGCATCACCTGCTCCAGGCTCGCGTGGACGACGCCCAGGAGCGCGCCCAGCCGCGCGCACTGCTCCGTGCTGAGCTGGCCGCCGTGCCGGTGCCGTCCGTCGATCCACGGGTGCAGTGCGTAGGCGTGGCCCCCGACGACGGCGACCGTGCGGCCGTCGGTGCCGGTCAGCGGCGGGGCGACCGGGACGCCGAGGTCCGCGAGGCGCTGGGTCGCCCGGTGCTGGCGGGCGATCGCGGCGGGGTCGGCGGTCTCGGGGTCGAAGTGGTGCTTGAGGAAGTACCGGCCGCGGGTGGTGCACAGCCGGTAGCCGCGGTTCAGCAGCCCCTGGTCGACGGGTTCGCAGGTCAGCGCGGACCCGGCGGCGTACTGGCGGAGGAGGGCGCCCAGAGGGGGCGCATGAGACACAGGGGGTGGTACGGGAGAGCGCGGCACGCGGCAGATGCTAGGGCAAGAAAACGCCTCTGACCTCGGGTTTGTCACACACAGTCGTCCTGTTCGCAACATCGGTCACAGAACGTGCTGGAACCGCCGTTCCAGGCCACCGTCCGTCGCGTGGACGTTGCAGAACTGCGGCTCGATGCCCAGGTAGACCGGCTCGTAGGGCTCGCCGTCCACGAGACGCGGCGCGGGGCCGAAGCGTTCCAACTGGGCCTCGGTCGGCTCGACGGTCTCGCACCGGCCCACGATCTGCGCGGTCCACAGGTCCTCGCCCGGTCGTGCGGAGTTCAGGTTGTCGGTGCCGTACGCGACGATGCTGGCGGCGCAGGCCTGGTGGTAGCCGAGGTTGCGGGGCATGCGCAGCAGGACATGTCCGTCAGCCACGATGTGCCGGGCGAACGCGAGGAAGGGCAGCGCGCGCATGCTGGTGGCCATCCGGCCGTAGTCGGTGCGGCCGATCAGTTCCACGGCGAACTGCTTGGGGACCGGCTGCTTGTCGGCCGGCGGTGCGTCGGGCATACGACCAATTTCCGGCACCCGGAGGACCGGGAAAAGGGCCACCCGCCCTCTGTAGGGAGGCCATAAGTCCCGAATGGGGCCCAATGGGGTGCGATTACTGCCGCTGCTCCTGCTCCACCTGGAGGCGCGCCACGTACGCCGCCGCCTGGGACCGCCGCTCCATCCCCAGCTTGGACAGCAGGCTCGACACATAGTTCTTGATCGTCTTCTCGGCGAGGTGCAGCCGCTCGCCGATCGCGCGATTGGTGAGCCCCTCGCCGATCAGGTCGAGGATCCTGCGCTCCTGCTCGGTGAGGTGGCCGAGCTTGTCGTCACCCTTGGTGCCGCCGCCGTCGCGCAGCCGCTCCAGGACGCGGGCGGTGGCCTCCGGGTCGAGCAGGGACTTCCCGGCGGCGACCTCACGTACGGCGGTGAGCAGTTCGTTGCCGCGGATGGCCTTGAGGACATAGCCCGAGGCGCCCGCCATGATCGCGTCGAAGAGGGCCTCGTCGTCGGCGTACGAGGTCAGCATCAGGCACTTGATGTCCGGGTCCTGGGAGCGGATCTCGCGGCAGACCTCCACGCCGCTGCCGTCCGGGAGCCGTACGTCCAGGACGGCGACGTCCGGGCGGGTGGCCGGAATCCGTACCAGCGCGTCGGCGGCCGTGCCGGCCTCGCCGACCACCTCGATGTCGTCCTCCCCCGAGAGCAGCTCATGGACGCCGCGCCGGACCACTTCGTGATCGTCGAGGAGAAATACGGTGATTTTCCCGGTTTCAGGCACGCTGTCAGTGTCACACAGGACCATTGGCCCTGCCCCGGAGTGAACTCTTCCCGTGTCCGGGGTGACCGGGATAACGTGCCGGTGTTCCGGCCCCCTGCAAGGCTGTTACCAGTGCTGTGACCAGCAGCTGTTCCCGACTGACGCGAGGTACTTGGACGTCCGACTGAAAAGTAGTTGGAAATCCGAGCAAAAACGCAGGTCAGGAGGGGTCTCACAGATTTGTGAGGCACTGGGTAACGTGGCTGTTGCAGGGCGCTCGCCGGGGCACCTGTCACGTCTGTTCCCGGCCGAGTGCACCCACCCCGTGCACGGGTACTGGACCAGGCGAGCCGCACTGGCCGACCGGCAACCCCGGGGGCCGGACCGACGGAGGAGTACACGTGACCGTGGAGAGCACTGCCGCGCAGAAGCCGCGACGCAGCGCCGGTACGAAGAGCGCCACAAGCACCGGCACCACCGGTTCGAAGAGCGCCGCAAGCACCGGCACTACCGGGACGAAGCGCGCCGCGACGGGTGCCAAGCGCACCGGCGCGAACAAGTCACCGGACGCCCACCCACAGCTCATTCAGCTGCTGACGCCCGAGGGCAAGCGGGTCAAGGACGCCACGTACGACCCGTACGTCGCCGACATCACCCCCGAAGAGCTGCGCGGCCTGTACCGCGACATGGTGCTTACCCGCCGTTTCGACGCCGAGGCCACCTCACTGCAGCGCCAGGGCGAGCTGGGCCTGTGGGCCTCGCTGCTCGGCCAGGAGGCCGCCCAGATCGGCTCCGGGCGCGCCACCCGCGAGGACGACTACGTCTTCCCGACCTACCGCGAGCACGGCGTCGCCTGGTGCCGCGGGGTCGACCCGACCAACCTGCTCGGCATGTTCCGCGGTGTGAACAACGGCGGCTGGGACCCGAACACCAACAACTTCCACCTGTACACGATCGTCATCGGCTCGCAGACCCTGCACGCCACCGGCTACGCCATGGGCATCACCAAGGACGGCGCCGACTCGGCCGTGATCGCGTACTTCGGGGACGGCGCCTCCAGCCAGGGCGACGTCGCCGAGTCGTTCACCTTCTCCGCCGTCTACAACGCCCCCGTCGTGTTCTTCTGCCAGAACAACCAGTGGGCCATCTCCGAGCCCACCGAGAAGCAGACCCGCGTCCCGCTCTACCAGCGCGCACAGGGCTACGGCTTCCCCGGCGTCCGCGTCGACGGCAACGACGTCCTCGCCTGCCTCGCCGTCACCAAGTGGGCCCTTGAGCGGGCCCGTCTCGGCGAGGGCCCCACCCTCGTGGAGGCGTTCACCTACCGCATGGGCGCCCACACCACCTCCGACGACCCGACCAAGTACCGGGCCGACGAGGAGACCGAGTCCTGGCAGGCCAAGGACCCGATCCTGCGTCTGCGCACCTATCTCGAGGCCTCAAACCACGCGGACGAGGGATTCTTCGCGGAACTCGAAGCCGAGAGCGAGGCGTTGGGCAAACGAGTACGCGAAGTCGTACGGGCCATGCCGGACCCTGACCACTTCGCCATCTTCGAGAACGTGTACGCGGACGGGCACGCGCTCGTCGACGAGGAGCGGGCCCAGTTCGCCGCCTACCAGGCGTCGTTCGCGGACGAAGGGGAGGACAAGTAGCGATGACCGCGGAAAAGATGGCGCTGGCCAAGGCGATCAACGAGTCGCTGCGCAAAGCCCTGGAGACCGACCCCAAGGTCCTGATCATGGGCGAGGACGTCGGCAAGCTCGGCGGTGTCTTCCGGGTCACCGACGGACTCCAGAAGGACTTCGGCGAGGACCGGGTGATCGACACACCGCTCGCCGAGTCGGGCATCGTCGGCACGGCGATCGGCCTCGCGCTGCGCGGCTACCGCCCGGTCGTGGAGATCCAGTTCGACGGTTTCGTCTTCCCCGCCTACGACCAGATCGTCACGCAGCTCGCGAAGATGCACGCGCGGGCGCTCGGCAAGATCAAGCTCCCCGTCGTCATCCGTATTCCGTACGGCGGCGGGATCGGCGCGGTCGAGCACCACTCGGAGTCCCCCGAGGCGCTGTTCGCGCACGTCTCGGGCCTGAAAGTGGTCTCCCCGTCGAACGCTTCGGACGCCTACTGGATGATGCAGCAGGCCATCCAGAGCGACGACCCGGTGATCTTCTTCGAGCCGAAGCGGCGGTACTGGGACAAGTCCGAGGTCAACACGGAGGCGATCCCCGGACCCCTGCACAAGGCGCGGGTGGTGCGTGAGGGCACCGACCTGACGTTGGCGGCGTACGGCCCGATGGTGAAGGTGTGTCTGGAGGCCGCGGCGGCCGCCGCGGAGGAGGGGAAGTCGGTCGAGGTCCTGGACCTGCGGTCGATGTCCCCGCTCGACTTCGACTCCGTGCAGGTGTCGGTGGAGAAGACGCGTCACCTGGTGGTGGTGCACGAGGCGCCGGTGTTCCTCGGCACGGGCGCGGAGATCGCCGCCCGGATCACCGAGCGGTGCTTCTACCACCTGGAGGCACCTGTCCTGCGGGTCGGCGGCTATCACGCCCCGTATCCGCCGGCACGCCTGGAGGACGAGTATCTTCCGGGCCTGGACCGGGTGCTCGACGCCGTCGACCGCTCGCTTGCGTACTGAGGAGAGGGTCGTGACGACGATGACCGAGAACGCGTCGGGACTCCGCGAGTTCAAGATGCCCGATGTGGGCGAGGGCCTCACCGAGGCGGAGATCCTCAAGTGGTACGTCCAGCCCGGCGACCAGGTCGAGGACGGACAGGTGGTCTGCGAGGTCGAGACCGCCAAGGCGGCCGTGGAACTGCCGATCCCGTACGACGGCGTGGTGCGCGAACTCCGTTTCCCCGAGGGGACGACGGTGGACGTGGGCCAGGTGATCATCGCGGTGGAGGTCGCCGGAGGGGCGGGCTCGCCCGTCGAGGAGACCACCGCGGCAGCTGCTGAAGCGCCCGCCGCCGAGCAGCCCGAAGCCGAGCAGCCCAAGCCCGAGCAGCCCAAGGCCGAGGGCCGCACGCCGGTCCTCGTCGGCTACGGCGTCTCCGTGTCCTCCACCAAGCGCCGCCCCCGCAAGGGCGCCGAGGTCCCGGCCCAGGCACCCGAGCCGGTCTACGCGGCCTCGGCGATCCAGGCCGTCCAGGCGGAGTTGAACGGACACGGGCACTCCGCGTCCGCCGCGGCCCGTCCACTGGCCAAGCCCCCGGTCCGCAAGCTCGCCAAGGACCTCGGCGTCGACCTGGCGACGATCCGCCCGGCCGGCCCGGACGGCATCATCACGCGCGAGGACGTGCACGCGGCGGTGGCACCGGCGCCGACCGCCGCCCCGGAGCCGGTCGTCCGGCAGCCCGTGGCCGCTCCTGTCCAGGTCACGGCGCCCGTCGCCTCGTACGACACGGCGCGTGAGACCCGTATCCCGGTCAAGGGTGTGCGCAAGGCCACGGCGGCGGCGATGGTCGGTTCGGCGTTCACCGCGCCGCATGTCACCGAGTTCGTGACGGTCGATGTGACGCGCACGATGAAGCTCGTCGAGGAGCTCAAGCAGGACAAGGATCTCGCCGGCCTCCGCGTGAACCCGCTGCTCCTGATCGCCAAGGCCCTGCTGGTCGCCATCAAGCGCAACCCGGACATCAACGCGTCCTGGGACGAGGCCGCCCAGGAGATCGTCCTCAAGCACTATGTGAACCTGGGCATCGCGGCCGCCACCCCGCGCGGCCTGCTCGTCCCGAACATCAAGGACGCGCACGCCAAGACCCTGCCGCAACTGGCCGAGTCGCTGGGTGAGTTGGTCTCCACCGCCCGCGAGGGCAAGACCTCCCCGGCCGCGATGCAGGGCGGCACGGTCACGATCACGAACGTCGGCGTCTTCGGCATCGACACCGGCACGCCGATCCTCAACCCCGGCGAGTCCGCGATCCTCGCCGTCGGCACGATCAAGCTCCAGCCCTGGGTCCACAAGGGCAAGGTCAAGCCCCGCCAGGTCACCACCCTGGCACTGTCCTTCGACCACCGCCTGGTGGACGGGGAGTTGGGCTCCAAGGTGCTCGCCGACGTGGCGGCCGTCCTGGAGCAGCCGAAGAGGTTGATCACTTGGGCGTGATCGCGGGGGTGTGAGCCAAGGACACGGGGCCGTCCCTTGAGGGTGCGGCCCCGTGTGAGGTCCTCAGGCGGTTGTCCTGCCGACCTTCAGAATCCTGACGCCCTACGCATCCGTGTTGCCCGGAACATTCAGTTCCGCCCAGACCGTTTTGCCCACGGTGAGGTTCTCGACGGCCCATCGGTGGGCGAGCACTCCGACGATGAGCAGTCCGCGCCCGAACTGGTCACCGCCCGATGCCGCACGGGGCTCCGGCAGGCGCTCGCCCTTCGGGTCGGTGACGGCGATCCGTAACACCCTGCCGCTGAGCGACGTCTCCACCCGGAACAGCCGGTCCCGCAGGGATCCGTGCAGCAGCGCGTTCGTACACAACTCGCTTGCCAGCAGCGCCGCGTCGCCGGCCGCACCGGGATGGCCCCACTCGGCCGCGAGGTGAGCTACACGTCTCCGGGCACGGGGGACGCTCTGCGGATACGGGGTGTAGTCGACGGCGTCGTAGCGGTCGGGTCTGTGCGGATCGGTTCTTACGCGATCGGGGTCGCAGGAGCCGGTCATGGGCGCACCTCCTTGTGCGGGCCGGGTGCCCGGGGCGGCTGCCAGGTGGGTGGGGGAGGCGACCGGCCGCTCAACCCCCCTCACACAGCTACAGCTGTGGCCGCTCCAGTACGTAGACGGGTGCGCCGTCCTCCGCGCCGCCCCTGGACCGGATGCACGCATGCCTCCGCATGAACCGCAGGCACTCGTTGACCCGATGGGCGTTCAGTCCCGTCCGCTCCGAGAGTGTTTCCAGAGACATTCGGATCTCACCGTGTTCAGCAAGCACAGGTGCGATCGTGACGGCCACGGCCCACACGTCCTCGGTCACGGACATCCGTGACCTCCAGTCCGCGAGGAGGGCTTCGGCACTCGGCCTGTACGTGTCCGCCGGAGCTGCCGGACGCTCCGCTCGGACAGGCCGGAACGCGTCCAGCGCGTCCGCGATCCGATCCATCGCATCCGCCATCCGGGACTGCACCTGTGCTGAGGCCCGTTGTGCCTCTGCGAACTCCTCGTCCAGTCGCACATTGCGTGCCTCGAGCCGCACGATCGCGTCGGCGACCTGCGCTGGCATCGCGTACAGCACGGGACCGCTCGGGTCGGGGGGCTGTACCTCGGCCTGGGGGAGGGCGTACGAACCATCACGCTGGATCGACATGATCACCTCGCTCACCCATTCCTTGAACGGCCTGCACGAGGGCTTGGTGCAGCCGTTCACAAGTTGGATCAAGCCGGGAAAGTCGATCAGTTGCAGATCTCGGCGCCACTCCCGACCTGCGGGAACGCCGAGACTGTGGCTTCCGGTCACAGTCTCGAGAAAGTCTCGGTGCGCCTCCGGTACATGGTCGAGCAGAGCCTTCCGGGTCGTTGTGTAACCGAGCCGCTTGCAGACATCCGCCGCCGGAAACCAATGGCTCCCGTCCGGCATCGTCAGCCTCCGCACCCGGGCCCCTGTCGCCCCGTACACGAAGTCGTTGATGTCGATCGCATCGGTCCTTGGTGCCGTGGTCGACGTCGTGTCGTGTTCGCTCATACGAACCACCTCCTCGGCGGAACGTAGATCGACGCACAACGCATATGCCAACAGGATCCGGGATGTTCATCACTCCGAGCGCAGATCACGTATAACCCTGCGCAGGTGCCTCAGGGCGTGGTGGGCATACGGGAAGCGGGCCCGCCGCTCGTACGCGGCGGGCCCCCTTCCCGTATGCCTGAAGTCCCGGAAACTATCCGTTACTTGGCGAAGGCGTAGTTCATCAGCTTCTTCGCGTCCGACTCACGGGCGGTGATGGACGTGGAGGCGAGGACCGTGCCGATGACGGTCTTGCCGTTGCGGGTGGCCGCGAAGACGAGGCAGTACTTGGCCTCGGCGCCGGAGCCGGTCTTCACGCCGATCGTGCCGCTGTAGCTGCTGAGCAGACCGTTCGTGTTGGTCCACTTGCCCATGGTGCGGGTGGAGCCGGTCTTCGTGATGGTCTTGGCCGTGTACGACTTCGTCTTCACGACCGTCTTGAACGTGGAGTTCTTCATCGCGCTGCTGGCGATCTTCGTCAGGTCGCGCGGCGTCGAGTAGTTGGAGCCGTTGCCGATGCCGTCGAACGAGTCGAAGTGCGTGTTCGTCAGGCCGAGGTTCTTCGCGGAGGTGTTCATCTTGCCGATGAACGACTTCACGCGGGCCGCGCGCGTCGTGCCCGTGCCGAACTTGTCGGCGAGCGCGTACGCGGCGTCACAGCCGGACGGCAGCATCAGCCCGAAGAGGAGCTGACGGACGGTGACCTTGTCGCCGACGATCAGGTGGGCGGACGAGGCGGTGTTCGCCACGATGTAGTCGCTGTAGGCCTTCTGGATCGTGACCTTGGCGTCCAGGTTGAGGTTCGGCTGGGCGAGCACGACCTTGGCGGTCATGATCTTGGTGGTGGAGCCGGTGGAGAGGCGGGTGTCCGCCTTCTTGGTGTACAGGGAGGTGCCCGTGCCGTTGTTCATCACGTAGCCGCCCTTGGCGGCGATCGTGGGCGTGGTGAGGGCCTGTGCGGGAGCCGCGCTGAGGGCTCCGGTCGCGATCATGGCGCCGGTCGTGACGACTACAGCGGCAGCTCTGCGGACGCGCGTGCCCTTAATGCCGGTTATCAAGTTTCCTACCCCGATTACGTTAAATGCCCAAGGAGCGCGGCTACATGGGAGTGCCGCCTTTCGTGTGACACGCACGTCGCACGAAAGGTTGTGCGGTTGATCGGAGAAATGTTCGCGCTTCCGGTGTCCGCGCTCTGGCGTCCGTGTTCCGGCGTCCACATTCGGGCGCCGCGTTCCGGCGTCCGCATTGTGGAAGGGGCGCGACGATGCGTACGTGTTGTATCTATGCTGTGCGCATGCCTTCCGCCCCGTCCCCCGCAGTGACCCCGCCCGCTCCCGCACAGGTGCCCGTGAAACAACCCCCCGCCGCCGAGCGCGTCTACGCACACGTCAAGCAGGGTGTCCTGGAACGCCGTTACGAGGGCGGCACGCTGCTCACGGAGGGCGAGCTCGCCGAGGCCGTGGGGGTCTCGCGCACGCCGGTGCGTGAGGCGCTGCTCCGGCTGGAGGTGGAGGGGCTGATCAAGCTCTACCCGAAGAAGGGCGCGCTCGTCCTGCCCGTCTCCGCGCAGGAGATCGCGGATGTGGTGGAGACCCGGCAGCTCGTCGAGGGACACGCGGCGCGCAAGGCCGTACCGGCATCGCCGCAGCTCATCGCCCGCCTGGAGGAACTGCTCGCCGAGCAGAAGGAGCAGGCCGCCGCCGGGGACCTGGCCGCCGCGGCCGTCACCGACCGCTGTTTCCACGCCGAGATCGTCCGCAGTGGCGGCAACGAGATCCTCTCCCGGCTCTACGACCAGCTCCGCGACCGGCAGTTGAGGATGGGCGTCGCCGTGATGCACGCCCACCCCGACCGGATCACCAAGACGCTCACCGAGCACGAGCAGATTCTGCAGGCGCTGCGCTCCGGCGACGCGGAGGAGGTCGTCGGCCTCATCAACCGGCACGTCAGCTGGTTCTCCAACCTGGCGCGGGGCGAGGTCCGATGACTTCTCCGGCCACGCTGCCCGGGGATCCGCCCGGCGGACGGCGCGCCATCGCCGTCTGGAGCGTCGGCGTCTCCGTCTACTTCGTCGCTGTGATCTTCCGTACGTCGCTGGGGGTGGCCGGCCTGGACGCGGCGGACCGCTTCCACATCAACGCCTCCGCCCTCTCCACCTTCTCGATCCTCCAGCTCCTCGTCTACGCGGGCATGCAGATACCCGTGGGCCTGCTGGTCGACCGTCTCGGCACCAAGAAGGTGCTGACCATCGGCGCGGTGCTGTTCACGGCAGGGCAGCTGGGCTTCGCGTTCTCCCCCTCGTACGGGATGGCGCTCGCCTCGCGCGCGCTCCTCGGCTGCGGCGACGCGATGACCTTCATCAGCATCCTGCGGCTCGGTACCCGGTGGTTCCCCGCCCGGCGCGGGCCGCTCGTCGCCCAGCTCGCGGGTCTGGTGGGGATGGCGGGCAACCTCGTCTCGACGCTGGTGATCGCCCGGCTGCTGCACGGGGTCGGCTGGACGGCTGCGTTCGCGGGCAGCGCCGGCGCCGGTGTCGTCGTCCTCGTCCTCATGCTGCTGTTCCTGAAGGACCACCCCGAGGGGCACGAGCCGGAGCCGTTCCCGCACCAGGGGGCCGCGTACGTCCGGCGTCAGATCGCCGCGTCCTGGCGGGAGCCCGGGACCCGGCTCGGGATGTGGGTGCACTTCACCACGCAGTTCCCGGCGATGGTGTTCCTGCTGTTGTGGGGGCTGCCGTTCCTCGTCGAGGCGGAGGGGCTGTCGCCGGCCTCCGCCGGTGACCTGCTGACGCTCGTCGTGCTGTCCAACATGGTCGTCGGACTGGTGTACGGGCAGATCGTCGCCCGGCATCACGCGGCTCGGCTTCCGCTGGCGCTCGGCACGGTGGCCGCTACGGCGGTCGTCTGGGCGGGGGTGCTGGTGTACCCCGGGGAGCACGCGCCCACCTGGGTGCTGGTCGTGCTGTGCACGGTGCTCGGGGCCTGCGGGCCGGCTTCCATGCTGGGGTTCGACTTCGCCCGGCCGGCGAATCCGCCCGAGCGGCAGGGGACCGCGTCCGGGATCACCAACATGGGGGGCTTCGTCGCCTCCATGATCACGCTGCTGGCGATCGGTGTGCTGCTGGACGCGACCGGTGGCAGTTACCGGCTCGCCTTCTCCGCCGTGTTCGTTCTTCAGGCGGTGGGCCTGAGCCAGATCTTCCGGTTGCGCAAGCAGGCGGCTCGCAGGGAGCGGGAGCGGTTGGTGGCCAGCCGGGTGGAGACGGTGCATGTTCCGGCATAGGCGGGCTTAGGTGGTGGGGGATTGTTCTCGCCCCCGCCGCCCCTACCCTTCCCTTGTTTCTGGGGGCTCCGCCCCAGACCACCGCTCCTCAAACGCCGGAGGGGCTGATTTACCTGGTGACCGTGAAGTTCCTGAGGATCGCCGCCGTCAGTTCCGGGTCGCCCTCCGTCTTGATGCGGTCGGCGACCGAGTCGGGGGTCACGCGTCCGCAGGCCAGGCGGTGGTACGTCTCCCAGTCGAGGGTGAGGGTGGCGGCCGGGCCCAGTGAGGGCGCGCCGTCTATCGAGCCGTTGCCGTCGGCGTCGACGCGGACCGTCCGGAGGAACTCCACCGGCCCGTGGACATCGATGACGACCGCCGAATTCGCGGGCGCTCCCGCGTCCTTGGCGACCACCTTCGGGAGAGCGGCGAGAAGCTCGTCGCGGGCGATGTACGCGCCCGGGGAGTCGAGGTCGCCGGGCCGGCCGAGGGCGGCGCGGAGGTCCTGCTCGTGCACCCACACGTCGAACGCGTGGTTGCGCATGGCGTGTTCGAGGGTGACCTCGGTGCCGAGGGGGCCACGCATCTTGGTGTCGGGCTGCCGGTTCTCGTTCCGCAGCTGGCGGTTGCGGCGGATGATCATGTACTCCAGCTCGGAGGTCATCTCCGGCGCGGTGTGGTGACGGCGTACGTCGACCTGCATCTCCATGTACCGCTGGTGTTCGTTCGTCACGTGGTACAGGTCGCGCGGCAGCGTGTGGATCGGCCGGGGGTCGCCGAGCATCTCGGAGTCGAGGCCGATGACGTGCGAGACGAGGTCACGCACCGACCAGCCCGGGCAGGGCGTCCGCTTGTTCCACTCGCCTTCCACAAGAGGCGACACCAGCTCGGATATCGCTTCGATCGACTGGGTCCAGGCATCGGCGTAGGACTGAAGGCTGGGATGCAGACTCACGGAACGGGACCCCTCGGGCGATTGGACGCGGGCAGTGCACAGGCAGCGGGTGTCTTGGGACGCTAAGTTACGCTGCTGTGAGGCACCCCGGCAGTGCTTTGGTGTGACGATCGTAGGCCCGTATCAACGGCTCGAATGCCAGGACGGTGGTAGTGTGCGCGCCTCTATCCTCCAAGTCGACGTAAAAGACACCGAATCCGTTGATTCACGGCGCGCCCGAGTGGCAACTCTGGTACGGGAGCAGGCCGGTGCCGACCTCGTCGTACTGCCCGAGCTGTGGACCACGGGGGCGTTCGCGTACGAGGAGTTCGGTGCGGAGGCCGAGCCGCTGGTGGGGCCCACGTACGAGGTGATGGCGAAGGCGGCGAGCGACGCGGGCGTGTGGCTGCACGCGGGCTCGATCCCCGAGCGGGACCCTGAGGGATCTCTCTACAACACCTCCCTCGTCTTCTCGCCTTCCGGCGAACTGGCCGCCGCCTACCGAAAGATCCACCGCTTCGGCTTCGACAAGGGCGAGGCCGTCCTGATGGGGGCTGGGTCCGAACTGGTGACCGTCCGCCTGCCGGAGACCAACCTCGGCATCGCCACCTGCTACGACCTCCGCTTCCCCGAACTCTTCCGCGGCCTCGTCGACGCCGGCGCCGAGACCCTCGTCCTGTCGGCCGGCTGGCCCGAGCGCCGCCGCTCCCACTGGACGCTGCTCGCCCAGGCCCGCGCCGTCGAGAACCAGGCGTACGTCCTCGCCTGTGGAACGGCCGGTACGCACGCGGGAGTTCCCCAGGCCGGGCACTCCATCGTGGTCGACCCGTGGGGCGAGGTCCTCGCGGAGGCGGGCGCCGGCGAGGAGGTCCTCACGGTGGAGTTCGACCCGGCGAGGGTCGGCACGACCCGGGAACAGTTCCCGGCGCTGAAGGACCGGCTGCTGGGACTGGATACTCCTCGCCGTTAGTCCGGGGCGGTATATCGGTCCTTCTCCGCCCGTTAGGCCGGGGCGGTATCGGTCCTAACCCTCCCCGTCGGTCCGGGGCGGCATCGGTCCTAACCCTCCCCGTCAGTCCGGGGCGGTATCGGTCCTTCCCTCCCCCCCCCGTCAGTCCGGGGCGGTAATCAGTCCTCCCCCCGCTCCTTCTCCGCCAGATGGATCACGCACACCGCCACCGCGATCAGCAGCGCCGGATCCGCGTCCTCCCGTACGACGTCCACGCCGTACGTCTCGCGGACGTGCAGCCAGCGGCGGGAGATCTGGGCGAGGAGTTCGTTGTCGTAGTCGACGGCGAACTCGCGGTCGAGGATCTTGCCGCTGACGTCGAGTTCGGTGCCGTCCACCAGGGACACCCGGTAGTGGTTGCGCAGCAACGACAGCCGCTTGCGCTTGATCGTCGCGAGCGGGTCGCCGTCCCGTTCGATGATCATCGTGTCGCGCAGGGTGAGCATCTTGCGGTGGATGTCGATGAGGACGCGGCCCTGCGTGTCCTTCAGCTCGAAGGTGTCCCGCAGCCGCATCGCCTTGCCGTCGACGAGGAAGACCTTGTTGCCGTGGTCGTCCTCGATCCAGTAGTCGTCACCGAAGCCGAGGAGCCGGTCGCGTACGAGGTATCTCATGCCATCACCGGTTCCCCGGCGGGCGGTCCGAAACGCCGCCGGTAGGCCGACGGGCTGAGTCCGGTCGCGCGCCGCACCCGCTCCCTCAGGTTCGCGGCGGTCCCCAGACCGCTGCGTTCCGCGACGACGTCGAGCCGCTCCTCCCCGCGCTCGATGAGCCGGCAGGCCAGCTCGACGCGTTCCCCGGTGAGCCAGGCCAGCGGGGTCGTGCCGAGCTGGGCCCGGAAGCGCCGGTGCAGGGTGGCCGGGCTGACCGCCGCCTGCGCCGCCAGGTCCGCGACCGTGAGCGGTTCGCCGATCCGCCGCTGTGCCCATGCCAGCAGCGGCGCGAGCGACTCGTCCGGTACGTCGGGCACCGGCCGCTCGACGAACTGCCGCTGCCCGCCGTCGCGGTGAGCGGCGAACACGAGCCGCCGGGACACCGCGTTGGCGGTCTCGGCGCCGTGGTCGCGCCGGACGAGGTGCAGCCCGAGATCCAGCGCGGCCGCGCTGCCGGCCGCGGTCAGCACATCGCCCTCGTCCACGAAGAGCACGTCGGGCTCCAGCAGGACCTTCGGATGCAGCTCGCGGAAGGAGTCCGCCCAGCGCCAGTGCGTGGTGGCCCGGCGCCCGTCGAGCAGCCCGGCCTCGGCGAGCGCGAACGTGCCGGTGCAGAAGCTCACGATCCGGGTGCCGAGCGCATGGGCGCGCCGGATCGCGTCGCGCACGGCTGCGGGGCGCGGGACGACGTTGTCGGGACGGCCCGGCACGATCAGCGTGTCGGCGTCGTCCACCGCGTCGAGCCCCGGCAGCCCGGTCACGGTGAAGAACCCGTGGTTCATCCGCACGCCGGGCGTGGGGCCGCACAGGGTCAGCTCGTACAGCGGCTCCGGCCGGCCCAGTTCGGGCCTCGGCAGCCCGAACAGCTCGGTCGCGACGCCGACCTCGAAGGGGTTCGTGCTCTCGTCGATGATCACGGCGACCCGGTGCGGCCGTGTCGGGGGTGCGTCCTGCGAGGATCCTTGCGGCATGTGCGATTTCTAGCACTCGTACGGAGGCCCGGCACCCCGCACGATGAGGCCATGGACCCCATCTCTGAACCCATGTCTGCCCCCATGACTGAACCCATGTCTGCCCCTATGTCTGCCCCCACGACTGAACCCATGTCTGAACCCATCTCCTTGGACAAGGCCCTGTCCTCCTTCACCGATCTGTGGAGCCCCCGCATCGTCACCGCAGTCAACGACTACGACGTACGCGTGGCCCAGGTCGAGGGCGAGCACGTCTGGCACGTGCACGACCACACCGACGAGTTCTTCCTGGTGGTCGAGGGCGAGCTGCACATCGCGCTCAGGGAAGCGGCCGGCGAGCGGACCGTCGTACTCCCCAAGGGCTCCGTCTTCACCGTCCCGCGCGGCACCGAACACAGGCCGTACGCCCCGCGCCGCACCGCGATCCTGATGTTCGAACCCACCGGCACCCTCACGGTCGGCGACCACCACGACGAGGTCCCCGCGCACGTGGACGCGACGACGGGCCATGCCCTCCCCTAGGGCCTGATCCGCCGGGCAGACGCTAGTGGCACCCTTGACCGCATGGCTCACTCCACACCCCGTCGCGTCCGTGTCCGCGCCCCCGAGCTGATCGGCGAGGGCGGCTGGCTGAACACGGGAGGCGAGCAGTACACCCTCGCCGACCTGCGAGGACGCATTGTCGTTCTCGACTTCTGGACATTCTGCTGCGTGAACTGCCTGCACGTCCTGGACGAGCTGCGGGAGCTGGAGGAGAAGCACCGGGACACGGTGGTGATCATCGGGGTGCACTCGCCGAAGTTCGCGCACGAGGCCGAGCACCAGGCCGTCGTCGACGCCGTCGAGCGCTACGGCGTCGAGCACCCGGTCCTCGACGATCCCGAGCTCGCGACCTGGAAGCAGTACGCCGTCCGCGCCTGGCCGACGCTCGTCGTGATCGACCCCGAGGGGTACGTCGTCGCGCAGCACGCCGGTGAGGGGCACGCGCACGCGATCGCGCGGCTCGTCGAGGAACTGGAGGCCGAGCATGCCGCGAAGGGAACCCTGCGACGCGGCGACGGGCCGTACGTGGCGCCCGAGCCCGAGCCGACAGAGCTGCGCTTCCCCGGCAAGGCCGTGCTCCTCCCGTCCGGGAACTTCCTGGTCAGCGACACCACCCGGCACCAGCTGGTGGAACTGGCGGACGACGCGGAGACCGTCGTACGGCGGATCGGGTCCGGTGTACGGGGGTTCGCGGACGGCGGGGCCACGCGGGCCGCGTTCAGTGAGCCGCAGGGTCTCGCGCTGCTCGACGACGGGTCGGTGGTCGTCGCCGACACCGTGAACCACGCCCTGCGCCGGCTCGACCTCGCGACCGGCGAGGTCGCCACCCTCGCGGGCACGGGGCGCCAGTGGTGGCAGGGGTCGCCGGTCGCCGGGCCCGCGCGCGAGGTCGACCTCTCCTCACCGTGGGACGTCGCCGTGTTCGGCGGGCGCGTGTGGATCGCCATGGCCGGCGTGCACCAGCTGTGGGTCTACGACCCGGCCGACGGCAGCGTCTTTGTCACGGCCGGAACCACCAACGAGGGCCTCGTCGACGGCCCCGGCCCCGAGGCCTGGTTCGCCCAGCCGTCCGGGCTCGCCGCCACCGCCGACCGGCTCTGGCTGGCCGACTCCGAGACCTCCGCGCTGCGCTGGGTCGGCCTCGACGGAGCCGTGCACACCGCCGTCGGCACCGGGCTCTTCGACTTCGGGCACCGAGACGGTCCCGCGGAACAGGCGCTGCTCCAGCACCCGTTGGGGGTCACGGCCCTGCCCGACGGCTCGGTCGCCGTCAGCGACACCTACAACCACGCGCTGCGCCGCTACGACCCCGCCACCGGTGAAGTGACCACCCTGGCAACCGACTTGAGGGAGCCGAGCGACGCGGTGCTCGTCGGGGACGACATCGTGGTCGTCGAGTCGGCCCGGCACCGGCTGACCCGGCTCCGGCTCCCGGAGGAGGCCGTACGGGTCGAGTCGGTCGCCCACCGCACCCAGCGCGCGGCAACCGAAGTCGCCCCGGGGGCGCTGAAGTTGGACGTCATCTTCCAGGCCCCGGCGGGCCAGAAGCTGGACACCCGGTACGGCCCGTCCACCCGGCTGCTCGTCTCCTCCACCCCGCCCGAGCTGCTGCTCGACGGCGAGGGCGCGGGAACCGATCTCTCCCGCGCCCTGGAACTGAACCCCGCCGTCACGGAGGGCGTCCTGCACGTCTCCGCGATGGCCGCGTCCTGCGACGACGATCCGGACAACGAATACCCGGCCTGCCATGTCCATCAGCAGGACTGGGGCGTTCCGGTCCGCATCACCGAGGGCGGGACGGACCGGCTGCCGCTGGTCCTCGCGGGGATGGACGCTTAACCCGCGCGCCCTGTCCCAAGAGGCCTGTCTCAGCCACCGTAGCCGTCGCGGTAGCTGCCCCGGTGAGGGGGTTCCTCGTCGATCACCGGGGCGCTGGACCCGACGACCACACGCCTGCGCCGGGCCATGCTGCTGAACGTGGCCACCCCGATCAGTCCGACGATCATGAAGATGATGCCGACCAGGTCGAGGTTGACCCCCTGCATGTCCCAGTCGGTCGCGAACGTGAGGATCGCTCCTGCGGCGATCAGAATGATGCATCCGCCCAGGCCCATGGGTGTCGCCTCCCTGCATTCAACTCGGCGTCGTTCTGGCCAACTCCGGGTACCCGGAGCCGCCTTGGACATGCCAGTGCAGGCGGAGAGATCCTGGCGACTAGCCCTCCAGGAACGCCACCATCGCGTTGGCCAGCAGGAACGGGTCGTCCGCGCCGCACAGTTCACGCGCGCTGTGCATGGACAGGATGGCGACCCCGATGTCGACGGTCTTGATGCCGTGCCGGGCCGCGGTGATCGGGCCGATGGTGGTGCCGCAGGGCATGGAGTTGTTGGAGACGAAGGACTGGAAGGGCACGCCGGCCTTCTCACAGGCGGCGGCGAAGACCGCACGGCCCGAACCGTCCGTGGCGTAGCGGTTGTTGACGTTCACCTTGAGGATGGGCCCGCCGCCCGCGCGCGGGTGGTGTGTCGGGTCGTGCCGCTCCGCGTAGTTGGGGTGCACGGCGTGGCCCGTGTCGGAGGACAGACAGACGGTGCCGGCGAAGGAACGCGCCCGGTCCTCGTACGAGCCCCCGCGCGCGAACACCGAACGCTCCAGGACGCTGCCGAGCAGCGGCCCGTCCGCGCCGGTGTCGGACTGCGAGCCGTTCTCCTCGTGGTCGAAGGCGGCGAGGACGGGGATGTACGGCAGATACGGCTCACCGCAGTCGGCCGTCGCGACCGCCGCCAGCGCCGCCGTGCCCGCGTGCACGGACAGCAGGTTGTCCATGCGCGGGCCCGCAAGCAGCTCCTTGTCGCGGCCCAGATAGGAGGGCGGCTCGACGGAGTGGGTCATCAGGTCCCAGCCGGTCACCTCGCCGGGCGTGAGCCCCGACTCCTCCTCCAGGAACGCGATCAGATCACCGTCGCGGACCTGCTCGCCCAGCCCCCAGATGGGCTGCAGATGACGCTGCTTGTCCAGCTTCAGGCCCTCTGTCGACACGGAACGGTCCAGGTGGACGGCGAGCTGGGGCACCCGCAGCAGCGCCCGGTCGATGTTCACCAGGCGCGTCGAGCCGTCCCGCAGCGACAGCCGTCCGGCCAGGCCCAGATCCCGGTCCAGCCAGGAGTTCAGCAGCGGCCCGCCGTAGATCTCCACGGCCACCTGCCGCCAGCCGTGCGCCCCGCTGTCCGGGCGCGGTTTCACCCGCAGGTTGGGGGAGTCGGTGTGCGCGCCCACGATCCGGAACGGGGTGTGCGGCTCGGCACCTTCAGGTACGTACCAGGCGATGAGCGCACCCCCGCGCAGCACGTACTTCCCGCCGCTCGTCCCCTCCCACGCGTCGGTCTCGGCGACCTGACGGAATCCGGCCTTCTCCAGCCGCTCGGCGGCGTTCGCCACGGCGTGGTACGGCGTCGGACTCGCCGCCAGGAAGGGCATGAGGTCGTCGGTGTGGCCGCGGTCGAAGCGGGGGGGAGTGCTCATGGGGTTCACCTTAACGACGCCGAAAGGGCCCGCTCCCGGGGATGGGAGAGGGCCCTGGTAACGGGGTTGTGAAGGGCGGACATGGGCGGAGACCTGACCGGAAGGACAGCTTCCGGTCAGGTGTCCGCCCTGTCCTGGAGTGCGTGGTGACGCGGCTTTGGTGCGGAGCGACGGGCCCTGGCGGGCTGGCCAAGGCTAGAAAGCGGCCTCGTCCAGCTCCATCAGGTCCAGGTCGACGCCCTCGGCGAGCTTGCGCGCACCCGTGACACCCGGCAGGACTGTGGCGGCGAAGAACTTCGCGGCCGCGATCTTGCCGCTGTAGAAGGGCTTGTCCTTGGCGGACGCCGTCTCCAGCTTCTCGGCGGCGACCGCGGCACCGCGCAGCAGCAGGTAACCGACGACCACGTCACCGGAGGCCATCAGCAGCCGGGTCGTGTTCAGGCCCACCTTGTAGATGTTCTTGACGTCCTGCTCGGTCGCCGCGAGGTCGGTGAGCATCAGGCCGACGATGGCCTCCAGCTCGACGGCCGCCTTGGCGAGCTGCTCGCGGGCTGCGGAGAGCTCCTCGCCGCCGGTGCCGAGCGCCAGGAACTTCTTGATGTCCTCGGCGAGGGAGTTCAGCGCCGCGCCCTGGTTGCGGACGATCTTGCGGAAGAAGAAGTCCTGGCCCTGGATCGCGGTCGTGCCCTCGTACAGGGTGTCGATCTTGGCGTCGCGGATGTACTGCTCGATCGGGTACTCCTGGAGGAACCCGGAGCCGCCGAAGGTCTGCAGGGACTGCGCGAGCTGCTCGTAGCCCTTCTCGGAGCCGTAGCCCTTCACGATCGGCAGGAGCAGGTCGTTGAGCGCGTGCAGCTGGGAGGTGTCCTCGCCCGCCGCGGCCCGGACCGCGATCTCGTCCTGGACGGACGCGGTGTGCAGCACCAGGGCGCGCATGCCCTCGGCGTACGCCTTCTGCGTGATGAGCGCGCGGCGCACGTCCGGGTGGTGCGTGATGGTGACCTTGGGCGCGGTCTTGTCCATGAAGTTCGCGAGGTCGGGACCCTGGACGCGCTCCTTGGCGTACTCAAGGGCGTTCAGGTAGCCGGTCGAGAGGGTCGAGATCGCCTTCGTCCCGACCATCATCCGAGCGAATTCAATGATCCGGAACATCTGGCGGATGCCGTCGTGCTTGTCGCCGATCAGCCAGCCCTTGGCGGGGTGCCGGTCGCCGAAGGTCATCTCGCAGGTGTTGGAGGCCTTGAGGCCCATCTTGTGCTCGACGTTCGTGGCGTAGGCGCCGTTGCGCTCGCCCAGCTCGCCGGTCTCGAAGTCGAAGAGGTACTTCGGTACGAGGAAGAGGGAGAGACCCTTGGTGCCGGGGCCGGAGCCCTCGGGGCGGGCCAGCACGTAGTGAAGGATGTTCTCCTCCATGTCGTGCTCACCGGAGGTGATGAACCGCTTCACACCCTCGATGTGCCAGGAGCCGTCCTCCTGCTGGATCGCCTTCGTACGGCCGGCGCCCACGTCGGAGCCCGCGTCGGGCTCGGTGAGGACCATGGTCGAACCCCAGGTCCGCTCCACCGCGATCTCGGCGATCTTCTTCTGTACGTCATTGCCCTCGTCGAAGAGGATCCCCGCGAAGGCCGGTCCTGACGAGTACATCCAGACCGCCGGGTTCGAGCCCAGGATCAGCTCCGCGAACGCCCAGATCAGGGACGCGGGGGCGGTCGTGCCGCCGATCTCCTCGGGCAGGCCCAGACGCCAGTACTCGGAGTCCATGAAGGCTTTGTACGACTTCTTGAACGACGCCGGTACGGGCGCGGTGTTGGTCTCCGGGTCGAAGACCGGCGGGTTGCGGTCGGCGTCGGCGAAAGACTCCGCGAGCTCGTTCTCCGAGAGCCTGGTCAGCTCACTGAGGATGCTTTTGGCGGTATCGACGTCCATCTCCGCGAACGGGCCGGTGCCGTACAGCTTGTCGCGCCCGAGCACCTCGAAGAGGTTGAACTCGATGTCGCGGAGATTCGACTTGTAGTGCCCCATGGCGACGGCTCCGTAAGGGATCGGGGAGGCCGAAGCTCTTCGGAGAACTCGGGCCTCGTTACACGTACCGGCTAGTAGCTACGATGATGCTACCCGTCGGTAATAAGGCGCAACCCCGGACGGTCATCTGTGACGAGGTAGACCGCCGGAGGCAGATGGCTCCCGCCCCGTCCGCTGCCTCCGTCCGTCGCCCCGTCCGTCACCCCCGTACCCGCCCGCCCGGACGGCCCTCTCGGTACGCTTGCGCCCATGTACGGCTATGACCAGAACGCGGGCGCACAGCAGGGGTACGCCGCGCCCCAGCAGCAGATGCCCGGGCAGATGCCGGGCGGCCAGATGCCCGGCGGGTACGGGCAGCAGCCGCCGCTCTACCCCGAGCCGTCCCCGCCGTCCCTCGCGGACGCGGTCCGCGCGTTCACCACGGGGTCGATGGCCGCCGAGGACTTCCAGCAGGTCTTCGCCACGTCGAAGGTGTACTGCCCGCGCGGCGACAACCCCGGATTCCTCGCGCTGCACAACACCCAGCAGCCGGTCATCCCCATGTTCACCTCCCTCAAGGAGCTCCGCCGGTACGCCGGCAAGGAGTCCAAGTACTTCGTGATCACCGGCGCCGAGGTGATCGACCTGCTCCCCACCGGCTACGGCTTCGTCCTCGACATGGAGGGCGAGCACCGCATGGTCTTCGACGCCAAGGCGGTCGAGCAGATGGTGGACTTCGCGATGCGCCGTATGTACGGCTGACGTATCTGAAGCAGTGCTGGACGCCCGGAGGGAATGCCCTCCGGGCGTCCGTCGTTACGGGTAGCAGAAAGTTCAACAATCAACTAAAGTGAACGCACAAGGAGGTACCGACATGCCTGCAGTGACCGTCGAGAACCCGTTGGCCCTGCCCCGTGTGGTGGCGCCCGCCGATGCCGTGGCCCGCCCGGTGCTCACCGTGACGACCGCGCCCGGCGGCTTCGAGGGCGAGGGCTTCCCGGTCCGCCGTGCGTTCGCCGGGATCAACTACCGCCACCTCGACCCGTTCATCATGATGGACCAGATGGGTGAGGTGGAGTACGCGCCCGGGGAGCCGAAGGGCACTCCTTGGCACCCGCACCGCGGCTTCGAGACCGTGACCTACATCATCGACGGCACCTTCGACCACCAGGACTCCAACGGCGGCGGCGGCACCATCACCAACGGTGACACCCAGTGGATGACCGCGGGCTCGGGCCTGCTGCACATCGAGGCTCCGCCGGAGTCCCTCGTCATGTCCGGTGGCCTCTTCCACGGTCTCCAGCTCTGGGTGAACCTCCCGGCCAAGGACAAGATGATGGCCCCGAGGTACCAGGACATCCGCGGCGGCCAGGTGCAGCTTCTGACCACCCCCGACGGCGGCGCGCTTCTCCGCGTCATCGCCGGTGAGCTCGACGGCCACGAGGGCCCGGGCATCACGCACACGCCGATCACCATGGTCCACGCGACCCTGGCGCCCGGCGCGGAACTGACGCTCCCGTGGCGCGAGGATTTCAACGGTCTCGCGTACGTCCTCGCGGGCCGCGGCAGCGTCGGTACGGACCGCCGCCCGGTCCACACCGGCCAGACCGCCGTCTTCGGCACCGGCACCTCGCTGACCGTCCGCGCGGACGAGCAGCAGGACTCCAACACCCCGGACATGGAGGTCGTGATCCTCGGCGGTCAGCCGATCCGCGAGCCCATGGCCCACTACGGACCCTTCGTGATGAACACCCGCGAGGAGCTCCAGCAGGCCTTCGAGGACTTCCAGAAGGGCCGCCTTGGCACCGTCCCGGCGGTGCACGGAATGAGCGAGAACGGGCTGTAACCCGCTCGGTCCGATACGGTACGACGAGGCCCGAAGCCGCAACTTCGATTTGCGACTTCGGGCCTGTCCCGTGCCCGAGGTTCTTCGCCCTCTCGCGTCCACGACCTGCCCCACGTGCTTGTGCCACAGCGCAGGGTGAAGAACTGGGGCCCTCGGTAGGATGCGTTCTCCCCGTGGTCAGCGGGGAGTTGGTGTGAAGCGCCCCATTTGTGGCGCCGCATGATCGTTTCATCGCTGACTGAACGCCGTCAACGTCAATACACGTCAGGCCGTCCAGGCGCAGGTTTCACGGCACCGACCAGGCCAGCCCCTCACGCCACGCCGTCACCAGCTACTTCGGCGCCGCTGACGATGTTCCCTTGCCCTGCCCCTCCGCGGCGGTCAGCGCCGCTCCGGCAGCCGACGGCACGTTCCGCTAAATGTTCTTCAGGGAGGCACTCGCCGCGTCAGTCCGTTCTCCCATTGACGGGAAGCACAGGCACTCCGAAGCCGCGGTACTCCTGCGGTTCGGTGGTGGCGATCTCCCACCCGGAGACGAGACTTGCCGCGACCGCGTGCAGGACGTGCCAGCCCTGCTCGGGGAAGAGCGCGGCCCCGATGCGACCCATGGTGTCAGCGACGATCCGGTCGATCACGGTGACTTCGACCGCCGGGAGCTGTGCCAGGTGTGCGGAGACGCCCGGCCGGTTCCGGGTGGCCTCGGCGAGGCAGAGTGCGGGGACGGACAGCGTGTAGAGCGGGTCCTCATGAGCTGCTACGACGAACCCCGAGAGTCTTCGATTCCCGCTGCCCAGCGCGAGCAGACCATGGTGGTCCAGGACGATCCCGTCGCTCATGCCGCCGCGTTACCGCCCGTACGGCGTGCGGCCGTGCGGGCCTTGCTTGCGGCCAGCATCCCGCGGGCATCGACGACTTCCTCTTCACTCAGCGTCTGCCCGCCGAGCAAGGTCTCCTCGATGTACGCGCGAGCCCGCTCGGCGTTGCGCCGTCGCTCCACGCGGCTGCGCATGGTCTCGTTGATCGCCGCCGAGAGCGAGGAAGCCTCTCCCGCTTCGACGAGACGCTGCAGCTCTTCGAGCACGTCAGGGTCCAGGGTTACGGAGATGGGCTTCTTGGCGGCCATGATGCGAGGGTATCGCATGGTCATGCGATGAACTCCTGTTGATGGGATGGGCAACCAGTTGGCGAGGCGCGGAGCACTGAGGTCGGAGCGCTGAGGCCGAGGGGCTGAGGCCGGAGGGCTCCACAGGTCACGTGCGACACGGTTCGCGCAGTGCGATGCGCAACTGGTCGACGCGATGGCGTACGACGTCTGCGGGAAGTACGGCATGTGAGGCTGTGGCGGCACTGGCACTGGCACTGGCACTGGCACTGGCACCTGCGCCCGCTTCCCGGCACGCGCGGCACAGGCCTCCGGGCAGGGCCTCCGGGCGGCCGGGTACGCGGCAGTTGGTGCACTCCATGAGGTTGCGAGGCACGCGCACGTCAGGCGTGGGCAGTTCGGGCGGCATCTTGTCGCGCAGCCGTCGCTGGACGAGGGCCCGGGGTGAGTGGACCTGTTCGGGGAGCCCGGCGGCGAGGCTCCGCAGCAGTTGGGCGGTGTCGGACCCGCGGGCCAGCCAGTCGGCGGCGAGACCTTCGAGGGCGGCGCAGTCGGCGGCGGAGAGCGCCAAACGCGGTTCCGTACGGCCGAGTTGGGCGAGAGCCGTATAGGCGGGGGACGGGCCGGCCTGCTTCGGCCGTACGTCGCCGGGGGCGCCCTTCGGTACGGGCTCGCGGGATGCCCCGGGCGCCACGGGATCCGGTTCGGCTCCAGATTCGGCTTCCGGTTCGGCACCTGGTACGTCACCGTCGAGGAGCCGGGCCCACCATTCGTTGTCACGTGCGGTACGGGACCAGTACGTGTGGAACACCCACCGGGTCCCGGTGTCGCTGACCTCGGCCCGGCGGCGTACCCGGCGCAGATGCCCTGCCGCGGAGAGGTTGTTGAGCGCGGTCCGGATGGCCTGCTGGCCGTAGAGGGGAAGGGCCTTCGCGAGGGTTTTGGCGTCCATCGCGGCGCCGTCGGGAAGCCGGTCCAGGAATCCGGCGACATACGCCTCGCGGGCGGGAAGATGCCCGAAGGTGACTGCGCGGACGGGCAGTTGGTCCGGTGCGGAGCGCTTGCCGTAGCCGGGGTTCGCCATGGGGTGTGCGGGCGCGGGCAGGGCAACGCTAAGGTCTTCATAAGCCATGAGATCGCTTTTCCTAGAGTGTCGATCTTGCGGTCAGACCCCGGTTCGGTGCTGCTAACACCTGCCGGGGTCGTTTGTTGCTGCGAACGGTAGACGGTCGCGACGGTGCGTCGCAAGCCGATCACGAAAAGTCATGTCTGCTGGTGTGCGGGGCAGTTGAGGCGCGGGGAGGGTGGGAGGGTGGGTTGAACCCACCACCCGTTCCTTGCAAAAGAAACTCGGGTCCTGGGCCCCGAAGCTCAAGCCCCGGCGACGTATGCGACGAAGGCCTCCCAGGCGTCCGAGGTGATCGTGAACCGAGGGCTCCAGGCGCCGAGCTTCGAGTCCCGGACGTGGCTGGCGCGGGGGCCGCACCACCATTCGAAGGCCTCCGCCGAGTACCCGCCAAGTATCCGCAGCGGACACCCCGATGGGCGCATCCTGGAGTCGACGAGGGGCGGTCATGGAGGCGAAGCAGGAACGGCCGGCTGGGTTCAGCAACTACAGCACGCGCGCGGTGGAGGAAGCCCACGCGGCGATCAACGCGCACTACTACGACTTCCGCCTGGACGTACTGGGAGAGACAGACGACTTCGTCACGGACCTGGCCGTCGTCGATCTGGGCGGATTGACCGTCGGAAAGATCAGCTTCGGTACTCCGATCAGGGCGCGGACGGGCGAGCTGGGCTACTACAACCTGGCGATGCCGCTCACCGGCTCCCACAGTGCGCGCCAAGGCAGGGGACCGACCTCGTATGCCACCGCCAGCCGGGCGGTGGTCTTCGACCCGGCGGGCGACATGCTCATCGACGACTGGTCGCCGGACTGCGCCATCATCACCGTGAAGGTGGACAAGGCCGCGCTGGTACGGCAGTTGGAGACACTGCTGGGCCGGCCGGTGCACCGCCGCCCGGTCATCGCGCCGGTCATCGACACCAGCTCCGGTCGGGGGCTCAGCTGGACGAACCTGGTGAACTGGAGCCTGCTGGACCGGGATCTGCCCAACGGCCTGCTGCAACAGCCGATGTTCGCCGGACGGATCGAACAGGCCCTGCTGGAAGGCCTGTTGCTGGCGAGCGATCACCAGTACCGCGCGGCCTTGGAGGCAACGCCCCCGGGCATGCGGCCCGCCGCGGTCAAGCGGGTGATGGACGCCGTGCGCGAGCGCCCGGCCGAGCCCTACGACGCCAGTCAGCTCGCCGCCATCGCCCAGGTCAGCCTGCGCACCCTCCAGGAGGCCTTTCGCAAGAACCTGGGCATGTCCCCGATGACGTACGTCAACGAGGTGCGGCTGCAACGGGCTCGGGAGCAGCTGAAGATCTCGGCGCCGGGTACGGTCACGGTCTCTGACGTGGCCTACCGGTGGGGGTTCGCGCACCTGGGCCGATTCTCGCACCGCTACCGGGCCCGCTTCGGGGAAACCCCGTCCCAGACACTCCACTCCGCCTGACCACAGGGCCGGCCGGACAGGGGCCCCTCGGAGTCCACCGCCGCCGGGTCGCCGCGAGACGACCCGGCGACCGGCAGGGCCGGCGTCAGCGTCAGGACACGATGCGGTACTTGGCCATCATGCAGTCGTCCTCGTGGTCGATGAGGTGGCAGTGCCAGACGTAGCCCTGGAGACGTTCACCGCTCTGTGAGGTGAACGTCGCGTCGGGGTCGAAGCCCAGTTCGTCGGCGGTCGGGAAGTGGATCAGGACGCGGGTGACGGTGTTGAGCGGGCAGAGCACGGTGTCCTTGAGGCCGGCCTCCCAGGGGGCCGGGGCCTGACTCTGGCCGGTCAGGTAGGCGTCGGCCGGCGGGGCCCAGCGGTTGCCCATGGAGGGGGCCGGGTTGGCCTTGAGATAGGCGTTGATGTCGAAGGACTGGCGGCTGAGGACGCGCATGTTCACCAGGTGGAGGTGGACGGGGTGGTCCTCCACGGTGGAGTTGACGATCTCCCAGACCTCGGTGCTGCCCTGCTTGGGCTGCTCCACCGGATCGTCGCCGTAACAGAGGTTGCTGAGCGCCATGCCCTCGCCCGTCAGCGTCAGGCCCACCACTCGCCGTGTCGGCACTGCCGTGGCCGGCGGCAGCGGCGCGGGCTGGGACGGACCGCCCCGCAGCCTGGTCGGCGCGGCCTTGGTGAAGCCCGTGCTGCTGGAGATCGTGAAGCGCATGACCCGGGGCAGGGTGTAGCCGCCGGTGATGGCGGCGATGGAGGGGTTCACCTGCTCGTCGTTGCGCAGCTCGACCGTGTCGCCGCCGGACAGGCCGGAGAAGTCGATCAGCAGATCCGCGCGTTCACCGGGACTGACCCGGATCGACGTGGTGCTGACACTGCTGTTGAGCAGGCCGCCGTCGTTCCCGATGACCCGGAAGGGCATGTTGTTGGACAGGTAGAGGTGGTACGCGCGCCAGTTGGACGCGTTCAGCAGCCGGAACCGGTAGAGCCCGCGCGCCACTTCCAGCGTCGGCATCACGACACCGTTCACCGTCATCGTGTCGCCGACCATGGGCTCCTGGAGCGTGCCCTCGGGGGTGCTGCGGGCGGTACGGGGATTGAGGGAGCCGTCCGCGTTGAAGCGGTGGTCGGCGACGATCAGGGGTATCTCGTAGTCGCCACTCGGCAGGCCCAGCGGGTTGCTCGAGGTGCCGGTGTCGAACTGGTCCCGGATCAGGTACATCCCGGCGAGCCCCGCGGGGACGTTCAGCCGGGTGAGCGCCATCGCGTGGTCGTGGTACCAAAGGGCGGTGGCCTCCTGCCCGTTGGTGAACTGGTAGGTCATCGACGCGCCGGTGCGGAAGGTGTTCTCGGTGTGCCCGTCGAACTCGGGCCGCACGACCGCGCCGTGCAGATGGACCGAGGTGCGGGGCCGCGTGCGGTCCTCCTCCGACGCTCCGTCCAGGGTGGTGTCGACCGAGTTGGCGAACAGGTGGCCGTTCAGGTTGTTGGTGAACGTCAGCTTGAGGGTCTCGCCCGACCGGGCCTCGATCGTCGGCCCCAGATACGGCTGCCCGCCGAAGGACCAGGTGGGCGCTGTGCCCAGGTCCCGGTGGAAGCGGTGGCTGGACCGGGCCATCGACAGGGTGCGGTCACCGCTCAGCGACGGGGGTATCCACAGGTCGTCCACGTAGGGCGTCAGATCCGGTGAGGGGTAGGTGACTTGGTCGCCCTGAGAGCTCAGCTCCCCGTCGGGGGCCATCGCCATGGCCCGGGTCACCGCCCCGACCGTTCCCAGGGCACCCAACACCATCCCTGCGCTCAGCAGTCGGCGACGTGAAATTCTGTGCTGCGACATGGAGTCCGTTTCCAAGTTCGTTGGTGGGGGGATCGGACGAACGGAGGAAGGCGTCGCAGGGGCTGCACTGAGCCACACCTGAGCCAAAGATCACTCCGGTCGTCCGCGGCCACATAGTTGCACACCGGTGTGCAAAGAATCTACCGCGGTTGGGTCACATGTTTCGTCGATGACGACGGGTCAGAAATCATCCCTAACGGGGCAGTTGGGGGTACGAAACCGCCGCGTCACCCGGCTGGACCGTTCCGGCAGGACGGCTCGCCTCTGCCGTGGTCGGGTGGGCGCGTGCAACTACTTCCCGAAGGTGCCCGGCGGGTGGCGGCCTGGTGTGCGGTGATCCTGCTGGCCGCCGGAGTCGGCTGGGTCGGGGTCGAGTTGTGCTCCCAGGTGCGGACGGCGGTCGTGCCGGTGCTCCTCGCGCTGCTGGGGACGGCGCTGCTCGGGCCGCTGTACCAGCGGCTGGTGAAGGCCCGGGTGAACCGGTCGGTGGCCGCCGCGCTCACCTGTGTCGCGGTGGTGGCGGTGGTCGGCGGGGCCGTCTACATCGTCGTCGCCGCGCTCATCGACTCCGGCGACGAGATCGTGTCCTCGCTCAAGGAGGCCGCCAAGTCGGTCTCCGCACACTTCGGCGCGGCGGGCACGTCGCTCGACGACCTCGCGACCAACGCCAAGGACCTGCTGTCCAAGTTCGGCGGTACGGCGGCCTCCGGGGTCATCAGCGGGATCAGCGTCGTCGGCGAGGTGATCGCCATGGCGGTGCTCGCCCTGCTGCTCGTCTTCTTCTTCCTCCGGGACTCCCACCGGGCTGTCGGAGCCCTGCGTTCACTCGCGCCGCACGGCACCGCCGATACCTTCGAAGCCATGGCCCGCCGTGCCTTCGAGGCCGTCGAGGGCTTTATGCGCGGGACGACGATCATCGCGTTCATCGACGCCGTGTGCATCACGGTCGGGCTGCTGGTCCTCGACGTTCCGGGCGCGGTGGGACTGGGCGCGCTGGTCTTCGTGGGCGCGTACATCCCCTATCTCGGTGCGTTCCTCTCCGGCGCGGTGGCCGTGCTGGTCGCGCTCGCGGACCGGGGGGTCGTCATCGCGCTGTGGGCGCTCGGGGTGGTGCTCGCCGTGCAGGTCCTGGAAGGGCATGTGCTGCAGCCGATGATCCAGAGCCGGACCGTGCAGATGCATCCGGCGGTGGTGATGCTGGCGATCACCGCGGGGGCGTCCGTCGCGGGCATCCTGGGCATGCTGCTCGCCGTACCGCTGACGGCGGACGCGTTCGGAGTGCTGTCGGAGCTGCGGACGCGCTACTCCTCGGAGCCGTCGGGGCCGTTGGGTCCGTCGGGGCCGTTGGGTCCGTCGGAGGCCTCGGGGCCGTCGGAGGACTCGGGCGCGGGCTCGTAGAACTCGAACCAGATGCTCTTCCCCTCTCCCCGCGGGTCCACGCCCCACAGGTCCGCGAGGAGTTCCACGAGGACCAGCCCGCGCCCGGAGGACGCCAGTTCGCCGGGGTGGCGCTTGTGCGGCAGGTCGTCGCTGGCGTCGGTGACCTCCACCCGCATCCGGCGTTTGCCGCCCTCGCCCATCACCTCGGCGAGGAGGAGGGCGTCGGAGTCGGTGTGCACGAGGACGTTCGTCATCATCTCGGAGACGAGGAGGACGGCGGAGTCGAGCTGGTCCTCGGACGTCCAGTCGTGGAGGAGTTCCCGCAACTGCTGGCGGGCGACCGCGACGCCCTCGGGCTCGGCCTGCGCCACCGTCAGCACGGTACGGCGCGTGAAGGGCCGTACGGCCGTGACCGTGTCACCACAGCCGCAGCCTGGTCCCATCCGGCACAGCAGCAGGACCGCTATGTCGTCCTCGCGTCTGTCCACCAGCGGACCGGGGGTGTGGTGCGAGGAGGGCCCGTGGACGGCCTGGACCAGGGCGTCGGCGAGGGACTCCATGTCGCCGTCGTGGGCTTCGAGGATCCGGCGGATGCGCCGCCAGCCGGTGTCAAGGTCGTGGCCGCCGGTCTCGATCAGCCCGTCGGTGCAGATCAGCATGGTCTCGCCGGGCTCCAGGACGAGCCGGGTCGTCGGATAGTCGGCGTCCGGGTCGATGCCGAGCGGCAGCCCGCCCGCCGTGGGGCGCGTCAGCACCGTCCCGTCCGCCATGCGTATCGCCGGGTCGGGGTGCCCGGCACGGGCGATGTCCAGCGTCCCGGTCTCCGGGTCGACCTCGACGTACAGGCAGGTCGCGAAGCGCATGTCACCGGCGTCGCCCTCGCTGTCGCTGTCGCCGCTGGACCCGTACGTCACCGAGTCCGTGACCCCGTACAGGAAGCGTGAGGCGCGCGAGAGCACCGCGTCCGGGCGGTGGCCCTCGGAGGCGTAGGCACGCAGCGCGATCCGGAGCTGGCCCATCAGGCCGGCCGCGCGGACGTCATGGCCCTGCACGTCGCCGATGACGAGGGCGAACCGGCCGGTCGGGAGCGGGATCATGTCGTACCAGTCGCCGCCGACCTGGAGCCCGCCGCCGGTGGGGACGTAGCGTGCGGCGACGGTCATGCCCGGCATCTGGGGGCCCAGCGTGGGCATCATCGAGCGCTGGAGGCCGTCGGTCAGCTCCCGTTCGGTCTCGGCGGCGCCGGCGCGGGAGAGGGCCTGGGCGAGCATGCGGGCCACGGTCGTCAGGACCGCGCGTTCGTCGGGAGTGAAGGTGACGGGGTAGGTGAAGGCCGCCATCCACGCGCCCATCGTGCGACCCGCGACGGTCAGCGGCAGGAACGCCCAGGACTGCCGGCCGAAGCGCTGGGCCAGCGGCCAGGAGACGGGATAGCGCTCCTTGTAGTTCTCCGGGGAGGAGAGGTAGACGGCGCGGCCGGTCCTGACGACCTCCGCGGCCGGATAGTCCGTGGTCAGGGACATGTGGGCGAAGGGGCCCTCGTCGCCCGGCTGCTGTCCGTGGTGCCCGATGACGGTGAGACGGTCGCCTTCCGCGCCGAAGACGGCGAGTCCGTCCGGGGAGAACCCGGGCATCGACAGGCCCGCCGCGACCCGCAGTACCTCCGCCGTGGACCGGGCCTCCGCCAGCGCGCGCCCGGCGTCCAGCAGGAACGCCTCGCGCGAGCGCCGCCAGTCACCCGTGACCGACGGGCGCGCGGTGGTGGCCTGCGAGGGGTCGGTGACCTCCTGGACGATGCCGATCAGATCGAACTCCCCGGTCTTGGGGTCGACGACCGGCCTGGTGCGGCTGCGTACGGTACGGATCACCCGGCCCTGCGGGTCCATGACCCGCAGCCGGACCTCGGCGAGGGTGTCCTCGACCATGGCGAGCCGGACGACTCCGTCGACTTCGTTCCAGTCGACCGGGTGGAAACGAGAGCGCACCCCCGCTTCCGTGAGCGTCATCGGCTCCGCGGGCAGCCCCATGAGCCGGGCGGCCTCGGCGTCGAACGTGACCTGCCCGGTGGCCGTGTCCCAGTGCCACAGACCGGTCGCGAGGGCGGCCAGGACGTCCCCCACGGCGGGCAGGGGCTCACCAGTTCGCATTGACCCACTGTAGGGAGAGGTGATCCGTAACTGCCACCTAGACCGTGCCGGGGCCCCGGTGAGCTGGGGTGGGGTTATGGGGAGGAGTGATCTTGGCCCGGCCGGTACCCTTGGGGAAGTTTCACGTGAAACAGGGCCTGGTTCGCTCCTGATTCGCTCCTGATTCGCTCCTGATGTGTTCCTGATTCGTTCCGATGAACAGGGCTTGATGGGCTTGACGGGCTTGATGGGCTTGATCCGTTCCGATCCGTTCACGTGAAGACAGACCCCGATTCGCGAAGACTGGATGAAACGACGATGCATCGGTACAGGTCCCACACCTGCGGCGAGCTCCGCGCCTCTGACGTCGACAGCGACGTCCGGCTGAGTGGCTGGCTGCACAATCGGCGCGACCTGGGCGGCATCCTCTTCATCGATCTGCGCGATCACTACGGCATCACGCAGCTCGTCGCCCGCCCTGGCACGCCCGCCTACGAGGCCCTCGACAAGATCTCCAAGGAGTCGACGGTCCGCGTCGACGGCAGGGTCGTCTCCCGCGGCGCGGAGAACGTGAACCCGGAGCTGCCGACCGGCGAGATCGAGGTCGAGGTGAGCGAGGTCGAGCTGCTCGGCGCGGCCGCCCCGCTCCCCTTCACGATCAACGCAGAGGACGGGGTCAACGAGGAGCGGCGCCTGGAGTACCGCTTCCTGGACCTGCGCCGCGAGCGCATGCACCGCAACATCCTGCTGCGTACGGCCGTGATCTCGGCGATCCGGCACAAGATGACGGCGCTGGGCTTCAACGAGATGGCGACCCCGATCCTGTCCGCGACCTCCCCCGAGGGCGCCCGCGACTTCGTGGTCCCCTCCCGCCTGAACCCGGGCAGGTTCTACGCCCTGCCGCAGGCACCGCAGCAGTTCAAGCAGCTGCTGATGATCTCCGGCTTCGACCGCTACTTCCAGATCGCGCCCTGTTTCCGCGACGAGGACGCGCGCGCGGACCGTTCGCCGGGCGAGTTCTACCAGCTCGACGTGGAGATGTCCTTCGTCGAACAGGAGGACGTCTTCCAGCCGATCGAGAAGCTCATGACGGAGCTCTTCGAGGAGTTCGGCGGCGGCCGCCATGTCACCTCCCCCTTCCCGCGCATCCCGTTCCGCGAGTCGATGCTGAAGTACGGCTCCGACAAGCCGGACCTGCGGGCCAAGCTGGAGCTCGTCGACATCACCGACGTCTTCGAGGGCTCGGAGTTCAAGGCGTTCGCGGGCAAGCACGTGCGCGCCCTGCCGGTGCCGGACGTCGCCGGGCAGTCGCGGAAGTTCTTCGACGGCCTCGGTGACTACGCGGTCGAGCAGGGGGCGAAGGGCCTGGCGTGGGTGCGGGTGACCGAGGACGGCTCGCTGACCGGCCCGATCGCCAAGTTCCTGACCGAGGAGAACGTCGCGGAGCTGACGAAGCGCCTGTCGCTCGCCGCCGGCCACGCGGTGTTCTTCGGCGCGGGTGAGTTCGACGAGGTCTCGAAGATCATGGGCGCGGTGCGGGTGGAAGCCGCGAAGCGCGCCGGTCACTTCGAGGAGGGCGTCTTCCGCTTCTGCTGGATCGTCGACTTCCCGATGTACGAGAAGGACGAGGAGACCGGCAAGCTCGACTTCTCGCACAACCCGTTCTCGATGCCGCAGGGCGGCCTGGAGGCCCTGGAGACCCAGGACCCGCTGGACATCCTGGGCTGGCAGTACGACATCGTCTGCAACGGCGTCGAGCTGTCCTCCGGCGCGATCCGGAACCACGAGCCCGACATCATGCTCAAGGCTTTCGAGATCGCGGGCTACGACCGTGAGACCGTCGAGGAGCAGTTCGCCGGCATGCTCCGCGCGTTCCGCTTCGGCGCCCCGCCGCACGGCGGCATCGCGCCCGGCGTCGACCGCATCGTCATGCTCCTCGCCGACGAGCCGAACATCCGCGAGACCATCGCGTTCCCGCTCAACGGCAACGCGCAGGACCTGATGATGGGCGCGCCGACGGAGCTGGAGGAGTCCCGCCTCCGCGAGCTGCACATCTCCGTACGGAAGCCGCAGCCGAAGTAGATCTTCGTCCGCAGTCGAAGTAGACCTCGTCCGCAGTCGAAGTAGATCTTCGTCTGTGGTCGAAGTGGATCTTCGTCCGTGGTCGAAGTAGACCTTCGCCCAGGCCCCCACGGGTTCGAATGGCTCGGAATCGACACCGGTTCCGAGCCATTCTCATGTGGTCCTCCGGGACTCCCGCCAATCACAGCGTTTTGACACGTTCTCAGTCATAACCTCCGCGGTCATGACTGAGAACCCCCAACACGCAGCAGCAGAACGGGAATTGACGCGCCGTCGGGTCATCGTCGCCGGCGGTTCGACGGTCGCGGCAGCGGGTCTGGCGGCCGGCCTGGGCGCGACCGCCTTCGCGGGCGACGGGCCCCTGGCGACGGAATCCGCAAGCCCGTCCGGCACACCGGAGGCCTGCTACGTCCTGACCACGGAGACCACCGAGGACATTTACTCGGGCTACGAGGACATGGGCAACGGCGGTGGCGGCAGCGCCCCGGCTACCGGTGCCCCGCCCACCGGCGTCCCGACCGGCCCGCCGACGACGAGCGGTCCCGGCGGTCCCGGCGGTCCCGGCGGTCCCGGCAGTCCCGGCGGTCCCGGCGGTCCCGGCAGTCCCGGCGGTCCCGGAGATCCCGGAGATCCGGGCGGTCCGGGCCACCAGAAACCGACCGTGACCAACAACGACCTCACGCACACCCCCCGGAGGACCCCCGCCATAGCTGGGGCCAGTCTGGACGGTAGGCGGTGATCGGCAGATCTGTCCCAGACCTGGCCGCCGTGACCAGGCCTTATCGACGTCGCGCCTGGGACAGATCTGCCACTCCCCAATGCGAACCGGGGCTGGAGGGGTCATGACGGCGACCATGCGGGCGGTGACTCGTGCCAATGCCTCCACTGGGGTTAGCCGAACTCGTGACCTGTGCCGGCTGAGCACCGGCCGGGCCGATGTTCGGCTATTCGGAGGAATCTGCGTACACGGGAGATGATTCAGAGTCGGGTTGCAGGAGAAACGCTGGCATCTTGAGGGGCCTTCGGACGCTGTAGTCGCTTCTGGAAAGGCCCGGTCATGCAGGCATCCCCCGCCGACAGCGCCACGCTCCCGCCCCAGCAGTCGCAGCTCGGCGAGCAGACGCGAGCAGGGGATTCCCCCAGGAGCCACGCCGGGATTCCGTGGTGGGCATGGGCCCTCGCGGGAGCGCTGTTCTTCGCGTACATGACGTTGTCCCTCCGTATCCACCAGCGGATGCTCTCCAACGCCTTCGACCTGGGAATCTTCGAACAGGTCATCCGGTCCTACGCGGAAGGGCACCTTCCTGTTTCTGAAGTGAAGGGGCCGGACTACCCCGTCCTGGGCGACCATTTCCACCCCGTTCTGGCCCTTGTCGCTCCGTTCTACCGGTTCTGGCCTTCGCCGCAGGTCCTGCTCGTGGTGCAGGCGGCGCTGATCGCCGTGAGCGTTCTGCCGCTGACTCTCTGGGCCCGTCGAGCACTGGGTTCCGGCGCCGCGGCGGTCATCGGCACCTGCTACGGCCTGTCCTGGGGCATCGCGAATGCCGCCGGCTTCGACTTCCATGAAGTGGCCTTCGCCGTTCCGCTGCTCGCCTGCTCACTGGCTGCTCTGGGGAGCGGCCGGCTGCGGACCGCGGCGCTCTGGGCCGTGCCCTTGGTGCTGGTGAAGGAGGACCTCGGCCTCACCGTGGCCGTGATCGGCTTCCTCATCGCCCGGCGGGGGGATCGCAGGCTGGGGATCGCCACCGCGGCGGCCGGTCTGGGCGGCACCGCTCTGGCGATGCTGGTGATCCTGCCGGCCTTCAACCCGCAGGGGTCCTACGCGTATCTGCACTGGCTGACGACAGGTTCGGAGGGTGGTGAAAGCGGGCTGCCGGATCTGCTCCACAAGGTCACGATCGGTCTCATCACCCCCGAGGCCAAGGTCACGACGCTGCTCTTCCTGCTGGCGCCCACGCTGTTCCTGGCCCTGCGGTCCCCACTGCTGTGGGTCGCGCTGCCGACTCTGGTCTGGCGCTTCGCCTCCGGGCTCTGGACCCACTGGGGCACCAGCTACCACTATTCGATCGTCCTGATGCCGATCGTCTTCGCCGCTTTCATCGATGCCCTGGTCCGGAGGGAGTCGAGCGCGGTGAGCCTGCGACGCTACCTCGTCGGCTCGGCCGCGATCACGGCCCTGATCCTTCCGCAGTACCCGCTGTGGCAGCTGGTGAAGCCGGAGACCTGGCGGACCGATCCGCGCATCGCCGTCGCCCACAAGATCATGGACCGCATCCCCGACGGCGCGACGGTCCAGGCGTCCAACCAACTCGTGCCCCAGCTCACCGACCGCACGAGCGTCAGCCTCTACGGCTGGGCCGACAGCCGCCCCGACCCGGAGTGGATCATGGTGGACACCGAGGTGCCGCTGAGTCGGCGATGGCCGCTGAATCCCGGCGAGGAGAAGATCTCCCTGGACCGTGCCCTCACGGAGGGGTACCGCACCGCGGCGGAACAGGACGGCTTCGTACTGCTCACCCGCTCGGGCTGACGCCCCCCGGGGCCCATGCGAGCCTCCCGCGGGGCCCATGCGACCCCGGCACCCATGCGACCCCGGGATCCATGCGCCCCCCCGGGGCCCATGCGAGCCCCACGCCTACCGCACGACCACCGACTCGATGACGACGGGCTTCTGCGGCCTGCCGTCGGTGGATCCGTCCGACGTCCCGGCCTCGCCGATCTTCCGCAATACGTCCATTCCGCCGACGACCTTCGCGAACGGAGTCCACTGGGACGACATGCCGAAGTCCGGATCGGCGTAACTGATGAAGAACTGGCTGCCATTCCTCCCCGGTACCACCTTGGCCATCGCGACGGTGCCCGCCGGATAGTCGGCCCCGTTCAGATTCTCGTCCGCGAAGAAGTACCCGGGGTCGGATTTGCCGTCGCCTTTGGCGTCCCCGCATTCCAGAACGTAGATCCCCTGGGTGGTGACGCGGTGACATTCGCTGCCGTCGAAGTACCCCTTGCGGGCCAGGAAGGAGAACGAGTTGGTCGTGCAGGGCGCATCGCCCGTCAGGACCTTCAGTGTGACGTCTCCTCGGTTGGTGACCAAGGTGGCTGTCATCGGACTGGCGGCCTTTTCGGCGTCGAAGACCGGGACGTCGGAGGGCTTTGCGCGCTTGGTGAGCGTGTAGGAACACGATGCCTGCGGCTTCGAATCGGAACCCCCCGTGGCCAGGGAGACCGACATCCAGGTCAGCGCCGAGCCGACCCCTGTGACCGCGAGAGCCACCGTCGCGGCCCGGACCGCACGGTTCTTGGGCCGTGCATTGGCCCGCAGTTTTCCTGACCATTTTCTGATGGGCATCAATTCCCCGATCGTGGTGGGTTGCGTTGGCCGGCACGACGCCGAGAGCGTATCCAGGTGTATTTGGATCAGTGCCGGCGACACACACCATTCCCCTTTCGGCCCGGCGCGCCTCAGCCATTCATGCCGGGGAGCTGGAATTGGATGAGGATTGTGAATCCAACGGTATGCCTGAACATGATCGTCAAAGACGAAGCGCCGGTGATTCGCCGCTGTCTCGAATCCGTTCGCCCTCTGATCGATACCTGGGTCATCGTGGACACCGGCTCCAGTGACGGCACCCAGGACGTCATCCGTGAGGTGCTCGGGGATCTGCCCGGCGCCCTGCACGAGCGGCCCTGGAAAGGCTTCGACGGGAGCCGTAGCGAGGCGATCGATCTCGCCCGCGACCGTGCGGACTACCTGCTGTTCATCGACGCCGACGACCTGATGGAGGTGGAGGAGGGGTTCCGTATGCCGGAGCTGACCCACGACGCCTACCGCGTCGCCCTCCACGACGGGCCGATCATCCACTGGCGCCCCGCCCTGGTCTCGACCCGGCTGCCCTGGCGCTATGTCGGTGTCCTGCACGAATACCTCGACTGCGGGAAGGACTACAGCCGCGGGACGTTCAAGGGCGCCAACATCCTCTCCGTGGGAGGCGGGGCACGCCTGAAGGAAGGCGTGCGGACGAAGTACCTGCGCGATGTGGAGATCCTCGAGGCGGGCCTGCTCAAGGAACCCGACAACGCCCGCTACGTCTTCTATCTCGCCCAGAGCTGGCGCGACGCCGGCGAGTCGGAGAAGGCACTCGCCGCCTACGACCGCCGGGCGGCCATGGGCGGGTGGGACGAGGAGGTCTTCTGCGCCCACCTCTACGCCGCGCGGCTCGCTGCACAGCTCGAAAGGCCGGCCGCAGAGGTGATGGACCGCTATCTCCGCGCCCACGAAAGCCGGCCCTCGCGCGCCGAAGCCCTCGGTGATCTGGCGCGCTTCTGCCGCGAGAACGGCCCGCGCTGGCCGCTGGCCCACCTCTTCGCGAAGGCCGCGGCGCGGATCCCGTATCCGAGCGACATCCTGTTCGTCGAGTTCGACTGGTACGACTGGCGCGCACTCGACGAGCTCGCGGTGGCGGCGTACTGGACCGGGAACTACGAGGAGTCCATGGCCTGCTGCGAGCGACTCCTCGACGGCGGGAAGCTGCCCGACGGACAGCGCGAGCGGGTGATCCGCAACCTCGACTTCGCCCGAAGCAAACCCGGCGAATGCGAACTGGTGAACGCCTGACATCGCCTGACCCCGACGGGATCAGGCACAGGCAGACGGACGGCCGCACGGCAACACCACTCACGGCGATTCGGCCCGGGTGACCCTAGGCGCAGGAGCCATGGGCCGTGTGAAGACTCGGCCGGTGCGCTGCCCCCAATTCGCTGTCGCGTACGCACCCATCTGTGGATTCCCGGTACGCCGATATGTTGATACCCCCGCGTACTTCTTAAGGCGTTGCTCCTGCGATCCGATGTTGCCGAGGGAGGCTCGAACGTGCTTCCGGTATGGAATCTCGAACGTGCTTCCGGTACATCACTCGATCCACATCGTGAGGGAGTAGTGCATGAGACCTGAACACCGGAACCGATCCCCATTCGGTCCGCTTCCCCTACGGAACGCCTGGCTGACCGGCGGCACCATCGCCTCGCTCGCACTCGTGCTCTCGAGCATCGCGAGCCCCGCGGGTGCCGTGGCGCGCAACGCCGATCCGGCCACCGAGACCGCCGTGACGAGCCCCTCGACCGGGGACCCCTGCAAGAAGCCGAGGCCGAAGCCACGGCCGAAGGGGATGACCGCCGGGCCCGTGGCCGACTCAGCCCACGACAAGTGCAAGGTCGGACCGACAGGGCCTACGGGGCCCACGGGTCCGACCGGCGCGACGGGTGCGACTGGGGCCACCGGTGCGACTGGCGCCACCGGTGCCACCGGTGCCACAGGCCCGACTGGGCCTGCCACAGGTGCCACAGGTGCCACGGGTCCCACCGGTGCCACGGGTCCGACCGGGCCCTCGAACGGTCCCACGGGTGCCACAGGTCCGACCGGTCCCACGGGTGCGACCGGTGCGACCGGCGCCACCGGCGCAACGGGCCCCTGCACCGACATTGACACCTACGAGCCCTCGGACTCCGAGGAGTTCAGCGCCCTTCTCCTCGACGGCGTGGCGTACGCCGGGCGCAGGGACAACCAGCCGGATCTGGGCGACTACGCGTGGACGGACCTCAGCGACAACGGAAACTACCCCGACAACGTCTGTGGCATCTCCATCTCGGCCCAGGGCAACGACTCCTCGATCAAGGTCGTGACCACGGAGGGCGACATCTGGGAGACGCTGGGCGACACGAACGGCAACAACTTCAGCTGGACCGATGAATGGGACCCGGTGGACGCACCGACGGCCGTGAACCGCGCCATCATCAAATCCAAGGGCGACCTGAGCACGATCGGTTCCCTGAACGGACTTCCGGCGAACAGGAAGGGTTCCTGACACCCTCCTGACCCCCGCATACCCACGGCGCCCCGGGGTCGCAAGTCCCCGGGGCGCCGACTGGTCATGCGGTCAGGACAGTGACTTGTAGCCGCCCCAGCCGGTGCCGATCTTCGTACGGGCCCCGAACGACCCCGCGCCGTTCCCGTAGTTGCGCCAGAGGTTCCCGGCGGTGTCACGCGAGACCAGGTCGGCCTTGCCGTCGCGGTTGAGGTCGCCGACTCCGACGACGACGTTGTAGGAGCCGCCCCAGTCGGCGAACAGCTTCACGCGGGCCGCGAAGGTGCCGTTGCCCTTGCCGTAGTACCGGTAGAGGGTGTTGGCCTTGTCCTGCGCGATCAGGTCGCCGATGCCGTCGCCGTTGAGGTCACCGACGCCGACGATCTTCTTGTACGTCTTCCAGTTGTCGTAGAGCTTCACGCGGGCGGACAGCTTGCCGGTGCTCGTGCCCTTGTAGAGGTACACGGCGCCGGTGGAGGTGTTGCGGGTGATCAGGTCCGGGCGACCGTCACCGCTGACGTCTCCGGGCGAGGTGAGGATGTCGTACTGGTTCCAGCCGCTGGTGGAGAGCGTCGTGTACGACGTCGACGGCTTGAGTGCGCTGCCGCAGCCGGGCTTGTAGAGGCGCAGGGCCCCGCTGCTCAGCCGCACCAGGACGTCGTTGCAGCGGTCGCCGCTCAGATCGCCGTACGGGATGGCCTTGATGGTGGTGGCCCAGCCCGTGCCGGTCGTCTTTTCGGAGAACTTGCCGCCCCCGGTGCCGAGTTGGTAGGTCAGGGCGCCCGAGGAGCTGAGGGTGAGGAGGTCGCCGTCACCGTCCGGGTAGCCCTCGATGCTGTCGAAGTCGTGGCGTACCGCCGCGCCGCCCTCAACGTAGGTCATGCCGGTGGCCACCGTGGCCGCCGTGGTGCTGCCCAGGCCGGTCGCCCTGAGGGTCCACTTGAACTCGCCGTTGGGGAAGTAGGTCCCGTCCGTTGTCTTCCCGTTCCAGGCGGCCTCCAGCCAGGCTGTGACGGCGCCGCCGGTGACCGTGCGGGTGGCTTTGCCGGTCTCGCCGCTCTGGACCGAGGTGAAGGTCAGGGACCACGAGGTGACGGGGCGGGAGAGCAGCCAACTTCCGTTCCAGGTCCGGGAATCGGTGTCCGGGGCCTTCGGCGAGAGGTAGTAGTCGCCCAGGCCTTCGAACACGGCCGGAGCGGACGGGGTCACCCCTGTCGTCGCGACGTGCGTCCGCTCGTACGTGTCGAACCACGCGACCAGGCCCGTGTACTCGTCCACCGTCCAGCGGAAGCGGCGGTCGACGGCCAGGCCGGAGTCCGGGAGCCCGGCGGCGATCAAGCGGGTGGCGCCGGTGGCCGCGTCGGTCAGGACGAGCTCGTCCGTGGTGTGGTCGTGGCGCACGGCGAATCCGTCGCCGAGCAGGACGTCACCGGGGGTGGTGGCGACCGACGTACCGGCCTTGGTGTCGTACACGCCCGCCGAGGTCGTCCCGCAGGCCCAGTAGACCCAGCGGCCCGCCGCCTGGAGCTCGGTCGGGACGCAGCCGGCGCCCGGGATCGTGACCGTGGAGAGGGTCTTCTCCGAGGTCAGGCTGTACGAGGTGATCTTGCCGGCGGTGGTGGTGGCGCTCCAGAGGGTGGAGCCGTTGAGGGCGGCGGCGCGCACCGTACGCTTCAGCAGCTGCCCCTCGTTGAAGTTGCCGATGTACTGCGTGGGCGCGGTGCCGCCGGAGTTGTAGACCGCGTAGTCGTCGGAGACGTCGACGATCGCGCCGCCCTGATGCGCGAACTCCAGCTCGACGACCCCGTTGCCGTCACCGATCTTGACCAGGGTGTCCCCGGCCGAGGTGCCGCTGACGTCGGTCGCCCTGAGATAGACGTCCTCGGGGTAGTAGCCCCGGTTGCCCCACACCACCGAGCAGCTGGTGCCGGCGTAGGGGCACTCGGCGGCGACCGAGGAGCCCGCCGTGGCGGCGGAGGCGGTCAGCGTGGTGGCGGCGTCCGTGGTCAGGGTCCGGAGCGATGTGGTGTCACTGGTGGTGGAGGAGGGGTTGTTCTCGGCCACGCGCAGGCTGCCACGGCTGAGTGCGAGGCCCGTTTTGGCGTTCTCCGTCGCCGGGATCTCGCGCACCTTCGTCAGCTCCAGGGAGCCGTCCGAGGCCTGGCTCGCGCGCTGTACCCACCAGTCGGTGGCGCTGGTGCCGCCCGTGACGAGGGCGTCGTCGCCGGTGGTGTGGATCGCGTACCTGTCCGCGTTGGCCAGCAGGGTCCGCGTGGAGCCGTCGGCGAGCGAGTGGGCGGTGATCGCGGTGCCGGTGCGCGTGTGCGTGGGCAGTAGCAGCCAGTCGCCGATCAGGACCGGCTCGCCGTCGAGAGTGCCGAGGGCCGGTTGGCCGATGATCGTGACCGGCGGGAGGTCGACGACCTGTTCCGCCCCGGCCGGGTCGGTACGGGACTTGAGGTGGAGGTCGCCGGTGACGGGTTCGTACCAGCCGAACCGGTCCTCGCTCTGTACGTAGAACGCGTTGGCATCGACGTCGGTGAAGGCCTGGGTGGCGACGGCCGTGCCGATGTCGATGTAGGACAGGGAATCGCTGTCCGGCGCCCGCAGCACACCGGCGGAGTCCGCGGCCACGATTTCCCAGGCCCCGATGCCGTACACGCCACCGAGGCCGGTGATGGTGCGCGAGCGCCGTACGCCGTCCACGGTGTCGATCAGGGTTCTCTCGGTGACGACCGTGTCACCGGCCAGCGCCCGGTATTCGTAGGAGGAGGTGAAGGTCGACGTCTTGTGCGTCGCCGGGTCCCAGAGGGTGACGGACTTGGTGCTCGCGGCCGTCGGCAGGGCGACCAGGTCGCCGTCCGAGCCGTACCAGGCCGTCGGGCACCCCGAGCCGAGAGACGCGCAGGGTGCCGAGGGCGTGTAGACGCCGCTCGCGTTCTCCACGGTGAGGGTGGCACCGGTGGCGTTGTCCGTCCACAGCAGTCCGGCGACCCCGGTCTGCCGGTGCAGGAAACCGGTCTCGCCCGCGCTGAGCGGCCGGTCGGCGCGTGGCGTGGTGGAGCTCGGGTCGACGAGCGTGATCTCCGTGGTGCCGGCGGCTTCCGTGGTGGCCGCGTCGGCGGAACCGCCGGCCTCGGAGTAGATGGTGACGGTCGCGACGACGACCGCGAGTGCGGAGACGGCGGCGGTCAGACCGCCCCGTCTCAGGGCGTGTCTGCCCACTTGGATGTCCCTCCCCGCGAGGGGCCCCTCCCTCGCACAAGTGAGCGGATGCTACCAGTGGGTTCGGGGGGCGGGCTGCCGCACGCGGAGCGCTCAGGTGTCGTACGAGCCGTCCCAGGGCTCGCTGAAGCCGAGGCGGTCCGGGTAGAGCTCGGCCCAGGTCTCGTCCTCGTCCTCCTTGATCACCAGGCCGAACAGGACGCCGTCGACGGTGACTTGGAAGGGGCGGATCGCGATGTCCATGTAGGAGCGCCGGGGGAGGCTTCGCAGGAGTTTCCCCAGGTGGGCCTCGGCGCGGGCGAGGACCGAGCCCTCGGCGTGCGGGGAGTGGTGCTGCTCGGCCCAGGTGCCCGCGCACCAGATCTCCGAGTCGCGGTACCGGCCCTCGGAGTCGAAGGTGTGAAGCACCGTGTAGAGGCGCTTGTGCTCTTCCCAGCCGTCGTCGGGACGGAACCCTTCGGGGAAGGCGTACGCGACCGACGCCAGGAACTGGCCGTCCGCGTACCGGCCGATGGCCTCGGTGCGGTGGTGCGGTTGGTAGGCGATCGGGATGACCGCGGGGACTGCCATGGCGAAACCATACGGGTGGTCGCGAACATGCCAGCGCCGGGGGCGGTTTCAGGCCTGGCGGATTTTGTGAAGAGGCCCGGCACCACCGGGTGCCGGGCCCGCCTCACCAGGTCGTGACTACTCCGGTGCGCCGCCGAAGCGCTCCTTGTACGACTCCAGGTCCTCGTCCGTGATCTTGGCGAAGAGCACCGGGGGAACGGTGAATGCCGTACCGGCGGGGACCGAGGTCAGCGCCTTTGCCTCCTCCGCCGTGACCCAGGTCGCGGTGTCGTCCGCGAGCGCGAAGGCCGCGCGCATGGCCCCGGCCGACGCCGGGATGAAGGGCTCCGAGACCACCGAGTAGAGGTGGATCAGGTTCATCGCCGTACGCAGGGTCAGGGCCGCGCCGTCCGGGTCGGTCTTGATCTCCAGCCAGGGGGCCTTCTCCTCCAGGTAGGAGTTGCCCGCCGACCACAGGGCACGCAGCGCGGCGGCCGCCTTGCGGAACTGCAGCGCCTCCATCTGGGTCTCGTACTCCGCGAGCAGGCCCGCGATCTCCTCGCCGAGCCGCGCCTCCGCGTCGCCGGCCGCCGAGCCCGCCGGGACCTCGTCGCCGAAGCGCTTGCGTGAGAAGGACAGGACACGGTTGACGAAGTTGCCCAGCGTGTCCGCGAGGTCCTTGTTGACCGTCGCCGTGAAGTGCTCCCAGGTGAAGGACGAGTCGTCCGACTCGGGGGCGTTGGCGATCAGGAAGTAGCGCCAGTAGTCGGCGGGGAGGATGTCCAGGGCGGCGTCGGTGAAGACACCGCGCTTCTGGGACGTGGAGAACTTTCCGCCGTAGTACGTCAGCCAGTTGAAGGACTTCAGGAAGTCGACCTTCTTCCACGGCTCGCGGACGCCCAGTTCGGTCGCCGGGAACATCACCGAGTGGAAGGGCACGTTGTCCTTGGCCATGAACTCCGTGTAGCGGACGGGGTTCTCGCCGGAGTCGGCGTCGTACCACCAGGACTTCCAGTCCCGGTTCTCCGGGTCGAGATCCGACCACTCCTTCGTCGCGCCGATGTACTCGATCGGGGCGTCGAACCAGACGTAGAAGACCTTGCCCTCGGCGGCCAGCTCCGGCCAGGTGTCGGCCGGGACCGGGACGCCCCAGTCCAGGTCACGGGTGATCGCGCGGTCGTGCAGGCCCTCGGTCAGCCACTTGCGGGCGATCGAGGAGGCGAGCTGCGGCCATTCGTCGCTGACCTCGTCGATCCACGCCTCGACCTCGTGCTGCAGCTTCGACTGGAGGAGGAAGAGGTGCTTGGTCTCCCGGACCTCCAGATCGGTGGAGCCGGAGATCGCGCTGCGCGGGTTGATCAGGTCGGTCGGGTCCAGGACGCGGGTGCAGTTCTCGCACTGGTCGCCCCGCGCCTTGTCGTAGCCGCAGTGCGGGCAGGTGCCCTCGACATAACGGTCCGGGAGGAAACGGCCGTCCGTCGGCGAGTACACCTGACGGATCTCGCGCTCCTCGATGAAGCCGTTCTCGTTCAGGCGGCGGGCGAAGTGCTGGGTGATCTCGCGGTTCTGCGGGCTGGAGCTGCGGCCGAAGTAGTCGAAGGCCAGCGCGAAGCCGTCGTACACCGCCTTTTGCGCGTCGTGCGCCTGCGCGCAGAACTCGTCGACCGGGATGCCCTGCTCCTTCGCGGCCAGCTCGGCCGGGGTGCCGTGCTCGTCCGTCGCGCAGATGTACAGGACGTCGTGGCCGCGCTGGCGGAGGTACCGGGAGTACACATCCGCCGGGAGCATGGACCCCACCATGTTGCCCAGGTGCTTGATTCCGTTGATATACGGAAGGGCGCTGGTGATGAGGTGTCGAGCCATCGCGGGCTGCTCCCAGGTCGGTACGTGGGGTGACGATCGTCGACTCACATCGTGTCGTCCGTCGTCTGCCGTTCGTCGTCTTACGAACCTTGAAATCTTAGCCGACATGGGTAGGCCGCCCGCTTCCCGTTTTACGGGGTGGGAAGCGGGCGGCCGTTGTTCGGTGATTGTGGGAGTTACGGGCGCCAGTTCGCCAGTACGCCCTCGTAGATCTCGGCGTCCGTCAGTTCGCGCGGGGTCGGGCCCGCGTGGAAGAAGGCCGTGTTGCCGGTGTTCAGTTTGCGGAGGTAGTCGAAGGCCTTGTTGTCCTGCTCTCCGAAGGCGACGAAGGAGAAGAAGACGCTGGGGTGGTTCTTCGCCGCGTCCGTGAGGGACTGGGTGGCGGGGGTCTTGGCGTCCGGGGCGCCGTCCGTCTGGAAGACGACGAGCGCGGGGGTCGTGGTGTCCGACTTCTGGTAGTGCGTGAGGACTTCTTCCACGGCCGCGTGGTAGCTCGTACGTCCCATGCGGCCGAGGCCGGCGTGGAGTTCGTCGACCTTGTTCTCGTGGTCGGTGAGAGTGAGCTCGCCGGTGCCGTCCAGCTCCGTGGAGAAGAAGACGACGTGGACCGTGGCCTCGGGGTCGAGGTGGGCGGCGAGGGCGAGGGTCTGCTCGCCGAGGGCCTGGGCGGAGCCGTCCTTGTAGTACGGGCGCATGCTCGCGGAGCGGTCCAGCACGAGGTAGACCTTCGCGCGGGTGGTGGTGAGGTTCTGCGTCTTGAGGGCGGTGGCCGCCTCGGTGTAGGCGGTGAGGAGGCTTGCGGGTACGGCTGCCTGGGCGGCGGCCGGGGTGAGGGCCTCAGCCTCGGGCTCCGGGGTCTCTCCGGCCTCGGGCCGGTGGGTGGGCACCCGGCCTTCGGCCGGGTCGGTTTTCCCGCCCGCACCACCCGTGACCGTCTCGTCGTCGGGTGCGGGTGGCCCCTGTGGGGGCTCGTCGCCGTCGGCGGCTTCCGGCTCGTCCGCCTTCGCGGCGACCGGAGTGGGGTCCTCGGCGGCGTTGTCCTCCTCGGCCACGACGACGGCCGGCTCGGCCGCCGCTGCCGCGGGCTGCTCCTCGATCTCGGGCTCGGCCTCAGGCTCGATCGCGGCCTCGGGCTCGATCGCGGCCTCGGGCTCGATCGCGGCCTCGGGCTCGATCGCGGCCTCGGGCTCCGGGGTCTCCTCGGCCTTCGGCTCGGAGACCTCCGGGACCTCGGCGACGGCGGGCTCGGGCTCAACGACCGGCTCGGGCTCGGGCTCGATCACCGGCTCACGCGTCTCCACCGCAGCCGCAACCTCGACGTCGGCCTCAGCCGCAACCTCGGCCTCCGGCTCAGCCGCAACCTCGACGTCAGCCTCAGGCGCAACCTCGGCCTCCGGCTCAGCCGCGACCTCGACGTCGGCCTCAGCCGCAACCTCGGCCTCCGGCTCAGCCGCGACCTCGACGTCGGCCTCAGGCGCAACCTCAGCCTCAGCCGCAACCTCGGCCTCCGGCTCAGCCGCAACCTCCGCCGCAGGCACCGGCGCCGGTTCCGCCTCGGCCGCAGGCACCGGAGTCGGTTCCGCCTCCGCCTCCGCCTCCGACTCCGGCTCCGGCGCCCGCTCCGCCGTCCTCGCCGCAGGAACCGTCACATTGTCGAACGCCGCCGACACCAGCTCGTCCACGACGGACGGTCGGGGCTCGGGGGCCGGAGTGGGGAGCTCCGTGGCCGATTCCGGCCGGAGTTCGGAGGATGGTGCTGGAATCTTCGGCTCGGCCTCCGGTGCGGAAACCTGTGCCGGAACCGTCGGAGTCGAAGCCTCCCGCGAGGTCTCCCCGTCGGTGTCACGACCCTTGCGTGAGCGGCCGAACGCATTCCGCAAGACGGTGAGAATGCCCATGTGCGCAACCCTTCGCGTGAGTTGGTGCCCGTCAATCCCTGGCCAGGACGGACACGTAAGGTTAGCGGTCACAGCTGGTGATCTTGGGCAGGGGCGGAGTACGAGGGCGGCATCCGTCAAGACCGCGTCCCCGGCGCGACCCGTGACCCGCCCCGGCAGCCCCCTCGGCCGGCCCCTCGCGGACGCTACCCGCGTAACCTCAACACCCCTCCGGATCCCACGGGTTCACCCCCCGTTCATCCCGGTGGCCTGTTTCCGCACATACGCACCACCTAGCGTCACGCTGAAACCAAGGGACAGCATGGGGAGAGCAAAGTGCGCAGACTTCTGCCATTGATCGGAACGCCCGACTCGCATCCCGGCGGCAGGTCGGCGATGACCTGTCTCTACCGCTGTGGCAACGCCTGTTTCCATGACATACCGAACCCGACCGAGAACGAGTACGTCGGTGACGTCATCGCCACCGCACTGAGCCGCCGTTCGATGATGCGGGCCGCGGCCGTCGTGACCGTCGCCACGGCGACGGGTGCCGCCGTCGTCGGCACCGGCGCCCCGCAGGCGAAGGCGGCCACCACGGAAACCGCCGCGACGACCTCCAGGAGCGGCAAGGCGGCCCGCGGCCTCCGCTTCACCCCCGTCGCGCCCAACCTCACCGACGCCGTGGTGATCCCCGACGGGTACGCCCAGAACGTCGTGATCCGCTGGGGCGAGCCCATCCTCCGCGGCGCCCCCGCCTTCGACCCGGACCGGCAGACCGCCGCGGCTCAGGCGGGCCAGTTCGGCTACAACAACGACTTCCTGGCGCTGCTGCCGCTCCCCGGTGAGCGAGGCCGCCAGATCCTCGTGGCGAACCACGAGTACACGGACGAGGTCCTGATGTTCAAGGCGTACGACGCCGCGAACCCGACCCGTGAGCAGGCCGAGATCGCCTGGGCGGCGCACGGCCTGTCCGTCGTGGTCGTGGAGGAGGACAAGCGGAGCGGCAAGCTGACCGCGGTCCCCCGTCACCACCTCAACCGCCGTGTCACCGTGACCACCGAGTTCAAGGTGACGGGTCCTGCCGCCGGTTCGGACTTCCTCAAGACCGCCGCCGACCCGACCGGCACGAAGGTCCTCGGCACGCTCAACAACTGCGCGGGCGGCGAGACCCCTTGGGGCACGACGCTGCACGGCGAGGAGAACTTCAACCAGTACTTCGCCAACAGCAGCCGTCCCACGGACGCCCGCTACGGCATCGGCACCGGCGCCACCGAGCGCAAGTGGGAGCGTTTCGACAAGCGCTTCGACGTCGCCCAGGAGCCGAACGAGGTCCACCGCCACGGCTGGGTGGTCGAGCTGGACCCGTACGACCCGACCTCCACGCCCCGCAAGCGCACCGCCCTCGGCCGCTTCAAGCACGAGGGCGCGACCGCCCGCCTCACGGACGACGGCCGCCCGGTCCTGTACTCCGGTGACGACGAGCGCTTCGACTACTTCTACAAGTTCGTCGGCAGCAAGAAGATGCGGAAGGGCAGCTCGCGCTCGGCCCGCGAGCACAACCTCACCCTGCTCGACGAGGGCACGCTGTACGTCGCCAAGCTCACCGGCGACTCCCCGGCGGCCGAGATCGACGGCACCGGAAAGCTGCCCGCCGACGGCGAGTTCGACGGCGGCGGCGTGTGGATCCCGCTCGCGACCGCCACCGCGAAGGGCGCCGTCTCGCACGTCGAGGGCATGACCGCCGAGGAGGTGTTCGTCTTCACGCGCCTGGCCGGTGACAAGGTCGGCGCGACCAAGATGGACCGCCCCGAGGACATCGAGCCCTCGCCCACCAGCGGCAAGGTGTACGTCGCGCTGACGAACAACACCAACCGCGGTGTCGGCAGCAACGCCAAGGCCGACGAGGCCAACCCGCGCAACGCCAACAAGCACGGGCACATCCTCGAACTCACCGAGTACCGCAACCGCCCTGAGAGCACGGCCTTCGGCTGGTCGCTGTTCCTAGTGGCGGGCGACCCGACCGACCCGGCCACCTACTTCGCGGGCTTCCCCAAGGAGCAGGTCAGCCCGATCTCCTGCCCGGACAACGTGGCCTTCGACCCGCACGGCAACCTGTGGATCTCCACCGACGGCAACCAACTCGGCTCGCACGACGGCCTGTTCGGTGTCGCGACCAAGGGTGACCGGCGCGGTGAGCTGAAGCAGTTCCTGACCGTCCCGCACGGCGCGGAGACCTGCGGCCCGCTCGTCCAGGACCGGCGGGTGCTCGTCTCCGTCCAGCACCCGGGCGAGATCACCGGCGCGACCGTCGAGAAGCCGGCGAGCGTCTGGCCCGACGGCCCCGGCAAGATCGTCCGCCCGGCCGTCGTCTCGGTGTGGCGCAAGGACGGCTGCGACATCGGCGTCTGACGCCGGCACCACCGCGGTTACGAGGATGGGATCGCCCCCATCCTCGTAACCGCCCGCCGACCGTCAGCGCGGTGAAGTGATCGCCCGTGCCGCCGCGACCTCCTGCCGCAGTGGTTCCAGGACGCTGCCCGACGGGCCTGTGAGGTCGGTGCGGACCTCGAAGAGCACGTCGGTATTGCGCAGGCCCTCGGACAACTCCCGCAGTTGCAGGGTGACTTGGCCGACCTCACCGGAGGAGGGCCGGGCGGCGCCGTGCCGGATCCGTACCCCGGCCGCCGTCGTCGCGTCGACGATCCGTTCCACGGCGACGACGAGCGGCAGCCAGCCGGCGGCGCGCCGGCCGCTGGGCGGCGGTTCGGTGAGGGCGCGCTGGAACTCCGTACGGATGACGGAGAGATCGCGGTAGAGGCCGCGGCGCATCCGGGCGCGGGTGGCGGAGTCGGCGTCGTCGCCGAACGCGTACTCCACATACCCGGCGGTGTCCGCGACAGCGTCCGCGAGCCGGTCGCCGACCCGGGCGTGCCAGCTCTCCGGCCACAGCAGATACCCGACGACGAGGGCGATCGCGCACCCGATGAGGGAGTCGACCAGGCGGGGCACGATCAGGGCGGTGCCCTGGTGGTTGAGGACGTCGGAGAGCAGCAGGATCACCGGGGTGACGGCGGCGGTCTGGTAGCCGTAGCCGCGCCGGCTGAACGCCGGGATGAGCGGCGCGAGAACGAACATCACGGGCACGTCCCACCAGCCGACCGGTACGACGGTGAGGACCCCGGCCGTGACGACGAGCCCGACGACCGTGCCCAGCGCGCGCAGCAGCGCCCGGGAGAAGACGGAGCCGAAGTCGGGCTTCATCACGAAGGTGATGGTGAGGGTGACCCAGTACGAGCGCGTCACCGGGACGGTCGAGACGAGGACCTGGGCGAGGCCGATGCACAGGGCCAGGCGCAGGCCGTAGCGCCAGGAGGCGCCGGACATCAAGACGTTGCGGGCGACGCGGACGGCGCGCACGGGCAGGGCGGCGGGCCTGCCGAGCGGGTCGTCGACGTTGCGTGCGTCGGGCGTCCGATGGGTCACCACCGCGGCCGCGTGCCGCAGGGCGTGGTCGACGGCGCGCGCGGTCTCGTTCTCGGGCACGGGGAGCTTGAGCGCTGTCGGGCCGCTGTAGCCGGTCGCCACAGCCTCGGCGAGGTGGCGCAGGGCGGCGGGCACTTCGGCCGGCAGCGGCTTCCCGTACTGGTGGGCCGCCGGAGCCGCCTCCACGACGGGGGTCACGGCGTTCAGCTGGGCCAGCAGACGCACCAGTTCGGGGCTGCGGCCGTGGTGGAAGGCGCGCCGGGCGAGGATGAGGTCGTAGGACTGGTTGAAGGACTGGGTGACGGCGAAGCGCACGTCGTCGTACTTCGCGGTCCCGCTCGCGGCGAGCAGATCCGCCACCGTCCGGTAGCTCGCGGCCACCGCGGCCCGTTCGGGCACCCCCGACCGCAGCGGCCAGGCGAGCAGCGCCAGGGTGAGCACGAGGAGCCCGCCGCTGCCCATCAGCAGCGGCGCCAGCCACCACTGGCCGGGCAGCGGAAGTCCCGCGCCGATCGCGCAGTTGAGGAGCAGCAGGAGGCCGGACACGGAGGCCACGGCGCCGATCGACGAGATCATCCCGGACAGGAGCGCGACGGCGGTGACCACGCCGACGGTGAGCCAGCCCTGTCCGAACACGAGGGAGCCGATGGTGACGCCGATCGCGCCGAAGAGCTGGGGGACGGCGATGTTGAGCATCCGCATGCGGTAGGCGTCGGCGGTGTCGCCGATGACTCCGAACAGGGCGCCCATGGAGGCGAGGGCCCCGTACGCCGGCTGCCCGGCCGCGAGGCCGATGGCGAGCGGCAGGGTCATCGCGATCGCGGCGCGCACGACGGCGGCCCAGGGGATGGGGGCCGGCTCCGGTTTGAGGTTCCTGACCAGCCAGTCGGGAGGCGCGAGACGGCTGATGGGGAGCTGGCGGAACATGCCCTCAGTATGGCCGCCCGCCCTGTCCCAGCCCTGTTGGCAGGGGGCGTGGCCGACGGCGAGTGGGCCGCTTCGGCGGGGTGGGCGTCGGTGTGAGTGTGGCGTTCGGGTTCGGCTCAGTCGTGTTGGTGGAGGGTGAGGTCGACGATGAGGGCGTGGTGGTCGGAGTCGGTGAGGGGGTGGAAGGTGGCTTTGCGGGCTGAGAAGTCTCCGGAGACCAGGACGTGGTCGATCTGGGCGCCGAGGGTGGGGGCGGTCCGGGCGGGCCAGCTCGGGGTGCGGGCCGCTCCGGCGAGGCGGGCGCCGTCGCGCAGGCCGGTGTCGAGGATGCGGCGGAACGCGGCGTGGTCCTGGGAGGCGTTGAAGTCCCCGGCCAGGATCGTGGGCTCCTCGCTCGCCGCCGCGTAGTCCCGCAGCGCGCCGAGCTCGCGCCGCCAGACGTCGACCTGGCCGGGCAGTGGGGGCATCGGGTGCGCGAGCTGCAGCCGTACGTCGTGGCCGTCCACGTCCGCCACCGCGCCGGGCATGCCCATGGTCGTCCCGCGGATGCCGGCGGCGGCCCTGAGCGGGAACCGGCTGAGGATCACGGACCCCGCGGATTCGGCGCCCTCGACGGCCCGCCGGTAGGGGAACGCCCCGCCGCTCCCGCCGAAGGCGTCCTGCAACGCCCGGGAGCAGGTGTACTCGCACTCCGCCACGAACACGACGGCGGGCTTCTCCCGCTCGACCGTGCTGATCAGCGCGTCGGTCGCCCACCCGAACTGCACGTTGGCGGTCATCACCCGGAGTTCCGCCAGTGGCCTCCCCGTGGGTGCGCCGATCTTCCCGTACGGCTCGATGTACCAGGCGAGACCGCCCAGCACGGCCACGCCCCACACCATCCCGGTCCGCCAGCGGGCGAGCAGCGCGAGCGCGAGTCCTAGCCCGGTGGGCGCGAGCAGCCACGGCAGAAACGCCAGCAACTGCGGTACGGGCGTGATCCCGTCACTGTCCCCGGCCCGAAACCCGAGGACCACACTCACCCCGGCCAGCAGCAGACCCGCGAGCCAGGCCCTCACGGGCCGCCGCCGCCCAACGGCCTCCTCCGGCCCGGTCCACCGGTCCGCCGCCGCAGTATCCAAGTCCGGGCCCCGGCCTTTCGCTCGTCCGCGGGGAGTCGAATTCTCTCCTGAGAACCCTAAGGACGAGGTGAGGCGGTGGCGGGTTGCCCTGGCGGCCGGTGCCGGGGGACTACGTCGTGGTCGAGGGCCGTCCCGCCGTCGCGAGCGCCCAGATCACGAAGACCGCGATGGCGATGGAGATGATCGACCAGAAGGGGGCGTAGGGAAGGAACATGAAGTACTCGACCATGGAGAGGGCGGCGAGGCCGATGCCGGCGCCGCGGGCCCAGTCCCTGCCCTGGAGGATGCCCCAGCCGGTGATGGCCACCAGGACGCCGATGACGAGGTGGATCCAGCCCCAGGTGGTGAGGTTGAACTCGTACACGTAGCTGCCCAGGCGCGTGTAGACGTCGTCGGCGGCGATGCCCGCGATCCCGTTGAGCACGCTCAGGATGCCGCTGACCATCATCAGGACACCGGCGAAGACGGTGCCGCCGGTGGCCCAGGCCGAGCCTCGGGCCGAGGCTGTGGGGTGCTTGGGATCGAAGGGCGGCGCGGCTTGCTGGGTCATGGGGGTCTCCTCTGGGCTGGCCTGGAGGTCAATGGCAGGTTCGCCCCGGGTGCGGGGGTACGCATCAGGGGTGGGCCGAACGAGTGAGGTCGGGGGTGTCAGGCCCGGACCTGTGTCGTAGCCTCCTCGGCCGGCGCCGGAGCCTGCGCCGCCCTCCGCCGGTGCCGGGCGTACGCGCCGGTGAGCAGGGCGGCGGTGGCCACGGTCACGCCGAGGGCGAGCAGCAGCCAGCAGGCGAGGCGGAGCGTGGACGTGAGCGCGTCGTACACCGCGCCCGCCGCTGTGTACGAGACGCCGGGCGGCAGGTCGGAGAGGGTGAGCCGGCGGCCGACGGCGATCGCGAGGCCGAGCAGCGCGGCGCCCAGCGCGGTGCCGAGCCCCGTGGCGAGCACCGCGCGGCGGCGGCACACCGCGACGAGGATCCCCGCGAGGGTGAGGACGACGGAGGCGGCCGGCAGCCAGAAGGCGGCGACTTCGAGCACGTGGAAACCCTTCCGGAGCTCGACCAGCTCCTCGGCCCCGAGCACCGTGACCTCGGTGTGCTCGACGGGGATACGGTCCGCGAACGGCATGTGGTCGTCGGTGAGTTGGCGCTTCACCCGCTCGGTGACGGTCGCGAGGTCGACGGTCACAGGACCCTCGCTGTCGTCGCGCAGCGCCCGCATCATCGCGTCGTGCGCGGCCTTGTTCGCCGCCTCCCACGCCGTGCGGTACGCCTCCGTCTGCGTGAACGAGCGCACCGCGTCCCGCACGAAGGAGTTCACCGGCCCCTGCATCCGCGGCCGTACATGGACCTCTCGCATGATCCCGTCGGTGACCCCGGCCGCGATCGCGTCCCGTACGTCCGCGTCGGCGGCCAGCGGCGCCATCGTCGCCTCGTAGCGGGCCGTGTCGCCGATCCCGTACAGCGCCCAGGCCGAGAGCGCGCCCAGCGGCGTGAGCAGACAGGCGAGGACGATCAGCGCGGCCGACAGGGCGCTGCGGGCACGGTGGGACACCCCTCCAGGCAAGGCCCCCACGACATCCCGCGCGAGCGTTCTGGCTGCAAATGGGCGCATATGACAAGCCGTACGGGGGCCAGGAACACCCGCGTACGGAGTTCACCGCGCACCCGCCCGCAGCCCAGTAACCGCACGGCCCGTGCGCTCTCCGGTGGAGCCCTCACCCGAACGGGTGTTACCTGGTTCTGGGGAAAAGGAGGCCGATATGCGCACCAACCCGGCCCTGCGGACCCTTGCTGTGGGCCTGTTCACCGGCGGTGTTCTCACCGTCGCCGTGGCGGGCACCTCGGCGGCGGCCACGCCGGCGACCACCAACTCCGGTGGCGGCGGCTCGGGCAGTCCCATATGGGGCACCGTCGTCTCCCGCGGTCCCATGAACGTACGACAGGACCCCACCACGCACTCGCCGGTGGTCGACAGACTCTCGCCGGGCAGTCAGGACCGCGTCCTGTGCGCCGTGCAGGGGCAGAGCGTCTTCGGCAACACGGACTGGTTCTGGCTCGTCGGGGCACAGGGCTGGGCCAGCGCCACCAACGTGGACATCGGCAGGCAAGGGGTGCCCAGCTGTCAGGACCCGTGCCCCGGCTGGAAGGACGGGGCCTGGGACGACGACAACTGGAAGAACGGCGACAACAGCTGGAACAACGACAGGAACAACGGCGACAGCGACCGGTGGAACAACGGTGACTCCGCCTCCAGTTCGTCCGGTTCCTGGAGTTTCAGCGCCTCCGGTTCATGGAGCTGGAGCATCTCCGGCTCCTCCGCGAGCTCCTGGGACTGGGGTCCCAGGGGGTAGGTGAGTGAGGGAGACACACGAGGCCCCGGCGCGGTAGCCGGGGCCTCGTGTGCCGTGTACCGGGGGTCATTTCACCCGGTGCCCCTCCGCGTCCTCGTGGGTGTAGTAGTGGTAGAAGAGCGCCGCGAAGACGCTGACCGCGACCGCCAGCGACATCATCACGGACCGCAGGACGGTCGCGCCGGTCTGGCTGTAGATGAAGCCGAACGCGATGCCCGCGAACGCCATCCACATCAGCGCGTGCAGTTCACGGCGCATCAGCGGCGCCATCATGCGGACACCGGTCCAGGCCGCGGCGAACGCGATCGCGCACACGAAGCCGAACAGCACGTTCCAGCCCGTGATCGCGCCGGTGTCGCGGTTGATGGCCGCCGCCCAGAAGCCGTAGACGAGACCGCCGACGACGGGCGTCGCCCATTTCAGGACCGTCGCGGCCCGCTCGCCGATGAGGTCGTCGATGATGCCGGGCTGATCAGGTCCGGTCGTACGCGGTGTCCCTGACGCCGGTGATGCGGGTGCTGCCTGAGCCATGGGAGCACTCCTCTCTCCTCGCCCCTGCCTCCAGGGCACACCTCGCTCCGGTGGCTGGCAAGTCGGGATGCGGGGCTCAGCGCACCGTGTTTCGCTGAGCTTCATGAAGCTCATACTCTTCGGCGCCACCGGGATGGTCGGCAGCCGTATCGCCACGGAGGCTTCGGCACGCGGACACCAGGTCACGGCCGTGAGCAGGTCCGGGCAGTCCCCGGTCCCCGGCGTGACCACGGCGGCGGCGGACATCTCGGACCGGGCGAAGGTCGCCGAGCTGGCGGCGGGCGCGGACGCGGTGGCCTCGGCGTGCGCGCCGCCCCGCGACGGTACGGATCCCCGGGCGCCCTTTCTCGCGTTGAACCAGTCGCTGGTGGAGGGTGTACGGGCGGCCGGCGTACGGCGGCTCATGGTCGTCGGGGGAGCGGGCAGCCTGGAGGTCGCGCCCGGTCAGGCACTGGCGGACCAGCCCGGCTTCCCCGAGGCATACCTCCCCGAGGCCCTCGCCCAGAGCGACGTCCTCACCTACCTCCGCACCCTCGACGACGGCCTCGACTGGACCTACGTGTCCCCCGCCCCCCAGATCGCCCCCGGCGAACGCACGGGCCGGTTCCGCGTCGGCGGCGACCAGCTGCTCGCCGACGACCTCCACGCGGCCCGGATCAGCGCCGAGGACTACGCGGTAGCCTTCGTCGACGAGCTGGAGAAGGACGCCCATCCGCGGGCCCGGATGTCGGTCGCGTACTGACGGGCACGAGAAAGAGGCGGTACGGCGAGGTGGGCAGCCGGCGGTCCGACATCGAGCAACTGCCCCCCGCGGGACGGCCGGACGCGGTCCAGCGGCAGAAGATCCTGCGGCTGCGCGGCCGAAGCGTCGGCTGGGTACCGCCGCTGCTCCTCCTCATCGGCATCACACTGGCCGACGCGAACACCTCCGGCGAGTTCCGGATCATCTCCTGGATCGTGCTCGTGCCGGGTATCGCGGCGGCGATCTGCGGGGTGTGGGGCACGGGCGCGTACGCGGTGCTCTCGCTGATCACCTACTTCACCGTCGACACGTCCTGGCCGCACCAGTACCAGACCGGCCTGCCCGACTTCATCCTCGTCGCCGTGGGCGGCATCCTCGCGACGCTGGCCTGCGCGGTCCGGGTCCGCGGCGAGCGGCGCATGCTGCACATGCAGGACGTCGCCGAGACCACCCGGCGCACCCTGCTGCGCCCGCTGGCACCGGGCTGGGGCGGCCTGGAACACGCGGCCGTGTACCTCGCAGCCGACAGCGAGGCCCGCGTCGGCGGCGACTTCTACGACATCCAGCCCGGCCTGTACGGCACCCGCGTGCTCCTCGGCGACGTCCAGGGCAAGGGACTCAAGGCGGTGGAGACGGCGGCCGCCCTCCTGGGCACCTTCCGCGAGTCCGCGTACCACGAGCGCCTCCTGCGCACCGTCTCCGAACGCCTGGAGATCCGCATGCTCCGGCACGCCCACTACTGCGCCGCGCTCGGCTACGACGAGGACGACCGCTTCGCGACGGCGATCCTGGTCGGCTTTCCCCAAGCCGCCTGGGAGGGCCCGACCCGGCGGGACAGCGCGCATCCGCCCGAGGCCCCGGTCTCCCCCGACCTCCCGGCTCGGCCCGCCTCCGTCGACACCGTCGAGGTCATCAACTTCGGCCATGAACCGCCGCTCGTCATCACCCCCGACGGGGTACGTTCGCTGCCGCCCGGGGACGGACTCCCGCTCGGGCTCAGCGAGTTGGCACATCACTCGGCGCCACTGATCGTCGTCCCGCTCACCTCCGGCGAGACCCTGCTCCTCGTCACGGACGGGGTGACCGAGGCCCGCGACTCCTCCGGGGCCTTCTTCCCGCTCCGCGACAGCGTGGCCCACGCCGTGGCCGAGGATCCGCGCATCGCCGATCCGCAGCGCCTCGCGGAGTTCGTCCGCGACGCCACCCTGCGGCACTGCGGCGGACGGCTGGCCGACGACACGACGATCTTCGCCGTACGACGTCGACAGCCACCTGTGAGTGAGGTACAAGCCGCGTCATAGCAGGGCGTTTGCACTCCTGTCTCCCCCCTTTGCAGGCGCAGCGGTTACGGTGCTGGCGTACGTGATCGATGGGGAGGGAACCTGTGCCCGGAACCGTGCTGCTCCTTGCGGCCTCGCCGGTGGGCAAGGGGTGTCTCGTGGACGCGGCGTCCGTGCTCCCCGTGCTCGCGGCGGTGTCCCCCGCCGTGCTGTCCGGCGCGGACACCGCGAACGTCGTGGAACTCGCCGACCCGCTGGAGCCGCAGGCCGTCCTCACCCGGCTGCGTGCCGCGGCGGCGGCCCCCGGCCCACTGACGATGTTCGTCACGGGCCAGCTCCAACTGGACCGCCGCCAGCGCCTCCCCCATCTCGCCCTGGCCCGCACCACCCCGGCGACGGTCCGCTACACCGCCTTCCCCTGGCACTGGATCGCCGAGGAACTCAGGCTGCGCCCGCCGGGCATGACCAGCATCGTGGCCGACCTGCACGCCGACCCGGAAACGTGGCAGCACCTCACCGCGCACCCGCTCACCGCGGGCCGCACCGCCGCGCTGTACGGCCGCGTCGCCCCGCCTCCCCCGCGCCGCACGGTGGCGACCCCGACGTACATGAAGGCCGTGGCAACCCTCCTCCGCAGCGGCCACCGCCCACCACTTCCGCAACTCCACCAGCACGCGTTGACGCGCATAGCGGGGGAGGGCGGGTACGGGGACATGGTCCTGTTCACCGACCGTCCGCCCGGGGGAGATCTTTCAGCCCGTCCGGCGTTTGAGGACGAGGCCGTCAAGGCCGACGCGGGGGTCTGGGGGCGGCAGCCCCCCGGTACGGGACGGGTAGGGGCGGAGGGGGCGAAAATCCCGGCTCCGGCACCAGCAGCCCCGACCCCCCATGCCCCCATCGCCCCGACCACCCATGCCCTCATCACAGCCGCAGTGCAGTCCGAGCGCCACGGCGACGCCGACGCACTCGCCGCGCAGCAGGAGCAGGAAGCCCTGCGGATGCACGGCCCCGCCTCCGAGCAGGTACTGCACTGGATGGAAGTCCGCGCGGACCTGGCGATGTTCGCAGGGGACCCGGTCCGCAGCTGCCGGACCTGGCTCGCCGTCGCGAACACCCGCCTCGGCGCAGGCCACCCCCCGGACGCCCCCGCCGTCGAGACGGCCACCGACCGGGCCCACCACCAGTGGAGCAGCATCGCCGACGCGGCGCCGGCCCGCGAACTCGGCGCCGCCCTGGCCCACTTGCGCCGCCGGGTCCCCGGCCGCCGCGAGGGCGCACTGAGCCACGTACAGAAACACCTGGAGGAGCTACAGGCGACGGAACTCGCCGGCTAGCCGGCGGGGGCGAGGTACGCGAGCGCCCCGGACACCAGCGTCCGGACGCCCGGTGCGACCACGGACAGGTCGGGCGCGAAGAGCGGGCTGTGGTTGCTGGGGACGGCGTCGAACCTCGTCATCAGGTCCTCGCCCGGCGCCTCGTCCCACACCGCGGCCGGGGTGCTCGTCACGAACCAGTAGGAGTACGGCAGTTTGCCCTCCGCGAGCTGCGAGAAGTCCTCGCTGCCCATCGCCGGGCCGGAGTCGAAGACGGTGGCCGCGCCGAACACCTCGCGGTGGACGGCGGCGACGCGGTGGTCGGTCTCCGGGTCGTTCACCGTCGCCGGGAAGCTGCTGCCCAGCGTCACCTCGGGCTCGCGCGGACAGCCCGCGGCGAGGCACTCGCCTTTGGCGATCCGGTGGATGGCGGCGATCATCCGGTCCCGGACCGCGTCCGACTGCGTACGGAGGTTCAGCGAGATGCGGGCGGTCGCCGGGATGATGTTCGAGGCCGTGCCCGCCTCGATACGGCCGACGGTCAGCACGGCCGACTCGCGCGGGGCGACCTCGCGGCTGACGACGGTCTGCAGCCGGGTCACGATGTACGCGGCGGTCACCACCGGGTCCACGGTCGTCTCGGGCCGCGAGCCGTGCCCGCCCCGCCCGTGGACCACGATGTCGATGTCGGTCATCGCCGACATGATCAGCCCCGGCACATGCGCGTACAGGCCCGCGGGCCCGGGAGTCACATGCTGGCCGAGCAGGACGTCGGGGCGCGGAAGGCGCTCGTAGAGCCCGTCCGCGAGCATCGCCGCGGCGCCCTTGGCGGACTCCTCGGCGGGCTGCCCGACCAGGAGCAGCGTCCCGGACCAGGCGTCACGTCCGGCGGCCAGCGCCGCCGCCGCACCGGCCAGCCAGGTCACATGCATGTCGTGCCCGCAGGCGTGCATCACACCGGGCGTCCCCGAGGCGTACGCCAGCCCGGTCTCCTCGGTCACCGGCAGCGCGTCCATGTCGGCGCGCAGCAGTACGGTCGGGCCCTCGCCGTTGCGCAGCAGCCCGGCGACTCCGGTGCCGCCGATGCCCTCGTACGTCTCGTACCCCGCCCCGGTCAGGCGCTCGGCCAGCTTCGCCGCCGTACGGTGCTCCTGGAAGGCCAGTTCCGGGTGGCGGTGCAGGTCCCGGTAGAAGTCCTCCAGGGCGGGGACCGGGAGGTCGGCGGTGATGTCCAACGCGGCGCGTGCGGCGGCAGAGGTCATGAACGCAGCGTAGACCGGCTCCCTCTCAGTCCGGTGGCGGCGTTCGACTCGCAGGAGCCGAGGACTCGCAGACTTCACCCAGAGCGGGATCCCGCTTCACCCGGCATTCGAACCACACCGTCTTCCCCGCCCGTCCCGGCAGCGGGTTCCACCCCCACCGGTCGGTGACCCCCTCCACGATCATCAGCCCCCGCCCGCCCTCCCCGATCTCATCCACAGCTGTGGACAACGGTGGCCGCGGACACGTGTCGGTCACCTCCACCCGTACGCCGTCCGCCCGCCACAGCATCAGCAGCGCCGCCCGCCGGTCCGGCACATGCCGTACGACGTTCGCGACCAGCTCGGTCAGCGCCAGCCCGGCGGCGTCGTTCAGCTCCGGCATCTCCCAGGCGATCAGGTACGCCCGCAGGATGCGCCGCAGGTGCCGCGCCGAGTGCTCACCGACGGTGAAGTTGACGCCGTACCTCGCGGCAATCGCCGCCTGTGGGGGGTCAGTTGCGTGATTCATGTCACCAGCGTGGAGTGGAGTGATTACGCTCGGCTACAGCATGAATTGAACGCCGCCCGGCGTTCGGACCTGGGGGTGACCGCCGCCGTGCCCAACATCCGCGAACTCGATCCCAGCGCTTCCCCGTTGGACTACTTCGGCTCCGAACTGCGCCGCCAGAGAGAGGCGGCGGGCATGAAACAGGGCGAGCTGGGCTCCTCGATCTTCTGCACGGGGTCCCTGATCGGGCAGATCGAGACCGCCCACATGGTCCCCACCAGGGATTTCGCCGAGCGCGTCGACGCGGCGCTGATGACGGACGGGGCGTTTTCGCGACTGATCGGGCTGGTGCTCAGGAGCCAACTTCCGACGTGGTTTCAGGCGTATGCGGAGATGGAGGCCAAGGCGGCGTACATCTCCTCGTTCCAAGCCCAGTTGGTGGACGGGCTCCTTCAGACAGAGGGGTACGCCCGAGCGGTGTTGGGCACCCGGAGCGAAGGGGACCTCGACGCGAAGGTGTCTGCCAGGCTGGAGCGGCAGAGGATCCTGGCGAGGCACGAACCACCGGTGGTGTGGGTGGTGTTGGACGAAGCGGTCCTGCACCGGCAGATCGGCAGCCGCGAGGTCATGCGGAACCAACTCACCCGCCTGTTGGAGCTTCCTCGCGACGGTTGGTCGCAGGTCCAGGTGCTGCCCTTTGAGCACGGCCAACACCCAGGGCTGATGGGCTCGTTCAATCTCCTGCGCTTCGAAGACGACCCGGACATCGTCTACACCGAGGACTTCGTGCAGGGGCACATGACCGCCAATCCGGCCACGCTCAAGGAGGGCTTCCTCCGTTACGATCACCTCAAAGCCGCCGCCCTCTCGGTCGAGGCCTCGGCGGAGCTGATCGCGCGCGTGATGGAGGAGCGTTATGGGCACCAGCCAGGACCTGACGGCCGCGCGGTGGCGTAAGTCGTCGTACAGCGGCGACACCGGCGGCCAGTGCATCGAGTGCGCCCCTCTCGCCACCGCCGAGTGGCGCAAGTCGAGCTACAGCGGAAGTAGCGGCGGCGAATGCCTCGAAGTCGCCGATCTCACCCCCCACATCGCCCTCCGCGACTCCAAGAACCCCGCCGCCGGGGTCTTCACGGTGAGCCCCGCCGCGTTCTCCGCGTTCGTCGGCTACGCGGCACTCTCCAGCTGACAGCCGTCCGCGTACCGGATGAGGACGCCGGTGGGATCGATCTCGCCGGCGGCGGGCTCGACGTAGCGCAGGAGGACCGGCCGCTCGGTGAGGACGGCCGCGCCCTCCAGGGGCCACCACCGGCCGACCCGGTACAGGACGTCCTGCTCGGCGTCGAGGGCCGGTGACGCGGACAGCCCCGCGGCGGACAGCATGGAACGCCAGTGGAGCAGGTCCTCGGCGTGCGACCAGGAGTCCCGCGCGCCGCCGAACTGTTCCCAGAGGTGGACCTCCTCGCGGCTCGGCGGGGGCGGCGGGGTGATGACGTCACCCCTGTCCACCTCGGGCCGCACGATGTGGGCCGGGACCGGACCGCGGAGGTTCGCCAACAGGTCCCGGTAGGCCAGTAGTCCGAAGCGCCTGAGGACGTCGTTCGGCTTCGGCTGCCATCTGAGGATGTTGTCCATCGCCTCGTTCAGTTCGTAGGCGCCGGACTCTCCTCGCTCCCAGGCCACGCCGAGCATGTCCCTCAGGGGCGAGCCGAGGGCCTCGACGAGCGCTTTCTGCGCGTCGACGAGGGCGTCGCCGAACGGCCCGGCCAGCATGTGCCGTGTGTGCCCGCCCGTCCCCGGGGGGAGTTGCTCGCGGAGCCGACGCTCGGCCAACTCGGCGAACTCGGGAGGCAGTTGTATCGGCGGCCCCGCGTCGGTGTCGCTGAACAAGGTCCCGTCCAGCCGGTGTTCAAGACCATGGCGCAGAACCCAGGAGGCCAGCGCGCCGCCCAACGGGGAGTCCATCCAGACGACGGTCTCCGGGGCGCTCAGCCCATGGGCCCGATACCGTGCCGCGACGGCGGCCTCGGCGCCCGCCCGGTTACACGGCTCGGTGGACACCCCCGCCCGAAACCAATTCTCACACTCCCCGGCAACACGCTCCTTGACGGCAGCGGTCATCAGTTCCTCATGCCCCATGTGCCCTCCCCGGTTGGTTCCCGTGTTCATTCCACGGCGGTGGTCTGCGACACCTCCGGTGGCGGAGTGGGCGCGCCACTACCATGGGTTTCGTCAGCAGATCGCGGGCACCCCGCACCGGACCGGACGCCAGCGGTTGCCTCGAAGGAGATCGCGTCATGACCCAGCAGACCATCTATCGGCACCTTCGCGAACTGCGTGACCACTTCACCCCGCCGCCCGGGTTCACGTACCCGGAGATCAGTGAGGGGACGTTCGTCATAATGATGAGCCCCCGCCCTCGCCACCAGGTCACGGCCAAGGACGTCGCTCGTCAGCTCGACCCCCAACTTCCCGAGGGCGTCCTCACCTACGAAGCCACCGACACCGACGATGCCAGCCTCGGCAAGCTTCGTATCCCCGACCTCATCGTCACCGCGCGCGAGGCGATGCTGACCGACGGCCCGGTGGACGCCCGTGAGATCCACCTCGCCATCGAGATCGTCTCCCCGTCGAACCCGGGCAATGACTACGACGCCAAGAGTCGTGACTACCCCGCCATGGGCATCGCCCACTACCTCATCCTCGACCCCCGGGACGGGACCTGGACCTACCAGTGGGACATCGACACGAGCGGGGGACGCCCCATGTACGGCAACCGCCTTCACAAGCAGCCGTACGGGACCCCGCTCGCCATCACCACCGACCTGGGCACCTGGAAGCTCGACACCAGCGGACTGCCCCTCTACAGCCGTAAGGACATGATGCTGGCTCCTGAGGAGGAGAACCCGAGCTAGCGCGTCACGGCCGCGACCGGTACGGGCTCGGCCGCCCGGGCGGGTCCCGCGTTCGCGGCCAGGAGCAGGGTGGCTACGGCGATGACAGCCGCGCCGAAGCCTCTTGAGTAGCGGGTGGTAATACGTCGGAGCATGGCGACCTCGCAACGACAGCGGCGTATTAAGCGGGCTTAATCTGGCGCTTAACGTAGGGGCTGAGAGTGTCAAAGAGCAAGGGAAGCAAGGGGAGTTGGAATAATAGTCAAGAGTTGACCGAATGTAACTCGGCTTACTGGCATGCTTAAGTCATGGCGGAGCGCGACGACCCGGAGATCATCGGGCGCAGGGTCCAACAGTTGCGTATGAAACGCGGGTTGACGCAGAAGCAACTGGCGGAGCCGGTGTACACGCCCGCTTATATCTCCACTCTGGAGGCCGGGCGGGTGCGGGCCTCCGAGCCGGCGCTCAGGCACATCGCCGAGCGCCTCGGGGTGGCGTACGAGGAACTGGCCACAGGACGCCCCGCCCATCTCGCCACCGGCCTGCGGCTACGGCTCACCGACGCGCAGCGCACCCTCGCCACCGGCGAGGCCGAGGTCGCGGCGGAGCAGTACGACGGGCTCCTCGCGGAGGCGAACGCGCACGGGCTGGTCGCCGAGCAGGCCGCCGCGCTGCTCGGGCTCGGCGAATGCGCCCTGGAGACCGGGGATCTGGAAACGGCCCGGAAGCGGTTCGAGGAGTCCGAGGGGCGGTTGGGTGACGCTCCGCTGCCGAACCGCGTACCGGCCATCCGTGGCCGTGCCGTGTCGCACTACCTCGCGGGTGAACTCCGCTACTCCTGCTACCTGTTCGAGTCCACCCTCGACGAACTGAACCGCACCGGGATGCACGACCCGGACGCCCTCCTGCTCCTCTACACCGGCATCATCGCGCCCTATATGGACATGGGCGCGCACGCCCGCGCCGCCCAGGCCGCGGAGCTCGCCCTCGCGCTGGCGCCACAGGTGGGTGATCCGGCGCTGGTGGCCCGTATGCACAGGTCGGTCGCCCGGACGATGATCGCCGAGGGCCGGATGGCGGAGGCGGACGCGTCCCTCGCCAAGGCCGCCGAGCTCTACCGGCACCTCCAGATCCGTACGGAGCTCGCCAACTGTCACTGGATGCGCGGGTACCTGTATGTCCAGAACGGTGAACTGAAGCGTGCCGAGGGTGAGTTGAGGGAGGCCCGCGCCATGCTCTCCGCCAAGCGCGCCGCCCTCTACACCAGCCAGGTGGCGGTGGAGCTCGCGGACGTACTGCACCGGCGCGGCAAGTCCGAGGAGGCCGCCGCGCTGCTTCACGAGGTGCTCGGTGATCTCAGTCCCGAGCGGGGCGCCGTCCACTCCGCCGGTGCGCACCGGCTGCTCGGGATCATCGCGGAGGACGCCCGGGACACGGAGTCCGCGGAGGAGCACTACGTCCGCGCCCTGAGCCTCCTGGAACGCGCCGGCGCCGCGGGCGACCTCGCCGACCTCTGCCGCCTCCTCGGCGACCTCCTCCGCCGCACCGGCCGGGTCGAGGCAGCCCTCGACGCCTACCGCACAGGCCTCGGCCACCGAACGGCCCCGGGCACCACCACCCTGGGCCCGGCCCCGGCCCAGCCTCCGCTGTAGGCGGTTTTCGCCCCCTCCGCCACTGCCCGTCCCTTGTTCCTGGGGCTGCCGCCCCCAGCCCCCCCGCAGTCGCGCTGAACGCGCACGTCCTAAAACGCCGGACGGGCTGATGCAGATCAGACGTAGAGGAGTTCGGCCTGCCACTGGTTCTGCGGCTGCTGATGCAGGTTCAGGTAGGCGGCGGCCAGCGTCTCGGGAGCGAATCGCGGATCGTCGCCACCGATGAAGCCACCGACCGTCACGGTGGTCACGTGCACGTCGGAGCCCTGCTGCTGCTTGTGGAGAGCCTGGACGTACGCCCGCAGCGACGCCTTGCCCACCGACAGAGACGCGTACTCGGGTGCGGGGTCCAGAGCCAGACCGCCACCGGTGAACAGCAGGCTTCCCCGGCCGTCACGCAGGAGCGGGAGGACCGTCCGGGCCGCGACGACGGCTCCGGTGACGTTGACCGCGAGGGTGTGCGCGAACTCCCGTCCATCCAGCGCGGTGGGTGTGTCAGCGCTCATCAGGGCCGCGTTGTACACGAGCACTTCCGGCGACCCGAGCTCGTCCGAGGCGCGCGTGAGCGCGGCCTCCAAGCCTTCGGGATCGGCCACATCCACCGGGTAGCCGCGCGCCGTGCGGCCCTCGGCGGTCAGCTCGGACGCGTACTTGTCCAGGCGCGCCGCGTCGCGCCCGAACAGCGCCACAGGGTGACCGTCCCCGGCGAAGGCCTCCGCAAGGGCCAGACCGAGGCCGGGGCCTACTCCGATGATCAGCGCGGATCCCTTAGTCATGATTGCTACTCCTTGTGCGAAGTGTTGCCCCGACGACGCGTTGTCCCGACGAAGCAGCCAACAGCCCGGAGGATGACCTTGTTCCGCGTCCATCGCGTCCATCGCTCCAGCCCGTCCGGCGTTCGAGGACGAGGCCGTCCAGGCCGAAGCGGGGGCGTGGGGGCGGCAGCCCCCAGGAACAAGGGACGGGCAGGGGCGGAGGGGGCGAGACAAACCCGCCCCAGCCCCCGCACAGCCCCCTCTTCGCCGACTACGGGCCCCCGCACAGCACTCCCCGTTAGCCTGCGGGGCGTACGAAAGGGCACATCCGAGGGCAGGCGGGAACGAGGCGCGTGGAGAACCAGCACTACCCGGCGCGTCGGCGCGGTGTGGCCGACGGCGTGCGGATAGCCGCCCGGACCCTTGTCCACCTGGTCCTCGGCGGCCTCGCGCTGATAGTGATCGGCACCGTCGCCTCGGTCCTCGGCCCGATGCTCGCCCTGGACATCGCCACCCCCGCGATGTCGGCATGGTGGACGGTCTTCACGGCCGTCGCCGTACAGGGCGTCCCCTTCCTCCTGCTCGGCACCCTCGTGTCGGCGGCGATCGGCGCCTTCGTCCCCGAGCGGGTCTTCAGCAAGCTGCTCCCCAGCAATCCGGCCCTGGCGGTGCCCGTGGCCGGCGCGGCCGGCGTCGTACTCCCGGGCTGCGAGTGCGCCTCGGTCCCCGTCGCGGGGAGCCTGATGCGCCGCGGGGTCACCCCGGCCGCCGCCCTCGCGTTCCTGCTCTCCGCCCCCGCGATCAACCCGGTGGTCATGGTCGCCACCTCGATCGCTTTCCCGGCCAATCCGATGATGGTCCTCGCCCGGCTGCTGGCCTCCCTCGCGACGGCCGTCGTGATGGGCTGGCTGTGGGTCCGCTTCGGAAGGGAGGAGTGGATCAGGCTGCCGAAGATGGCGCGTACGAGAACCACCGGCTCCCGCTGGGACGGCTTCCGCGCCGGGCTCCAGCACGACTTCCTGCACGCGGGCGGGTTCCTCGTGCTGGGCGCGGCGGCGGCCGCGACCTTCAACATCGTGGTCCCGAGGTCCGTCCTCGACCTCTTCACCGGCTCCCCGTGGCTGTCGGTACTTCTTCTCGCCGTACTGGCCGTCGTGCTCTGCGTGTGCAGCGAGGCCGACGCCTTCGTGGCCGCCTCCCTGACGGGCTTCTCGCCCACCGCACGGCTGGCCTTCATGGTCGTCGGCCCGATGGTGGACCTGAAACTGATCGCCCTCCAGGCGGGCACCTTCGGAAAGTCCTTCGCCGTGCGCTTCTCCTCCGTGACATGGGTGGTGGCTCTGGTGAGCAGTGTCCTGGTCGGGTGGTGGCTGCTGTGAGGCGCTACGGGCCCGCGCTGTTGCTGCTGCTCAGCGGCGCTGCGGTACTGAAGATCACCCTCTTCAGCGACCTGTACCTGCGATATGTGCAGGCGGGCCTGAAGGTGTACCTCATCGCGTCCGGGGTGGTGCTGCTGGCGCTGGGCGCGCTGAGCGCCGTACGCGCGACGCAGACGCAGACGCATGACCACGACGATGAGGACGAGGAACCCGAAGGGGACTACGACGACGGTCACCGTCACGACCACCACCGCACCCCCCGCATCGCCTGGCTGCTGGCCATCCCCGCCGCCGCCCTCCTCCTCTTCCCGCCCCCCGCCCTCGGCTCGTACAGCGCGGACCGCGAGGCCGAGCAGCGCGCGGCCCAGGGGATCGGGACGTTCCCCGCACTCCCCACCGGGGATCCCGTGGACCTGACCCTGGGCGAGTACACCTCCCGGGCGATCTACGACAGCGGCAAGTCACTGACGGGCCGCACGGTCCGGATGACCGGCTTCGTCACCCGGGGCGACAACGGGACCTGGTACCTGGCCCGGCTCCTCATCACGTGCTGCGCGGCCGACGCGAGCACGTACAAAATCCAGATCACCGGCGCCGACGCCCCCGTGAACGACACCTGGGTCACCGTCACCGGCACCTGGCACCCCAAGGGCAAGCTCGGCTCGGACGAGGCGTGGCCGCCCGTACTGGACTCGACGTCGGTGCAGAAGGTGAAGGAACCGGCGAACCCGTACGAGCGCCGTTAGAGCGTCATGACCGGGAACGCTCTGTCCGGCTCCGCGGTGTACGGGAGGGCCAAGCGGCTTCATCCGCAGTGTCGATGAATCCGTCGACCGTTTTCACACGAACGTAGTCGTCCACCTCCACCGCCGCTCACCGCGGGCTCCGCACGCTGCGGAGGCGGCTGTGGCGGGGTGAGGTGGACGGGGGTGGAGGTGGACGGGTGACGGACCAGTCACAATGTGCGGGTCAGAGCCGGTCCATCCGGGTGTAGGGGCTGAGGACGCGGACCTGGCGGGCGCCGAAGTCGACGAGCATCGCGATGCCCTCTTCGACACCGACGATCGTGCCCAGGCCGTACTGGTCGTGGGAGACGCGGTCTCCGAGGCTGAACTCCTTGGCCACGGGGACGACCGGGGCGGCGAAGGGGCTGGTGGGCAGGTGGCGCCGGGGCGCGGATGGCTTCGTCATCGTAGAACCAGTATGGGCCCTATTTCGGCCCGCGGTAGAGCTTGAAGGTCTCGATCCCGGCTCTGGGCGGAGTCGATCTCGGCTCTGGATCGCTTCCCGCGCTCAACCGTTCGGGTAGGGCCCCCGTGGTCCCGCAGGTCGGCGCGACTGTTCACGGGGGCGCTCCGGCACAGGTGAGGCCGAGGTCGCGGTGCGCCCGATCGGGCCGGTCCGGTGGAGACGGGGCCGAGGTCACGGGGCAGCGCGTGTGCGGCCTTGTGCGCGGTACGTCACTCCGGTTTCCGCCACGGCTGGTCGGTCGGCCCCGGGACCGGTACGGCCGCCTCCCAGGCCCCCGGTGCCAGCCGGTTCCGTACGTCCGCGTTGACGCGGAGGGCCAGGTCGGAGCTGCCGGAGGGGAGCTGGGCCGGGCCGGCCGGATGTTCGCCCTCGGCGGGGTGCTGCGCGAAGAGAGCGACGGTGACGGCGAGCCGGTCGTCGTACGTCGTCTGCCAGAGGGTGCGGGTTCCGGCGCCGCCGGTGTGCGCGGCAACCGAGCCGATGGGTCCCGCGGTCCCGCTGTACAGGCGGCGCGGGAGCTGTGCAGGGTGATCCTCATGCGGAGAACTCCTGGCTCGCGATAACTGCGCCTGCCGAGTCGTACACCGTGACTCTCTCGGTGACACCGGTCAGCGAGTCGGAGGGCGGCTGCGACTCCGGCATCTTCACCTCCGCGTACCAGACGCCCCAGCCGGGCTCGCCCGCCAGCGTGAGCGCCGTGCCGTCGATGACGCCCGCGACGGTCCTCACCTCGACGCGGGCCGGTTCGCCCGGTCCGTAGAAGATGCCGGAGAGGAAGGAGACGCCCTCGTGCGCCGACTCCTGGACGCTGACTCCGGGACTGCTCAGGTCGAGGTTGCCGTCGCTCACACTGCGGAACTGGGTGGGCTGGTCCGGCTCCGACCAGTGCTTGCCGTCCTCCGTGAGCCAGATCTCGGTGCCGGGCGAGACCTCGACCCGCTCGCCGGGGGTCACGATCCGCACCTTTTCGGCGTGCGCCATGGAAAGGGAAGGCGAGGGCGTCGGACCGGCGCTCGCGGCCGGCGGCGTGACCCGCTCGCTCTCACCCTGCCCTGAGGACAGGTCCGCGCGGAGCACCACCACGGCCAGCGGCAGCAGCAGCACCCCGCAGGCGGCACCCAGCACCGCGGCCGTACGGCGCCGCCTGCGCCGCCGGCCCGCGCGCTCGATGGCGGCGAGCGGCACGGCGGAGGGCGTGACGTCGAGCGCGGCCTCGGCGAAGGCCTCGCGCAGCCCCTCGGGCTCCGGGGCAGGACTCTGCGGACGGGAGGGGCGGTTCATGGGCGGGCTCCGGAAACGGGGTGTCGGCCGGCGAACAGGGGGTGGACGCGCAGGGACTCCAGGCCGCGCCGGGCATGGGTCTTGACCGTGCCGACCGAGCAGCCGAGCAGCTGGGCGATCTCGCCCTCGCCCAGGTCCTCCCAGTAGCGCAGCACCAGCACGGCCCGCTGCCGCGCCGAAAGGGAGTCCAACGCCTGACCGAGGGCAGCCCGCTCCTCGACGGCCTCCGCGTGCCCCGGCTCGCGCTGGTGCATCCGCTCGGGCAGGAACGGCGTCAGCAGATGGACGACCCGTCTTCTGCGCACCCGGCTGAGGTTGTTGTTGACCAGCGAGCGGCGTACGTAGAAGTCGACGTCGTCGCGCGGGATGCGCCGCCAGCGGGCGTACACCTTGGCCAGCGTGGTCTGGACGAGATCCTCGGCCTCGTGGAAGTCGCCGGTGAGCATGTGCGCGGTGCGCACGAGGCGGGGCCACGCAGCGGCGGCGTACGCGGCGAACTCCCCCTCAGAGGAGGGGACTTCGGGGGCGTCGGTGGAGTTGTGCTGCACGGCCGGCGGTGTCCCTCGGAATCGGGTTCGTGGGGGGAAGGGGTGGCGCGGGGGAGTCGGGACCTGAACAACCCGACTCCCCCGCCCGCAGGCTCAGTTCAGCTCGAGCTGGGAGTAGACCCGGCCTCGCGTGTCGTGGACGGTGACGGAGTGGAAGGCGTCGAAGCCGCCCTCATCGCTCATCGGCACGTCGGCGATGGCGTACCAGACGCCCCAGCCGGGCTTGCCCGTCAGCTCCAGCAGCTTGCCCTGCACGGTCCCGACCGAGGTCTCGACGGCGACCCGCGAGGCGGTGCCCCTGCCGCCGTAGTACAGGCCGGAGAGGACGTAGTGCCCCTGAATGCCCTCCGCCTGGACCGAGACGCCCGGCCGGCTGAGGTCGATGTTCCCGTCGACCACGCTGCGGAACTGCGGCTCGGGGTCGTCGGGTGTGGTCCAGTACTTGCCCTCCTCGGTGAGCCAGAGCTCGAAGCCGGGTTCGCCGCCCGCGACATGCTCGCCGGGGGCGACGATCTGTGCCGAAGGCGCGTGCCTGCCGATGTCGTACGCCGCCGTCCCCGGTGCGGCGGCGTACGACACCGTGGGCACGCCGGCCAGCGCGGCAGCGACCGCCGCGACGGCGACGTACTTCTGTATCCGTGGCATGGACAGCCGTGTCATGCGTGTCATGGACGGACAACTCCTCGTGTTGCGCGGACCCTTGAGGATCCGGATGAGTGCGATGAGTACTGCAGCGGGATGAGTACTGCAGTGAGATGAGTACCTCTGTGAGATGGAGGGCGCCTCTCCACTCCTTAGAACTCCCGGGGGCCACAGCCGGGATGACACAGCCGCCGGAATTCTTCGGCCGGTGTGTCACGCCAGCGCGCTGCCCGCCCGCCACTGCTCCCAGCTCGCGTTCCAGTCGCCGTAGCCGTTGCCGACGTCGACGGTGTCCTTCGAGCCGACGACCTTGATGACGTCGCCGGGGATGACCTCGTCGTAGAACCGCTTCGCCGTGCCGTCCGTCGCGAGGCCGACGCAGCCGTGCGTGACGTTCTGCCGGCCCGCGTAGGTGTTGGCCTTCGGGTTCTCGTGGAGGTAGGTGCCCGAGGTGGTGAGGTGGACGGCGTAGGAGTAGTAACCCGCGTACGCGTCGCCGTAGTTGACGGTGCGCGAGTCCATGAAGACCTCGCGCTGCTTGTCGGAGACGACCATCGTGCCGTTCCAGGTGTCCATGCCCGGGGCGCCCGCGGTGACGGGAACGGTCCGGGTCCGGCCGTCCTTGACCACCGTCATCGTGTGGCTGCGGACGTCGACCGTGGCGACGAGCGAACGGCCGACGGTGAAGTGCCGGGTGATCCCGGAGCCCGCCCGGACGGTGACCTCCGTGCCCGGGGTCCAGTACTCGCGCGGACGGAAGTCGACGCGCTGCCCGGCCGGCAGATTGCGGTCCTTGACCCAGCTCCAGGAACCCTCGACACCGGCGGAGACCTTCAACTGCCGCTCGGTGTCGGCCCGTTCGGCGGCGGGTATCGCGCGGTCGAAGGTGACGGATATCGGCATACCGACACCCACGGTCTGTCCGTCGGCGATGTTGATCTGCGCGCCGTCCAGCGCCTTGAGAGGCGTCTGCGTGGGCGAGGGCTTCGCCGTCACACTCGGCTTCGCCTCCGCGGGCCGGGCGTTCGGCGCAGGCGGTGTCCCCCCGGCCACCGCCTGCGCCGAACAGCCCGCGAGCGCGAGTACGCACAAGGCCGCCGCGCCCACCGCGCGGGCCGCCCGGCCGCTCCGCACTCCCCCGCTCCGCGCGGTCGTCCTGGTCCCCGTGGTCATCCAGATCCCCCTGTGATGTGTTTCGATGTGCGACGTACGGGACCTGTACGCACGGCACCGACCGCCGGGTTGCACAGGACTGGGGAATTTCCGGAAACTCCGGCGGGGGGCATGACAGAGGACGAGTTCGACACGTTCTACGCCACCGCGTTCCCCCGGCTGACCGGCCAGCTCTTCGCCTTCACCGGGGATCACGGCGAGGCGCAGGACGTCGTCCAGGAGGCGTTCGTCCGCGCCTGGGACCAGCGGCGGGAGTTCCTCCTCGAAGGGGCGCCGGAGGCGTGGATACGGACCGTGGCGATGCGGCTCGCGGTGAGCCGCTGGCGCCGCGCGCGCCGCTGGCTGGAGCTGGTGCGCAGGAATCCGCCGCCGCAGCACGTCCCCGGGCCCGGCCCGGAACACGCCACCCTGGTCGCCGCCTTGCGCACGCTTCCCGAGCCGCAGCGGATGGCCCTGGTCCTGCACCATCTGTGCGACCTGAGTGTCGAGCAGGTAGCCTCCGAAACCGGCGCCCCGGTGGGGACGGTCAAGGCCCGGCTGTCCCGTGGCCGGGCGGCGCTGGCGCGGGAACTCACGACGGACTCGGCGGGCGGCGCGGGGACGGCTGGTCCCTCCGGTCCCCCCAGTTCCTCCGGTTCCTCCGGTTCAGTCGGCGATGGGGAGCGGGAGGACGACCGTGTCCGATGAACTCACCTCCGGACTCACCGCTGAACTGCGCGAGTTGGCCGCAGCCGGTGAGACGCCTCCGTCGCTGTCCGGCGCGGAGATCCGCGGCAGGGCGGTACGCCGCCGACGCAACCGCCGTACGGCCGGGACCGTCGCCGGCGCCTCGGCCGCGGCTGCGCTCGCCCTGGTCGTGGCCCTGAACCTCGGCGTCGGCGGCGGCACGGACCGCAACCCGTCCCCGGCGGGGAGCCCCACCGGCACGCCCAGCATCCCCGCGACGGCCGACGCCACGGTCGACCTGTCCCGGCGGCTGATCTCGGTCGCGGGCCGCGAACTGCCGGTCTCCTCCGGCGCCACGGAGAAGCCCACACCGACGGGCCGGATGACGGTCACCACCAAGGTGAGCTCGACGGTGATGCCCAGCGACGACATCGTCGGCCCCGGCTACGACCTCAAGGTCTCCTGGTTCATCCAACTCCGCGCCTCCGACGGCAAGGCGAACTACATCGCCGCCCTCTCCTACGACGAGAAGGCCCCCGGCGCCTACGACCGCACGTCCGGCTGGATCGGCCTGCGCACGAGCGACGCGGAGTGGCTGTACGGGCACCTGGCGGTGGGCTCGGTGGTCGACATCGAGGGCACGGCGCCTGCCGCGACCCCCGAGATGTCGACAACACCGTCCGCGGCCACGCCCCCCGGGGCCACGGGAACACCGACGCCTACCCGGTCATGACCACCACCGCCCCGCTTCCGGAGGCGGAACGGGCCATGCCGATGGTGAACTCCCGCTTTGGTCAGCCCTGTTGGGCGGAGGGCCGGACGGAGGGCTGGACGGAGGGGCGGGCGGAGGGACGGGGTGCCGGGGACTTTTTCGCGAGGACGTCCTGGAGGCGCTGGGTGCCCAGTTCGACCGCCTGGTTCGTGAAGTCCTCCTCGGCGCCGCCGAGTCCGCCGTTGGTGAGGGAGACGGCCCGGTCGCCGACCCGTACGGCGGCGAAGTCCAGCGTCAGCGTCGGGGTCTCGCCGTACTGATCGTCCTCACCGCTCATGGTCATCCGCAGACCCTCGCGGGCGTCGCCCACACCAGGGAGCTTCGCCGGGACGACCGTCACCGTCTGCCGTCCGCCCCGGACATCGGTGGACGTGAACTCCGCGCACTTCACCGGCAGTGTCCGCAGCCAGGCCATCTTCGCGTCCACTTCCGCCGGTCCGCCGTACGCGGCCACCTGGTAGCGCAACTGCGCCGCGGTGTCGCTCTCGTCGAGGCCGACGACCGCGCCGGCGCCCTTCGGCTTCCCCAGCAGATCCTCGGCGTACAGGCCGTCCAGCAGCCGCTGACAGTCCGCGACGTCCGTCCGGCCCTTGAGGAGACCGTCGCGCCAGGTCGCCCCGCCCTGCGTCGCGGACCAGCGCTCGCCCAGCTCGGTGGGGCCGAGCAGGGCGTCGTGGGCCTGCGTGACGGTGAGCGAGGGGGTGGCGGACGCGGCGGGGGACGACGGGGCGGCGGGAGACGACGTGACCCTCTCCTCGGTCGCCTCCTCGCCGGGCTGCTCGAAAACCGAGCAGGCGGACGCCGACACCAGGACGCCCGCCGTCAGCGCGGAGGCGAGAAGACGTGACGGACGACGGTTCATGGCGGGGCCTCCTGAGAACGCGGCAGTTCCCCCACGCCACCACCGGACCTCCGGCCCCACCAGCGCACCGGTCCGTCCGGGTGAGTCCCGCGGCGCGGGGGTGGTGAGCGGGCGGCTACTCGGACGCGCCGGGCCGGTCAGCGTCCGGCCGCGCGAACGTGGCAGGGGCGCGCGAGGAGGCGGGCATTCGGACCCGCCGGGCCGGTCAGGGAGCCGACACCCGGACCCGTCGGCTCCCGCACTTCCTGCACACCGCGTCGGTCAGCGGGGACCTGACGGAGGCGCCGGCCTCGTCGACGTACTCCTGAGTGGTCTGGCCCGTCGTGTCGAGCGGGTCGGTGAAGAACAGCAGGCGGAACGTCGCCTCCCAGCGGTGCCCGCAGTTCCCGCAGGCGAACGCGAAGGTCTCCGGGACCGCGCCGGGCTCGGTCGTCATGCCCCCAGGGCACCCCGCGCGGCGGGGCCGGGCAAGTCGGGACGGAGCCCACCGACGCCGCACGGCAGGTGATCACTGCCTCCGGCGGGGGTGAATATCTGTCCTGGCGGACAGAGAAATTGGAGCGCAGTGCGGGGAGTTTCTTTATCCCCCCGAGAGGGGTGAGATAGTGCGCCCCCTTCGCGCTCGTCCCGTGCTAGTGTCGATATCAGTTGCAGTTGTGGTTCCCAAAGTCTTGGAGCTTGCTTTCCGGTCCGTACCGGGAAGTCGGCTTCTGAATATCCGGTGCTTATCCGGAGGGGGCAACATCGCGCAGACGCGGACCCACACAGTGTGGGTCCTCGAGCTTTGCCCCGAAGGAGATTTGACATGGCTACTGGCACCGTGAAGTGGTTCAACGCGGAAAAGGGCTTCGGCTTCATCGAGCAGGACGGCGGCGGCGCTGACGTCTTCGCCCACTACTCGAACATCGCCACCCAGGGCTTCCGTGAGCTCCAGGAAGGCCAGAAGGTGACCTTCGACGTCACCCAGGGCCAGAAGGGCCCCCAGGCGGAGAACATCGTCCCCGCCTAGTCCGGGACCCCCGCTGAAGCCTGACTCCTGAGTCGGCCGACGCTTACAGGTGGCCGGGACCTGCACCCTGAGGTGCGGGTCCCGGCCACCTGCTTTTGTTTTATTCCCGCATTAAATTTCCGGCGAATTTCCCGTGACGCCGTGCCTGCTTTCCGGTGTTCGGAAACTTCCCCCGCGGAGGCACCCATGCGTTGTGTGATCGCCCGTTTCCCCTTCGACCTCATCAAGGGCGAGGTCGAGCACTCGATGGCGGACGTCCAGCCCGAAGCCGTCACCGGCGCGTCGGTGGTCATCGGTCCGCGTACCTACCCCGTCAAGCAGGTCGGCGAGGTCATCACCCGGCAGGACCGCCGCGACTTCACCGAGTTCGAGGTGGCCCGCGCGCTCACCCGCCTCGGGTTCGTCTGCCGCCCGGCCGCCGCGCCGACGCAGCCCCCCGCGCTCACCGACTGGTCGGCCGAACCGGCGTAGTTCCGCGCCCAAGGATCAGCTCCACGGCATCAGCTCCACGGCGCGCTCGGGACGCCTGCGCGGGCCCTGGTTGTAGCGAAGTCGACCGTCGCCTTCTTGCCGGGGGCAACCTCGGCTGTCACGCGGCGCAGGTCGCCGGCCGTGTCGAGCGAGTAGGTCTGGGGGAGCGCCGAGGCCTTGGGGTGGATGGCTTCGCCGCCCGGGGCGCGCGGCGCCAATCGCCGGGAGTCGGCGGGGAGCCGGGTGTTCGCCCGGCCGTCCGTGGCCACGGACAGCGCCAGACGCAGTGCCTGGTCCAGCGGAGCGGCGCCGTAGGGGCGGCGGGACCACTGGCCGGACCCCAGCGTGCCGGCCCGACGCGCCGCCTGGACGGCGGTGGTCACCGGGCCCGGGGCGGCCGGTCTCGCCTTGGTGGCAAGGGTGTCGTCCGGGGCCGACGCCGGGGATCCGGCCACGGCGACGCCCTCCAGATCCCAGGCGAGCAGGCCTCGCATGATGTGGCCGTCGTCCGTCACCTCGTACACCCCGACCGCCCGATGCAGGCGATGGTCGGCCACGGCGCGCACCGTCACCGTCCCGTCCCCCGCGGAGGGGAGCCGCACGGTGACCTCCGAGGGGCTGGCGGCGGATGTCCGGAACCGGGTCAGCGCCATCGCCGTACGCCGGTCCTCGTCCGCGGAAGCGGCTCGTGAGCCGGAGCCGCCACTGTCGTCTCCGCTTCCTGTTCCTGCGATGAGCACCGCGGTCAACGCGGCACCCGCGACCGCAGTCGCCGCCACGGCCGGCACCCAGACTTTCCGCGTACGGGATGCGTGGAGGACCCGGGAGATACGAGAGAAGCGCATGGTTCGTCTCTACAGGCGCGCGGGGTGATGACCGGCCGACGCCGGACGGCGGGCCGCTCCGCGTCACCCTCCCGGGCGCACACCGTCGACCGGGGCGGTGAGCTATCGCTCGTGGGCCGGTGGGGCGCCGCTCCGGGTCGGTGGTCGGTAGGGAGTCGCTCCGGGTCGGTGGGGTGCGGCCTTGGGCCGGCCACCATCGCTCCGGGCCGGTAGGGCGTCGCTCCGGGGTTGTGGGGTGCCGCTCTGGGCCTGCGACCGTGGCTACCGGCCGGTAGTACGTCGCTTCGAGCCGGTGGGCCGTGGCTCACACCGCGAGGACCGCTCACACCGCGAGGACCGCTCGGACCGTCTTGCCGCCGAAGCCGGTGCTGACGACCTCCAGGCGGTTGGCGAGCTGCTGGACCATCGCGAGGCCGCGGCCGCTCTCCGAGTCGGTGTCCAGCGGGCCGACACTGGGCCGGCCGGGGCTGTCGTCGTGCACCTCCACCGTCACTTCACCGTGCGCCACCTGGAGGCGCAGCCGACAGCCGGTACGGCCGTGCCGGACGGCGTTGGCGACGAGTTCGGAAGCTATCAGCGTGGCGTCGTCGACCTGGTCGGCGGTCGGCGCGTCCATCCGCGGCCGGGTGAGGAACGCCGAGGTGAGTCTGCGGGCCCTCCCCGCCGACACTGCTGTGCGCGGCAGTGTGTACTCGACGCGGGCGGTCTGCCGGACGGCGCGCTCATGCGCACGCATGACACCTCACTCCCCTCCAGGACGGTCGGCACTCCCGGCGGTCGGACCCCCCGCCGGCCGGGACCCGCGCGATACGGTGCGCGGCCGGTCCTGCCTACGGGTCATGCCCACGCTGAGTGATCCGCAACCGGCGTCCGGCGTCACAAAGGCGCCAAGGGAGTTACGGGGGGTACGGGGCGCCGGTCAGGGGGTCCGGGTGAGCAGATCCCGTATCGCCTTGGTGACCTCGTCGGGCGCCTCCTCCGCCATGAAGTGCCCGCAGGACACGGTGGAATGGCGCAGATCGGTCGCCCACGTGGCCCACCGGGCGGCGGCGTCGAAACCGAGCGCCGCGCCCCAGTCCTGCTGGAGGACGGTGACCGGCATCCGCAGCCGGTTGCCGGACTCGCGGTCGGCCAGGTCGTGTACGACGTCGATACCGGCGGAGGCACGGTAGTCGGCGACGATCGACGGCACCGCCTCCCGGGACGCCTTCAGATAGGCGGCGCGGATGTCCTCCGGGATGGCCGCCGACTCCGGGTCCGGCGACTCCGATTCCCGGGTCCACTGGTCGAGGAAGTGGCCGAAGAACGCGTCCGGGGCCGCGCCGATCAGTTGCTCCGGCAGGCCCGGCGGCTGCGCCATCAGGTACAGGTGGAAGGCGACCGCCGCGGTCGTTCCGTGCAGCACGTCCCACATGTCGAGGGTGGGCAGCACGTCGAGCGAGGCGAGATGAGTGACCGTGCCGGGGTGGTCGAGCCCGGCACGGACGGCGACGAGCGCGCCCCGGTCGTGGCCCACCAGGGCGAAGCGGTCGTGGCCCAGAGCGCGGGCGAGCGTGACGATGTCGGCGGCCATCGTGCGCTTGGAGTACGTCGTCGGGTCCGCGCCCTCCGTGGGTTCGGCCGGCTTGTCGCTGGCGCCGTAGCCGCGCAGGTCGGGGCAGATGACCGTGTGGTCGGCGGCCAGGTCGGCGGCGACGTGCCGCCACATCAGGTGGGTCTGCGGGAAGCCGTGCAGGAGGACGACGGGGGTGCCGCCGGAGCCGCCGACGGCGACGTTCAGGGACACGTCGGGGGCGACCGGGATGCGGTGGTAGGCGAAGCCCGGGATGGTCGGGGGTGGGATCGGGGGCATTGGTTTCTGCCTCTCGGAGGGGTTCGGAAGGGTGCGGGAGTGGGACGTCTTGAGCTTGCCGCGCGTGAATCAGCGGTGAATCAGCGCGCGTACGGTGGCGGGTGGGCGGCCGGAGAGGGTGGTGGCGTGGAGCAGCGGGTCGTTTTCGGGGTGCTCGGGGCCGTCGTGGCCGAGCGTGACGGGGACTCGCTCGCGTTGAAGGGGCCGCGGCACCGGGCCGTGCTCGCCCGGCTGATCGTGGCCCGTCGGCGGGTCGTGCCGGTCGCCCGGCTGGTCGACGACCTGTGGGAGGACCCGCCGCCGGGAGCCGTGGGTGCGGTGCAGACCTTCGTCGGTGCGCTCCGCCGGGCGCTGGAGCCTGAGCGGTTGCCGCGGACGCCGGCTCGGCTGCTGGTCACCGAGGGGCCCGGGTACGCCTTGCGTGTCCCGCCGGACGCGGTGGACGCGTGGCGGTTCGAGGCGGCTGTCGCTGATGCCGTGAAGCTGCCCGCCGAGGACGCGCTCGGGAGGCTGGAGGTGGCGCTCGGGTGGTGGCGGGGGCCCGCGTATGCCGAGTTCGCGGGGGAAGGGTGGGCTCGGGCGGAGCGCGCCCGGCTTGCCGAGCTGCGGCTTCAGGCGGTCGAGGGGCGTGCTGCGGCTCAGCTGGCGCTGGGCCGTGCGGGAGAGGCGGTTCCCGATCTCGACGCGCACGTTGCCGAGCATCCCTGGCGGGAGGATGCCTGGGGGCTGCTCTCCCTTGCGCTCTATCGGGCCGGGCGGCAGGGGGATGCGCTGGCTGTGCTGCGGCGGGCGCGGGTTGCGTTGGCCGACGAGTTGGGGCTGGATCCCGGGCCGGGGCTGCGGCGGCTTGAGGCGGACATCTTGGCGCAGGCGGAGGGGTTGGGCGGGGGTGGGTTTTCGCCCCCTCCGCCCCTGCCCATTCCTCAAACGCCGGAGGGGCTGATCCCAGCCCGTCCGGCGTTTGAGGACGAGCGCGTTCAGCGCGACGCGGGGGTCTGGGGGCGGAGCCCCCAGGAACGAGGGACGGGTAGGGGCGGAGGGGGCGAAAAACCCCACGGCCCGCACCCCGACGACGCCGTCGCGCAGGTCTGGACACAGACCTCCGCCGCCTACGACCGCACCGTCGGTACGGGCCCACGCGCCCGGCTCGAGTCGGCCGTCGGGCTGCTGCGGAACCTCGCGGTGACCGGCGGCGGCGGGCTGGAGGCGGCGCGGGAACACCGTATGGCGGTGGTCGCGGCGGCGGAGGAGTCCGGGGACGTGGAGCTGACCGCCCGGGTGATCGGCGCGTACGACGTCCCGGCGATCTGGACGCGCGTGGATGATCCCGACCTGGCCGAGCGCCTGGTCGCGGCCGCCGAGCGGACTCTCGCCGCCCTGCCGAAGGGCCCGGCGTATGACGGAGCGCGCTGCCGCCTGCTGGCCACGATCGCGCTGGAGTCACGCGGTACGCACGCGCCCCGCGGACCGGAAGCCGCCCGCGAGGCGGAGGCGATCGCCCGCCGTCTCGACGACCCGGCGCTGCTGGTGTTCGCCCTGAACGGGACGTTCATGCAGTCCTTCAGCCGGGCCGGTCTCGCCGCGCGGCGGGACGGGATCGGCGCGGAACTGATCGCCGTGTCCGCCCGGCACGGCCTGACGACCTACGAGGTCCTCGGCCATCTCATCCGGGTCCAGTCCCGCAGCGCCCTCGCCGACTTCCGTACGGCGGACGAACACGCCGCCGCGGCCGATCGCCTGGCGGAGCGTCATGAACTGCCGCTGGTGGGCGTGTTCACCGAGTGGTACGCGGCGTTGCGGCTGGCCGCCGCCTCGGACCACCGGGAGGAGGCGGAGGCCAACTACCGGGCCGCCGCCGCGCGCCTGGACGGCGCCGGGATGCCCGGCCTGGAACGCGGGCTCCTCGCCCTGGCCCTGCTGAGCCTGCGGGTGCGGGTGCGGGTGCCGCCGAGCGGCGGGGATCCGTGCGTGGACGGGGGCCCGTGCGTGGACGGGGGCCCGTGCGTGGACGGGGGCCCGTGCGTGGACGGGGGCCCGTGCGTGGACGGGGGCCCGTGCGTGGACGGGGGCCCGTACGCGGACTGGGGCCCGTGCGCGGACTGGGGCCCGTACGCGGACTGGGGCCCGTACCGCCCCTGGGCCGAACCGCTGCTCCTCCTGGCGGCGGGCCGCCGGGCGGAGGCGGCCGTCGCGCTGCGTGCCGTGCCCGAGCCGCCCCGGGACCTGTTGTACGAGGCCCTGTGCTGTCTGGAGGCCCGCGCCGCCCTCGCCCTGGACGACCGGGCGGCGCTGGAGTGCTGCTACGCCCGGCTCCTCCCGGCGGCCGGGGAACTCGCGGGCGCGGGAAGCGGGTTGCTCACCTTCGGGCCCGTCGAGCACTGGCTCACGCAGATCGAGACGGCACTGCGCGCTCCGGCGTGACCACCGGACACCAGCTACGAAGGGTGACGCCGGAGCCCGCGGCCCGCGCCCTCCATTCCGGAGCGTCAGGGCTCGGCAGATTCCCCGGTGAGCAGGTCATCCGCGCGGGTGGCTGTGAGGGCACGGTCGAACCAGAGGGTGAGGACCTCGAGGTCGGTGCAGGAGGTGATGCGGTCGTGGGTGCCCTCGGGGACCGGGACACCGTTCTTCTCGAGCACGCGCAGGATCAGCGACGCCTCACCTTCGGCCTCACCTTCAGCTTTGCCTTCGGCCTTGCCTTCGAGGTACGCCGTCTCGCGGACACTTCCCCGGCCGGGGAAGTAACTGACGAAGCTCAGGATCTTCCTCCACTTGTCTCCGGCTGGGGTGTTCCCCAGGCTGGCGACGGCCCCACCCGAATACTCCCTGTCACCCCGGACGGGCTCGCCGCGCTGCTGGCCCGAATCCACGCGTCGCACGCCTGACCGGCATCGCCCTGGGCCTCAGTCCCCGGAGTCGATGAGCCGGAAGTCCGCGTAGTCGAAGCCGGGGGCCACGACGCAGCTGACCAGGACCTCCTGGTCGGTGGCCGGGTGGGCGGACTGCCAGATGCCGCCGGGTACGAGGGCTTGAGGGCGTTCGCCGTTCTCCACGCCGGGGCCGAGGCGGATGACTTCCGGGGCCCCGCCCGGCTGGTCGGCGTCGCCGCCGAGGAGGAGTTCCAGTGGGCCGCCGCGGTGCCAGAGCCAGAGTTCGTCGGAACGGACCGTGTGCCAGGCGGAGGTGTCGCCCGGGCCGAGCAGGAAGTAGATACCGGTAGCGACGGCACGGGGGCCGGGGTAGCCGTCGGGACGGAAGGTTTGCGGCGACCGCCAGGTTTCGACGAACCAGCCGCCTTCCGGGTGCCGTCGCATGCCCAGCGCGGCGGCCAGCGCCGGGGTCTCGGAAGCGGGACGCTTGGTGGAGGCAGGGGACTCGGGATCGCGAGGGGTCGGTGTCACAAGGTCCCTTTTAGTGCCCGCTTTCGATCCTGGCGAGACTTTGGCCGGCCCAAATTCGAACGGGGCGAGGAGGTCCGGTCGATCATGTGGCGGCATCCGCGTTCGCCGAGCAGGTAGCTGGAGAGACCGCGGACTTGGTGGCGAGGCCGATCAGCTCATCGAGTCGGTCGTGCGCTCTGGTCAGGTCGTCGATCTGGGTCCGGATGCGGTCGCGTTCGTCCTTGAGTCGCTGTGTCATCCGTGGAGTCGCGACGAGGGTGTCCAGGAAGGGCAGGACCTGCAAGATCGCTTTGCTGCTCAGCCCGGCCGAGTAGAGAAGCTGTATGAACTTCACCCGCTCAACGGCGGACTCGGGATACTGCCGGTGGCCGCTGGGGCTGCGGTCGGCGATGACGAGCCCCTGCTCCTCGTAGTACCGCAGCGCGCGGACGCTGACCCCAGCGCCTTCGGCCACCTTTCCGATACGCATGGCACCTCCTGGGCGGAACGGACTTGATCCTCACGTCGACGTGAGGTTTTAGCCTACGTCCTATGAACATCCACGGAGCCACCGCGCTCGTCACGGGAGCCAACCGCGGCATCGGCCGCCATCTTGCCGCCCAGCTAGTCGAGCGGGGCGCGAAGGTCTACGCGACCGCCCGTCGACCCGGGTCGATCGATCTCGACGGTGTCGAGGTCCTCGCCCTGGACATCTCCGACCCTCTCGCCGTTGAGGCGGCGGCTCGCGCGGCGGGCGACGTCGACCTGCTCGTCAACAACGCCGGAATCGGCGGAGGCGCCCTGCTCGGTGACCTGGACGCTGTCCGTGCCGCGCTGGACGTGAACTTCTGGGGCACGCTGTCCATGGCCCGCGCCTTCGCGCCGGTCCTCGCGGCGAACGGCGGGGGCGCGATGGTGAACATCGCCTCGTCGGCGTCCTGGTTCGTCTTCCCCGGCAGCAGCGCCTACGCGGTCTCGAAGGCCGCCGTCTGGAGCATGGGCAACGCCCTGCGCCAGGAACTGGCCGGGCAGGGCACGAGCGTCACCTCGGTGCACCTCGGAGCGGCGGACACCGACATGATGAAGGGCTACGACGTACCCAAGATGGACCCGGCCGATGTCGCACGTATCGCTCTCGACGGTGTCGAGGCCGATGCGTTCGAGGTGGTCGTCGACGAGTTCACCGCGATGGTCAAGGCGTCGCTGAGCGAGGATCCTCGCGACTTCGACAAGCAGTTCCAGCAGTTCCAGCAGTTCCTGAACTCCTGAGGCTCCTCGACGACGCTGGAGTTCTGGTCCGGCAGGCCGCTGCGTCGCTCTTGGGCCTGCCCGCAGCCGGTCGCGTCGCTGAGCTGGAGGTGGTTGCCCAAGCGCCGGCGGAGGAGAGCGCGGAGGTGAAGCCACTGAACATCAACGAGAGGCCGGTGGACCGCGCGCATACCGGGCATTCCGCCCGCTCCTCGTGCTGGCGGATCGGGGGCCTTGAGGGGACGTTCCCGGCCGCTCACGCCGGATACGCGTGCGTCTGCGCCGCCTTGACCGTCGCCCAGACGGGCGCGCCCGGACGCAGGTCGAGTTCGGCGGCGGCGACGGTGGTGAGGTCGGCGGCCAGCGGGAGTTCGCCGGTGAGGTCCGCGCGGATCTGGTCGCCGTGTGTTTCCAGGCCGCTGACCTCGCAACTCCACAGGTTGCGGGCGCTGGAGCCGGTGGGGCGGTCGCGGTGGAGGGTGACGGCGCTCGGCGGGAAGGCCACGAAGACGGGACCGGTGAGGTCCTCGGTCGTCGTGATCGCCGGACCCGCGTCGAGCCGTACCGTGTGGCCGTCCGCCCGCCCCCGGTAGAGGTTCAGGCCGACGAGCTGGGCGATGTAGTCCGTACGCGGATGGCGCGCGATGTCCGACGGGGTGCCGTCCTGGACCGCGCGGCCGTCCTCGATGACCACCAGCCGGTCCGCCAGCACCATCGCGTCCAGCGGGTCGTGCGTCACCAGTATTGCGACGGCCTCGAAGTCGGCCAGATGGCGCCGGAGTTGGGCACGTACGTCGAGGCGGGTGCGGGCGTCGAGTGCGGCGAGCGGCTCGTCGAGCAGGAGCAGCCGGGGGTGGGTGGCCAGCGCGCGGGCGAGGGCGACGCGCTGGGCCTGACCGCCGGACAGCCGGCGGGGCTTGGCGCCCGCGTGCTCGGCCAGACCCATCCGGTCCAGCCAGCCGGCGGCCTGGGCGCGGGCCTCCGCCTTCGGCACGCCCTGGCAGCGCGGCCCGAAGGCGACGTTGTCGAGAGCGGTGAGGTGCGGGAAGAGCAGATAGTCCTGGAAGACGACGCCCACGGGACGGGACTCGGGCGGCGTACGGTCCAAGTCGCTGCCGTCCAGGCGCAGATGACCGCCGGCGGAGAGCGGGGTGAGTCCGGCCAGGGCGCGCAGCGCGGTGGTCTTGCCCGCGCCGTTCGGGCCGAGGAGCGCGACGACGTCGCCGGGGGCGGCGGTGAGGGTGACGTCGAGGTGGAAGGAGCCCCGGTCGACGACGAGACGGGTGTCGAGGCCCCTGCCGAGGCCCTTGTCGGACGCGGGGGATACATCGGTCGTCATGACACCTCCGTCGTGCGGGATACGTCTGTCGTCATGACCACCTCCGTCGTGCGGGATGGGCCGGTCCTCATGACCGCCTCCGTCGTGCGGGATGGGCCGGTACTCATGACACTCCCGTCATCCAGCGGTCGCGCAGGCAGGCCAGTACCGCGATCGATACGGCGAGCAGGACCAGGCTGAGGGCTATTGCGGCGGCCGGGTCGTTCTGGAGGGCCAGGTATACCGCCAGCGGCATGGTCTGCGTACGGCCGGGGAAGTTCCCCGCGAAGGTGATCGTCGCGCCGAACTCGCCGAGCGCGCGGGCCCAGGCCAGTACGGCGCCCGCCGCCACGCCGGGCGCGATCAGCGGCAGGGTGACCCGGCGGAACGCGGTGAAACGGGAGGCGCCCAGCGTCGTCGCGGCCTCCTCGTAGCGCGGATCGGCGGCCCGGAGCGTGCCCTCCACGCTGATGACCAGGAACGGCATCGCGACGAACGCCTCGGCGACCACCACCCCCGCCGTGGTGAACGGCAGTGTGATCCCGAAGGCCGAGTCCAGCCACTGCCCGACGACGCCGTTGCGGCCGAGGGCAAGGAGCAGCGCGACACCGCCGACGACCGGGGGCAGCACCAGGGGCAGGGTGACCAGCGCGCGTACGAAGCCGCGTCCCGGGAAGTCCGTGCGGGCAAGCAGCCAGGCGAGCGGCACCCCGAGGACCAGGCTCACGGCGGTGGCCGCCGTCGCGGTGAACAGGGAGAGCTGGAGGGCCTGCCAGACCTCCGCACTGGTGAGCTGGTCCGGGAGGCTGCGCCAGGGGGCCCGTAGGAGCAGTGCGACGAGGGGGAGGAGCAGGAAGGCCAGCCCTACGAGGGCAGGCAGGAGGAGAGGAAGCGGCACCCCGCCCCGGAGGCCGGGGACTCTGCTCCTGCCGGGGACTCTGCTCCGCTTGCCGAGCCCCCCGCCCCGCTTGCCGGGGCCCCCGCTCCGCCTGCCCGGCACCCCGCCGCCACCCCGGACACGCCGACGCCGTGGCCCACCGGTGACGGTGTCGGTGTCGGTCGCGGCGTCGGAGCTGTCGGGGGCGGGCTCGGTCACGGCTTCAGGAACCCGGCGGTCGTCAGCACCTGCTGGCCCTCGGCGGACTGGACCAGCGCGATGAACGCCTTCGCCGCGGCCGCGTTGGGCGCGTCCTTGAGCAGGGTGATCGGGTAGTCGTTGATGGCCTCGGCCGACTCGGGGAAGTCCACGCCCTCCACCTTGTCACCCGCAGCGTTCACATCGGTCTTGTAGACGACGGCGGCGTCGGCCTCCTTCAGCTCCACCTTCGTCAGGGCGCTCTTGACGTCCTGCTCGTAGGAGACCGGGGTGAGCTTGAGGCCGCTCGCGTCCAGCGCCTTCTGCGCGGCGGCGCCGCACGGGACGGTCTCGTCGCAGAGCACGACCTTGAGGCCGGACTTGGTGAGGTCCTTCAGGGAGGCGATCCTGTCGGGGTTGCCGGGCAGGGTCGCGATCTCCAGCTGGTTGCGCGCGAAGGTGGCGGGGGTGCCGGACGCGTCCTTCGCGTCCGTCACGATCGCCATCGTCTTGGGGCTCGCGGAGGCGAACACATCGGCCGGCGCGCCCCCGGTGATGCTCGCGGCGAGCGTGTCACTGCCGCCGAAGCTGAATGTCACCTTCGTGCCGGGGTGGGCCTTCTCGAAGTCCTTGCCCAGCGTCGTGAAGCTCTCCTGGAGCGAGGCCGCGGCGAAGACGGTCACCGTGCCGGAGAGCTCCGGGGAGGCGGAGGCCGAGCTGTCCGACGACGACGACGATGACGATGATGACGAAGACGTGTTGGAGTCGGAGGAGGAGCAGGCGCTGAGCGCCAGGAGCGCGGCGGCGGTGCCTCCGGCGAGGCGAACGGAACGGGTGAGCACAGGACTACTCCCTCGGGAAGGTATGTGCGGATCATACTTCCGCATATGCAAGCCATAAGTCTCCTGTCACTTTGCATGAGCCGTGTGATCGGTCGGTAGTGCTGGTATGTGCGTTCGTACCGAGCTTGTCGTTGCCCGGGTACCGTCATAGCGGAGGTGACTGATGCTGCTGCGTCAGCTTGAGTACCTGGTCGCGCTCGCCCGGGAGCGGCATTTCGCGCGGGCGGCGGCCGCCTGTTTTGTGTCGCAGCCGTCCCTGTCCGCCGCGATCCGGCGCCTGGAGCACGAGCTGGACGTGCCGATCGTGCGGCGGGCCAGACGGTACGAGGGGCTGACCCCGGAGGGCGAGGTCGTCCTCGCCTGGGCGCACCGCATCCTCGCGGAGCGGGACGCCCTGCGCCAGGAGCTGTCGGCGCTGCGCGGCGGCCTGACCGGCACCCTGCGCCTCGGCATCGTCCCCACCGCGCTGCCCGCCGCCTCCCTCCTCACCAACCCGTTCTGCGAGCGCCACCCGCAGGCCAGGGTCAGCCTGGAGTCACTGTCGTCCGCCGAGATCACCCACGGGTTCGCCGAGTTCGAGCTGGACGCGGCGATGACGTATCTGGACGACGACGAGCTGCGGCACGTACGCCGGTTTCCGCTGTACGAGGAGCGGTACGTGCTGCTCACTCCCGTCGACGGCCCGCTGGCCGCCGCGTCGTCGGCCCGCTGGGCGGAGGCGGCGGTGCTGCCCCTGTGCCTGCTGAGCCCCCGGATGCGCAACCGCCGGATCATCGACGAGTGCTTCACCGCCGACGGCGCCAAGGCCGAGCCCGCGATCGAGTCGGACAGCGTGGCCGGGCTGTACGCGCATCTGCCCGGCGGCCGCTGGTCCAGCGTGATCTCGCACGCCTGGCTGCACATGTTCGGCGTACCGGAGGGGATGCGGGTGGTACCGCTGAAGGGTCCCGCGCACGGGCCGCGGGTGGGGCTCGTGGTGGCCGAGGGGGATCCGCAGTCCGTGCTCGCGGAGGCGCTGCTGAAGGTGGCACGGGAGGCGGGGGTGCGCGACGCGCTGGACGCGCTGCTGCACACGTACCTGGAGGAGATACGGGAGTAGCGCGGCCGCCGGGCAGATAGCCGCCGGCTATCTCGGCATAACAACGTTCGCTTTGACCTGCGGATTCGACCCCGAGGATGGTGAAGAGCACCTTCACACAACGGAGTTGAGGAGAGCCGCGACATGGCCAAGGTGCTCTGCGTTCTGTACGACGACCCGACCGACGGATACCCGAAGACGTACGCCCGGGACGATCTGCCCGTCATCGACCACTACCCCGGCGGCCAGACCACGCCCACCCCGAAGGCGACCGACTTCACCCCCGGCCACCTGCTCGGCAGCGTGACCGGCGAGCTGGGCCTGCGCCGCTTCCTGGAGGAGCGCGGCCACACCCTGGTCGTCACCTCCGACAAGGACGGCGAGGGCTCGGTCTTCGACCGTGAGCTGCCCGACGCGGACATCGTGATCTCGCAGCCGTTCTGGCCGGCCTACCTGACCCCCGAGCGCATCGCCGCCGCCAAGAACCTGAAGCTGGCGGTCACGGCGGGTATCGGCTCCGACCACGTCGACCTCGACTCGGCCATCGCGCGCGGTGTGACGGTCGCCGAGGTGACGTACTGCAACAGCATCAGCGTCGCCGAGCACGTGGTGATGATGACGCTCTCGCTCGTACGGAACTACCTCCCCTCGCACCAGGTGGTCCTGGACGGCGGCTGGAACATCGCCGACTGCGTGGCGCGGTCGTACGACCTCGAAGGCATGCACGTCGGCACGGTCGCCGCCGGGCGGATCGGGCTCGCGGTGCTGCGCCGCCTGGCGCCCTTCGACGTGAAGCTGCACTACACGGACCGCCACCGGCTGCCGCGCGAGACCGAGGAGGAGCTGGGCCTGACCTGGCACGAGAGCTCGCAGGACATGGCCCCGCACTGCGACGTCGTCACCATCAACGCGCCGCTGCACCCGGAGACGGAGGGGCTGTTCGGGGACGAGCTGCTCGGTGCGATGAAGCGCGGCGCGTATCTGATCAACACGGCCAGGGCGAAGATCGTGGACCGCGACGCGGTCGACCGTGCCCTGCGGAGCGGGCAGTTGGCGGGGTACGCGGGCGACGTCTGGTATCCGCAGCCCGCCCCTGCGGATCACCCCTGGCGCACCATGCCGCACCACGGGATGACCCCGCACATCTCCGGTTCCTCGCTCTCCGCGCAGGCCCGTTACGCGGCGGGCACCCGGGAGATCCTGGAGTCGTTCTTCGACGGCACCCCGATCCGGGACGAGTACCTGATCGTCGACGGGGGCGCGCTGGCGGGCACGGGGGCGCACTCGTACTCGACGTCGACGACAACCTGACGGCCATGACGTCCAGCTGACGGAGGTGAGCGGGCCCTAGCTCCGGTCGATGTGCACGTTCGTCGACTTCACCCTCGCGGTGGCCTCCATGCCGACCTCCAGGCCCAGTTCCTCGACAGCCTCCCGGGTGAGGAGGGAGACCAGCCGGTGCGGCCCGGCCTGGATCTCCACCTGGGCGGCGACGTCACCGAGCTTGACGGCGGTGACGATGCCCGCGAACGCGTTCCGTACGGAGGTGTAGGAGGCGACGTCCTCCTCACCGCCGGTCTTCGCCAGTTCCACGGAGAACGCGGCCAGATCCCGGCCGTCGATGAGCCGCCGCCCGCCGTCGTCCCGGTGGGTGGCAACCCGCCCGGCGTCCGCCCACCGCCGGGCGGTGTCCGGGCTCACGCCGAGCAGTCGGGCGGCCTGGCCGATTGTGTAGGACTGCATACGCGTCACGATACGGGGAGCCGGCCGCCCGTCTTGCGGAGCGGTCGGGCGACCTGCCGAGGCGGTCCCGCAACCTGCGCCGGTTATGGTGTCGACGCGAATCGAACACCACAAGCAGCTAGAACGCGGAACGCAGCACGTGGCGGGTGACACGTGGCACGGAGAGAGTCGGCGAGGGCGCGTTGTGTCGGACGAGGGGCGGCTGATCGCCGGGCGGTACCGGTTGGCCGAGCAGATCGGGCGCGGTGGCATGGGCACCGTGTGGCGGGCCCAGGACGAGGTTCTCAGCCGGGACGTCGCGCTGAAGCGGCTGCATGTCCAGCGCCACCTCACCGACGACGAGCTCGCCACGCTCTACGAACGCACCCGGCGTGAGGCGCGCAGCGCCGCCCGTATCGCCCATCCCAACGTGGTCGTCGTCCATGACGTCGTCGATGACGAGGGGCTGCCCTGCATCGTCATGGAGTACGTGCCCTCGACGACCCTCGGTGAGCTGCTCAAGGGCGGCGGGACAGTCCCGCCCGGCGAGGCCGCCCGGATCGGGCTCGGCATGGTCGCCGCGCTGCGGGCCGCGCACGCGGCCGGGGTCCTGCACCGTGACGTGAAGCCCGGCAACGTACTCCTGGGTGCCGGCGGCCGTGTCGTCCTCACCGACTTCGGTATCGCGATGGCGAGCGGCACCTCGACGCTGACGAAGACCGGCGAGCTCGTCGGGTCGGTCGACTACATCGCGCCCGAGCGGATGCGGGGCCACCGACCGGGGCCCGCCGCCGACCTCTGGGCGCTGGGAGCGACCCTGTTCCAGGCCGTCGAGGGGCGGCCCCCGTTCCGTAAGGACACGGCGGTGGAGACGGCGTACTCCGTCGTCGCCGACCCCCTAGAGCCCATGAAGCACGCCGGGCCGCTCGAACCCCTCGTCGAAGCGCTGCTGGCCAAGGACCCGGACGCGCGGCCGTCCGCGGAGGAGACGGAACGAGCGCTGCGCGCGGTGCCTGTGGGGGATGGAGAGGCGCCGACGGTGTTCACGCCGGGTGCGCAGGCGCCGCCCGCACCCACCCGACGGGAGCCTTCACCGATGCCGGCCCCGGTCCCGGCTCGGTCCGGAAGGAAGCGGCGCGCGTTCGGCTGGAGCGCGGCGGCCGTGATGGTGGCAGCCGCCGTCACCGCGGGCGGCATCTACGTCGTGTCGCGCCACGGCGACGGAGGCGCGGGCGGCACCGCCCAGACCGCCGGCACCACACCCGCGACCACGCCCGCGACCGCGTCCGCCCCTCCCCCCGTCCCCGCGGGCTATCACCTGGTCACGGAGAAGACGCTGGGCATCGCCTTCCCTGTCCCGGACGGCTGGACCCGCGGCAAGGCGACGAGCGAAGAGGCCAACTTCGCCGACACCACGGGCCTCGCCGGGCTCACGATCGACATCGTGGACCCCGCGGGCCCCAACCCCGTCTCGCACTTCACGAACATCGAGGCGAACACCAAGGTCAACTACTCCACGTACCGGAAACTGCGCATGCAGCGCACCACCTTCCAAGGGCAGCCCGCGGCCGTATGGGAGTTCACCTTCGAGGGACGGGTCCGGGCCTTCCGTGCCATCGACTTCGGCTTCGGGCGGGAGGGTGACAGGGAGTACGACATCTATCTCTCGGCACCCGACAAGCAGTGGGACACCTTCCGCCCCGTCTTCGACCAGGTCAAGGCGGGCTTCCGCACGCTCCGTTGAGGCGCCGTACCTCACGCGGACAGGTCGCCCGCCCGGGTGTGCCACTCGCGGGGACCGGCGGTCCCTCCGCGCCGGGCGTCCCGGGCGGTCGCGTAGCGGGGGAAGCGCTCCTGGACGGCGCCGGCCCGGAACAGCAGGCTTATGCCCGGCCGGGTGTGGACGACGCGCGTCCACCCGAACCGCTCGTGGCAGTCCTCCCACGCCGTGCACAGCGGGGCCAGTGCGCTGCCTTCCATGAACGTGACGTCGCTCAGGCCGACGACGGACCGATGGTTCGGGGGCGGAAGCCGCACGTGAGGCGGCACCGCGGAGCTGTCCCCGCCCGCTCAGCCACGGGCGAGCGCGTGCACCGGTGGGGTGCGCAGGGCCTGGCGGGTGGGCAGTTCGACGGTGAGGAAGGCGATCGCGGCGACCACCGCCGCGATGGCCGGCAGCAGCCAGCCGGGTCCCGCGGGCCAGGGGCGGCCGAGGAAGCTCAGGGAGAGCAGCGCGAGCGGGACGGCGGACAGCAGCGGTCCCGTGAGGAGCGCGAGAGCGGTGATCAGGGCCGCCTCGCGGCGCATCATCGCGCGGACCTGGGCGGGCGTGGCACCGATCATCTGGAGCGTGGCGAGCTCGGTGCGGCGGGCCGCGGTACCGGCGACGAGCTTGTTGGCGATGCCGAGCAGGAGATAGCCGAGGAGTACGGCGAGTACGGCGATGTTGATCCACAGTTCGGGCGCGATGCCGCCCACTCCGCCCGGCTCGGCGTTGTCCGCCAGGGCCAGCCCCGGTCGGGACGCGGCGAGTCGGGCGATGTTCCGCTGGGCGGTGCCGGTGCCGTCCGTGCGGATCAGGACGGACTGGTCGAGGCCCGCCGTGGTGTGACCGACGGCCAGGTCGCGGGAGAGCACGACGGATCCGAAACCGAGCCCGCGGGCGTACGTCGCCACGACACGGGCGGTCACCGGGGTGCCGTCGCCGAGGATCAGCTTGACCCGTGCGCCCACCTGCGCGTCGCGCGACTTGGCGAGGTCCGTCCCGACGGCGATGGTGGCGCCGCTGAGCCCCGCCAGGCTGCCGGTCCGCACGTCGAGGTCGAGGACGCCCGAGGCGGCCGGCGTCAGCACCAGCGCGGCACCGCTCTCTATCGCGTCGTCGCCCGCCATCTTGTACGGCCACAGCGCGGTGGTCGTGGTGACGGGAGCGGCGGCGCGGACGCCCGGCGTGCGCCGTACGGCGGTGAGCGTGTCGTCGGGGACGCCGCCGAGTCCGGGGGCGGTCAGGCTGAGCTGGGCCCGCGTCCCGTCGTGGACGTCCTTGTGCGTGGCGGCGATCACGGTGGTCTGGGTGAGCGTGTAGGTGAGGGTGAAGACCACGGCCATCGCGAGGGTGCTGATGGCTCCGGCGGCGCGCAGCGCGTACCCGTGGCTGTTCGACACGGCCAGCCAGGTCGGCGCCGCCGTCTTCGCCGACAGCCTGCCCGCCAGTCTCCGGGTGACCCCGCCGACCAGCGAAGGGCCGGCCAGCGCCAGACCGATCGCCGCGAGGATTCCGGCCAGCGCGGTGGCCGCCGCTCCGGCCTGCGAACGGATCACCAGCGGCGCGACCGACCCCGCGGTCGCGAGGAGGATCAGCGCGAATCCGCAGCGGGCACGCGCCTTCGAGGGCGTACGGGGTTCGCTGCGCGACTCCGCGACCGCCTCGGTGGCCGGCATGCGCGACGTACGCCACGCCGCGCAGCGGGCGGCGATGCTCACGACGCCGGTCAGGAGGACCACGGCCGTGACCGCGGGGACCGGGCCGAGCGTCAGCGGCAGGGTGCCCGGGAGCATGCCGGTGGAGACCAGGAGCTCGCGGAAGCGCTCGGCGAGGAGGTAACCGAGGCCCACACCCGGGAGGGCCGCGACGACCGCGATGATCGCTGCCTGGGAGGCGGCGAGCCGGCGGATCTGCCGGGGCGTCGCGCCCACCGCCCGCATCAGGGCGAGTTCGCGGCGCTGGGCCGCGATCGACACGGACAGCGCGCCGCCCACGATGAAGCCGACGACCAGCAGGGTGATGCCGGCCAGCGAGGCCGCGAGGGCGGGGAGGAGGGAGCGGGCGGCGGTGGCGTCGGGGGACTCGACATCGCCCCGGGCGGTTCCGGTGGAGACGGTGAGACCGCTCTGCCCGACGGCCTGGCGGACCTCGGCCGCGACCTTGTCGGCGGCGCCCTCCTCGGCTCGTACGGCGATCAGGTCGACGCCCTTGGAGCCGGTCAGCTTCGCCGCCGTGGCGTCGGCGAAGTAGATACCGGTCACCGGGGTGTCGACCACCGCGGAGACCCGGTAGGTGGCGGAGTGCCCGGCGGCGATCACGGTGACCCGGCCGCCTGGCCGTGCGCCCGCCGCCGTGGCCGTGCCCTTGTCCAGGGCCACACTGAGCGGACCGGCCGGTGCCGTGCCGTCGACCCGCACGTCGGGCAGCAGGGCGGTCGAGGACCAGCCGTGGCCTCCGGCACGGGGATCGTCCGCCGGTACGGCCTTGCCCCGGCCGTCGACGACGGCTGCGGGGAAACTCAGATCCCCCACCGCGCCTGCCACACCGGGCAGTTCGGCCAGCCGGCCCGCGAGGCCGACGGGCACCCTGGCCCGCTCCGGCAGGCTGATCGGCAGGTCCCCGGCCGGGTGGAAGGTCTGGCTCGCGGAGACGACGACATCGGCGCCGCCGAGCCGCTCCACCGGCGCGTGCGAACGCAGCCCCGACTCGGCGAGTACACCGATGCCGGTGACCATCGCCGCGCCGCCGAGGGTCGCGCAGGTGACCGCAAGGAGCGCGGCGATCCTGCGGCGGCCCATGTGCCAGGCGAGGTACAGCATGGGCGCTGACAGGGACTTCGAGGCGGGCGCGGCCGCGGGTGCCGGCATGGATTTCGACGTGGACGCGACCGCGGGCGCTGACGGGGACTCCGGCTCGGGCTCGGGCGCTGACGGGGACTCCGGCTCGGGCGCGATTGTGGGCGCTGACAGGGACTCCGGCTCGGGCGCGACTGTGGGTGCTGAAACCGACTTCGACTCGGGCTCCGGCGTGCGTGCTGACGTGTGCTTGGGCATGTGACTACTCCGTCTCCAGGTTGGTGACGCAGGTGGCCAGTTCGGCGGCGGTGGGCGCCTTGAACGTGTCGACGACCCGCCCGTCGGCCATGACCATCGCCAGGTCCGCGTGCGCGGCGGCGGCCGGGTCGTGGGTGACCATCACGACGGTCTGGCCGAGGCCGTCCACCAGGTCGCGCAGCAGGCCGAGCACCTCGCGGGCGGTCCGCAGATCCAGCGCGCCGGTCGGCTCGTCGGCGAACACGACAGCGGGCCTGGCCGCCAACGCCCTTGCGATAGCGGCCCGTTGCTGCTGACCGCCGGACAGCTCGGCGGGGCGGTGCGCGAGCCGTCCGGTCATTCCGACGCGCTCGACCAGGCCGGCCACCCACTCCCGGTCCGGCCGCCGGCCGGCCAGCCGCAGCGGCAGCATGATGTTGTCCTCGATGCTCAGCGAGGGCACCAGGTTGTAGGCCTGGAAGATGAACCCGACGCTCCTCCTGCGGAGTTCGGTGCGGCGCGTCTCGTTCAGCCCGCCGATCTCCGTGCCGTCGATGAAGGCCTGTCCGCCGGTCGGCGAGTCCAGCCCGGCGGCGCAGTGCATCAGCGTGCTCTTGCCGGAGCCGGAGGGTCCCATCACGGCCAGGAAGGTGCCGCGTTCCACGGTGAGGGAGACGTCGTCGAGCGCGCGCACCCCGCCGGCGTAGGTCTTGGTGACGCCGGCCAGTTCGACGGCGGGCGCGTGTCCTGTCCCGTGTGCTGTACCGAGTCCTGTCCTGTTCCTCATGACCGGCCTCCGGCGGACACGCGGTGGTGGACGACGAGCGCGACGGCGCACGCCAGGGTGACGACGCCGAGGCCGATCCCGACGTACACGCTGAATCCGCCGACGGACGAGGTCACCATGTTGGCGACGGCACCGAGCAGCAGCAGCGTCCACAGCAGGGGACGTACGGGCACGGGGTGCTCCTTGTAGGAAGGGTTCGCGGGGTTCGCGGGAATCGCAGGGGCCGCGGGGTTCGCGGGATTCGTATGGTTCGTAAGGGTGTTGGGCACACCACGAAGCTACGAACGATCACCGTCGCGATCGATCCGGCCAGCGAGACAACTGAGGTACAGCAGGCTGTACTTGGCGTCGTGAGGGTGATGGGGGCGGGCATCGCGCAGTGCCCTATGGTCACCGCCAAGGAGGTGCGGATGCCTAGGCGAGATGCCACCGACGTCATACCGGCCCACGACCCGACACGGGCCGACGACCACGCACGTGCCGACGACCCGGCACCGGCCACCGGTCCGGGGCCGACCCGCCCGTGGGACGCGTTCGCCCGCGCGCGGACCGCGCTGGACGCCTTCGAGCACCTCGTCGGCGGGTTGGGCACCGCCGTCCTGGCGCTGATCATGCTGGTGTGGGTGGCGGCGACCGCGGCCGCGTGCCTGGTCGGGGTGGGTTTCCTCCTGGTGCCCACCACGTTGCGCGGGGTGCGGGCCGTCGCCGACCGGGAACGTACCCGGCTGTCGCAGTGGGGCCCCGAGGTCATCGGCCGGGAACCCGGCACGGGACCGACCCGGCTGCGGGACGCCTTCGCGGACCGCTCCACCCGGCGGGAGCTGCGCTGGCTGGTGAGCCACGCCTTCCTCGGTCTGCTGCTCGGCATGATCGGGCTTACGCTGCCGCTGACCGCGGCGACCAACGCCACGTTCCCGCTGTGGTGGCGGTTCGTGCCGGCGGGCGAGGCGACCGACTCCCTCGGCCTGATCACCGTGAACGACTGGCCGAGCGCCTTCGCGGTCAGCCTGCTGGGCCTGGGCTGGGTCGCCGTCGCCGTGGGCCTCGAACCGGGCCTGGCCTGGCTCCAGGCATGGCCGGGACGGCGGCTGCTCACACCCGACCCCGGTACCGATCTCGCCCTGCGCGTCGCCCAGTTGACCGCGACCCGGGCCGCCGCCCTGGACGCTCACGCCACCGAACTGCGCCGCATCGAGCGGTCGTTGCACGACGGCACCCAGAACCGCATGGTCGCCGTCACCGTCCTGCTCGGCGCGGCCCGCCGTGCCGTGGAGCGCGATCCGTCCGCCGCCGACGCCATGCTGGAACAGGCGCAGGGCGCGGCCGAGCAGGCCCTCGCCGAACTGCGCGCGGTGGTACGGAGCATCCTGCCGCCGGTCCTGACCGACCGGAGCCTGACCGACGCGCTCAGCGGCCTCGCCGCCGGCTGCCCGGTGCCCTGCCGGGTCGACGCCGACGTGCCCGAACGGTTCGCCGCCTCGGTCGAGGCGACCGCCTACTTCGTCGTCGCCGAGGCGCTCACCAACATCGCCAAACACAGCGGGGCGCGGCAGGCCACCGTCGTGGTCCGCCGCCGCGAGGACCGGCTGTGGCTGCGGATCAGCGACGACGGGCGGGGAGGGGCGGACGAGGTGAGCGGTTCCGGTCTGGTCGGCATCCGCCGTCGTACGGAAGCACTCGACGGAACCTTCGCCCTGGCCAGCCCGGTCGGCGGCCCCACCACGCTGGAAGTGAGCCTGCCGTGCGGACTGTGACCGCCGAGCCGGAAGTGAACCGGATGTGCGGACATTGAGCCGAACCGGAAGTGAGCCCGTTGTGCCGCCTGTGACCGTCGACCTGGAAGAGAGCCCACCGTGCGGATTGTGATCGCCGAGGACGACCCGTTGCTGCGTGAGGGGCTCGCGCTGCTGCTGCGCGCGGAGTCGCTGGACGTGGTGGCCACCGCCGGTACGCCGGACGACTTCCTGGCGGCCGTCGAGAAACACGAACCCGACGTCGCCATCGTCGACGTACGGATGCCGCCGACGCACACCGACGAGGGGATCGTCGCGGCGGTGAAGGCCAGGCGCGGTCAGCCGGGTCTGGCCGTGCTCGTGCTCTCCGCCTATGTCGAGCAGGCCTTCGCCACCGACCTGCTCGCCGAGGGCAGCGCCCGGCTCGGCTACCTGCTCAAGGAACGGGTCGGCCGGGTCCAGGAGTTCCTGGAGGCGCTGCACCGCGTCGCGGACGGCGGCACCGCCATCGACCCCGAGGTCGTCGCCCAGCTCTTCGCCCGCACCCGCCCCGACACCCGGCTGAACCGTCTCAGCCCCCGCGAACACGACGTCCTGGCGCTGATGGCCGAAGGCCTGGGCAACACCGCCATCGCCGAACGCCTCGTCGTCACCGAGGGCGCCGTCCACAAGCACATCCGCAGCATCTTCGCCAAGCTCAACCTGGCCCCCACCGACCGCACGGACCGCCGCGTGGCCGCCGTACTGCACTACCTGGACGACGCGCACCGCCGGTCCTGACCGCCGCCACTGAGGGCAGCCGGTCCGCGGACGGTAGGGCCTTCCCGACTGTCGCTGTGCAGTACGCGGGATCGCTGTGCGGTCCTGTCCGGGCCAGCCTGGAGGACGTCAACAAGAGCCGTCCATCAGGGAGTTGCTCCAATGTTCCAGTCCCGCACCCAGCTGTCCCGCACCCAGCGGTCGCGCACCCAGTGGTCGCGCACCCAGCGGTCCCGTGCCCGCCGTCGGCACGCCCTCGTCGTGTCGGCCCTCGCCGCGCTGACCGGTCTCGTAGTGACCACCGCGCCCTCCGCGAGCGCCGAACACGGCACCGGCACCGGCACCGGCACCGGCACCGCGAAGAGCAGCGCCGTCGTCCGGAAGGGCCTCGACGGCCTCGTCCGCGACGACGGTTTCCCCGCCGCGCTGGCCTCCGTACGCGACAGTGACGGCCGCACCACCAACTACACGGCCGGGGTGGGCGACCTGCGGACCGGATCCAAGGTCCCCGTCGACGGTCAGGTCCGGATCGCCAGCGCGACCAAGATGTTCACCTCGACGGTCGTCCTGCAACTGGCCGGCGAGGGCAAGGTCGGCCTGGACGCGCCGATCGAGACGTATCTGCCGGGCCTGGTCCGGGGCGACGGCATCGACGGCCGGGTCATCACCGTCCGCCAGCTGCTCCAGCACACCAGCGGGCTCCCCAACTACACCGCGGGCATGGGGGAGTTCTCGCAGTGGCGGCACACCTACGTCGAGGCGCGGGACCTGCTCGACATGGCGCTGAAGGAGAAGGCGTCCTTCGCTCCCGGTGACGGCTGGGAGTACAGCAACACCAACTACGTCGTCGCCGGACTGATCGTGCAGAAGGTCACCGGGCGCCCGGTCGGCGAGGAGATCACCCACCGGGTCATCGAGCGCGCGGGGCTGCGGCACACGTACTGGCCGGCCACCGGCGACCAGACCATCCGTGAGCCGCACCCCCACGGTTACGCCTCCGACACCCCCGGCGGGCCGGTCGTCGACGCCACCGAGATCGACCCGTCCTGGGCCGGGGCGGCCGGGCAGCTCATCGCCCGCCCGAGCGACATCAACCGCTTCCTCACCGCGCTGATGGACGGCCGGCTGCTGAAGCCGGAGCAGCTCAAGCAGATGCGGACAACGGTCGTGGCCAACGGACTTCCGGCCGGCTGGCGGTACGGGCTCGGGCTCATGGAGATGCCGTTGAGCTGCGGCGGTGTCGTCTGGGGCCACGGCGGCGACTCGGAGGGCTACGAGAACCGCAACGCCGTCACCGAGGACGGCCGTGCGGCCACGGTCGCCGTGACCGCCCTGCCCGCCGACATGGCGTCGGCGGAACACGTCAACGCCGTTCTCGACACGGCTCTCTGCGCCGGCGACTGACCGAGCCGTGTTGCCGAAACGGCAACAACACTCGCCGCGGGCCTGCCATGCTCCGCATGATCGAATCGCAGCTGCAGCCGCAGCCGCAGCCGCAGCCGCAGACCGCGCACGGTGCGCGGCGCACCGCACACCGCACACCGCACACCGAGACCCCTGGAGGACTGATGTCGCATCCGGTCATGGACGTAACGCACCGCCTGGTTCCCGCCCCCGCGGGCCGGATCCACCTGGTGGAGCAGGGCACGGGCCCGCTGGTGCTGCTCGTGCACGGCTTCCCGGAGTCCTGGTACTCCTGGCGCCACCAGCTCCCGGCGCTGGCGGCGGCCGGATACCGGGCGGTCGCCATCGACGTCCGGGGCTACGGCCGCTCCTCCAGGCCCGCCGCCACCGAGGCGTACCGCATGCGCGAACTGGTGGAGGACAACGCGGCGGTGGTGCACGCCCTCGGCGAGCGGTCCGCGGTGATCGTCGGCCACGACTGGGGATCGCCCATCGCCGCCAACTCCGCCCTGGTCAGGCCGGATGTCTTCCGCGCGGTGGGGCTGCTGAGCGTCCCGTACGCGCCGCGCGGCGGCCCCCGGCCCACCGAGATCTTCGCGGGCATGGGCGGCGACGAGGAGTTCTACGTCTCCTACTTCCAGCAGGTCGGTCGCGCCGAAGCCGAGATCGAGCCCGACGTACGCGGCTGGCTCGCGCAGTTCTATGCCGGCCTGTCCGCCGACACCATGCCCGAACCCGGCGCACCCGACCTGCACTTCGTCGGCCCGGGCGGGGAACTGCGCGACCGGTTCCCCGCCGGCGGACGGCTGCCCGGCTGGCTCACCGAGGACGACCTCGACGTCTACGCAGGGGAGTTCGAGCGGACCGGCTTCAGCGGAGCGCTGCACCGCTACCGGAACATGGACCGTGACTGGGAGGAGCTCGCCGACTTCGACGGCGCCCCGGTCACCCAGCCCTCCCTGTTCATCGGCGGCGGCCTGGACGCCTCCACCACCTGGCGGGCAGACGCGATCAAGGCCTACCCCACCACCCTGCCCGGCCTGTTCTCCTCCGACATCCTCGACGGCTGCGGCCACTGGCTCCAGCAGGAACGCCCCGAGGAGACCAACCGGCTCCTCCTCGACTGGCTCGCCGCACTGCCCGCCGCCTGAGGTCACCAGCGGCCCGGCTCCGTCCCCACGATCGGCTCGGAGGGCCTTCCGTCCACGCCGACCGGGATGTCGCCGGTGAGCATGACCCGGTGCATGACGCGCGGGAAGTCGACATGGGCCAGGTCGTTCGGGGCCAGGTGGATGGTGGCGCGGTTGTCCCAGAAGGCCACGCTGCCCGGCTCCCACCGGAAACGGACGGTGTACTCGGGCCGGACCGCCTGCTCAAGCAGCATCTCCAACAGCAGCCGGCTCTCCGCGCGGGACACGTCCTGGATCTGCTCCACGTAGTAGCCGTTGACGAACAGCACCCGCTCCCCCGTCTCCGGGTGCACCCGGACCAGGGGATGAGCCGAGGCGACCTGCCGGTCCAGCAGATGACGTACATACGCGTCGTCGCCCGGCCGCGGCTGGTACCCGACCCCGAGCCGGTGCTCGGCGCGCAGCCCGGCCACGAAGTTCCGCACCGGCTCCGACAGTCCCGCGTACGCCGCCGCCAGATTGGACCACGTGGTGTCACCGCCGTACGGGGGTACGGTCTCGGCGCGCAGGATCGTCGCGGCCGGCGGGTCGATCCGGGCACCGTGGTCGCAGTGCCAGCCCCTCAGCAGGGTGTGCCGGCGCCGCTCCAGCCACTCGGCGTGGTCCATGCCGTACCGCCCGCCCAGCTCCAGCCGGTCGGCCGTCGTCTCCACCTGAGGGAACTCCGCCGGCGACGCGCTGCCGCGCTTCCCCAGGGTCACCGGCTCACCGAACCGGCGCGCGAAACCGAGGTGCGCCGCGTGGTCCAGCCGCTGGTCCCGGAAGAACACCACCTTCCAGCGCAGCACCGCCGCCCGGATCACCTCGACCACCGCGTCGTCCAGCGCCCCGTCCGCCAGATCGACGCCCGTGATCTCCGCGCCGATCAGCCCCGCGACCGGCTTCACCTGGACACTGTCAGCTGTTGTCATCTGCGCTCCGTTGACCGTGATTTCGATCCTGCTTCCGACCCTGATTCTGTCTCCGTCCAAAGAATCATGGACGCGCAGCAGTACGCGCTGAGCCGGGCGGGGCCCGGCCCCGGACGATTAGGGGGGAACGCTCCTGCCGGGATGCGCACCCGGCCCGCAGTCGGGATGCTCATTGAAGGCTCCCTCCCGTACAGGAGCCCCGCGTCCGCCCCGTCTCCCAAGGAAGCCTCACTCATGACCACCATCGCCATCATCGGAGCGGGACCCGGACTCGGTGCCGCCGTCGCGCGGCGGTTCGGCCGGGAGGGCCACGACGTCGCCCTCGTCTCGCGCAACCGTGAGCGCGCCGAGGCTCTCGCCGCCGGCCTGGCCGACGCGGGCGTCACAGCGCGCGGCTTCGCCGCCGACGTACGCGATCCGAAAGCCCTCGAAGCGGCGCTGGCCGCGGCGGCCGAGACGCTGGGCCCGATCGAGATCCTGCAGTACAGCCCGATCCCGCACCGGGACTTCATGCGGCCGGTACTGGAGACCGCCCCCGCCGATCTCGTGGGCCCGATCGAGTTCTCCCTGTACGGGGCCGCCACCGCCGTCCGTGAGGTGCTGCCCTCGATGCGGTCGTCGGGGCGCGGCACCATCCTCTTCGTGAACGGGGGTACCGCCGTCGTTCCCCACCCGGACCGGGCCGGCACCTCCATCGCCTTCGCCGCCGAGAGCGCGTACGGCCACCTGCTGCACGACACGCTCGCCGCCGACGGAATTCACGTCGCGCAGCTCGTCATCCCCGGCGCCATCATCCAGGGCCACGACAGAAAGGACCCCGCGGCGCTCGCCGAGACCCTGTGGGGCATCCACCGGGACCGGCACGGGTTCCGGCACTATGCGGACGACCTCGACAGCTGAGGCGTATCGGGCACGGTCCGCGTTCAGGCGCTCGGCGCCCGGTCAGCTGGAACTGTCAGTCGTTTCCTTCGCGGCGCGGCGGTACTCGGCGTTGATGCGCTGAGCCTCCTCGAGCTGGTCCTCGAGGATGACGATGCGGCAGGCGGACTCGACCGGGGTTCCCTTGTCGACCAGCTCGCGGGCGCGGGCGGCGATCCGCAGCTGGTAGCGGGAGTACCGCCGGTGTCCGCCCTCCGAACGGAGCGGAGTGATCAGACGGGCTTCGCCGATGGCCCGGAGGAAACCGGGAGTGGTGCCGAGCATCTCGGCGGCCCGGCCCATCGTGTACGCGGGGTAGTCGTCGTCGTCCAGACGGCCACTGAGCGGAGTATCTGCTGTCATTTCACCTCGATGTGCAACGCGTCGAGGGGCCCTGGTGCCGTACGGCACCAGGGCCCCGAAGGAAATTCAACACCATCGGCCGGGCTTACCGCTGCGCCGACCTTCTGTTTCCGCTGCCCGGCCTGAGAGAAGGACGGGACTGCGAGGATCGCGGATGCGTGACCGGGGACCACCTTCCAATCCAGGGGTCTTGCGGTACCCGGACCGGATACATCTCGGTCCGGGCGATCCAGATGGCGTCTGCTCCTCCGTCCTTCCTCTGGGTCGGTCTGTCTGTTCGTGCCTGCCGGGTCTCGCTCGACCGCGGCTACGAGAGAAACCTTAGCCACGGCGCGGACCAATGTCTACTCTGACAAGAGTAGATTTCGGCGCGCCCGGAAGGTCAATATTCTGATCCTCCGACCGGCGGGAGGCCGATGGGAAGCCGGCCGGAACCCGGCGGGAACGCGATGAGGGCCCTGCCGACGCGCGTCGGCAGGGCCCTCATCGCTGTATCGCTCTACAGCTCGTTGAACTGTTGTGGCGTGTGGCGGGTTTCGCTCCCGCCCGTCCTCAGACTTCCAGCGGAGCCGGGCTGCCGAGCAGCGCCGACGCGTTCTGGAGCGGAGTCAGGGGACGCGGGGCGGGTGCGGCGGGCGCGGCCGCCTCCTGGCCGCCGCGGCAGGTGAAGCCGAGGCGGGCCATGGCCCGGGTGACCTCGCCGCTGGTGAAGTCGCGGCGGTCCTGCCGGGTGATGACCTCGCCGACCTGCTTGGCGGGGTAGTGGCAGCGGCCGATGATCACGGACTCACCCGTGATCGGCTCGGGCTTGACACCCTTCATCGTTTCCAGAACCCCGCTCTTGGTGAGGTCGAACGGGAAGCGGGCGATGACACAGCGCATGATGCCTCACATGGGAGGGGGAGAAAGGGGACGAGCTGCTGACCGGGGCCAGGGCCGGGGTGGTGGAACGGTCCACCCGCGCGGCTAGGCCGCCGGGTTGGCGGCGGGCCGCCGCTGTCCGGTGCGGCCGCGACGGCCGCGGGACGACGAGGACGACGAGGAGGAGCCACCGCGCCGGGCGCGCTCCACGACCGGCGCCTTGATGACGACCGGGATGCCCGAGGGGGCCTGGGCGCCCGTGATGCGGTTCAACTCCGCCTCGCCCGAGCGCACTTGCGTGTTCTGCGGGGTGATGCCGGCGGCGGCCATCAGCCGGGTCATCTCACGGCGCTGGTTGGGCGTGACCAGCGTGACGACGCTGCCGGACTCGCCGGCACGCGCCGTACGGCCGCCGCGGTGCAGGTAGTCCTTGGGGTCGGTGGGCGGATCCACGTTGACGACGAGGTCGAGGTTGTCGACATGGATCCCGCGTGCGGCGACGTTGGTCGCCACCAGAACCGTCACATGCCCGGTCTTGAACTGGTCCAGGGTCCGGGTGCGCTGCGGCTGGGACTTGCCGCCGTGCAGGGCGGCGGCACGGACACCGCTGCTCAGCAGGTGCTCGGTCAGCCGGTCCACCGCGTGCTTGGTGTCCAGGAACATCAGCACCCGGCCCTCGCGGGCCGCGATCTCGGTGGTCGTGCGGTTCTTGTCCGCGCCGTGCACGTGGAGGACGTGGTGCTCCATGGTGGTGACCGCGCCCGCCGACGGGTCGACGGAGTGCACCACCGGGTCGGTCAGGTAGCGCCGGACCAGCAGGTCGACGTTGCGGTCCAGGGTGGCCGAGAAGAGCATCCGCTGGCCCTCGGGACGCACCTGGTCCAGCAGCGCGGTGACCTGCGGCATGAAGCCCATGTCGGCCATCTGGTCGGCCTCGTCGAGGACGGTGATGGCGACCTGGTTCAGCCGGCAGTCGCCACGGTCGATGAGGTCCTTGAGCCGGCCCGGGGTCGCGACGACGACCTCGGCCCCGGTGCGCAGCGCACCGGCCTGCCTGCCGAGCGACATCCCGCCGACCACGGTGGTCAGCCGCAGCCTTACGGCACGGGCGTACGGGGTGAGCGCGTCGGTGACCTGCTGGGCGAGCTCGCGGGTGGGGACGAGGACAAGAGCCAGCGGCTGGCGCGGCTCGGCACGCTGACCGGCCGTACGGGCGAGCAGCGCGAGCCCGAAGGCGAGGGTCTTGCCCGAACCGGTGCGGCCACGGCCCAGGACGTCACGGCCCGCGAGGGAGTTCGGCAGGGTCGCCGCCTGGATCGGGAAGGGCACGCTCATGCCTTCGTGACCGAGCGTGGCCAGCAGCGCCGCCGGCATGTCGAGATCGGCGAACGCCTCGGCGGCGGGGAGAGCGGGTGTGATCGTCTTCGGCAGCGCGAACTCGCCCTGCAGTGCGGCCGGGCGGCGTCCGTAGCTGCCCCCGCGGCTCGGCGCACCGGAGCGGCCGCCGCCCCTGCCGGAGCCGGAACCACCGGAGCTGCCGGAGCCGTATCCACCGGAGCCGGAACCTCCGGAGCGTGTGCGGGCGAAGCGGTCATTCGTGCGGGTACGTGTGCGGTCGCGATTCAATGCGGAACCTTCCTTGATATGGCACGTATCAAGGAATTCCCGCAGCGAATGTGCAGCGCAGAGAATCGCAAGAACGAGCCGAAGACAATGCGAGACCGAAATCGGTCTGCAGTAATTACTCACCGGATGCGGCATCGAATGCGACATCGAATTGGATGGCGCGATCCTGGTGGGGGGACCGGGTATGGCGTGCGAATGCGGACGGTCCCGGCGGATATCAATCCGCTTCAGGAGCTGATCCGAAACGCAGCGAGCTGGGGCCCGCACCCCAAGGTGCGGGCCCCAGCTGCGAAGTATGCGTCAGCGTCAGGCGGGAACGATGTTCTCGGCCGTCGGGCCCTTCTGGCCCTGCGCGATGTCGAAGGTCACCTTCTGGCCCTCCTGCAGCTCGCGGAAGCCCTGGGCGGCAATGTTCGAGTAGTGCGCGAAGACGTCGGCGCCGCCGCCGTCCTGCTCGATGAAGCCGAAGCCCTTTTCCGCGTTGAACCACTTCACGGTACCAGCAGCCATGTCAAAATCTCCTTCGGGGCGGTGCTCGGACTGCACACTGTGCGCAGTCCGTGTCGCCGTGATGATTACCCTCAGGATTTTCTGGGGACCACAACTGCAACTGAGATCGACAGTAGCACGCTGCGACCGGGGATGTGTGATAGGTAAATCTGTTCCGCCGGTCGGCGGAAAAACCCTCATCGTGCGTCGCGTCAAATTCTCACTTCGCTGTCACAGATATTGCCTCCCTCGGGCTCCAGTGTTTCTGTCCGGGTGTCAGCCAGGGGGTCAGCCGGGGTGACGGTTGCCGGCGGAGGCGGGTTGCCGGGCAACTTTGCGATCCCTTTACACTGGACGGGACCTACGACCACGAATACGACCAAGGAGCGACGGTTCCGCGATGGGTGAACCTCCCAGTACCAGCCGTGCCACATCCCGCCCGCCAGGCTCGCGTGAGGGATCGGGGGTGGCACGGTGACCGAGGTCCTGTTGTTGCTGCTCGCCCTGCTGCTCACGCTCGCCTGCGCGCTGTTCGTGGCGGCCGAGTTCTCCCTCACCACCGTCGAGCGCGGTGATCTGGAGCGCGCCGCCGAGGCCGGCGAGCGCGGCGCGGACAGCGCGCTGAAGGCGGTGCGCCGGCTGACCCTCCAGCTTTCCGGGGCGCAGCTCGGCATCACCGTCACCTCGCTGGTCATCGGCATGCTCGCCGAGCCGTCGTTCGCCTCGCTGCTGCGCGGTCCGCTGGAGGCGGTCGGCCTCGGTGGCGCGGCCTCGACCGTCGCGACCCTGCTCGGCGTGGTCATCTCCACCGTCGTGCTGATGGTGGTGGGCGAGCTGGTGCCGAAGAACTGGGCGATCGCGCGTCCGCTGGCCGTCGCGAAGGTGGTGGCCGGCCCGCAGCGCGGGTTCACGGCCGCGTTCGGGCCGTTCATCCACCACCTGAACAACACGGCGAACCGCTTCGTACGCCGAGTCGGTCTCGAACCCGCCGAGGAACTGGCCTCCGCCCGGAGCCCCGAGGAACTGGTCGCGCTCGCCCAGCACTCGGCCGCCGAGGGCGCGCTGGAGGCGGACTCCGCCGAACTCTTCGTCCGCACGCTGCACCTGAGCGAGCTGACCGCGGAGAACGTGATGACCCCGCGGGTGGACGTGCGGGCCCTGGAGGCGCACGCCACGGCCGCCGACGCCGCCGGCCTCACCCACGCCACCGGTCTTTCCCGCTTCCCGGTCTACGCCGGCAGTCTCGACGAGGTCGTCGGCACCGTCCACATCCGTGACGTGCTGGCCCTGGAGCCCGCCGAGCGGGCCGTCACACCGGTCACCGAACTGGCCACCCCCGCGCTCCTGGTGCCCGACAGCCTGCCCGCCGACCGGCTCCTGGAGCGGCTGCGCGCGAGCCGCACCATGGCCGTCGTCATCGACGAGTACGGCGGTACGGCGGGCGTGGCGACGGTGGAGGACATCGTCGAGGAGGTCGTCGGCGAGGTCCGTGACGAGCACGACCCGATCGAGGCCCCCGACCTGCTGCCCGCCACCGCGACCGAGGACGGCCGCGCGGTGTGGGAGGCGGACGGCGGCGTGCGCATCGACGAGCTGACCGGCATGGGACTGACGGCGCCCGAGGGGCCGTACGAGACCGTCGCCGGACTCATCGCCACCCGCCTGGCCCGTATCCCCGCCGAGGGAGACACCGTCGACCTCGACGGCTGGCGGCTGACGGTGCTGGACGTCGAGCACCATCGCGCCGACCGGGTCCGCATCACCGAACCGGCGGCCGCGCCGCAGCAGATCACGGAGGAAGCCCGATGACCGTCGTCCAGCTCGCCATCGGCGCTCTGACCCTGCTGACCAACGCGTTCTTCGTCGGGGCGGAGTTCGCGCTGATCTCGGTGCGCCGCAGCCAGATCGAACCCCGCGCCAAGGAAGGCGACAAGCGGGCCCGGATGACCCTGTGGGGGCTGCGGCACATCTCCGCGATGATGGCCACCGCCCAGCTCGGCATCACCGTCTCCTCGCTGGTGCTCGGCGCGGTCGCCGAGCCCGCGATCGCGCATCTGCTGGAGCCGGCCTTCGAGACGGCGCACATCCCGCACGCCCTGGTGCACCCGATCGCCTTCGTCATCGCGCTGACCGTGGCGACGTATCTGCACATGCTGGTCGGCGAGATGGTCCCGAAGAACATCGCGCTCGCCGCCCCCGTGACTACGGCGCTTTACCTCGGTCCACCCCTTGTGGCCCTCACCCGGGCCCTGAAGCCGGTGATTTTCGGCATCAACGCCTTCGCCAACATGCTGCTGAAGCTGTTGCGGGTGGAGCCGAAGGACGAAGTGGAGTCGGTGTTCACCGACGACCAGCTCGCCCGTATGGTCGTCGACTCCAGCGCGGCCGGACTGCTCACGCCCGGCGACGGCGAGCGGCTGCGTGACGCGCTGGAGCTGGGCACCCGCCCGGTCGGCGAGATCCTGGTGCCGGTGCCGAAGATGCGCACGGTCGACCACACGGTGACCCCGGCGCGGCTGGAACGGGCGGCCGCCGAGGCGGGCTTCTCCCGCTTCCCGGTCACCGGCGAGGACGGCACCCTGCTCGGCTACCTGCACATCAAGGACACCCTGGGCGCCGTCGACCGCGACCGCCCCTTCCCGCCCGCCGCCCTGCACCCCGTCACCCGGGTCCGTATCGACACCCCGCTCGACGACACCCTCACCGCCCTGCGCGCCATGGGCAGCCACCTGGCCGCGGTCACCGGCGAGAAGGGTGCGGTGCTCGGCTTCGTCACGATGGAGGACGTGCTCTCGGAACTGGTCGGCCCGGCCCCGGCCACGCGCGCGTGACCGGAACCGGGCCGGTGGAAAGCCTTGCCCAGAGGGCTAGTTGGAGAAGTACAGGTACTTCCAGGAGCCGTACGTCGTCGAGTTCACGGTGTCGCCGGACGAGCCGTTGATGTACGCCGACCGCATCCGCGCCCGGATGCCGGACTCGCCGGGCGCCTCGAGGCTGACCGCCGACTTGCCGTTCGTGGCGAGGGCGAAGTACTCCGAGCCGGACTTGTACCAGGAGCCCTGGTAGTAGACCTCGAGTTCGAGGCGCTGCATACGGCCCGGGTAGTACGTCATGGTCGTGGTCAGCACCGGGTCGGTGTTCTTGTGGAACCAGTAGTACGCCGTCGAGCCGATCTTGGCCGTCTTGTAGTGCTTGGTGACGGCGGTGGAGAGCTTGACCCGGGCGTACGCCGTGACCTTCACGGTCCTGGGCGCGTAGCGGGCGTCGCCCTTGAAGACCGCGGTGATCTGGGTGTCGCGGGTCATGTCGACCCAGGCGCCGATGTCGCCCTTGGAGTTGACCTTCCCGGTCTTCAGCAGCTTCTTGGGCTTGTCGCTGCCGAAGGGGTCCGCCCAGATCTCGACGGTGCGGTTCTTGTACGTCGAGCCGAGGTGCGCGGTGAAGGCGACGTCGGTGCCGTAGTTGTAGACCTTGCCGTTCTTGTTCAGGCTCAGCGCCGGCTTCGCACGGGAGACGGTGACCTTGTCGGACGCCGTGGCCGAGGTGTGCTCGGCGTCGCCCGCGTAGGTGACCTTGTATGTGACCGTGCCGCCGGCCGGCGGGGTGTCGGTGAAGCTGTACGTGCCGTTCGACTTCACCGTGACGGCGGCCAGCGCCTTGCCGCCCGGGCTGTCCAGGTCGGTACGCGTGACGGCCAGCTTGGCGCCGGCCGGCAGCGGCACGGTCGCCGAGAGCTTGCCGGTGACGGTGAGCTTCTTGGCGCGGGTGGCTGTGGACGGGGCGCTCACCGTGACGGTGGGGACGTTCTTCGTCGGGTCGGTCAGGACCTTGAGCTGGTAGCCGCTGTCCTGGGCCGCGAGCACGAAGATCCGGGAGGAGTCGGGGGCCCAGGCCAGCGCGTTGACGCCGTTCGGGGTGGTGTACGTGCGCAGCGGCTTCGTGGCGTTCGCGCGGTAGACCGCCACGTCGGTGCCGGCGCGCTGGGCGACCAGGCCGTCCGCGGCGACGTCCGCCAGCTGGCCGGTCGTCGGGTAGGAGCCGGCCGCGGTGAACGCGCCGTCCGCGTAGCCGAGCCGGTTGGTGGCGTTGAGCAGCACCTCGGCGGTGCCCGGGACGAGGTCGACGTCGCCGACGTTGTAGGCGTCACTGTGGGCGACCAGCTGCGGCGCGGTCCCGGTGACGTCGAGGACGGCCGTCGAGCGGGTGAACGTGCCGGACCCTGCGACCGCGAGCAGACCGGGCGTGCCGGGGTCGGCGTCGAGGAGACTCCAGCCCGGCAGGGCGGTCGGCGCCTCGGCCGGGAACAGGTCTTTCTGTACCGCGACGGCCGGGTCGGCCAGCGGGTCGACCGAGCCCAGGTTTCCGGACGTCGAGTCGCCGTAGGTGAACCACACCCTGCCGCCGGCGTACGCGAGGTGCTGCGGGCCCGTCTCGGTCCCGATGGGATAGACGGCCTGGATGTCGAGGGTCGCGGTGTCGAGGGCGACGATCTCGTTCCGGCCGTACACGGCCGCGTACAGGGTCTTGCCGTCGTCCGACAGCGCCAGGTCGTGGACGTCGCCGAGGCCGACCGCGAGGTCGACGAGGTTGCCGTTGTAGTCGGTGGCCTGGATCCGTCCGTCGCCCTCGTCACCGACGAAGACCCGCTTGAGGATGGGGTCCACGACGAGTCCGCCGGGGCCGGAGACGATGGCGACGGAGGCCGCCGAGGCCGTGCCGGTCGTGACGACGCTCAGCGCCACCGAACTGAAGAGAACCGCGAGCGCTGTCGCGGTCGAAATGCTGCGCCTGCGCACAGTGATGTACCCCCACAAGAAAACCCGGTGGATGGCCGGGAGACGAGAGCGCCGCGCAACACCCGTACATGACCGCAGAGATGCGGTGACGCGCGGGGCGCGGCTGCTGTCAGCAGCGTATGGCATGCCTGTGACAGATGAGGAGGGAGTTTCCGGTGAACAGATTCAGGCCGGGGCCGGGAGCGTGCCCTCTCCGCATTCCCGGCGACTTCTCGCCGCGGCTAAACCGCGCGGCCGCCTTGCTCGTCTCACAGGCCAACACGTGGGCGGCGTACAGCTGTTCACTCGCAAGGCATCGCGCAACCGCTGGAGGAACCCCATGGCCATGGTCGGCCTGTTCTGGATCACCGAGGACGCCGTGTACGTGGGGGCCGAGCCCGTCGGGACCGCGTCAGGGGTGCGGCTGACGGAAGGCGGGGTCGAGACCCTCGGGGAGGGCAACGGCGCGTTCTGGAGCTGGGAGGAGGTGCAGGGGATCGCGGTCAGCGACCTGGTCGTACGGTCCGCGGGCCGGCGGCTCGTCTCCATGGCCATCGACTCGCTGGTCGTGCTGGTGACCGGCGACGGCGAGTTCCCGCCCGCCTTCACCGTGCACGTGGAAGCGCCCGACGGCACCGTCGCGGTGAGCGCTCTCCCGGCGGTCGCCGGCGGGATCCACCACCAGGTCGAGCGGGAACTGTCGGCCATCGTGCTGGAGCGCCTCGCCGACGGCGGCGCGTCCGTCGGTGGCCTCCTCGCGTGGCGGCGCGAGCAGGCCGACGACAGCACTCCGCGCCGCGAGGAACGCGAGGCGCTGCTGCGCAAGTGGTCGGGGGAGTAGCTCCGGTCTCCCTTCGGGGGCGCGCGCGGTGTGTCCGTGTCCATCCATGCGCCCAAGTTCCCGGAGCAAGCTGAGGGCCCCGCTGAAGTCGTCGTCGCGGTACGCGGATCATGTCGTACCGGGCACGAAACGGTTGCGGCCCGGACTTTCCGCCGCGCTCGCCGCGGCCCTGCGGCAGCATCACGACGCATGAGCAGAGACCGCTACGTCGACTTCCTGCGCGCGTGGGCGATCGTCCTGGTGGTGCTCGGCCACTGGCTGATCACCGCCCTGGTCCGGGGGGCCGGCGGGGAGATCGCCGCCCCGGAGCTCCTGGCGACGATTCCCTGGACCCAGTGGCTGACCCTCGGGTTCCAGGTCATGCCGCTGTTCTTCCTGGCCGGGGGCCACGCGGCGGGCGGCTCCTGGGCGCGGACCCGGGCGGCGGGCGGGACGGCCTCCGGCTGGGTGGGCGGACGGGCGCTGCGGCTGCTGCTGCCGACGGCCGCCTACAGCGCGCTGGTGCTGTCCGCCGTAGGGATCTGCACGGCCGTGGGCGTGGACCGGGACACCCTCGCGCTGGTGGGCTGGGCGATGGCGATGCAGTTCTGGTTCCTTCCGGTGTATCTGCTGCTCAGCGCACTGACGCCGGTGCTGCACGCGGCACACCGCCGCTGGGGGCTCGCGGTCCCCGTCGCCATGGGCGCGGTCGCGCTCGCGGCCGACGTACTGGTGGTGAGCGCCCACACGCCGTACGTCGGACTCCTCAACTACGTGCTCGTGTGGGGCGTCGCCTACCAGCTCGGCTTCTGCTGGCGGGACGGACTGCTGACGACGGGCCGTGGGCTGGCCACGATGGCGGCCGGCGGCGGCCTCGCCTTCGCCGTGTTGATCACGCTCGGGCCGTTCCCCGTCAGCCTCATCCTGGTGACGGGGCAGACCCCCAGCAACACCAATCCGCCGTCGGCCGCGATGCTGGCGTGGGTGGTGGCCCAGACCGGGCTGTGCCTGCTCCTCGCACCGGCCCTGCGCCGGCTCCTTGCCCGCGAGCGGGTCTGGCGGTCGGTGCGCCCCGTGGGCGGCGCCAGTATGACGCTCTACCTGTGGCACATGCTGCCGGTGCTGGTCGCGGCCGCCGCCTTCTACCTGACCGGGCTCGCACCCCAGCCCGAGTACGGCTCTTCGGCCTGGTGGGGGCTGCGGGCGCCGTGGCTGCTGGTGCTCGGCGTGCTCCTGGCCGGTGTGGTGACGGCACTGCGGCCGCTGGAGCGCGGGCTGACCCTGCTGTACGAGCGGACGCGGCCGGACGCCGGCCCGCACCGCCCCTGGCCGCTGTGGCTCGGCCTGGCGGCGAGCACCGCCGCGCTGACCCGCTTCGCCGTGCGGGGGTTCGCGTACGACGGCCGGTTCCCCGTCCTGCCGGCCCTCGGCCTGGCACTGGGCACGGCGCTGGTGATGGCGTCCGGACGGACGGCGGCGCGCCCCGGCACGGGCAGGTCCAAGGCCTCCGGGGACGTGCTGGAAGAAGCCGCCTGACGTCGGCCGCCGGTTGCCGACGGCCGGGGCCCGGCTCCTTTTGGGCACCCAGGAGTACGGTGGAGTGGCGAGGACCGTTTGTGCGCCGGTGCTCAGGCCGGTGTCGGCCTCGCGGTTCTCCCGCGTCGACCACACCGGGTGCTTCGCGCTCGGGGCGGCTTCCGCCGCCCTATGACCGCCGAAGCCCTGCCCTCCCCTCCCTTCCCTCCCCGACCGGCGTGGCTCTGCCGGCTCTTCGCCTGTGACGAAGGACCGGCCCCCAGCCCCCCGGCCGTCGCACATCGCCTGTCCGTTCATGTCCGTTCATGTCCGTTCACCGGAGCAGCCCGTGACCCCGGCCGCGCCACTCGCACCGAGGTCAAGGAGTTCCGATGTCGCTCAGTTCCACCACGTCGAACGCTGCCCTGCCGGTCCAGAAACAGGACCCGGGTCAGGAACACGAACAGGAATTCGTGTACGACGGTCAGGCACCCTTCCCCGACGAACCTCCGGCACCGCCCCGCGGCGGGGGCGAGCGGATGTACGTCAGCGTGACCGCGGCGATCGTCGTCCTGCCGTTGGTGGCCATCGGCCTCGCCGGCTGGCTGCTGTGGGGCAGACTCATCCACCCCGTCGACATCGTCCTCGCGGTGGTCTTCTACACGGTCACCTGTCTTGGCGTCACCGTCGGCTTCCACCGCGGCCTCACCCACAGCGGCTACCGGGCCGTCCGCCCGCTGCGCATCGCGCTCGCGATAGCCGGTTCGATGAGCTTCCAGGGTGACGTCATCGGCTGGGTCGCCACCCACCGTCGCCACCACGCCTTCACCGACCGGCCCGGCGACCCGCACTCCCCGTACCGTTACGGCACCCACCTGTCCGGCCAGTTGCGCGGACTGCTGCACGCGCATGTCGGCTGGCTGTTCCGCAACGACCAGACACCGCCTGAGCGGTACGCCCCCGACCTGCTGGCCGACCGCGACATCCAGGCCGTCTCCCGCGCCTTCCCGCTGCTGTGCCTCCTCACCCTCGCCCTGCCGTTCGGCCTTGGCTGGGCCATCGGCGGCAGCTGGCTGTACGGCGTAACGGCCTTGCTGTGGGCGGGACTTGTCCGCATCGCGCTGCTCCACCACGTCACCTGGAGCGTCAACTCGCTGTGCCACATGATCGGTGAACGCCCGTTCCGCACCAGGCGCCACGACCGCGCCACCAACCTGTGGCCGCTGGCTCTGCTCTCGTTCGGTGAGAGCTGGCACAACCTCCACCACGCCGACCCCACCAGCGCCCGGCACGGCGTCGACCGTGGTCAGATCGACCTCTCGGCAGAGGTCATCCGCCTCTTCGAACGCCTCGGCTGGGTGCACGACGTGCGCTGGCCGGCGCCGGACCGCGTCGCCGCCCGCCGGGTGTGACCACCCGGTCCCACCCATCGTCGTACGGGAGTCCGTCGTCGTACGGGAGCCAACTTCCGTACGGGAGTCCGTCGTCGTACGGGAGCCAACTTCCGTACGGAAGTCCCTAGCCGTACGGAAGTTCACCGCCGTACGGCATTCACCAGGAGCCCTCATGGCCATGGCCATCGCACCGCAGGACCCGCTCCCTCCACACTCCGTCCCCCTCCCCCTCCTCCGCCTGCGACTCGCGCCCCGCGGTGGCCTGCCGCATCCCATCGACGGTGCCTGGTGGCCCCGCTCGTACGACCTGCTCGCGGAACTCCCGTCGCTGCTCGCCGGGTTGCCGCGCGCCTGGGGTCACATCGGCAGCGTGACGGTCAACGGGGCGACCTGGGGCGCGACTCCCGGCCGGATGCCGGTCCTGGACCGGGTGGTGCGGCTGCACAGGTCCAGCGCCGCGTCCGCCCCGCACACGGTCTGTCTGCTCGCCCCCGGCCGGGGGCGATGGGACCTGCGGGTCGTACCGCCCGGCACGCCGCCGGACCTTGCCGAGCGGCTCATGGCCGCCGCGGCGGGGTCGGCGGGGCGCTGAGGTTCACAAGCCGATGAGCGGGCGTCTCCGCCCGGCCGCGGCCTCGGCGGCGGCCGGGTAGGGCGAGTGCCCTTCCTCGTCGGCCATGGTCTCGGCGGGCCCCTCGGAATCCTGGTCCCGGTCGGCCTCGGGGCTGTCGTGGACGGCCGGTTCAGCCGCCATGAGCGCGCTTGCGGTCGTCGCGGGGCCGGTGTCCGTGCTCGCGGCGGCCATCAGACGTGCGGCCGCCGGGGCGCTCGTCTCCGGCGGGACCACCAGCAGGTCCCAGCGGCCGGCGGAGCCGGACAGCAGCATGATCTTGTGTGGGTCCAGCTCCCGGGTGAACCAGCCGATCTTCACCGCATGGCCGTTGACGGGCACCATGCGCGGGATGAACGGCCAGTGGGTCGGGTTGACGGCGATCCGGGTGATCCGCCCCCACAGGGGGTCCAACACCTCGGCCAGAGTGGAGAGTTCGGCCGTCAGGTCCCGCGAGCGGGGCCACCAGGCGCCGTCCAGCGGTCCTTGGGACGCGCCCACGGGCTTCAGCGCGAGGCGGGCGGCCGGAACCCTGTAGGGCACGATCCGCAGCGGGGGATGGTCGGTGGTCGCGGACATCGCGCGAACCTGTCTCCCGGCCGGTCCTCTTGGACAGCGGCCCGGCGTTGTCACTCGCCGAGAACGACTCCGGCGTGGAGGCCGGTGCGCGGCATGCTCTCGATGCGTCCACGCTACTCTCCCGGCCCGCCGAACGGACGCCGACGGGAGACGGGTTCCGTCCCGGTCCCGTCGCCGGTCCGGTCGTCTGTCCCGTCGTCTGTCCGGCTGCCGGGACCGGTCAGCGCAGGGGCCGCCGCCGGGCGCGCCGGGACAGTCGTACGGTCGCGAAGGCCACGTCGGCTACGAGCACCACGATGCCGATGATCAGCAGATAGCCCAGACCGTCGGCTGCCGCGCCGATGATTCCCAGCACGACGGCCACGAGCGCGAGCAGCAGAAAGAGCACCAAGACTCGAACACCTCCGTTGGGCCGGACGGGCGATCAGACGGGCGATCAGACGGGCGATCGGACGGGGAACAGGCGGGGAACAGACCGCGATCGGACTGCGATCAGACTGCGATCAGACTGCGATCAGCGGCGGGCGAGCTGCCGCTCACCGCCCGCGCCGGGCTGATAGGCCAGGCCGTAGTACTCGAAGATCCCGGGCTCCTGCTCGGCGGGCAGGACATCGTCCGTGCCGATCGAGGGAGCCTTGCGCACCTGGTTCCTGTCGTAGGAGACCTTGACGTAGCCCGGCCCGAGGAGCGCCTTGTCGAGGGGGACGAAGACCAGCCGCCGTCGGGTCGGCAGCCCGGTCAGGACGGTGACCACGGACGGTTCGTCGGTGCTGGTGTCCACGTAGACCGCTTCGAGCACGCCGATCTTGTGCCCCTTGGGATCGACGACGTCATGGGTGCGCCATTCGCGGATGTCGGCTGACTGGATCATGCCGTCTCCCTCCTGCCGCGCCAACGGCTGCGGCAACGACTCCGGCGCGGACACGCCGGAGTCGGGCTCCCGGGCGGTCGCACATGAGAGTGCGCCGACCTGATGTCCATTTTACTGCGGATAGTACTTTTTAAATGCGCAGCAGCCGCTGGGTGACCTCCCGGTACTGCCGCAGCGCGAGCCTGAGCTCGGTCGCCCGCGCCTCCGGATCCTGGCTCTGACCTTGCCCCTGACCTTGCCCTTGACCTTGCCCTTGACCCTCGCCCTGTTCGTGTTCCCGCTCCTGCTCATGCCATGCGGCGTGCAGGACGTGCCGCCGTTCCGCGAGGGTGGTCACGAGCTGGGCGGTGGCTTCGTCGAAGGCGGCCTCGGCCTCTTCCAGGGCTTGGACCGGGTTGTCGGCGAAGGTGTTCAGGGCCTTCTGGAGGCGCTGGTTGAGCTGGTTGCGTGCGTCCGAGGGGAGGAGCGGCTCCGGGCCCGGGGTGCGACGCTCGGCGCGGCCGGGGAGGTTGCTCGCGGGCTGCTGGGCGCGTGTCTGGTCGTACATCGTCGTGTGCCACTTCCCTCTGCTTCGTGCCGGCGGGTGTCCACGAGGTGTGGTCGCGGCCGGGGTGCGGGCGGCTGGTGTGCGGCGGGCACGCCGACACTACGCCTGAAGGCCGTGCGGGCGAGCCGGGCGAAGCGGCCGGTGCGGTCCCGCGGGTCCGCCTCCCGTCGGCTATCCGGGCCGTTGCGTGCGGGCGTTGTGGGCCAGGCCGTCGGGGTGGGCGGGGGAGCGCTCCCCGAGTGGGAGGACCAGGACGCGCAGGACCGCGGGACCCGGCCCGGCCGGCCGGTGGACCCGGCCCACCTCCCGCCAGCCCCAGGTCTCGAAGGCGGCACGCGCCGGCTGGTCGGACGGGTCCGCGAGGGTGGCGCCGAGGGACGCCTGGTGGTCGTCGAGCAGTCGCTCCTGGAGCCGGCGGGCGAGCCCGCGGGCGTGTTCGTGCGGATGGACGAGGGTTTCGAGGATCGCGAAGACGTGCCCGGAGGCGGTCAGCTGTTCCAGGTTCCGCGGCAGCGGTCCGTCGAACCCCTCCCACCAGGAGCCGTCGCGCGGCACCGGGTATCCGAAGACACAGCCGGTCAGGGCCCGCGCCTCGGCCACCAGCATGTCGAATCCCGGCAGTTGTACGCCGTCCGCCAGGCGGTGCAGGAAGTCCTCACGGCCGCGGAACCCGTCGCCCGGCCGGGCCTCGGAGGACTCCACGTACAGGTCCGCCAGGTCCTCCCGCATGCCCTCGGCCTGCCAGCGGTTGAGCCGGCGCAGGCGCACGACGTCCATGGGGGAGAGCTCTGAGCTTTCGGGGGTGTTGTCCGGTTGCCGGGGAGTGCGCATGGGCGCCTCGGTTCGGGAGACGTACGGGACAGCCATCGAGGCCGACTGACGTGGTGGCGCCGGGGTCCGGGACGTCCACTCACCAGCGTACTCCCGGACGGGCGCCGCGCTGGGGCCAGTTGGTCCTGTGGTCTTCCGGATGCCGGTCAGGAACCCAGGCCGGGGAGGGGTTCGGAGTTGTCGATGAAGGCGCGGGCCACGTCGGACAGCCGGCGGTTGTGGGAGCGGGCGTAACCGCGCAGCGCGGTGAAGGCGCGTTCCATGTCGATGCCCTGGCGTTCGGCGAGCTTTCCCTTGGCCTGCTCGATCAGTACGCGGCTGTTCAGCGCCGACTGCAACTGCTCGTTGAGGACGGTGTTGCGGTGCGTGGAGCGCTGTTGCAGCAGGCTGATGGTGGCGACGTCGGCCAGGGCCTGCGCGAGGGACGCGGCGGCCGGGTCGAAGGGGCCGGGGGAGGCGCGGAAGAGGTTCAGCGCGCCCACGACCTCGTCCCGCAGGCGCATCGGCAGGGCCTGCACCGCCCCGAACCCGCTGCGCCGGGCCTGTACGGAGAAGCGCGGCCAACGGGCGGTCTCCGCCGCGAGGTCGGTGACGATCACCGGTGCGCCGGTGCGGAAGCAGTCGAGGCAGGCGCCTTCGTCGTTCTGGAGCTGGAAGAGCTCCAGCAGGCGTACTTCCTCGTCCGAGGCGGCCAGCACCCGCAGTTCGCCGTCCCGGTCGGCGAGCAGTACCCCGGCGGCGCTCGCGCCGAGCAGACCCACGCAGCGGTCGGTCAACAGGCGCAGGAAGTCGATCAGGTCGAAGTCGGCGACCAGGTTGTCCGCCAGTTCGACGAAAGTCCTGGCAAGGAGCTGCTGATTCATCGTGGGCACCCTCGGTTGGGACTGTTCCCGCCGGGACGGGGCGGGAGGTACAGCGTGTTCGCCGGGCGGCACCGGTGCGTCAGAGTTCCTCGTCGGTCCGGTCCGTCACCGTCTCGGTCGCCGTCTCGGCCTTGCTCCCAGTCTCGGCCGTGGGCTCGGCCATGTCTCCTGCTCCGGCCCCCGTCCTTCTTGCAGTCCCCGACCCCGGGGAGAAGAGGAGCCGACGGGCCACCAGATCGGCGGCGACGTCCGCGAGGCGGCGTTCGTGGGCGTAGGCATGGGCGCGGAGCCGGACGAAGGCTTCTTCGACGCCGACGCCGAGCTGGACGGTGAGCATGCCGGTGGCCTGGTCTATCTCCGCCCGGTACGCGCCCAGGTCCTCCATGGGGCCGCCGAGCGGCCCGCCCGTCTCGTCGATCCGCGCGTCGAGCAGCACGAGCGTCGCGAGGTCGGCGAACGCGAGCGCGTCGGCGAGTTCCTCCGCGTCCAGCTGTATCGGGTCGTGGGCGTACAGGTCCAGAACTCCGGGGCTGATCGCCCCGACGAGCAGGGGGAGGGCGAAGACGGCGGCCGCGCCGGCTTCCAGGGCCGCTTCGACGAACACGGGCCAGCGGTCCTGCAGTTCGGCGGTGCGCAGATCGGACGTCAGAACGGCCGAGCCGCGGTGGAAGGCGTCCACACAGGGACCTTCACCCAGCGTGAGCTGCAGCTCTTCCAACTGCTCGCTGATGGCGTCGGTGCTGCACAGGGGATGGCTCGCCGCGGTCCTGGACATCGCCGACAGCCCGGCGCCGCCGACGGGGAGCGCGATCACGGCCGCGTTGCACACGTCCACCACGCCGACCCGGGCACCACGCAGGGCCGCCTGCTCGGCGACCAGCGACTTGATACGGGCCGACCGGCTGTCCGGCATCACCCGGGCCACCGCGTCCAGGCATGGCGGGCCGGTTCGCCCAGCCGTCCGTCCAGCCGTCGGTCCGGTAGCCCGTCTGTCCGCCCGTCCGTCCGTTCCCCGACGGGACCGGACAGGGGGCCGGCCGTCACAGCAGGCCCAAGGCGGCAGCGGAAATGACCGCGACGAGCCGGCGCAGTCCCTGGAAGGAGGGCAGGCTGCGTGGGGCGGCGGGGGCGGCCGGGAGCGGAGACGGTCCCGGGGCGGACGGAGAGCCCACGAGCAGGAAACCTGTGTCCGTGACGTCCACGATCACCAGCAGCGTGTACGGCGGGTGGTGCAGCCGGAGCGAGCCGCCGGCCTCGATGGTGTGCTGCCACGCCTCGAGGAAGACGTTCAGCCCGCTGCAGTCGCAGAAGGTGAGGGAGGTGAGGTCGACGTCGATGGTGCGGGAGCCGTCACGGAGGCAATCCTCCAGCGTCTCGCGTACCCGGGAAGCCGTTTCCAGGTCGATCTCACCGGCCAGGGTGACCAGTGACCGCTTCTTCTTGTCGTGCCGGTGGACGTTCAACTGGGACAGGGGCATGACGCCTCGGTTCGGATGACCGCCCGGACGGCGAACGCGGTGGCGGCGCCGGGCTTCCGGCACCTCTTGGCGTGCTCCGGAACGGTCGGATGTACGTTCGGCGGAGAAGGTTCGGCGGCCGGTCCGGCAGTCTCTGCACCGGACGTGCGAACGGCCCGCCTGCCTCCAGGGCGATACGCCGGGCGGCCGGGCCAAGGGCTCGTCCCCCACAGCGATCTGTGCTCAGCAACAACACGCCGCCGGGGTCTGGGACGTCTGCGCTCAGCATAGCCCTCCCTCATGTCGGGAGGGCGGTCCGTGGACGACGGATGCATACCGGCTGCCATGCGCCTGGCACCGTTTCGGCCCGGCGGCCCGGTTCAGCGCCCAGAAGGCTCCGGAGTAAGGGAGGGCGAGTCGGTGCGGGGCCGGGAGCGGAAGGTTCGGCGGTAGGTGTCGGGAGGCACGCCGACCGTGCGGTTGAAGTGCCGGCGCAGTGTCGTCGCGGTGCCCATGCCGGTGGCTGTCGCGATGGCGTCGACCGTGTCGTCGGTGGTCTCCAGCAACTCCTGGGCGCGGCGGATGCGTTGGGTCAGCAGCCACTGGAGTGGAGTGGTGCCGGTCGCCGCCCTGAAGTGGCGGCCGAGATTGCGTGAGCTCATCCGTGCCTGGTGTGCCAGATCCTCCACGGTGAGTGAGCGGTCGAGGCGTTCGATCGCCCAGGGGAGCAGCGCGGCGAGCGGGTGGTCGTCGCGGGCGGGCACCGGAGCGGTCACGAACTGCGCCTGGCCGCCCGCCCGATGAGGCGGAACGACCAGCCGGCGGGCGACGGAGTTGGCGACGGACGACCCGTGGTCGAGACGGACGAGGTGCAGACACAGGTCCATGGCGGCGGCCTTGCCGGCGGAGGTGAGCACGCTGCCGTTGTCCACGTAGAGCACGTCCGGATCGACCTCCACGCGCGGGTGGCGGGCGGCCAGGACTTCGGTGTGCGCCCAGTGTGTGGTCGCGCGCCTGCCGTCCAGCAGACCGGCGGCGGCCAGCACGAACGCGCCCGTGCACAGGGAGACCACCCGCGCGCCTGCCTCGTGGGCCGCGCGCACCGCGTCGACGAGATCGGCGGGCGGGTGCACGTCGACGTCCGCCCAGCCGGGGACGATCACAGTGCCGGCATGCCGGAGCCGGTCGAGCCCCTGGTCGGGCTCCAGCCGGAACCGGCCGACCCGTACGGCGTCCGACCCGCAGATCTGGACGTCGTACCAGGGGACGTCCACGTCGACCGGAGCGGCGCCGAACACCTCGTACGCCATGGACAGTTCGAAGTGCAGCATTCCCTCGGTGACGGCCAGCGCGATGGTACTCATGTCCGAAACTGTACGGGGTACGTCGTTCCGGACACTCACGGTGGGGCGCCGGTTATCGCGAGGATGTTCTCGGCGGAGCAAGCAGATCAAGCGAAGCAAGCGGCTTGAGCAGATCAAGCGAAGCAAGCGGCTTAAGCAGATCAAGCAGATCATTTGAGACGGCGGGGGAGCACCCATGGGATCGGGATCGGGATCGGTATCGGGACAGACGGTGACGGTGTTCGGTGCGTACGGGCACACCGGACGCTTCGTGGTGGCAGAGCTGAGGGCGCGCGGGTTCGTCCCGGTTCTCTCCGGCCGCGACGCCGGCAGACTGCGGGCACTGGCGGCATCCGCGCCCGGACTCGAGGTCCGCCCTGCCTCCGTCGACGACCCCGCGTCGCTCGACCGCGCCCTGGACGGTGTGGACGCCGTGATCAACTGCGCCGGGCCTTTCGCCACGACGGCCGCTCCGGTGATCGAGGCGGCACTGCGCGCCGGGATCCCGTACGTCGATGTGGCGGCCGAGATCGAGGCCAACCTCGACACGTTCACGCACTTCGGGGACCGCGCCCGCACGGCGGGAGCGGTGATCGTCCCGGCGATGGCCTTCTACGGCGGCCTCGGCGACCTGCTGGCCACGGCCGCGATGGGCGACTGGACGGCGGCCGACGAAGCGGACATCGCCTACGGACTGAGCAGTTGGCACCCCACTCCCGGGACGCGCACGGCGGGCACGGTCTCGCGGGACCGGCGAGGCGGCCGGCGCGTCCGCTTCACGGACGGGCGCTTGGAGTACCACGATGACGCGCCGACGCTCCTGAAGTGGCCCTTCCCCGGCCCGCTGGGTGCCAGGGAGGTCGTCGGGGAGTTCACGATGGCCGATGTGGTCACCATCCCCAGTCACCTCTCCATCCCCGAGGTACGCACCCACATGACGACCGAAGCGGCCGGAGACCTCTCGGCCCTCGACACCCCGGCGCCGACTGCGGCCGACGCCGACGGGCGCTCCGACCAGACCTTCCTCGTCGACGCCGTCGTACGCTCCGGAGATTCTGAACGACGCGCTGTGGCAAGGGGCCGGGACATCTACGCCGTCACCGCACCGCTCGCGGTGGAGGCGGTCCACCGCATCCTCACCGGCCGGACCCGCACGGTCGGCGTCGCCTCAGCCGGCGAGATCTTCGACGCCCCCGACTTCCTCCGCGCGCTGTCCCCGCACCTCACCGTCGAACTCCCGTAGGAGCACCACGGGATGCTTGTCGGTGGCGCCCGGGCGAGCCGGTGAAGCAGACGGCCGGCCGTGCACGCACGTCGTTGCCTGCACGGCGGCGCCCGATGAGTGCTACGGGTCGGACGGCTTCCCCGTGCTCCGAGTACCGGGGCGGCCCGCGGCCTTGGAGAGTTCCGCGGCGAACTGCGCTCCGGAGAGCAGCGCCAGGTTCGACAGCCACAGCCAGATGAGGAAGACGACGATGCCGGAGAGCGAGCCGTACAGCCTGCTGTAGGCGCCGAGTGTGGAGGCGTACGACGAGAAGCCCGCGGAGACGGCCAGCCACAGCGCGGCGGCCAGCGCGCCGCCGGACAGGCTGTGGCCGCGGCGGCGCGCGATGGGCGGGCCCGTGTGGAAGACGACCACGACCAGCAGGGCGACCAGGCACAGCAGCACCGGCCAGCGCAGCAGGCTCCACGCCCAGGCCGCGGTGGCGCCCAGGCCGAGGGTCCGGCCGACGGCCTCCGCGAGCGGGCCGGTCAGCAGCAGGGTGAGCGAGCCGACGAGGAGCAGCCCGAGGAGTACGAGCGCGGTGAGCACGATGCGGTGCGCCTTGCGCCAGGTCGAACGCCGGTCCTCGACGCGGTGCATGCGGTGCAGGGCGCGGCGGAAGACGGCGAGATAGCTGGTGGCCGACCACAGCGCGCTGGCCGCACTGGTCACGAGCAGCGGCCAGACCGTCCCGTCCGCGTCCAGCGCGTGGGACAGCACGGTGTGGAGTTCGGCGCCGGACTCGGCCGGGGCGTAGGCGGTGACGTGGCTGATGAACTCCTCGGCCGTGTCCGGGCTGATCAGACCGAAGCCGAGGACCGTCGCCAGCATGGCGGGGAGCACCGCCAGGATCGCGTAGTACGTCAGCGCCGCCGCGTAGTCCGTGATGTCGTCGTTCCACAGCGACACCGGCGTGCGCCGCAGCGCGCACCGCCAGCTCGCGGCCTGGCGTTGCCATCGGGGCCGAGGTGCCCGGCGAACATCGCGGGGCACCTCGACGTACGGCTCAGCGGACACGGGACAACCGGTGCGGGGCCGCGCTCAGACGGAGTCGGGTGTGCAGCGTGTACGGCGCTGCCGCTGCCCCGGCCTCCTCCGTCACGGCGCGGAGGGCGGGCAGTACGGCGTCCGGTTCCAGCGCCAGGGAGGTGACACCGACGCGCGCGGCCGGTACCTCGGGGCGCGTCGACTCCCGGGTGCGCTCCACCACATGACGCTGAATGTCCGGGACGGTGTCGACCGGCGGAGCCGGATGGGGCAGCGTCAACCCGAGGGGCACGTCCACCCTCCTGCCGCGTACGGACACCGTGGCCCGGGCCGTCCCGGCGCCACCCAGGGCGGGCAGCGCCTCGGTGGTCGCCCGCGCGGCGGTCCCGCGCACCGCCCGCTCCGGGACGGTGGTGGTGCCGCGCTGCGCGGGGGCGGTCATCGACGGCTCCCCCTCGAACGTGTCCCGTACGTCCCGGAAGCTGCCGCCGCGCTCGACCCACCGGCCCAGTACCCAGCCCAGGGTGCCGAGAGCGCCGACGAGCACGAAGGCGCCGAATCCGCCGAACCAGCCGGCGAACGCCAGGGCCATACCCGCGATCATCCCTACGAACGGTGTGCTCATGTCCATCCGCCTCTCACCCCGATCCCCTTCTGCCCCTGCCCGGACGTGCTACTCCACGCGGACGGCCCCGGACGCGCTCTCGGACTCCTCGTCGTCGGGCAGATGGGCGTCGTTGACCGTGCTGTTCACCTCGACGACCACCTCAGGGCGCCACCGAAGTGGCGCCCTGAGGTGGCGCCCTGGCGTGTGCGGAGCATCGCCCGGCCGCGTCCTGGCCACGGTCGCACGGGGCGGGCCCGTGACGTGGGGGTTGCTTTCGCAGGGCACGCCACAACCGGCCCGAGCCTGAAACCACCCGTTCGACGACAGGACCTCGGCGGGCCCCGGAGTGCGTCAACCGCCGCGGCTGATAGGGGTGGTACTCCTGTTCCTACCCGCGAGGCTGGCGGCTGCCGTGTTCGTCGGAGCATGATCAGGCACGCGAAGGATCCGGCGAGTTCGTTGACCGCGGTCGCCGGACCTTCATGACGTCCGATGGCGGCGCCGCCCTGCTTTCGGCCGGGCCCTGTGGCGCCCCGGACCCTGAACCGGAGACAGCCAGAAGCCGTTGTCCAACCGAACCCGGGGCCTGACCGAGGGCCGTTGGGGGTGTGGCCGGCCAGAGGAACTCCGTTGCGCCGTCGGCCCGATCGGTCCCTGAAGCAGAGAAAAGGAACCCACGGTGTCCGACGAAGGACGGCTGATCGCCGGCCGCTACCGCATCCTCGACCGGGTCGGCCGAGGTGGCATGGCCACCGTATGGCGCGCCCACGACGACATCCTCGGGCGCGAGATCGCCGTCAAGAAGCTCCATCCCCAGCCGCATCTCGACGCCGACGAACTCGACACCCTCTTCGAGCGCGCCCGACGCGAGGCCCGCAGCGCCGCCCGGATCAGCCACCCCAATGTCGTTGTCGTCCACGACGTCGTCGACGACGAGGGGCTGCCCGTCATCGTCATGGAGTACGTGCCTTCCACCACCCTCGCCGACCGGATCAAGGCGCACGGCCCGCTACCGCCGGAAGAGGCTGCCAGGATCGGCCGTGGGGTGCTCGCCGCGTTGCGGGCGGCGCATCGGGCCGGGGTCCTGCACCGCGATGTGAAGCCGGCGAATGTGCTGCTCGCGGAGGACGGCCGGGTGGTCCTCACCGACTTCGGTATCGCCCAGGCCGCCGAGGCCTCGACGCTCACCCGCACCGGTCAGCTGGTGGGGTCGGTCGACTTCATGTCCCCGGAGCGTCTCGTCGGCGCCAAGCCGGGCCCGGAGGCCGACCTGTGGGCGCTGGGCGCCACGCTGTTCCAGGCGGTGGACGGGCGCTCGCCGTTCCTCCGGAACACCGTGACGGAGACGATGTACGCCATCGCCATGGAGCCGGCCCCCGAGGTACTCGGCGCCGGGCCGCTCACCCCGCTGATCCAGGCGCTGCTCACCGCCAGACCGGCCGACCGAATATCGGCCGAGGACGCCGAGCACCTCCTGCGGACGGTGGGCGCGGACCCGAATCCGGACCCGAATCCGGACCCGAATCCGGACCCGAAGCCGGACCCGGACCCGAATCCGGACCCGGACCCGAAGCCGGACCCGGACCCGAAGCCGGACCCGGACCCGAAGCCGGACCCGGACCCGGACCCGAAGCCGGACCCGGACCGGGACCGGGACCCGCGACGAAGACACCGAGTGGGTTCCTCCATCACGCCGTCTACCAGTCCGTCCAACAGGCCGTCCGCCACTCCGTCCTCCACTCCGTCCTCCACCCCGCCCACCACTCCGTCCTCCACTCCGCCGGCTGCTCGTACGGAGGCCGCCGACGCTCCGGCCGCGGCGGCGAAGCCGGAGCCGAGTTCGAAGCCGGAGCCGAATTCGAAGCCGGCCCTGAGTCCGAAGCCGGCCCCAGGCTCGGACCCTGAACCGAACCCGGCGCGCAGCTCACGCAAGGCATCCGCCGCCGCTGGCCTGGCACCGGCCGCGGGACGCCCGAAGCCGGCTACGGCCGACCCGCAGGCGCGGCGGCCCTCCGGCGGCCGAACGGGCCATACGAAGAAGGTCGTCGTGCTTGCCGCAGTGGTCGTCACGGCGGCACTGATCACGATCGCGTCGCTGCTCAACACGACGACGGAGAACACCAGCGGCGCCGCGGAGTCGACCACCCCTCTCCCCGCCGGCACCACCGCGGCGTCGCGGTCCGCGGACACGCCGAGGGCCTCTTCCGTCCCCTCCTCACCGTCGAGTTCTGCGAGTTCGGGCGGCACGTCCCCGACGGCGAACGCCCCCTCGCCGGAGCCGCCGCCCAACGCCGGACAAGAGGATCCCGACACGGAACCCGGAGACGAGAACCCGTCCACCGGCGACGAATCCGACCTGTCGGTCGCACCGGCCGGCCATGCCCTGGTGGTCCCCGCCACGGGGAAGTGCCTGAGCAGCGGCGCCGGGATCGAGGGGATCCAGCTGGTTCAGGCCACGTGCGACGACTCCGCGGGGCAGCGATGGCAGATCGGATCGGACGGGACGTTCCGGTCGTCGGGGAAGTGCATGACCGTGGCCGGCGGGTCGAGCGAGGACCGGACAGAGATCCAGCTGACCGGGTGCAACGGCGACGCCGCCCAGCAGTTCCACTTCTCCGGGGCGGAAGTGGTGGGTGATCAGTCGCAGAAGTGCGTCACCGTTTTCGGAGGCACGAGCGGAACGGTGGTGGTCCTCTGGGAATGCAGTGGCTGGGACAACCAGACCTGGACGATTCGATGACCCAGGTGGGCGAGCGGCGCCGCCGAGCACGACGTACGCGTCGAACGCTGGCCCCGCCCTCAAGTCCCGTACGTTTTCCGGGTGTTCGCCGCGATGCGCGACGGGACCTCGCCCCGTAACCCGACCCCGGCGTGCCTGTGTAACGAATCCGTCGTGTGGCAGAACAAGCTTCGTGTCGCCCGCGGCACCTGGACGACGATGACCCGCATGGCATCGATGAACCACTTCGGCATGGCTCTGCGCGGCTGGCGTGAGCGCGTGTCACCGCGGGACAGCGGGCTGGAGGCCGACGCGGAGCGGCGCATCCCTGGACTGCGCCGCGAAGAACTGGCCCGTATGGCAGGCGTGTCGGTCGACTACGTGATGCGGCTGGAACAGGGCCGCGCGCGCAATCCCTCGGCCCAAGTGGTCACCGCCCTGGCCAGAGCGCTGCGTCTCGGCCCGTCCGAGCGTGACCATCTGTTCCGCTGCGCCCAGCTCGCGCCGCCTTCCACCGGGAACGTCTCCAGGCACATACCCATGAGGGTGCAGCGACTTGTACAGCAGTTGGGAGGGATTCCCGCCGGGGTCTTCGCCGCTGACTGGACCATCATCGGCTGGAACAAGATGTGGACGGCCGCGGTCGGCGACCCCCGCACGTACGGTTGGGCCGAGAGCAGTCTCGTCGCCGGGATGTTCCAGCCGAGCGCCGGCCGTGGCCGGGACCCGGTTGCGGCTTGGCCCGTTCGGTCGTCGAAAGGCAGCGAAGCACAGGAGGAGGACCTCGTCGCCGACCTGCGTGTGACAGCGGCCGCCCATCCACATGACGAACGTCTTGTCCCACTCATCGACGGCCTGCTCCGAAGCAACCCGCGCTTCGCCCGTCTGTGGTTCAACGGCACTGCCGGTCCTTATGTCGGCGACCGCAAGACCATCGAGCATCCACTGGTGGGTGACATCGTCCTCGACGTCGATGTCCTGATGCCTGCCGGCACCGGCCTCAGGATCGTCACGTATGCGACTGCGGCTGAGATCACCGACGTAGAGAAGATGGATGCTCTGCGTGCGACCTGTCATCCGCCGCGAAGTGGTCCGGCCCGCCCCGGTTCAGAGATCGCCGGCCTCGACGGAGGACAGTGACCCGGGCTGCCGACCGGCCCACCCGCACCGGTCGGTGCACCGTCGCTGCACCGCACCGCACCGCACCGCACCGCACCGCACCGCACCGGTCGGTCCTTCGTCGCGGCACCGCGTCGCCGCATTCCGGCCGGCCCGCGGCTCAGTGGCCCGCGGCTCAGTGGTCGTCGGTGATCGTGGTCGCGATGCCGTTGCTGATCTCGACCTCGGCGGAGAAGCCCTTCTTGGCGGCCGTCTCCAGCTGGGCCTCGGTGCACTCGACGCCGCCCTCGCCGCCCGGCCCGGTGTTCACGGCGTCGCAGATGTCGTCGTAGCCCATGATCTTGGTGTCATCGGCGACGAGGAACTGCTGCTCGGTGCCCTTCATGTCGGAGACGGTGTACTTGCCCGGCGCCAGGTAGGACACGTTGCCGAACCAGGTTCCGTTGACACCCTTGCCCTCGTCGATGCCCTCGACGACGGTCTCGCGGGAGTCGGAACCACTGTCGGAGTCGGAGTCGGAGTCGGAGCCGGAGCCGGGCACGGTCTCCTGCTGGGCGGTGCGGCGCTCGGTCACCAGGGTCGCGGCGCCGTTCGTCATCTCCACGTCGGCGTTCACGGCACCCTTCTTGAGGGCCGCCTCCAGCTGGTCCAGCGTGCAGGGTGCGTCCACCTTGGAGCCGGCCTGGCCGCATATGGTGCCGACGCCGTAGACCTCGGTGTCGTCGGCGACCCAGAACTGCTGGTCCTCCTTGCCCGGTACGGACACGATGTACTTGCCCGGGGCGAGATAGCTGACCTTGCCGTTCGTGAACGAGCCGCTGACGCCCTTGGAGTCCTTGGCGTCCGACGCGTTCTCCGCGTTCTCCGCGACCGCCACCGGACTTGCCGAGTCCGCCGGGCTCTTGCCGGACGAACTGTTGTCGGTGCCGCTCTGGCACGCCGTCATCAGCAGTCCGGCGGTGAGCGTGGCGGTGGCGACGATGGCCTGGCGCAGGTGGCGGTTCATCACGGGAAGGTCCTTCCGGGGGCGGGAGTAGCAGGGAGGCGGCGGCGTTCGTGCCCCTTCCCGCTCTGTGATCACTATGAGGAGGCCCAGGTCCCACAGGTCACGCCTGTCCTCGCTTCAGAACAGCGCGGTCACACAGCCGTGACACAGCAACAGAGGGGCTGTGGAGGCCGGTTGTCACCGTTGGTGGCCGCCCGGCGCGCTGTGGGGGTTCTGGGCGGGTCCGCGCGAAGTCCGGTGAAGCGGATCACTGCCAAGTCCGCGCTGAGTACACTCCGTCACCTGGCAGAACGGTCGGCGGTGGGGCGAGGGGTGGGGCGGTGCTGGTGACGCCGGAGGCCGGGGACAGGATCGCTGACCGGTATCTCTTGCAGGAGCCCATCGGCAGAGGCGGGATGGGTGTCGTCTGGCTGGCCTGGGACGAGCGGCTCGAACGGCCGGTCGCGGTCAAGTGCGGGCGTCTGGACGACGATCGGGCCACCCGGCGGCTCATGGTCGAGGCGCGCAACGCCGGGCGGCTGCACCACCCGAACATCGTGGGCGTCTTCGACTTCGTCGACGAGGGTGCCACCTGCTGGATCATCATGGAGTACGTCCCCTCGCGCAGCCTCGCGCAGATCGTGACGGAGAGCGGCCCGCTCACGCACGAGGAGGCCGGGTCGATCGGCTGCCAGATCGCGGCCGCGCTGGTGAAGTCCCACCACGCGGGCGTGGTGCACGGCGATGTGACGCCGGAGAACATCCTCGTCACCGACGAAGGCATCGCGAGACTGACCGACTTCGGGATCTCGCGGGCCCTGTGGAGCGACGTCACCCACAGCGCGCCGGGCAGTGTGCGCGGCAAACCCCGGTATCTGGCACCGGAGTTGGCCAAGGGCCAGCCCGCGGGCGAGAAGTCCGACGTGTTCTCCCTGGGCGCCTCCCTGTTCGCGGCGGTCGAGGGCCGGTCGCCGTACGGGGAGGCCGAACACCTCATGGCCTATCTGGCCCGGGCCGTCGAGGGACACATCGAGCCCATGCACCGGCCCGGCCCGCTGGACGGGCCGCTCACCGAGCTGCTTGAGGTGGAGCCCGGGCGCCGGCCCGACGCCGCCACAGCGCAGCAGCTGCTGACACGCGCGGCGCCCCCGTCCCCGTACATCCAGGAGCAGTTGCACAACGGCCGTACGGGGGACCGCACGCTACGGCTGCCGCGACTCCTGCGCGGCGCCGGGGACTTCACGCCCTTCATGCTTCAGCCGCCACAGCCCGTACGCCGACGCCGCCGCCACCGGTTGGCGATCACGGCGGTGGCGCTGGCCGCCGCGGGGGCGATCACGGCCGGGCTCGTCCTCTTCGGCCCGTGGGCCTCGAAGGACGATGCCGAGGAGGGTGGCCCCACCGACGCGAAACCGTCGGCCACGGCGCAGGCCGGAGCTCTCGGCGACGAGCGCACGGCGGACCCCTGCGGGCTGCTCGACGCGGCCTCGCTGAGCCGCTTCGGCGACACCGCACTGGACCCCGACTACGGCGAGATCGACCGGTGCGACGTCCTGGTGCGCAACAACAGCGGTGACGACAACGCGGATGTTCAGGTCAACCTCGATTCGGACCGGGACGATTTCGACGATGTCCTGTCCACCCGTCTGGTCGGCAGCCTCACCGTCGTGACGCTCAAGCGTGACGGGGAGGCATGCGCACGGGCCGTCCTGACCGCCGACGGCAAGCAGATCCGCGTCATCGGGAAGCAGTTCGCCACTCCGTCGCCCGACCCGTGCGAGATGGCCGACGCCGCCACCGATCACGTGGTCGGCGTGCTGGCCGAGGGCCCGGTGCCCCGGCGTTCGTCTTCCCCGGCCGCGAACTCCCTTGCCCGGCTCGACACTTGCACGCTGCTCGATGCCACCGAGCTCAAGCGGCTGCCCGGCGTCGAGGCGGACAACCGGGACCGCGGCTTCGGCTCCTGGGACTGCGACTGGTCCAGCGACGACGGCGAGCGCGCTGTGGAGATCCAGTTCAGCCGGGACAACTCGCTGGACGCCGACGACGGAACGCCGGTGAACGTCGCCGGCACGAAGAGCTACTCCATCGCGGACGAGGCCGAGGACGACAGCTGCACCGTACGGACCCCGCACCGCACCTACACCGACGCGGTCGGCGACCGCACCACCGAACTCTTCCAGCTGACTGTGTACGCGCCACAGCCGTCCAAGCAACTGTGCGACAGCGCAACGGAGTTCGCGGCCGTCGTCGTACGGAACATCGCGAAGCAACTGCCCCCGACGTGACCGGGCCGAGCCGGGCCGACGCGAGGTCCTGTTCGGCCGCAACCGTCCCGAGGTACCCGTCTGCCTCGGCGGGTGTCCGTCGCGACTGCGCGGTTGCGGTGCTCGCCCCCGGCCCCAAGCATGGGCTGAGGGGAACAGCCACAGAGCCCCACGGACGGGCACACCCCGGGAAGGCAGGAGAGCCATGACGCTTCTTGCGGCCCGGTCCGCCGGCAGTCGCCGGACAAGGCGCACTCGACCGGCGTACGGGCGACCGGTGTACGTGCGGCCGGTGTACCCGCGCCCGGCGTACGTGCGGCCGGCATGACCGACGACGACCGGCCGCCGCGCTGTCTGGTCACCGGCGCCACCGGTTACCTCGGCGGCAGACTGGTGCCGGAGCTGCTCGCGGCCGGGTACTCGGTGCGCTGCCTGGCCCGCTCGCCCGGCAGGCTGCGGGACCATCCGTGGGCAGGACGGGCGGAGGCCGTGCGCGGGGACGTGACGGACGAGGCGTCCGTGCGCGCGGCCATGGAGGGAATCGATGTCGCGTACTACCTGGTGCACGCGCTGGGCACCGGGCGGGGTTTCGAGGAGACCGACCGGCGCGCGGCCAGGATCTTCGGTGAGCAGGCGCGTGCCGCCGGAGTCCGGCGGATCGTCTACCTCGGCGGGCTGACCCCGGCCGGCGTACCCGAACACGCGCTCTCACCCCACCTGCGGTCCCGCGCCGAAGTGGGCCGCATCCTGCTGGCCTCGGGCGTACCGACCGCCGTACTGCGGGCAGCGGTCATCATCGGGTCGGGCTCGGCCTCGTTCGAGATGCTGCGCCATCTGACCGAGCGGCTCCCCGCCATGGTGACCCCGAGCTGGGTGCGCACCCGCATCCAGCCGATCGCCGTCCGCGACGTGCTCCGCCTCCTCGTGGGCTGCGCGCGGCTGCCGTACGACGTGAGCCGGGCCTTCGACATCGGCGGGCCGGACGTCGTCACGTACCAGGAGATGATGCGGCGGTACGCCGCTGTCGCCGGCCTGCCGAAACGCGTCATCGTCCCCGTTCCGCTGCTCACCCCCCGGTTGTCCAGCCTCTGGGTCGGCCTGGTCACCCCGGTGCCGGGCGCTCTCGCGCGCCCGCTGGTCGAGTCACTGAAGCACGAGGTGGTCTGCGCCGAGCGGGACATCGTCCGCTATGTGCCGGACCCGCCGGAGGGGCCGGTCAGCCTCGACCGGGCGATCCGGCTGGCTCTGCGGCGCGTGCAGGACGCGGACGTGGCCACCCGGTGGTCCTCGGCCTCGACTCCCCGCGCCCCCAGCGACCCGCTGCCGACCGACCCCGACTGGGCGGGCGGGAGCCTCTACACGGATCACCGCGAGCGTACGGTCGCGGCGTCGCCGCAGGCGCTGTGGCGGGTGGTGGAGGCGATCGGCGGCGAGAACGGCTGGTACTCCTCGCCGCTCGCCTGGTCCCTGAGGGGATGGCTGGACACCCTGGTGGGCGGTGTCGGCCTGCGCAGGGGCCGCCGGGACGCGAACCGGCTACGGGTCGGCGACAGCCTGGACTTCTGGCGCGTGGAGGAGATCGAGCCGGGACGGCTGCTCCGGCTGCGCGCGGAGATGCGGCTGCCGGGCCTGGCCTGGCTGGAGATGGCCGTCGAACGGGATCCACAGGGGCGCACGGTGTACCGGCAGCGGGCCCTGTTCCATCCGCACGGCCTGGCCGGGCACGCCTACTGGTGGAGTGTCGCCCCCTTCCATGCCGCGGTTTTCGGAGGCATGGCCCGTAACATCGCTGCCGCGGCCGAATCGGCCGCCCCTGAACCGACCCGAACCCATTGACCCGCTGAGGGGGACCGAGGAACCGTGCGCGTCTCGGTCGCCCTGTTCACCGCCGACCTGCGGGTCCACGACAACCCGGTCCTGCACGCTGCTCTGCGGGACGCGGAACGCGTGGTCCCGCTCTTCGTCGTCGACACCGGCATCCGCCGCGCCGGCTTCGCCGTACCCAACCGTGCGGCCTTCCTCGCCGACAGCCTGGCCGACCTCGACGCGGCCCTGCGGGCTCGGGGCGGCCGACTGGTGGTGCGCGCCGGCGACGTGGTCGAGGAGACCTGCCGGGTGGCGGCGGAGACGGGGGCCGCGACGGTGCACATCGCGGCCGGGGTGAGCCGCTACGCGGCACGGCGCGAGGACCGGCTGCGCGCGGAACTGACCGGTGACCGACGCGAACTACGCGTGCACGACGCCTCGTTGACGGTCGTGCCGCCCGGTGCGCTGACGCCCGCGGGCAAGGACCACTTCGCGGTCTTCACCCCCTACTTCCGCCGCTGGGATAGCTTCGCCGTGCGCGGCGTCCTGCCGGCACCGGACGCCGTACGGGTACCGGACGTACGCTCGGCCGGCCTCCCGCGCACGGAGTCCCTCACGTCGGACTCCACGTCGCCCGGCCTGCCCCTCGGCGGTGAATCCGAGGCCCGCCGCAGGCTGCGGTCATGGCTCTCCGGCCCGCTGTCCGCGTACGACGACCGGCACGACGTCCTGGCCGCCGACGCGACGTCCCGGCTCTCCCCGTACGTGCACTTCGGCTGCCTCTCCCCCGGCGAACTGCTGCACCGCGCCCGCGCACAGGACAACCCCGGGGCGGATGCCTTCGTCCGTCAACTCGCCTGGCGGGACTTCCACCACCAGGTCCTGGCGGCCCGCCCCGACGCGGCCGGCCACGACTACCGCCCCCGGCACGACCGTTGGCGCCGCGCCACGAAGGAGACCGAAGCCTGGAAGGACGGCCGCACGGGCTACCCCGTCGTCGACGCGGCCATGCGGCAACTCCGCCACGAGGGCTGGATGCCGGGCCGGGCCCGCCTGCTCGCGGCAAGCTTTCTCGCCAAGACCCTGTACGTGGACTGGCGGGTGGGAGCCCGCCACTTCCTGGACCTCCTGGTCGACGGCGACATCGCGAACAACCAGCTCAACTGGCAGTGGGCCGCCGGGACCGGCACGGACACCCGCCCGAACCGGCTCCTCAACCCCCTCGTCCAGGCACGCCGGTTCGACCCCCACGGGGAGTACGTACGCCGCTGGCTCCCGGAGCTCCGGCACCTCGACGCCACGACGGTCCACCGTCTCCCCCACCTCGACGAGGCCGCCCGTGCGGGCCTGGACTACCCCGCCCCGATCGTGGATCTCGCGGCGGCCGCCGCCCGGTTCGGGGAGCGCCGAAAGGCCGGCTGAGGACGCACGCGGGTCAGGTGGGTCGGCAGGACCTGGAGGTGTGTCCCGTCACCGGCTGCTCAGGGCCTCGGTGTTCGCCGCGGCCCGGACGCGTTTCCCGTCACCGGCCGCTCTGTGGGCTGGAGGGCTGGAGGAGCTGGTCGACGGGCGCGTAGTCGTCGGTGAGCAGCTGGGCATCGCCGATCCAGGAGGTGAGGTCGTCGCCGGTGGCGACCTTCCAGCCGGTTCGCCGGGCGTTCAGCGCTTCCTGGGCCGCGAGCAGGTCCACCGGCCGGTCGGAGGCGAGCACCACGAGATTGCCGCCATCGGCGGTGGCTGTCGGGTCGAGGCCGATATCGGTGGGTTCGCCGACGAGGGCCACATGCGCGAAGGTCTCGCTGAGGGTGGCCACTTCGGCACGCGCGAAGGCCATGGCACCGTGATCGATGAGGTTGGCGACGTACAGGCCGCTCTCGTCGAGCACCCGCCGTACGTCCGTCATCGCTTCCACCGTGGTGAGGTGCCACGGCACGCTGACACCCCCGAAGGCGTCGCCGACGACGAGGTCACGACTGCCGGCGTCCAGCCGCCGCAGGCCGAGCCTGCCGTCCTCGGCGCGTACGTCGATGCCGGCGACCGCTCCCAGACCGAGTTGCTCGCGGTTGATGCGCACGACCCCGCTGTCGATCTCGGACACCAGGCTGCGCGTCCCGGGCCGCGTGGCGGCGAGGTATCGGGGAAAGGTGAGCCCGCCGCCGCCCAGGTGGTGGGCGGTGAGCGGCTCACCTTCGGGAAACGCGGCATCGACCACCGACGCGATGGCGCGCACGTATGCGAACTCCAGGAAGGCCGGGTCGTCGAGGTCGACGTAGGAGTGCCGCAGGCCGTCGAGGACGAGTGTGCGGCCGCTGCTGCGGGCGGGGTCCGCGACGACCCGTGCGCAGTGGTACTTGGTCTCCGTGTCGCAGCCGCCGGGCGCGACCGTGGTGGCGAGGCCGCCGGCCACGACCACGAGTGTCAGGGCGGGGGTGCCGCTCCACCCGCGCGTTCGCCACTCGACCAGCGCCGAGCCGGCCACCAGCAGTGTTCCGAGGCCGATCAGGATGCCGCTGACCGGCAGCCGCGAGATGAGGACGAAGCCGGTGAGGACGGTGCCGACGATGGCCCCGAGGGTGCCGACGCCGGACAGCCGGCCGACCACCGTTCCGGTCTCGGCGAGGCTGGTGAGCCGCAGCTTGGTCACGACCGGCGTCACCGCGGAGAGCAGTGCGCCCGGGACGAGGATGGTGAGCGCCGCGATCAGCAAGAGCAGCGCCGGCGCCCACTCCGCACTGGTGCGCAGCACGGCAGGAGTGAGCGCCACGACCGCCCCGGACACCCCGAGCGAGGGGCCCAGGAGCCGGCGCGGATCGACCTGGTCGGCGATGACCCCGCCCAGCCAGGAGCCGAGCGCGATCGCGGTGAGAGCGATCCCGATCACCATGGTGCTGGTCTCGAGGGTGAGGCCCAAGTAGGGAGCCAGCAGCCGCAAAGCGACGATCTCCACCACCAGAACCGCGGCCGACGACCCGAACACGAGCGCACCGGCGGCACGGGGCCCCAGGCCGCGGCCACGCGGCACGCTCTCGGCGACGGGCAAGGACGACGATCCGGTCACGCGCGACATCCTCGCACGCGCCCCATGGACCGAACAGCACGCCAAAGTCCGCGTTCTTCCGGCTACTTGGTGCGGTGATCGGGTTGGTTGGTGCGGTGATCGGGACGGTTCACCGGGTTGCGGTTGCCGGTCCTGGGCAGATCCGGCACGTCCGTGCGTTCGGCGCCCGGGACCGGGACGGACGGGACCGGGACGGACGGGGCCGGGACTGGGGCCGGGACGCACGGCACAGGCACGTAAGCGGCGGGAACCTGGGGATACGCGGTGGGGAAGGGCAGCGGCCACGGCGGCGGGACCGGTGCCGGCGCGGGGACGGCTCGGGTCGGTGTGCGGCGGCGCGCCAGCCAAAGGACGGCCGCCGCGTACAGGGCGATGCCCGCCAGGTCGACGGCCACGAGCTGCCAGGGAGCGTCCGCGGCGGTGTCGTCGGTCTTGAGGCCGTCGACGAGGGCGGCCGAGACGCCGAAGGCCAGGAGGTTGTTCACGGCGTGCAGTCCGATGGCCGCCTCCAGACCGCCGGTGCGTACGGTGAGCCAGCCCGCGACCAGCGCGAACACAGCCAGGTCGGCGAAGCCCCACGGGGTGCCCCAGCCGTGGGCGGCGGCGAACAGGAGGGCCTGGGGCACGAGCGCCCACCAGGGCGAGCGCAGGAAGCCGCCGACCGCCTGGGTGAGCCAGCCGCGGAAGACGTACTCCTCGGCGGCCGACTGCAGCGGTACCAGGACGATCAGCATGGCGAGGGCAGGGCCGAAGACCTCCCAGCCCGCCCAGTGCGCCGGCGGGGCGTCGTCCGTCGGCAGCAGGAGCAGGACGCCGGTGGTCACGGAGAGGACCGGGAGGGTCGCGAGTACGCACAGCCCCAGCCAGCGCCACCGCAGTCGGCCCGTCACGGACGAGACCGTGCCCGCCGGACGGCGGCCGATCCAGCGCACCGCGAGCAGGACGACGGGCAGGGCGGAGGCGATCGTCAGCAGATCAAGGGCGGTGCCCGTGACGGGGCCGAACTCGACGGTACCGTCGGGGGCTTCGGGGTAGCCCCAGGCCGCCCCCAGGGCGGAGCCGATGCCGTAGAGCAGTCCGCCCACGAGCATGCACGCCACGGCGACGAACCCGGTGCCCAGCACGGGCCGCCACCATCGATGGCGTGCCGAGACGCGGGCCATGCGGTGGTAGGGGAGCACCTCGGGGAACACTTCGGGCAGGAGCGCGGGCGCCGGGGCGGCGAGTGGATTCGTCATGGTGACAAGCCTCGCCGCGGGCCGGTGTCCCCACATCGGCCGCGGGCAGGAACGGCGTCTCTGTCGGAGGGTGGAGAGCGACCTCGTACCTGCGGCCGGTGTCGCGGCGTAGCACCCCGCCCTACGCTCGTGCGGAAATGGAGACGATACGCAACTGGCTGCTCCCCGCCCTGCTCGCGGCCGGACAGATCGCCTTGCTGTGGCCAGGAGCCGGAGCGGAGGTGCCAGGGGCGGCCGCAGTTGTCGCCGTGCTGGGCGCGGTGGTCGTGGAGACGGCCGCGCTGGGCCGCCGGCGGCAGGCGCCGGTCGGGGCCCTGGCCTGGTCCCTCGGCACTCTCCTGCTGGGCCAAGTCGCGTGGCCGGACGGCTACTTCGGAGGAGGCGCGCTGGTCGCGCTGTATTCGGTCGCGGTCCGCTGCCCGGTGCCCGTGACCGTACGCGCGGTCGCCGCGGCCGTGGGTGTCGAGTGGCTCCTGTCGATCGTCCAAGTCGGGGTCCGGCCCGCGCTCGCCTCGGAGTGGGCGCTCGGCGCACTCCTGTACGTCGTCTGCGCGGGGCTCGGCGAGGCCCGACGGCAGTGGCTCAAGGGGCGGTTGCTCGCGACCCGTCGGCTGGCCGGCGCGGAGGAGACCCGGCGGCGGGCGGGCGACACCGAAAGGCGGCGGCTGGCCCGCGAACTGCACGACGTGAGCGCCCATCACCTGACGTCCGTCGTCATCACGGCCGACGCCGCGCGAAGACTCGGCGGCAGCAGGCCCGAGTTGACGGCCGAGGCGCTGTCGTTCGCCGAGCGCACCGGCACCGAGACCCTGACGGCACTGCAACGGCTCGTCGGTCTGCTGCGCGATGTCGAGCGGCCGGATCCACGTCCGATGACCGCGCGTATCGAGGAACTCATCGCCGGATTCGGCCGGTTGGGGCGTCGTATCGATGCCGTGCTCCCCGCCGACCTGGCCGGTCCGGCGGCCGAGGCGGTCCACGGGATCGTCCGCGAGGCCCTGACGAACGCCCTGCGGCACGCCCCTGGCTCCGCCGCGCACGTCAGTGTCGTACGCGGGGAGGGCGTCCTGGAACTGAGCGTCGACAACGCTCCTCCGCGTGGCGCGGCGCCGGACGGCGTAGGCGGCGTCGACGGCCTGGGGTCCGGACGCGGCGTCCCGGGGATGAAGGAGCGGGCCGCGGCCGTGGGCGGGGAACTGACCGCCGGCCCCGCACCCGATGGTGGCTGGCGGGTCCGGGCCATGCTGCCCGACGTCACGGGGCCGTGGGGTCCGCCCGAGGGCGCGGGGCGGCGCGACGTGCTGTGGGAGCAGCGGCTGGCCGACCCCGCGCTGGTGCTCACGGCGACGCTCTCTCCCCTGGTGTTGGCCCTGGTCACCGCGGAGGAGTGGAGCGGCGCGAGTCTGCGCGCCGCGGTTCCCGGCCTGCTCGTCGTCGCCGTGCTGCTGGCCGCTCACGCGGTGCCGCTGCTGTGGCGGCGGCGCGCTCCGTGGCCGGCGCTCCTCGGTGTGCTGGCCACGTCGTGGTTGTGGCCGGCGGCGGTCGCCGGGGCCGGCCTGCCGTCACGGGTGTCCGAGTTCTTCGCCGAAGGAGCGCTCGCGGAGCTGCTGGCGGTGTACGCGGTGGCGGTCTACGGCCGGGGAGCCGCCCGCACCTGGCCCGCGTGGTGCGCGGCAGCCGTCTCGCTCTCCGGGACCCTTGTCGCTACGGCGGTCGCGGACGGCGAGTTGTCGGGCGAGGACGCGACGTGGCCCACCGCCGTGGTGATGTTCGTGCTGTTGGCCGTGGTGCTCGCTGCCGTGTTCGCCGGCCTGTGGGGTGCCGGGCTCGCCGTGCGGCGCCGGCGGCTGCGGATCCTGGCCTGGGACGACTTCGCGCTGGCCGGCGTGCTGTGGCACGCGGAACGGGCCGCGGACGCCGAACGGCACCGGCTGGCGGCGCAGTTGCGCGACGCCGTCCTGCACCCCACGGCGGCACTGGTCGAGCAGGCCCGGCAGGGGCGGCTGGAGGAGGTGGCCGCCGGTGCGCGGTCGGCACTCGCCACCATGCGTGAACTCCTGCACAGTCTGGGCGAGTCGGAGGAGGATCCCGGGCCGGGGCTCGCTCCGGCGCCCACCCTCGCGGACCTCGACACGCTGTGCCGGACCGTACGCGCGGCCGGGCGGGACGTGACCCTGCGGGGCCTGCCGGAGGCCGCGCGGGACCTGCCGTCCTCCGTGGCCCTGTCGGCGTACCGGATCGTCGAGGCGGCGCTCGGCGCGGGCGACCAGGGCCCGGCACGGGTCACGCTGCGCCGACGGCGGGACACTCTGCGCGTCACGGTGACGGGCGTACCGCTGGCCGCGACCGGTCCGGTGGCCGAACGCCTGAAGGTGCAGGTGGGGGCCAGGATGACAGGGATCGGCCGTATCACCCTCGAACAGACAGGTACCGTACGGGCGTTGCTGTCGACCCGGCCGAGTCCGGTACCCGTCCAGGAGGTGTCCCCGTCGCCATACGCGTGATGGTCGTCGACGACCAGGCGGTGGTCCGCGCCGGATTCGCCGCCATCGTGGACGCCGAACCCGATCTGACGGTGGTCGCCGAGGCGGGTGACGGGGCGTCGGCTGTGTCGCTCGCCGCCACCGAGTCGCCCGACCTCGTCCTGATGGACATCCGCATGCCCGGCATGGACGGTCTCACCGCGACCCGTCTCATCACCGCGCGGGAGCGCCGGCCGCGCGTCCTCGTCCTGACCACCTTCGACCTCGACGCCTACGTGTACGAGGCCCTGTGCGCCGGAGCCTCAGGGTTCCTGCTCAAGGACGCCCTGCCCGAGGATCTGCTGTCCGCGATCCGCGTGGTCGCCGCCGGAGAGGGCATCCTGGCCCCGACCGTGACCCGCCGGCTCATCGACACCTTCGCGCGGGGCGCCCCGCAGCCGCCGTCCGTGACGGGCGAGCTGTCCTCCCTCACACCACGCGAGAGCGAGGTCCTGCTGCACATCGCGTCGGGCCTGACGAACGCCGAGATCGGGTCCGCGCTCGGAGTGACCACGGGCACGGTGAAGACCCATGTGAACGCCCTGCTGTCCAAGCTGGGCCTACGAGACCGGGTGCAGGCCACGATCCTGGCCTACGAGAGCGGGATGGTCAGGCCGCGCGGAACGGCCTGACCAGGGGATCCACAGCGGGCCACGTCTCGACTGAGGGCCTGGGTGGCACGCGGCCCGACTGGGCCACAAACGAACCTCAGGCAACTGACCTGGCGTTTCATGATGGAGCGGGTGACAGGAATCGAACTCGCACTCTCAGCTTGTTCTTTGTCCTCTGGTGCTTCTGAAGTGAGGCGGGCGGGGTGGAAGGCATGACAGACAGTTCCGACCCTGTTCCAGTGCCGGGAGACGTCACCGGTCGAGATCCCTGTATTCCGTCTCGGGTACACCGATGTCGGAGAAGACCGCCCGGGCCTGTCGCCGCATCATTTCGGCGGCGGCGCCATCGGTCTTCCGGTGGGCGCGGGCGAGTGCCATGAGGGTGCGCGCCTCGCCGAGCCGGTGGCCGGTCTCACGGTGTAGGGCGAGGGCCTCCTGGCCGAGCTCGACGGCTGGGCCGTGTGCTTCTTCGGCCTCCGCCGTCTCGCACAGGGCTGTCAGGGCCTGGCCCTCCACCACGCGGAACGAGTGGGCGCGGGCCAGGGCCAGCGCCTGTTCGGCGTGGGCGCGCGCCTCGTCGTGTCGGCCCGTTTCCTTGTAGGTGAGGGAGAGGCACAGGAGGCTGTCCGCCTCGGCCCGCTTGTATCGCGCCTCGCGGGCCAGGGCGAGAGCCTGCTCGCCCGACTGAAGAGCCCGGTCCGGCTGTACCAGTCGTCGGCGCGCGGCGGCGACCGTGTTGAGGATGCTGGACTGAACCCAGTGTCGTTTCGTGTCCTCGACCAGGGCGAAGGCTCGCTCGGCCTTCTCCAGCCCTTCGGTGTGGCGGCCGAGTTCGACGTTGATCTTCGCGATGGCGCCGAGCATCATCGCGCGGCCGTCGCGGTAACCGGCCCGCTTGTCGGAAGCCACCTCCGGGCCGAGGCGGTCGAGTCCGTCGGTGAGACGGCCGAGTTCCCAGTACACCCCGCCCAGGATATGCAGGGCCGAGCTGGCGTCCCACGAGCTGACCTCCGCCTCGAGGCCGACGGCACGTTCGAGGTGGTCGGCGGCTTCGTGCAGCCGGCCCAGATCCCGGCAGACCATACCGAGGCCGACCATCCCGAATCCTTCGAAGTAGCGATTTCCGCTCTCACGGAAAATGCGCAGGCCGGTGGTGAAGTCGTCGTGCGCACTGTGGAGGCGCGCCATGCTCCAACGCGCGAAGCCTCTGTGGCCGAGACCCGACGCTTCGCCCGTCGCCCAACCGAGCTCCCGGCTGATGTCCAGTGCGCATGTGGAGTGTTCCATCGCCTGTCGGACATGCCCCCGGTCCCACCGTGCCGCTGCAAGGCTGGAGTGCATCGCTACCTGGCCGAACAGGTCACCCTCGGTCTCGGCCGCGTCCAGTGCCGTCTGCGCGGTGGTCTGCCAGGTCTTCCGTGGCAGATGGATCCAGAAGTCGCTGAACAGTGCGGAGGTCAGGTGCCAGGCGACGGGGCGGGGTCCGTGGTGGGCGGCATGGTTGATGACGGCGAGCAGATTCGCCCGTTCCGCATCCAGCCATGGTCCGGGCGCGGTGGCCGACGGCATGCCCGGGTGTTTGCCGGGACGGAGGCTGCTCGGCAGCTCGGGAAAGAGTCCGGTCCCCGCGGCGGTCCGGGTGGCGTTCAGGTACCAGATCACGACCCGTTCGAGGGCGGCTTCACGTTCCGGCGCCGCGTCCTCCACGAGCGCACGCTCCTGTGCGTACTCGCGGAGGAGATCGTGGAACCGGTAACGCCCCACCGTCGCGGGTTCGATCAGGTGGGCCGAGGCCAGCGAACCGATCAGCCGCCGGGCCTGCGGCAGTGGCGCATCCAGGAGGGCCGAAGCGGCCTCTGTGGGGAACTCCGCTCCCGGGAACAGTCCGAGCAGGCGGAACAGCCGGCGTGCGCCGGGTGCCAGGACCCGGTACGACACCGAAAAGGCCGTACGCAAAGGAGAGTTGGCGTCACCGTCCGGCTCCAGTGCCTCCAGCTTGTTGCCCTCGGTCATCTCGGCGACGAGGTCGGCCGTCCGCAGGGCCGGGTCGCCCGCGAGTCTGGCGGCGGCCACGCGCAGGGCCAGGGGGAGTCTGCCGCAGAGCCGGATCAGTTCGCCGACCGCATGTTTGTCGTCGTCGACCCGGTCCGTGCCGAGGGTCCGGCTCAGCAGTGCGCGGGCCTCGTCCGGCTGGAGGAGATCCAGGGGCAGAGCGTGGGCGCCGTCGTGAGCGACGAGGTCGCCGAGCCGGTTGCGGCTGGTGACGAGGACGCAGCAGGTCGGACCGGACGGCAGCAGCGGACGTACCTGCTCGGCCGAGGCCGCGTTGTCCAGGAGGACGAGCATGCGCCGGCCGGCCAGCAGAGTCCGGAACACTCGGCCCTGGGCCTCGTGGTGCGGGGGAATCTCCGACGCCGCGAGCCCCAGGCTGCGCAGCAGCAGTTCAAGAGCCTCGCCGGGTTCGAGGGGCTGCCGGTCGTGGTCGAAGCCGTGCAGGTTGACGTAGAGCTGGCCGTCCGGGAAGCGGTCGCGGACCTGGTGTGCCCAGTGCACGGCCAGCGCGGTCTTGCCGATGCCGGCGGCGCCGCCGATGGCGGAGATGACCACGGTGTTCGCCGTCCCTTGGGCCGGCGCGGGCACAAGCAGCGAGTGGAGCCGGTCGAGTTCACCGGTGCGGCCGGCGAAACCCCGGGTGTCGTGCGGGAGTTCGGCGGGCACAGCGCTTTCACGCGGTGTGGAGAGCGGCGACGGGGGCGGACGCAGGAGGAAGACGTCGTCCTGCCGCAGTACCGCTTCGTGCACCCGGCGCAGTTCCTCACCGGGATCGGTTCCGAGCTCGTCACGAAGCCGTTCGCGCAGGCCCTCGTAGGTCGTGAGCGCTTCCGCCTGACGTCCGCTGCCGTACAGGGCCCGCATGCGCAAGGCCGTCAGCGACTCGTCGTAGTGGTCAGCCGCCACAGACGCCGACAGCCCGGCGCTCAGGTCGTCGAGGGCATCTCCGAACCGGCCCAGCAGGACCAGGCACTTGAGCCGCTCCAGCCGGAACGTCCGTCGGCGTTCCCCCAGCCGCTGCCGCTCCTCCTGCGCGAAGGGTCCCGGTAACCCCGTCAGGGGCTCGCCCCGGAACAGCCCGATGACTGTCGCGAGTTGGTCCGCAGCGGCGGCCAGGTCGCCCGACGCGACGGTGTGCAGCGCCTCTGCTCCCCGTTCATCCAGATCCGCCGTATCGAGGCTGACCTTCTGGACGACGAAGCGGTACCAGCCCTTGCCGCTGCGAATCACCGACTCCGCGGGCGGGGTGCCTTCCGGATCGAGCACCCTGCGCAGCGAGTTGATGTGAGTGGGCAGCACCTTGTGGCCGCCTGCGGGAGGCTCCTCGCCCCACACCGCGTCGAGCAGCCGCTCATGACTCACCACGGCCCCTTGGCGCAGCAGCAGAGCAGCCAGCACGGCCTGCCGCTTGACCGGCCCCACCTTCAGCGGCATCCCGCCCCGACACGCCCGTAACGGTCCGAGTACTTCGAACCGCAGCAGCTGAGGAGATCCGTCGTCCACCCCGAAGCCTCCGCTTCCTACGCCATCGGAATTTCATCAGAATTGCAGCACCCCCGGCCACATTGACGGACACGACATCGCACAACCCGCACAACCGAAGGGGGACCCGTGACCGAAGTGGATTTGGTGGCCACCGCGTTGGCCATGGGAGCGGCGGCCGGACTCACCGACACCCCACGAGGAGTCGTCCACGACCTCCACGCCGAGCTGAGGGAGGCGATCCGCCGACGGTTGTCCGGTGGTGGCGGCGACGGCGTGCGGGGTGCGTATGGCGTACGGGTCCTGTACGCATACGAGACCGACCCCGATGTGTGGCGGACGCGGCTGCTCCAGATCCTGGCCTCCGGGCTGGAGATGGATGAGGAGATCCTCGGGGCGGCCCGCGCAGTGCTCCGCGCGGAAAGGAGGAAAGGGCACATCGCCGCGGTCGTCGGTTATGACGGAGTGGGCGACCTTTCCGGCCATGCTGTTGGGCGCGGATGTCGCCATGGCGTTCTCACCACTGGCGGAAGCACGAAGGGACCACCGTGAGCCGGGGCGGAAGGCCGGCAGGCACACATACGACCTGACACCAGCGCACTCGCCCGACTGCACCACTTCCGACCGAAAGTGCTGCGGCGGAAGGCCGCGCCCTTCTCGCCGCCGAGGACGAGTCCGCCGGCTCCCTTGCCCGCACCGGGAGTCGCAGCCGCGGTCGGGTCCCGCGCCGCCCGTACGTGAGAAGGCGCCCTCGTCGGCCGCCGCCCGGAGGCGGGTGAGTCACTGCCGACCCTTAGAGTGAACTGATCGCCGCCTGTGGCGGATGTGCCGGGGGCGGTTCTCAGGGGAAACAGCCAGGGGGGCCATTGATGTCCGTTTTTCGTTTGGGGTGGGTTCGAAGACGTGCCGCGGCGGGACTGTGCGGAGCAGTGTCGACTGCCTCGCTGCTGCTCGCGCCCGTGCCCGCGGCGGCGGCGTCGGACAGCAGTCCGGCGACGGTAGGGACGGTGTCGTCGACGGACGACGCGGCACCGCGCACCGGGCGGAGCGTCGAGCTGGGAGACGACGGGCGCGTCGAGCTCGTCGACGGGCGTGACATCCGGGTGACAGCGGATCCGGAAGGCGCCGCTCCCGCACCGCGCTACTCCGTCGCCTCGGTGGACGGCACGGTGTCCGTGCGGCCGACAGGGAAGTCAGCGGCCGACGGCACGACCGCGAGACTTCCGCTGACCACGCGAACCGGAGGAGCGCAGAGCGCTCCCACGACGACGTATGCCGCCGCGGCGACCTATTCGGTCAAGCTGAGCATCACGAACGCCGACGTCCGGTCCAAGCTGTTCTACGTCTGGGACCGCAAGACCTGGACGTCGTACGCCGTCAACAGCGACACCGCCGGCGCCTCGTCGACCGTGAAACTGCCGCCGGGTGACTACTTCTCGGTCGCGCTGCACAGCGACTGGCTGGAGCCGAGCTACCTGCTCACCCGCACCTTCTCGGTCGCTTCGGCTGCCAAGACGGTCACCTTCGACCAGCGCGCGGCCAAGGAGACCGCGATCCGCACCGACGACACCACCGCCACCCGGGACGCGGCCGCCGTGTGGATCAGCGTCCCGGGCGGCGACCTGGCCGGCTTCGCCGGATCGGGGGCCGACAAGGTGTACGTCACCCCGTTCTCGGTGAGCGGCGTCTCGTTGCGCCTGCACGAAGTGCTCGGCAAGAAGGGCGCATCGGCGAGTGTGCCGAGCCCCTACCGCTACGACCTCACCCACAGCTTCACCACGACCGTGCCCTCCTCGCCCATCGCGACGGTCCGCGCCTCGAACCTGGGGAAGACCGTCACGAAGGTGGGCGCCCCGGGCACCCGGACGACGGCCTTCCTGCAGAGCGTCCCGTCCTTCGGCGAGTGGACGGGCGTCTACATCGGCGGCGCGGTGCCCGTCGCCGGCTCGGTCACCGAGTACGCCACCCCGGGCGTCACCTACAGCCGACTGCTGTCCTACGGCACCGGCGAGCTGAGCCTGAACCTCCCGGACCGCACGTCGGCCACCGGGACCAACGCGGGCGAGACCCTGGGGGCGGCCCCGCTTCAGCCACTCCGCCGGGAGTGGGGCGGTTCGCAGCGGAACTTCGGGAAGATCTGGCTGTACGAGCCGAACGCCTTCGGTGATCCGGCCGGCCACACGGGAACCGACGGGCGCGCGACGTACTCGTACAAGCTCACCTCCTCCGACGGCGTCACCTACGCCCAGGCCGACGGCCTCAACGCATACGACACGCTGAACTCGTCCAGCCTGCCGTCGCTGCAGCAGACGTACATCCTCGACCAGAGCGTCCACCGCCGTGTCCCGTACTCGAGGCTGTCCACGGACGTACACAACGAGTGGACCTTCCGCTCGTCTTATGCCGAGGGCGGGGAACTCGCGCTGATCGACACCCGGTTGAGCGTTCCGGGCCTCGATGGATACGGCCGCGCGGCCGCCGGTCCGGTCCAGGTCCAGATGAGCGCGACCACCCGCGGTACGGACTCGGCCCAGGCCAACACCAGGATCACCGGGCTCGCCTACTCCACGGACGACGACGCCACCTGGAGGGACCTGGCAGTCGCATCGGACGGCTCGGCGACGCTCGACGTTCCCGCCACCGCCTCCTTCGTCTCGCTGCGCGTCACCGCCGCCGACGATCAGGGCGGCAGCCTCCGCCGCACCATCGCGCGGGCGTTCGCGGGCCCGGCGACGCAGGGCGACGAGACGGTCGGGGCGACCCGTATCTCGAACGCCGTGGTCAACGGGGGCAAGCGGGTTGAGCTCACCGACGAGCCGCTGCAGGAATTCAAGGCGAAGTTCACCGCCACCGACCCGTCCGGGATCGCGGGCGGAGACATGTACCTCTACAAGGGTTCGTACGACGCCCCCGACGCCGTTCTCTACGGCACCGGGCCGGCGGGCTGCACCAAGGTCAGCGCGACCACCTCCACTTGCGAGGCGCAGTTCGCCTACATCCAGCCGCGCTGGGCGCTCGGGCGCAACTCCCTCGCCGGCACCTGGAAGTTGGCCGCTTGGGCCGAGTCCGCGGACGGCACGGGTCATGTCGACCTGCACGCCGCCAAGCCGGTGCCCGTCGTGCGTGATGCGACCTTGACGGCCAACGCGGCTCCCGAGCCGGTGGCCAAGGGCAAGACCCTCACCATCACCGGCAAGTTGTCCCGCGCGGACTGGGAGACGCTCGGTGGCTACCACGGCTATGCCGGCCAGAAGGTGAACCTGCAGTTCCGGAAGAAGGGGACGTCCACCTACAAGACGGTGAAGACGGTCACCACCAGCAGCTCCGGAAGCCTGAAGACCACGGTCAAGGCATCGGCGGACGGCTACTGGCGGTACACCTTCGCCGGTTCGTCCACCACCGCACCTGTCACCAGCTCGGGCGACTACGTCGACGTCCGCTGACCTGGTCGGGTCCCGGCGCTACGGGCCGGGACCCGACGACAGCCCTCACCCAGGTGCGTGACGCCCACCGCCCCCTATGGGCACGTTGTGGGCATGGCTTGGAAGGCGACGAGTGGAGCGCGTAGCCGCGGGGGTTGTGCGCCTGGCTCGAATGTCCCCTCCGGGGGAACCGTTGCGGCGCACGGACCTGGGCTCAGGATCACTTGCCTGAGCACCCTTCGGGCGCGGTCACCCGGACGCGCGCCTGCCCCGGCACAGGCACCTCGGCCGTCGAGCCCACCACCAACCGCCGGCCGCAGCTCCGGGTTCAGCCGTGACCCACCGGTCGGTGCTCCGCCGCAATCGGCCAATCGCCTGCTAGCCGGTCAGGTGGGCCCGTCCGGACTCAGGGAGAAGGCCGTGTCGCCGGCCATCGCCACGATCGCGTCCTTGACGAGCAGCACGCGCGGCGGGGTGTTCTGCGCCTTGTCCCCGGGGTCGTCCAGTGCGGAGGTGCGCCAGACCTCCGCTCCGGTGCGGCTGTCCAGTGCGAGCAGGCGGCCGAAGCGGTTGGAGAAATAGACCCGCTTGTACGTTCCTGACACCGCGGGCGCGGACAGACTCTCCATGTCCGTCGCCTTCTGCCAGAGTTGCTTGCCGCTGTCCGCCGACACCGCGGTGACCGACCCGTTGGACCGGACGAAGTAGACGACGCCGTCCACCAGGGTGGCCGCGCCGGTCAGCGGACGGGCCAGCGGTATTCGTCTGACCTGCCCGGTTTCCGGGACCACTCGCAGCAGCGCGTTGTACGGCCGCTCGTATCCGGCCTCGTACACGTCCTTCGCGGTCTGGGGGGCGAGGAACACGGGTTGCCCGCCGACGGCGCCGAGTGCTTCCGCCTTCTGGGGCAGTACGGCGGTTTCGGTCAGGCTGTCGGCTTCGGGCTTCATCAGCTCGACCGGGGCCTGGCCGGCCTCGGTGCCGGCTGAGCACAGGGCATAAGGGACGCCTCCCAGCGCCGACGGAGTGCAGTACTCGTCCAGCGAGGGCGCCCGCCACAGTTCCTGCCCGGACGGCCCGTAGGCGACGAACGACGAGTGGTCGGGGGAAAGGGTCAGCAGTCCGCCGTCGTAAAGGACCGGGCCCTCGGACTTGCTGATGTCGCGTTGCCACTCCCGGTGCCCGGTACCGGCGTCGAGGGCCACCACGCGCCTGGTCGAATCGTCCGGATCCTCGTACACGTAGACCAGCCCGTCGCGGACGCCGATCGGTTCCGTCCCCTGAGGGCGGGTACCGCTCCGCCACACCGTGCGGCCGGAGGCCGGGTCGATCCTGGCGACCGTGACGCCCGTACCGCCACAGAACAGGGCGTCTCCCTCCGCCACGCACCCGGGGGTCTGGTAGTCGAGAGGGATACCCGTCACGTCGTACCGCAAGGCCGTGCGCCACGGCTGCCAGCCGTTGGGCAGCGACGCGGCACGGGCCGAGGTCGTGGAGGTGGCGGTGGTGGTGTCAGTGGCGTCGGAGGCGGTGGTCGTGTCCCGGCCAGACAGGAAGACGCCCGCCCCGACACTCAGCCCCGTGACGGCCAGCGCCGTGCCGAGGCCGGCGAGCACCATCCGGGCCCGGCGTCCCTTGCCGGTGCCGGTCGCGACGCTCGCAAAGGTGGTGGCCGCACCCTGAGGAGTGGGGCGGGGCCGGGGCTTCGCGGACTCCCTGGCCTTCCGGGGCCCGGGGGAGTCGGAATCCGGCAGCTCCTGGAGCATGCGATGCAGATCCGCCAGTTCCGGCCGTGCGGCCGGGTCCTTGTCGAGGCAGCGCTCCACAATGCGCAGCAGCGCTTTGGGTACGCCGTCGAGGTCCGGGGCCTCGTACATGACCTGATAGCCGGTCAGGTACGGGCTGTCGCCGTCGAACGGTCCTGTGCCGACGGCCGCGAACACCAGCAGTGACCCCAGCGAGAACACGTCCGAGGCCGGGGTGACGTCCCGGGGAGAGGAGAGCTGTTCCGGCGACATGAAGGGCGGAGTGCCGATCAACCGCCCGGTCACGGTGAGTCTCTGGTTGTCGGCAGCGCGCGATATGCCGAAGTCGATGACGCGCGGCCCGTCCTCGGTCATCAGGACGTTGGCCGGTTTGAGGTCCCGGTGCACCAGGCCTGCCCGGTGGATGTCACGCAGTGCCTCGGTGAGCCCCAGCCCCAGCGCGCGCAGGTCCCGTGGGCTCAGCGGGCCGTCCTTCTTCACGACTTCGGCAAGATTGAGCCCCGGCACGTAGAGCGTGGCCATCCACGGGCGGTCGGCGTCAGGGTCGGCGTCCACGACAGGCGCGGTGAAGGCGCCGCTCACTCGGCGCGCTGCCACGATCTCCTGCCGGAAGCGCGCTCGGAACTCCTCCTCCTGGGCGTACCGCCCGTGGACGAGCTTGACCGCAACCTGCCGTCCCGAGGCGGAGACTCCCAGATAGACGACTCCCATGCCGCCCTCCCCGAGCCGATCGAGAAGGGTGTACCCACCTATGGACTCCGGGTCCCCGGTGCTCAGGGGCGTCATCGCCGATCATCCTTCCCAGCGCCTGGTAGGGGCTCCACTTGCCGCCGCTCAGAGGATAGTTGTGCCGGGGATGCCCGGACGGCCCGGGCGGAGAATGAGGCGGGCCAGGTGCGGTGACGCTTGTGTGCGTGACTGTCCGGTGGCTCACCATCGGGTACCGGGCAGGGCCAAGGCGTGGACCTCGGGGAACACCTCGCCTCCGGTGACGCGGGCGCCGCCCATCGGCCCGGACAACAAAGGACCCCCGGGTCGATGACCTGGGGGTTTCACATGGAGCGGGTGACGAGAATCGAACTCGTCGTGGGCACGATGCCGTGAAATGCGGGAGTGCCGATGTGAAGTCACAGATCAGCGCCGTGCTGTGAGGTGAGCGGCTGCACCCGCAACTGGGGGCACCCGCGGTAAACCGACAGGTTGGTGCCCGTGCACGGCGGCCGGTGACCTGGGTTCGGCTCACTCCGGTGGCCGGCCCGGGGCGTCATCGCGAGTGCACACACGGATGGTGACCGCGTTCGCTGTCAGTCCTCCGGCTCGGACGTGCGTTGGAGGTCGGCCCGTCCCTCGGCGGCCCGGATGAAGCGCGTCATGCCGAACTGGCTCGTTCCGGGGGCGTCCCGGAGGGCGCCGGCCGTGGACTCGGTGGAGCGGGGTGCGGAGGGCAGGACGTAGGGGCGGCGGAGCACCTCGTCGAGGATGATCACGGTCTCGGTGGCGCGGACCGCGGGAATGGTGGACAGCCGGTCGGTGACCAGGCGGTGGACGGCGGAGACGTCGGCCACCCGGATCTGGATCATGGCGTCGTGCTGGCCGGTGGTGACGGCGCAGTACTCCACCTCCGGCATCTGGGCGAGAGCGGTGCGGAACTGCTTCCACAGCTCCTGGCGGACCGTGACGAAGATCAGGGCGCAGATCTCAAGACCGACCCGGCCGTGGTCGACGCGGGCGCTGAAGCCGTTGATCACGCCGTCGGCGCGGAGGGCTTCGAGGCGGGTGTAGGCGTTCGCGCGGGAGACACCGACGCGATCCGCGAGGGCCGCGACGGAGATGCGGCCCTGTGAGCGGAGGACGTCAAGGATCTTGAAATGCACCGAATCCAGGGCAAGACCGATGCCGATCCGTCCAGAGCGGCGTTCACCCGGGGTCTCCGGGGTCGACAGATCTTCCATGCTCGCGCCTCTCCGTTGCATTTCGTCTCGCGCTGGTCCCATCGGCCGAGAGTCCTGGTTAGTTTCAGCCAACCCTAACGGCGAATCGTCCAGGTCCCCTCCCGGCGGCCGTCCGTACCCGCCCGGCCTTCTTCCGCTCCGCCCTGCCCACGGAGGCACGCATGCCCAGATTCACTGCCGGGTCGTACCCGGCGGCACTCTCTCTCGTCGCCGTCGCGGCGCTCGCCCTGAGCGCCTGCTCCGGCGGTACGAGCACCTCCGGCTCCGCGGGTGGCAAGACCCTGGTCGTCGACACCTCGTTCAACCTGAAGACCGCCGACCCGGGCCGCGAGTTCGAGCCGACCGGGCAGATCGTGGACAAGGCGCTCTACGAGACGCTGCTGACCTTCAAAGGCGGTGACGTCACCAAGCCGGTGCCGGGTCTCGCGTCCTCGTACGAGCAGTCCAAGGACGGCAGGACGCTCACCCTGCACCTGCGTACGGGCGCGAAGTTCGCGGACGGCAGCGTGGTCACCGCCGACGACGTGGTGTTCTCGCTGAAGCGGGTGATCGCGCTCAAGGGCAACCCGTCGTTCCTGCTCGACGGTGTCACGGTCACCAAGACGGACGCCTCCACCGTCACCCTGGTGTCCAAGAAGGCGAACCCGGCGCTGCCCTTCATCCTCCCCAACCCCGCGCTCGGCATCCTCAGCGCGAAGACGGTCCAGGCCCACGGCGGCTCGGCGACCTCGGCGGACGGCGCGGAGAAGTACCTCAACACCACGTCGGCCGGCTCGGGCCCGTACACGCTCACCTCGTTCAACACCAACACCCAGGTCGTCCTGACGAAGAACCCCAAGTACACCGGCTCCGACAAGCCCACGTACGACAAGATCGTCCTCCGCAACGTCCAGGCGCCCACCCAGAAGCTGAACGTGCAGCGCGGCGACAGCCAGATCGCCCTCGACCTCACCTCCGACCAGGTCAGCGGGCTCAGTGGCGGGCTCAAGGTGGACAGCGGCGCGTCCTCGGACGTGATCTTCCTGCTGCTCAACCAGAACACCAAGGTCAGCAGTACGACGGCCAACGCCGACTTCGCGGAGGCGGTGCGCAAGGGCATCGACTACAAAAGCCTTCTGTCGCTCGCCGGTACCGGCTCCGTCCAGCCCGCCGGGATCATCCCGTCGACCTTCCTCGGCGCGCTGCCCGCCTCGGGGGCCGCCGGCCGCGACCTGGCCGGAGCGAAGGCGGCCCTGAAGGCGAGCGGGATCAGCAAGCCGTCCGTGACGCTCGGCTACGCCAGCGACCTGACCGTCGACGGACTGTCCCTCCAGACCCTCGCCGAACGAGTCCAGGCACAGCTGAAGGAGGTCGGCATCACCGTCACGCTCGCCCCCGCGCCGACCACCACGGAACTGGACAACTACCGTAACGGCAAAGAGCAGTTGGGCCTCTGGTACTGGGGCCCGGACTACCCGGACCCCAGCGACTACCTGGCCTTCCTGCCCGGCAACCTGGTCGGCCTGCGGGCGGGCTGGACGGCCGGCGCCGACCCCTCCCTCACCGCGCTCGGCGACAAGGCGGCCACCACGATCGGCGACGACGCCCGCAAGACGCTGTACCAGCAGATCCAGACCCAGCTGAACGCCGACGGCCCCTTCATCCCGCTGATGCAGCCGAGCCGGAACACCGTCTCCGCCGCGTCCGTCACCGGCGTCGCCTACAACCCCGTATGGACGATCGATGTCGCGGCGCTGGGCGCCAAATAAGGGTACGGGGGGCGGCCGTTTTGCCACCTCCCGCCCCCTCGCCCGCCACCCCCTTGCCCGGTTCCTGCTCCGCCGCACCGCCACCGCCGTCCTGCTCGCCCTCGGCGTGACCCTGGTGACGTTCGTCCTCACCAACCTGGTCCCGGGCGATCCGGCGGCGGCCAACCTGGGCCAGCGCGCGATCGGCGATCCGGCGATCGTCGCCCAGTGGCGGCACCAGAACGGCCTCGACAAGCCACTGCCCGTCCAGTACGTCACCTACCTCGGCAATCTCCTCCAGGGCGACCTCGGCGAGTCCCAGCAGAGCCATCAGGCGGTCCTCACCGACCTGTCCACGGCCGTCCCCGCCACCCTGGAACTCGCCGGGGCCGCGATCGTGGTCTCGCTGGTCGTGGGCGTGGCGTTCGGTGTCATCGCGGCGCTGCGCCGGGACCGCTTCACCGACCAACTCCTGCGTGTGGTCAGCCTGTTGGGAGTTTCGGTGCCGACCTTCTGGCTGGCACTGCTCGCTTTCTACCTCTTCTTCTACCGACTCGGCTGGGCGCCCGGCAGCGGTCGCCTCGACCCCGGCATGACCGCCCCACCGCACGTCACGGGCCTTTACACGGTCGACGCCGTACTCGCCGGCCAGTGGCCGGTGTTCTGGAGCGCGGTGGGCCATCTCGCGCTGCCCGCACTGGTGCTGACCGCGTACACCGTCGGCCTGCTCACCCGCTTCACCCGCTCCGCCGTCCTGGAGGTGCTGAACCAGGACTACGTCAGGGCGGCCCGCGCCAAAGGCCTGCCCGGCCGCACGGTCCTCTTCCAGTACGTGCTCCGCGCGGCCCTCGTACCCGTCATCACGGTCGCCGGACTGGCCTTCGGGGCGCTGCTTTCGGGCACCGTCCTGGTGGAGTCGATCTTCGCCTGGCCAGGCCTGGGCGCGTACGCCTACCGCAGCGCGACCACCCTCGACCTGCCCGCCGTGATGGGCGTCGGACTCGTCGTCGGCATCGTGTACCTGACCGTCAACCTCGCCGTGGACGTGCTGTACGGCGTGATCGACCCGAGGGTGAGGGTGCAGTGAAACGCAGTCCTGAGAGTGCGGTGAAACTCAGTCCCGAGGGTGCGGTGAAACGCAGTCTGCTAAGACGGCTGCCGCTCGCCTGGCGCCGCCCGCTGGCCGTCACCGGCGGCGTGGTCGCGGTGTTCTGGCTGGTGATCGTGGTCGCCGCCCCGCTGCTCGCCCCGCACGATCCCCTCGCGCAGGACCTGCCCAGGCTGGCCGCTCCCGGCCCCGGGCACTGGTTCGGCACGGACGAGCTGGGCCGGGACGTGCTGAGCCGCGTGCTGTACGGCGCCAGGGTCTCCATCCCGCTCGCCCTGCTCCTTGTGACCATGTCGCTGCTGGTCGGCGGAGTACTCGGGGCTTGCGCCGGGTTCTTCGGGCGGTGGGTGGACGAGACCGTGATGCGGATCGCGGACCTGGTGTTCGCCTTCCCCACCGTCATCCTGGCGATGGTGGTCGCCGCTGCGCTCGGCGCCAGCCTGCAGAACGCGGTGCTGGCCGTCCTGGTCGTGTCCTGGCCGTCGTACGCCCGGGTCACCCGGGGTCTGGTCATGGGGATGCGGAACCGCGAATTCGTGCTCAGCGGACGGCTGTTGGGCTCCTCCGCGTGGCGGTCCATGCGCGTGGACATCCTGCCCAACGTCCTCGGACCGCTGCTGGTCCTTGCCACCCTCGACATCGGCACCGCGACGCTGCTGCTGTCCGGGCTGTCCTTCCTCGGTCTCGGCGCCAAACCGCCGACCGCCGAGTGGGGCGCGATGGTGGCGGACGGCACCCAGCAGTTCGACAAGTGGTGGATCGGGGTCTTCCCGGGCCTGGCCATCCTCACCGTCGTCCTCGCCTTCAACTTCCTCGGCGACACACTCCGGGACGCCCTCGATCCCGGCACCGCCCGCACGATCGGCGCGGAGAAGGAGCGTGTGGCATGACTCCAGTGAGTGCCGGCAACGTGCTGGAGATCAGCGGCCTCACCCTCGATCTGGGCGGCCGTCGCATCCTCGGCGGCGTCGACCTCGCCCTCCAGCCCGGCCGTATCCATGGGCTCGCCGGGGAGAGCGGATCGGGCAAGACCATGACCGGTCTCGCGACCCTCGGCCTGCTGCCGCCCGGCGCCCGTACCGGCGGGCGGATCGAGTTCGAGGGCACCGACCTGCTGACCCTGCCTCCCAAGCGGATCGGGGCGTTGCGCGGCCGGGTGATGAGCATGGTGTTCCAGGACCCGTCCACCAGCCTGCACCCCATGCTCAGCATCGGACACCAGCTCACCGACCACCTGCGCCACCACCTCAAGCTGGACCGCAAGGCCGCGAAGGAGAAGGCCGCCGAGCTGCTCGCGCAGGTCCGTATCCCCAACCCCCGCGAGGCGCTGGGGCGTTACCCGCACCAGTTCTCCGGCGGGATGCGCCAGCGCATCGCGATCGCCATCGCGCTGGCCTGCGAACCGAAGGTACTGATCGCCGACGAGCCGACCACCGCCCTCGACGTGACCGTGCAGGCCGGTGTGCTGCGGCTGCTGCGCGGCCTCTGCGACGACCTGGGCCTCGCCGTCCTGCTTGTCACCCACGACCTGGGCGTGATGTCCGCGATCGCCGACGAGGTGAGCGTGATGCACCACGGCCTCGTCGTCGAGACCGGCCCGCGCGGCCGGGTGCTCACCGAGCCACAGCACGAGTACACCCGTACGCTCCTGGACGCGCTCCCCGGAAGGAGCACCGTATGACCCCCCTCCTCTCGGTCGACGACCTCGTCGTTCAGTACCACCGGCCGGGCGGGCCGCCCACCCGCGCCGTCGCCGGGGTCAGCCTCCAGGTGCGGGCCGGTGAAGTCGTCGGGCTGGTCGGCGAGTCGGGCTGCGGCAAGTCCACCCTGGCCCGCGCGGTCTGCGGCCTCACCGCACCGGCGGAAGGCCGGATCACCTACGACGGCACACGGGTGCGCCCGCTGCGGGTGCGCCGCCGCGACCCGGCCCTCACCGGCGTCCAGATGGTCTTCCAGGATCCGTACGGCTCCCTCAACCCGCGCCGCCGGGTAGGCGCGCAGATCACGGACGGCATCCGTGCCGCGGCGGGACGTGGTGAGGCACCCTCGGACGCCACCCCGGAGGATCTGCTGATCCGGGTCGGGCTGCCGGCGAGCGCCGCACAGGGCTACCCGCAGGAGTTCTCCGGTGGTCAGCGGCAGCGCATCGCCATCGCCCGTGCGCTCGCCGCCCGCCCCCGGCTGCTCGTCGGAGACGAACCGATCTCCGCCCTCGACGCCTCCGCCCAGCTCCAAGTGGCCACGCTGATGCGGTCGTTGGCGGTCGAGTCGGGCGCCGGGCTGCTGTTCATCAGCCACGATCTGTCCGTCGTACGGCTGATCGCCGACCGGATCGCCGTGATGTACCTCGGGCGGATCGTGGAGACCGGCCCCACCGCCGAGGTCTGGGCCGACCCACGGCACCCCTACACCCGGGCGCTGCTGGCCGCCGTACCGAAGCCGGACGGGGCGGGAGTGCTGCCCGCCGAACTCCCCGGCGACGTACCCGACCCCGCCGATCCGCCGAGCGGCTGCCGCTTCCACCCCCGCTGCCCACGGGTCTTCGACGGCTGCGACCGCGAGGAACCGCAGCTGAGCGCCGGGGGCGTCGCGTGCCGTTTGTACGCGGCCTGACCTGGGCCGGACGGTCCGCCCCGGAGCGGGGTACCGGACCCGCGCGCCCTCCCGGCGGCGGCCGTGGGGCCCGCCGGGTGCGCGCGGTCCAGTGACCCACCCGGGGCCGCGCGCCCCACCCCGTTCCTCATGACCCGAATCGATCCGCCCCGGTCCCGCTCCACCCCAATACACCTCCGCACAACGCGACCTCCCGACGACGGCCCCACCGGGACGCGGCCACCGGCCCCCAACCCACCGACGGCGTTCCCAGCGGCCCCGCGTCAGCGGCACCCCGCCGGCGACCCTTCCGCCCGCACGACACTTCACGACTTCACGGAGCCCCGATGCCCGACGACGGCCACCCCTGCCACCCGGCCGACCCGCCCGCGCCCCTGTACCCGGCCGGCCGCCTTCGCACCGCCGGACAGGCCGCGGCCCGAGCCGGTCTGGACGCCCTGCTGATCTCGCCCGGCGCGGACCTGCGCTACCTGACCGGCTACGACGCCCTGCCGCTGGAGCGGCTCACCTGCCTGGTCCTGCCGGCCGACGGCGACCCCTTCCTCCTCGTACCGGCCCTGGAGGAACCCGCCGCCCAGGCGTCCCCGGCCGGTGACCTGGGCATCGAGATCACCGCCTGGAGTGAGACCGAGGACCCCTACGCCCTCGTGGCGGCCCGGCTGCCCGCCCGGACGGCCCGCCTCGGCGTCGACAACCGCATGTGGGCGGAGAAGACCATCGCCTTCCGCACCGCCCTGCCGGGCGCCCGCCAGGAACTGGCCGGAGACGTGCTGAACGAGTTGCGGATGCGCAAGACCCCGCAGGAGGTGGCCGCCCTGCGCCGGGCCGGCGCGGCCATCGACCGGGTGCACGCCCGCATGGGCGAGTGGCTGCGGGCCGGACGTACCGAACGCGAGGTCGGACGGGACATCGCGGACGCGATCACCGCGGAGGGGCACGCCCGCGTCGACTTCGTCATCGTCGGCTCCGGCCCGCACAGCGCCAGCCCGCACCACGAACTGTCCGACCGCACGATCCGGCCCGGCGATCCCGTGGTGGTCGACATCGGCGGTACGACCCAGGAGGGCTACTGCTCCGACTCCACCCGCGTGTACGCGGTGGGCGAGCCACCCGCCGACTTCCGCCGGCTCCACGACGTGCTGCTGCGCGCCCAACGCGCCCAGACCGACGCCGTACGGCCGGGCATCACCGCCGGACAACTCGACGCCGTCGGCCGGGACATCATCAGCGACGCCGGATACGGGCCCTGCTTCATCCACCGCACCGGACACGGCATCGGCCTGGAGAGCCACGAGGAGCCCTACATCGTGACCGGCAATCCGCTCCCGCTGACACCGGGCATGGCCTTCTCCGTCGAACCCGGCATCTATCTGCCCGGCCGGTACGGGGCGCGGATCGAGGACATCGTGATCTGCACGGAGGAGGGCGGGGAGCGCCTCAACCGCATCCCCCGGGATCTGGTCGTACTCCCCTGACCCGGACCCGTGAACAAGAAGACGAGCGGACCGGGGACAGGACCCGGCGACGCCCCACATTCCCCGGTTGACGCTGAGTACCGAGGCGGAGAACACCGTCGGCACGACGGTGGCCAGGGCCGCGGGCCGCCACATCGCCGACGAACCGCCACTCACCCACTCAAGGATCGAGCCATGCCCACTTCACCGTCCCGTTCCGCCCGTCCCGCCGCCGGCGACGGCGCCCGCCCGGGTGGCGCACCCGCCGACCTGGCCGAGGTGTGGGCGGTGATCACGGGCATGTACGCGGGCTACACCGCGGGCGACCGCGAGCACATCGACTCATTCCTCGACCCCGAGGCCACCATCTGGGACTCGGCGACCCCCGAACTCCTCTGCGGCAGAACCGAGTTGAACCAGATCCGGGACAACCGCCCCACGGCCGACGGCGGCCCCGCCGAGACCGGCCTCACGGCATACGGCCAGATCGTCGACGTCTTCGGAGACCTGGCCGTGGCCCGCTACTGGCTACGAGTCGACTTCCGCACGGCCCCGCCGGACCTGGCCCGCAACACCGCGGTCCTGCGCCGCGCCCACCCCGACGGCCACTGGCTCGTCGTACACCTGCACGAGGACGTCCAGAGTGCTCCGGAGCAGGGGAGAAACTCCGGCAACACAACAGCCCCAGGCCACTGACCTGGGGTTCCCGTTGTCGACCGTGGTTGTCCGTTCTTACGGGCACGCTGTGGGCACGGGCGCTACCAGCAGCCGGGTGCGCGCGACGCTTACGCCGATCGGATCGGATCGACTCTCGCGCCGATCTGGAGTGTTCCGTCGCGTCTGCACATGCCGGGACCGGCACTCAGGCGTGGACCCGCGTATGTTGGTGAAGTATTCTTCTATGTACATCACCAACATTGCGCAGGAGGTGCCCCATGTCTGTGACCCAGATCGACATCGATGACGATGCCTTGGAGCGCGCCATGGCTCTGTCCAAGGTCAGGACCAAGAAGGAGGCGGTCAATCTCGCTCTGCACTTCTACGCCGAGCAGCAGGAGCGTGCGGCGCGCATCAGCCGTCACTTCGAGCGTGCGCGTGAGTGGGGTGCCGTCGAGGACGCCGAGCGCCTGCATCGGGCGGAGAAGCGCAGCCGGTGATCTACTTGCTTGACACGTCCGGCCTTGTCCGGCTGCTCCGCGATCCGAAACTGCAATCGGCCTGGTACGACGCGATCGATGCCGGCGCCATCGCATCCTGCTACATGCAACGCGCCGAGTTTCTCCACAGCGCCCGGAACGGACGCGAGTACGACGAGATCACGGAGATGTTCACCGATCTCTATCTCGACGCGGCGGTGCCGAAGAACGCAGGGCGCTGGATCAGTGCGGTGCAACACCGTATGGCCCAGGCCGGGGAGCATCGCAGTGCCTCGGCGGTGGACCTCGTCATCGCCGCTACCGCGGCCCACCACGGCCTGGCTGTCCTCCACGACGATGCCGACTACCGCGCTATTGCCCGGCACGCATCCGACCTGACCGAGCACAACGTCCACGACATCGTCTGAGGCCTTTTCAGCGCCTGACAGGTTGTGGAGTTGTCCTCACCGTCAGGCGAAGGTGGCGATCAAAGCGAGAGCGGAACTCACCAGGGCTACGAGTCCGGGGACGCCGTCGCATTTGGTCAGGATCTGTTCCAGAGTGGTCCTCGCCACGGTGCGGCCGTCGGTGTCGTCGAGACGTTGCTGGGCGGTGAGATCGAGAAGGACGAAAGCGGCCCATAAGCCAACGACCATCACGAATGGGGCCAACTCTGCGGCTGTGGTGCGCAGACGCGCGAGTCCGGCCAGTACGGCGAGGGTCATGACGGCCCGGCGAAGGTACAGCAAATCCTCGGCGGCGGCGCAGCGCTCGATGACCGGGGTGAGTTGCAAACCGAAGGCGGGTACAGGGCGGCCGACGGCGACGCGGTTGCGTACCCAGCGAACATAACCGTGCCCGATGATTACTTTCGGCTGTGATTTCTCGGGCACCTCGCCTGCGTCGGCATCCTTCTGTGCTCTCTGCTTCTTGTCCAGCCGCTTCTGCACGAACTCGGGCGTCAGCTTCTTCTGGAGCTTGGCCCGCCCTCTCTTCTGCCATGTGCGGAACTCCGCTGTGGAGTCAGGTCGCAAGTAGGTCGCCGCACTTAACAGCCGCGTCGTCTCCGTCTGCTCCAGCCCCTGGCTGTGCGTGCCGCCCGGGAAACCCAGTGGTACGGAAGGCGCGTTGAACAACGAGCTGTCGATGGTCGCGGGTCCGCGTCCTTGCCGAGCTCTCTGCCCAATCCCATGGCTCGCTCACGCCCCGTCCGCGCCCCGGCGTGCCCCCTTGGCTGCCGACGGTCCATGCTGCCGTGTGTCCTGGACTCTGGCTATACCACCAACCGCGACAACACAGGCAGGCCAAGGAGCGCGAGTGGCGTCCAGATCGCGCCGCTCTGCGGTGGGGGGGGCAACGGGGTGTCGAGGGCTTCGGCGGCTTCGTGCCAACAAACAAACCCCAGGTCATTGACCTGGGGTTTCAGGATGGAGCGGGTGACGAGAATCGAACTCGCACTCTCAGCTTGGGAAGCTGATGTTCTACCACTAAACTACACCCGCGTAAGACGCCGGTTTGGCCGGTGTCGAATGCCCGCTCACTCTACCTCATGCCTGGCCCCCGGCGCTGAAGCCGTGGGGCCAGGGTGCGTTCCGGGGGAGGGGATGCGGCTGCGGGGGGCCGGAGTTGGGGCGTACGGTGGGGGCGCGGAAGAGGGTCTGTGTGCGACCGGAGTGCCGCCTGGAGGGTCATCCATTACGTCCCGTAATGTGGGCTTTCGTCGTCAGTCAGACGCGGCTCTGGGGAAGGGACTCTGAGGACTTGATGGAGCGCACCGTCGTCCGTTGTGCCGAGGGGCACGTGTTCAGCACCGCTTCGTTCCCGATGCAGCAGGCCGAGCGGCTCGGTCCTGGTCGGCTCATCCGGTGTCCGCGGTGTGCGCGGCTCCGGAACGTCGTACCGGTCACGCTCGAGAAGCGATAGAGGGCGGGGTAGGGAGCGGTAGGGAAACTGCAGGCCCTGTGTGAGGTGCGGGGGACTGTGCGCAATTGCAGACAGTCCCCGCGTATCCTCGGGGCGTGCTTCTCTCAGACAAGGACATCCGGGCCGAGATCGATTCCGGACGGGTGCGGATCGATCCGTACGACGAATCCATGGTGCAGCCGTCGAGCGTCGACGTGCGGCTCGACCGCTACTTCCGGGTGTTCGAGAATCACCGCTATCCACACATTGATCCGTCCGTCGAACAGGCGGATCTGACGCGGCTCGTCGAGCCCGAGGGCGACGAGCCGTTCATCCTCCACCCCGGGGAGTTCGTCCTCGCCAGTACGTACGAGGTCATCTCGCTCCCCGACGACCTCGCTTCGCGGCTCGAGGGCAAGAGCTCGCTCGGGCGGCTCGGGCTCGTCACCCACTCCACCGCGGGGTTCATCGACCCCGGGTTCTCCGGGCACGTCACCCTCGAACTGTCGAACCTGGCGACCCTCCCCATCAAGCTCTGGCCCGGTATGAAGATCGGCCAGCTGTGCATGTTCCAGCTCAGCTCGGCGGCCGAGTTCCCCTACGGCAGTGACCGGTACGGGTCGCGCTACCAGGGACAGCGTGGACCGACCGCGTCCCGGTCCTTCCTCAACTTCCATCGGACCCAGGTGTGAGCGACGCAGACGTGCGGGAGAACCTGACCTACGAGGCGTTCGGCACCGCCGTGCGCGAGATCGCGCAGACAATCGCCGACGACGGGTACGAGCCCGACGTCATCTTGTCGATCGCGCGCGGCGGAGTGTTCGTCGCGGGCGGCCTGGCATACGCGCTGGACTGCAAGAACATCCATCTTGTCAACGTCGAGTTCTACGAGGGTGTCGGCAAGACGCTGGACATGCCGGTCATGCTGCCGCCAGTGCCCAATGCGGTCGACTTCAGATCGAAGAAGATCCTCGTCGCCGACGATGTCGCCGACACCGGGAAGACCCTCAAACTCGTGCATGACTTCGCGCTGGCGCATGCTGCGGAGGTCCGCTCGGCTGTGATCTACGAGAAGCCGCAGTCTCTGGTGAAGTGTGAGTACGTGTGGAAGACGACTGATCGCTGGATCAATTTCCCGTGGAGCGTGTTGCCCGTAGTACGTAAGTCCGGCGAGCCGATCACTCCGTCCAAGGAAGCGCTCTGACGTGGGCTTAGAGCAGGGTCCGGAGGGAGTGCGCTCGACCGAGGAGGCTTGGTCCAAGCTGGCCACGGCGAACAGCCTGATCACTTTCATCGTCTGTGCCGCACTCGCCGCGTGGGTGATCTTCATTCTCGTCGGGTTGTTCGTGTTCGCAGGTGACTGACCGCCTGGAGTGTCGAACCGCCCGTGGTGAAGAGGGCCGGGCAGGTTCTTGACGCCTGACCTACCTGTATGACGCCTGACCTCGCCTGTCACATGGAGAAGGCCCCCGGTGGCGCACCTTCCGTTCTAGTGGTCGTCGCAACACCCCAGTTCAGGGGATGCGATGGACTTCAAGGTTCGGGAGATCCGGACGGCTCAGGGTCCGACGAAGCTGCTGCGTGAACGGGAGACATACTTCCAGCTCATGCAGCAGGGCTTCAGCAACAACCAGGCTTGCCGGATCGTCGGCATCAACGACAAGACCGGCCGGCGCTGGCGGAACGGCCGCAATGCCGACCGCAAGCAGAAGGCGGTATCCCCGGTTCGGCCGGTGGTGCCGCCTTCTGGTCCGTCGCGATACCTGCGCGAGGACGAGCGGATCTACATCGCCGACCGCCTGCGGGAGAAGGCAGCAGTCCGGCAGATCGCCGCTGAACTGGACCGCAGCCCGTCCACGGTCAGCCGGGAGATCCGCCGCAACCGCACCGTCGGAACCCGCGGACTGTGGCACTACCGCCCCCATGCTGCCCAGGCCCGCGCGGACGCCCGCCGGCTCCGCCCCAAAGCCGGGAAGATCAAGCAGAACCCCGAACTGTGCGCCTTCATCCAGGACCACCTGGACCTACGGTGGAGCCCTGAGCAGATCTGCCAGGCCCTGCGCACCCAGTTTCCCGACCGGCCGGAGATGCACGTGGTCCACGAGACCGTCTACCAGGCCCTCTATGTCCAGGGCCGGGGGGAACTACGCCGCGACCTCGCAAGAGCGCTGCGCACCGGCCGCGTCCGGCGCAAGCCCCGCCGCCAGGCCCAGCAGCGCCAGCCCCGTTTCCGCGACCCGATGGTGATGATCAGCGAGCGCCCCGCCGAGGTGGAGGACCGAGCGATACCCGGCCACTGGGAAGGCGACCTGATCATCGGAAAGGACGGTGCCTCCGCGATAGGCACCCTCGTCGAGCGCGCCACCCGCTACGTGATGCTCCTGCACCTGCCCAGCGGCCGGGGCACCGAACTGGTCCGCGACGCCCTGGTGGAGACCGTCCAAGGTCTCCCGGCCCATCTGAAGCGGTCCCTGACCTGGGACCAGGGCAGCGAGATAGGACGCCACCGCGAGTTCACCGTCGCCACCGACATCCCGGTCTACTTCTGCGACCCCGCCAGCCCCTGGCAGCGCGGCTCGAACGAGAACACCAATGGCCTGCTGCGGCAGTACTTCCCGAAGAGCACCGACCTGTCCGTCCACACCCGCGAGGACCTGGACGCCGTCGCCGCCGAACTCAACGGCCGCCCACGCAAAACGCTCGGCTGGGAAACCCCAGCCGAGCGCCTGCATAAACTGCTCGCGGCCTGATCAACACGACCACGTGTTGCAACGACCCCTAGAAACTGCCCACTGCGCTTTCCAGGGGCCTTCTCGTACGTACGTGACGTACCGGATGTACTAGAACGTACCCAGCTTGATGATCGACAGGATGGCGATCAGTTGGATGGCTGAGGCGGCGAGGGCCTTGGGCCAGGGGAGGTCGTGGGACTTGCTGACCATGAGGGTCAGGAGGGCGCCCGCGGCGACCCAGGTCGCCCAGCCGAGGAGCTGGACGAAGGAGGCGTCGCCGCCGAAGAACATGGCGACGACCAGGCGCGGGGCGTCCGTGAGGGACATGATCAGCATGGAGAGGCCGACCGTGGGCTGCCAGGCGCCGTCGCCGCCGAGCTGGCGGGCCAGGGTGTGGGTGACCACGCCGAGGACGAAGGTGCTGAGCACGATCGCGACGGCCGTCGTCAGGACGATCGGGATCGCGTTCGACAGGGTGGCGTTTATCGCGTCCTCGCGGGCTCCGTCGAAGCCGAAGACGGCGAGCAGGCCGTAGAGGAAGGTCACGATGAGGGCCGGAGCCCACATCGTGTAGTCGCGCATCTGGAGGAAGGTCTGGTTGGGGCGGGCGAAGATGCCCTTCAGCAGGTCCTTCCAGTGCAGGCGCGGGCCCACCGGCGGCGCCGGAGCCTGGCCGGCGCGGTAGGTGTCGCCCTGGACGTACGGGTCCTCGCCGACCGAGAAGGCCTGGGTGTGACCGGGCTGGTTCGCCGCGTACGGGTCCGGGCCCTGCTGCGGGTGCCCGTCACCGAAGTACTCCGGCTCGCCGTAACCCATGCCGCCACCGCCGTTGGCCTGGGGCCAGCCGCCCTGCTGTCCGCCGTACGGCTGCTGCCCGCCGCCGTACTGCTGCGGCGGCGCGGGTGGGTAGCCGTACGACGGCCCGCCTCCCTGGGGAGGCTGCGGGGCCTGCTGCCCGTACGACGGTTGCTGCTGTTGCGGTCGCCCTTGCGGGGCGCGGTTGTCCCGGCCGCGTCCGATCCTGAATCCAGCCACGTTATCGAACGTACCTGGTCCCGGAGAGTGATGTGCCGGGCCCGGCCTTCCCGGCCCGGCTTTGCGGCTGAGCTGTGACATCCCGTAGGGGGATTCCCTGGCGCCCCCTACGGGATGTCAGATACGCCGCCATTGCCCTCGGAGCGGGAAGGTCAGGGCTTGTTCATTTCCAGGAACTCCGACGTGGAGAAGGTGACCGTCGGCTTCTTCGCCACCAGGCCCTCCTTCTCCCCCGGGTAAAGCGCGACCGTGTCCTTGGTCTCTCCGGGGTACGTCCGTACCACCAGGTCCGCCCGCCCGTCCCCGGTGAAGTCGGCGACGGTGAGGACGCGGGTGGTGCCCTGGGCGGGCGGCTGGACGGTCACCATGCCCGCCGTGGACGGTCCGGTCGTACGGCCTCGGATCAGCCGTAGTTCCGAGCCGCTGGAGACGAGCTCGCTCAGGCCGTCCCCGTCGAAGTCGCCGGAGTCGAGTACCGAGCCCGCGGTGCCGATGCTGGACCGGGCGGTGCCGGGCAGGTCGTAGCGCAGCGAGGTGCCGCCCATCGCGCCGACCGCCGCGTCCAGGGCCTTGCCCCTGCCGAAGCTGCCGAGGGCGACGTCGATGCCGGTGGGCAGGGTGGCGCCGGTGCGCGTGGGGCCCTCCGGGCCGCCGAGGACGATCGCGGATGAGGCCGCGCCTTCCGCCGTACGGACGAGAAGGTCGTCGTAGCCGTCGTCGTTCACATCGGCCGCGGGCCCCGTGGGCACGTTGCCCGGGGAGGCGAGGGGAGCGCCCGCCGCGCGGGGGGCGCCCTTGCGGGTGAACGGGCCGCGCAGATAGCTGAGTTGACCGTTCGAGGCGTGCACGACGAGGTCGGTCGCGCCGTCTCCGTCGAAGTCGCCGGGGACCGGCTGGTCCGGCCACTCGTTGCCGAAGCGCGCCTTCGCGGGGATGGCCAGCTTCACGGCCTTGCCCGTCAGGCCCGACGGGGAGCCGAAGAGGATCTGGAGGGGTACGGGGGGCATGCCCTGTCCGTTGTACGGCGGGTCCGTGGAGACGACGAGGTCGGTGAAGCCGTCCCCGTCCAGGTCGCCGCTCGCCTCCGCGTCGAAGACGGCGGGGAGTTGGCCGTCGGTGGGGGCCGCCTGGCGGCTGGGGCTGAGGAGTTGGCGGGCGCCGGGTGTGAGGCCCCGGGCCGATCCGTACACGATGCCGATGCCCGCGTCGTCGCCGTGGGTGTCGTCCGGACCCTTGACCAGGTCGTTCAGTACGAGGTCGGGGTGGCCGTCGCCGTTGAAGTCGTCCGCCGTCTCGCTGCCCTCGCCGCGCGGGACGGGGAGCTGGGCGGGGGCGTTGGCCACGGTGATGGGGTCGCGGGTGGCGGGCGCCGCGGAGCTGTCGGCGCCTCCTCCCGCGCAGCCCGTCAGGAGCAGGGCACATCCGAGCCCCGTGACGGCAGCCGCCGTACCTATTCCGCTCCCGTTTCCTCGCACGCGCACCATCCATCTCGAACACACCGTCGACAACGACCGTCACATGATGGCCCTGTTGCGGCGGGGAGTTAAGGGGAACGACATGCGGGGTGGGTCACTCGGGGGTCACCAGAGGACCGGGCCGTCGATCACCAAGGGACCGGGCCGTCGACTACCAAGGGACCGGGCCGTCGATGTCGAAGTAACCCCCGGTGGGTCCGTCCGGGCCCGTCCGGGCCATGCGGACGATGATCTCGGCGCCCTCCTCGACGGTCTGGGTGCCGGTGCGGCCGTTCAGGTCGGTCGCGGTGTAGCCGGGCTCGACGCAGTTGATCCGCATCCCCGGGAACGCCTTCGCGTACTGCACGGTGATCAGGTTGACCGCCGTCTTCGAGGCCGGGTAGGCGATGCCCGGGTAGCCGTACGCCGGGCTGTCCGGGGTGGCGATGCGGGCCATCGAGCCCAGGCCGCTGCTCACGTTCACCACGACCGGGGCGGCGGAGCGCCGCAGCAGCGGCAGGAAGGCGTGGGTGACGCGCACGAGGCCGAAGACGTTCGTCTCGAAGGTCGACCGCATCAGGTCGGCGGTCACGTCCGCGGCGCCGATCACGGCGTTGTTGTCACCCCGCTCCTCGATACCGGCGTTGTTGATCAGTACGTCAAGACCTCCGCCGGCCTCGACGGCCTTCACCGCGGCCGCCACGGACGCGTCGTCGGTGACATCGAGCTGGACCGCCCGCGCACCGAGCAGCTCGGCGGCCCGGCGGCCCCGCTCGGCGTCGCGGCTGCCGACGTAGACGGTGTGGCCCGCGGCGACGAGGCGGCGGGCGGTCTCGAAGCCGAGACCCTTGTTCGCTCCGGTGATCAGGGTTGTAGTCGCTGTTGCTGTGGTTTCCATGGCTCCACAGTGCGACGGAGGCGGGCGGTCAGCCAGGCGTCCCGTTTTCCTGGGACTGGCAGTACCAGGACGATCCGAGCCGGGCGGTGCACAGTGGATCCATGGCGACCACGGAGTTCGGGCACACGGTGCGGCGCCGGCGCGAGCAGCTCTCCCCGGAGGACGCCGGGCTGCCCGTCGGCGGGCGGCGACGCGCGGCCGGGCTGCGCCGCGAGGAGCTCGCGCTGCTGGCCGGGATCTCCGTCGACTATGTCACCCGCCTCGAACAGGGCCGGGCGGCCAACCCGTCGGAGCAGGTCGTCGAGGCGCTGGGCCGGGCGCTGCGGCTGTCCGGAGCCGAGCGCGAGCACCTTTTCCATGTCGCGGGGCTCGTACCGCCGGGGAAGGGCACCGTGCCGGCGTACATCACGCCGAGCGTTCAGCGGATGCTGGACAGGCTGACCGGAACGCCGGTCGCGGTCAGCGACGCGGCCTGGACGCTGCTGCTGGCCAACCCGCTGTATGTGGCGTTGATGGGCGAGTACCACGGCAACGACCGCAACGCGGTGTGGCGCAACTTCCTCGGCTCCGGCAACCGCGTCCGCCACACCCCGGAGGCCCTGCGCACGCTTGAGGCCACGCAGGTCGCCGAGTTGCGTGCGACGGCGAACCGGTATCCCGCGGACCAGCGGCTGCGGCGGCTGATCACCGAACTGCGCACGAACAGCGCCCGGTTCGCCGAACTGTGGGACTCGGGCGCGGTGGGCCGGCCCGAGTCCTCGCGCAAGACCATCGACCACCCGCAGGTGGGCCCCCTGACGCTGGACTGCGATGTGCTGAGCGTCGCGGGCTGCGATCTGCGGATCATGATCTACACGGCCGAGCCCGGCACGGAGGACGCCGAACGGATGGCGCTGGTGGGGGTGTTGGGGACGCAGACGCTCAGTACTCCCTGAGGAACTTCCGCAGGAAATGCCACAGGGGCCGAGGAAACCCGGCCCCTGCAGCGTCAATCCGTGTACCTGCTACGTCACTTCACCGGCTCCGGCTCCGGCACGCTCTCCGTCTCCGCCGGGCCGGCCGGGTCGGCCGGGGTCCTGACCGAGTCGAGGAGGAGCTGGGCGACGTCGACGACCTGGACGGACTCCTTGGCCTGGCCGCCCGCGGCGGAGCCGCTGTCAGATGCAGCCTTCTTGCCGTTGACCGAGTCGGTCAGCATGACGAGGCAGAACGGGCAGGCGGTGGAAATGATGTCCGGGTTCAGCGAAAGGGCCTCGTCCACCCGCTCGTTGTTGATGCGCTTGCCGATGCGCTCCTCCATCCACATGCGGGCACCGCCGGCGCCGCAGCAGAAGCCGCGTTCCTTGTGGCGGTGCATCTCCTGCTGACGCAGGCCCGGGACGGCGGACATGATCTCGCGCGGGGGCGTGTAGATCTTGTTGTGGCGGCCCAGGTAGCACGGGTCGTGGTAGGTGATCAGGCCTTCCACCGGGGTGACCGGGACCAGCTTGCCCTCGTCGATGAGGTGCTGGAGCAGCTGGGTGTGGTGGATGACCTCGTAGTCGCCGCCGAGCTGCGGGTATTCGTTGCCGAGGGTGTTGAGGCAGTGCGGGCAGGTGGCGACGATCTTCTTCGCGGACTTCGGCTTCTTCGTGGCCGGGTCCTCGTCGTCCTCGCCGTACGCCATGTTCAGCGCGGCGACGTTCTCCATGCCGAGCTCCTGGAACAGCGGCTCGTTGCCCAGCCTGCGGGCCGAGTCACCGGTGCACTTCTCGTCGCCGCCCATGATGGCGAAGGAGACGCCCGCCATGTGCAGGAGTTCCGCGAAGGCCTTGGTGGTCTTCTTGGCCCGGTCCTCCAGGGCGCCGGCGCAGCCCACCCAGTACAGGTAGTCGACCTCGGACAGGTCCTCGATGTCGCGGCCGACGACCGGGATCTCGAAGTCGACCTCCTTGGTCCACTCCAGGCGCTGCTTCTTGGCCAGCCCCCAGGGGTTGCCCTTCTTCTCCAGGTTCTTGAGCATCGTGCCCGCCTCGGACGGGAACGCGGACTCGATCATCACCTGGTAGCGGCGCATGTCGACGATGTGGTCGATGTGCTCGATGTCGACCGGGCACTGTTCGACGCAGGCGCCGCAGGTGGTGCAGGACCACAGGACGTCCGGGTCGATGACGCCGTTCTCTTCGAGGGTGCCGATGAGGGGGCGCTCGGCCTCCGCCAGGGCGGCGGCGGGCACATCCGCGAGCTGCTCCTTGGTGGCCTTCTCCGCGCCCTCGGCGTCCTTGCCGCCGCCGGCCAGCAGGTAGGGAGCCTTGGCGTGGGCGTGGTCCCGCAGCGACATGATCAGCAGCTTCGGGGAGAGCGGCTTGCCGGTGTTCCAGGCCGGGCACTGCGACTGGCAGCGCCCGCACTCGGTGCAGGTGGAGAAGTCGAGCAGGCCCTTCCAGGAGAACTGCTCGACCTGGCTGACACCGAACACGTCGTCCTCACCGGGATCGGTGAAGTCGATGTCCTTGCCGCCCGAGGTCATCGGCAGCAGCCCGCCGAGCGCGACCGAGCCCTTGGCGTTCCGCTTGAACCAGATGTTGGGGAAGGCCAGGAAACGGTGCCAGGCCACGCCCATGTCGGTCTTCAGCGAGACGACGATCATCCAGACGAACGAGGTCCCGATCTTGATCATCGCGGTGAGATAGATCAGGTTCTGGAGCGTGCCGACGTCCGTCCCCTTGAAGGCGGCGACGATCGGGTACGAGGCGAAGTACGCGGCCTCGTAGCCGTGCACGTCGGCGAGGGCGCCCTCCAGGCCGCGCAGGGTCATGATCGCGAGCCCGATGATCAGGATGACGGACTCGACGAAGTAGGCCTGGCCGGTGTTGGACCCGGCGAAGCGGGACTTGCGGCCGGGCTTGTCCGCCTTGGAGAGCTGACGGATGACGATCAGCGTGAGGATGCCGAGGGTCGTCATCAGCCCGATGAACTCGACGAAGATCTCGTACGGCAGCCAGTGGCCGATGACCGGCAGCACCCAGTCGGCCTGGAAGAGCTGCCCGAAGGCGTTCACCAGGGTCGCGACCAGCGAGAAGAAGCCGACGGCGACGAACCAGTGCGCGACGCCGACCACGCCCCAGCGGTTCATCCGGGTGTGGCCGAGGAACTCCCTGACCACCGTGACGGTGCGCGCGGCCCAGTCGTCGGTGCGGGTGCCCGCGGGGACGTCCTGGCCGAGCCGTACGAACCGGTAGATCTGTGCGATGGCTCTGCTGAACAGCGCCACGCCGACCACGGCGAGTACCAGCGACACAATGATCGCGGCGAGTTGCATTTGGGGGCTCCTCGGGCCTGCGAGGTGTTGCTCCGAGAGCTGCTTCGAGAGCTGCTTCGGAGGTGATTGCGATGATTACTAAGCGGTAACTTATGCAGTCGGTCTGAGACTACCCATATCTTCTGCCGCACTGTAGCCAGGGGTGCGGTGATCTGCGTCGCTGAGGGTTGCCTGAGCGGTGGAGCCCCACGGCATGGCCGTACGCCGGGCATGCGACGGCCGAACGCCGACACGTAAACCCGATCGTGTTATTCGCACAGTATTGTGACATTTGCGCCTAAATTAGCGACGTGTTGTATGGAATCGTCGCTGCCCTCGCCGCCCTGCTCCTCACCGCCGTCCTCGCCGCCCTGCTGCGGATGTTCGCCCTGCGCTTCGGGGTGGTCGAGCGACGGCCGGGGCGCCCCCGCGCGGTTCCCCTGCTGGGCGGGGTCGCGGTGCTCGGCGGAACCGCGCTGGTGGCCGGGGCGGGTGAGTGGACGCAGGTCGCTCCGCTGGGGGCGGATGCGGGGCGGCTGCTGGTGGCCGGGCTCGGGGTCGGACTGCTCGGGCTGGTCGCCGACCTGCGGGCCGTGCCGCTCCCGGTCCAGGCGGGAGGCGTCGCAATCGCCGCCTCGCTGACCGTGCCGTACGGCGAACTCGGTCTGCTCGGCGGGCTGTTGGGCATCGCCTGGACGGTCCTGGTCACCTTCGCCTTCGTCTCGCTCGATCACGCCGACGGGGTGCTGGGGACCGTCGGGGTCGTCACCGCCTTCGCGCTGAGCGGGTGTGCGGCGGCCGAGGTCATGGACGGTACGACGGTGCTGCTGAGCGTGCTGGCCGCGGCGCTCGCCGGGTTCCTCATGCAGGGGCGGCCGCCGGCGCGGATCGTGCCGGGGCGGTGCGGGGCGCTGTTCGCCGGGTTCGTGCTCGCCTCGGCGGCGGTGCTGGTGCACGGGGGGCGGGAGACGGGGTCCGGGGTCGCGGCGCTGTTCTCGCTGACCGCTGTCGGGCTGGCCGATCTGGCGCTCGCGGCCCGGGGGCCGGGCGGGCATCTCGCGCAGCGGCTCCGGCGGGTCGGGCTGACGTCGCGGGGGGTCGTTGTGGTGATCGGTGCGGCGGCGTTCGGCGGGGCGCTGGTCGGTTTGCTCATCGATCTGGGGTGGGTGGGTGCGGGGGCCGCGTGGTGGGTGGCGGGAGGGGTCGCGGTGGTGGTGCTCGTGGGGGGCGCGGGTCCGGTTTCTCGCCCCCGCCGCCCCTACCCGTTCCCGTCCCCTGGGGGCCCTGCCCCCAGACCCCCGATCGCTCGAAGGGCTCGTCCTCAAACGCCGGACGGGCTGAAGACTCAAGCGCCCAGCCAGTTGAAAAGCTCCAGGTCAGACGCAAGGTGCGCCTAAGAAACAGATAAGAGTTGAGCCTCCTCGACTCAGCTCTGTTGACGATGTGGCGGGCGTCGTGCACACTTGAGTCCGTTCCACTCAAGTCATTGCTGGAGGAATTGAAATGGCACGTGCGGTCGGCATCGACCTGGGCACGACTAACTCCGTCGTCAGCGTTCTGGAGGGCGGCGAGCCCACCGTCATCACCAACGCCGAGGGTGCCAGGACCACGCCGTCCGTCGTCGCCTTCGCGAAGAACGGTGAGGTTCTCGTCGGCGAGGTCGCCAAGCGCCAGGCGGTCACGAACGTGGACCGGACCATTCGGTCCGTGAAGCGTCACATGGGCACGGACTGGAAGATCGAGCTCGACGGCAAGAGCTTCAACCCGCAGCAGATGAGCGCCTTCATCCTGCAGAAGCTGAAGCGCGACGCCGAGGCGTACCTGGGCGAGAAGGTGGCCGACGCGGTCATCACCGTCCCGGCGTACTTCAACGACTCCGAGCGCCAGGCGACGAAGGAGGCCGGCGAGATCGCGGGCCTGAACGTCCTGCGTATCGTCAACGAGCCGACGGCCGCCGCTCTCGCGTACGGCCTCGACAAGGACGACCAGACGATCCTCGTCTTCGACCTCGGTGGCGGCACCTTCGACGTCTCGCTGCTCGAGATCGGCGACGGCGTCGTTGAGGTGAAGGCCACGAACGGCGACAACCACCTCGGTGGTGACGACTGGGACCAGCGTGTCGTCGACTACCTGGTGCAGCAGTTCCGCTCCGGCCACGGCGTGGACCTGGGCAAGGACAAGATGGCCCTCCAGCGCCTCCGCGAGGCCGCCGAGAAGGCCAAGATCGAGCTGTCCTCGTCCACCGAGACCTCGATCAACCTGCCCTACATCACGGCTTCCGCCGAGGGCCCGCTGCACCTGGACGAGAAGCTCACGCGCGCCCAGTTCCAGCAGCTCACGGCCGACCTTCTGGAGCGCTGCAAGACGCCGTTCCACAACGTCATCAAGGACGCCGGGATCAACCTCTCCGAGATCGACCACGTCGTTCTCGTCGGTGGCTCCACCCGTATGCCCGCCGTCGCCGAGCTCGTCAAGGAGCTGACCGGTGGCAACGAGGCCAACAAGGGTGTGAACCCGGACGAGGTCGTCGCCATCGGCGCCGCCCTCCAGGCCGGTGTCCTCAAGGGTGAGGTCAAGGACGTCCTGCTCCTCGACGTCACGCCGCTGTCGCTTGGTATCGAGACCAAGGGCGGCATCATGACCAAGCTCATCGAGCGGAACACGACGATCCCGACCAAGCGGTCCGAGATCTTCACCACCGCCGAGGACAACCAGCCCTCCGTGCAGATCCAGGTCTACCAGGGCGAGCGCGAGATCGCGGCGTACAACAAGAAGCTCGGGATGTTCGAGCTGACCGGCCTGCCGCCGGCCCCGCGTGGTGTCCCGCAGATCGAGGTCGCCTTCGACATCGACGCCAACGGCATCATGCATGTCACGGCCAAGGACCTCGGCACGGGCAAGGAGCAGAAGATGACCGTCACCGGTGGCTCCTCGCTGCCGAAGGACGAGGTCAACCGGATGCGCGAAGAGGCCGAGAAGTACGCGGAGGAGGACCACGCCCGCCGCGAGGCCGCCGAGTCCCGTAACCAGGGCGAGCAGCTCGTCTACCAGACGGAGAAGTTCCTCAAGGACAACGAGGACAAGGTCCCGGGTGACGTCAAGACCGAGGTCGAGGCTTCCATCGAGGAGCTGAAGGCCGCGCTCAAGGGCGAGGACACCGCCGAGATCCGCACGGCCACCGAGAAGGTCGCCGCGGTCTCGCAGAAGCTCGGCCAGGCGATGTATGCGGACGCAGCCGCCGCCCAGGCCGCGGGTGACGCCCCCGGTGCCGAGGCCCCGCGCGGCGACGACGACGTGGTCGACGCGGAGATCGTCGACGAGGACCGTGACCGCAAGGACGGTGCCGCGTGACGGAGGAGACCCCGGGCTTCGAAGAGAAGCCTGACGTCCCTTCCGGCGCCACCCCTGACGACGCCGAGCCGACAGCCGCCCCCGAGGGGGCGGCTGCGGCCGGGGACGAATCGGCAGCAGCACAGGCACAGGCCCAACTGGCCGGTCTGACAGCACAGCTGGACCAGGTGCGTACGGCGCTCGGTGAGCGCACGGCGGACCTCCAGCGGCTCCAGGCCGAGTACCAGAACTACCGCCGCCGGGTCGAGCGCGACCGGATCGCGGTCAAGGAGGTCGCCATCGCGAACCTCCTGACCGAGCTCCTGCCCGTGCTCGACGACATCGGCCGCGCGCGGGACCACGGCGAGCTGGTCGGTGGCTTCAAGTCGGTGGGCGAGTCGCTGGAGACCGTCGCGGCGAAGCTGGGGCTGCAGACCTTCGGCAAGGAGGGCGAGCCCTTCGACCCGATGATCCACGAGGCCCTGATGCACTCGTACGCGCCGGATGTCACCGAGACGACGTGCGTGGCGATTCTGCAGCCGGGGTATCGCTTCGGCGAGCGCACCATCCGCCCCGCGCGGGTGGCCGTCGCCGAGCCCCAGCCCGGCGCGCAGGCCGTCAAGTCCGAGGACGCGACGGCCGAGGCGGCGGACGACAAGGAGAGCGGTGGCCCGGACGAGGGCTGACGTTGAACGCATGAGAGAGGAGGGACGTCGAGGATGAGCACCAAGGACTTCATCGAGAAGGACTACTACAAGGTCCTCGGCGTCCCCAAGGACGCCACCGAGGCCGAGATCAAGAAGGCGTACCGGAAGCTCGCCCGCGAGTTCCACCCGGACGCCAACAAGGGCAACGCCAAGGCGGAGGACCGCTTCAAGGAGATCTCCGAGGCGAACGACATCCTCGGGGACCCCAAGAAGCGCAAGGAGTACGACGAGGCCCGCGCCCTCTTCGGCAACGGCGGCTTCCGTCCGGGGCCGGGCGCGGGCGGCGGCAACTTCAACTTCGACCTGGGTGACCTCTTCGGAGGCGGCGCCCAGGGCGGCGGAGCACAGGGCGGCGGCTTCGGCGGCGGGATCGGTGACGTGTTCGGCGGGCTGTTCAACCGCGGCGGCACGACCACCGGCACGCGTACGCAGCCCCGGCGCGGCCAGGACATCGACACCGAGGTGACGCTCAGCTTCACCGAGGCGGTGGACGGGGCGACGGTTCCGCTGCGGATGACCTCGCAGGCGCCCTGCAAGGCCTGTTCGGGCACCGGCGACGCGAACGGCACACCGCGTGTGTGCCCGACGTGCGTCGGCACCGGCCAGGTCGCCCGGGGCTCCGGCGGCGGGTTCTCCCTCACCGACCCCTGCCCCGACTGCAAGGGCCGCGGTCTGATCGCAGAGACCCCGTGCGAGGTCTGCAGCGGCAGCGGCCGCGCCAAGTCCTCGCGCACGATGCAGGTCCGTATCCCGGCCGGCGTCAGCGACAACCAGCGCATCCGGCTGCGCGGCAAGGGCGCCCCCGGTGAGCGCGGCGGCCCGTCCGGCGACCTGTACGTCACGGTGCATGTCGACGCCCACCCGGTCTTCGGCCGCAAGGGCGACAACCTCACCGTCACCGTGCCCGTCACCTTCGCGGAGGCGGCCCTCGGCGGCGAGGTCAAGGTGCCCACCCTGAGCGGGCCCGCGGTGACCCTGAAGCTGCCGCCGGGCACGCCGAACGGCCGCACCATGCGCGCCCGCGGCAAGGGCGCGGTCCGCAAGGACGGCACCCGCGGCGACCTGCTGGTCACCGTAGAGGTCACGGTCCCCACGGAGATTTCGGGCAAGGCTCGCGACGCCCTGGAGGCGTACCGCGAGGCGACCGCGGGTGAGGACCCGCGGGCGGAGCTGTTCCAGGCCGCGAAGGGAGCATGAGGACGCCATGGACGGAATCGGCCGTCGACGCAACCCGTACGAACTGACCGAGGAGACGCCGGTCTACGTCATCTCGGTGGCGGCCCAGCTCTCCGGCCTGCACCCGCAGACCCTGCGTCAGTACGACCGCCTCGGCCTCGTCTCCCCCGACCGCACCGCAGGCCGGGGCCGGCGCTACTCGGCCCGCGACATCGAACTGCTGCGCACCGTCCAGGCGTTGTCCCAGGACGAGGGCATCAACCTCGCCGGCATCAAGCGCATCATCGAGCTGGAGAACCAGGTCGCCGCACTCCAGCAGCGCGCCGCCGAACTCCAGGCGGCCGTCGACGGCGCGGCAGCCGCGATGCAGCAGCGCGAGGCAGCCGTCCACGCCTCGTACCGCCGCGACCTGGTCCCGTACCAGGAGGTTCAGCAGACGAGTGCGTTGGTGGTGTGGCGGCCGAAGCGGTCGTCGGAGTAACCGACCACGCGAAAGGGGCCCGGAGGTTCAACCTCCGGGCCCCTTTCGCATGCCGGCCGTGCTCAGGGCTTCAGGATCACCCAGTCAGCCCCGGGCGCAGACTCAGTGCCGTCGGCGTACAGCGCGGTCACCCAGTAGTAGTGGGTGGTGCCGCGGGCCGCGGTGGTGTCGTCGTAGGAGCGGTCCGTGGTGGCCGCCAGCTTCTCGTACGCCCCGGTGGCCGGGTTCCAGCGGTAGACCTGGTAGCCCGTCGCCGAGTCGGCCGCGTTCCACCCCAGGCCGACGCCCGAGTCGGTCGCGGTCGCCGACAGGCTGAGCGGTGAGCCCTCCGGGGTCGCCACCGATGGGGTCAGATCCAGTTCGTCGACCGTGATGGCGTACAAGGGTCCCCACCACCTGCTGGAATTGCCGGCGGTGTCGATCGCGTCCACCCAGTAACAGATGCGGCCGCCGTCGGGCAGGGTCACGTCCGTGTAGCGCGAGGTGGACGCGGACAGCCACGCCCACTCCGAGCCGGAGCAGACCTGTGTGCCGCCCTCCTCACCGAGGATCCGGCCCCGGTAGACCGCGTACCGCTTCAGGTCGGGCTCGGTGTTGTCGGCCCAGTCCAGCTCGATGCCGTACTCCGTGGCCGTCGCGGTCAGTCCGGTCACCTGGGCGGGCGCCTTGTCCGATTCGAGGATGGTCACGGTGACCGTCGCCGAGGGGAGGGAGACGGCGGACGCCTGGTCCTCCGTCGTCACCGCGTAGTGGTAGGTGGTGCCCTCGTCCGCCGAGTAGTCGCCGCAGCTGTAGCGCCGTGACCCGTCGGCGCGTTCGGTGTACGTCGTCGTGCACGACACCGGCGTGCCGGACGTGCTCACAGGCAGGGTCGTCGAGCGGTACACGTGGAAGGCACGGACACTCGCGTCCCCCGGCTTGACCGTCCAGGACAGCAGCGCGGCCCCGATGTCCGCCGTCGCCGTGAACTCGCGCGGTGCGGCGGGCGGCCGGTGCGCGCTCACGGTGCCGGTGTACGGCGAGAGATGACCGGAGCCGTCCACCGCGGCGACCTTGTAGGTGTACGTGGAAACCCGGTCGGCCGTGTCGTCGCTGAAGTGGTTCGAGGTGACGTCGGTGACCTTGTCGGCGCCGCCCGGATCCGTGCGCACCACCCGGTACTTCACCGCCCCCGGCACCGCCTGCCAGGACAGCTCGGCCGCGGTGTCGGTGACCGAGGAGGCGAGGCCGCCCGGCGCGGTCAGCGTGATGCCGGTGACCAACTGGTCGGCGGTACCGGCCGATTCGTTGCCCGCCTTGTCGTACGCGCGCGCCTCGTAGTAGTAGACGGCGCCGGTCGCGGGCGGGGTGTCGGTGTACGAGGTCGCGGTCGTGCCGGTGAGCCGGGTCCAACCGGTGCTGTCCCGCAGCCGCCGGTAGACCCGATAACCCGCGAGATCCATCTCGACGTTCTTGCCCCAGCTCAGCTTCGCCTTGTTGCTCGCGGTGTCGTACGACACCAGCGGGTCCTTGGGCGTGAGGGGCTTGACCTTGTCGACGGTGGCCGAAGTGCGGGGTGTGTACGTGAACTTGACCTTGGCGGTGCCGGTCCAGTTGACGTAGTCGACGCGGAGGGTGTGCTTGCCCTTCGGGACCGTCACGTTGACGGTTTTGCTCACAGCCTTGGAGGTGTTCTTCCACAGGTCGAGCTTGCGGACGCCGTCGACGTACACCCGTATCCCGTCGAGGCCGGAGGTGGCGAGGGCGAAGGGGCCGCCGGAGCCGAAGTCGCGGGTGACGGTCCAGCGGACGCCGAAGTTGTCCTTCGGGAGGCCGGAGGCGGGGGCGCCGCTCCAGCTCTCGTCGATCGCGCTGTCGCAGTCCGTCTTCTTCGGGGTGCCCTTGAACGTGGTGTTCGCGAAGAACTGCCGCTTGAGGACGGGGGAGGCGCAGCGGGTGGCGGCGGAGGCGGCCGGGGCGACAGCTGTGAGCAGGCCGCCCGCGGTCGCGACGACAACAGTGCAGGCGAGCAGGGAATGCCTGGATGCGTTCTTCACGTCATACCTCGCTCGGCAGGGTCACGGTGTAGTCGATGTTCGTGAAGGTCTCTGTGCCGTCGGCCGCGACGACGGAGGCGACGAAGTGGTTGGTGGTGCCCCTCGGCGCGGTGCGGTCCGTGTAGTAGCTGGTGGTCGTCGCCAGGGGTACGTCGTTCAGCCGGACGTACGTGCCCGACTGCCGGTCCCACCGGTACACGTTGATACCGAGGGCGTCGGCGGCGACGCCCTCGCAGTCGAGGTCCAGGACCGAGTCGCCCGCGGTGTTGTCGAAGGCGTAGAGGCCGCAGGCCGAGGTGTCCTCGGGGACGACCGTCGGGGTGAGGTCGAGCTCGGTGACGGCGACCGTGGACAGGGCTTGGCTCCACGGAGCGATGTCCGGGTCGTGCGCGCCCTCGTAGGTACGGGAGTTGCCGTAGATGTCGCGGGCGACGACGACGTACTGGGTGCTCTCGCCGTCCGCCCGCTCGGGGCCGACGACGTACTCGGAGGTGCCGGCGTCCACGACTCCCACGTATTCGGGGGTCGCCCATTGCGTCGGCTTCTCGTAGATCTCGTACTTGTCGAGGTCTGCGACCGTGCTGTCGTCCCAGTCCAGCTTGACGCCGTACTCCAGGGGCTCGGCGCTCAGGCCGGTCACGTTCGGTGGCGGGATCTCGTCGCCGGGCCGGGTGACGGTCATCTCCGGGGACCCGGTGGACCAGCGCCCTGCGGTGTTCTTCCGGATCATCACGTAGTGGTACGTGGCGCCCTGGTCGCCGTCGTAGTCGACGCAGCTGTGGACCTTGTTGCCGGTCGCGTCCGTAGCGACCTTGCGGCTGCGGCAGTCGGTGAGGTTCTCGTAGGTGGTCGCCACCGGGGAAGTCGTCGAGCGGTAGACCTCGTAGTCGGCGGTGTCGCCGCCGGGCGCCTCGGTCCAGGTGAACATCGCGCCGTAACTGGGCACGGTCGCCGTCACGTTCTCCGGCGGCAGGATCGACCGCGTGGAGCGTACGACGTTGGAGTCCCGGCCGTTCTTGGCCGCGTCCAGCGCCCTCACCTTGTAGTCGTAGGCGTAGCCGTAGCTCGCCGTGGTGTCGACGTAGCTCGTCCCGGTCGTCTCGGCGACCTCGGTGTACGAGGTCGCCGTCTTGGACTTGCGGTAGAGCCGGTAGAGCACGGCGTCGGTGGGAGCGGTCCACGAGAGGTTGTTGGAGGCCTCCACGGCCGTGGCGGTGAGGACGGCGGGGGCGGGCGCGGTCCAGTCCACCGAGGTGATCAACTGGTCGGCGGAGCCCGCCGATTCGTTGCCCGCCTTGTCGTAGGCGCGGACCTCGTAGGAGTACGACTGTCCCGTGGGCGGCGGCTGGTCGCCGGCCGTGCGCGCGGCGGCCGTGGTCGTGGCCACCTTGGTCCAGGTATCGGAACCCTGCAGCCGGCGGTAGACGCGGTACCCGGCCAGGTCCATCTCCTTGTTGGCGGACCAGGCGAGCTCGGTGTACGCCCACTCTCCGTCGGGGACGTAGTCGGCGGCGACGCCGGTCGGGGCGAGGGGCTTGACCTTGTCGACGCTCGCCGAGGTGCGGGGCGTGTAGCCGACCTTCACCTTGGCCGTGCCGGTCCAGTTGACGTAGTCGATCCGGAGGGTGTGCTTGCCTTTGGGGATCGTCACATTGACGGTCTTGGAACGTGAACTGCTCGTGTCGGACCAGAGGCTGATCTTGCGGCTGTCGTCCAGGTAGACGCGGATGCCGTCGGTCGCGGTGGCGGTGAGGGCGAAGGGGCCGCCGGAGCCGAAGTCGCGGGTGACGGTCCAGCGGGCACTGAAGTTGTCCTTCGGGAGGCCGGAGGAGGGGGCTGCGCTCCAGCTCTCGTCGATGGTGGAGTCGCAGGCGGTCTTCTTCGGGGTGCCCTTGAACGTGGTGTTCGCGAACAACTGCCGCTTGTAGACCGGGGAAGTGCAGGTCGTGGCGGCCGAGGCGGTCGCGGCGGCGCCGCCGAGCAGACCGGCGGCGGTCGTGAGCACAAGGGTGACGGCTGCGGCCGCGGCCGTGTGTCTGGCTGGGTTCATTCGGTCCTTCAAGTCCTGATCGTCAACGGCAGGCAAAGGGAGGCCGTTGATGATCAGGACTATCGGACCGGGGGCATGGTTGTACGAAGGTGGCGCGGGAGTCCGGCGAGGCCGGCGGGGCGGTGATACGCGCGGCTGCCGATCGGTGATCCGGCTGGTCGCAGGCCTTCCCTGTCGCGTGAGGCGGTGTGCGGGGGCGACTTCGAGACACCTTGGTCGGGGCACGGGTCGTTCGCGCGCCGCCGGGAACCCTGTGAAATGAGTGGCGCGTGTGAATCAGTGAGGATTTCTGGAAGTGGAGGCGCGGCCTCTTCCCATCGTGTTCACTTGGGGAACACAGCATGCTGTTGCCATCTCGTTAAGTGGTTAGTCCTTGACGCTGAGGTCATCGCCGCGTTGGCTTTCAGCCACCTGGGTCGCAATGCTGCAACCTCGCCCGGAAGGCACCTGATGTGAACACTCGTAACACCCGTCGGCGTCGGGCCGTCATAGCCGTGAGCTCGTCCGCGATGGCCGTCTCCCTCGTCGGCTGCGGGGTCGTGGACGGGATCGGTGGCAGCGAAACCAAGGCCAGCCCCACGAAGGGCGACGACATCACCGTGGGTCTGCTCCTCCCGGAGACGGAGAACACGCGTTACGAGAAGTTCGACTACCCCATCATCGAGTCCGAGGTGAAGAAGCTCACCAACAACAAGGGCAAAGTGGTCTACGCCAACGCCGCGGCGGACGCGGACAAGCAGGCCACCCAGCTCCAGAAGATGGTGGACGACAAGGTCGACGTACTCCTGGTGGACGCCGTGGACTCCAAGGCCATCGCCCCCGGCGTGCAGAAGGCCAAGGACGCGGGCATCCCCGTCATCGCGTACGACAGGCTGGCCGAGGGGCCGATCGACGCCTACGTCTCCTTCGACAACGAACTCGTCGGCGAAGTGCAGGGCAAGGCTCTCATCAGCGAGCTGGGCGACGACTCCGCCAGCAAGAAGATCATCATGATGAACGGTTCGGTGACCGACCCGAACGCGGCGCAGTTCAAGGCGGGCGCCATGGTCGAACTCCAGAACAAGGTCGACATCGCCAAGACGTATGACACCAAGGACTGGGACCCGGTCGAGGCCGGGAAGAACATGGAGAAGGCCGTCGCCGCCGTCGGCATCGACAACATCGCCGGCGTGTACGCCGCCAACGACGGCATCGCGGGCGCGGTCATCGACGTCATGAAGACCATGGGTGTCAGCACCGTTCCGCCGGTCACCGGGCAGGACGCGGAGCTCGCCGCGGTGCAGCGCATCGTCAAGGGCGACCAGTTCATGAGCGTCTACAAGTCCTACCCCCAGGAGGCCAGCGTCGCCGCCGAGATGGCCGTGGCGCGGGTCCAGGGCCGCACGATCGAGTTCGACGCCCTGGCCAGCGACAAGGTCGACAGCCCCACGGACAAGGACATCCTGGCCGCGCTCGTCCCGGTCGTCGCCCTCACCAAGGACAACATCGAGGACACCGTCATCTCGGACGGCATCTACAAGGTCAAGGACATCTGCACGGCCGACTACAAGTCCGCTTGCAACGCGATCGACCTCAAGTAGTCCGCGGTTCCCTCGGTCCCTTGATGTGACCCAGCAGAGCGGCGAGCCCCTCCGGGGCGGTGACGATCACCGTACGGGGCTCGTCGCTTTCGCGTAGGCGGATCGTTCCGTCGGGGGCGGTGGCGATGAACAGGCACTCGCCCTGCGGGCCGCCGCTGAACGTCGACTTCTGCCAGTCGAGCTCGGACACCTTGGCTTCCCCCTAAAGCGCGTAGAGAAGGTGCTGAATCAGAGCCAGCGAGTCCTTCACCGAGTGTGCTTCCGGGGCCAACGATACGTCGATGGGGGTGAGTGCGTTCTCGACGAGGCGGTCGAACAGGTCGCCGTACTGGCGAAGCTGAACCTGCTCGCTCAAGTACCTTGCTCCGGTGGGCTGTTCCAGGACCACTGTGCTGAGCTGCGATGCGCTGGGGATGATGTGGACGAAGTTCCCGCTCAGCGCGGCGTGCGCCTGCGCGCTGAACGGGTAGATCTGGATGGTCACATGGGGCAGCCGGGCCAGCTCGACGAGTCGCAGCATCTGATCGCGCATCATCTGCGGGCTGCCGAACCGCATGTGCAGGGCCGCTTCGTGGATCACGGCGTGCACGGTGGGCGGGTTCTCGCGCGTGAGGATCTGCTGGCGCTTCAGGCGGAACCCCAAGGCTTCCTCGATGTTCTCGAAACCCAGCTTGGGGCTGTTGAAGATGGCCTGGGTGTACGCGGAGGTCTGGAAAAGCCCCGGCACGAAGAGTGACTGGTGCACTCGCAGGGCGACGGCGCCATCCTCCAACTCCGCGAGGCTCAGGGCGCCTGGCTCCATCGGCCCCTTGTGGGCGGTCCACCAGCCCTTGCCGGTTGCTTCTGACAGGGCGACCAAGGCATCGACATACGTTGTATCTGTGCATCCATAGATGTGACACAGCTCGCGGAGTCGGTCCGTCAGGATCGTCGTCTTCGCCGTCTCGATCTGACTCAGCTGGGCGCGGCCCATGCCGATCCGCTCCGCGGTCTGCCCGGCGTTCAACCCGGCTTGTTCGCGCAGTTGTTTGAGCTCGAAGCCGAGTCGCCGCTGACGTTCGCTGATGACGGTCCGCAATCCCACCTGCTACTCCTCGTTCGATCGCTCAAAGTCTCTCCAGGGCAGGGGCGTTCGTCCACCGATCCAGGCAAGTAGCTTGAAAATTGTAAACCTGACTCTCTACTGTGAGTGCATTGCCACTAATGCTCCGGAACCGTACCGGAGTCGTCCAACTCGCCCTGCCCCCATGCGAAAGCGCACCCGAACCGGCATCCACCGGCCCGGACATTGCCATCGCGCCTGTACCCCTCACTCGACGAACCCTCTGCCGGAACGACAGGAGCTGACCCCCTCATGGAAGCTGCCCGCAGGGCACCTCACCGTCCCGTTCAACTCGCCTACGAATACAGCCTGTTCGCCCCGGGCGATGCCACCGCCCCCAAGGTCTGCCGGGACTTCGTACGCGGCGTACTCCTCACCCTCGACCGGGAGCCCCTCGTCCTGCCCGCGACCCTCTGCACCTCGGAGCTGGTCACCAACGTCCATCTGCACACCAAGGGCACCACCATGCTCCGCGTCCAGCTCACCCCGGTACGTCTGAGGGTGAGCGTGTACGACGAGAGCCACGACCCGCCGGTCGCGCCGGCCGCCGAGGCGACCGCGTGCTGGGGCCGCGGGCTCGCCCTCGTCGCGGAGGTCGCGGACCTGTGGGGCGTGGCCGTGGACCGGGCGGGACGGTTCGCGAAGGGGGTGTGGTTCGAGCTGGGTGGGGCCCATGACCCACCACCCGTACGGACGGCAGGTCTTTCCCCGGCGTCCGTCAGGCCTTAGCGTGCGGGGTAGAGGCTAAAACACGCAGGTTTTCCGCACAGAATACGCTTTGATCCCGCAGAGGAGGTGATGAGCTGTGCTTCTCAGCTTCCGCGTTGCCAACCATCGGTCCATCAAAGAAGAGCAGCAATTGCTGCTCGGCCCTGTGTACGAGGTGGACCGTCCGGAAGGGACGGAGTGGCAGGCGGTCCCGGTCGCCGCTGTCTTCGGGGCGAACGCGGCGGGCAAGTCGAACGTGGTCGACGCCCTCCGGTACATGGCGGACATGGTGCGTTCATCGCACCGGGACGCCGAGCCGGGCGCCGGAATCCGGCGCTCACCCTTTGCGCTCGACGGGGAGTGCCGGAGCGAGCCCTCCTGGTTCGTGGTGGACCTGTCGCTCGACGGTGTCCGGCACACGTACGGCTTCAGCCTTGATGACGACCGGGTCATCGACGAGTGGCTCTACAGCTATCCGCACGGACGGAAGCGGATCGTGTTCCAGCGCTCCGGTGAGGACTTCACCTTCGGTGACGCACAGCCCCGTAAGGAACTGGAGCTGGTCAGGAAGATCACCGAGCCGAACAGTCTGTTCATGTCCGTCGCGGCCCGGTCCCGGCAGGACGCGTTCCGTCCGGTGTATGCGTGGTTCACGGGAGGGCTTCGGTTCCGGTCCGGAGCACAGGGGGATCTGCTCTTCCGTGTTTCTGCAGCCGGCAAGCTTCTGACCGACCCAGCCCGGATCCCCGGTGTCGTCGGTCTCCTCAAAGCCGCGGATCTGGGGATCGAGAACGTGGGAGTGGAGCGGGTCGCGATCGATGACTTGAGCCCTCTTGGTCGCACGTACCGGCTGGCGGAAGCGATCTCGGACAACAGCTCGGATTCGGCATCCGGCATGCCGCGGGCGATGAGGCGCGAAGTCACCCGTGTCTGGGTCGAGCAGCGAGGCCGCCACGGCCCCGTGCGGCTCGGCCTCGAAGACCAGTCGGCCGGTACGAAGGCCCTGCTGGCCTACGCCGGTTCGGTGCTGGAGGTGCTGGAACGCGGTGGCCTCCTGGTTGTCGACGAGATCGACTCCAGCCTGCATCCCCGGCTCACCGCGCATCTGATCAAACTGTTCCAGGAAGAGGCGACCAACCCGCGGGGGGCACAGCTCCTCCTGACCACCCACGACGCGAGTCTCCTCGGACGAAGCGGCGGCGAGGACATCCTCAAGCGGGACCAAGTCTGGTTCGTCGAGAAGGACGGCTATGGGGAGACGACACTCTTCCCGCTCTCCGACTTCAAGCCGCGCACGGAGGAGAACCGGGAACGCCGCTATCTCGGCGGCAGCTACGGCGCCGTACCACTGCTGAACGAAGAGCTGTTCGCGGCCGCAGTCGCCGTACGGGAGGGGACCGGTGGCGAGGACGCCGAAGAGTAGCGGGCGCCGCCGTCCCGTCTTCGAGTCGGACCTGAGGCGCGTTTCGGGCAAGCGGGAAGCCCGTCGCAGGCTGCTCGTCGTGTGCGGTGCGGATGTGACCGAGAGCGACTATTTACGCGGGCTGATCGCGCAGGTCGCCAATCCGGCTGTCACGGTGCGGATCGCCACGAAGTCGTGCGCTCCCTCGCAGCTGATCAAGTACGCGGCTCAGCAACGGGAGTTGTCCAGGGCCGACTTCGGCGAGGTCTGGTGCGTGTTCGACGTCGACGAGTTCCAGGACGTATCGCGTGCCGTTTCAGATGTGCGGAGGCCGGCATCGAGGTCGCCGTCTCCAACCCGTGCTTCGAGCTGTGGCTGGTCCTGCACTTCGGAGCGCACACCGCCTACGCGCGGACCTACCGCGAGCTCCTCCCGTATCTGACCCGTCATCTTCCCCGCTACGACAAGTCCCGCCTCGACTTCCGCCATTTCGTGGACGGGTGGGAGACCGCGGTGCCGCGCGCCCGGAAACTCGCCCCGCCCGGTAAGGAACACGAGGTCAATCCAGCGACCGGCATGTGGGCGCTGGCGGAGCGGATCGCGGGCCGGGACGGCTGAACGCGGAAAAGGAAGGGAGGCGCGTCGTGTCCGAGAGCGAGGTCGACCCGGGACGCGGCGGAACTGGACGCGGTCCTGTGGGGGGCGTGGAGGGCTGGGCGCTCGCCACCCGCGCCGGCCACGCGATTTACGGGCCTCAGGAGCATGGCGGCGACGACCTCCACCGGTGAGTTCAGGCCACCCGCGTGAACTCCACCGTCACCTCGGGCGGGCCCCCGGCGACTCCCCGGTACACCCCCTTGTGGGGTGTCACGTCGTCGTAGTCGCGTCCCCGGCCCACGACCACGTGGGACTCGGCGGCGCGGGTGCTGTTGGTGGGGTCGTAGCCGTTCCAGTCGCCTGCCCAGTACTCGATCCAGGCGTGGCTCTGGCCCGCGACGGGGCGGTGGAGTTCGGCGTCGCGCTCGGGGTGGAGGTAGCCGGAGACATAGCGAGTGGGCAGGCCAAGGCCGCGGAGGAGGGCCGCGGTGAGGTGGGTGATGTCCTGGCAGACGCCCGCGCCCTGCTCCCAGGCCTCCATGGCGCTGGTGTTCACCCCCGTGGCGCCGGGGATGTACGAGACCTGCCCGGTGACCAGGGACGAGACGGCGACGGCGGTCTCGTGCGGGTCGAGGCCGGCGGAGACCGCCCGCGCCTGCTCCACCAGCTCGGGCGAGACGATCGTACGGCCGGTCGGTGCCGCGTACTCCAACAGGCGGGAGTTGGTGGTGAGTTCGGCGATCTTCGCCCAGGTGGGGGCGGCGGCCGGCGGGTCCGGCGGTGCCGTCTCCACCAGGCTCGACGCCGTGATGGTCAGATTCGCGTGGGGTTCCGTGAGGTCGAAGCCGGTGACCTGGGTGCCCCAGTAGTCCCAGTACGACCAGGTGGCGGTGGCGGGGTTCACGGTCACCCGGGCGTCCAGGGTGGTCTGCCCTGGGAGCGTCAGCGGGGTCATCCGGACCTCGTTGTGCGAGGCGACCACGGCCTGCGCGTACGAGACGTGGGTGATGTGCCGGATCCGGAGCCGACGGGTCGGCTTCTGCGTGTTCCCGGTCATGGTCACGCTCCTTCCTGAGCCCACTCGACGGGCCCCTGGTTCGGGAAGAACTTCTCCGCCACCGCTTCGGCGGAGGCCATGCAGGCCTGCTGCAAGTCCTTGAGGAGGAGCGGGAGTTGACCGTCGAGTGCGGACAGATCCAGGTATTCGAGTCTGGTCCGCATACGGCCTATCGGGCGGCGCGCAGGGTCCTGTCTGGGCCGGCCGAGCGCCGCCAGGCACTCCTCCGCCGTGGTCAGCGCGTGCAGCGCCGAGCGCGGGAAGTCCCGGTCCATGAGGAGGAATTCAGCCACGCGCGGGGTGTCGCCGAAACCGCCGTAGACACGGGCGTACGCCTCGTCGGCGCCGCTCGCACTGAGCAGCGTCGGCCAGTCGGGAGCGTGGGCGGCGTCCAACACCCGTACGGACAGCAGCCGTACGGTCATGTCGACCCGCTCCAGGCTCCGTCCCAGGACCACGAACCGCCAGCTGTCGTCCCGGCTCATCGTCGAGTCGGCGAGCCCGAAGAAGAGGGCGGCCCGGCGGCGTACGAGCTCCAGATAGGCGTACGGGCCCGTGCGCCGCGATGCCAGCCGTTGGTCGGCGAGCGCGTGCCAGGTGGAGTTGAGGCACTCCCACATCTCGGAGGAGACCGCCTCGCGGGCGCTGCGCGCGTTCAGCCGTGCGGCGCCGATCGCGCCCTCGATGGCGCACGTGGAACGGGCGTCGAAGGCCAACTGGTCCAACACCTGCTGCATGTCCACGCGTTCGTCGCCCGCGTCGACGCCGAGGATGGCGTACAGCGACCGGCAGGCGACGTCCTCGTCACGCCAGGGGTCTCCGAGGAGCCGGTGCAGATAGGCGTCGAGGATGCGGCCGGTGGCGTCCGCCCGCTCCACATACCGTCCGGTCCAGATCAGGGCTTCGGCTATCCGGGAGAGGATCACGTCGTTCACGGTCGTACCTCCTGGGCCTTGGGAACCAGAGAAGCGGTCACTGCTGCTGTGCCCCTTCCTGTACGGCGGTGCGGTCGCCGTCGGGGCCGAGCTGGCGGGGGACCACGTCCGGCACGGAGCTGTTGATCTCGGGTGCGGGCTGCTCGGTGGGGCCCTCGGCCAGTACCCAGGTGTCCTTCGAGCCGCCGCCCTGGCTGGAGTTGACGATGAGGTTGCCCTCCTGGAGCGCGACCCGGGTGAGCCCGCCGGGCAGTACCCACACATCGCTGCCGTCGTTGACGGCGAACGGCCGCAGGTCAATGTGGCGCGGCGCCATCCGGTCACCCGCGAGGGTGGGAGAGGTGGACAGGGCGACCGGCCGCTGCGCGATCCAGCCGCGCGGATCGGCGGCGACGGCCGCGCGCGTACGCTCCAGGGTCTCCCGGTCGGCCTTCGGGCCGATGACGATGCCCATGCCGCCGGCGCCGTCCACGGGCTTGATGACCAGCTGGTCGATCTGGTCGAGGACGGCCTCCAACTGGCCAGGCTCGTCCGGCCGGAAGGACTCGACGTTGGGGAGAATCGGTTCTTCGGAGAGGTAGTAGCGGATCAGGTCGGGGACGTACGTGTAGAGCAGCTTGTCGTCGGCGATGCCGTTGCCGACGGCGTTCGCGAGGGTCACCGTGCCCGCCTGTGCGGCGTTCATGATTCCCGGGCAGCCGATCACCGAGTCGGGCCGGAACTGCAGCGGATCGAGGAAATCGTCGTCGAGCCGCCGGTATACGACATGTACGGGCACCTCGCCGCGGGTGGTCCGCATCCACACCCGGTTGTTGCGGCAGACGAGGTCGTGGCCCTCGACCAGCTGCACGCCCATCAGCCGTGCCAGCAGCGCGTGTTCGAAGTAGGCGGCGTTGCTGGGGCCGGGGGTGAGGACTACGACCCGGGGGTCGGTCACCCCGTCCGGAGCCGCCGCCCGCAGCGCGGCCAGCAGCTTCTGCGCGTAGCCGTCCACCGGCACCACATGCTGCTCGGCGAAGAGGGACGGGAAGATCCTGGTCATCGCACGCCGGTTCTCGATGACGTACGAGACACCGGACGGCACGCGAACGTTGTCCTCCAGTACCCGGAACTCCCCCGCTTCGTCCCGCACGAGATCGATCCCGGCGACGTGAATCCGTACCCCGCCCGGTGGCTCGATCCCGTGCGCGGCTCTGTGGAAATGGGGTGAATTGAGCAGCAGTCGCCAGGGTACGACCCCGTCCTCGAAGGCGCGGCAGGGTCCATAGGCGTCACTGAGATACGCCTCGAGGGCTCTGACCCGCTGGGTCACTCCGCGCTGGATGAGGTCCCATTCCAGCGCGTCGAGAATGCGCGGCACCAGGTCGAGCGGCCAGGGCCGCTCCTCGCCCGCGAAGGCGTAGGTGACACCCCGGTCGGTGAACGACCGTGCCATCTGGTCGGCCCTGAACCGCAGTTCAACCGGCTCGATCGGCTGCAACGCGGCCAGTACCGGCTCATAGGCGGTCCTGACCTCACCAGGCCGCTCGAACATCTCGTCCCATGCATCGGCCAACGCGTACGCGTCAAATATGTCCGCCATGGACTGACGTTAAGTGCGGTACGTAACACGCTGATCACTCGGTTATTTCCGGCAGTTCACGCGGTGCGTCGCCCGCTTCCGGGTGGGCGCCGAGCGTCCTGGCCGAATAGGGGGAAATCCGGCCAGGGCCGCCAGGGGTGCCGGGGCGTCCGCGGTAAGCGGTTCCACGATGTACCGGGAGGACAGGCGCCTCCACCGTCAGCTTGTTGCAATGGCCCGCGCGGAGGTGGGGATTTTTATGTACGTACAGGGGCAATTGGGGGCGGCGGGGCGGTGCCGCCGTGTTGCGATGGCGGACGGGGCCGCGCATAGTTGCGCTGCGGAAGCGCGGAGTACGCACACAGGGAAGCGCGGAAGCGTGGAAGCCTGGAATGTGAGTACGGAAGCGCGGAAGACGGATAACGGAAGCGCGTAAGAGCGAATCGCATAAGACACAAGCGCGTACGACGGAAAACGCTGGAGCCGACGGCGGGGAGATGGCCGGGCGGGAGTGGGGAGATGGCCGGGCAAGGCACGGACACGCATCCGCACGGCGCTGACCAGCTGTGCGTGGCAGGGGACCGGGTGTACTCCCGGGCCGTACGGCGCGGACGTGTGCCCCGTGAAGACGCGGACGCGGTGCCCTGCCTGCTGGAGCTTGCGCTGCTGCACCCCGACCCCGACGACATGGGGTGGCTGGTGCCGACCTCGCCGCAGGAGGTCATGACACGGCTGCTGCGGGAGGTGTACGCGGAAGTCAGCGCGAGCCAGGCGCGGGTGGGCGACGCGGTGTCCGCGTTCGAGTGGTACGCCGGGCTCGGCGGTCGCGTCCAGGCGCCGGCGGAGGGCGCGGCGATCCGCGTCCTCGACGGACTGCCCCGCATCCGGGCCGCCATGGACGCGGCGACCGAGGCGTGTACGTCCGAGGTCCTCACCGTGCAGCCGGGCGGCATCCGCCGCGAGGACGAACTCTCCGAGGGCCTGCACCGCGCCCTGGGCCTGCGCCGCCGCGGCGTTCGCATGCGCGACCTGTACACCCACGTGGCCCGGCACGGCCAGGGCCTCCTGAACTACATGGAGCTGATGGGCGAGGCGGCTGAGGCCCGCACCCTCGACGAGGTCGTGGAACGCCTCATTCTCTTCGACCGCACCGTCGCCTTCATCCCCGCGAACTCCGACCGCACGATCGCGCTGGAGCTGCGCCACCCCGCCCTGGTCGACTACCTGGTGACCGTCTTCGAGCGCCTCTGGCGCCTGGCGATCCCGATCGCCTCCACGCTCCCCTCGACAGGCATCGAGGGCATCACCCACCGCGAGCGGTCCATCGCCGCGCTCCTCGCTGAGGGCCACCAGGACGCGGTGGTCGCCGAGCGCCTGGGGATCAGCGTCCGTACCTGCCGGGCACACATCGCCCGCCTCTCGGAGACTCTGGGCGCGGCGAGCCGCACGCAGCTGGGAGTCCGCATCGCCCAGGCGGGCCTGGACGACCCGCATCGCTCACCGGAACCCGAGACGGTCACAGTTCCTGGCCCTGCCGCTCCTCCCTCTTGAGGATTCCCGACTCGGCGATGAGGTAGCCGAGTTGCGCCCGGCTTTCGCTGCCGAGGGTGGCGGCGAGTTTGGCTATGTGGACGCGGGCGGTGCGGATGTTCAGGCCGAGGCGTTCGGCGATCGTCGCGTCGGTGTGGCCTTCGATGAGCAGGGCGGCGATGGCTTGTTGGCGGGGGGTGATGCCGTTGTGCGAGGGGCGCTGGACCGCTTCGGGGTACATGGGCGTGGCGAGGCGCCAGAGGCGGTCGAACGCGTCGACGAAGTAGCCGACGATGGCCGGGTGGCGGATCTCCAGTGCATGGGTGCGGTCCGAGTTCGCCGGGATGAAGGCGACCTTGCGGTCGACGACGATCAGCCGGTCGGTGACCTCGTCGAGTGTGCGGGCTTCGACATCGCCCTTCAGCCGTTCGTAGCGGGCCTGGACGGTGGGCGCGTGGCGGAGCGTGTGCTGGTAGAGCGCACGGATGCGGCCACCTCGGTCGAGGAGGGCCTGGTCGCGGGTCAGGGTGGGAACGTGGCTCTGGACCGGGGGACCGATGTGAGTGCTGTGGGGCTGGATGGTGAGGACTTCGCTTGAGGCATCGGCCATGGCCTGAGTGATGGCCGCGTTGATCTGCTGGTTGTCACTGAGAGCGCTGATGAGCGAGGTGTCCGCGCCCGCCGTGCGTCGGCCGTCGATCCGCATGAGCGGTTCGAATACCGCGGCAAGTCGGTCTTCCCGCTGCCGCTCGTCCGCGATGCGCTCCGCGGTGGCTCGCAGGAGCCGGTGGAGGGCCGCGGCGGGGGCTACGGGTTCCAGCGAGTGCATGTCCTCGACGTGCGGCTGGAGCAGTCCCAGGCCGATGAGACAGGGCGCGGTGTCGGCGGCTTCCGCGGGGACGCGGCCTTCGCGCAGGGCGCGGGTGTACAACTCCGTCCCCGCCGAACAGAGGTCCTCCAGCCCGTGATCCGGGTGTGCCGCGGTCACTCCGCCGCCCCCTCCTCCTGTTTGAGGATTCCTGACTCGGCGATGAGGTAGCCGAGCTGGGCCCGGCTCGTACTGCCGAGGGTGGCGGCGAGTTTGGCGATGTGGACGCGGGCGGTGCGGATGTTCAGGCCGAGGCGTTCGGCTATGGCGGCGTCGGTGAGGCCTTCGGTGAGGAGGCTTGCGATGGCGTGTTGGCGGGGGGTTATGCCGTTCAGAGAGGGCTGCTGGGCCGCCTGAGGGTACATGGGGGTGGCCAGGCGCCAGAGGCGATCGAAGGTGGTGGCGAGGTAGGCGACCATGGCGGGATTGCGGACCTCGACGGCCATCGTGCGGTCGGTGTTCGTGGGGATGAAGGCCACGGTGCGGTCGAGGACGATGAGACGGTCGGTGACCTCGTCGAGGGTGCGGACTTCGACATCGCCGTTCAGGTTCTCGTAGTGAGCGAGAGCCACCGGGTCGTGGCGGGAGGTGTGCTGGTAGAGGGTGCGCATGCGGCAGCCCCGTGAAAGCATTTCCTGCTCCAGCGGGAACGCGCCTGCCAGTAGGGGAGCGGGCCGTTTGCCGCCGGGCTGGATCGTGAGTACCTCGCGAGATGAGCCGGCCATGGCTCTGGCGATGGCGGCGTTGATCCGCTCGATGTCAACCAGAACGGTGTTTGCGGGTGCGTCCGTGGGGGTTGCCTGCGCTGCGTGCAGGGCTATGAGCGGTTCGAGGGACTCGGCCAGGCGCGCTTCGCGCTGTCGCTGCTGGGCGATGTCCTCGGCGGTGGCGTGGAGGAGCCGGGGAAGGGCTATGGCGGGGGCTACGGGGCGCAGTCGGCGCATGTCTTCGAGGTCTGGCTGGAGCAGGCCGGAGTCGATCAGGCAGGGGGCGGCGTCCGCGTCCTCCTGGGAAACACGGCCCTCGCGCAACGCACGGGCGTACAGGTCCAGGCCGGCCTCGCAGAGCTCGTCGGCTCTGTGCCCGTGTGCCCCGCTGGTCACCTGCGGCTCGCTTTCCTCGACATTCAGTGATCCTGGTCCTGGTCCAGGATCCCCGACTGGGCTATGAGAAAGCCGAGCTGCGCCCGGCTGCCGCTGCCGAGAGCCGTGGCCAGCTTGGCTATGTGGGCACGGCAGGTGCGGACGTTCATGCCGAGGCGGCGGGCAATGGCCTCGTCGACGTGGCCCTCGATCAGGAGCTTCGCGATGGAGTGCTGGATGTCCGTGATGCCGTCAGGGGCGGTCTCGTAAGGGGCGCCCGCGTTCAGCGGGACCGCGCGGCCCCACATGAACTCGAAGACCTTGACCAGGTAGCGGACGAGGCCGGGGTGACGCAGTTCCAGGGCGACCTGCCGGTCGTCGCGGGTGGGGATGAAGGCGACAGTCTCGTCGCAGATGATCAGCCGCTCGACCAGCTCGTCGATGGTGCGGTACTCCACCTTGCCGTTGGAGAACTGGTCCACGTAGGCCTGCGTCTCGGGGCTGTACCGGGCCGTGTGCTGGTAGAGGGTCCGAATGCTCACGCCCCGTTCAGTCAGTGGCCTGTCGCGCTCCAGCCCCTGGACGAGGGTGTGCTCAAGCCGCCGGCCACTCGGCTGGACCGTCAGCATTTCGTTCTGGCACTGGGCCGTGGCCAGGTCGAGTGCTCCGTTGATCCGGTCGAACCCCTCCAGCACTGTGATCGAGTGAGTGCTCGCTGTCGCCTGAGCGCTCAAGGTCATGAACGGCTCGAAAGCATCGGCCAGTTCGATCGACATTCGTCGACGCTCTGTGATCTCACTCTCTAGGGGGTTGAGTCGCTGAGCCAGAGCGACCGACGGGGGCACTGGGCGCAGCCAGTTCGCATCGTCAGGATCAGGATGGAGAAGAGCGAACTCCATCAAGCAAGGAACGGACTCGACGTCCGCACGTGCGATGCGTCCTGTGCGGAGAGCGTCCGCATAAAGGCGGCCACCTTCCTGGCACAGTTCGGTCACCGCATGGGGATGTGTCCCATTAGTTCTATTCGTTGTCAAATCTCCACCCCCCAGGGTCCTGAACGTGCAGGAACATGATGCATCGATTGTGTGGCCACCACGTGCCTGAATGAGCCATCGTCTTACTCGACGGGGGAAGAGGAGACCTTCAAGTGAGGACGAAGCCGATTATGCGTAGGAAAATGCTTCGCTCGATGCTTGTCGCCGCCTTCTCCGCCGCTGTGGCCTTCGGAGCGCTGAGTGGCCTTGTCGGTGCGAAGGGCGACGACCGGGCGGACAGTACCTGGGGCCCCTCGGTGGTAGCGGCCGCAGACCAGAGTGACGGAGCGTTGGGTCCGGTGTCTCCGGACGTCGCGGATGACAGCACCTGGGGCTGACTTATGACGACTCCACCTGATGATCGCTCCTTCCGCAGAGAAATGGCCACCGCATACCGCTCCGGCTGGCACTTCATCGATCTGGTCACCGCCATCCCCCACAGTGGTGACTCGTTGATGGTGACGGTATTCGGAGAGCCGGTCGTCGTCACCCGGGACGACGATGAGGATCTGCGGGCGTACCGGTGTCTGCGGCGGCCTCGGGGGGCGCCGCAGCCAGTACGGTGTGCCATTCGGTACGGAATGATCTTTGTGAATCTTGACCAGCGCGACCACCAGTTGGTCGAGCCGGAAGCGACCCCGGACGTACAGACCATCTCAGCCACCCCCCGCAGTGCCTGACGCGATTCCCCCGTCGTAGTAAATCGCGCAGGTACTTCCCCCCGCAGCGGCGTCACCGTGACCTGAACACGGTGACGCCGCTGCAGTTTTACGTAAAATCTCCAGGTCTGGGCCCATTCCAGAGCGGCTGAAATCAGCCCCGTCCCAGCGCCGAGGTCAGCTCGATCTCGATCACCACCCGGGACGGGTTGGGAGAGGGCGCCCGCCCGTACCGCTCCGTGTAGCGGCGTTCCGCCTCCGTGATGCGCCCGGGGTCGGCGGACACCGTCGCACGCCCCTCCAGGGTCGCCCAGCGCCGTCCGTCGACCTGGCAGGCGGCCACCCGCACCCCGCCGGGGCCCGCGGCGAGCACGTACCCCACCTTCGCGCTGGACTTGTTCGCGATCACCCGAGCCAGACCTGCCTCGGGATCGTATGTAACTCCGACCGGCACCACATGGGGGCTGCCGTCGGGTCGAAGGGTCGTCAGCGTGCACAGGTGGTTCTCCCGCCAGAAGCTGAGGTAGGCGGCGTCCGGCCGTCGCGGGTCCACAGGGTACGAGGGAGCCATGAGGCCCGAATCTACTTCCCGGCCAGGGCTCCCGCTCCCTCGCCCGGGGCTTCCACTTGGCCCGGACCCGCCGGGAGGTCCACTGGGAGGTCGTCCGGACCCGGTTCCGGACCAGCCTTGAGTGGAATAGACTCAACTTTGTGCTCGTTGGCACACTCAGCGTGGAGACAGAGGCTGACCAGCCCAGGACCCTCAGGAGGAGAGCGCGACCGTGGACGCAGAGCTGACCAACAGGAGCCGGGACGCGATCAACGCGGCCAGCACCCGGGCCGTCTCCGGGGGCCATCCGGATCTCACTCCTGCCCACTTGCTGCTCTCGTTGCTGGAGGGGCAAGGCCGACAAGCAAACGAGAACATCCTCGACCTGCTGGCCGCCGTCGAGGCCGACCAGGCCTCCGTGCGGGCCGGCGCCGAGCGCGTGCTCGCCGGACTGCCCAGCGTGGCCGGATCCACCGTTGCGCCCCCGCAGCCCAACCGTGAGCTGCTCGCCGTCATCGCCGACGCGGCCGAACGGGCGAAGGAGCTCGGGGACGAGTTCATCTCCACCGAGCACCTGCTCATCGGAATCGCCGCGAAGGGCGGCCGGAGCGGCGACGTACTCTCCCAGCAGGGGGCGACGGCCAAGAAGCTCCTTGACGCGTTCCAGAAGAGCAGGGGAGGGCGCCGGGTGACCACCCCGGATCCCGAGGGCCAGTACAAGGCGCTCGAAAAGTTCGGCACCGACTTCACCGCCGCCGCCCGCGAGGGCAAGCTCGACCCCGTCATCGGCAGGGACCAGGAAATCCGCCGGGTGGTGCAGGTCCTGTCCCGGCGCACCAAGAACAACCCCGTCCTCATCGGCGAGCCAGGCGTCGGCAAGACCGCCGTGGTCGAGGGGCTTGCCCAGCGGATCGTCAAGGGCGACGTGCCGGAGTCGCTCAAGAACAAGCGGCTCGTCTCGCTCGACCTCGGGGCCATGGTCGCGGGCGCCAAGTACCGCGGTGAGTTCGAGGAGCGGCTCAAGACCGTCCTCGCCGAGATCAAGGACTCCGACGGGCAGGTCATCACCTTCATCGACGAGCTGCACACGGTTGTGGGTGCCGGCGCCGGCGGGGATTCCTCCATGGACGCGGGCAACATGCTGAAGCCCATGCTCGCGCGCGGCGAGCTGCGCATGGTCGGTGCCACCACCCTCGACGAGTACCGCGAGCGGATCGAGAAGGACCCGGCCCTGGAGCGCCGCTTCCAGCAGGTCCTTGTCGCCGAGCCGTCCGTCGAGGACACCATCGCGATCCTGCGCGGGCTCAAGGGGCGGTACGAGGCCCACCACAAGGTCGTGATCGCGGACAGCGCGCTGGTCGCCGCCGCCACGCTCTCCGACCGGTACATCACCTCCCGTTTCCTCCCCGACAAGGCCATCGACCTCGTCGACGAGGCCGCGTCCCGGCTGCGCATGGAGATCGACTCCTCGCCCCTGGAGATCGACGAGCTGCAGCGCCAGGTGGACCGGCTGCGGATGGAGGAGCTGGCGCTGGAGAAGGAGACCGACCCGGCCTCGCGCGAGCGCCTCGAGAAGCTGCGCCGCGACCTCGCCGACCGGGAGGAGGAGCTGCGCGGCCTGACCGCCCGCTGGGAGAAGGAGAAGCAGTCCCTCAACCGCGTCGGTGAGCTGAAGGAGAAGCTCGACGAACTCCGCGGCCAGGCCGAACGCGCCCAGCGCGACGGCGACTTCGACACCGCATCCAAGCTGCTGTACGGCGAGATCCCCACCCTGGAAAGGGACTTGGAGGAAGCCTCCGAGGCCGAGGTGGAGGTGTCCAAGGACACCATGGTGAAGGAGGAGGTCGGGCCCGACGAGATCGCGGACGTGGTCGGCGCCTGGACCGGCATCCCGGCCGGGCGGCTCCTCGAAGGCGAGACGCAGAAACTCCTGCGCATGGAGGAGGAGTTGGGGCGCCGGCTGATCGGACAGACGGAGGCCGTGCAGGCGGTGTCCGACGCCGTACGACGCACCCGCGCCGGAATCGCCGACCCCGACCGGCCCACCGGATCCTTCCTCTTCCTCGGCCCGACCGGCGTGGGCAAGACCGAACTCGCCAAGGCCCTCGCGGACTTCCTCTTCGACGACGAGCGGGCCATGGTCCGCATCGACATGAGCGAGTACGGCGAGAAGCACAGCGTCGCCCGCCTGGTCGGCGCGCCGCCCGGCTACATCGGGTACGAGGAGGGCGGCCAGCTCACCGAGGCGGTGCGCAGACGGCCGTACAGCGTCGTGCTCCTCGACGAGGTCGAGAAGGCGCACCCCGAGGTCTTCGACATCCTTCTCCAGGTGCTGGACGACGGCCGCCTGACGGACGGTCAGGGCAGGACGGTCGACTTCCGCAACACCATCCTGATCCTCACCTCGAACCTGGGCAGCCAGTTCCTGGTGGATCCGCTGTCCTCCGCCGAGGAGAAGAAGCAGCAGGTGCTGGAGGTCGTACGGTCCTCTTTCAAGCCGGAGTTCCTGAACCGGCTGGACGACCTGGTGGTCTTCTCCGCCCTGAACAAGGAAGAGCTGGAGCGGATCGCCAGGCTCCAGATCGACCGGCTCGCTGGGCGCCTGGCCCAGCGGCGTCTCACCCTGGAGATCAGCGACGAGGCCCTGGCCTGGCTCGCAGAGGAGGGCAACGACCCCGCCTACGGTGCCCGCCCGCTGCGCCGCCTCATCCAGACCGCCATCGGCGACCGCCTCGCCAAGGAGATCCTCGCGGGCGAGGTCAAGGACGGCGACACGGTCCGGGTGGATGCCTTCGGGCCAGGGCTGATCGTGGGTCCGGCGACGGGGAAGACGCTGTAACCGGCGGTGTCCGTCATGGCGGGTAAGACGCTGTGACCGGCGGTGTCCGTCAGGGGGAGGTCACGTACGCGTGGCCTCTCCCAGCAGGTTCTGGGTGTGGGCGAGATAGCCCGCCTGGAACCGGCTCTCGGCGCCCAGGCGCTGGAATATGTCGGCGATGTACTTGCGGCAGGTGCGCAGCGAGACGCCGAGACGGCGGGCGATCACCTCGTCCTTCAGCCCCTGGCTGAGCAACTGCACGATGCCGTGCTGCAGTTCGTCCACGGCCACCGGGGTGCGCTGTGCGTCGGTGAACGGGACTGCCTGGTCCCAGGCGTAGTCGAAGGCATCGCACAGGAACGCCACCGCGGCGGGGGAGCGGACCACGGCCGCACCGCCACGCTGCTCGTGATGGGGGACGAAGACCACCTTCCGGTCGAAGGCGATCATGCGCCCGAACAGCTCGGTGAGCGTACGGACTTCGGCACCCGCGGGTGAGATGCGCTCCACGTACGCCTGGGTGGGGGCGTGGTGGCGGGCGGAGTGCTGGTAGAGCGTCCGCATCCGCACACCACGGGTGAGCAGTGCCTGGTCCCGGCCGACCGCCTGCTCCAGCTCGGCCGTGGGGCGGCCGCCGCCCGGCTGGCAGGTGATCATCTCCCGCTCGCACTCGGCGCTGGCCTGCTCGATCAGCGCGATCACGTCGCTGAGCGACTCCACAACCTCGACGGTGTCCCGGCTCTCCGTGCGGTCCTCCTCGCGGGGTGCGTACACCGAGGCGAGGGCGGCGAGTGAGTCGCGGCGCGAGTTCAGCTCGAACAGGCGCTGCCTGAGCTGGGATTCGGCGGAGGCCATACGGGCGGCCGCGATGTGCGGATGCACGATGCGCCAGGACGATTCGTGAAAGCCCAGCGGGAAGAGATCGTGCGAGCCGGGCTCCTCGTCGGCCAGATGGAATTCTCGCAGGGCGTCGATCGCGGCCCGCGCTTCCGCTTCTGAGATGTCAAGGGCCCGGGCCGCCTCCCCCGTGGCGAAGAATGCTTGTTTCGCTCCCCAGCTATAGAGCCGGATGTGTTCCGGCGCGAGCTGCTGAAGGAGCTGGATAGGGTCCGATTCGAGGATTTTGTCCATTTGTTCCCCCTTGCATCTTGCTGTTCGCATCATCCTGCTCGATGGATTGACTGGAACTCCACGGCGGCCGGATTACAACATCGTGAAACACACCACTCGTGCGATCGGGTGGTCACGCAGAGCCGTCACGGGGGAGGGGCTTTCTGTGAAGAAAGCACGATTTGTCATCACTGCTCTTTTGGTCCTGGCCGGGCTGGCCGGCGGCGTGGGCGCCGCCGCGGGCGCCGGCGCGGGCGATGTCACGGAACGAGCCGGAAACACGTCGGTAGCGGGAAACGGTCACGTGCGACCGCTCGTCGTCACGCCGGACGACAGCGCGTGGAGCTAGCCGGCCGCGGTGAATCGCGGCAATGAACCACTGGCTTGCTGGATCGACGGATCACCGGAGAAGACTGAAATGACACAGATCGACGAAGTGTCCCGGATCGACGCGGAAAGTGTGCGGCGCATATTCGCCGACGTGCTGGGGGTGGAAATCCGGGAGGATTCCTCTTTCCTCGCGCAGGGCGGGGATTCCTTCCACGCCGTACTCGTCGTCGCACGTATCGAGGACGAGTGGGGGCTGGAGGCCGATTTCACCGACGTACTCCAGTCCACTCCGGGGGAACTGGCCCAGGCGCTCGCCCACGCACCTCGCCTCTCATGACGCTCGGGCGTCCCTCCGTCGCTGCCGGACCCGGCCACCGCGTGCCGCCCGCTGCCACCGCCCACGAGGCGGTGCTCCGGCAGGCCGCCCGGACCCCGCGGGCGACAGCCCTGCGGGGTCCGGGCGGGACATCCCTCTCGTACGCCGAACTGGCAGACCGGGCACGGGAGATCGGCCGACGGCTCACGGCGGCGGGGGTGCGGCCCGGCGCGTTCGTGCCGGTGGTGGCGGTCAACGGCGCGGACTTCGTCGTCGCGGCACTCGGCGTCCTGCTCTCGGGCGCCGCGTACGCCGCGGTCGACCCGGCGTGGCCCGCGGCGCGCGTCCGCGGAGTCGTCGCCGACCTGGAGGCCACGGTCGCGATCGAGACGGGCGGTGGTGCGGGGTGGCTGCCCGAGGGGCTTCAGGTTCTCTCCCTGGCCGGTTCGGACGGTTCGGCCGGTTCGGCCGGTTCGGAGGGTTCAGCCGGTTCACCCGACAGGGCTGTGGAGTCGGGTGCCTTGGCGAGCCTCGCTGAAACCGCCGTGGAATGGGGTGCCTTGGCGGGCCTCGCCGAAACCGCCGTGGAATCGGGCGACTTGGCGGACGTGGCTGAAACAGCCGTCGACTTGCGTGACTTGGCGGTCGTCGGAGCCGACGCCCCCGCCTGTGTCTTCTTCACCTCCGGGTCGACCGGGCGGCCCAAGGGGGTCGTCGTGCCGCATCGGGCGTTCGTGCGGACCTTTGTCGAGGGCGGCTACGCGGAGTTCGGGGCGGGGGCCGTGATGCCGCTGCTGGCGGCGCCGTACTGGGACGCGGGGGCCCTGGAGGTGTTCGGGCCGCTCATGAACGGCGGCACCTGCGTCGTGCCGGACGAGCCCTTGATCACACCGGACGGCCTGCGCGCCCTCGTCTCCGGGCACGGCGTGAACACGCTCTGGCTGACCAGCTCCCTCGTCAATCTGCTCGTCGACGAGGATCCCGACGCGTTCACCGGCGTACGCCAACTCCTGTGCGGCGGTGAGCGGTTGTCGCCCGCGCACATCGCCGCCCTGCTGGCCCGGCACCCCGGGCTGCGCATCACCAACGGGTACGGCCCCGTCGAGTCCATGGTGTTCGTCGCCACGCACGACATCCGCGCCGCCGACACCGGCGCCGAGTACGGCATCCCCCTCGGCCTGCCCGTCCGGGGCACCCTCGTCGCCGTGCTCGACAGCGAGGCCGAGGCCGTGGAGCGCGGCACCGAGGGTGAGCTGTGGGTCGCGGGTGACGGGCTCGCGCTCGGCTATCTCGGCCGGCCCGAGGAGGACGCGCGCCGCTTCGCCGCGATCGACGTACCGGGGTACGGCACGCTGCGCGCGTACCGCACCGGGGACCGGGTGCGCATGGACGACGAGGGCCGGCTGTCCTTCATCGGGCGCGCCGACCGGCAGTTCAAGATCCGTGGATACCGGGTCGAGCCCGGCGAGGTGGAACGCGGTGTCGCCGCGGTACCGGGCGTCAGGCAGGCCTTCCTGATCCCGCTGCGCGACGCGCACGGCACCGTCACCGCGACCGTCTGCGCGTACGCGACCGAGTCGGCCGCCCCCCTTCCGGAGCACGCCCTGCGCGAGTCCGCCGGCGAGGCCCTCGCGTCCCACCTCCGCCCCGACCGCTACCTCCACCTGCATCCCGTACCCCTCGGCCCGACGGGCAAGGCGGACCTACGGGCGGTGGAGGCGTGGGTGACCGAGCAGGTCGCGGCGGCGCGGCCGGAACCCGTGTCCGCCGAGGCGTCGTCGTCCACCGTCCTGCGCGAGGTCCGCGCCATCCTTGGCGAACCCGGGCTGACACCGGGGACCGATCTGCTGCTCGGTGGGGCGAGTTCGCTGCACATGCTGCGGATCGCGGCCCGGCTGGGGCGCCTGCTCGGCGTCCGCCTGTCGGTCCGTGAGGTGTACGAGAACCCGACGGTGCGGGCTCTGGAGGCGCTCGCCGAGCGGGCCCCCGCACAGCAGGCCGCGCCCGCGCCGACCACTCCCGCCTCCGAACTCTCCCCCGGTGAGCGCCGCTTCTGGCTGGCAGGACGGCTGGTGCCGGACGCTCCCGGGCATGTGGTCATCAGCCGGATCGAGATCACCGGCGCGCTCGACCCGGAGCGTCTGGCCAGGGCTCTGACGGCGGTCGTCGCCGCGCACCCCGCACTGCGGACGACCTTTCCGCGCCGGGAGGGTCGGCCCTTCCGGTCGGTGTCCGCGCCGGGTGCGGCGGCTGCGCCGCTGGTACTGGCACAAGGGCACATGGACGAGGGGGAGTTGACGCGCGAGCTGGTGGCGCGCGTCCAGGATCTCGAAGGCGGGCCCCTGTTCGCGGCGGGGCTGCTCGGCGAAGGCGGGCCCGTGTTCGCGGCGGGGCTGCTCGGCGGGGGCGGGGACAGCGAGGACCACCAAGGCCGAGGCACAGGCCGTGAGGGCCTGCACGGCCCGGGCGCGGGCGGCGAGGTCCGACACGCCGAAGTCGCGGGCGGCGGGGGCCTGCACGGCCCGGGCGCGGATGGCGAGGGTCTGCACGGCCCGGGCGCGGGCGGCGAGGTCCGACACGCCGAAGTCGCGGGCGGCGGGGGTCTGCACGGCCCGGGCGCGGATGGCGGGGGCCTGCACGGCCCAGGCGCGGGCGGCGAGGTCCGACACGCCGAAGTCGCGGGCGGCGGGGGCCTGCACGGCCCGGGCGCGGATGGCGGGGGCCTGCACGGCCCAGGCGCGGGCGGCAATGTCCGACACGCCGAAGTCGCGGGCGCTGCGGGTCTCCACCGCGGCGGCGGGCGTGCCGTGGATCACCTGTTGCTGCTCGCCGTGCACCACATCGTGTACGACGGCCGGTCCGAGGAGGTGCTCGTCGGGGACCTCGCCGCCGCGTACGAGGGCGGGGCCGTCGAACCGGCCCCGGCACCGCCTTCCGGTGGCACTCCGCTCGACAGTGCTGATCAGGCGTACTGGAAGACGGAGTTGGCGGGGCTGCCCGCGGCATGCTGGCCGGGTGGCCGTGACCTCCGGATGCGGGAGCTGTGGACGCGGCCGCTCGTCTCGCGGCACGTCGGTCTGAGCGCGGAACAGACCGACGCGCTGCGGGAGTTCGCGGCGCGGGCCCGGTACCCCGTGCTGGTGCCGCTGCTCGCGGCCTGGTGGCGGGCGCTGGCCAAGGTCACGGGACAGGACGACCTCGCCATCGGAACGATCGTCGACACCCGGGACGCCGCACACGAACGCACGGTCGGCTACCTCGCCAACGGCCTGCCCGTACGCATCGCCGCCGACCCGGCGCTCGACCCCGGCGAACTGCTCCGCCTCGTTCGCGACCGGCTCCTCGACGTCCTGGCGCACAGCGCGCCCGGCACGGACGAACTCGCGGCGCTGGCGCCCCGCCCGCCGGGCGGTCGTACTCCGCTCTACCAGAACCTGCTGGTGCTGCAACGGGTCGCGAGGCCCGCCGAGGGCGGCGGCGTCCGCTTCGTGCCACTGGCCGCGCCCGCGCTGGGCCCGCAGGCCGAACTCTGTTGCGAACTGTGGGACGACGGCACGGCGTTCACCGGTGCCGTCCACGCCCCCGAGGGTCTGTTCGACCTCTCCGCGCTCGCCGAAATCACCGCACTCTTCCGTGCCGAGCTCACCCGCTTCACGGATCGCGCCCCGAAGGACCCCACATGACCGAGAAGGACGCCCCGCTCTCCTGGACCCAGGAGCGCATCTGGTTCGAGGAGCAACTGCGGCCGGGCGACGCGGCCTACAACATGCCCGTGGCGCTTCGAGTCCAGGGCCCGCTGGACACCACGCGGTTGCGGCGGGCCTTCGACACCCTCGCCGCCCGGCACGAGGCACTGCGCACGGTCTTCGACACCGTGGACGGCGTGCCCGTGCAGCGGACCGTCGAGGACCTGACGGTGCCGGTGGAGACCCAGGACGTACGGGGCCTGCCGGATCCCGCGGCCGCCGCCTCCACCGCGCTGCGGCGGGCCTCACGGGCACGCTTCGACCTGGCACGCGGACCGCTGCTGCGCGTGCTGGTCGTCCGAACGGCCGACGAGGAGCACCTGTTGCTCCTGACGGCACATCACCTCATCGCCGACGGCTGGTCGTTCGGGCTTCTCTTCCAGGAGCTGTCGCGCGTGTACGCCGAGCCCGCGGACCCCGGTCTGCGACCCCTGCGCCGCACCTACGCCGACGCCGTGCGCGCCGAGCGGGCAGAGCTGGACGAGGCGGCCGTGGACCGGCTCGTCGACTGGTGGAGGCGCCATCTGGACGGCGTACCAAAGGTGTTGGAGCTGCCGTCCGACCGGCCCCGGCCCGCCGTACGGGGGCACCGGGGCGCGCGCCGTCGCCTTGCCGTGGACGCGGCGACCGCGAACGGAATGCGGGAGCTGGCGCGGACCCACGAGGCGACGCCGTTCATGGCGCTGCTCGCGGCGTTCGGCGTGGTGCTGGCACGGCACACCGGGCAGGAGCGGATGGTCGTGGGCACCCCGGCGTCCACCCGTGGCGCGGGCACCCGTGATCTCGTCGGCTGCTTCCTCAACACGCTGCCCGTCAAGGTGGACGCCGCCGACGACCCCACCTTCGGCGAGCTGCTCGGGCGGGTCCGGCGGGACTCCCTGGACGCGTTCGGGCACCAGCGGGTGCCGTTCGGCCGGCTGATCTCGGGGCTCGCCCCGGAACGCGATCTCTCCCGCAACCAGCTCGTGCAGGTCTTCTTCAACGTCCTGCCGCCGTCCGGGGTGCCGGACCTGGCCGGCTGCCGGGTGGAGGCCCTGCCCTTCGGAGACATCGACAACAAATTCGACCTCACGCTGTACGTGGCGACCGAGGCCGACGGGGGGCTGACGCTCGACGCGGTGTACGACGCCGCGCTGTACGAGGGCGAGCGCGTCGCGGACCTTCTTGAGCAGCTGCGCGGGGTGCTGACCCTGGCCTGCGCCGAACCCGGCCTGCGCGTCAGCGAGTTCGCCCTCTCCACGCCCCGTTCGGCGGCGCTGCTGCCCGACCCGGCCGCCGAACTCCCCGTCTCCGTAACCGAGTCACTTCTCGACCGGCTCGCCAAGCACACGGCCGCGTCCCCGCAGGCGCCCGCGCTCGTCGCCGGGACGACCGCCGACGGGGGCGTCTGGTCGTACGCCGAACTGGACCGGGCGACCGACCGGCTGGCCGGCGTGCTGCGCGAGCGCGGTATCCGCCCCGGCGACGTCCTCGCCCTGCACGCCGCCCGCCACCCGGCGGTCGTCCTCGGCATCCTGGCCGCGGTGAAGGCGGGCGCGGTCTTCTCGGTCCTGGACGCGGACTACCCCGACGAGGCGCTGTCGGCCCGCGCACAGGCCCTCTCCCCCCGAGCCTGGCTGGCCTGCGCCCCAGACCGCCCCCTCCCCGCCTTCGTCAAGGGCCCGGTACTACGCGTCGACCCGGTACGCGAGCGCGAACTGGCACGAACGCCGGGGGACCTGCCGGAGGGCCGGGTGCCGTCGGACGGCACGCCCACCGGGCCCCTGGCAGGGGCGAGCGGCGGTTCGCAGGAGGACGGCGCCGGTCCGCCCGACGATTCCCCCAGCAAGCGGCAGGGGCCGCGCGCCCCGGAGTCAAGCAAGGCGGGCCAGCCGGGCCGCTCCGCTGCGGATGCGCCGCGTGACCCGGGTGTTCTCGACCCCGATGTCCCCGCCTACGTCGCCTTCACCTCGGGTACGACGGGCCGGCCTCGGCCGGTGATCGGCGGGCACCGGCCGCTCGTGCACTTTCTCGACTGGTACGCGCGGGCCTTCGGGCTCGGGTCCGCGGACCGGTTCGCCGCGCTGTCCGGGCTCGGGCACGACCCGTTCCTGCGGGATGTGCTGGCGCCGCTGTGGGTGGGCGCGGCCGTGGTGTTCCCCGACGCGGACGTACGTGACGTGCGGGGCGTCGGGGAGTGGCTGCGGGCGGCCGGGGCGACGGTCGCGCATCTCACGCCGGCTCTCGGCGGGGCGCTCGCCGAGCAGGCGGCCGGAGAGCCCTGGCCGCGTCTGCGGCTCGTGGGCTTCGGGGGCGACACCCTGACCGGCCGTACCGTACGGGACTGGGCACGGCTCGCCCCCGGCGCCGACCTGCTCAACATGTACGGCGCCACCGAGACCCCGCAGGCGGTGTCGGTGCACCGAGTCCACCGCGCCGGGTCCGCCGCCGACCCGCGGTCCGGCGGCCCGGTGCCGCTCGGCCCCGGCATCGACGGCGTCCAGCTCCTGGTCCTCGCGGGCGACCGCCCCGCGGGCCTCGGCGAGGTCGGCGAACTCGTCGTCCGTACGCCGTACTTGGCCCGTTACGCCGACGACCGGGAGGGCGGTTACGTCCCCGACCCCTTCGCACCGGACAGCGGCGCCCGCGTCTACCGCACAGGTGACCTGGCCCGCCTGCGCCCCGACGGTCTCATCGAGCCTCTCGGGCGCGCCGACCAGCAGATCAAGGTGCGCGGATTCCGGGTGGAGCCCGCGGAGGTGGAGGCGGCCCTCGACGCGCTGCCCGGCGTCGCCCACAGCGCCGTACTCGGCGTCGCGGACGCCTCCGGCGAGCGGGGCCTCGTCGCGTACCTGGCCACGGGGGGCGCTGGATTCGCCGCGGCCACGGGAGGTACTGCATTCGCCCCGGCCACGGGAGGTACTGCATTCGCCCCGGCCACGGGGGGCGCTGGATTCGCCCCGGCCACGGGAAGCACCGCACTCGCCCCCGCCACGGGAAGCACCGCACTCGCCCCCGCCACGGGAGGCACCGCACTCACCCCAGCCACGGGAAGCACCGCACTCGCCCCGGCCACGGGAGGTACCCCATCCGCCCCCGCCGCCGCAGGCACCCCACCCACCCCGGCCACGGGGGGCACCCCACCCACCGAACCCACCGAACCCACCGCACTCGCCCTGGCCGACATCCGCGCCGCACTCGCCCGTCGCCTTCCGGAGTACGCCGTCCCCGCCTCCTACGTCGTCCTCGACGCCCTCCCGCTGACCGTGAACGGCAAGGTGGACCGCGCGGCCCTGCGGGCGCTCGGCGTCCGCGCGGAGCGGGCCACCGGTGCGTACGTCGCCCCCGAAGGGCCCGTCGAGCGGCGGATCGCCGAGCTGTGGGGGGAATTGCTGGGCCGCGAACGGATCGGCGCCGCCGACGACTTCTTCGCGCTCGGCGGGCACTCGCTGCTGCTGACGCGGCTGCTGGCGCGCGTCAGACGGGAGTTCCACGGCGATGTCACCCTCCAGGACCTCTTCGAGCGGCCCACGGTCGCCGGGCTCGCACCGCTCCTGAGCCGCCCGGAGACACCTGACGACGGGCCTGTCGTCGCGCGCGGTGACGTCACCGTGCCAGGACCCCTCTCCTGGACCCAGGAGCGGCTATGGCTGGAGGAGCAGCTGCGGCCCAGGGACGCGGCGTACAACATGCCCGTCGTGCTGCGGCTGCGCGGCGCCCTCGACCACGAGGCGCTGCAGTCGGCCGTGGACACCGTCGTGGCCCGGCACGCCGTGCTGCGTACGGTCTTCGAGGCCGGACCGGACGGCACCCCGTTGCAGCGGGCGGTCGACGGCGTCCGGGTCCTCGTACGCCATGCCGACCTCTCGGGGGCTCCCGACCCGGAGTCCGCCGCCGTGGCCGCCGCGATGCGCGGCATCAAGGAGCCCTTCGATCTGACGCGCGGCCCGCTGCTCAGGGCAGAGCTCCTGCGCATCGGGCAGCGAGATCAGCTGCTCGCGCTGACCGTCCATCACATTGCCTTCGACGGCTGGTCGTTCGGCCTTCTGCTGCGCGAGCTGTCGCGGGCGTACGCCGGAGACGTGGACCAACTGCCGGAGCCGGGACTCCAGTTCTCCGATGTGGCCCGCTGGGATCGGACGGACCTCGCCGGCCCCGCGCTCGACTCGCTGCTCGACTGGTGGCGCCGCCATCTGGACGGCGTACCAAGGGTGTTGGAACTGCCCACCGACCGGCCGCGACCCGCCGTGGGCACGCACCGGGGCGCGCGCCGCCGGCTGACGGTGGACGCGTCGACCGCCGCGGGGCTGCGGGAGCTGTCGCGCAGCCACGGCGGAACCCTCTTCATGACGCTGCTCTCCGCGTACTCCGTCGTCCTGTCGCGCCACACGGGGCAGGACAGTCTCCTGGTCGGCACGCCGGTCGCGAACCGGCCGCGGGCCGAGTTCGAGGATCTCCTCGGCTGCTTCCTCAACACGCTGCCGCTCCGTGTCGACCTGCACGGCGACCCGTCGTTCCCGGAACTCCTCGGCAGGGTCCGTGCCACCTCCCTCGAGGCGTTCGCGCACCAGCGGGTGCCGTACGGGCGGCTGGTGAACGAGCTGGCTCCGGAGCGCGACCTGTCGCGCAGCCCGCTGGTGCAGGTGCTGTTCGCGTTGCAGAACATCGAGCTCGGCACCCTTGAAGTCCAGGGCGTGGACAGCGAGTTCGTGGACATCTCGGAGGCCAACAGCCAGTTCGACCTCAACCTCCGGATGATCGACACCGGCCAGGAACTCATCGGCTGGCTCGACTACGACGTGGAGCTCTTCGACGCCGCCACCATCGAGCGGTTCGTCGAGCACTTCACCCGCGTCCTGACCGCCGTCGTCGCCGAACCGGCCGCCCCCGTCTCCACCGTCGATCTCCTCGGGCCCGCCGAACGCGCCCTGCTGGTGGACGAGTGGAACGACACGGCGGTCGACCGGCCACAGCGGGAGACGCTCACCGGGCTGCTCGCCGAGGCCGCCGTCCGGTACGCCGACGCGCCCGCCGTACGGTTCGAGGACAGCGAGCTGTCGTACGCCGCGCTGCACCGCCGCGCCAACCGGCTCGCCCACCGCCTGCGCGCCCTCGGCGTCGGCCCCGACACCGTCGTCGGCGTCCACCTGGAGCGGTCACCCGAGCTGATGGTGGCCCTGCTCGCCGTGCTCAAGGCGGGCGGCGCCTATCTGCCGCTGGACCCGGGTTACCCGGCCGGGCGGCTTGAGTTCATGCTCGCCGACTCCGGGGCGCCCGTGCTGCTCACGGCCCCCGGAGCGGAAGCCGGGCTCGCCACCGAAGGTCTCACGGTCGTCCCCGTCGACGAGCGTGCCGGAGACGGCCACCCCGACACCGAGCCGGAACCGGTCGCAGGACCCGACCACCTCGCGTACGTCATCTACACCTCGGGTTCCACCGGCCGCCCCAAGGGAGTGCAGGTCCCGCACCGCGGCATCGCCAACCGGCTGCGCTGGATGCAGGACACATACGGGCTCACCGGCGCGGACACCGTCCTGCAGAAGACGCCGATCAGCTTCGACGTCTCCGTGTGGGAGCTGTTCTGGCCGCTGCTCACCGGCGCCCGGCTGGTCCTCGCGGTGCCCGGCGGGCATCGCGACCCGGGGTATCTGGCGGAGCTGATCCAGCGGGAGTCGGTCACCGTCTGCCACTTCGTGCCGCCCATGCTGGAGGCGTTCCTCGGTGCCGGGCGCGCGGGCGCGTGCCGTTCGCTGCGGCTCGTCGTGTGCAGTGGCGAGGCGCTCCCCGCCGAACTGGCCCGGCGCTTCCACCGCACCCTCGGTCAGGCGGAGCTGGAGAACCTGTACGGCCCCACGGAGGCGTCCGTCGACGTCACCCGCTGGTCGAGCCGCCCCGACTGGACCGGCCCCGCCCTGCCCATCGGCACCCCGATCGCCAACACCCGCACCTATGTCCTGGACGCCCGTCTGCTCCCGGCCCCCATCGGGGTGCCCGGCGAACTCCACCTGGGCGGCGTCCAGCTGGCCCGCGGCTACGGCGGCCGGCCGGGCCTGACCGCCGACCGCTTCGTACCCGACCCCTTCGGCCCACCCGGCTCCCGCCTCTACCGCACCGGCGACATCGCACGCTGGAACGCCGAGGGCCGCATCGAGTACCTCGGCCGCGCCGACCACCAGGTCAAGGTGCGCGGCTTCCGCATCGAACTCGGCGAGATCGAGGCGGCGTTGCTCGCCGTGGACGGCATCACCCAGGTCGTCGCCGTGGTCCGCGAGGACCAGCCGGGCGACCGGCGGATCGTCGCGTACGTCACGGGCGAACGGGCCCCTTCCGTCGGCGAGTTGCGCACCGCCTTGGGGGAGCGCCTCCCCGATCACATGATCCCCGCGGCCTACGTCGTTCTCGACGCCCTGCCGCTCAGCCCGAACGGCAAGGTCGATCGCAAGGCGCTGCCCGCCCCCGACCGCTCCGGCGGGACGTCCGCCGCGTACGTGGCGCCGGGCAACCCGCAGGAGGAGCGGCTCGTCGCGCTGTGGCAGCGGGTGCTCGGAGTCGACCGGGTCGGCGTGCGCGACAACTTCTTCGAGATCGGCGGGGACTCGATGCATGCCGTGCGGATCGTCGGTCTCGCCCGTGAGGACGGGCAGGACATCCCGCTTCAGCGGCTCTTCACCAGCCAGACCGTCGAGGCCCTCGCGCAGTGGCTGGCCACCCGCACCGACAGCGGGGCCGGACGCCGTGAGGTCGCGGCCTTCGGCCTGCTCTCACCGGAGGACCTGGCCCGGCTCCAGGCGTGACCGCCCCCGATCCCGTCGCCCGGTTCCAGGCCCGACCGTCCCCGATCCCGTAGCCCGGCCCAGGGCGTGACCGTCCTCAACCCGTCCGTCCCGCAGTGCACCCGGAAGGAAACCCCGTGCCGTCCCACGACGACATCATCGACGCCTACCCCCTGACCCTGCTCCAGTCCGGCATGCTCTTCCACAGCTACGCGGACGGCGCCACCCCCACGTACCACGACATCTCCAGCATCCGGCTGTCCGGCCGTTTCGACGAGCCGGCCCTGCGGGACACCCTCGCCGCGGTGATCCAGCGCTCCGACATCCTGCGCAGCGGCTTCGACCTGACCCGGTTCAGCAAGCCCATGCAACTCGTGTACGCGGCCGTCGAGACCCCGCTCACCGTGGAGGACCTGCGCGGTCTTGAGGAGGGCGAGCAGGCGCGCCGGGTCGCCGCGTGGACGGAGAAGGAGAAGGCCACCCCATTCGTGCTGACCCGGGCGCCGCTGCTCACGCTGCACGTCCATGTCTTCGGCGACGCCGACTTCCAGCTCAACCTCAGCTTCCACCACGCGATCCTCGACGGCTGGAGCCTGTCCCTGGTCACCTCGCAGCTGATCACCGGGTACGACGCCCGGCTGGCCGGCCGCGCGGACGAGGCCGCCGCCCCGGTGACCCGGTTCCGGGACTATCTCGCCCTGGAACAGGAGGCGTTGGCGAGCGAGGAGTCGCGCGGCCACTGGGCCCGGGTCCTGGAGGACACCACCTTCACCGGGCTGCCGCGTCATCACGATGACGCCCTCGCCGGCGTCCGCGAGGCCCGCGTCCACGAAGTGGACCTGCCGGCCACGCTCGGCGCGGCACTGCGCGCCGTCGCCGCCGAGGCCAAGGTGCCGGTCAAGTCGGTGATGTTCGCCTCGCACGCCCGGGTGCTGTCCCTGCTGTCCGGGCAGCGGCGGGTCGTCACCGGCCTGGTCAGCAACGGCCGCCCGGAGACCGCCGACGGCGACCAGGTCGTCGGACTGTTCCTGAACACCCTGCCGCTGGTCGTGGACGTCGCGGGCACCACCTGGACGGAACTCGCCCAGCACATCCACGCGGCGGAGAGCGGCGCGCTGCCGCACCGCCGCTACCCGATGGCCCAGCTGCTCACCGACCTGCGCCGCCCGCAGTTCTTCGAGACCGTCGTCGACCACCGCAGCTTCCGCAGCTACGACATGGAACTGGCCGAACTGGCCGTCACCGGCGGCGAGTTCTTCGAGCAGACCAACTTCCCCTTCACCGCCAACTTCGGCACCGACCCGGTCAGCGGCGAGGTCAGGCTGCGGATCAACTACGACGCCGCGCAGTTCACCGACGAGTGGATCGCCCGGGTCGGCGGCTACTACGCCGACGCGCTCGGGGCGCTTGTCGCCGACCCGCACGCGGCCGTGCACGCCACCGCGCTGCTCGGCGCCGACGAGCAGGACCGGCTGCTCCGCGACTGGAACGACACCCGCGCCGGCTGGCCCCTGGACCGCACCCTGCCCGAGCTGCTCACCGAGCGCGCGGCCAAGGACCCCGACCGCACCGCCGTACGCTTCGGCGACACCACGCTGTCGTACGGCGAGTTCCACGCCTGGTCCAACCGGCTCGCCCATGAGCTGCGCGAGCGCGGGGTCGGCCCCGACACCCTGGTCGGCGTCCACCTGGAGCGGTCGGCCGAGCTGATCGTCGCCCTGGTCGCCGTGCTCAAGGCGGGCGGCGCCTACGTGCCGCTGGACCCCGGATACCCGGCCGAGCGCCTTGAGTACATGCTCGCCGACGCGCGGGTGCCGGTGCTGCTGACGGGGGCGGGGCTCGCGGCGCCCGCCGCCCCCGAGGGCACGGTCGTGATCGAGGTCGACCGGACGGCCGCGGCCGATCGCCCGTCCGAGGATCTCGACCCGCTCGCCGGACCCGAGCATCTCGCCTACGTCATCTACACCTCGGGTTCCACCGGCAAGCCCAAGGGCGTCCAGATCCCGCACCGGGCGCTGCTCAACCTGCTGAACTCCTTCGGCCGCGACCTCGAACTCACCGACGAGGACCGGCTGCTGGCGGTCACCTCGCTGTCCTTCGACATCGCGGGCCTCGAGGTGTATCTGCCGCTGCTGACCGGCGCCGAGCTGATCGTCGCCCCGGACATCGCCGTCGACGGGCCGCGGCTGCGCGAGCACGTCGAGCGGTCAGGCGCCACCGTCATCCAGGCGACCCCGTCCAGCTGGCGGCTGCTGATCGAGGCGGGCCTCGACGCCGACCCCGGCCTGCGGGTGATCTCCGGCGGCGAGGCGCTGCCCGAGGACCTCGCGCACGAGCTCACCGACCGCTTCCCGGTGGTGTGGAACGCGTACGGGCCGACCGAGACCACCATCTGGTCCTGCCTGGACCGGGTGCGCCCCGCTGAGCCGGTCACGCTGGGACGGCCGATCGCCAACACCCAGGTGTACGTCCTCGACGAGTCCTTCGCACCGGTCCCCGAGGGCGTCCCCGGCGACCTCTACATCGCCGGCGACGGCCTGGCCCGCGGCTACTCGGGCCGCGGCGACCTGACCGCCGACCGCTTCGTGCCCGATCCGTACACGGACCGTGCGGGCGCCCGCATGTACCGCACCGGCGATGTGGCGCGATGGCTGCCGGACGGGCGCCTTGAGTTCCTGGGCCGCTCCGACCACCAGGTGAAGGTCCGCGGCTTCCGTATCGAACTCGGCGAGATCGAGAGCGTGCTGTCCCGGCACCCGGGTGTGGGCCGGGTCGTCGTGGTGGCCCGCAAGGACCAGCCGGGCGACGCGCGACTCGCCGCGTACCTCACGGCGGAGGGCGAAGTCCCGCCCGCGGCGGCGGAGTTGCGCGCCCTCGCCGCCGAGTCGCTGCCCGAGTACATGGTGCCCAGCGCCTTCGTCGTCCTGGACGCCTTCCCGCTCACCCCCAACGGCAAGGTCGACCGGCTCGCACTGCCCGCGCCGGGCCGCGAGGAGACCACCGCCGGCGCCTTCGTCGCCCCGCGCAACGAGACCGAACGGCAGCTCGCCGGGATCTGGCAGGACGTACTCGGCGTGGAGCGGGTCGGTGTCACCGACGCCTTCCTGGAACTCGGCGGCAACTCGATCTCCGCGCTGCGCGTCATCATGCGGCTGCCCGACATCACCGACGTCGAGGTGCCGGTGGCCGCGCTCTTCGAGGGCGGCACCATCGAGAAGCTCGCCGCGATCATCTCCGGCGAGCAGACCGCCGCCGCCTCCACCCTGGTGCCGCTGCGCTCCACGGGCACCAAGGCCCCGTTCTTCCTGGTCCACCCGCTGGGCGGCAGCGTCTTCTGCTACTCCGAACTGCTCGACGTACTCGACCCGGAGCGCCCGCTGTACGCCTTCCAGGCACCCGAGTACGCCGGCCCCGACGTGCCCCGCCCGGACAGCATCGAGGAGATCGCCGCGCTGTACCTCTCCGAGGTGCGTGCGGTGCAGCCCGAGGGCCCGTACTACATCGGCGGCTGGTGCATGGGCGGCATGGTCTCGTACGAGATGGCCCGCCAGCTGGAGGCCACGGGCGACGAGGTCGGCATGCTGACGATCATCAGCGCCAGCATCGACGACCCGGTCCCGCCGCGCTACGCGACCAGCGAGTCCGCCGCGATCCTCGGCGCTTTCGCGGGCCGGCTGAACGTCACGGAAGCCGAGTTGGAGGCGCTGGACTCCGACGCCCGGATCGAGCACGTCGTACGGCTCACCGAGGGCACCGGGCACGAGCGCGCCGACGCCCGTTCCGTGGAGGACCTGCGACGGCTGGTCCGGCTCTACCAGCGGCACGCGCGCGCCCTGCTCACCTACCGCGACACCCCGCGCGAGCCGCTGCGCGGCGACGCGGTGCTCATCCGCGCCGAGACGGAGCTGTTCGAGGGCTGGCACATGGGCTGGGAGCCCCGGGTCGGCGGCCGCCTGCTCATCGACGAGTCGCCCGGCAACCACTTCAGCATGCTCGAACAGCCCAACGTTCCCCAGGTCGCGCACCGCCTGGAGGACGCCGCCGCGGGCAGCCCCCGCGGAGTCCTCGCCACCTCTTCCTGACCGTCCCCGACTCCCCCCACGTATAGGAGCAGTCCATGTCAGAGGCCACCAGTGGCGCGCAGGTCCAGGAGGAGCAGGAACCGGATTCCGCCGCTGTCCCCAGCGTGTGGAAGAACCGCGACTTCACCAAGTTGTGGACCGGCCAGACCGCCTCGCTCTTCGCCGCCCAGATCACCGAGCTCGCCCTGCCGCTGGTCGCGGTCCTCGCCCTGACCGCCACCTCCCAGCAGGTCGGTCTGCTGACCTCCGTCGTCAAACTCCCGTACCTGCTGGTCTCGTTGTTCGCGGGCGTCCTGGTGGACCGGGTCCGGCGCAGGAACATCCTCATCGCCACCGACCTGGGCCGGGCCCTGATCCTCTCCGTCGTGCCGGTCCTCTACTGGACGGACCAGCTGGGCATCAGCTGGCTCTACGTCCTCGGCTTCTTCGCGGGCTGCGGCAGCGTGCTCTTCGACGTGGCCGGACAGGCCTATCTGCCGCGCCTGGTGGAACGCGACCAGCTGACCCGGGGCAACTCCGCGCTCGGCGCGAGCCAGTCGGCGGCCACCATCGGCGGGCCCGCGCTCGGCGGTGTGCTGGTGCAGTGGCTGACGGCTCCGGTGGCGGTGCTGGCCGGCGCGGTGTCGTACCTCGTCTCGGCGGTCACCATCTGGACCATCGGGCACAAGGAGGACCGGCCGACGCCGTCGGAGGCGGCCTCCCCGGCCGGGACGCTGCGCGAGGTGTGGGCGGGCCTGCGGTTCGTCTTCGGCAACGAGCCGCTGCGTGCCATGACGATCATGGCGTCGATCTTCAACCTCTCCTTCACCGCCCTGGAGGTCGCCTTCCTCCAGTTCATGCCGCGCACGCTGGGCCTGTCGCCGGGCGAGATCGGCCTGGTGATGGCGGCCCTCGGCCCCGGCTTCCTGGTCGGCGCGGCCTTCGCGGGCCGGCTTCCGCAGCGGTTCGGCTACGGGCGCACGATGCTCACCACGGCGTCCGTGGCCAACCTGGTGATGCTCGGCATCTCCACCGTGCACGGCGGCGGCTTCCTGTCCGTCGCCACCCTGATGCTGATCAACTTCCTCTTCGCGTCCTTCGGCGTCGCCAACAACGTCACCGTGCTCAGCATCCGCCAGACCCTCACCCCGGACTCCCTCCAGGGCCGGGTCGCCGCCACCAACCGCTTCGTGGCCATGGGCATCGCCCCGCTCGGCGCCCTCATCGGCGGCTTCCTCGGCGCCGGCGTGGGTCTCCGCTCCACCGTGCTGATCACCGCGATCGGCCTGTCCTCGGCACTGGTCCCGCTGGCGCTGTCCTCGCTGGCCCGCATCAAGTACGAACTCCCGCCCCAGATCCAGGAAAGGCCCTGATCCCCGATGTCGCAGAACAACACGCAGCAAGCCCCGGAGCCCGTGCACACGGTCGTGGTGAACGGCGAGGAGCAGTACTCGGTGTGGCCGGCCCTGCTGCCGGTGCCCGACGGATGGCGTGAGACCGGCACCCGCGGGACGCGCGCCGAGTGCCTGGAGCACATCGAGTCCGTCTGGACCGACCTGCGTCCGCTGAGCGTCCGCTGAGCACCCGCCGACCCCCGAACTCAGAGGACAGGACATGGACTTCAGTCTCTTCTACTTCGCCGACGGCAGTGTCGGCGAGACCGGCGGCGGGCGCTACGACCTGCTCCTCGAGGGCGCCAAGTACGCCGACACGCACGGCTTCTCGGCCGTATGGACGCCCGAGCGCCACTTCCACCCCTTCGGAGGGCTCTACCCCAACCCGTCGGTGACCGGCGCGGCGGTGGCCGCGGTCACCTCGCGCGTCGGCATCCGCGCGGGCAGTGTCGTGGCGCCCCTGCACCACCCCCTGCGGATCGCCGAGGAGTGGTCGGTCGTCGACAACCTCTCCGGCGGCCGGGCCGGCATCTCGCTGGCCTCGGGCTGGAACGCGGTGGACTTCGCACTGCGCCCCGAGGGGTACGCGGGCCGCAAGACCGCCGTCATCGAGGCCGTGGAGCAGATACGGGCGCTGTGGCGCGGCGAGCCGCTCCAGGTCACCGACGGGGCCGGAAAGCCCGCCGAGGTACGGGTCTTCCCGCCGCCGGTCCAGAGCGAACTGCCCGTCTGGGTCACCAGCGCGGGCGGCCCGGAGACGTTCCGCGCGGCGGGCGCGGCGGGCGCGGGCGTCCTGACCCACCTGCTGGGCCAGAGCCTCGACGAACTCGCCGAGAAGATCGCCCTGTACCGCAAGGCACTCGCCGAACGCCCCGGCCACGACGGGGGGCCCGGCCATGTCGCGCTGATGCTCCACACCTATCTGGGCGAGGACCCGGCCCAGGTCAAGGAGACGGTCCGGGAGCCCTTCACCGCGTACCTGAAGAGCTCCTTCGGTCTCATCGCCCGCTCGGCGGGCAGCATCCTCGCCGGCTTCGACCCCGACAAACTCCGGGAGTCCGACATCGACTTCCTGGTCCGCCGCTCCTTCGACACCTACTACTCGACGAGCGGCCTGTTCGGCACGGTCGACCAGGCGTCGACGGTCGTCGAGAAGGCCCGCGCGGCGGGCGTCGACGAACTGGCCTGCCTGATCGACTTCGGGGTCGGCGACAAGGAGGTCCTCGCGGGCCTCGACCACCTGAACACCCTGCGAGCGGCATCGGAGCCCGCCCCGGGCGAGTCCGAGGGGACGCCCGCGTGACCGGGTCGCGCGCCGACCTCTTCCGCACCGCCGCCGGACGGTTTCCGACCGGCGTCACCGTGCTGACCACGCTCGCCGACGGCGAACCGTTCGGGATGACCGCCAACGCGTTCATGTCCCTGTCCCTGGACCCGCTGCTCGTCGCGGTGGGCCTGGGGACGCGGTCACGGGCGCACGGATATGTGCGCGGCTCGGGGCGGTTCGCGGTCACCGTGCTGAGCGACCGGCAGACCGGCGCGGCACGGCGGTTCGCGGATCCCGCCCGGCCCGTCGGCGCGGACGCCTTCGCCGCCGACGACTGGAAGCGGGGACCGGCCACCGGCTGCCCCGTACTCCTGGACGGCGTCGGCTACTTCGACTGCACGGTCCACTCCGTCCACACGGCCGGCGACCACGCGCTCGTCGTCGGCCGCGTCGACGACTTCGGCCCGCTGGCCGGCGTCCGCCCGCTGGTCTTCGTGGACAGCGCCTTCGCCGCCACCGCCACCGACCCCACCCTTCCCTCCACCGGCACTCTCGGAGCACGCACATGACCAAGGCATCCATCGCGTGGGACACCCGCGCCGCACAGGGCCCGGCCCGCCCGGTGCCGGGCGCGGTCCGCGGCGGCACACTGCGCATCCTGCGCGACGGCGACTACGACCACCTCGACCCGCAGCGCATCAACACCCTGCAGTCCACGGCCCTGGGCCACCTCCTCTTCCGTACGCTGACGATCTCGGCGGAGGACGGACAGGGCGCCTGGACGCTGGTCGGCGACCTCGCCGAGAACCCGGGCCGGGACGTCGACGGGGACGGCCGCACCTGGGAGTTCACCCTCAAGCCGGGCCTGCGCTTCGAGGACGGCCGGGAGATCACCGCCGCCGACGTGGCGCACGGCATCGCCCGCTCCTTCGAACCGGCCCTCGGTGACGGCCCGCAGCACTTGCAGGACTGGCTGCGCGACAATGGCCCCTACAACGGACCCTTCACCGACGGCACCGACGAGGTGCCGGGCCTGGAGGTCCGCGACGCCCGCACCCTGGTGTTCCGCTTCCCGGTGCCGCGCCCCGACCTGCCCTTCGCCGTCTCCCTCCCCACCACGGTCCCGGTGCCCAAGGACGCCGACACCGGCGAGAGTTACGGAAAGGCACCGCTGGCCTCGGGCCCGTACCGCATCGCCCGGCACGAGCCCGGCAGGCTGCTCGTGCTGGAACGCAACCCGCACTGGGACGCGGCCACGGACGCCGTACGGCACGACCACCCGGACCGCTTCGAGATCGAACTCGGCGTGGAGAGCGGGCCGCAGAACCTCCGCGCCCGCGCCGACGAGGGCCCCGACACCTTCGCCGTCGCCGAGAACAACGCCCCCGAGGACGTCGCCGAACTCCTGCTCGCCGAACCGGGGTTGCTCCCGCGCCTGCGCCGCGACCGCACCCCCCTCGTCTGGTATCTGGCGATCAACACGGCCAGGGTCCAGGACGTGGCGGTGCGCCGCGCGATCGCCCGTGCCGTGTCCGTGGACAAGGCGGCCGTACGGGACGCGATGCTCGGTCCGACGCAGGGCGAGGTGACGCACACGATCCTGTCGCCCGGCACCATCGGCCACCGCGCCTACCCGGATCCGCACACCGGCGGTCCGCTCCCCGGCGAGGGACGCGTCCTGCGTCTGCTGAGCCGTGACGGTGCCTACTTCACCGCGGGTGCGAAGGTGCTCGCACGCCGGCTGGAGGAAGCGGGCTTCCGCGTCGAGCTGGTGGAGACCGACCGGCCCTCGCACAACGCCACCGTCCTGACCCGGGGCCACGACTACGACCTGTACATGATGTGCCAGGCCGCGGACTGGCCCGGCGCGTCCACGCTCCTCACCGGCTTCGACGGCCGCACGATCCGGGCCACCGGCAACGCCGACTACACCTACCTCGACGACCCGGACGTCAACGCCGAGATCGCCCGCGTCTCGGGGCTCCCCGCCGACCAGGCCGCGGCCGAATGGGGCGCGCTGGACGAGGAGTTGACGACCCGTCACATCCCGCTCGTGCCGCTGTTCTCGTATCTGCACCTGGCCGTCAGCGGCTCCCGCGTGGGCGGCGTCTTCACCTCGTCGTTCCTCGGAACCCCGGTGTACTACCGGGCGTTCGTCAAGGAAGCCGCCCGTGGCTGACCGACCGACCCTCTACGAACGGTTCGCCGCCTCGGCCGACGCCCACGGCGACCGCACCGCCCTGGAGACCGGCGGGCGCACCCTCACCTACACGGAGCTGCGCTCGCTCGCCGAGCACAACGCCGCCCGCCTGCTGGCCGCCCTCGACGGCCGTCGCCCCGCCCGCGTCGGCATCCTCGCGGGCCGCGGCGTCGCCGCCTACGCCTCGTACCTGGCGGCCCAGTGCCTGGGTGCCACCGTGGTTCCGCTGAACCCGGACTCCGCCCCCGAGCGGGTCACCGCGGTGCTGGCCGCGGCGCGCCCGGACGTGGTGCTCACCGACCGGAACACCGCGCCGGCCTGCCCGGTCGTCGCCTTCGAGGAGCCGGCGGACGGGAGTTTCGACCGGCTCCCGAAGGACGTCTCCGCCCCGGATCCCGACGCGATCGCCTACATCGTCTTCACGTCCGGCTCCACCGGCACCCCCAAGGGCGTCCCGGTGCGCCAGCGCAACGCGGCCGCGATGCTCGACTACGCCATCGACCGCTACGACATCGGCCCGGACAGCCGCGTCTCCCAGACCTTCGACCTCACTTTCGACCCCACCGCGTGGGACCTGTTCACCGCCTGGGGCGCCGGTGCGGCCCTGGTCGTCCCCGCCCGCGGCGAACTGGCGCGGCCGGCGAGTTTCATCGCCCGCGCCCGCATCACCCACTGGTTCTCGGTGCCTTCGCTGATCTCGTACGCCCTGCGGCTGCGGGACCTGGCCCCCGGCTCCATGCCCGGCCTGCGCTGGAGCCTCTTCGGCGGCGAGCAGCTCACCCTGGAGCAGGCCGCCGCCTGGCGGGAGGCCGCGCCCGGCAGCGTCCTGGAGAACCTGTACGGCCCCACCGAGGTCACCGTCTCCTGCACCCAGTACCGGCTGCCCGCCGAGCTCGCCGACTGGCCCGCCACCGCCAACGGCACCGTCCCGATCGGCACGCCCTACCCGCACCTGGACTTCCTCGTCCTCGGCGAGGACGGCCGCCCGGCCGACGAGGGCGAGCTGTGCCTGCGGGGCCCGCAGCGCTTCCCCGGCTATCTCGACCCGGGCGAGAACCCCGGCCGGTTCCTACGCTTCGACGGCCGGGAGGCGTCGGTGTACGAGGACCGCGAGGCGCCCGGTGAGGAGCTGTACTACCGCACCGGCGACCGGGTGCGCGTCGGGGCGGGCGGCGCGCTGCTGCACCTGGGCCGGCTCGACCACCAGGTGAAGGTGGCCGGTCACCGGGTGGAGCTGGGCGAGATCGAGGCGGCGCTGCGCGCGGCCGAGGGGGTCGCGGAGGCCGTGGTCACGGTCCTGAAGGCGGCGCCCGGAGCCGAGCCCACGCTGGAGGCCGCCTACACCGGCACGCCGCGCGACCCGCTGGAACTGCGGGCCGAACTGTCCGGCCGCCTGCCCGCCTACATGCTCCCGCGCGCCTTCACCCACTTCGAGACCTTCCCGCTGAACGCGAACCGCAAGATCGACCGTCTCGCGGTGACGGCCCGCCTGGCCGAGCCCCACCCGGACACCGCGTGGTGAACAGGCCTTCCCGCGCCGGCCCGGCCTGTTATGCCCGTCAGGGTTGCCACCCCCCGCCCCGCATGGGAGAGGATGGCGGTATCCGTACGAAGGGAAATACACGGTGAGCATCGACCCGTCCTCGATTCCGAACTTCGGGGGCCAGCAGCCCGAGCCGCAGAGCGGCGGACCGGCGGGCCCCGTCGTCCCGGATCAGGACCTTGTGAAGCAGCTCCTCGAACAGATGGAGCTGAAGTATGTCGTCGACGACGAGGGTGACCTCGCGGCGCCGTGGGAGCAGTTCCGTACGTACTTCATGTTCCGCGGCGAGGGTGACCAGCAGGTCTTCTCGGTGCGGACGTTCTACGACCGGCCGCACCAGATCGACGAGAAGCCGGCGCTCCTGGAGTCCATCGACGACTGGAACCGCCGCACCCTGTGGCCGAAGGTCTACAGCCACACGCACGACGACGGCACCGTCCGCCTGATCGGCGAGGCGCAGATGCTGATCGGCACCGGCGTCAGCCTGGAGCACTTCGTGTCCTCGACGGTCAGCTGGGTGCGGGCCGCCATCGAGTTCGACAAGTGGCTCGTCGAGCAGCTCGGCCTGGAGCAGGAAGTCAACGAGGCGGAGAAGCCCGGCGACGACGAGGAGTAATCTCCCCGACACCTGGCGTGACGGCCACGACCGGCCGCACGCGAACGAGAGCCCGGCCAGGGCGCCGAACCACGGTCGCGCCCCCGGCCGGGCTCTCGCGCGTCCAAACGAGCCCCGCACCCCCCGCACCCCCACAGGCCGCCCGCAGCCGCATGACCACGGAAGAGGGCGTGTCGGTCCATCAAATGCCCGCATCCGAACGGATCGAGAGCACACGTGCACCGACCAACCCCGGTCGATCCGTTCGGATGCGGGCGGATGTACCGGCGCGCCCCCGACCCACCACCCGCGGCAGGCGCCTCGTCCACAGCCTGTGGGCAACTTCGCGCCCCCACCCCGACCCACCCCGCCGCCCCGCTGTCACCAAGCCGCCTTGAGCCGCTCGACCGCCCCTTCCAGAACCTCGGTCCGCTTGCAGAAGGCGAACCGTACGAAGGGGGCGCCGGCCTCCCGGTGGTCGTAGAAGACGGCGTTCGGGATGGCGACGACACCGGCGCGTTCCGGGAGGGCGCGGCAGAAGGCGAAGCCGTCGGACTCGCCGAGCGGCCGGATGTCGGTGGTGATGAAGTACGTGCCGGCCGGGCGGAAGACCTCGAACCCCACCTCGGTGAGCCCCGCCGCCAGCAGGTCCCGCTTGGCGAGCATGTCAGCCCGGAAGTCCTCGAAGTAGGAGTCCGGCAGCGCGAGCGCCTCGGCGACGGCGTACTGGAAGGGCCCCGAGGACACGTAAGTCAGGAACTGCTTCGCCGACCGTACGGCGGTGACGAGATCCGGGGTCGAGGTGACCCAGCCGACCTTCCAGCCCGTGAAGGAGAAGGTCTTCCCGGCCGAGCCGATCGTGACCGTCCGCTCGCGCATCCCCGGGAAGGAGGCCAGCGGCAGGTGCTCGGCGGCGTCGAAGACGAGGTGCTCGTACACCTCGTCGGTCACCACGAGCAGATCCCGCTCCACGGCGAGCCGCGCGATCTCGGTGAGCTCCTCGCGGGTGAGCACGGTGCCCGTGGGGTTGTGCGGGGTGTTGATCAGCAGCAGCCGGGTGTTGTCGGTCACGGCGTCGCGCAGCTCGTCCAGGTCGAGGCGGAAGCTGCCGTCCTGCGGGCGCAGGGTGACCGGGACCCGGGTGCCGCCCGCCATCGCGATGCAGGCCGCGTACGAGTCGTAGTAGGGCTCGAAGGCGATCACCTCGTCGCCCGGTTCGAGCAGCGCGAGCAGGGCCGCGGCGATGGCCTCCGTGGCGCCCGCCGTCACGAGGACCTCGCGGTCGGGGTCGTACGACAGCCCGTACCGGTGCTTCTGGTGCGCGGTGATCGCCGTACGCAGCTCGGGTACGCCAGGACCCGGCGGGTACTGGTTGCCGCGCCCGTCGCGCAGCGCGCGCACCGCCGCCTCGCGGATCTCCTCGGGCCCGTCGGTGTCGGGGAAGCCCTGGCCGAGGTTGATCGAGCCGGTACTGAGGGCCAGGGCCGACATCTCCGCGAAGATCGTCGTGCCGAACTCTGCGAGCCGGCGGTTGAGCAGGGGGCGGCGGGCGTGGATGGTCATGCCCGTCATCCTGCGCCCAAGCTCTGGATTCGCTCAACTCTGCTTTGGCGCGTGCGGGCCGGGGGCATCCCCCTCTCACGCAAGATGCGAGGCGCCCACGGGGGGTCGCTTCGGGGGAACGAAAGGAGGGTGGCGCCATGACTATCGGCATCATCCTGGCGGTCTTCGGCAGCACGCTGGTCGCGGTCTTCGGCTTCCGCGCCCGGAAGAACAAGGCGGACAAGAAGGTCGCGCTGACGAAGGCGTCGAAAGCGGCCAAGCCGGCCAGGCGGAGGCGCTCGCGCTCGGGCGGCGACGCCTCGGGCGGCTGGTGGGCCGGCGCGGGAGGCAGCGCATCGACCTGCGGGGGTTCGTCGTCCGATGGAGGTGGATCCTCCTGCGGAGGCGGGTCGTCCTCCTCCTGCGGCGGCGGGGGCGGATGCGGCGGGGGCAGCTGACACGGGGCAGCTGAGCTCCTCCGGGGGAAACGCATCCGAAGTACGAAGAAGTGCCCGTCGGCAACCGCTGCCGACGGGCGCTTCCGTGCGCCGGGGCGTACGCCGTTGTTGAACAGTTGAGCTGTGGAGCCCTCGGGGGGATGGAAACCGCACGAAGTTGGGTAAAAACGCTGTGGTGGCACCACAGTCCATGATTCCCTCTAAATCACCAACGCAGCCCCAAGGCCCTGTCGTCTCCATGACGTCTGCCGGGCGACGCCTGGCACCGCCCTTCCGGCGGACGACGCCAAGGTGACGACAGGGCCTCGGATCGTCCTTCCTGACCGGGCTGACCGGGCCGATCCCCCGGTACCCACCGGGTGCGCCGGACCCCCCACCTCCCTTTGCGTGCTAGCGGAGCCGACCCATGCTCACGACCCTCAACACCTCGTACACCGACACGCGCGCGGCTGACCTCGCCTGGACCCTGGGGCGCGAGCCACTGCCCGCGCTCGCCACCCTCGATCTCGAACTCGGCGGGGCGAAACTGCAGTTGAGACTGCTCGGCGCCTCCCACCAGGTACTCCTGGAGGAGGCACGGGGCAGCTGCTCGGAGACCGTCGCGTGCATCCCCGGCAGCAGTACGCCCCTTCCGCTCGGCGTGGCCAAGCGGGTGGGCGACTGGGAGTACGAGTTCGCGGCGCGCGTCGAGACCCTCTCCCACGGCTCCTTCGCGGGCCGCGCCCAGGAGTTGCTGGCCCTGGTCTCCGACCACCCGAACGGCCTCGCAGGCGTCTTCCCGGGCAGCCCCCACGCCTTCACCGCGATGCTGGCCCAGCGCTACGAGGGCCAGGTGCACTGGCGTACGTGGCACGCGTACCCGCAGGACGGGCAGTTGGTGGCGACGCGGACGAGGGTGGGGGTGCGGGTGGCGGCGGGGGTCTGAGCGGACGGTGGGGCGGAGGTTCCCGTCCGTCCGGCGTCTGAGGACGAGCGCGTTCAGCGCGATACGGGAGTCCGGGGGCAGCGCCCCCAGGGGTGTTCACACCAACTCCCGTTGACACTCAAGTGCAACGGTTCCACACGTGTGGGTGACGAAGCGTGCCACCAGTGTGACGTACCGTTCGCAACGTGATCGATCCGCACGCGCCCGCACCCCCCGGAGCGCCCCCTCCCTGGGGCGGCGTCCAGGGCCAGGCGCGGTTGCCCGTCCGCCAGGGCACCGGCCGGTTCCTCGTCCTCGCCGGGGTGTTCGTCTGTGCGGCGTGCGGACTCGTGTACGAACTCGAACTCGTCGCCCTCGCCTCGTACTTGATCGGCGACTCGGTCACCCAGGCCTCCGTGGTCCTCTCCGTCATGGTCTTCGCCATGGGCCTCGGCTCCCTCGCCGCGAAACGGCTGCGCCCCCGCGCCGCGGCCGGCTTCGGCGCGATCGAGGCGGCGCTCGCCCTGGTCGGCGGCTACAGCGCGATAGCGCTGTACGCCGTGTTCGCCTGGACCGGCGACTGGGGCGGAGCGTGGGGGGACGGCTCCCGCTACCTCCTCGTCACCTTCTCCCTCACCATCGGCCTGCTGATCGGCGCCGAAGTCCCCCTCCTCATGGAGCTGATCCAGCGCGTCCGCCGCCAGGACCCCGGCGGCGCCGTGGCGGACCTCTTCGCGGCGGACTACGTGGGCGCCCTGGTCGGCGGCCTGGCCTTCCCCTTCCTGCTGCTGCCCTGGCTCGGCCAGCTGACCGGCGCGCTGCTCACCGGCGGGGTGAACGCACTGGTCGGCGGCGCACTCGTACTCGGCCTGTTCCACCGGGACTTGACCCCGCGCGCACGCTGGGCCCTGGTCGTCGCCAACCTCCTGGTCCTCGGCCTCCTCGCCTCGGCGGCGGTGCTGGTCGACGACTTCGAACGGGCGGCGCGGCACGCGGTGTACGGCGCGGAGGTGCGGGTCGCGCTCCAGACGGGCGTCCAGGAGGTCGTCCTGACCGGCGGCACCCACGGCCGCCCGCTCGACCTCTTCCTCGACGGCCGCCTCCGCGTCAGCGGCCGCGACGAGCGCCGCTACCACGAAGCCCTCGTCCATCCCGCGATGAACGGTCCCCACGCGCGCGTGCTCATCCTCGGCGGCGGCGACGGACTCGCCGCCCGCGAGGTGCTTCGGTACCCCGGCGTACGCCGTGTCGACGAGGTCGAACTCGACGCCGGGGTGGTCCGGCTGGCCCGCCAGGACCCGGCGCTCGCCCGGCTCAACGGGCACGCGTACGACGACCCGCGCGTCCGCGTGGTGACCTCGGACGCCTTCCACTGGCTGCGCGGCGCCCCCTCGACGTACGACGTGGTGATCTCCGACCTGCCCGATCCCGGCATCACGGCGAGCACGAAGCTGTACTCCCAGGAGTTCTACGGCCTGGTGCGCCGCGTCATGGCCCCCGGCGGCCGCCTCGCCGTCCACGCGGGCCCCGTGGCGACCCGGCCCCGGGTCTTCTGGACGGTCGACACGACGATCCGGACCGCAGGACTGCGCACCACGCCCTACCGCGTGGGCGGCCGCGACTCCGGTTTCGCCGCCGGCCCCGACCGCACGGCGGGCGCGTCCCTCGCCCCGCACGACTGGGGGTTCGTCCTGGCCGCCCGTATGGAGGCCGCCGGTACCGGCGCTTCAGGGGCCGGTGCTTCAGGTATGGGTGCCTCTGGTTCGGGTCTCTCCGGTACGGGTCCGCCGCTGGGCCTGGAGCCTGGCGGGCCGCGCCCGCGCACCCTCACACGCGCCGCGCTGGCCGCGGACGCACGCGCGGCCTCCCGCACCCGGATTTCCGGCCTCCCGCCCTCCACGCTGGTGCATCCGCGGTACACCGGCTGAGCCGGAGGCGGGGGAATCCAGGGGAATCCCACCGGAATCCCGTCATACGCGGGTACGGTCCCGGTCGTGCTGGGTAGGCTCGGCCGACATGGAGCATGAGGTGTACGTTCCGGTTCCGGCCGAGCGGCTGCGGGAGGCGCTGGGCGATCCCGCGCTGGTGGCCCGGGCGATTCCAGGCCTTCAGCAGGACGCGGGGACTCCGCCCGTCTCCGGGCGGCTGAAAGTCCGCTTCGGCAACCACACGATCACCTATCGCGGCACGCTGTCCGTCGCCGCCCAGGAGGACGGTTCCTACGCCGTCGAGGGCGACGCGGACGAGGCCCGCGGCAGCGGGTCGGTGAAACTCGCGCTCGCCGTGCGGCTGGCCCCCGCCGAAGGCGGTACGACGGTCACCGTCGGCGGCACCGCGTCCGCCGACGGGCGGGTGGCGGAGCTGGCGCCCGACGCGGTGTCCGGCGCCGTGGTGCGGCTCGTGGAGCGGTTCGTGGAGAACCTGGGGGTTGCGGCGGCCGCTGCGGCGTCCGTGCCCGAGGAGGAGCCGGGTGCGGGGGCTGAACCCGCTCCCGCCCCCTCCGGCTTCGACGCCGATATTCCGGCGCCGTCGGTCGAGGACGATCTCGTGGCCGAGGGGTTCGTCGGGGAGTTCCTGGACGAGGACGACGAGGACGATGGCGCGGATACGGACGAGCCGGGTGCGGAGGATGAACTCGACCCGCTCGAAGCACTCGACTCGATCGAGTCCCTCGATTCGCTTGATTCGCTTGATTCGCTCGACTCGGTCGAGGAGGACTCCATCGCCGAGGCGGCCCACGCCCGGCGGACGATGATCGGCCGCAGCGCGGAGGAGGTCGACCACGCGCCACCCCGCGGGCGGTACGCCCCCGTCCCCGCGCCGGAGACCACGGCCGCCCGCGCCACCCTGCGGTGGGCTGCGCCGGCGGCGGCGCTGGCTCTCGCGTCGGCGATTGTGGTGACGCGGGCGCTGCGTAAGCGTCGGTGACGGGGTGGGGGTGGTTTTGTTCCGCCCCCTCCGCCCCCTCCGCCCGTACCCGTCCCTTGTTCCTGGGGCTCCGCCCCAGACCCCGCTGCGCGGTGTTTCAGCCCGTCCGGCGTTTGAGGACGAGCGCGTTCAGCGCGATGGCGGGGGTCTGGGGGCGGCAGCCCCCAGGAACAAGGGACGGGCAGGGGCGGAGGGGGCGAGAAAACAGTCCCGGCCCCCGCCCCAGTAGGGTCAGCCCTGTGAGTAACGAAGAGATCACGCTGACCGCGGGTGACGCGGAGGTGACCGTGCTGCCGGGGAACGGCGGACGGGTCGGGAGTCTGCGGGTCGGCGGCGTCGAACTGCTGCGGCAGGGCGAGCGATACGGGTGCTTCCCGATGGTCCCGTGGTGCGGACGGATCCGCGACGGCCGGTTCCTGGACGGCGCCACCGTCCGGCAGATGCCGCTCAACTCCCCACCGCACGCCATCCACGGCACCGCCCGCGAGGCCGCCTGGCGCACCGCCCACTCCACCAAGAACGAGACCGTGCTCACCTACGACCTCGTCGCCCCCTGGCCCCACCCGGGCCGCGTCACCCAGGCGTTCGCCCTGACCGAGGACGCCCTCACGCTCACCATGTCCGTGGAGACGTACGACTCCTCCTTCCCCGCCCAGATCGGCTGGCACCCCTGGTTCAACCGGAACCTCGGGGAGGACGACGTACGGGTCGCCTTCACCCCCGCCTGGCAGGAGGAGCGGGGCGAGGACCACCTCCCCACCGGACGGCGCATCGAGCCGCTCCCCAGCCCCTGGGACGACTGCTTCGGCATGCCCGACGGCGTCGACGTCACGCTCACCTGGCCGGGACAGCTGGAGCTGAACATCACCAGCCGTGAGGAGTGGGTCGTGGTGTACGACGAGCAGGAGGCGGCCGTGTGCGTCGAACCGCAGACCGGGCCGCCCAACGGGCTCAACACCCTTCCTCGCCTGGTCACTCCCATCGAGCCGCTGGAGGCGGCCACGACCTGGGCTTGGCGGCGCCTCTAAGCTGGCTGCCATGAGTGACGTACGCGACGCGCTGTTGCAGCAGATCAAGGACAAGGCCGTGGTGCACGGCAAGGTGACCCTCTCCTCGGGTCTCGAGGCGGACTACTACGTGGACCTGCGCCGCGTCACGCTGGACGGCGAGGCCGCGCCGCTGGTCGGGCAGGTGCTGCTCGACCTCACCGACGGGCTCGACTTCGACGCGGTCGGCGGGCTCACCATGGGTGCCGACCCGGTGGCCACGGCCCTGCTGCACGCCGCCGCGGCGCGCGGAAAGCGCCTGGACGCCTTCGTCGTACGCAAGGCCGCCAAGGCACACGGGATGCAGCGGCGCGTGGAGGGTCCGGAGATCGCGGGCCGGCGTGTGCTCGTCGTCGAGGACACCTCCACCACCGGCGGCTCCCCGCTCGAGGCCGTGGCGGCGGTGCGCGAGGCCGGCGCCGAGGTCGTCGGCGTCGCGACCATCGTCGACCGTGCGACGGGCGCCGCCGAGAAGATCGAGGCGGAGGCCGGGGTGCCGTATCTCTTCGCGTACTCGAAGGACGAACTGGGCCTGGATTGAGGGCCGTCGGCCTGAGAGTCTTTTTCGGCCGGAGGTCTGGGGGCCCGCGGCGGCAGCCGCCGATGTCACGCCCCAGGGGAATGCAGCCCACAGGGTGGACACGGTGTCTGGAGCATCTGGGCAAGTCTGGAAAGATGGGGACGACGATGACGTCACTCCCTAGGTCAGGGCCGTAAGCAGCAGAACGCCACCCGCATATACAAGGAGCGGACAGATGCCCATCGCAACCCCCGAGGTCTACGCCGAGATGCTCGACCGGGCGAAGGCAGGCAAGTTCGCCTACCCGGCCATCAACGTGACCTCGTCGCAGACCCTGCACGCTGCGCTGCGCGGCTTCGCGGAGGCGGAGAGCGACGGCATCATCCAGATGTCCACCGGTGGCGCCGAGTTCCTGGGCGGCCAGTACAACAAGGACATGGTGACCGGCGCGGTCGCGCTCGCCGAGTTCGCGCACATCGTCGCCGCCAAGTACGACATCACGGTCGCGCTGCACACGGACCACTGTCCCAAGGACAAGCTGGACGCCTACGTGCGTCCGCTGCTCGACATCTCCGCCGAGCGCGTCGCCAAGGGCGAGAACCCGCTGTTCCAGTCGCACATGTGGGACGGCTCCGCCGAGACCCTCGCCGACAACCTGGCCATCGGCCAGGAGCTGCTCGCGAAGGCCGCCGCCGCGAAGATCATCCTCGAGGTCGAGATCACCCCGACCGGTGGCGAGGAGGACGGCGTCTCGCACGAGATCAACGACTCCCTCTACACGACTGTCGACGACGCGCTGCGCACCGCCGAGGCCCTCGGCCTGGGCGAGAAGGGCCGCTACCTGCTCGCCGCGTCCTTCGGCAACGTGCACGGTGTCTACAAGCCGGGCAACGTCGTCCTGCGCCCCGAGCTCCTCAAGGACCTCCAGGAGGGTGTCGCCGCCAAGTACGGCAAGGCGAACCCGTTCGACTTCGTCTTCCACGGCGGCTCCGGCTCCACGGCCGAGGAGATCGCCACCGCGCTGGAGAACGGCGTCGTGAAGATGAACCTCGACACCGACACCCAGTACGCCTTCACGCGCCCGGTCGTGGACCACATGTTCCGCAACTACGACGCGGTCCTGAAGGTCGACGGCGAGGTCGGCACCAAGTCGAAGTACGACCCGCGCACCTGGGGCAAGGCCGCCGAGGCCGGCATGGCCAAGCGCGTCACCGAGGCGTGTGCTGCGCTGCGTTCCACGGGCACCAAGCTGAAGTAACCGCGGATCGGATTCGGATTCGAATTCGGGCTCGGCACCTGCTCGGTGCCGGGCCCTTCCGTATGCTCCGGTGTATGGCTGCCACCCCGAATGATCCGCAGTCGCCGCAGTCTCCGGAGGCTCTGCCGGGGAAACCGTCAGAGCCGGGCGTCAGGATCTCCAGTCCCACGGGCAAGTGGATCCTGCTGACCACCGTCCTCGGCTCCAGCATGGCCATGCTGGACTCGACGGTCGTCAATGTCGCGCTGCCGCGCATCGGCCGTGACCTGGACGCGGACCTCGCGGCCCTCCAGTGGACCGTGAACGCGTACACGCTGACGCTGGCCGGGCTCATCCTCCTGGGCGGGTCGCTCGGGGACCGCTACGGGCGGCGGAAGGTCTTCGTCATCGGGGTGGTGTGGTTCGCCGTCGCCTCGCTGGTGTGCGGGCTGGCGCCCAGCGGGGGAGTGCTGATCGCGGCCCGCGCGCTGCAGGGCATCGGCGGGGCGCTCCTCACCCCCGGTTCGCTTTCGCTGATCCAGGCCTCCTTCCATCCGGACGACCGGGCCAGGGCCGTCGGCCTGTGGTCGGGGTTCGGCGGGGTCGGCGCGGCGGTCGGCCCGTTCCTGGGCGGCTGGCTGGTGGACGGTCCCGGCTGGCGCTGGGTCTTCCTGCTGAACATCCCGGTGGCCCTGGTGTGTGTGCCCGTCGCCCTGCGGCATGTCCCCGAGTCCGCGGACGGACGTAAGCACCGCGGCTTCGACGTGCTGGGCGCGGCCCTCGGCGCGCTGTCGCTGGCGCTGGTGACGTACGCCCTGATCGAGGCCCGCAGCGGGTCCTTGCTCGTGTGGGTGTCGGCGGTCGCGGGTGTGGCCGCGGGCGTGGCCTTCGTGTACGTCGAGCGAAGCAGGTCCGATCCGATGATGCCGCTGGACATCTTCGCGTCGCGCCAGTTCACGGCCGTCAACGCCGTCACGCTGTGCGTGTACGCGGCCTTCAGCGGCTTCTTCTTCCTGGCCGCGCTCCAACTCCAGGTCGTGGCGGGTTACTCGGCCCTCGGCGCCGGTACGGCGCTGCTGCCCACGACCGTCCTCATGCTGCTGTTCTCCGCCCGCTCGGGCGAGCTCGCCCAGCGCATCGGGCCGCGGATTCCGCTCACGGTAGGGCCGCTGCTGTGTGCGGCGGGGATGCTGCTGATGCTGCGGGTGGGCGAGGGCGCCTCGTACCTCGCCGATGTGCTGCCCGCGCTGGTGGTCATGGGCCTGGGCATGGTGACGCTGGTCGCGCCGCTGACCGCCACGGTTCTTGCCTCCGTCGACACCGGGCGGGCGGGGCTCGCCAGCGGTATCAACAACGCGGCGGCCCGGGCGGCGGGGCTCATCGCCGTGGCCGCGCTCCCGTTGCTCTCCGGCATGGGTGCGGAGGCGTACCGGTCGGCGGACGCCTTCGACTCCGCGTTCCGGCGTGCGATGCCGTTGTGTGCCGGGGTGCTCGTCCTCGGCGCGGTGGTCGCCTTCGCGACGGTCCGGCGCCCGGCACCGGACTGCCGCCGGCCGGAGTGCCGCACCCACGGGTGGGTCACGGCTCCGCCGCTGGAGGCGGGGAAGCGGGCCGTTTAGCCCGTCCGGCGGGGGAGATCTTTCAGCCCGTACGGCGTTTGAGGACGAGCGCGTTCAGCGCGAAAGGGGGGTCCGGGGGCGCAGCCCCCAGAAAGCAAGGGACGGGTAGGGGCGGAGGGGGGGGCGAAAAACCCCGACCCCAGCCCCGCACCGGCGAATGCCGCAGACGGCACAGACGTCTCAACTGCGGTGACTACCGCTTCAGTTCGGTGTATGCCTCGGCGCTGCTGTCCTTGAGGAACTGCCAGCAACGCTCTGTCTCGTCCTTCTCGTCGATCTCGCCGGCGGCACGGGCGAGGGCGGCGAGGCAGCGCAGGAACCCGCGATTGGCCCGGTGATCCCAAGGGATGGGGCCGTGTCCCTTCCATCCGGCGCGGCGCAGTGAGTCCAGACCCCGGTGATAGCCGGTGCGTGCGTAGGCGTACGACTCGATCACTCGCCCCGCCTCGAAGGCGTCGTCCGCGAGCATCGCCCAGGCGAGAGAGAACGTCGGATGCTTCGCCGCGACCTCGGCCGGGGGCTGGGACTCCTCGCCCAGCAGGCGGTATGCCTCTTCGTTCTCCGGCAGGTACGTCGGGTCCGGGCCGCCGAGCAGGTTCTTGTGCGTCGTCATGTAAGCAGTCTGCCACTTGGGGATGGGCCTCCGGGACGCCTCTGCGGAATATAGGCCGTGGACCAGGTGGATATGAGAAGGGTGCTTGATGTACCTGATCGCGCCATGCGACGATCCGACGCATGGCAGCACGACCGGGGTCCTCCGGGGCCGTACAGGTGGGCATCTACACCCGGATCAGCAAGGACGACGAGGCCGAGGGGCTGGGCGTCGCACGGCAGGAGGAGGACTGCCGACTGCACTGCGCTGCCCGGGGGTGGGAGGTCGCCAAGGTCTACGAGGACAACGACCTCTCCGCGTACAAGCGCAAGACGGTCCGTCCGGAGTTCCGGCAGATGCTGGAAGACCTGAAGGCTGGGCGGATCGACGGGGTCGTCGCCTGGGACATCGACCGTTTCACGCGCCAGCCGCGTGAACTGGAGGCATGGATCGACGAGTACGAGGATGCCGAGCGGCGGAAGCGTCACCTCGTCTTCGACTCCGTGTCGGCCTCGGACATCGACCTGTCCACGGAGAACGGCCGGTTCATCGCCCGGATCAAGGTCACCATCGCCAGCAAGTCCTCGGCGGACACGTCGAAGCGGACGAAGCGCAAGCACCTGGAACTGGCGGCGAAGGGCAAACTCCCTGGTGGTCGGGCGCCGTACGGATGGAACCGCGAGGACCGGCGGACGTTGGTGCCGGAAGAGGCGGAGAACCTCCGCAAGGCGGTGAAGGACTTCCTGGGTGGCATCCGCTGGGCGTCGATCGCGCGTGAGTGGCGGAACAAGGGGATCAGGTCGCAAAGCGGCGGCGTCTTCGACGACTCCAAGATCAAGCGGATGCTGATGAACCCGCGGATCTGTGGCTACCGGATGCACCAGGGTGAGCTGTTCCTGGACGAGAGCGGTGCTCCCGTCGTCGGTGACTGGGAGCCGATCATCACCCCCGACGACTGGTACCTGCTGACGGAGAAGGTCAGGCGGGAGTTGGAGGGGCGTGCCGTACGGGACAACGCCACCAAGTACCTGCTCTCCGGCATCGCCCGGTGCGGGCGGTGCGGCACGAAGATGCGGGCCTTCCCGTCGTACCGGAAGTCGAAGACGTCATCGCAGTTCAAGTACGCGTGCCCCGGGAAGAACGACGGTGGATGCGGAGGAGTGGCCAGGGCCGGTGAACCGGTCGACCGTCTCATCAGGAACGCGGTGTTCCTCAGCTCGGACAAGGCGCTTGCGAGCGTCCGTGAGCGCGCGCCGGAATGGACCAAGGAGGAGCAACTGGCCTCCCTGGAACAGGATATGGCCGAGTTCAAGCAGGCGTGGCAGGAGAAACGGATGTCGGCCGCTCGCTACATCGCGCTCACCGAGGACCTGGAGAAGCAGATCGCGGAGCTGCGTCGGGAGCGAGCCCTGCATCGGGCAGAGGCCGCGACTTTCGCAGCAGGCCCCATCGACATACGGGGGCGCTGGGAGAATTTGGCCATCGAGCAGCAACGCGCCGCAGTCCGCAAGGTCTTCCGCGCGGTCACCATCAAGCCCGCTTCCAACGGACCGATCTTCGATCCGGCGGACATCGAGCCGGTGCTCAGGTGACAGACGGAAGCCGGGTCCCCCTTGCCTGTCGGGGACCCGGCTTCGTTGGTCCATGACCGGTCTATGCCGAAGATGCGGAGCAGATCGTCGACCCACTCCTCGTCGCGGTCGGGGAGCTGCGCCTCTACTCGGCGCAGCCACTCGTCCTCGGTCAGAGAGCCGCACCTTCCGTACCACGCCGCCGTGACCGCCGGGTGGGCGGGAACACAGCGGTGGGACACGGGGAGGGAGGGCGGCGCTGGGTCGATGCGGAGGCGTGCGCGCGTCACCCTCGTCGTCGGCCTGGTGGCCTTCCGGGTCTCGTGGAACGCGCTGTCCGACGTGGTCGGCGCCATCGGCGCCGACCCCACCGCCGCATTCTTCTACCCGATCGTGTTCGACGGGCTGATGGCTCTCGCGCTGATCGCCACACTCGTGCTGCCCGATGCCGACCAACCAGAGCCCTGCCGCCGGCCGTACAACGCCGCAGAACACCCGCGGGGCGCCACCGGCATCCCGTCCGGCAAGGAGAACATCATCCAGACCCACCCCACCGTCGACATGTTCCCGATGCTCAGCGCCGACGAGCTGCATGATCTGGCCGATTCCATCAGGACCGAGGGGCAGCCCCAGCCGTCGAGAACCTGACCACCCTGGCTTGACACGGCGACGCCCCTGGAAGTCGGCCTTGTTGGCTCCGGTCTCCAGGGGCGAGGGCGGTGAAGCCCGCCAAGATCATGAGGACGCCTAATGGACTACTGAATAAGCGGAGTTCACGCGGTCGGCCCACGCCGTGACCTCGTCCAAGTGCCAGCCGCTCCGAGCGACTAGGTCGACGCCCCAAAGTGACGGTGGTTCAACTTCCCCCGTATTGCTGCAAGTTATGCGTTGCAAATGCATCGGCTTCTAGGTCGACAGAGGTCGGTAAGCAGGATCACCTTTCGGAGATGGTGCCTGAACAGCGAACTTGCCTGGCCGTCTTGGGGGTTTCGCCCGCATTGATAGCTTTGGTGCCTTTCTTGATCACATTCCCGTACCGTTTTCGATCACAAATTACTTGTGTGCTTCCTTTCCGTGTTGGATGAGCCGCCTGTGCCGGATGTGACCATTCCGCGCAGAGTGCAAGAGAAATCGGGAGATGTAGTGAGAAGCAAGAGGGGGAGACGGATAGTGCCGTCTCTCAGGGGGGCTACTGCAGCGCCCATAGGCATGAGACGAATAGCTCTCGGCCTGGTGACCACCTTGGCGGCCCAGTCAGCGCTGGTCTCGATCGGATCGGGTGCGGCCTTCGCCCTGCCGACCAGTGCGGCGTCCAGTGGGGTTGCTGCGGCCTCGTCCGACAGCAAGGAGGCTGCCTCCACAGCTGATTCGGTGACCGCGGCCCTCCTTATGGCCCGTCTCCAGGACCGCAAGATCGAGGTGACGTCCGAGCGCACGACGACGTCAACTACTTGGGCTCTGCCGTCCGGAGAACTGCAGACCGCGACGTATGCCGGGCCGGTCCGGCAGAAGCTCGACGGCAAGTGGCGTGACATTGACACCGCGCTGTCCGACACCGGCTCGTCGCTTGAGCCGAAGGTTGCGGCGGCGGACATCAAGGTATCGGACGGCGGTGACAAGTCCCTCGCGTCGGTGGCCAAGGGGGAAAAGTCCTTCGAGATGGGCTGGAGCGACACGCTGCCCAAGCCGGAGGTGAAGGACGACACCGCGTCCTACGACCTGGGCGACGGCCAGACCCTGACGGTGACGGCGCTCTCGCAGGGCTTCTCGCAGAACGTGGTGCTGGACAAGGCCCCAGACGGGGAGCTCTCGTATCGGATCCCCGTCAAGCTGGACGGCCTGAAGATCTCCGAGGCCGACTCCGGGCACCTGCTGCTGAAGGACGCGGGCGGCAAGCTGGTCGCCGAGGCGCCGGCGCCGATGATGTGGGACTCCTCCAAGGACGCCAAGTCCGGTGAGTCCAGGCATCAGGCGAAGGTGGCAACCAAGGTCGAGACCTCGGACGACGGCTCCCAGACCCTAGTTCTGACCCCGGACGCGGACTACTTCAAACAGGACCCGACGTATCCGGTCACGGTCGACCCGACCTCCACCCTCGCGGTGACCACGGACACGTGGGTGGCCACCAACTACACCGACTCGCAGGTCTCCTCGACCGAGCTGAAATCGGGCACCTACGACGCGGGCACAACCAAGGCCCGCTCGTACCTGAAGTTCGACGTGTCGCCCTTCAAGGGCAAGCACATCACCGACACCAACCTGGCGCTGTACTCGTACTACTCCTCGACCTGCGCCACCTCAGGGGCGGGCACGCAGGTGCGCCGGATCACCTCGTCCTGGTCGTCCTCGGACATCACCTGGGCCGACCAGCCCACGAGCACCACGACGGGCGCGGTCACCAGCACGGCGGCCAAGGGCTACAGCGACGACTGCCCGGCCGGCACGGTGAACTTCGACATCGACGCCATCGTCCAGGCGTGGGCGGACGGGTCCGTCAACTACGGCCTGCGCCTCGCGTCGCCGGACGAGACCGACTCGCAGACCTGGCGGCGCTTCCGTTCGGCGAACTACGTCTCCGGGGACGGCTCGCAGGAGCCGCACCTGACGGTGACGTACAACTCGTACACGACGACGAGCGCGCTCGCGATCTCGCCGAGCTCGGTGAACGCCTACAACGGCAAGCGGTACATCACCACGTACACCCCGACCCTGTCGGTGAAGGCGACGGACGCGGACGGCTCGTCGGTCAAGGCGCAGTTCGAGGTCACCAATGACCCCGCGTACACCAGCGAGGCCGCGTACTCGAAGACCGTGACCAGCGCGAGCGTCGCCTCCGGTGGTACGGCCACCTACGCCGTGCCCAGCACTGGCGCGCTGCCCGCGCAGCACATGCGTATGCGTGTGCGCGGCTACGACGGCACCGACTACGGCCCCTGGTCGTCGTACATCTACTTCGTGCCGAACGTCGCCAAGCCCAGCGCCCCGACCGTCTCCTGCGCCGCCTACCCGGCGGGTGCCTGGTCGGCCAAGGCCGCCGACGGTGTGCCGTGCACGCTCGGCACCTCCTCGACCGACGGCGCCGGATACCAGTGGAGCCTGGACTCCACGGTGCTCGGCCAGCGGGCCCTCGACACCACGAACGGCACTGGCGGCGATACCCAGACGATCACCATCGCCCCCGGGAACGGCCCGCACGTCCTGCGCGCCCGCACCATCGATTCCGGCGGCAACCTGTCGACCGCCACGACCGCCTACTCCTTCGGTGTCGGAAGCGGTTCGCTCGGTGTGACCGCGCCCCGCGACGGTGCCTGGACCACCTCTGATGTCGATCTCACCGCGACCGGCGACTCCGCTTTCACCGGCGCGACCTGGGAGTACCGCCGCGGTACCGGCGACTCCTGGCACACCGTCCCGGTGGGCGACGTCTCCAAGGGCTCGGCGTCCGTGAGCGCCTGGCCTGTCGCCGTCACCGGCGGCACCGCCACCCCCTTGGTGTGGCACATGGACGACACGCTCGACGACGACGGCACCGTTCAGCTGCGCGCCACCTTCACAGATGGCGCGTCCTCCGCCTCCAGCATCCCGGTGTCGGTCACCCTGGACCGGGCCGCCGGATCGGCGCCGCAGCAGAACATCGGCCCCGGCAGCGTCAACCTGCTGACCGGCGACTTCTCCATGACGGCCGACGACGCGTCGGTGTTCGACGCGTCCGTCTCCCGGACCTTCTCCTCGCGGGCGGTCGACGCCGAGAGCGCGGGGCAGGCACCGGTCTTCGGCCCCGGCTGGGTGTCGTCCGTGACGGCCACCACCGGTGTCGGCTACACCAGCCTGCGCAAGACCTCGGCCACCTCGGTGTCCCTGATGAACGCCGACGGCAGCTCGGTCGCCTTCACCCGCTCCGGCACCAGCACGTCCTGGACTCCGGAGCCCGGTGCCGGCCAGCTGACCCTGACGGGCGCCCTGGACCAGGACACCTTCACACTGCAGGACTCCGTCACCGGCGTCGTCTCCACGTTCGGTCGGATCACTGGGGCCACCACATGGACGCTGCGCACCAGCCAGCAGGTCACCGAAGACTCCACCACCAGCGTGGTCGTGGAACCCGTGCCCGTCGGCAGCCGCACGCTCAGCCGGCCCAAGTACCTGATCTCGCCCAACAAGGCCATCGACAAGGACAACACCGTCTGCGCCGGCAAGCCGAGCACGGCGGGTTGCCGCGTCCTGGAGTTCGTCTACGCCGGTTCCACCACCGCTGCGAGCGGCGGTTTCGGTGACGTCAAGGACCAGGTCAAGCAGGTGAAGGTGTGGGCCACCGACCCGGGTGCCGGCGCGGCCACCGCCACCGTCGTCGCCCAGTACGCCTATGACACGGACGGTCTGCTGCGCGAAGCGTGGGACCCGCGGGTGCCCACCGCACAGAAGGAGACGTACTCCTACGACGCCGCCAAGCGCGTCGTCACCTACACCCCCGCGGGTCAGCTGCCCTGGACCCTCACCTACAGCACCGGCACCGACGCGAGCGGTCCGGCCGGCCGGCTGCTGAAGGCGTCCCGGCCCACTCTGGCACCCGGCACGAGCGGTACCACCAACGGCACGGCCACGACCTCGGTCGTCTACGAGGTCCCGGTCTCCGGCAGCACCGCGCCCTACCCGATGGACGCCTCCTCGGTGGCCGCCTGGGGCCAGACCGACCTGCCCACCCGGGCCACCGCCGTCTTCCCCGCCGACCAGGTCCCCGCGGCCAACACCGGCGCGGGTCTGAAGGCGGGTGACTACCGGCGGGCCACCATCACCTACCTCGACGACGACATGAACACCGTGAACGTCGCCGAGCCGGGCGGTCACATCTCCACCAGCGAGTACGACACAGAAGGCAACCTGGTCCGAGACCTGACCTCCGCCAACCGGGAACTCGCCCTCGGGAAGTCCGCCTCGTCCGACGCTCTGCTGGAGGCGGAACTCGACAAGGCCCGTGCCGACGCCGCCACCCCGGCGCAAGGCACCGCCGAAGCGGCCCTGATGCTCTCCAGCACCAGCGTCTTCACCGCCGGCACCGCCGGCACCTCCCTGGAACGGGAGATCAGCGGCCCCCTGCACACCGTCACACTGCGCACCAAGGCCACCGCCCCTGCGGGCGGCACCGACCTGCTGGCCGGTACTCCGGTCCTGGCTCGTGAACACACGGTGCGCACCTACGACGAGAACCGTCCCGCCGGTGCCGCCGTCGCCGACCAGGTCACCACCGAGACCACCGGAGCCCTGATCGACGGCTACCCGGCCGACGCCGACGCCGAGACCGTGCGCACGGTGTACGACTGGACCACCGGCCTCGCCGTCAAGGAGATCCACGACCCGCAGGGCAAGGCGATCACCACGACCGCGGCCTACGACGCCGCGGGCCGTCAGGTGAGCACCACCCTGCCGGGTGCCACCGCGACCGGCGCGGACACCACGACGGCCGCCTACTGGGCGACCAGCGGCGACTGCGCCGGACACCCGGAGTGGGCGGGCCTGGTCTGCACGATCACCCCCGGCGGCGCTGTCACCGGCGGCGGGGACAACCCCGCGCAGCTGGTGACCAAGTCCTTCACCTACGGGCGCTGGGGCCAGGCCGACACCGTCAAGGAGACCGCGAGCGGCGTCACCCGCACCACCACGTCCTCCTACGACGAGGCGGGCCGCCCCCTCGGCACCAACGTGACCGGCAGCACCGGCACCGACATGCCCGCCACCACCATCACGTACGGCACCTCCGGGCTGGAGACCAAGGTCACCGCGGGCGGGCGGACGATCACCTCGACCATCGACCGCCTCGGCCGCGAGATCTCCTACGACGACGGCACGGGCAACACCACCCGCACCACCTACGACGCCCTCAACCGGGCCCTGACCATCACCGACTCCGTCCCGTCCAGCACGACGTACGCCTACGACACCGCGGCCGACCCGCGGGGCCTGCCGACCTCGGTCACCGACTCGGTCGCGGGCACGTTCACCGGTACGTACGACGGCGACGGGCAACTCGTGAAGGAGACACTGCCCGGCGGCAACATCCTCACCGTCGACTACGACGCGAGCGGTCGTGAGACCGGCCGCGAGTACGCCGACGCGAACGGCACGACAATCCTCGCCGACCACGGCGACTACACGATCGCCGGACAGCTCGCCTCCCACGCCCAGACCGACGGCGGCACGATCGTCAGCGGCTACGACTACGACAGCGCCGGCCACCTGACGTCCGCACAGGACGACACCGGCTCGACCTGCACCACCCGCGCCTACGCCTTCGGAGACGACCGGAGCAACCGCACCGGCCTGACCACCTCCACCCTGGCCGAGGCATGCGGTTCGACCACCGCGCCGTTGACCGACAGCACGTCGTACGCCTACGACAGCGCCGACCGCCTGGTCTCCGCCACCCGGGGCACGACCACCACGAAGGCGGTGTACGACGCCTTCGGCCGCCGCACCACTGGGGTGGACGGCACGACGGTCGCTTACTACACGGGCGACACGGTCCGGCAGGTCACCAAGGACTCCGCACGCACGACGTGGGGTCTGGACGTGGCAGGCCGCCAGGCGAGCGTCACGGCCGAGACGAAGGCCGCGGACGGCACCTGGAGCACGACCTCGACCACCACCCAGCACTACCGCTCCGGCGCGGACACCCCCGCTTGGAGCAGCACAGTGGCGGGCACGGCTACCACGGTCGGCCGCAACGTCGGCGACCTGACCGGCGGGCTGAGCGTCGTCACGAGCGCGAGCGGTGACACCGTGCTCCAGCTGTCCAACCTCCACGGCGACATCAGCGTCCGGCTGCCACTGGCCTCAGGCGCTCAGCCGCAGGTGCAGCGGTACGACGAGTACGGCGCTCCCGACGCCACCACGGCCACGGGCCGCTATGGCTGGCTGGGCACCGCGGCGCGCGCCGCGGACGCTCCCGGCGGTCTGCTGATGATGGGCGCCCGCGGTTACGACCCGGCCACCGGCACCTTCCTCCAGACGGACCCGGTGGCCGGCGGCGGCGACAACGCCTACGGCTACTGCTCCGGCGACCCGGTCAACTGCACCGACACGTCCGGAACGTTCGACTACTGGCTGAAGTACAACGTCGGGAACCCGCACATGTCGGCGCACCGGTACTTCCAGAAGTTCCGGGACAACTTCAACTGGGTCTTCCCGATCGGTGGTCATGCGAAGAAGCTCAGCCACGTCGGCCAGAAGATGGACCTCTGGGTGAAGATCGCCGGAGTCAAGATCGCCTTCCCGGTCAAGGTGAAGAGCATCACCTCCAACGGCTGGAAGTTCGACACCCGTTGGGGTCACCCGGACTACCCCGGCTTCATCTCCTTCTACTTCACCCACCTGAAGAGCGGGCAGATGAGGATCACCATCCACGGCAACGTGCCGCCAGGGGCGGACGCCTGGTTCATCGGCAAGAGCAACTACGTGAAGAAGGCGAAGAGCACCTGGGCCAAACTCGTCAGTAACCTCAAGGATCTGACCCACTACATCAACACCATGGGCGCGTGATGGGCCCGGGAAAGAGCACCGTGAACCTTCCGTCTCGTAGAGCGGGCGTGATGCTCGCCCTGGCCTACCTGGTGGTCGTGTTCGGCCTCGACTACCTGAGCGTCGAACAAGGCGTGGACGCCGCGTCCGTGGTCCTTTCCGTCATCACCTTCCCCTCGGGTGTCGTGACGACGGTCTTGTTCCTCTTCGCCGCGGTGATCTTCGGCTTCGACGACTACAGCCCCGGCGCGGACGGATACGCCCCCTCGGTGCAGGCGATCGCGGGCATTGTCCAGGTCGCTCTGATCTGGCTGGTCCTCAGAGTGCTCAGGAAGCGTCGAGAGAACACACACCTCTAGGAACATCCGCGTACGAGATGGCAGGCCCGGGTCGATGGACCCGGGCCTGCCTGCGTCTCGACCACATGCTGAATTCGCGCGGCCCAACTCAGGACCTCGACCAGATGCTCGGCCAGCAGGCCGACGTGGGGATACGGCTGAACAAGGGTGGTGGCCTGTCTTCCCTTGGTCCGTTCCGCGGCCCAAACGTGGTCGAGGCTGGTGAAGTCGTCGTCGATCCAGATGACGGGTGCGTCGTCGAGCCAGGTTTCGACGTGGTCGCGTTTCCAGAGGCAGCCGCTGGGGTGGCTGGTGGCGATCTGCGGGCGCGGCAGGTCGATGTACGGCAGGGGCGGGAGGCCGAGCAGCGGGCTGATCAGGGCGGTGGCGTCGCGGCGCCAGCTGGTGCACCAGACGGGGGTGACCAAGCCGGACCGGAACGAGTGCATGAGCAAGGGGCCGTGTGCCGCGTTCAGCCAGACGGTGACGGGGTTGTCGGGGGTTCGTCATGTCGGGATGACGTCGTGGCGTGTGTGGGTGGCCGGGGTGGTCCCGTCGGCGTCTGGGAAGGGTATGAGGACGCCGTCGACGTCGAGGAGCAGGTAGGGCGGGCGCATCGGTTCTCCCAGGGAATCCGGGGCTGGGGATCAGAGCCTGCGGGCGGTGATCAGCAGGGTGGTGGGCCGGCAGGTACCGTGGCGGGCGTCGTGGAACTCCGGGGCCGAGGTGAGCCGGAGGCCGGAGTGGTCGAGGTGTCTTTCCCGGCGGTCGGCGTCGAAGTCCCAGCGGGCGATGGGCAGTCGGGTGAGGTCGGGAAGGGTGACGTCGTCGCGGCGGGGCCGGTCGTCGGTGGTGGGGCGCAGGCCGCCGCGTTGGGGGTGGGGGACGGAGAAGGCGAGGGTCCGCCCGGGTTTGAGGTGCTGGGCCATGGCGGGCAGTAGGAGCTCGGGGACTGTCAGTCCGATGGCTCCGAAGACGGAGTAGATGGCGTCGAACTGCTCGTCGGAGGCTTGCAGGTAATGCAGGGCGTGGCCGGCGACGAAGGTCAGGTTGTTCAGTCGGCCGTAGTGGGAGCGGGCTCGGCGGATCTGGAGGCCGACAAGGTCGACGGCGGTGACCTGGGCGCCGTAGCGCGTGGCGAGCTTGGCGGCGTTGTGGCCGGGTCGTTGATCCAGCGGATGGACTGCTCCATGAACCACTCGACGGCCCACATGCGGTGCCAGCCCAGCGCTCACTTCTCGGCGGAGAGACCGCCTCGTTTTGCGAGGGCGTCAGGGGTGCCGCCTTCGGTGACGTAGGTCTCCAGGAAGACGCGCAGGCGGACGGGGTCGGGTTCGTCGATGGTGCCGTGCCAGCTGGCGAGGTCGAGCAGGCCGGGGCCGGTGAAAGCGCGGGCGAAGTCGAGCAGTCGCCAGCCGTGTCGGCCGATGTGGAGGCTGGTGGGGTGGAACTCGGAGTGCACCCAGCCGAACGGGGCCACGGTCGTACCGGCTGAGGGGGCTTCGGCGGCCTGGGCGATTCGGTCGAGCGCGTCCTCGTTGTCGTCGGTGTCCTGCCACCGTTCCGCCTTGCGGAGTTGGGCGAGGTGGTCCAGGGCCCGGCTTGGCAGGGTGCGCAGCCGCTCCTGGTCGAGGACGGGGAGGGCGGAGGCGGTTCGGGTGCGGTGCAGGACCACGGCTGCGGCGGCGCCGTCGAGGTCGTCGGCTTCGCGGATGGGGGCGCCGAGGTCTTCCAGCAGCATCCCGAGCCAGCGAGCCGAACCGCGGTTTCCTGCGCGCCCTGCACGGCCTCGCCCGCGCCGCACAGGCGATCGGCGAGCAGGAGGAGTACGAGCGCTGCAGCCAGTTCCTGAAGGACTCCTCTCCGACGGCGGCGCACACGCTGGGCTAGCGCGCACCGCGTTTGTGCAGGTCCGCCTGGTGTGACCAGGCGGGCCTTGCGTTTTCGGGGGACGATTGCGGAGGATGCCGGTGGGGACCGGGGCCCCCGTGTCGGAATCGGCAGGGGCGGACCGCTACCCGGAGTACGCATCAGGAGACAGCGATGTCGTCCCAGCAGGCTCAGCCCGCAGAGGCTCCCCAGCCCGCAGAGGCCCGTCTCACCGAGGACCAGCCCGCAGAGGCCCGTCTCACCGAGGACCAGCCCGCAGAGGCCCGTCTCGCCGAGGACCAGCCCGCAGAGGCCCGTCTCGCCGAGGACCAGCCCGCAGAGGCCCGTCTCGCCGAGGACCAGCCCGCAGAGGCCCGTCTCGCAGAGGCTCAGCCCGCAGAGGCCCGTCTCGCAGAGGCTCAGGAGCCCGAGACCCCGCATCTCGACTTCCATGGCACCACGCCGTACGAGGACTACGTACAGGCGGATGTCCTCACCCACCTCCAGCAGACCCGCTCCGACGACCCCGGAGAGATGGTCTTCCTGGTGACCACCCAGGTCATGGAGCTGTGGTTCACGGTCATCGTCCACGAGTGGGAGACCGCGGCGAACGCGCTCCGCGAGGACCGGGTGCCGGTCGCGGTGGCCGCGCTGAAGCGGTCCGTACGGGAGCTGGAGGCGCTGAACGCGTCCTGGCGGCCCCTCGCGCAGCTCACGCCGGCCCAGTTCAACTCGTACCGTGGCGCCCTCGGTGAGGGCTCCGGCTTCCAGTCCGCGATGTACCGCCGGATGGAGTTCCTGCTCGGCGACAAGTCCGCGTCCATGCTGGTCCCGCACCGCGGCGCGCCGCGCGTCCACGCGGAGCTGGAGAAGGCGCTGCACGAACCGAGCCTGTACGACGAGGTGTTGGGGCTCCTTGCGCGACGCGGGCACGCGATCCCGGCGGCGGTGCTTACACGCGATGTGTCCTTGCGCTATGAGCCCTCGCCGGAGGTGGAAGAGGTGTGGACGGCGCTGTACGCGGGCGACGAGGACGCCGAACTCGCCCGTCTCGGCGAGGCGTTGACGGATGTCGCCGAACTGGTGTGGCGCTGGCGCAACGACCACCTCGTCGCCACGCGCCGTGCGATGGGCGCGAAGACGGGCACGGGCGGCTCCGCCGGGGTCGCCTGGCTGGAGAAGCGGGCGCAGAAGAACGTGTTCCCGGAGCTGTGGACGGCGAGGTCTCATGTCTGAGGGGCGGTTCGATATGCGCGGGCGGGCCGACGAGTTGGACGCCTCGGACGAACTCGGCAGGCTGCGGAGCAGGGCCGAGGAGCTCGACTCCGCCGATGAACTGGCCGGGCTGCGTGAGCGGTTCGTCCTCGACGACGTGGTGTACCTGGACGGGAACTCGCTCGGCGCGCTGCCCGCGAACGTCCCCGGCCACCTCGACGACGTCGTACGCCGTCAGTGGGGCGAGCTGCGGATCCGGTCCTGGGACGAGAGCGGCTGGTGGACGGCGCCGGAGCGGATCGGTGACCGGATCGGTCGCCTGGTCGGGGCGGCGCCTGGCCAGATCGTGGTCGGCGACTCCACAAGTGTCAACGTCTTCAAGGCGGTTGTGGGTGCCGTGCGGCTGGCCGGGGACGACCGGGACGAGATCCTGGTCGACGCGACGACCTTCCCGACGGACGGGTACATCGCCCAGTCGGCGGCGCGTCTGACGGGCCGCACGCTGCGTCCCGTCGCGCCGGGCGAGGTGATGGACGCGCTGGGCCCCCGTACGGCGGCGGTCCTGCTGAACCACGTCGACTACCGCACCGGCCGCCTGCACGACCTCCCGTCGCTGACCTCCGCGATCCACGCCGCGGGCGCCCTCGCGGTCTGGGACCTGTGCCACAGCGCGGGCGCCCTGCCGGTGGGCCTCGACGCCCACGGGGTCGACCTGGCCGTCGGCTGCACCTACAAGTACCTGAACGGCGGCCCGGGTTCACCCGCGTACCTCTATGTGCGCGAAGAGCTGCAGGACCGCTTCGACTCCCCACTTCCGGGCTGGAACTCGCACGCCGACCCCTTCGGCATGGACCCGTCGTACGCCCCGGCCCCGGGCGCGCTGCGGGGCCGCGTCGGCACCCCGGACATCCTGTCCATGCTGGCCCTTGAGGCGGCCCTGGAGGTGTGGGAGGGCCTCTCCATCGAGGCGGTGCGCGCCAAGTCCCTGGCTCTCACGGACTTCTTCCTCGAGTGCGTCGCGGCGTACGTCACCGAGGGCCGGGTGGAGCCCCTGACACCGTCCGCGCACGCGGAGCGCGGCAGCCAGGTGGCACTGCGCTGCGCGGACGCGGGCCAGGTCATGAAGGGCCTGATCGAACGGGGGGTCGTCGGAGACTTCCGGCACCCGGACGTCCTTCGGTTCGGTTTTACCCCCTTGTACGTCGGCTTCGCGGAGGTGGAGCGGGCGGCGAGGGTACTCGCGGAGGTCCTGGGATGACCTGCCGGTTCACCGGACCGGTGATGGATTCACACGAACCGTGAGGCGAACTGGGTGAGGCCGGTGACGGCGGTGAGTACGGCGGTCACACCGCCGGCTCCCGCCGTCAGGGAGTCCAGCAGGCTGCGTACGACGGTCCGGTTGGGCTGTGGGTCCTGAAGCTGGTTGCCGAGTTCCTGGGTGACCTGGCGCAGCCGTTCGGCGTCGGGGAGGGCGGCGGCGTGCTGGGTGAGGAGACGTTGCAACTCCTCGATGCGGCGCTGGAGTTCAAGGGTGTCGGGGCTCTGGCCGGGCGATCCGTACACCCGGACGTTCTTGGCGTGGGCGACCAGGTTGCCGCGGTTGTTGTCGGCGTGGACGCTGTTGTCGTCGCGGTGTGCCATATGTCCTTCTCCTCTGGTGTGGACCGGGTCAGCTCTGTTGGGCGGACCGTCCGGGAGCCTGGCCGCCGCCACCTCGCCGGCCGCCGGGGGCTCCGCCTGCCCGGGCGTTCTTGGCGTGGGCGATCAGGTTGCCGCGGTTGTTGTCGGCGTAGACCCGGTTGTCGTCGCCGAAGTTCTGGACGATGTTCTGCTGGAGCCGCTGGAAGTCGTCCGAGTCGATGTCCTTGGACTCAAGGAAGTCGCCGATGGTGTTCAGCAGATGCTGCTGGGTCGTGTTGAGGATTCGCGTCAGGTCGCGGCCGAGGAAGTAGCGCCCCTCGTCCAGCCCGCGCGCGTACTCCCGGATGCTGTACTGGGCGCCGTAGTCGAAGCGGTAGCCGCCGCTGATCGTGCGGCGCTGGCGGCGCCGGTGCGCCGCGGCCGCGCGGGAGGCCGCCGCGCGACGGACCAGGGCTCCCGGCGAGCGCAGCAGGGCGGGCAGCGTCCAGGGCAGTGCCGCCGTCAGCGCGCGTACGGCGGCTCCACCCGCCGTACGGTGGGGCAGGTTGTCGACGGTGTAGTACTCGGGACGCATCGGCAGCAGGGCGTACGCCGAGAACTCCAGGTAGAGAGTTCCCTGGACCTGCACCGCGCGCAGGAACATCGTCAGCACCAACTGGCCGCTCCAGGCAGGCACTTCGATACTGACGTATGACCGTCGAGTCGTTCCGAGTCCGTCCGGCATGCTCCGGATCAGGGCGGTCGGGATACGGGTCAGGGGCGGTCGGAGCCGGTCGGGCAGCAGCCGCTGGTCGCGGGCGACGTCGTGGCCGTCCACGAAGAGGCGTTCCTCGACCCGCAGGTTGGCCAGACCGAGCCCCCGGGCGGCGGCGATGAGTACGTCGTACAACTCGCCGGTGGTGAAGGGTTGTGGCCTGCGGCGGCCACCGCCGTTCTCGCTGCGCGCGCCCTTGCGGATGTCGACGGGGCGTTCCCACTCGTCCACCTGGTCGCCGCTGCCCGCGAAGGGCCAGTAGTCGGAGCAGACGACCATGTTCCCGGCCGGGCGCTCGGCCACGGCGGCGAGCCGTTCCCGTACCCGGGAGCCCAGCGCTTCGGGAGTGTGGGCGGGGTCGTAGCGGCTGGCGGTCAACTTCCGGCGCAGTACGAGGAATTGGGTCACCCATACGTCCAGCGCGAGGACGAGCCAGGCGAGGGTGAGGACGGCCACGGCGGCGACGGCGTACCCCTGCCAGTCGAAGTCCGCCTGTCCGGCCCTGAGTTCGTCCAGGTGGGTGCGTACGCCGATGCCGATCACGGCGACCAGGAACACCAGGAGGGCGCAGAGCGCGCCATCGCGGGAGAGTCGGCGGCGCCGCGCGGACAGTGCCCAGCGGGTGACGATGCCGAGATCCGCGCCGAACACCGGGGCGAGGGCGCGGTAGGGCTCGTTCACCACCTGGTGCACGACCAAGTCGGCGAACCCGGGGTCGAGTTGGGTGGCCGCCGCGAGGTGCCGGGTCGCCATCGTGCGGGCGTCGTCCTCGATGGGCGGGGGCTGTGCGTGGTGCGGGGGGTGCGGGGGAGGGGTGGGCGGAGTGGCGGCCGGGCGCGCGCCGTCGCCGCGATTTCGGCTTCGATTGCGGAAGTCGCGGACGTCGGTGACGGTGGAGGGGCCGGGGTTGACGTGGGGGTGGGGGCTGGGGCCGTCCGCCTCGGGAATCAGCCGTGTGTCCGGCTGGTCGGCGGGATTGCGGAAGGTCAACCACATGGATCCGAAACGGAGTTGGTCACCCTCGGACAGTCTGACCGGCCGGCCCGGTTCGATGCGGACCCCGTTGTGCAGAACGCCGTTGCTCGACGCGAGGTCGTTCAGCCAGACCCCGTCGCTGCCCCGCCGCAGTTCGGCATGGCGCTTGCTCACGTCCGGCGCCGGCAGCCTGATGTCACCGAACCGTCCGACGATATGCGAGTCCCGCGTCAGCGTCCACCGAGTGCCGGCGAGATGCGCGGGCACGGTCACGACGAGATAGGGCGGGTCGGCACCTGCACCCGGTGTTCGAGGCGCTCCCGGATTTCTCGGTGTTCCCGGTGTTCCCGGCCTTCCCGGCGTTCCCGGCATGGAACATCACTCCCCCGTACCGCAGCCCCCTCCGGGTGCACCGCGGCCCTGTCCCGGCTCACCGCCCTCAGGCGTCACAAATGTCATGAAATAGCCGAGTTGAGTCCATGCTCCTGGTGCGCGGGCGTGCCCCGCAATCCGCAGTTTTGGGGATTGCCGGGTGGGTGTGTGACGTAGTAAGCGGCCTCACCGCGGGTCACTCGGCGGCGACGTACACCCCGGCCGCGGCCGCGGCGACGGCGGCCTCGGCCGCGCGGTCGGCGGCGGCCGTGTCCGGGGCCGCCCCCGTGGTGAGCAGGGTGTAGTAGAGCGGCGCCGACACCGCGCGCACGACCAGCGCGGGGTCGGTACCCGGCGGCAACTCCCCCCGCGCGACGCCCTGTTCGACACAGGGCGCCCACTCGGCGACCCGGACGTCGTAGAACCGCCGCAGTGCCTCCGCCGTACGCCCGTCGCCCGCGGCCGCGGCGATGACCGCCTGGAACAGCGCCCCCTGCCGGGGATCGGCGAGCGTCCGCCGTACCAGCGCGGCGTTGGCGCGCAGGTCGCCCAGCACCGATCCGGTCTCCGTACGGGGCAGCGACTGCTCCGCCATGTCGCTCAGCAGGTCGGCGACCAGCCCGGTCACGGACCCCCACCGCCGGTAGACCGTGGTCTTGCCCACCTCGGCCCGTCGCGCCACATCGGCGAGGTCGAGGTGCGCGAAACCCTGCTCGGCGAGTACGTCACCGGCGGCGCGCAGCACGGCCGTACGCACGCGGGCGGTGCGTCCCCCGGGGCGTACGGTGCCGGGCTCGGCGGGGGGCCCGACGGCCTCGGCGGGCCTGGCGCGCTCGGCGGACATGGGGGACTCCCTCGCGTACGTGGTCTGCCCGTCAGCGTAACGAAACAGCAGAACCGTTTGACCTTAACCGACAGTGACATCCCCGTGTCGGCGCACGTCACGGGCCTGATAGCGTCCCCGCCAACGGCCGAATTCTTCCCTGGTCCGCCAAATCCGTTTCACCGCTGAGAGGTTGGAGCATGCAGGACGACGCCGCAGCTAGGGACGACGCCGGGCACGCGGGAGCAGGCGACGCCGCCGTGAGCCGTGAGGCGGCAGTGAGTCGTGAGGCGGCCGTGAGTAGTGAGGCGGCCGTGAGCCGCGACGCCGTGGAAGAGGCGTCCGCCTTCTCGCACCCGCCCGTCGACCCCGACGTCACCGTCGCGTACGGCGACCACCCCGACCAGGTGATCGACTTCTACGCGCCGCGCGAGCCTGATCCCGCCGTCCTCGCCCCCCTCGTCGTAGTCCTGCACGGCGGCGCCTGGCGTGCCCCGTACGACCGTCGCCACATCACCCCGTTCGCGGACTTCCTGGCCCGCCGCGGTTTCGCCGTGGCCAATGTCGAGTACCGCCGGGGTGGCGTGGTTCCGGCGCAGGGCGGCGTGATTCCCGCGCAGGGCGGTGCGGTCCCCGACCAGGGCGGTGCGGTTCTGGCGCAGGGTGACGCGATTCCCGCACGGGGCGGTGCGGTCCCCGCGCAGGGTGACGACGCTCCGGTCGCCGGCCGCTGGCCGGACACATTCGACGACGTGGCGGCCGCGCTCGACGCCCTCCCCGCGCTCGTACGGGAGAAGCTGCCGCAGGCCGACCCGCGCCGCATCGTCGTCACGGGCCACTCGGCGGGCGGCCACCTCGCCCTGTGGGTCTCCGCCCGGCACCTCCTGCCGGCCGATGCCCCCTGGCACACCGACCGCCCGGCGCCCCTGCGCGGCGTCGTCGCCCTCGCCCCGATCGCCGACTTCCGAGTCGCTGAGAAACTCGACGTGTGCGGTGGGGCCGCGCTCCAACTCCTCGGCGGTGAAGACAAGTTCGCGGAGCGCCTGCCGTACGCCGACCCCGCGCAACTCCTCCCCACCGGCATCGCCACGACCCTCGTACAGGGCCGTACCGACATCGTCGTCCCCCAGGCGGTCGCCGAGTCGTACGCCGACGCCGCCGCGAAGGCGGGCGAGGTGGTCGGCCTGACGCTCCTTGAGGACGTCGGTCACTTTCCGCTGATCGATCCGGCGGCAGACGCGTGCGCGGTGGTGGCGGAGGAGATCGCCCAACTGGCTTGGTGAAGAGGGTGGTTGTCCCTCCCCTCCCGGGGAGCTTGACTGTGGCACGCGCGCGGGGTGACGCCTGGAGAGGTTCATTCCCGACTCGTATGCGGCTCGTGATCGGCTGCCCGGTCATACCCCTAATACCTGAGAGCTACCTGCCAAGTGAGCTCCATGGTGGGACGCCGACGACACGTGACGATCCGTAACTTCCCATCCAGTGGCGCCCGATGAGCGGGCGTACGGGGAGGGAAGATCGGCATGGGCTACGGGGCGAAGGAGAGCGGGGCGGGCAGAGGGGTATCGCCTGCGGAGGCGGAGGCGGAGGCGGAGGGGGAGGGGGACGGGGAGACGGCGGCGGGGCCGGTGCCTGTCGTGGGGCCGGAGTCCGTCGCGGTGCCGCTGGTGGCGAGGCCGACGCCCGGTGGGCGCGCCGGACGAGTGGTTCGGCGGTTGCGCCGCACTCTGCTCGCAGCGCTGGTCATGGGCGCGGTCGTCGTCCCCGTGGCCGCGGCGGCCGCCCGGCCCCAGATCCCCGCCCCGGCGCCCGCGACGCTCGGCCCCATGAAGGCATCCACGCTGGACGAGGCGTACGCGGCCAACGGAGCGAACGCCGCAGAGGCGGCCCGCATGGCCGCGGACCGTGGCGACAGCACCCGCGCGGCCGCCGACCGGGCCATGGCCGACTCCTCCCGCCACTTCCTCTCCTTCGACGGCCGGGGACCGGGCCAGGCCGTAGAGGTTTTCGGCGACCTCGCCCAGGCGGACCGCGTCGCGATCCTGGTCCCGGGCTCCGACACCACTCTGGAGACGTACGACCGGTTCCGCGCCGGCGCCCTCTCCCTGCACGAGCGCCTCGGCCCGCGTACGGCCGTCGTCGCCTGGCTCGGCTATGAGGCGCCCCGCACGGTGAGCACCACGGTGCTGACCACAGACCGAGCCGACGCCGCAGCCCCGCGCCTGAAGGGGTTCATACGCGAACTGCGGGGCGTCGTCGGCGAGAAAGCGGCCGTCTCCCTGCTCTGCCACTCCTACGGCACGGTGGTCTGCGGACGTGCGGCGCAGGGCCTGGACGTGGACGACATCGTGCTTGTCGGCAGTCCGGGCACCGGCGCGGACTCGGTCGCGGCACTGCACACGTCCGCCCGTGTCTGGGCGGCCCGGGGAGCCGACGACTGGATAGCGGGCGTCCCGCACACGCGCGCCGACATCTTCGGCACGACCGTCGGCTTCGGCACCGACCCGGTCTCTCCGGACTTCGGCGCCCACGTCTTCGCGGCGGGCGGCGTCGGCCACAGCGACTACTTCACACCGGGCTCGGTGTCCCTGGACAACCTCGCCCGAATCGTCCTCGGCGACACCTTGGAGGTAACCCATGCGTGAGTCGCACCCGGCGCGCTCGTCACACCCGGCGGACTTGTTGAATCCCGCGCAGGTGTTACCGCCGTCGCACCGATCGCATCTGTCGGATCCACCGCATCCGTCGCACCGATCGCGTCCGGCGGATCCACAGCGTCCGTCGGATCCGTCGGATCCCCCGCGCCCGTCGAGTCCCCCGCACCCGCACCCGCACGTCGTGCGAACTGCCAAACCCGGCACAGCTATACGGGCGGCGGCGGCAGCACACGGCATCGGCATCGGCATCGACATAAGGGCCGGTGCCCGTCGTATCGACGAGGCGACCCCCGCCGAGCGGGACCGCGCCGTCGATGCCCTGCGCGCCCTCGCGATCGCCGGCGTCGTACTCGGCCACTGGCTGGTGACGGCCCTGGTCGCGGACGGCGGCGCGTTGCGCGCGGCGAGCCCGTTGCGGCACATGCCCTGGCTGGCCCCCATTTCCTGGGTCTTCCAGACGCTCGCCGTGTTCTTCCTGGTGGGCGGCCATGTGGCCACCAAGGGCTACGCGTCGGCGCGCGCCCGCGGCACGACGTACGGACAGTGGTTGCGCACACGCCTGGCCCGCCTCTTCAGACCGGTGGCGGCGGTGCTGGCCCTTTGGACGGTGGCGGCGGTTTGTCTGCTCGTGTCGGGCACGGGCTTCGAGACGGTCCACGCGCTGGTGAAGCTGGCGCTGTCCCCGCTCTGGTTCCTCCTGGTCTTCGCGGGACTGACCGCGGCGACACCCCTGTTGACGCGGCTCAACCCGCTGTGGCCGCTGGCCGTCGTTCTCCATGTGGATCTCATTCGCTTCGGATTCGGCGGTCCGGCCTGGCTCGGCTGGGTGAACGTGGCGGCGGGCTGGCTGGTGCCGTTCACGCTGGGCGCGGCCTGGACGCGCGGTGAGCTGGACAGTCGGCGCGCGGGCTGGGTGCTGTTCGGGTGTGGGGCGGCGGCGACCGCGGGGCTGGTGGCGTGGGCGGGGTATCCGGCGTCGATGGTCGGTGTTCCGGGCGCGGCGGTCTCCAACCTGGACCCGCCGACGCTGGCCGTTGTCACCTTCGGGCTGGCCCAGTGTGGTCTCGCCCTGCTGCTGCGCGGGCCGCTGCGCCGCTGGATGAGGCGCCCCGCGGCCTGGGCGGTGGTGGCACTCGCCAATCTCTCCGCGATGACGATATTTCTGTGGCACCAGACATCCCTGATGGCGGTCACCGCCTTGGGCCTCCTCGCGGGCCGGCTCCCCGGCCTGCACACCGTCCCCGACAACCTCGGCTGGGTGGCGGCCCGTCTCGCCTGGCTCCCCGTCTTCGCCCTCGCCCTCGCCGTCTGCTGGTCCGCCTTTCGCACCTACGAACAGGGCCCCCACCGCCGCGACCGCCGCCGCACCGGCGGGCCCTCCCGAGTCGTCCGCGTCCACCGCCGTCCCGGCTCCGCCGGAGCGAAGTCGGTTCCCCGTGCCTAGGGTTGACCCCGTGAACGGGGCGAGCGACAAGAGCATCACGCGCGGCGAAGCGTCCGCACCGCCGCCGTCTCCCTCGATTGCGCAGGTGGTCGCGCAGCGACTCCGCACAGTGCTGCGGACGTTGTCGGAGGACGCGGGTGACTTCGCCCGGCTGCCGTTGCCGCCCCTGTCGCGGCCCCGTTGGCTGCGCTGGTTCCCGCATGTCGTGGTCATTGTGACCGCGGTAGTCGCGAGCGTCGCCAACACGGAGCAGATGAGCACCGACTACGGCGTGAGCCCGGAGCTGGGTGTGCTGACCGCGCTTGCCCAGGGCATCGGGGTGGTGCTCGTGCTGTGGCGGCCCGTTCCGGCCTGGTGGCTCTCGTTGGTCGCCACGTTCGTCGCCGCCGAGGCAGCACGCCCCGGCCTGATCTCGAACCAAGCGAGCAACCATGTGGTGAGCGAGGCCTCCTGGCCGTGGGGCGGGCCCGGCATCGTCGCGCACGCGGTCGTGCTGTTCCTGCTGGCTCTGCGGGTGCGCACCCGGGTGGCCATGGAGGCGCTGGCCCTCACCGCGCTGCTGACCTACGTCATCCAGGGGCTCCTCGGCGCCGTGTCCTACTCCTCGACGGGCGTGCCGGCGGTCATCGTCTTCGCCGCTGTCGTCCTCCTCGGCACCGCGCTCCGTGGCCGGCGCGAGGCCCGCAACCAGCTCGTCGAGCAGGCCTCGCTTACCGCGGAAGAGCGGGCCCGGCGCACGCTGTTGGAGGAGCGCAGCCGTATCGCGCGCGAACTGCACGATGTGGTCGCCCACCACATGTCGGTGATCTCCATCCAGGCCCAGGTCGCCCCGCACCTCGTCGAGAACCCGTCACAGGAGCTGAAGGAGAACCTGGAGGGGATCAGACAGAACGCCCTGGAAGCACTCACCGAGCTGCGCCGGGTCCTCGGCGTCCTGCGCTCGGAGAACCCGGAGGACCCGTACGGCCTCGGAGCCGGCACCGGCGCCACCCCGAACTCCCCGCAGCCCACGCTCGACCGCCTCGACGCCCTTGTCGAGAACACCCGCGCCGCCGGACTGGCGGTGACCACCGAGATCACCGGCGACCAACTCCCCCTCCCGCCAGGCGTGGAACTGTCCGCCTACCGGATCATCCAGGAGGCCCTCAGCAACGCCCTGCGGCACGCTCCCGGTTCGGTGGTCCGCGTCGAGCTCTGTCACTTCCCCCGTGGCCTCCAGGTACGGGTCATCAACTCCAGACCCGAGCGCCCGGCCCCGCCGTCACCGGGCGCGGGCCACGGTCTGCTCGGCATGCGGGAGCGCGCCGTGATGCTCGGCGGCACCCTCATGACCTCGGTGACCTCGCACGGCGGCTTCGTGGTTGCAGCCTTCCTGCCCCGCGGCGACGCCTTGCCCCCCGACGCGTCCCCGGACGACAACTCCACAGGCATCTCGGCCACGGCGAAGTCCACAGCCACCAGGGCCATCACGGACACCACGCCCACAGCGGCGGTTACGAACTCAACGGGGACTCCAAGCACCACAGCTCCTACAGGCACGACAAGCACCACAGGTTCCACAGACTTCGCAGGAGAAGAGAACGCATGACGAGCAGCGGCACCATCCGCGTACTGATCGCCGACGACCAGCAGATGGTCCGGCAGGGCTTCACCGTGCTGCTCAACATCCAGCCCGACATCGAGGTGGTCGGCCAGGCGGTCGACGGCCTGGACGCGATTGCCAAGGTCGCCGAACTCGCCCCGGACGTCGTCCTGATGGACATCCGCATGCCCGGGCTCGGCGGCATCGACGCCACCAGACGCATCACCGAGGAGACACCTCAGATCAAGGTGCTGGTGCTCACCACTTTCGACCTCGACGAGTACGTGTACGAAGCCCTGCGCGCCGGTGCCTCCGGGTTCCTGCTCAAGGACGCGTCCGCGGACCAGCTCGCCGAGGCGGTACGGGTGGTCGCGGCCGGCGACGCCCTGCTTGCGCCGGGAATCACCCGCCGCCTCATCACCGAGTTCTCCCGGCTCGGCTCCACACCGCGCTCCCCCCTCAAACAGCGCGTGGGCGAGCTGACCGAGCGCGAGACGGAAGTCCTCGCCCACATCGCCCAAGGCCTGTCGAACGCGGAGATCGCCGAGCGCCTCGTCGTCGCCGAGCAGACCGTGAAGACCCACGTGGGCCGCATTCTGGTGAAGCTCGGCCTGCGCGACCGCACCCAGGCAGCGGTCTTCGCCTACGAGTCAGGACTGGTACGCCCGTCCGGCTACTGAGCCGCGAATAGGTTCGCTCCCTGGGCCCTCCGCCCCGCCCGCTGTGCCCTCCGCCCCCCTCCAGCGAGGGACCGCGGCGATACCCGTAGTACCTGAGACGGATCCCGAAGGACCCTCCTCCCTGGTGACGACCGAGACCCCGGGGGCGGCCTACCTTTTCAATGTGACCGAGACGACCCAGACGCAGATGACGCCGCCGGGCGGGGCAAAGCCGCGCAGCCCGGAGTTCCGGCTGGCCGCGGACGCCCTGCGCGGGCTGCGGCAGGACCTGTTCCATGACGCCTTCGCCTACCGTCCGCTGCCGCGGATGCGGGTGGACGGCCCGCTCACCCGACGGCTGCCCGCGGGCATACGGAAGCACGCGGCCTGGACCCCGCACGCCGTGGTGGCGGCGGCCGGACTGTTCGCGATGGCCATCGCGAACACCACCAGTGACGGCGACAGCATCGTGGCGCTGATATGCGCCCTCCTCGCCCTGCTCCCGGTCCTGCTGACGCTGGTCCGGCCGGTCGGTGCCTTCTGGGTCTCGTTCGCGGCTACCCCCGTCGTCGGCGTCCTCGGCGACAGCTGGACCGCCTGGCCATGGTCGCCGGGCATTTTCGTGGCCCACCTGGTGGTGCTGACGGTCGTGGCGCTCCGGACGAGGCCGCGCACCGCAGCGTGGATGTGGACGCTGACCGCGTTGTACGGGATCTTCGCCGAGACCTTCTTCCACGGGGGGTACTACAGCGGTACCAACACCGTGCCGCTGCTCTTCCTCTCCGCCGTGGCTCTCCTGGTCGTCACCGTCCTGCACGTACGCCGGGACGCCAGGCAGGAGGTGACCGCCCACCAGTCGGAGACGGCGCACGAGCGTTCCAGGCGCACCCTTCTCGAAGAGCGCACGACGATCGCCCGCGAGCTGCACGACGTGGTCGCCCACCACATGTCGGTGGTCGCCATCCAGGCCGAGGCCGCCCCCTACCGGGTGGAGAACCCGCCGCCCGAGCTGGAGCAGGCCTTCGTCACGATCCGGGAGAACGCGGTGGCGGCCCTGACCGAGCTGCGCCGCGTGCTCGGCGTCGTCCGGGCGGAGGACTACGAGGCTCCGGACGCCCCCCAGCCCACCCTCGCCGACCTCGACGCCCTCCTCGCCAATGTGCGGGACGCGGGGCTGACCGTCGACAAGGTGGTGACGGGCGCGGTGCGCGGGCTCCCGCAGGGCGTCGAGCTGTCGGCGTACCGCATAGTCCAGGAGGCCCTCAGCAACGCCCTGCGGCACGCGCCGGGCGCGGCGGCCCGTGTCGAGATCGGCTACGTCCTCGGGGGGCTCGGCCTGCGCATAGTCAACGGCCCCGCACCGAGGACGAGCGTGGCGAAGTCGACGCACGGCGCGGGGCACGGCATCACCGGTATGCGCGAGCGCGTCACGATGCTGGACGGTGAGATGACGGCGGGCGAGGCGGACGACGGGGGATATGAGGTGGCGGTGTTCCTGCCGGTGCCCGCCGCAGAGGAGTCCTCATGACAGGCGGCGCTCCGATCCGCGTCCTGATCGCCGATGACCAGGTGATGGTCCGCGAGGGCTTCTCCGTGCTCCTCGGTGCCATGCCGGACATCGAGGTGGTCGGCGAGGCGGTCAACGGCCGGGACGCGGTCGAGCGGGTCCGCGAGCTCGCCCCGGACGTCGTGCTGATGGACATCCGGATGCCGGAGATGAACGGGATCGAGGCGACCCGGGAGATCGTCGCGGCGGACGGCGCCGCGAAGGTGCTGGTCCTGACGACGTTCGACCTGGATGAGTACGTGTATCAGGCGCTGCGGGCGGGAGCCTCGGGCTTCCTCCTCAAGGACGCCTCGGCGCGCCAGCTCGCCGACGGGGTGCGGGTGGTGGCGGCCGGGGAGGCGCTGCTCGCCCCCTCCGTGACCAGGCGGTTGATCACCGAGTTCGCCAAGCTCGCGGACGTGCCCCGGCTCTCGGCCACGGCGCAGGCGGCGTACGGCGACCTCACCGACCGGGAGACTGAGGTGCTCGTCCTGATCGCGCAGGGACTGTCGAACGCGGAGATCGCGACGAGGCTGTTCGTCGCCGAGTCCACGATCAAGACCCATGTGAGCCGGATCCTGGTGAAGCTGGGCCTGCGGGACCGTACGCAGGCGGCGGTGTTCGCGTACGAGGCACGGCTGGTCACGCCCAGGTGAGACGGGGGTGGGCGAGGTGGTCCGATAGGGGTCGTCCCTGGAGACGCCCCTGGTCAGGGAGGGGCGGGTCGGGCTAGCGTCCGGTCATGGCAGCTTTGGAGACTCCGCAGGCCTTCGACCCTTGGGACCCGGCGTTCCTGGCGGACCCGTACCCCGTGTACGAGGAGCTGCGTGCCCGTGGCCGGGTGCACTACTTCGAGCCCACCAAGCAGTGGGTGGTCCCGCATCACGCGGACGTGTCGGCGCTGCTGCGGGACCGCCGCCTCGGGCGGACGTACCAGCACCGTTTCACGCACGAGGATTTCGGACGCACGGCGCCGCGGCCCGAGCACGAGCCGTTCCATGTGCTCAACGACAACGGGATGCTCGACCTGGAGCCGCCGGACCACACGCGGATCCGGCGGCTGGTCTCGAAGGCGTTCACGCCGCGCACGGTGGAGCAGCTCAAGCCGTATGTGGACCAGCTGGCAGGCGAACTGGTCGGCCGGCTGGTCGCGGCGGGTGGCGGTGATCTGCTCACGGACGTCGCCGAGCCGCTGCCGGTCTCGGTGATCGCCGAGATGCTGGGGATCCCGGAGTCCGACCGGGCGCCGCTGCGGCCGTGGTCGGCGGACATCTGCGGGATGTACGAGATGAACCCGTCGCAGGAGACGGCGGCGAAGGCGGTCCGCGCCTCGGAGGAGTTCACGGAGTATCTCCTTGGGCTGATCGAGGCCCGCCGCAAGGAGCCGGGCGAGGATCTGATCTCGGGCCTGATCGCCGCGTACGAGGACGGGGAGCGGCTGACGGAACAGGAGATGATCTCGACCTGCGTCCTGCTCCTGAACGCCGGGCACGAGGCGACCGTCAACGCCACGGTGAACGGCTGGTGGGCCCTCTTCCGCAACCCCGGTCAGCTCGCCGCCCTCCGCGGCGACCACTCGCTGGTTCCCACGGCCGTGGAGGAGCTGATGCGGTACGACACCCCGTTGCAGCTCTTCGAGCGCTGGGTCCTCGACGACATCGAGATCGACGGTACGACCATCCCCCGCGGCTCCGAGATCGCCATGCTCTTCGGCTCCGCCAACCATGACCCGGCCGTCTTCACCGCCCCGGAGGAGCTGGACCTCTCCCGCGCGGACAACCCGCACATCTCCTTCAGCGCGGGCATCCACTACTGCATCGGAGCACCGCTCGCCCGCCTGGAACTGACCGCTTCCCTGCGCGCGTTGCTGTCCCAGGCCCCGACCCTCCGCCTCACCGCCGAGCCCCAGCGGAAACCGGCCTTTGTGATCCGGGGGCTGGAGGGACTCAGCGTCGCGCTCTGACCCGCCGCCCGAGGGCCCAGAGTCCCAGTGCGGCGGCGACCCCGCCCAGAACCATCAAGGGCAGCTCCGCGTAGACCACACTCCAGTCGGACGCCTGCTCGAACCGCCGAAACCGCCCCTGGAAGCCGACGGTCCACACCGCCAGTCCCACACCCGCACCGACGACAGCGATCAGACATCCGCCGGCGGCCTGCATCCGTTGCCCCATACCTGTCATGGACGTGGCGCGTGGGGCTCGGGGTTCCCGTGGCGCCGCTGCCTTGTGTTCCTGTGTGAACTACTTTGGTCCCCAGGGGTGTTGCACTGCCCAGCGCTGGGGGCGCGGCTTCCGCCCGACCACTGCGGCGCCTCCGGAACGGCAGTCATCGGGGCGTGACGCGCTCGATCAGGGCCCGCGCCTCGCGCAACGCCTTCCGTAGCTCGGCCGCGGTGGCGCAGTCCCTGCCGTGGTGTCGGCAGTCACCGGTGCATGTCTTCACGTGACTGAGCCACGCGAGCCACTCCCGCTCCTCCGGCGCGTCCGACATCCGCACGCTGTCCTTCGCTTCACTCATGCCTCGGCCGCCATCCGCCCGGGGACCACTCCTCGCCCATGGCGTCGCGCACGTACGGGCGGACCGGGTCGTCGGCGTCGCCCCACCCGCGTTGCCACGGCTCGGGCGGGAACCATGCTTCCTCACGCGCGTTCGGCATGGGCCCCACGTACGGGTCCGGGGTCCGTACGGGCTGGGCGACGTCGTGCGGATCCGGCATCGCGTGTCTGACCCGCCAGCGCGGCTGAAAGGGAAGTAACGCGCCCAGCAGGGCGACCATGAACAGGATGGCGTTCTGCAATTCCGACAGCTCCTCAGGGCTTCTCGGCAATGGCGAACCGGGCCCACACGCACTTCGCGTACGGCTGTTGCCTGTGCCCCCACGCGTCCGCCAACCGCCCGACGAGGACCAGACCGCGCCCGTCCTCTCCGTCCGGGCCGGAGCCACGGGCCCGAGGAAGCCTCTCCCTGTCGGGGTCCGAGACTTCGAGGACCAAGTCCCGCCCCCGCATGGAGAGCGTGACCTCGATCCGGGCGAACGTCACACGGCAGTGGGCCACGGCGTTGGTGACGAGTTCGTTCGCCGACACGGTGACGCTGTCGGCGAGTTCGCCGGTGAGTCCCCAGTCGGCGAGGGTGCTGCGGACCCGCTGCCGCGCCGTCGGCACGTGGCGTCTGTGTTTGGGGATGTGGAAGGTGGTTGTGCGCATGTCGGCGTACCCCCTGACGTGTCGTCAAGACTGCGCCGTGGGGCGGCGCGTGCTTCGACGGTAGGTCTAAATCTGCGACGCATACAACTGAAACTCATGAATACATGCAGACGTCTCACTCGATCGTGTGATGTGGCTTAGGGTTGACGTGCTGTATGACAGGGTTGCCCGAGGAGAGAAGGAGAGTCCATGCCCGCAGGTGGACGGCCGACGGTGCGTAGCAGGCGCCTGGGTACGGCGCTGAGGAGGTACCGGCAGGCTGCGAAGCTCGACCAGCCGCGGGCGGCCGAGGTGATCGCGTCAAGTCAGGCAAGAATCAGCCGTGTTGAAAGCGGTCACGCGACGCCTCGCGTCATCGAGGTACGACTGCTGCTGGATGCCTACGGCGTCACGGACCGGGAAGTCCGCGACAAGCTTGAGGAGTTGGCCAAGTACTCGAAGAATCGGGGCTGGTGGCTCGAACACGCGGAACATCTGCGGCCGGACTACCTGGACCACATCGCGTTGGAGGACGACGCGTCGTACATCAGGCAGTGGCAGCCGGTGTTGGTGCCCGGTCTGCTGCAAACGCCGGCTTACGCAGAGGCAGTTATCGCGGCGGGGCCCTACTACGTTGCCCCAGAGCTGATTTCCCAGCTGGTGAAGGTGCGGGAAGGGCGCCAGGCGAAGATCGGGGAGGGTGGAGCGTCGTACACCGCCATCCTCTGGGAGGCGGTCGTCGCACACCCGTTGGTGAGCGCCGAGATCCATCGGGAGCAGCTGGCCGCGATCCTTGAGGTCGGGAAGAGGAAGAACATCACCGTGCAGGTACTGCCGTTCAGTGCGGGAGTACTGGCGGCCTCGACCTCTGCCTTCTCCTCCTTCAGCTTCGACTCCGAACCGACCGTCGAAGCCGTGACCCTGGAGAATCTGCGAGGCACGTCAGTCCTTGAAGCGCCGGAGGATCTTGGGGCTTACAGCAACGCATACGACCTACTACGATCGGCAGCACTGGCGCCGGACGCAAGTGCGCGACTCATCCGGGGCGTACTGCGGAGCACCAAGGAAGACTGATCGTGACCGAGGTTGTAGGCACCTTCTGGAAGTCGTCGTACTCCGGACAGCAGGGCGACTGCGTCGAGGTCGCCGCCACAGCAACCGGCGGCCGAGCCGTACGCGACAGCAAGGCGCAGGACGGGCCGCTGCTCGCCGTCTCCCGCGAGAGCTGGGCCGCGTTCGTCACCGGCGCGCAGGCGGGGGAGTTCGGCAGCTTCGCGTAGCGCAGGCGCCCGAGTCATCGAGGCGGACCGCGATCCGAAGATCCGCCGCGAGGCTGGGCATGACTGCCGCGGTTGTCACTTACCTCTCCTGAATCCTCGGCTCAGGAGCCAAAGGGCTGCCGCCGCGAGCGCGATTCCGAAAACCAGCGGGATGGCTGCCCCAGGTTGCGCCTCATTGACGCCCATGACAATCAGCAAGATTCCACAGCTCAGTGCAATTGCGGCACCGAGGGCGATGATTGCTCTCTGCATTGGTTTCCTTGTCTCGCAACGACGGAGCAGCCGCTGAATCCAGCGACCGTCGGCACCCCTAGCGTGGCGAAGTCCCGGCGGCTGCACCCGCCGCGAGGCACGAAGCGTTAGGCCCCGGGGCGCCTGCTTCGAATCACGACTGCCATTCCCAGCGCGGGAGCAACGAGTCCAAGTGGGCGAATCCAGGCGCTCCCTGCAGAGGTTCCCGTGACCATCAGGATTACGCCTGTCATGAAATAGAGTACAAGAAATGCAAGGGCAAGGTTTCTCCATGCTTTCCGGTACTCTTCGCTTGGCAGTGAGTTTTTTCTCCGCGGATGCGTAACGTAGATCATTTCACCTTCCTGGCCTCTGGCGAACGATTGCCGTGAGGATCTGAGAGGATCCGCCGACAGGTGCAAGCACCCCGGCTCCCAGAAGCGCGTAGTTCTGGCTTTGCGCGCCCAAAATTATGCAGAACATTCCGAACGCCGTACCTGTCACTACGAACCATGTCGGCTTCTTGGCCGGGCTGATTGGCATAACTCCTCCTACGCGAAGTCGGCCGGCATCGGACTGGGCGGGGACGGAGGTGCGCCGGTCTCCGGTCATCCGGATCGTCGGGACCAGTACGGCATGCGCAATCGAGTCCGAATCATCGTGTCAGGAGCGAGTCTTCCGATGGCCTGGAAAGGCCAGGACCGCCAGGACCACTCCGCTGACTGTGCCGATCGCCCCGAGCGCGACCGGCACAGCATCGCCAGTAACCGTTCCTGCAATGCACGCACATATCCCTCCCGCGATCAAAACCGCAGAAAAAGTTCGCACTCCTCTTATTGCGTCATCCACCGATGTACCCTTCCGTCGCATTCCACCACCGCTCCCTCCCCATTCACAGGAAACCTGTGGGCCGGGAACGAAATACCAGCCCACAGCGATCTACGGGGGCTGCGGTTCCCCTGTCTAGCTATTCTTCATGTGCTACCCGTAGGTGAGGATGTCCGCTCCGTAGTAACCCATGGCACTCCAATCGCGCAGCTGCCGACTACGGCAGCACCAGCGCCTACAGCACTGCCGACTCCGGCGCCGGCTACGCCGCCGACCGCGGCGGCGTATGCGATGCTTCCGGTCTCTGCCGCAGCTCTAACTCCCCCCACGCAACAGGCCGGTCGGGTCGGCGTAGGCGCCGGTGTAGCGGTAGGGCTGGGGGACTGCTTCGGTGGGTGTGGTGCGGGGCAGGCCGGCGGGGCCGTAGGCGTAGGTGTGGGTGCGCTTGCCCGTGTCGTCGACGAGGCCGAGGACGTTGCCGGTCGCGTCGGTGAGGTAGTAGTAGGACTTCCCCCCCAGTTGTCATGGAATTCAGGGTGCCCCCGGGTTCGCGGATGAATCCGGTGTCGACGCCGTTCGTGGTGGTGGACGCCAGGCCGAGAGCGGTGTGGTGGAACCAGGTCGAACCCAGCTTGGTGCGCTCGGAGTTGTCGGTCCCGGCGTGCACCGCGTCGTAGGCCGAGCCGCTGACCGTGATGCCGGACAGGTGGCTGTGGTCCGTCCATGTCTCATTCGTACGTGCGGTGGCAGCGACGCGTCCGCCGGCGGTCTCGTTGCCCGTCTTGTCGTAGGACCAGGGGGTGGCGGAGCCGGTCTGGGCGGTCAGTTGGGAGGCGTCGTTTTAGGTGAAGGCCGAGCTGGCGGGGCAGGTGGCCAGCTGACCGTCCTGGGGGGGGGGGGTGAGGTTGCCGGCCTTGTCCCAGCAGTACAGCCATGACGCTGTGCGTGCGCCGGCCGAGTCGGCCTCCAGCGCGTAGGACAGGCGGTCCTGTGCGTCGTAGGTGTAGGACGTCTTGCGCCCGGTGGTTTTGTCGGTGCGGGTGCGGATCTTGTTGGTACGCGACCGCGCCCTGCACCGCGCACGCCGTGACGAACAGGAGGTGCACCCACCAGCGCAGGCCCGCCGAAGGGTGAGGTCGCCTAGAGAGGTGGGTGGGGGACTGCGGGCCCGCCCGCCGTGGCTGGTCGCGCAGTTCCCCGCCCCCGAAGGGGCGCTCCCGTCACCGGCGACAGATGGTCACCGTTCCGTTCGTCACCGTTCCTTCGTCTCCTCCAGTACCGTCCGCCCCAGCAGCGCGTACCGCTCCGGAGCGCGTCGCTTCAGATAGGTCGCGTACCCGACGCCGCCCACCGCGATCAGCGCCACGATCCACGGGGTCGCCTTCAGGACCAGGGAGCCGGACTCCGCCCCCGCCGCCGCGCCCATGTTGGAGAGCAGCAGGACCACTACGCCGAGCATTGCGAGGCCGCCGATGAGGGGCGCGGTGAAGGTCTTGAACCAGTGCCTGCTCTCGGGGTGGTGGGTGCGGAAGTAGGCGAGGACCGCGAAGGAGCAGACGGCCTGGACGACCAGGATGGCCATGGTGCCGAGGATGGCGAGCAGGACGTACGTGCCGGTGTAGGGGTCCTTGCCGGCGATCCAGAACGCGCCGATCAGGATCGCGCTGACGACGGACTGGACGAGGCCCGCGATGTGCGGGGAGCCGTGCTCGGGGTGGGTGCGGCCGATGGTGCGCTGGAGGGAGGGGAGTACGCCTTCGCGGCCCAGGGCGTACATGTAGCGGGCGGCGCAGTTGTGGAAGGCCATGCCGCAGGCCAGTGAGCCGGTGATCATCAGCCATTGCATGACGTCGACGGCCCAGTGGCCGACGTACCGCTCGGTGGGGTTGAAGAAGAGGGCGAGGGGGTTGGCGGAGGAGGCGGCGGCGACCGCTTCGGTCTCGCCGTTGCCGATGATGGCCATCCAGGAGACGAAGACGTAGAAGACGCCGACGCCCAGGACGCTGATCATCGTCGCCTTGGGGATGATTTTCTTCGGGTCGCGGGACTCCTCGCCGTACATCGCCGTCGACTCGAAGCCGACCCACGACCAGAAGGCGAAGAAGAGGCCGAGCCCGGCGCTGGTGCCCTGGAAGGCGTTGACCGGGTTGATGGGACCGAAGGTGAAGCCGTGCGGGCCGCCGCCGTGCAGGGCGACGGAGATCGCCATCGCGGCCAGCACCGTCACCTCGGTGGCGAGCAGTACGACCAGCAGTTTCTCGGCGACCGAGACGCCGAACCACGTCCCCGTGGCGTTGACGGCGAGCATCACGATCGCGAACGCCCACCACGGGATGTCCATCCCTGTCTGGTCGTTCAGCGTCGTCGTGGCGAAGGTCGAGAAGATGCCGATGAGCGCCGGCTCGAAGACGACGTACGCGAAGGTCGCGAGCAGCCCGGACGCCAGACCGACGGTGCGGCCGAGACCGTACGAGATGAAGCCGTAGAAGGCGCCGGTGGACGTGATGTGCTTCGCCATCGAGGTGAAACCGACCGCGAAGATCGCGAGTACGGCCATCGCGACGAGGTAGCTGGCGGGGGCGCCGATGCCGTTGCCGGCGGAGACCATGAAGGGCACGTTGCCGGTCATGGCGGTGATCGGGGCCGCGGTGGCGACGGCCATGAAGACCACGCCGAGCAGGCCGATCGCGTTCGGCTTCAGCCGGTGGACGGTGCCGTCCCCCGCCCCCGTGCTCGCCCCTTCCGCAGGAGCTACGCCCTCTTGAACCGCCATCGGGTGGCCCCTCTCCTCGATCACCGAATGCTGATCTCTGTCCACGGTCAATGGGCCGGAATCCTGCTGGCCGAATGATTCGCCCCGCAGGTCGAGGCGTTAAATGTTTGTCAACTAGACCTTTAGGCCGCCTGAGGATCGAACGTCTGCGTAAACTCTCCGGCCGGCCCTGGACCCCGGGTCACAGGCCTTCGTACGGTCGCCGGCATGACCACCTACAGCGCCACCCTCGGCGGCCGGAGCTACCGGTTCGACGGACTGGCCCGGCTGCTCGCCGCCGCGAGCCCCGAGCGGTCCGGCGACCGTCTGGCCGGTCTCGCCGCCGAATCCGCGCAGGCCAGGGTCGCTGCGCGGTGGGCGCTCGCGGATGTGCCGCTCGCGCGGTTTCTCGCCGAGCCGGTGATCCCGTACGAGGACGACGACGTGACCCGGCTGATCGTGGACACGCACGAGGCGGCGGCCTTCGCGCCGGTGGCCGGGCTCACGGTCGGCGAGTTCCGCGAGTGGCTGCTGTCCGCGACGGCGGACGCGACGGCCCTCGCCGCCCTGGCCCCCGGTCTGACACCGGAAATGGTCGCCGCCGTCTCCAAACTCATGGGCAACTCCGACTTGGTGGCCGTCGCCCGCAAGGTGAGCGTGGTCACCGCCTTCCGCTCCACCATCGGGCTGCCCGGCCGGCTGGCGACCCGCCTCCAGCCCAACCACCCCACCGACGACCCGGCGGGTGTCGCCGCGGCGCTCCTGGACGGGCTCCTCCTGGGCTCCGGCGACGCCGTCATCGGCATCAACCCGGCGACCGACAGTCCAAAGGCGGTACGGGATCTCCTGGACCTCCTGGACGGAGTGATCGCCCGCTACGACATCCCCACCCAGTCCTGCGTCCTGTGCCATGTGACGACGAGCATCGACCTGATGGAACGCGGCGCCCCCGTCGACCTCGTCTTCCAGTCCATCGCCGGTACGCAGGCCGCGAACGCCTCCTTCGGCGTCACCCTCGGCCTCCTCGACGAGGCGTACGAGGGCGCGAAGGCGCTGGGCCGGGGGACGGTGGGTACGAACGCCCTGTACTTCGAGACCGGCCAGGGCAGCGCGCTGTCCGCCGACGCGCACCACGGTGTCGACCAGCAGACGGTGGAGGCACGCGCGTACGCCGTGGCCCGCCGCTACGACCCGCTCCTCGTGAACACCGTCGTCGGCTTCATCGGCCCGGAGTACCTGTACGACGGCCGCCAGATCCTGCGGGCGGCGCTGGAGGACCACTTCTGCGGGAAGCTCCTCGGCCTGCCGATGGGCCTGGACATCTGCTACACCAACCACGCCGACGCCGATGACGACGACATCGCGACCATGCTCACGATGCTCGGTGTCGCCGGCGCCTCCTTCGTGATCTGCACGCCGGGCGGCGACGACATCATGCTCAATTACCAATCCGCCTCCTACCACGACGCGTTGTACCTGCGCGAGGTGCTCGGCCTGCGCCCGGCACCGGAGTTCGAAGCGTGGCTGGAGCGGATCGGACTGCTGGACGACACGGGCGGCGTCCGCGATGTCTCCGGTACGGCCCATCCCCTGATGACGATCGGCAAGGAGTTGGCAGCGTGACGGATTCTGAATGCCTGTTCCCTGGCGGGGAGTTGGCGCGCGCTATGGGCCGTGGATCGGCCACTGGGAGCTGGATCACATGACGGGCCGTGGATCGGCCACTGGGAGCTGGGTCGTATGACGGGTCTTGGATCGGTTGTCGAGGGTGGGGTCGTGTGACGGGTCTTGGATCGGTTGTCGAGGGTGGGGTCGTGTGACGGGTCTTGGATCGGTTGTCGAGAGTGGGATCGCATGACGGGTCTTGGATCGGCTGTCGAGAGTGGGATCGCATGACGGATCGTCAATTGGCTGATCTCGTACGGGCCTTGGTGGCGCCCGAGTCCGACGCCGCGATGTGGGCCACCCTGCGCCGGCACACCCAGGCCCGGATCGGCCTCGGCCGGGCGGGCTCGGCCCTGCCGACGCGGCACCGGCTGGAGCTCCAGGCCGCGCACGCCGCCGCGCGGGACGCGGTGCACTCGCCGTTCGAACCGGAGGTGGTGGCGGCCGCGCTGACGGGAGTGGCGACCGTACGGGTCCGGAGTGCCGCCCCCGACCGGCTCACCTATCTCCAGCGTCCCGACCTGGGCCGCCGTCTCGACGACGTCGACCGGGCCCATCTGCCCCGGGACGACTGGGACGTGGTGTTCGTGGTCGCCGACGGGCTGTCGAGCCGGGCCGTGCACGAGCACGCGGCGCCGGTGATCCGCGCGACGACCTCGCTGCTGCCGGGTGACTGGCGCGTCGCTCCTGTCGTCCTCGCCGAGCAGGCTCGCGTGGCCCTCGGCGACGACATCGCCCATGCGCTGGGTGCCGCGATGGTCGTCGTCCTCATCGGGGAGCGTCCCGGTATGTCCGCGGCGGACTCGCTGGGTGCGTATCTCACGTACGCGCCCGTCCCGGGCGTGACGACGGACGCCGACCGCAACTGCCTCTCCAACATCCGGCCGCCGCTGGGGCTGTCCCACGCCGGGGCTGCCGCGAAGCTGGCGGCGCTGATGCGGCGGGCGCGGGAGCTCGGGGGGACGGGGGTGGCGTTGAAGGACGAGTCGGATACGGAGGCCCTGCCTGCGGCGTGATGGGCGGGTGTTTTCGCCCCCTCCGCCCCTGCCCGTCCCTTGTTCCTGGGGGCTGCCGCCCCCTGACCCCCGCCATCGCGCTGAACGCGCTCGTCCTCAAACGCCGGACGGGCTGAAACGGGGCGTAGGGGGTGAGAACCTCCACCCCCAGCCGCCCCGCCCCCTCACCCCACCGGCAACGTAAGCCCCCAAGCCCCCTCCCACACCACCCACGTCCGAGTCCGGACGGGCCCCCCGACCACCGCATCCGCCCGGTAGCGGAAGTCCGCCCCGGAGACGGTCACCCGTCGCCCCACGACCCGTAGCGGTGCGACCGCCGCCCCCACGGACACCGGGCGGACCTCGACCTCCGCACCGCCGAGGACCCCCGGCGTCACGGAAACCGACTCCACGGGCTGGTCGAGGTCGACGAGGAGCACCCCGTCGACCTCGACCCGCAGCCGCGAAGGCCTCGATGGTGCGGGCGCGGGCGCGGCGACAAGGCGCCCCGGCCGCGAGGCCAGCGTGCGGACCAGCGACTGGCAGGTCCGCAGCCAGGGTGGCCGGGCGGCGGCCGACTCCCCGGAGACGGAGAAGGGGACCCCACCCGGAGAGGGCAAGGCCACCGACGGAATCCGCAGCGCCCCCACCACCACCCCGTCACTGTCGTCCACCAGCATGTCCATCCGCCGCTCGACCCCGTCGAGCACGGCACGGGCCGCCGCGACCGCCCCCATGGGCACCCCCAGCGACCGGGCGAGCGACAGCACACCCCCCACCGGCACGAGGGACACCGCGCACGCCCCCAGCGCCCGCTGCCGGTGCAAAAGCGACACCGCGCGCAGCAGCGCCCGGTCGTCCCCGACGACAACGGGCCGTCGGGACCCCCGGCGGGCGAGCACACGAGCAAATTCCTCAGGCCCGGCCGGGAGGCACACTTTCGTGGCCGCACCGGCGCTGAGCACGTCTTTTGCGATCCGTACCGACTCACCGTCACTGCGATGGGCGACCGGGTCGATGACCACCAGGAGCTGGTCGGAAGGCGCCACCTCGGTCTTGCCTCGCTTCCTCGGGTAGCATCTTTGTGCAAGAGCCCCTTGCGCTATTGCGCCAGGGGCTTGGTCTATTCCGGGGCATCCGGTCCGATAGGTCGCGGCCAAAGAAGGCCGCCGGCATACGCAGCCGTACACAACAGCCGCGTACGTCCCCGACCTTGGACATGCCCCGCCCGGAAGGGGTGTACGCGCGTGCCCGCACTTGTGCTGCTCGGTGCTCAGTGGGGTGACGAAGGCAAGGGAAAGGCCACGGACCTGCTCGGCGGTTCCGTGGATTATGTGGTGCGCTACCAGGGCGGCAACAACGCCGGCCACACGGTAGTCGTGGGCGACCAGAAGTACGCCCTCCACCTCCTCCCTTCCGGAATCCTCACACCGGAGTGCACTCCGGTCATCGGAAACGGAGTCGTCATCGACCCGTCGGTCCTGTTCTCCGAGCTGAACGGACTGAACGAGCGAGGCGTCGACACGTCCAAGCTCCTCATCAGCGGAAACGCGCACATCATCACGCCGTACAACGTGACGGTGGACAAGGTGACGGAACGCTTCCTCGGGAAGCGGAAGATCGGCACCACCGGACGCGGTATCGGCCCGACGTACGCGGACAAGATCAACCGCGTGGGCATCCGCGTCCAGGACCTGTACGACGAGTCGATCCTGACGCAGAAGGTCGAAGCGGCCCTCGACGGCAAGAACCAGCTCCTCACCAAGGTCTTCAACCGGCGCGCCATCGAGGTAAGCCAGGTCGTCGAGGAACTGCTGGCCTACGCGGACCGCCTCAAGCCGTACGTCGCCGACACCGTGCTGCTCCTCAACAAGGCGCTCGACGACAACAAGGTCGTCCTCTTCGAGGGCGGCCAGGGCACGCTGCTCGACATCGACCACGGCACGTATCCCTTCGTCACGTCCTCGAACCCCACCGCGGGCGGGGCGTGCACGGGCTCGGGCGTCGGCCCGACGAAGATCAGCCGCGTCATCGGCATCCTCAAGGCGTACACGACCCGAGTCGGCGCGGGCCCGTTCCCGACCGAGCTCTTCGACGCGGACGGCGACGCGCTGCGCCGCATCGGCGGCGAGCGGGGCGTCACGACGGGCCGCGACCGCCGCTGCGGCTGGTTCGACGCGGTCATCGCCCGCTACGCGACCCGCGTCAACGGCCTGACCGACTTCTTCCTCACCAAGCTGGACGTGCTCACCGGCTGGGAGGAGATCCCGGTCTGCGTGGCGTACGAGATCGACGGCAAGCGCGTCGAGGAACTCCCGTACTCCCAGACCGACTTCCACCACGCGAAGCCGATCTACGAGACCCTCCCCGGCTGGTCCGAGGACATCACCAAGGCGAAGTCCTTCGCCGACCTCCCGAAGAACGCCCAGGCCTACGTCAGGGCCCTCGAGGACATGTCCGGCGCCCCGATCTCCGCGATCGGCGTCGGCCCGGGCCGCGACGAGACGATCGAGATCAACTCGTTCATCTAGCCTCCGCCAGGAAGCGATTGGCGCACCTGGGCCACATACGAGGGAGTTGTACGCCTCGTATGTGGCTCGAGTGCGCCAATCGCTGTTTTCTGGCCTGGGCCCGCCGATGGCGACGACTGGCAGATCTGTACCAGCTCCGACGGCTGTCACCAGGCCGTTCCGAGGCTGCGAGTGGTACGGATCTGCCAATCCTGCTATGGCTCCACCGCTTGACTTCTCTCGGCGTACATCCTGGCGTCGGTCGGCAGTTCAGCGCACAGGGCGCGGCCGGACGGGGGTGCGCCGGCGTCGAAGGCGCCCCCGTACACACCCTGCTCCGGCGATCCGCACATCAGTCTCAGAAGTGGGCGTACCTCGCATAACAGGCATAGGCTGAAAGTGCAAACGCACGTGCGTCGACCAGGAGAAGTCGATCAGAAGAAGGTGAGTGCGATGCGCGTCCTGCTCAGGGCCACCCTGGACACGGAGAAGTCGAACGAAGCGATCCGCAGCGGCAAGATGCCGGAGCTGATCAAGGAGATCCTGGACCACCTCAAGCCAGAGGCGGCGTACTTCGCGCCCTTGGACGGCCGCCGAACCTGCCTTCTGGTCTTCGACATGAAGGACAGCTCCGACCTGCCTCCTGTCGGTGAGCCGTTCCTCACCCAGTTCAACGCCAAGGTCGAGATCAGCCCGATCATGAACGCCGAGGACCTCCAGAAGGGCCTGTCCCAGATCCGCTGACCGCAGGGGCGTCCGATTCACCCCCAGGGATGAAGAACGCGAACTTCCACCTGGGAAAAGGCAGTTGTGGCTTGCTTTCGTCGCTGTGCGTGCCCATAGAGTCACGCCAACGAAACGCCCCCGCGGTGCGCCAACACCCGGGGGCTTGGCACCAGGAGTAAGACGGAGCTCCCAATGCGCATTCATCGTACGACGCCCACGCGTGCCTTTTCAGTTTTCGCGAACGCCCTCCTCCGCGACCGGAGCATCTCCTGGTGTGCGGTCGGCGTACTGACGTACCTCCTGAGCCTCCCGAACGGCGCCCGCGCCACCATCCGTACGCTCGCCGAGCAGCGCAAGGAAGGGCGGGCGCGGATCGCGGCCGCCCTGCATGAGCTGGAGGAATCCAGGTATCTGCGGCGGGTGCTGCACAAGAACCCGGAGAGCGGCCAACTCTTCACCGTGTACGAGGTGTTCGACACTCCGTACGACGACGAACCACCCTCGGGTGAACCCGAAAAAATCCAGAACCAGGCCTCCGGCGAGTCGGAATCCGCCGCCTCGGGCCCGCTCCCTTCGGGAGAAAAAACCAGGGAACAAGAACCTCCCTCCCCGCCGACGGCGGAGTCGGCAGCGGATTTGCCAGCCGATTTGGCAGCGGAGTCGACGCTTGCGTCGGCACCGCCGTCGCAGAGCGAGCGCACGGCGCTCGCCGCGAAGCTGCTCGGCTCGCTCGGCCGCGCCGAACCCCGGCTCGCGCTCGGCGCGGCGGAGGCGTTGCGGCTCGCGCCGCTGGTGGAGGAGTGGTGGGAGCGGGGCGCGAGCAGCGCGGCGGTGCGGGCCGCGCTGACGCAGGGGCTGCCGTCTCCGGTGTACTCGGCCCGGGCCCTCGTCGAGGACCGCCTGCGCCGCAAGCGCCCGGTCGGCCCTGCGCCAACAGCGTCTCCGGTCACGACCGTTGAGATCCGCAGCACCGCCGAGATCCTCAGCACCGCCGAGATCCGCAAACCCGGCGCCCCCGCCTACCGGGACGCCGCGCGCCGGGGCGGCGCACTGGCCCGCGCGCTGCTGAGCGGGCGGGCGGCGCCCGCGTAGGTCCACGAAGACTGCCGGCCGTGTGTCCGTGCGGCCGGGTCGCTCAAGAGAAACGGAGTGTCGATGACCGTCACACTCGTACGCCCAGAGACGGTATACCGCGAGTATACTTTCCTCATGGCTGACACCACGATCAAGGTCGACCCCGCTGTCCGAGACCGCCTTCAGGAGCTGGCCCGGGAGCGCGGGATCAGCATGCGGGACCTCGTGGCGGAGCTGGCCGGGGCCACGCCCACCAAGGAAGAGCTGCGCAAGCGGTACGAGGAGACCAGGGCGTACGTCGAGGAGCACTTCCTGGGCAGGCCCTACACGGAAGAGGACGAGAAGGCCGGCGAGAAGCTGTGGGCCGACCTTGAGGCGGGGCGTATCGGGGAGGTCCAGTGACGGACGAGAACAGGTACCCGCTGCCGCGTGCCGTCATCTTCGACGACACCGCCGCGCTCGCGCTGGGCGCGGGGAACAGCATGACCTCCCGGCTCGTCGTCGAGGCCGAGAAGGATCCGGCCCTGCGGGTCTACATCCCGGCGCTCAGCCTGGCCGCCGCCGAGCGTGAACGGGCGGGGGTTGCCGAGCATGTCGGCGCACTGCCTTCGGTCAACATCGAGGGGCTCGACTTTGCGGCGGCGACCGCCGTGGGCAAGCGCCTGCGGACGGCGGCTTCCGGGGACGGGGATCAGAGTGGCAAGGACGAGCCGGACTGGAGCGGCGCCCATGTGCTGCACCTCGCCCTGCCCACTGTCGAGTGGCCGCGTGGCCGTCCAGTCCTGACCCGGACGCCCACCCGGTACCGGGGCACGGGGATCCGGACGATCCGCATCGTCGAGCAACGCTGACGGCTGCCGACGGATGGTGTGGTGCGGTCCGGGCCGCTTACAGCCCGGACCGCACCCACCACGCCGCCTCAGCTGAAGATGATCATCGACCCCTGTGCCAGGCTGCGTGTCGCGGCCGCGTGCAGCCCCAGCCAGACGTGGCGTTCGCGGGCGAAGGGGCTGGCGTCGTAGGGGGCGGGTGCCGCCGGTTCCTCCAGGTCCGTGGGGGCCATGGGGGGTTGTGGGGCGGCCGGTGGGTTCGCCGGGTCGATGCCGATCGACGGGGCCACGAATTCGAGTTCGCGCAGCAGCGTCTGGGAGGAGCCCAGGGGGCCGCCGCCTGCCAGGAGTTCGTCGTTGGCGAGAGGGTGCGGGAAGTCCACCGGGACGTACGCGCCCGCGTGGTCGTAGTGCCAGACCAGATGCGACTGTTGGGCGTTCGTCCCGAACATCTCCAGCAACTGCTCGTAGTCGCCGCCGAGTTCGTCCACGGGCGTCACCGCAAGGCCGCACATCTGAAGAAGGTACGCACGGCGCAGGAAGTGCAGGGCGTCGTAGTCGAACCCCGCGACCGGAGCCACGTCGCCGGACAGGCCCGGCATGTACGCGTACACAGGGACCGGCGGGAGTCCTGCCTCCGCCAGCGTCTTGTCGTACAGCGCGAGTTCTTCGGCGAAGGGATTGTCGGGGGTGTGGCACAACACGTCGACGAGCGGGACCAGCCACAGGTCACAGGCCAACAGACGGCTCCTCTAGCTCCTTGGTGTGCACGGTGGTCAGGGAAGCGTAATGCGCGCGGAGGCCTTGGTCAGGCCTCGGTGCGTAAGTTGGCTTCCCGGTGGTGGCCCGGACGGGTCCCGCGACTCAGTGCCGCGCCCTCGAACCCCCGATCGCCCGAAGGGCTCGTCACCCCAAACCCCCGATCGCCCGAAAGCCTCGTCCTCAAACGCGGGACGGCCAGAAGATCTCCGGCCCCGGGTCACGCAGCCCCCTGATTCGGCGGGCGGGCGTACTACTCGGTGGCCAGGCGCGTCATTCGGCGGCCAGGCGCTCGATCAGCGCGAGCGAGTGCGCGTTGTACGCCGTCACGATCGCGTGCGCCTCGGCCGAGTCGCGGCGGGCGAGGGCGTCCACCAGTTCCGTGTGGGCCGACCACAGGTGGCCCTTGAGGTCGGCCACCTCGCGCAGGTGCTGGACCGCGCAGGCCCAGGACTGGATGCGCAGCCGGTGCAGGAAGTCGGCGAGGTAGGGGTTGCCGAAGAGGCCGCTCAGCTCGCGCCAGAAGCGGAGGTCGTAGCCGATCAGGATGTTCAGCTCGCCTGCGGCGGCGGCGCGCTGGGCCTCCTCGGCGCGGCGGCGGACGCCCGCGAGGGCGGCGGTGGTGCGGGGGTCCTGGGGCCGGGTCATGACGCCGACGGTGACGGAGCGGAAGATGCCGTCCGTGACGAGGCTCCGCGCCTCGATCATGCCGCGGTAGTCGGCCGGGGAGTACTCGTGCACCCGGAAGCCGCGGTGCTGGTCCGCCTCCAGCAGGCCCTGCGCCGACAGGTCGACCAGGGCCTCGCGGACCGGGGTCGCCGAGACGCCGTACTGCTCGGCGATCTCCTTCACCGTGAACGCCTGGCCCGGCTGGAGGCGGCCGGCCAGCACCTCGTCGCGGAGCGCGTCCGCGAGCTGCTGGCGCAGGGTGCTGCGGGTGACGGCGCCCTTGGCGCCGGGGCCGGGCATGGTGTGGGGGTCCCCTTGTCGCGTATGTCTAGGAGCCAGTCACCTTACGCGGTGGGGGGCAGGGGATGGTTTTTCGCCCCCTCCGCCCCTGCCCGTCCCTTGTTCCTGGGGGCTCCGCCCCCAGACCCCCGTATCGCTCTGAACGCGCTCGTGCTCAAACGCCGGACAGGCTAAAGATTTTCAGCCTGTCCGGCGTTTGAGGAGCGGGGTCTGGGGCGGAGGGGGCGAACTGCATCCATCAGCGGCTCCGCCGCGGGCCACCCCGCCCTCACCCCACATACCCGTCCGCCACCCCCAACGCCTCGTCCAGCACCGCGAGCCCCTCCTTGGCCTCCCCCTCGGTGATGTTGCACGGCGGCACGACATGGGTGCGGTTCATGTTGATGAAGGGCCACAGACCACCCGCCTTGGCGGCGGCGCCGAACGCGGCCATGGGCGCGTTGTCCACCCCGGCGGCGTTGTACGGCACCAGCGGCTCCCGCGTCTCCCGGTCCCGCACCAGCTCAAGGGCCCAGAACACCCCCGTACCCCGCACCTCCCCGACGCTCGGATGCCGCGAGGCAAGCTCCCGCAGCCCGGGCCCGATCACCGTCTCCCCGATGGACGCGGCCTGGTCGACGATCCCCTCCTCCTCCATCACGTTGATCGTGGCGACGGCGGCGGCACAGGCCAGCGGATGCCCGGAGTACGTCAGCCCGCCGGGGTACGGCCGCCGCGCGAAGGTCTCCGCGATCGCGCCGGAGATGGCGACACCGCCGAGCGGCACGTACCCGGAGTTCACCCCCTTCGCGAAGGTCAGCAGGTCCGGCGTCACGCCGTAGTGATCGGCGGCGAACCACTTCCCCGTACGCCCGAACCCGGCCATGACCTCGTCCAGGATGAAGACGATCCCGTATTGGTCGCAGAGCGCGCGCACCCCGGCGAGATAACCCGGCGGCGGCGTCATGATGCCCGCCGTACCCGGAATCGTCTCCAGGATCACGGCCGCGATCGTGCCGGGGCCCTCGAAGGCGATCGTGTCCTCGAGGTGCTGAAGCGCCCGCTCCGACTCCTGCTGCTCGGTCTCCGAGTGGAAGGGGGAGCGGTAGAGGAAGGGCCCCCAGAAGTGGACGACACCGGCCGCTCCGCTGTCGTTCGGCCAGCGTCTCGGGTCACCGGTGAGGTTGATCGCGGCGGAGGTGGCTCCGTGGTACGAGCGGTACGCGGAGAGGACCTTCGGGCGCCCGGTGTGCAGCCTGGCCATGCGCGTCGCGTTCTCGACCGCCTCCGCACCCCCGTTGGTGAAGAAGATCTTGTCCAGGTCGCCCGGGGTCCGCTCGGCGATCAGCCGGGCCGCCTCCGAACGCGCCTCCACGGCGAAGGCGGGCGCGAACGTGGACAGGGTCGCGGCCTGCTCCTGGATCGCGGCGACGACCTTCGGGTGCTGGTACCCGATGTTGGTGAAGACGAGCCCGCTGGTGAAGTCCAGATACCGCTTGCCGTCGTAGTCCCAGAAGTACGACCCCTCCGCACCGGCGACGGCGAGCGGGTCGATGAGCTCCTGCGCTGACCAGGAGTGGAACACATGCGCACGGTCCGCGGCCTTCACGGCGGCGCCGGCCTGGGGGTTGGGCTGAGGGGTCATGCGCCGCAGCGTAAATGTCCACGAGGTGGGCGCGATATCGGCGTCCTGTCTGCGGTCGGGGGCTTTCCACGACAGTCTGTCGGGCTTCAAGGGGAGGAGCGGTCCTCAGTCTGTCGGGCTTCAAGGGGAGGAGCGGTCCTCAGTCTGTCGGGCTTCACACAGAGGAGGGTCCTCCGAGCGTCTCTTGACAGCATGCTGTCTAAATGACAGCATGCTTACATAGTCACTCGCGCGCCCGGCCAAGGAGGAGCGATGAACCACAGCACGCCTGAGTTCAAGCCGTTCGAGCCGCTCAAGCCCGTACACCTCGCCGTCTACGACACCTACGCCGACTGGGAGACCGGTCACACCACCGCCTACCTCGCCCGCGCAGGCCGCGAGATCCGTGCCGTCGGCCCCACCCGGGAGCCCGTGACGACGGTCGGCGGCGTCCGTATCCAGCCCGACCTCGCCCTGGACGAGCTCCGCCCCGAGGACAGCTCGCTGCTGATCCTCACCGGCGCGGACCTCTGGGACACGGGCGACGACCTCGCCCCCTTCGCCCGCAAGGCCCGTGCGTTCCTCGACGCGGGCGTCCCCGTCGCCGCCATCTGCGGCGGCACCGCCGGCCTCGCCCGCGAAGGCCTGCTCGACGACCGCGCACACACCAGCGCCGTGTCCTTCTACCTCGCCGCCACCGGCTACCGGGGCGGCGAGCGGTACGTCGACACCGACGCCGTGACCGACGGCAATGTGGTCACGGCGGGCCCCACCGAACCCGTCGCCTTCGCCCGCGAGGTCTTCGGGCTTCTCGGTGTGTACGAGGGCGAGGTCCTTGACGCCTGGTACCGGCTGTTCCACGACTCCGACCCCGCCGCCTACGCCGTACTCGAAAAGGCCGGGCAGTGAGCCGGGCGCGCCAGGACCTGCTGAGCCGCAGCGCACTCGGCGTCTTCCGGCTCAACGGCCAATTCCTCTCCGTCGCCGAGGAGTTGGCCCGGCCCGCCGGACTCACCGCCGCCTGGTGGCAGGTGCTCGGCGCGGTGCTCCCCGAGCCGCTGCCCGTCTCCGGGATCGCCCGCGCGATGGGCATCACCCGCCAGAGCGTGCAGCGCATCGCCGACCTGCTGGTGGACAAGGACCTGGCCGAGTACCTCCCCAACCCCGCCCACCGGCGCGCCAAACTCCTCACCCCCACCGAGGAGGGCCGCGCCGCCATCACCAAGGTCGACCCCGGCCACGCGGACCTGGCCGACCGGCTGGCCGAGACTCTCGGAGAGGACGAATTCGCGGAGACCGTACGGGTGTTGGAACGCCTGTCGGCGGCGCTCGACGCCATGACTACGGACAGCGCCGCCGGTGTCACTGAAACGGAACACCCCGTTACGGAACCGTAGACACCGCTCCGCCCGCCTCCCCGTACGGCCGCACTATCCTCAGCCTGTCGCACAGGCACGGGGGAGGGTGGGCGCAACCATGGAGAAGCTGGGAGCTGGGGATCCGCAGCGCATCGGCGCGTATCGGCTGCTGGCGCGGCTCGGTGCCGGCGGGATGGGGCACGTGTATCTCGCCCGGTCCGACCGGGGGCGTACGGTCGCGGTCAAGCTGGTGCGCCGGGAGCTCGTCGAACAGGAGGAGTTCCGGGCGCGGTTCCGGCAGGAGGTGCTGGCCGCGCGGCGGGTCGGCGGCTACTGGACGGCGCCCGTCCTCGACGCGGACACCGAGGCCGAGATCCCCTGGCTGGCCACGGGCTATGTCGCCGGCCCCACCCTGCAGACCGTCGTGGGCCACGACCACGGGGCACTTCCCGAGCGGTCGGTACGCATCCTCGCGGCCGGGCTCGCGCACGCCCTCCAGGACATCCACGCCGCGGGGCTGATCCACCGGGACCTCAAACCCTCGAACGTCCTCGTCACCATCGACGGCCCCCGCGTCATTGACTTCGGGATCGCGCGCGCCCTGGAGACCGTGACCGAGAACGGCCTCACGCGCGCCGGAGCGCTCGTCGGCTCGCCCGGGTTCATGGCCCCCGAGCAGGTCCGCGGCGACCGCATCACGCCCGCGTGCGACGTGTTCTGCCTGGGCTCGGTCCTCGCGTACGCCACCACGGGCGTCCTTCCCTTCGGCAGTGCCGACTCCGGTGCGCACGCGATGATGTTCCGCATCGCGCAGGAGGAACCCGACCTGGAGGGGGTTCCGGAGGGCCTCGTCGACCTCGTACGCGCCTGCCTGCACAAGGATCCCGCCGCCCGGCCCGGCCTCGGCGAGATCCTGGAGCTGTCCGGGGCGGAGGACACCGTCCTGGACGGGCGTTCGCGCGATCCCTGGCTGCCGAGTGCGCTGGTGGCCCAACTCGGGCGGCATGCCGTGCAGTTGCTGGACACGGAGGATCCGGACGAGGGGCCGGGGTCGGGGGCCCCGACGACACGGCTGGGACGAGTCCCGGCCGCCCCGACCTCGACGCCGGCCCCGGCCCCGGCACCGACCCCGACTCCGGCTCCGGACCTGTCCAAGCCGCCGGGGCGGCCCGCGACTCCTCCCCAGCCCTCCCCGGAACGCGCTCCCACCCCGTCCGAAGGCCCGACCCCGCCCCCGCCGGGACGACCGGCTCCCGTGGAGCACCAGCCCACGATGATCGCGGGTACGGGTACGGGTACGGGTACGGGCCAGGCGCCGCCCCCGCCGGCTCCGCCGACCACCCCACACCCCACGTACGGCTATCCCCAGCAGTATCCGCATCCCCAGCAGCCTCCGTACGCGCAGCCGCAGCCCCCGGTGAGCCCGGCACAGCCCCCGCACCCCGCGTACGGCTATCCGCAGTCGGGCGGCTGGACCCAGCCGCCGGGGACAACGCCCCCGTACGGCCCCGGAGTTGCCCCCTTCTCTCCCTTCCCTCCCCAGCCCGACCGCTCGGGCAGGAGCAGCCGCTCCACCGCGGCCCTGATCGTGGTGGCGCTGGTCGTCGCCCTCGGCGCGGGCGGCTCCGTCTACGCGCTGATGAGCGGCGGCGGAAGCGACACGACCGACGACGCCAAGCCGTCGCCCGAGGCCAGCGCGCCCGTGACACCCGGCCCGGCCACGCCCGAACCGTCTCCGACCAGCGCAAGCGCCTCGCCCACGACGCAGGCGTCCGAGGGCGGCACGATTCCGGAGGCGTACCTCGGCACCTGGAGTTCCGGCATCGACAACGACTCGGGCTCCAACACCCGCCAACTGGTCATCCAGCAGGGCGAGGTGGGTGACACGGTCCTCTCGCTCACCGCGGACGGCCCGGCCGGCGGCGGCACATACCACTGTGTCTTCCAGGCCCCGCTGGCCGAGGCCCCGACCGCCGACGGGCCACTGGAGATCGGTCCCTCCAAGGTCACCGTCGGTGAACCGGCCGCCTCCTGCTCCCCGGGCGCCGCCTCCGAGGTCACGCTCCTCCCGGACGGCAGCCTGCGCCGCGTGAACACGGACACGGGCGAGTCGCTGACGTACACGAGGAGCAACTGACGTACCCCGCAAGGCCTGTGACGTACCCCGCAGGGCCTCTGACGTACACGAAGAGCAACTGACGTACCCCGCAGGGCCTCTGACGTACACGGAGCCCGTCTGGCGGCGCCTCAGTGAGTTCACCTGGCGTCTTCCGGACGTTCCCGCTCCGCGCCGTACCGTTTCCGGACCATCGGGCGCGGGGGAGTGGCTCAAGTGGAGTGGCTGAGCGCGGAGAACGTGGTGGCTGTCGGGACCGCTGTGATCGGTGTCGTCGCCTCCGCGGTGATGGTCTGGTACGAGCGCCGGGTGCCGCGCCGCTGGGGGCACCGCCCGCGCCCTTAAGGCAGTGGGGGAGGATCGGCTACCGGGTGCAGATGGACAACCCGGTGGGCGACGACGTGCGTTCGGGGCGTGCGAACGTCCGGCAGGGATGGTTCGACGAGGCGCCCGGCATGGCCGACGCCACCCTCGTGCTGCTGCGGATAGAGAACGACGGCTCGCAGAGTGTCGCAGGCGACGACTACACGAGCCGTGAACGGCACGGTGTGACCGCGGTGTTCACGGACCGCGTCATCCGGGGTGTGTCCGTCACCCAGCCGTCCGGCACCGACCACCTGATGGATCCCTTCACCCGCGCCGCGGGCTTCAACTACGAGGACAGCACGCTGCTCATCCCGCGCGTCCCGCTCAATCGGAGCGAGCACTTCAAGCTGCTGATGCTGCTCTACCGCGGCGAGATCAAGAGCTGGTCGGAGCTCGACGGACCCGACCTGCCCGTCCTCCTCGTCAGCCGGGACGCCAACTCCCGTACCCGGCAGGTCTTCCAGCGGCGCGTGCTGGGGCGCGGCGAGATCGCGAACTCCTCGCTGGACTGCGTCCACAAGGACGACCCGGCCGCCCCGGTCGTGCGCTGCGAACCCGACTCCACCGACCAGGTGCTGAGCACGGTGGCCGAGCTGCCCGGCGCGATCGGCTACAGCGAGCTGAACAACGCCAACGGCTTCGGCGGCCTGCACCGGATCGGCCTCGACGGGCACGACGCCTCCGTCGAGGACCTCGAACACGGCACCAGCGACTACCCGTACCGCGAGATCGAGTACGCCTGCACGTACGGCGCCTCGCCCGTCGACTCCGTCATCTCCAGCTTCCTCACCTATATCCGGGGCGCCGGCCAGGACGTGATCCGCACACACGGGCACCTGCCGTGCGGGACGCCGGTGGGGCTGAGGATCTGCGGCGAGGGCTGAGTCCGGGGTTGCTCTCACGGCGACGCACCCTTGCCGAGGCTTGTTGCGTACACAACCATTGCAGTGGCAGCCCAGCGGTTGACATCGGCCTCAGGAGGACGCATGCGCCACAGCAGGAGATCGATCCTGACCGCGACGGCGGCGGGTGCGGTGACGCTGGGAGCGACGGCACCTCCGGCGCAGGCGGCTCCCCCCGACTCCGCCTCAGGCTCCCGGCCGCCCGCGACCGCCCAGCCTCCCACCCGCGAACTCCGCACTCTCCTCAAGGAGATCGACCCCGCACGCATCGAGGCGACCGTCCGCAAGCTGGTCTCCTTCGGCACCCGCCACACCCTCTCCTCGCAGGACGACCCGGTACGGGGGATCGGCGCGGCACGCGACTGGATAGCTGCGGAGCTGCGGACGTACGCGGCGGGCTCCGGTGGCCGGATGACGGTCGAACTCCAGTCGTACGTCCAGGAACCGGCATCCGGTATCCCCACCCCGACCCGCATCACGAACATCGTCGCGACCCTGCGCGGTTCGGTCACACCGGAGCGCGTGTACGTCGTCTCCGGCCACTACGACTCGCGGGTCACCGACCTGATGGACGCCACCTCGGACGCGCCGGGCGCGGACGACGACGCGTCCGGGGTGGCGCTGGCGATGGAACTCGCCCGTGTGCTGGCCCGCCGCCGCCCCGCCTCGACGATCGTCTTCGCGGCGGTCGCGGGGGAGGAACAGGGTTTGTACGGAGCCGCATACATGGCGCAGCTCTACAAGGCGGCCGGTGCGGACGTCCAGGGCATGTTCACCAACGACATCATCGGCAGCTCCACCGCGGACGACGGCACACGGGACCCGTACACAATCCGCCTCTTCGCCGAGGGCGTGCCCACCTCCGAGACCCCGGCGCAGGCCGCGACGCGCCGCTCGGTGGGCGGTGAGAACGACTCTCCCTCCCGCCAACTGGCCAGGTTCGTCAGGGATGTCGGTGACAACGACGCGACCGGGATGCACGTGCGGGTCATCTACCGCCGCGACCGTTACCGCCGGGGCGGCGACCACATCCCCTTCCTCGAACGGGCCTACCCCGCCGCCCGTTTCACCGAGCCCGCCGAGGACTTCGCCCACCAGCACCAGGACGTACGCGTCGACGAGAACGGCCAACAGTTCGGCGACCTCCCGGAGTTCTGTGACTTCGCGTTCATCACGCGCGTCGCGAAGGTCAACGCGGCAGCCCTGTGGACTCTGGCCCAGGCCCCGGGAACCCCACGCGACGCGAAGATCATCACCTCCACCCTCACCAACTCCACCAAGCTGGTCTGGACCCGCGGCCCCGAGCCCGACCTCGCCGGCTACGAGGTCGTCTGGCGCGAGACCACCGCCCCCGAGTGGACCCACGTGCTCCCCGCCGGCGACGTCACGACCTACGAGGTCGACCTCTCCAAGGACAACGTCTTCTTCGGCGTACGAGCGGTGAGCCACACGGGAGCGAGAAGCCCGGTGGCGTTCCCGACGCCGCAGGTGTGAACGTCTTCAGCCCGTCCGGCGTTTGTCCGCGATGTGGTGCATCCCGATCCCCCACCCACCCGTGGGGGCGGCGTTTTCAGCCCGTCCGGCGTTTGAGGACGGGGCCGTTCAGGCCGAAGCGGGGGGGGTCTGGGGGCGCAGCCCCCAGGAACAAGGGACGGGCAGGGGCGGAGGGGGCGAAAAAACTCCACCCCAGCCTCCCCCCGGGGCGCTACCGCGGCTCCGGCGGCCGCTGCCGAGGCATGTTCGGCCGAGTCCCCGGCGGCAACGGGAGCCGCCCCGGCGGCGCCCCCTCGGCCCGGGGAGCCCCGCCCACCGCCGACTGGATCCCCATAGGCGCAGACCCCGTCCGGAACTCCACCATCCAGTCCGCCGTCTCCGCCCGCACCAACTCCGTCACATCATCCGAAAACCGCCGCAGCACCCCAAGACACCGATCCGCGGCCTCACTGGCCGTCCCCTCCGTCGGCCCCAGAACCTCCCGCACACTCTCGGACGCCCAGTCGAACTGGAGCACCTGGAGCCGCCGCTGCACCGCCTGCGCCGTGGCCACGTCCCTTATCCACCCGGACGTCACCCCGAAGAACCGGTCACCCGCCACGCACGCACCCCCGAGCAGCAGCGCCAGATACCCCCAGGGGGCAACCCCGCCGACCACACCCGTGAGGTCGAGCAACGGCAGGGCGGCCCCGGCGACAGCGCCCAGCGCGGCCCCGCACCGCAGCACCCGCGCCCCGCGCCGCTTCCGTACCCGGTCCGCGAGATACCAGGAAGCCGTGTCGAGCGCCCCGCGCTCCACCCACCGGTACAGCTCGTCGAGCCGCTCCGCGGGCTCGCCCCAGTCCCCGAGCGGAAACGGCCGCCCGGTCAGGTCGCCGCCCGGCCGGGCCCCCGCGGCGCCGTCGTCGCGCCCGCCCGGCCCGCCCCGGCCGTCCTGGGGCGGCCCCTCGGGCTGCATCTCCGGCTGGCTCACCCGGCACTCCCTACTGACGACGGTGATGACGTTCCGTGACGTCACGTGACGCATGATGCAGGAGCGTCGCACCCTTCTTACCGCCCAATGGGTGGCGATGGCCCGGGTTTCACCGCTTTTCCGACCGGAAGTGGGGCTTGATCAGGTATAGGCTTCCGGACCGTCTCACTCGAAAGAGTGCTTGAGCGACGGACCGGCCGACCACGTAGGCTCGTGCCGAGAGGGAAAACCCGTACTCGAAGCCGTACTCACAGCCGTACTCGAAGCGGTATGACAACCCCACTCACAACTGCACTCACATCCGCACTTCCAGCCGTACGAACCAGGAGCTGATCGTGATTCCCGGTGGTGGCCAGCCCAACATGCAGCAGCTGCTCCAGCAGGCCCAGAAGATGCAGCAGGACCTCGCGAACGCGCAGGAGGAACTCGCGCGCACCGAGGTCGACGGTCAGGCGGGCGGCGGCCTGGTGAAGGCGACGGTGACGGGCTCCGGTGAGCTGAGGGCCCTGGTCATCGACCCGAAGGCCGTGGACCCGGACGACACCGAAACCCTCGCGGACCTGGTCGTCGCGGCGGTCCAGGCGGCGAACGAGAACGCGCAGGCGCTCCAGCAGCAGAAGCTCGGCCCGCTCGCCCAGGGCCTCGGCGGCGGCAGCGGTATCCCCGGCCTGCCGTTCTGAGACACAGGGTGCCGATTGAGACACGGCCTGCCGTTCTGAGACGTGGCCTGCCTTTCTAAGAAGGGCAACGGCCAACTACGGTACGTACGTACCGCCCAAGCACGCACGTGAGGACCCAGGAAAGGCAGTCCGTTGTACGAAGGCGTGGTCCAGGACCTCATCGACGAGTTGGGGCGGCTCCCCGGCGTCGGTCCCAAGAGCGCGCAGCGGATCGCCTTCCACATCCTCCAGGCCGAGCCGACGGACGTCCGCCGTCTCGCGCAGTGCCTGATGGAGGCCAAGGCGAAGGTCCGCTTCTGCGCGACCTGCGGGAACGTCGCGCAGGAGGAGCTGTGCAACATCTGCCGCGACCCGCGCCGTGACCTGTCGGTCATCTGCGTGGTCGAGGAGTCGAAGGACGTCGTGGCGGTCGAGCGCACGCGTGAATTCCGGGGCAAGTACCACGTCCTGGGCGGCGCGATCAGCCCGATCGAGGGTGTCGGCCCCGACGACCTGCGCATAAGGGAACTGCTGGCCCGCCTGGCCGACGGTGTGGTCACGGAGCTGATCCTCGCCACGGACCCGAACCTGGAGGGCGAGGCCACGGCCACGTACCTCGCCCGCATGATCAAGCCAATGGGCCTCAAGGTCACCCGCCTGGCCAGCGGCCTCCCGGTGGGTGGCGACCTGGAATACGCGGACGAGGTCACGCTCGGCCGCGCCTTCGAGGGGAGACGACTCCTAGATGTCTGACGCCACGCTTCACGCGACCAGCCAGGACCCGGACGACTTCGTGGTCCAGATCGCGGACCAGGTGGAGAGCTTCCTGGTCGCCGTCTCCGAGGTGGCGAAGGGCGACGAGCCGGACTCGGCGGTCCCCTTCCTCCTCCTGGAGGTCTCCCAGCTCCTGCTGGCCGGCGGCCGCCTCGGCGCGCACGAGGACATCCTTCCCGACGAGCGCTACGAGCCCGACCTGGGCCCGGAGCCCGATGTGGACGACCTCCGCGAGCGCCTGGCGGTGATGCTGGAGCCGATCGACGTCTACTCGGAGGTCTTCGACCCCTACGAGCCGCGCAAGGCCCCGGTCCCGGCCCGCATCTCCGACGACCTCGCCGACGTCATCGCCGACCTCCGCCACGGCATGGCCCACTACCGCGCCGGCCGCACCACCGAAGCCCTCTGGTGGTGGCAGTTCTCCTACTTCTCCAACTGGGGCTCCACCGCCTCCGCCACCCTCCGCGCCCTCCAGTCCGTAGTGGCCCACGTCCGCCTCAACCAGCCCCTCGAAGAACTGGACGGCCTCGACACCGACCAGGACCTCGGCGAGGACGCCCTCGCGGAGGCTGCCGGCAAGGTCATGGCGGAGGAGATCGCGGAGCCGTTGGGGCTTCGGACGGTCAAGTAACCGACGGGTCGGAGAGGCGTACGGTCCGTGTGGGCCACCATCTCCGGGAGATCCGCGAGGAGCAGGGGCTGACGCAGGCTCAGGTGGCCGGGCCGGTGATCACTGTGACGATCGATACGCGCGACGCGTCTGACGGAACCGGGCATCCCCGGTTCCGCGGCTCCCGTCAGGCAGCCACAGTGCGACCAGTGCACTCATCCCGCGGCTGCGGTCGCCCGTGGCCGGTCTCCCAGCCGTTCCTGGATCCGCTTCAGCTCCTGCGGGCCGCGGGGGGCGCCTTCGCGATCGCGCCGCGCCACCTCCTCGCGGACCAGCGGGATGACGTACCGTCCGAAGTCGATGGCGTCGCCGAGCAGGTCGTAGCCGCGGGCGGAGATGATGTCGACGCCCAGGTCGTAGTAGTCGAGCAGGGCCTGGGCGACGGTCTCGGGAGTGCCGACTAGGGCGTTGGAGTTGCCCTCTCCGCCGGTGGCCGCCGAGGTGGGGGTCCACAGGGCGCGGTCGAAGCGCTCGCCCCGCGCGGCGATGGCGATGAGCCGCTGCGCGCCGGTGTTCTCCGGGGCGTCCGGGTGGTGCCCGCGGGCCGCGCTGCGGCCCGCCGAGCGGCGCTCCCGGATGGCGGCGACCGTGCGGTGCGCCTTCTCCCAGGCCAGTTCCTCGGTGGACGCGAGGATCGGCCGGAACGCCGCCTGGATGCGCGGCGTTCCGGCGCGGCCCGCCGCACGTGCCGCCTCGCGCACCGACTCGATCTGCTGGGCCGTCTCCGCGAGCGGCTCCCCCCACAGGCAGTAGATGTCCGCCTCGGCGCCGCCCGCTGCGTAGGCGGCGGGCGACGAACCTCCGAACGAGACTGCCGGGTAAGGCTGTTGGACGGGGAACACATCGCTGACGTAGTCGTGGAAGCTGTAGTACTCGCCCTCGTGGTCGAACGCCTCGCGCCGAGTCCACACCTTCTTGACGATCTCGATGTACTCCCGGGTACGGCTGTAGCGCTGGTCCTTGGTGAGGGTGTCGCCCTCGCGCTGCTGCTCGTGGTCGTTGCCGCCGGTGATGAAGTGGACGGCGAGCCGTCCGTCGCTGATCTGGTCCAGCGTCGCGAAGGTGCGCGCCGCGTAGGTGGGATAGGAGACGTTCGGCCGGTGCGCCAGCAGGATCTGCAAGCGGTCCACCTTCGCGGCGAGGTACGCCGCCGCCGGCGTGGGAATCGGCGTGTCGGACCCGTACGCGAACAACACCCGGTCCCAGCCGTGGTCCTCGTGCGCCCGCGCGAGCCTGAGCGTGTACTCCTTGTCGAACGAGGCGCCGGAGCGAGCCGTCGTCTCGGAGGCGTTGTTGGTGTACGCGATGCCGAGGAATTCCACAGGCATGACAAAGCCCTTCGTGTGCGGACGGCGGCGGGAGATCCATTCAGCACCGGGCCCCGCGACCCGTCAACCACAGGAGAGCACCGGTGGGAACGCTGCCACACACTGTTCATGACTCCGCAGCAGTGCATTCGTAATCGTTTGGTCAGGTAACTGTTGGGACAGGAAACGGTTCGACCAGGCAACTGTCTTTCAGGCAACTGTCTTTCTCATCCCTGGTGTTGACGAAAGGATTTCCATGGCCCAGCTGGCCGTCTTCGACCTGGACGGAACACTTGTCGACACGCCGCGCGCGATCGTCGAGACGTTCTCCGCAACGTTCGGGTCTCTGGGTGTCGCGGTTCCCGACGCCTCGGACATACGGGCCACGATCGGGCTTCCCCTGGAGCAGGGCTTCGGCCGGCTCCTGGGACTCGCCACGGACCACGAACTGGTGACCCGTGGGGTGGGCCAGTACCAGGTCCACTTCAAGGAACTCGTCCTGCCCCGTGCGCCCGAGCTGCTCTTCACCGGCGTCGTCGAGGGACTGGACACCCTGCGCGACAGGGGAGTCACCCTCGCGGTCGCCACCAGCAAGTTCCACGCCAGCGCGGACGCCCTGCTGACCGCGGCCGGCCTGCGCGACCACTTCGCACTCGTCGTGGGCGCGGACGAGGTCACCCACCCCAAACCCCACCCGGAATCAGGGCGGTTGGTACTCGACACCCTCGGCATTCCCGCCGAGCGCGCCGTGATGGTCGGCGACACCACGCACGACCTGAAGATGGCGAACGCCGCGGGCCTGCGATCGATCGCCGTCACCTACGGCATCCACGACGCGGCCGAGCTGGCGACCGCGGAGCCGACGTGGATCGTGGACACCTTCGACGAGGTCGTCGCACACCTCGGCACCGCACTGACGGCTCCGGCAGAGGAGTCCACCGTATGACCACTCGAGCAACCGACTGGCTCCTGGCGATCGCGGGCGGCGTCCTCCTGACGCTGATGACCGAGTTCAACGGCCAACTGGCGCACCATACGACCGCCGTGTACGCCTCCTGGGTCGCCCATGGCCTCGGCGCCGTGGTCGCCCTGGTACTGGTCGCCGCGACCGCACGCGCCGTGAGCCGGCCGAAGCCGCCGTCGCTCCCGGCGGAAGCGGACCGGGCGCCGCTCTGGTTCTACCTCGGCGGCATCCTGGGCGCCTTCGTCGTGATCCTCTCGGCGACCAGCGTGAACAGCTCGCTGGCCCTGTCCGGGACCACCGCCCTGATGCTGACCGGGCAGGTCCTGTTCGGCGTCGCGTCGGACCGGCTGGGCCTGCTGCGCATCCCGAAACGCCGCATCACCGCCACCGACCTGGGGACAGCCGCACTCGTCCTCGCGGGCAGTGCACTGATCGTCCTCGGCGGAGCGTAAAAGGTGACCCTTTATGTCCTACTGGCGCTGCTCAACGGCGTCCTCATCGGTACGAGCCGTGCCGTCAACGGCCAACTCAGCACGCGCGTGGGCCCGTTCAAGGCCTCGGTGTGGAATCACGCGGTGGGGTTCGCCTTCCTGACCGTGGTCCTGTTCGCGCTGTCCAGCTGGCCGAACTCGGGATCGGCGCCCGTCGCCGCCTACCTGGGCGGAGCGGTCGGCGCCCTCTTCGTCGCCGTCAACAGCCATGTGTTCCCCCGCCTCGGCGCGATGAACGCCTCGCTGCTTGTGATCAGCGGCCAGGTGCTCTCCGCGGTCACCATCGACTGCATCCAGGAGAAGTCGGCCCCCTCCGCCATCAGACTCCTGGGTGTCGTCCTCGTCCTCGCGGGGCTCTCGCTGCCCCGGCTGACCGCCCAGATCCGCAGGAACAGGAAGGAGACGCAGGAATGCCCGAGCAAGACGGAGCAGCCGGAGTCCGCGACCACGACGGAGACCGGGACGACGACCGAGAGCGGAAGCTCGTCGACGACCTCCTGAACGACCGCACGTACCACATCGAGTTCAACGGCCACCTCACCAACCACGCCAAGCACGCCGTCGTCGCGCTCGCCGGGCTCGGTGTGCCCGCGCAGCAGATCAAGGCGTACTACGACAACTACGCCGCGCTCACCACGTACGGATACGGCCTCGAACCACCCAAGCCCGACCGGCACACCATCACCGAGGACAACTGGCGCCAGTACCTGGGGCAGCGCACCAGCTTCTGGTCGTACACCGACTTCTTCGACGCGCGCGAGCGGGAGCTCGGTCTCGACGAGGTGCTGCGCCGCTACGTGCCCGAGCTGCTGACCGGCTGGGTGGGCGCCTTCACCCACGCCACCATCCACCTCGGATGGGCACTGGACGTGGGCAACCGCTGGATGGCGATCGAAGGCCTGGCGTACATGGCGTTCACGTACGTCGACTGTCACCCCGAACGTTCGACGGGCCCGGCCACGGACGACGCGTCCCCGGCCGACTCCCTGTTGCGCCTCGCGGGGGAGTGGGACGACCGCCGGGACGAGCTCACCCAGTGGGTCGCAGAGGTCCTCGCCGACACCTCGCCCGTCGAGGACGGCCGCATCCACCCCGAACTCCTGCGCTCCGGGCTGCAGTTCCGCATCGCCCGCACCTTGGACGCGGGGCATCCGCTGATCCATGCCGAGCCGGGCTGGCTCAAGGACGGCACGCCGGACTGGGACGCGCTGTACTACGCGGTCACCCTGCTCTACCTGTCGCAGCCCGGGGACTTCGTGCTGCTCCACCTGATCACCTCGCTGCACGCCGTGGAGCAGATCAGCCGACGGCTGCCCGCCGGCGAACACCGCCGCGCGGTCCACTGTTTCTGGACCGGGCTGCTCGGCACCGTCTTCTCCGGCGGCAGCTTCCCCCGCCGGCCCAAGCTCGCCGCACTGCACGGCCTCTTCGAGGACGCCGCCGACAGCGGTGCGGACGAGGCGCGGCAGCAGGACTGGCGCACGATCGTCGCCAGGGCCGTGCTGGAAGAGGAAGAGCACAACCCCAAGCTCGTCTACGTACTGCGGCGAGTGTGGGAACGCACCGGCCGCCGCTCCGTCTACCGCGTCGCGGCAGGCCAGTTCACCGCCACACCGGAGCTTCCTCCCACCTTCGAGGAGCCCCCCACCGAATAAGCACCGGCACACGTACCAGCACACGTACCAGCACAGGAGAAGCATCATTCATGTCGCAACTCCCGTACAACAACGTGAATTTAATTCCCCAGACCAATCAACTACGCGCGTTACACACGGTCATCCGCGACCGTGACGCCTCCCGCGCGGACTTCGTCCACTACTCCCGCCGGATCATCCGCCTGCTCCTGGAGGCCGGTCTAGACCAACTCCCCTTCGAGGCGCACGAGGTGACCACCCCGGTCGGCGAGACGTACCAGGGCCTCAAGTTCGCCGACAAGGTGTGCGCCGTACCCGTCATCCGGGCCGGCGAGAGCATGGAGGCCGAACTGCGGGAGATCCACCGGGGTATCCGCATCGGCAAGATCCTCATCCAGCGGGACAAGCAGACAAAGCTCCCGCACCTGTACTACTCCCACCTCCCCGACGACATCGCCGAGCGCCATGTCCTGCTCCTGGAACCCATGCTGGCCACCGGCGGCTCGGCGAAGGCCGCCATCGGCGTTCTGCTGAAAGCGGGGGTACGCGAGGAGCGCATCGTCCTCGTCGACTTCCTCGCGGCGCCCGAGGGCATCCGCGCCGTGCACGACGCCCACCCGGCCGTGCGGATCGTGACGTCCTCGATCGAGGAACGACTGAACGAACACTCCTTCATGATCCCCGGCATCGGTGACTTCGGGGACCGCTTCTTCGGCACGACCGACTCGGGGGCCAGGTGAACACCACGACCCGCACGCCCGGTCAGGCCGCCGCACTGCCACGGCGCACCCCCGCGGGCACCGGTGCGAGCCTTCCCGACCTGCTGCTCCAGCAGGCGAGGATCCGCCCGGGCGACGTCGCCGTGACCGACGGCCTCCGCAGCCTGACGTACCAGGATCTGGTCGCGTCCGCGGCCCGGCTGGCCGGCCGGCTGCGCGAGCTGGGGGTCGGCCCGGACGACAGCGTCGGCCTGTACGCGGAGCCGTCCGCCGATCTGATGGCCGGGGCATGGGGCATCCTCTTCGCCCAGGGCGCCTATCTGCCGCTGTCCCCGGAGTACCCCGACGCCCGGCTGCGCTACATGATCGAGGACAGCCGCACCACCGTCGTGATCACCCAGGACCACCTGGCGGAAAGCCTCGCCGAACTGGTCCCACAGGGAACGAGGATCGTCGCCCTGTCCGAGGCCGCCCACCGCACGGATTCACCGCTCGGGAGCTGGCGGCCCGACTCGCTGGCGTACGTCATCTACACCTCCGGAAGCACCGGCCGTCCGAAGGGGGTGATGATCGAGCACGGCGGCGTCGCCTCCCAACTGCGCTGGATGCACACCTGCGGGCACCTCGGCGAGGGCACCACCGTCCTGCAGAAGACGCCGATGAGCTTCGACGCGGCGCAGTGGGAGATCCTCGCGCCCGCGGTCGGCAGCCGGGTCGTCACGGCGGTTCCCGGCAGTCACCGCGACCCACAGGCCCTGATCGCGACCATCAGGGCGCACGAGGTCAGCACCCTCCAGTGCGTGCCCACGCTGCTCCAAGCCCTCCTCGACACCGAGGAGTTGGGCCACTGCACCTCACTCACCCGGGTCTTCTCCGGCGGCGAGGCACTCACCCGCAGCCTCGGCCGGGCCTTCTTCGCCGAACTGCCCGGGGCGTCACTGATCAACCTGTACGGACCGACCGAGTGCACGATCAACGCGACCGCTCATGTGGTCGACCCCGAGGCGATCCCTGACGGCGCGGGCACCCTCCCCATCGGTATACCGGTCGACAACACCCAGTGCTTCATCCTCGACGAGAACCTGGCCCCCGTGGACATCGGGGAGCCCGGTGAGCTCTACATCGGCGGAACCCAGCTGGCCCGCGGCTATCTCCACCGCCCGGAACAGACCCGCGAGCGGTTCATCCCGTCGCCGTTCATCCCGACCCAACGCCTCTACCGCACCGGCGACTTGGCGTACTGGAACCCCGACGGCACGATCCAGTTCTCCGGCCGCGCGGACAACCAGGTCAAGCTCCGCGGTTACCGCATCGAACTCGACGAGGTCGCGCTCGCCGTCGAGCAGCACTCCTGGGTGCGCCGGGCCGCCGCGGTCGTGGTCGACGACGCGCGCACCGGCCACCAGCAACTGGTGGCGTGCATCGAGCTGAACCCCAAGGAAGCCGCCCTGATGGACCAGGGCGAAAACTCCGGCCACCACCGCTCCAAGAGCGACCGCCTCCAGGTCCGGGCGCAGCTGGCCGACGCAGGGGTACGGGAATCGGCCGGGCGCGCCGTGATACCGCTGCCGGGTGCCCAGGAGACGCAGGCCCAGCGCCGCGCGGTCTTCGCGCGCAAGACCTACCGCTTCTACGAGGGCGGCGACGTCACCCGCGCCGACCTGCTGGAGCTGCTCGCACCGAAGCCGCCCGCGGTCGGCCCCCACGCGGACCTGAACCTGACACGGCTCGGCGAGATCCTGCGCTGGTTCGGCCAGTTCCGCAGCACGGAGCGGCTCCTGCCCAAGTACGCGTACGCCTCGCCCGGCGCCCTCTACGCGACACAGCTGTACGTGGAGACGGGCGGCCTGCCCGGACTGGCGCCCGGTGTCTACTACCACCATCCCGTCGACCATGCCCTGGTTCGCATAGGTCCCTCCGAACTCCCTCCGGAATTAAGCCTGTTGGTCCACCTGGCCGGGCGCCGCAGCGCCATCGAGCCGGTGTACCTGACCAACGTCGAGGAGGTGCTGGAGTTCGAGGCCGGGCACATGGTCGGCGTCTTCGAGGAGGTGCTCCCCGCACACGGACTGAACCTGCGTCCGCTCGACCGGCTCCCCGGCGTCAAGGAGCGGCTCGACGTGGCCGACGAGGACCACTACATGGGCACGTTCGAGGTCGTCCCGAACGAGGGGACGCCCCGGCGGGAGTCCGTCGACCTCTATGTCCAGGCGCACCCCGGCCGGGTGGACGGTATGGCGTCGGGCCAGTACCGCTACCGTGACGGCGGCCTGGAGTGGCTGTCCGACGATCTCGTCCTGCGCAAGCACGTCGTCGCCATCAACCAACAGGTCTACGACCGGGCCTCGTTCGGCATCACCGCCGTCAGCCGCCACAGTGACCGTCCGTGGCTGTCGTACATCGGGCTCGGCGCCTACCTGCACCGCCTCCAGCGCAACGGCCTCGGCCTCGGCTTCATGGCGTCCGGCTACAGCTCGAGGTCCGGCAGGCCGCTTCCGGCCGCACGGCACATGGACGCCGTCCTGTCCCGGCACGGCATCGCCCCGGGCGAGGCGTCGTACTTCTTTCTCGGCGGCAGGGTCGGCGAGGAGCAGATCCGCAGCGAGGGCATGTACGAGGACTCCGTCCACATGAAGGGTCCGACCGAGATCATCAAGGACGAACTCGGCCGCATGCTGCCCGACTACATGCTCCCCAACCGGGTCCTCGTCCTGGACAGGCTGCCGCTCACCGCGAACGGAAAGGTCGACAGCAGGGCCCTGGCAGCCTCCGACGAGGTCAACTCGGCAGCCCCGGACGGCCCGTTCACCGCTCCCGAAACCCGGACCGAGCGGTGGCTGGCCGAGGCCTGGGGCAAGGCGCTGCGCTACGAACACGTCTCCACGACCGACGAGTTCTTCGCCTGCGGAGGCAACTCGCTGACCGCCGTCACGCTGGTCAACGCCATCAACGGCGAGTTCGGCATCCGGCTGCCGTTCCAGGTCGTCTTCGAGTGCCCGCGGCTGGCGGACCTGGCGGCACGCATCGACAGCGACGGCGACACGCCTCCCTCGCGACTGGTGCCGCTGCGACAGGGCGGCGCGGGCAGCCCGGTGTTCTGCTGGCCGGGCCTCGGCGGCTATCCGATGAACCTGCGCGTACTCGCCCGTGAGACCGATCTCGGCGGACCGTTCCTCGGCATCCAGACGCACGGCCTGAACGCCGGCGAGGTGCCCTACGCCACGATCCGTGAGACCGCCGCCGCCGACGTGGCCGAGATCCGGCGCGTCCAGCCGCACGGGCCGTACACGCTGTGGGGGTACTCGTTCGGCGCCCGCGTCGCCTTCGAGGCGGCCTGGCAACTGGAGCAGGCCGGGGAGAGTGTCGCCGACCTGCTGCTGATCTGCCCCGGAAACCCCGAGATCCGGGGCGCCGACGTCGAGACACACGGGCGTACGGCGTCCTACACGAACCCCGCCTACGTCACGATCCTCTACTCGGTCTTCGCCGGGGCGATCAGCGGCCCCGACCTCGACCGCTGCCTCAAGGAGACCCAGGACGAGGACAGCTTCGTGGAGTTCTTCCACCGACAGCTGCCGGAACTGGGTGCGCCGTTGATCCGGCGCATCACCCAACTCGTCGCGCGGACCTACGAGTTCGAGTACACCTTCCGCGAACTGGCCGAGCGCCGGCTGAGCGCCCCGGTCACCGTCTTCAAGGCGGCCGGCGACGACTACTCGTTCATCGACGGCCACTCCGGATACGCCGCCACGCCGCCCACGGTGATCGAACTGACCGGCGACCACTACAGAGTCCTCAAGGATCCCGGCGTCGCCGAGCTGGCGCAGACGATCCGCGACCGCACAGCAGCCCGCCGACAGACCGAGGAGTCCGTCATGCCGCACCTCACCATCAAACACTTTCCCAAGAACTTCACCGAGCAGCAGAAACAGCGCCTCGCCGAGTCCCTCACCGCGGTCATCGTCGAGCAGTTCGGCACCTACGAGGGCGCCGTCTCGATCGCACTCGAACCGGTGGCCCAGGACGCCTGGCAGGAGTCCGTGTACGAACCGGAGATAACCCGGCGGGGCCATCTGCTGATCAAGGCACCCGACTACGCCCAGAACTGACGAGGACGCACATGAGCACCCGCGACACGATCCCCCTCGTCTTCGGCGAAGAGGTCGCCGAGGCCCTGGCAGCCGGGGAACCGGTCCTCGCCCTGGAGTCCAACGTCATCACCCACGGCCTGCCCTACCCGGACAACGCCGCCACCGCCCACAAGGTGGAGGCCGCGGTCCGGGCGGGCGGCGCGGTGCCCGCGACCATCGGCGTGGACGACGGCCGCCTCCTCATCGGCATGGACGAGGCCGACATCGAACGCTTCGCCTCGACGCCGGGCATCCCGAAGGTGAGCAGCAGGGACCTGCCCGTCACCCTGGCCCGCGGTGGCAAGGGCGCCACCACGGTCGCCTCCTCACTGGTCGCGGCCGAACTGGCCGGTATCCCCTTCTTCGCATCAGCGGGCATCGGCGGCGTGCACCGGGGTGCCGAGACCTCGATGGACATCTCGTCCGACCTGGTTCAGTTCACCCGCTCCAGGGTGGCCGTGGTCTGCGCCGGCGCGAAGAACATCCTCGATCTGAACCTGACGATGGAGTATCTGGAGACGCAGTGCGTCCCGCTGGTCTCGTACCGCTCGGACGACTTCCCGGCGTTCTACTGCGCCTCCAGCGGCATCCGCAGCCCGCACCGCGTCGACGACCCCGAGGTCATCGCGCGCATTGTGGAGAACCACTGGGCAACGGGCAGCAACAGCGCGGTCGTCATCACCACCCCGCCTCGCGCCGAGGACGCCGTGGACAGTGCGGTGGCCGAGGCGGCCCTCCAGGACGCACTGGCCGGCGCCGAACGCGAGGGTATCCGCGGCAACGCGCTCACCAAGTACCTGATGCGCGCGATCGACAAGACCACCGGGGGCCGCACCTCGGAGGCCAACATGGCGGTCCTCATCAGCACGGCGGAAACCGGCGCGCACCTCGCGGCCGCCCACGCCCGCCACCGCAAGGAGGCCTCTTGACCGAGGGTTCCTTCACCGTGGAGAACCTCAGGTCCGGTAACGCTCACCGGCTCCGCCGACCGGAGTGACCTGTGACTGCATGCGGGGAACGCAGGTGACGGATCGCCACTATCACTCCGGTGTGTTGCCGTCCGCGGGCTGACCGTCACGGTCGACCGCGGACGGCCGGGACTCCCGCTGAATCCCCGGGAAGTCTTGGCCATGCACTGATCGTTTCCTGGTCGGGTCTTTGCCTGCACGAGAGGAAAGTGGAAGCGCTCCCGGAGGCACCAAGTGGGAGCAACTCACTTAACCTGCACAGGAGTTGTGATGCATCACATACGGACTCGCGCGGCCATGGCCACCGCCGCGGCGCTGATCGCCGCGGGCACCATCACCGCCGGCGTCAGCACGGCCAGCCCTGAGGTGAAGAGCACCAAGCCCACCAAGGCGGAGATCGCCGCCCTCTTCGACGGCTGGAGAGCCGCGCTGGCGACGGGCGACCCGGAGGTCGTCGCCGACCGGTACGCGAGCGACGCGGTGCTGCTCCCCACCCTCTCGCCCGTGATCCGTACGGACCGCGCGGGGATCGTCGACTACATGGAGGGCTTCCTCGCCAAGAAGCCCGTGGCCACGAAGGTCCAGACCGTGATCAAGGTTCTCGACGACAACGAGGCCATCGACACGGGGCTTTACGAGTTCAAGCTCACCGACCCCGACACCGGCGTGGTGAGCACCGTCGAGGCGCGCTACACGTTCGAGTACGAGAAGCAGGACGGCCACTGGCTGATCGAAAACCACCACTCCTCGCTGCTGCCGGCCACGAGCTGACCGCGACGCACAGGCCGCCACCGGGAGCGTTCCGCAACGCCACGGTCCCGCCGTCGTCCGGCACCAGCTGTTGACGACGGCGAGGCCCCCGGCTTGTCTTCCAGCAGGAGCCGGCCACGCCCGACCTCCAGGGCCTGCCCGGCCCTGCAGTGTGACGCGGCGCACTTTTCCGAGTGACGGGTCCCGGCTGCGGGCAGGTGCCGTCCGGAGCGGCCGGAGGACTTCGCTGACCTGACGGACCGGGTGATCACTTCGTGGGCGGGACATCTCACGATGCGATACCCCGGAGGGGAATTCCGGCCGCTCGTTAGACTGAGCCGACCGCAGTTGTGCGGTGCAGAGACGGATTGATCGAGGAGCGCACGTGGGCCTTGTCGTGCAGAAGTACGGAGGTTCCTCCGTAGCCGATGCCGAGGGCATCAAGCGTGTTGCCAAGCGGATCGTGGAAGCGAAGAAGAACGGCCACCAGGTGGTCGTGGTCGTTTCCGCGATGGGCGACACGACGGACGAACTGATCGATCTCGCCGAGCAGGTGTCTCCGATGCCCAGCGGGCGGGAGTTCGACATGCTGCTGACCGCGGGGGAGCGGATCTCCATGGCGCTGCTGGCCATGGCGATCAAGAACCTGGGCCACAGCGCCCAGTCGTTCACGGGCAGCCAGGCGGGTGTCATCACCGACTCGGTCCACAACAAAGCGCGGATCATCGACGTCACGCCGGGCCGTATCCGTACGGCCCTCGACGAGGGCAACATCGCCATCGTCGCCGGCTTCCAGGGCGTCTCGCAGGACAAGAAGGACATCACCACGCTCGGACGCGGCGGGTCGGACACGACCGCCGTCGCGCTGGCGGCGGCGCTCGAAGCCGAGGTGTGCGAGATCTACACCGACGTGGACGGCGTGTTCACCGCCGACCCGCGGGTGGTCAAGAAGGCCCGGAAGATCGACTGGATCGCCTTCGAGGACATGCTGGAGCTCGCCGCTTCCGGCTCCAAGGTGCTGCTCCACCGCTGTGTGGAATACGCGCGCCGTTACGACATCCCGATCCATGTGCGCTCGTCCTTCAGCGGACTGCAGGGCACCTGGGTCAGCAGCGAACCACTCGTGCAGAAGACACAGCAGCAAGGGGACCAGAAGGTGGAGCAGGCCATCATCTCGGGTGTCGCGCACGACACCTCCGAGGCCAAGGTCACGGTCGTCGGCGTCCCGGACAAGCCCGGCGAGGCCGCCTCGATCTTCCGCGCGATCGCCGACGCCCAGATCAACCTCGACATGATCGTGCAGAACGTGTCCGCGGCCTCCACCGGCCTCACCGACATCTCCTTCACCCTCCCCAAGACCGACGGCCGCAAGGCCATCGACGCCCTGGAGAAGGCGAAGGACGTCATCGGCTTCGAGTCCCTGCGCTACGACGACCAGATCGGCAAGATCTCGCTCGTCGGCGCGGGTATGAAGACGAACCCGGGTGTCACGGCCAGCTTCTTCGAGGCCCTGACCCAGGCCAACGTGAACATCGAGCTGATCTCGACCTCCGAGATCCGCATCTCGGTCGTCACCCGCGCCGACGACGTGAACGAGGCCGTGCGCGCCGTGCACACCGCCTTCGGGCTCGACTCCGACAGCGACGAGGCCGTCGTCTACGGAGGCACCGGACGATGACCGTCCTCTCGTACGACTTGCACGACTCGTGCGGAGGTACGGGCCGCTGATGGCCCGTACCGGTGCCGCCCATGCCGGGTCGCGGACCGAACGGCCGACGCTCGCGGTCGTGGGCGCGACCGGCGCCGTCGGCACGGTAATGCTCCAGATCCTGTCCCAGCACGCCGACATCTGGGGCGAGATCCGTCTGATCGCCTCTCCGCGCTCGGCCGGCCGCAAGCTGGCCCTGCGCGGCGAGGAGGTCGAGGTCGTGGCCCTCACGGAGGAGGCCTTCGACGGGGTCGACGTCGCCATGTTCGACGTATCGGACGAGATCGCCGCACGGTGGGCGCCGATCGCCGCCGCCAAGGGCGTGGTCGTCGTCGACAACTCCGGCGCCTTCCGGATGGACGCGGACGTGCCCCTCGTCGTACCGGAAGTGAATCCGCACGCGGCGCGGGTCCGGCCGCGCGGGATCATCGCCAACCCGAACTGCACGACCCTCTCCATGATCGTGGCGCTCGGCGCGCTGCACGCCGAGTTCGGGCTCCGCGAGCTGGTGGTGTCCAGCTACCAGGCGGTGAGCGGGGCGGGCCGCGCGGGCGTCGACACCCTGCGCCAGCAGTTGTCACTGGTCGCGGGTACGGAACTGGGGACCAAGCCCGGTGACGTACGGCGTGCCGTGGGCGACAACACCGGGCCGTTCCCGGAGCCGGTGGCGCTGAACGTGGTGCCGTGGGCCGGGTCCGTCGCCGAGGACGGTTTCTCCTCGGAGGAGATGAAGGTACGGAACGAGACCCGCAAGATCCTCGGGCTCCCGGCGCTTCCCGTGGCCGTGACATGCGTACGCGTCCCCGTCGTCACCACGCACTCCCTCACCGTCCACGCCCGCTTCCAGGGTGAGGTCACCGTCGCCAAGGCGCGGGAGATCCTCGCCACCGCGCCCGGGGTCGTGCTGTTCGACAACCCGGCGGCCGGCGAATTCCCCACACCGGCCGACGTGGTGGGCACCGACCCGACCTGGGTGGGCCGGGTACGCCGGTCGCTGGACGATTCGACGGCACTCGAACTGTTTGTCTGCGGGGACAACCTGCGCAAAGGTGCTGCATTGAACACCGCGCAGATCGCGGAGCTCGTGGCGGCGGAGATCACGAGAGCTTGAGTTCTGCGTTTTCGCTGTCCGGTAACCGGAATCCTGGTGGCCACAGAGGGATTCGTTTGTAGGATCTGTGTTGGATGTGTGGTGCGAGCATCCGGATGGGCGCGCCGGTCTTCAGGTGACCGGTGCGGCTGCATGAGCCCTTCGGTCTTCAGGTGACTGGCGGGTGTCTGGGCCTTCCGGTCTTCGGGTGACTGGCGGGTGTGTCTGGGCCTTCCTTGGCGCGGTCTGGTCGCAGTGGTCGGCCGGATGTGTGGTGAAGGTAATGGTCCATACCACTTGAAACGAGTCACCGGTCGTTCGAAGATTTTCCTCCCCGTCCTCCGCAACCGTGCGGAGGGCGGGGAGCGTCTTTGCGGTCGCCGTTCAGGGGTGGTCGGACGTCGCGGTAAAACGGGACATAGGGGATGAGCTGGTCGCATGAGGGCATTTGACGCATTGTCAAAAGGGGTGCCTGACGCAAACGCGACGCCTGATGCGTACAACCCTGGCGGGGGGACGCGTGTCCAACTGGCGTGGCAGAGGTACTCGATTTCACAGCGGTACAGACAAGGGGCAGCGCCCTGCGTCCGCCCCGCCGACTCCGCGGCCCCGGTGCGTCCGGCGGCATGCCGGTGATCGCGCCCATGCCCTCAGCGCGGCCCGCCCGCATTCCGGATCAGCGCGACGGCGCCGAGGACAGCACGGCCGCCGGAACCACCGTCGACCATCTGACCGAGACCTACCGCGCGCACTACCGCTCGCTGCTGGGTCTCGCGGCACTCCTGCTCGACGACACCGCGTCCTGCGAGGACGTCGTCCAGGAGGCCTTCATCCGGGTGCACTCGGCGCGTAAACGCGTCCGCGACCCGGAAAAGACGCTCGCGTATCTGCGTCAGACCGTGGTGAACCTCTCGCGTTCCGCCCTGCGGCGGCGCATCCTCGGTCTGAAGCTCCTCTCCAAGCCGATGCCCGACATGGCGAGCGCCGAGGAAGGCGCCTACGACCAGTTGGAGCGTGACGCGCTGATCAAGGCCATGAAGGGACTCCAGCGCCGCCAGCGCGAGGTCCTGGTCCTGCGCTACTTCGCGGACATGACCGAGGCCCAGGTCGCCGAGACGCTCGGGGTGTCCCTGGGGTCGGTCAAGGCGTACGGCTCGCGCGGCATAGCGGCGCTCCGTGTTGCCATGGAGGCGCCGGCATGAGCGGCTACGACGAGCAATGGCGTCCCGGGGAACCCCGGCGCCCAGAACACGAGCACAAGCAATCGCACGCTGGGAACGGAATTGTGAATCACGGCCCTGAAGCACACGGCCGCGACGGAGCCGGCCCGGAGGAACGGGGCTCGGCGGGACGGAGCCCGGCGGGACAGAGCCCGGGAGGGCTCGGTCCTGACGCACCCGGCTCAGGAGGACTTGGCTCCGACGGACACGGCTCCGGAGACGCCTCGGGAGGACTTCGGTCCGAGGGGCTCGACTTCGAAGGGCTCGGCTCGGACGAGCAGGCGCTGCGGCTGCTGCTGCGGCAGGCCGTCCAGGAGATCGAGCCCACCGACGGCACCCTGGATCACCTGCGCCGCGCGGTGCCGGTCAGGCGGGCCCGCAAGCGCCAGGCCGTCGTCGGCATGGCGGCCGCGGCGCTCTTCATCGGCACCGCGGTCCCGGCTCTGCTGCACGTCTCGAACGCCTCGGGACCGAACGCCAATCCGTCCATCGCGGGCAACAGCTCGCAGACTCAGGGCGGCTCCGGCCAGGGCAAGACCGCGGACGGGGGTGAGCGCGCGGTGGGCGGTTCCTCCGGCACGGTCAAGGAGCCGGGCAAAGGAGGCGCGACGAGCACGCCGGAGGCGAGCAAGGACGCGGGGAGCGGGGCAGTCACAGGCGGCGCCGATCCGACGGAGGCCTCGACGATGAGCGCGCCCCTGTGCACCGCGGCCCAGCTCGGCGGGGCCACCAGCACCCTCGGCGACCCGGACTCCACCGGCACGGTCTACGGCTCCTTCGCCGTCTCGAACGTCTCCACCGCACCCTGCGCGGTCAGCGGCGCGGGCAGCGTGACCACCGTCACGGGGGGCGCCGCGGAATCGGCCAAGGTCAACGTGGTGAACCATGTGACGGGCGACGCGGCCACCGGCCTGCCCGACCCGTCCACCGAGGTCAGCTCGCTGGTACTTCAGCCGGGCACCTCGTACGTCGTGAGGTTCGCCTGGGTGCCCTCGGAGACCTGTCCGACCACCAGCGAGCCCTCACCGGACCCGAGCCCGACCGACGACGTGACCACCGGCGGCACCTCCACGGACTCCGGCGGCACCTCGACGCAGTTGATCACGGAGGACGGGGTGGCCGAAGGCAGCGTCACCGTCTCGCACACGGATCAGACGGGTACGGCCACGGCGGCCACGACGATCTCCAACGCGTGCGCGGGGACGGTGTACCGCACGGGGGTGCTCGCACCCGAGGGGTCCTGACTCTGGTCCCGCCTCCCGCGGGTCTTCGCGAGACCGGTGTGACTGAGGGCTGAGGACTGAGGACTGAGCACTGCGTAAGGTCTGCGAGACGGTGTGACCGAGGACTGGGGACGGTCTACGAGACCGGTCTACACGAGACCGGTCTACACGAGACCGGTCTACACGAGACCGGTCTACACGAGACCGGTCTACACGAGACCGGTCTACACGAGACCGGTCTACGACACCGGTGTACGGGCGTCGGTGTCCGGTGCTGGTTCCTCGGCCGGGACCGTCGGGTCCGGTACCAGACCCAGTTCCGAGTCCCGCGCGAACTCCACCTCGCGGCGCAGCAGCCGGAACCACATGAAGAGCACGAAGCCCGCGAAGACGAACCACTCACCGGTGTAGCCGAGGTTCTGGAACGCCTTCAGGTCCAGGCCGGTGTCCTGCGGGGCGGTCGCGGGGACCGCGGTCATTCCGCTGTCGGCCTTGTCGAGGGTGATCCACGCGTCGTACACCTTGTACGGCACCAGGTTCACCAGTGACGCCGCGCTGATCGCGCCGGTCTGGCCCTTGGGCAGCCCGCCGACGGCACTCACACCGTTCGACCCCGGGCTCTCCGATGCCTGGAGCGCACCCGTCACCGTGACCTCGCCGCCGGGCGGGGCCGGGGCTTTCGCCGGGTCCGCGTCGCCGGGCAGCCAGCCCCGGACGACGGGCAGCGCCCTGCCGTCGTCGGTCCGCAGCAGCGTCAGTACGTAGAAGCCCTGCTTGTCGCCCAGGTCGCGGTCCGGCACGAGCAGTTGGTCGGCGTAGCGGCCGGTCGCGATCGCCTGATTGCCGGACGTGCTCTTGTCCACGGGCAGCAGGTCGGCCAGCGGCCGCGGCGCTTCCGTCTTCGCCGCCTCGACCTGCTTGTCCGCGTCGCGGCTGGTCTGCACCCGGTCCTCGAACCGCCCCAACTGCCATGAGCCCATGAAGATGCAGAAGGGGATGGCCAACAGCACGAAGACGTTGATCCCCCACCAGCGGGGCGTCAGCAGGAACCGGTACACGCCTTCAACGGTACGGGGCCGCGGGGCGGGGCCGGGCTTCGGGGTCAGTACCGCTCGGCCAGGTGCTCGCGCCCGGGCGGGGGCTCGTACGGCTCCGGCCAGAAGTCGGTGACGGTGGCTATTCGCCCGGATCCGTCCGCCGTGAAGAACGTGATGGCGTGCATCTCCTCCAGGCCCACGGTGACGCAGGTCCAGGAGACGGCTTGGTCCGGCTCGGTGATGACGCGCTCGATCCGGACGTGCCAGTCGCCCGGATACTCGCGGTTGAACTGGACGTACCTCTGCCTGCCGCTGATGCGTTCGCGCGTCTGCGGCAGGGTGTAGACGACGTCCTCGGTCAGTGTGTCCGCGAACGCGGTCCAGTCCCGGGCGTCGGCGGAGGCCCAGTAGTTCTCGACTGTTTTGCGCAGTTCGGTCATGGCACGAAGTCTGCACCCGCCCACTGACAATCGGCCTCGGCCCGCCTGCCGGGCCGGGAAGTTATCCACAGGCTGGGGACCTCGGCAGCGGATTGCCGGGCGGGCCAGGCACTATGGGGCCATGACTGAGAGCAACGGGCCCATCCAGGGGAAAGCGACCGCAGCGCAGGACGGATCCATGCCGGACTGGGAGAAGCGCTTCAGGGCGCCGCGGGTGTCGCTGCCGGACTGGGCGGAGGACGCACCGCACCGCTCGCTGTTCGTCTCGAACGCGACGGGGACGTATGAGCTGTACGCGTGGGACCGGGCGACGGGGGAGCAGCGCCAGGTCACGGACCGGGCGAACGGCACGACGGACGGGGTGCTCTCGCCCGACGGCGAGTGGATCTGGTGGTTCGACGACAAGGACGGCGACGAGTTCGGGATCTGGCGCCGTCAGCGATTCGAGGGTTCCCCCGCCTCCGACGGTCCCGATGAACCCGCGGCCCCGGGCCTCGAGCCCTCCTACCCCGGGGGACTGGCGATCGGCCGGGACGGGCGGACGGCTGTCGTGGGGCGCTCCACCGATGAGGACGGCTCGACGATCCATGTGGCCAGGACCGGCGAGGACCCCGTGGAGATCTACCGCCACCGGGAGTCCGCAGGCGTCGGCGACCTCTCGCACGACGGCTCGCTGATCGCTGTCGAGCACACCGAGCACGGCGACGCGATGCACTCGGCGCTGCGGGTGCTGCGCCCGGACGGTTCGGCGGTCGCGGAGCTCGACGACACCAAGGGCGGCACGGTCGAGCTGGGCCTGGAGGTGCTGGGCTTCGCCCCGGTCGACGGGGACACCCGGCTGCTCATCGGGCATCAGCGACGCGGCCGTTGGGAGCCCCTGGTGTGGGACGTGGCGACCGGTGAGGAGACGGAGCTGGTCCTCGACCTGCCCGGCGACGTGGGCGCCGAGTGGTATCCGGACGGCTCCGCGCTGCTCGTCGCGCACAGCTTCGAGGCCCGCAGCGACCTGTGGCAGTACGACCTCGCGTCCCATGAGCTGCTCCCCGTGCCGACCCCGCCGGGCTCGGTGTCGGGGGCGACGGCCCGGCCCGACGGAACCGTGGAGTACCTGTGGTCGTCGGCGGCCGAGCCGTCGGTGGTCCGCTCGACGACGGGGGCCGTGGTCCTGGACCCGCCGGGTCTGAAGTCCCCGGGATCGGTCCCGGTGGAGGACGTCTGGGTGGAGGGACCGGGCGGCCGCGTGCACGCCCTCGTCCAGAAGCCGGCGGGCGCGAGTGGCCCGCTCCCCACGGTCTTCGACATCCACGGCGGCCCGACCTGGCACGACAGCGACTCGTTCGCGGCGGGCCCGGCGGCATGGGTGGACCACGGGTACGCGGTGGTGCGGGTCAACTACCGCGGTTCCACCGGGTACGGGCGTGAGTGGACGGACGCGCTCAAGCACCGCGTCGGTCTCATCGAGCTGGAGGACATCGCCGCGGTCCGCGAATGGGCGGTGACGTCCGGGCTCGCCGACCCCGACCGGCTGATCCTCACCGGCGGTTCCTGGGGCGGGTACCTCACGCTTCTCGGCCTGGGCACCCAGCCGGACGTCTGGACCCTCGGTATCGCCGCGGTCCCGGTCGCCGACTATGTCACGGCGTACCACGACGAGATGGAGGCGCTGAAGGCCATGGACCGCACGCTCCTCGGCGGCACCCCGGAGGAGGTCCCGGAACGCTTCGCGGCGTCGTCCCCCCTGACGTACGTCGACGCGGTCAAGGCCCCGGTCTACATCTCGGCCGGGGTCAACGACCCCCGCTGCCCCATCCGTCAGGTCGAGAACTACGTCGACCGCCTCGCCGCCCGCGACGCCGTCCACGAGGTGTATCGCTACGACGCGGGTCATGGGTCCCTGGTCGTGGACGAACGCATCAAGCAGGTCCGCCTGGAACTGGACTTCGCGGAGAGGCACCTGGGCGGGTAGCGGGGGGTTTGCTCGCCCCCTCCGCCCCTACCCGTCCCGTACCTGGGGGCTGCCGCCTCCAGACCCCCGCTGTCGCGCTGAACGCGCTCGTCCTCAAACGCCGGACGGGCTAAGAAACTTCAGCCCTCCGGCGTTTGAGGAGCGGGGTCTGGGGCGGAGCCCCAGAAGCAAGGGACGGGTAGGGGCGGAGGGGGCGAAAAAACCACCCCCCCCCCCCCCCCCCCCCCCCCCCCCCCCCCCCCCCCCCCCCCCCCCCCCCCCCCCCCCCCCCCCCCCCCCCCCCCCCCCCCCCCCCCCCCC